>NZ_JABUMR010000004.1:0-8358 GCF_013336725.1 Myxococcus sp. CA040A | reverse complement strand
GCGAGGACGAGGGTGGAGCCGGCGAGGAGTGCGCCGAAGATTTCCGCGACGGAGGCGTCGAAGCCGAAGGCGGCGTACTGGAGGACGCGAGAGGAGGGAGAGAAGCCGTGGGCACGGCCAGCGGTGATAGCGGTGTTTGCGAGGCCGCGGTGCTGGAGAAGGGTGCCCTTGGGAGCGCCGGTGGAGCCGGAGGTGTAGATGACGTAGGCGAGGTTGTCGGCACTGGTGCTGGAGGCCGGAGCGGACTCGGGCTGCGCGGAGATGAGGCTCGCGTCGGAATCCAGCCGGACGACGCTTTCCACCTTCAGACCCAGCGACTGCACCAGAGTCGCCGTGGTGACGAGCACGGGGGCTGCGCAGTCGCGGAGCATGAAGGAGAGGCGCTCGACGGGGTACGAGGCATCGAGAGGGACCCAGGCGCCGCCAGCCTTGAGGATGGCGAGGATGGAGACGACGAGGTCGAGGGAGCGCTCGACGCAGAGAGCGACGGGGACTTCGGCCGTGACGCCGAGGCCACGCAGGTGGTGCGCGAGGCGATTGGCGCGAGAGTCGAGCTGAGCGTAGGTGAGGGAGTTGCCCTCGAAGCGAAGCGCGATGGCGTCAGGAGTGCGAGCAGCCTGGGCCTCGAAGAGGGCGTGCGCGGTGGCGTTGCGCGGGAAGTCTCGTGCCGTGTCGTTCCACTCGACGAGGAGTTGGTGCTGCTCGGCCTCGGAGAGAAGAGAGAGGGAGGAGAGAGGAGCCTCGGGCTGGGCCGCGGCCTTCTCGAGAAGGGCACCGAGGTGGATGAGCAGCCTGTCGACGGTTTGAGCCGTGAAGAGGTCGGTGCGGTACTCGATGCTGCAACCCAGGCCCTGGGCCGTTTCCTGGAGGGCGAGGGTGAGGTCGAGGCGCGAGGTGCCGGTGTTGGAGGGCTGCAGGTGGAAGGTGAGGCCCGGAACCTTCAGCTCGGTCTCGGGCTGGTTCTGGAGCACCACGGCGACCTGGAAGAGAGGCGCGTGAGCGAGGCTGCGCTCGGGGTTGACGGCCTTGACCAGCTCTTCGAACGGAAGGTCCTGATGCGCGTAGGCGCCCAACGTGTCGTGGCGGACACGTGCGAGCAGCTCGCGGAAGGACGGGTTGCCACCCAGCCGTGCGCGCAGGGCGAGCTGGTTGACGAAGAAGCCGATGAGGCCTTCGGTCTCCGAGTGGTTCCGATTGGCGATACCGGTGCCGATGACGAAGTCCTCCTGTCCGGAGTAGCGGGACAGGACGGCCTGGATGCCGGCCATCAGGGCCATGAACAGCGTGGAGCCCTCACGACGGCACAGCGCGTGGAGTGAGTCGACGAGCTGACGCGGCAGCACTCGCGAGACACTCGCGCCTCGGAAGCCCTGCATGGCGGGACGCGGGAAGTCCGTGGGCATGTCCAGGTGCAACGCCGCTCCGGACAGATACGCACTCCACCAGTCGAGCTGGGTTTCGAGCGCCTCGCCCTTGAGCCAGGACCGCTGCCATGCGGCGTAGTCGGCGTACTGGATGGGCAGCTCGGGCAGCGGTGAAGGGCGCCGCGCCGCGAAGGACTCGTAGAGCGCGGTGGACTCACGCACGATCAGGCCCATGGACCAGCCGTCCGAGATGATGTGGTGCATCGTCATCATCAACAGGTGCTGGGTCGCACTCAGCCGCAGCAACGCGGTCCGCAGCAGGGGGCCACGCGCGAGGTCGAAAGGACGCTCGGCCTCCGCGAGGACTCGACGCTGGACTTCCTCGTCGCGCGCCTCTTCGGTGAGCGCGGACAGGTCTTCCAGCGGCATTGGCACGGCCGCGGGAGGATGGATGATTTGAACCGGGCCCTCGCGGAACGTGGTGCGCAGCACCTCGTGGCGGCGCACCAGCTCCGTGAAGGACTGCTGCAGCGCGTCCATGTCCAGCGTGCCCTCGAGATGAATCGCGAGGGGCATGTTGAAGGTCGCGCTACCTGGCTGAAGCTTGTCGAGGAACCACAAGCGCTGCTGTGCGAACGACAGCGGTGGCGGCTGCGAGCGGTCCGTGCGGACCAGCGGCGGCGTTTGCGACCCGGCCGTCTGTTGATTCACTCGCTCGGCGAGCTGTGAAACGGAGGGGGCCTCGAAGAGTTCGCGGAGTGGGAGCTCGACGTTGAAGGTGGAGCGGATGCGAGAGACGACCTGGGTGGCGAGAAGGGAGTGCCCACCCAGGGCGAAGAAGCTCTCGGTGACGCTGACGCGAGGCAGGTTGAGGACGGCGCCGAAGAGCTCGGCGAGCTTCTCTTCCGTGGGGGTACGAGGTGCGACGAAGGACGACTCGTCCGTCAGGCTCGCCGCGTCGGGTGCCGGCAGCAGCCTCCTGGCGAGCTTCCCGCTGGGAGTCAGCGGCAGGGCCTCCAGGGCGACGAAGACGGAGGGCACCATGTACTCGGGCAGGCGCTTGAGCAGGGCGGAGCGGAGCGCTTCGGGGGTGACTGCGTCCGTCCCAGAGACAGGGACGACATAGCCGACGAGGCGCCTGGCGCCGGGGACGTCCTCTCGGACGATGGCCGCGGCGTCGCGGATGCCGGGCAGGGCGCGCAGCGCGGCCTCGACTTCGCCGAGCTCGACGCGGAAGCCGCGCAGCTTCACCTGTCCGTCGAGACGGCCGAGGAATTCGACGGTGCCCGAGGAGGTCCATCGAGCGGAGTCGCCGGTGCGATAGAGGCGAGCACCCGGCGTCGACGAGAACGGGTGGGGAACGAACTTCTCGGCCGTCAGCGCGGGCCTGCCGGTGTAGCCGAGTGCCAGGTGCGCGCCGCCGATGAAGAGCTCACCGGGCACGCCCACGGGCGTCGGCTGGCCAAGCGAGTCGAGGATGAAGAGCTGCGTGTGAGGCAGCGGCGAGCCGATGGAGGGCAGCCGGGGCCAAGAGGCGGGCGCTCCCTGCATGCGGAACGCGGAGACGACGTGCGTCTCGGAGGGACCGTACTGGTTCTCCAGGACGCAGCCCGGGAGCTTCTCGAAGAGGGCGACGAGGGCGGGAGTGATCTGGAGTTGCTCACCGGCCGTCACCACCTCGCGCAACGTCGTGGGAACGGTGGCGCCGTGAGAGACGGCGTCCGCGAGGGCCTGGAGCGCGACGAAGGGCAGGAAGAGCCGCCCGACGCGCTGCTGGTGCATGAAGTCGAGCAGCGCGGGGATGTCCTGGCGCAGACCGCCAGTGGGCAGCACGAGCGTTCCGCCGGCCCACCAGGTGGAGAAGATCTCCTGGCACGACACATCGAAGCTGAGCGAGGCGAACTGGAGGGTGGTGGCCGAAGGCACCACGGACTGGCGCAACTGCCAGGACAGCAAATGGCTCAGCGCGCGGTGAGGAAGGGCGACACCCTTGGGTCTGCCGGTGGAGCCGGAGGTGTAGATGACGTAGGCGGGGGATTCGGGAGAGAACGCGACGTCGGGCGAGTGAGGCGGTTGGGCGGAGATGGCGTCCGCTTCCGCGTCGACGAAGATGAGTCGCGCACTCGATGACGCGGGCAGCGAGGCCCGGAGGCTGGAGTGGGAAAGGACGACCGGCGCCGCGGAGTCCTCGAGCATGAAGGCGAGGCGCTCGGAGGGGTAATTGGGGTCGAGCGGCAGATACGATGCGCCGGCCTTGAGCGTCGCGAGGACCGCGACGGCCATGTCGAGCGACTTGTCGAGGCAGAGGCCGACGGAGCTGCCCGGTGAGACACCGTGCTCGCGCAGCAAGTGCGCGAGTTGATTGGCCCGCGTGTCGAGCTGGGCGTAGGTGAGCGAGGCGACACCATCCGAGACGGCGATGGCGTGGGGCTTCCGCGCCACCTGCGCTTCCACGGGACGGTGGATGGGCGAGGTGACGTGATGGACGCTCGCGGTGTCGTTCCACTCGGTGAGGAGCTGGTGCTTCTCCTGCGTGCTCAGCAGCGGCAGGTGGGCGAGGGACTGGCTTGGGTCGTCGATGGCGGCCTGGAGCAGCCGCGACAGGTGCTCGCCCATGCGCTGGGCGGTGCTCCGGTCGAAGAGGTCGGTGTTGAATTCGAGCAGGCCGTGGATGTCGGCGCCGGAGTCGACGAGGAGAATCGAGAGGTCGAACTTGGCGGTGCCACTGTCCACGTCGATGGCGCGCAGGGCGCCGGACGCGTCACTCCGGGACGAGACGGGGGGCGCCGTCTGCAGCGCGAGCATGGCCTGGAAGAGGGGTGAGCGGCTGAGGTCGCGCTGGGGCTGGAGTTCCTCGACGAGCTTCTCGAAGGGAACGTCCTGGTGCGAGTAGGCGCCGAGGGTGGACTCGCGCACCTGGGCGAGCAGCTCGCGGAAGGACATGTCCAGGCGAAGCTGGGTGCGCAGCGCGAGCGTGTTGACGAAGAAGCCGATGATGCCTTCGAGCTCGGCCTGCCGGCGGTTGGCGATGGGCGAGCCGACGACGATGTCGTCCTGGCCGGAGTAGCGGGCGAGGAGGACGTTGAAGGCGGACAGCAGCACCATGAAGGGCGTGACGCCCTCGCGGTTGCAGAGGGTGCGAAGCGCGGTGGTGAGGTCCGCTCCAAGGCGCACGGGGAGATTGGCGCCGTGGGCGGACTGGACGGGAGGACGCGGTCTGTCGGTGGGCAGCTCCAGGGCATGCGGCGCCCCCGCGAGGTGGTTGCGCCACCAGGAGACCTGCTGAGCCAGCGCCTCATCCCGCAGCCAGCCTCGCTGCCATGCGGCGTAGTCGGCGTACTGGAGTGCCAGCGGCGCCAGCGGTGAGGGCAGGCCCTGGCTGAAGGCGGAGTACAGCTCGAGGACCTCGCGGCCGAAGACTCCCGCGGACCAACCGTCCGAGACGATGTGGTGGACGGTGATGAGCAGCACATGGCGCTGCTCGTCGAGGCGCACGAGGGTGGCGCGCAGCAGCGGGGCGCGCGTCAGGTTGAAGGGAGTCTGGGCCTCGACGGTGGCGAGGCGCTGGGCTTCGGCGTCGCGGGTGGATTCCGGAAGGTGTCCGAGGTCGACGTGCGAGAGGTCGAACGGGACGTCGGTGTGGATGCGCTGCGCGGGCTGGCCGTCGTCACGGGAGAGGAACGTGGTGCGAAGCGACTCGTGGCGACGGACGAGTTCCTGGAGTGCGCGAGAGAGCGCTTCGGTGTGCAACTCACCGTTCACCTGGAGCGCGGTGGGGATGTTGTAGAAGGGACTGTCGGGCTGGAGCTTGTCGAGGAACCAGAGGCGCTGCTGCGCGAAGGAGAGCGGCAGGTCGCCGGAGCGCGGAACGGGCGCCAAGGGCGGAAGCTGGAGGCCGTCCTGAGTCTGGCGGGTGGCTTCGATGCGCGGCGCGAGCTGGGCGACGCTGGCGGCCTCGAAGAGAGCACGAACGGGCAGCTCGACGCCGAAGGACTGGCGAATGCGAGAGATGAGCTGGGTGGCGAGGAGGGAGTGGCCACCGAGTTCGAAGAAGTTGTCAGTGACACCGACGCGCTC
Organism: Myxococcus sp. CA040A; assembly: GCF_013336725.1. Taxonomy (NCBI): domain Bacteria; kingdom Pseudomonadati; phylum Myxococcota; class Myxococcia; order Myxococcales; family Myxococcaceae; genus Myxococcus; species Myxococcus sp. CA040A. The sequence continues at coordinate 2,917 of NZ_JABUMR010000004.1, read as the reverse complement.
GACGCGGAGGACTGAGGCGAAGAGGGAGGCGAGCAGCTCCTCGGAAGGAGTGCGAGGCGCGATGTGCTCACGCGAGGTGGGAGTGAAGTCCGGAGCCGGGAGCGCCTTGCGTTCCACCTTGCCGCTGGGGCTCAGGGGGAGTGCGTCGAGGAAGACGAAGGCGGAGGGCACCATGTACTCGGGGAGGCGCTGAGAGAGCGCGGCCCGGAGTGAAGCGGAGTCGGTGTCGCCAGAGGAGACGACGTAGGCGACGAGACGGGACTCGTCACGGACGACGACGACGGTGTCGGAGACGGAGGGAAGCGAGCGAAGCGCGGCCTCGACTTCGCCCAACTCAATGCGGAAGCCACGCAGCTTGACCTGGAAGTCGGAGCGGCCGAGGTACTCGAGGGAGCCGTCTGGGAGCCAGCGAGCGACGTCGCCGGTGCGGTAGAGGCGGGCACCAGGAGAGGCGCTGAAGGCGTCGGGGATGAAGCGCTCAGCGGTGAGGTGGGGCTTGCGCCAGTAGCCGAGGCCGACCTGGACACCGCCGATGAAGAGCTCACCGGGGACACCGACGGGAGAAGGCTGGTTGTCGGAGTCAAGGACGTAGAGGCGGGTGTTGGCGACGGGCCTGCCGATGGGGATGGAGGACTGGGAGGAGCCGCGAGCGCAGTGGAAGAAGGAGACGTCGACGGCGGCCTCGGTGGGGCCGTAGAGGTTGTGGACCTCGGCGGAAGCGGGCAGGCGCGCATGGGCGCGAGTCACCAAGTCCGAAGTGAGAGCCTCACCACTGCAGACGACGCGACGAAGCGAGGAGAGCTTCTCGACACCCGGCTCCTCCAAGAAGGCGCGGAGCATGGAGGGGACGAAGTGGAGCGTGGAGACACGCTGCTCGGAGATGAGGCGGACGAGGTAGGCGGGGTCCTGGTGTCCACCGGGTTTCGCGAGGACGAGCCGCGCGCCGGTCATGAGGGGCCAGAAGAACTCCCAGACGGAGACGTCGAAGGAGAAGGGAGTCTTCTGGAGGACGGTGTCCATCGCCGTCAGCGCGTACTGCTGCTGCATCCACAGCAGGCGGTTGACGACGCCCGAGTGGGCATTCATGGCGCCCTTGGGGCGGCCCGTGGAGCCCGAGGTGAAGATGACGTAGGCGAGGGCGTCAGGGCCGGCGAGCGACTCCAGCGAGGAGGAGGGCTGTCGCGAGACAGCGTCCCACTGGGAGTCGAGGCAGAGGACGCGAGAGGCGTGCTGGGGGAGGACGGACGTCAGGTGCTCATGGGTGAGGAGCACGGGAGCGTCAGCGTCCTCGAGCATTCCGGCGAGGCGCTCGCGGGGATACGCGGGGTCCAGGGGGACGTAGGCAGCGCCGGACTTGAGGACTGCGAGCAGGGCGACGACGAGGTCGAGCGAGCGCTCCAGGCAGACACCGACGAGAGAGCCGGGGCGCGCGCCGAGAGTACGCAGGTGGTGAGCGAGCTGGTTGGAGCGTGAATCGAGCTGCGCGTAGGTGAGGAGACTGTCTTCGAAGCGAACGGCCTCGGCATGGGGAGAACGAAGCGCCTGCGCTTGGATGATCGAGTGAAGGGTGGCCTCACTCGGGTACTTCACGTGAGCGCCCTGGAAGTCGGAGAAGAGTTGAGTCTTCTCGTCGTCGGCGAGCAGGCCGAGATGACGCAGGGGTGCGTCGACGCGAGAGGTGGCGTCGGTGAGGAGGCTGACGAAGTGGCGAGCCATGCGACGCGGAGTGGCTGCGTCGAAGAGGTCGGAGTTGAAGTCGAGGGAGCCGAGCAGACGACCCTGGCTCTCGCTCATGCCGAGGGAGAGGTCGAACTTGGCGGAGTGAAGCTCGGAGGTGAGGACGTCGAGGGAGAGGCCCGGGAGGCGGAGGGCATCGTCAGGAGCGTTCTGGAAGGTGAAGGAGACCTGGAACAGCGGGCTGCGACTGAGGTCGCGCTGAGGCTGGAGTTCCTCGACGAGCTTCTCGAAGGGGACGTCCTGGTGCTCGTAGGCCGCGAGGGTGGACAGGCGCACCTGCTCCAACAACTGGCGGAAGGACTGGCCGCCATTGATGTGAGCACGCAGGACGAGCGTGTTGACGAAGAAGCCGATGAGGCCCTCGGTCTCCGCGCGATTGCGGTTGGCGATGGGAGAGCCAACGCAGATGTCGTCCTGACGAGAGTAGCGAGACAGCAGCAGTTGCCACGCGGCGAGCAGCACCATGAAGGGCGTGGCGCCCTCGCGCTGGGCGAGTGCCTTCACGGCGAAGGTCAGCTCAGCAGACAGCTCGAAAGGAATCAGCGAGCCGCGGAAGGACTGGACGGCGGGACGGGGCCTGTCGGTAGGCAGCTCAATAGCAGGAGAAGCGCCCGCGAGCTGGTTGCGCCACCAGGCGATTTCTGAGGCGAGGACATCACCCTGGAGCCACTGGCGCTGCCAGACGGAGAAGTCGGCGTACTGGATGGGCAGAGGGGCAAGCTGAGCGGGCTCGCCCCCGGAGAACTGGCGGTAGAAGGCGGCCAGCTCGCGGACCATGACGGCGATGGACCAACCGTCGGAGGCGATGTGGTGGACGGTGACGAGCAACTGGTGCTCGGACGCATCCAGGCGGAGGAGTGACGCGCGGACGACGGGGCCCCGGGCGAGGTCGAACGGACGCACGGCTTCGGCTGCCGCCAGCCGCTGTGCCTCGGCGTCACGCTCCTGCTGGGGCAGGGCGGAGAGGTCAATGAGAGGCATCTCCAGCCGGAAGTCGAGCTGGACGTGCTGAACGGGCTGGCCCTCATGAATGGCGAAGTGGGTGCGCAGGGTCTCGTGACGCTGAATCAGCGCGTTGAGGGACTGGAGCAGCGCATGCGAGTCAAGCGAGCCAGAGAGCTTGAGCGCCCAGGGGATGTTGTAGGTGGGAGCGCCGGGCTGGAGCTGGTCGAGGAACCAG
>NZ_JABUMR010000049.1:0-564 GCF_013336725.1 Myxococcus sp. CA040A | reverse complement strand
TCTTCGTCAACACCCTCGTCCTCCACTCCCGACTCGACTCGAAGCAGTCCTTCCGTCAGTTGCTCTCCCAGGTGCGCACGTCCACTCTGGCCGCCTACGAGCACCAGGACGTCCCCTTCGAGAAGCTTGTCGAAGAACTCCAGCCTCAGCGTGACCTGAGCCGCTCACCGCTCTTCCAGGTCACCCTCACCCTTCAGAACGCTCCTGAAGAGGAACTCGAGCTCCCGGGTCTCACCCTCAGCGGGCTGGCTCCCAGCATCGAGACGGCGAAGTACGACTTCAGCCTCCTGCTCGAAGAAGGCATCAATGGCTTCGCGGGTGTCTTCAACTACAACACCGACCTCTTCGACGCGGCGACCATGGAGCGCCTCTCGCGTCACTACCTCGTGTTGCTCGAAGCGCTGACCGCTTCGCCTGATGCACAGCTCGGCCTGATTCCTCTGCTCACGTTGGCGGAGAAGCAGCAGGTCCTCGCGGGTTGGAATGGCGTTGTCAGTGATTACCCGCGCGACGCATCCATCCCTTCGCTCTTCGCTCAGCAGGCCGCGCGTACGCCTGATGCCG
>NZ_JABUMR010000048.1:0-587 GCF_013336725.1 Myxococcus sp. CA040A | reverse complement strand
CCAGGGACGAGGAGGCACCGGCAAGCTGGGTGCGCCACCAGGCGATTTCGGAAGAGAGGACGTCGCCCTGGAGCCACTGGCGCTGCCAGACGGAGAAGTCGGCGTACTGGATGGGCAGCGGAGAAAGTTGGGCAGGCTCGCCCCCAGCGAACTGGCGGTAGAAGGCGGCCAACTCGCGGACCATGACGGAGATGGACCAACCGTCGGAAGCGATGTGGTGGACGGTGACGAGCAGTTGGTGCTCGGACGCATCCAGGCGGAGGAGAGAAGTGCGGACGACAGGGCCTTGGGCCAGGTCGAAGGGACGCACGGCTTCGGCCGCCGCCAGCCGCTGTGCCTCGGCGTCGCGCTGCTGCTGGGGCAGGGCGGAGAGGTCGATGAGAGGCATCTCCAGCACGAAGTCGTGCTGGACGAGCTGAACGGGCTGACCCTGGTGAATGGCGAAGTGGGTGCGCAGGGCCTCGTGACGCTGAATCAGCGCGTTGAGGGACTGGAGCAGCGCATGCGAGTCAAGCGAGCCAGAGAGCTTGAGCGCCCAGGGGATGTTGTAGGTGGGAGCGCCGGGCTGGAGCTGGTCGAGGAACCAG
>NZ_JABUMR010000047.1:0-679 GCF_013336725.1 Myxococcus sp. CA040A | reverse complement strand
CGAACCCGAGCCTCTTCAGCGAGCCGTGCCTCTTCCGCGAGCCGCGCCTCTTCAGCGAGCCGGGCCTCTTCCTCGCGGCGCTCTTCCTCTGCACGAACCCGAGCCTCTTCGGCGAGTCGGGCCTCTTCAGCGAGCCGAGCCACTTCAGCGAGCCGAGCCTCTTCAGCGAGCCGGGCCTCTTCCTCGCGTTGTTCTTCCTCGGCACGGAGTCGAGCCTCTTCAGCGCGTAGCTCTTCAGCGAGCCGCGCCTCTTCAGCGAGCCGTGCCTCTTCCGCGAGCCGCGCCTCTTCAGCGAGCCGCGCCTCTTCAGCGAGCCGTGCCTCTTCAGCGAGCCGTGCCTCTTCAGCGAGCCGTGCCTCTTCCGCGAGCCGTGCCTCTTCCGCGCGACGCTCTTCCTCCGCACGGACCCGGGCCTCTTCGGCGAGCCGGGCCTCTTCAGCGAGTCGCTCTTCCTCCGCACGGACCCGGGCCTCTTCGGCAAGTCGCGCCTCTTCAGCGAGCCGGGCTTCTTCAGCGAGTCGCTCTTCCTCTGCGCGGACCCGCACCTCTTCGGCGAGTCGAGCCTCTTCAGCGAGGCGCTCCTCTTCCGCCAGCCGAGCCTCTTCGGCGAGTCGGGCATCTTCAGCGCGGCGCTCTTCTTCCGCACGAACCCGAGCCTCTTCAGCGAGCCGAGCCTCTT
>NZ_JABUMR010000046.1:0-706 GCF_013336725.1 Myxococcus sp. CA040A | reverse complement strand
CGGCGACGTCGGCGGAGCGACCCGAGGTGGTGGCGCCGAAGAGGATGTCCTGCTCACCGGTGTGACGTGAGAGCACCAGCGTCCAAGCGGCCTGGACCAGTGCATTGAGGGTGAGGTGGTGCTGGCGGACGAAGGCCTGGAGGTCCGTGGTGAGTCGCGCGGGCAGCCAGACGTTCAGGTGCTGACGCCGGAGCACCGAGTCCGGGCTTCGGGGAAGCGCACCGGGCAAGGGCGTGGGCGCGGTGAAGCCCCGCAGCGTCTTGCGCCAGTAGAGCTCCGCGGGCTCCAGGGACTGGCGCTGGAGCCAGGCGATGTAGTCGCGGAAGGAGGTCGACTCACTCTCCGCCGGGAGTCGGCCAGAGCGGACCTGCTCGTAGGTGGTGAAGAGTTCCTGGAAGAGGAGCCCGAGGCTCCAGCCATCCACGATGAGGTGGTGCAGCGTCCAGAGGATGCGCCACGCGTGCTCATCCGTGCGGATGACCGTCAGCCGCAGCAGTGGTGGTGTGCGCAGGTCGAAGCCCCGAGCACGGTCCTCGGAGATGAGGGTGTCGAAGCGGCTCTGCTGCTCGGCCTCATCCGCGCCGCGCCAGTCGTGCTCCTCCCAGGGGAGGGTGGCCTCCGGGTGGACCCACTGGAGGGGCTGGCCCGCGTCCTCGGGGACGAAGGACGTGCGCAGCGAGGGCTGCCGCTGGATGACGGCTTCCCA
>NZ_JABUMR010000045.1:0-706 GCF_013336725.1 Myxococcus sp. CA040A | reverse complement strand
CGGCGACGTCGGCGGAGCGACCCGAGGTGGTGGCGCCGAAGAGGATGTCCTGCTCACCGGTGTGACGTGAGAGCACCAGCGTCCAAGCGGCCTGGACCAGTGCATTGAGGGTGAGGTGGTGCTGGCGCACGAAGGCCTGGAGGTCCGTGGTGAGTTGCGCGGGCAGCCAGACGTTCAGGTGCTGACGCCGGAGCACCGAGTCCGGGCTTCGGGGAAGCGCACCGGGCAAGGGCGTGGGCGCGGTGAAGCCCCGCAGCGTCTTGCGCCAGTAGTGCTCCGCGGGCTCCAGGGACTGGCGCTGGAGCCAGGCGATGTAGTCGCGGAAGGAGGTCGACTCACTCTCCGCCGGGAGTCGGCCGGAGCGGACCTGCTCGTAGGTGGTGAAGAGTTCCTGGAAGAGGAGACCGAGGCTCCAGCCATCCACGATGAGGTGGTGCAGCGTCCAGAGGACGCGCCACGCGCGCTCATCCGTGCGGATGACCGTCAGTCGCAGCAGCGGTGGTGTGCTCAGGTCGAAGCCCCGAGCACGGTCCTCGGAGATGAGGGTGTCGAAGCGGCGCTGCTGCTCGGCCTCATCCACGCCGCGCCAGTCGTGCTCCTCCCAGGGGAGGGTGGCCTCCGGGTGGACCCACTGGAGGGGCTGGCCCGCGTCCTCGGGGACGAAGGACGTGCGCAGCGAGGGCTGCCGCTGGATGACGGCTTCCCA
>NZ_JABUMR010000044.1:0-782 GCF_013336725.1 Myxococcus sp. CA040A | reverse complement strand
CAGCTCACCGCCGAGCTGCGCGCGCTGTGCCTGCGTGAAGGCGTCACGCCCTTCATGGCACTGCTGTCCGCGTTCCAGGTGTTGCTCGCTCGCTACTCGGGCCAGGACGACATCGTCGTCGGCTCGCCCATCGCGAATCGGCAGCGCTCGGAAATCGAGGGCATCGTCGGCTTCTTCGTCAACACGCTCGCGCTGCGCGCACGGCTGACGGGGGAGATGACGTTCCGCGAGTTGCTGACCCAGGTGAAGGAGATGACGCTCGGCGCGTACACGCACCAGGACGTGCCCTTCGAGAAGCTCGTCGATGAGCTCAAGCCCGAGCGCGACCTGAGCCGGTCTCCGCTCTTCCAGGTCATGTTCGCTCTTCAGAACACGGGCCACTCGGCCGGGCCGGAGGACGGTGAGGAGAAGAGTCCGCTCGAGCCAATGCAGGTGGACAGCGGCACGGCCAAGTTCGACCTGTCCCTGCTCTGCGGTGACTTCGGCGACGACATCGGCGGCCTGCTCGAGTTCAACACCGACCTGTTCGACCGGAGCACCGCGGAGCGGATGGGCGCGCATCTGGTGCGCCTGCTGAAGTCCGCGGTGAACAACCCGGGTCAGTCGCTGTGGCGCCTGCCCCTGCTCGATGAGCAGGAGCGTCACCAGTCCCTCGTCTCCTGGAATGACACGTCACGCGAGTCTCACGCCGTCACGACGCTGCACGGCCCCTTCGAGGCCCAGGCGCTCCGCACGCCCGACGCCATCGCCATCTCCGATGGCTCGCGCTCGCTCACCTACGC
>NZ_JABUMR010000043.1:0-863 GCF_013336725.1 Myxococcus sp. CA040A | reverse complement strand
CCAGGGACGAGGAGGCACCGGCAAGCTGGGTGCGCCACCAGGCGATTTCGGAAGAGAGGACGTCGCCCTGGAGCCACTGGCGCTGCCAGACGGAGAAGTCGGCGTACTGGATGGGCAGCGGAGAAAGCTGGGCAGGCTCGCCCCCAGCGAACTGACGGTAGAAGGCGGCGAGTTCACGGACGATGACGCCGATGGACCAGCCGTCGGAGACGATGTGGTGATTGGTGATGAGGAGGAGGAACTCGTCATTGGTGAGGCGCACGAGAGTGGCGTGCACCAAGGGGCCACGAGACAGGTCGAAGGAGTGAAGAGCCTCCTCGCGCATGATCCGCTGGGCTTCGGAATCGCGAGCAGAGGAGTCCAGGGCGCGCAGGTCGACGACGGGCAGCGCTATGCGGACGTCGGGCAGGATGCGCTGGACGGGCTGGCCCTGGTGAATGGCGAAGTGGGTGCGCAGGGCCTCGTGACGCTGAATCAGCGCGTTGAGGGACTGGAGCAGTGCGTCCGCGTTGAGGTTGCCTGTGAGCTTGAGCGCCCAGGGGATGTTGTAGGTGGGAGCGCCGGGCTGGAGCTGGTCGAGGAACCAGAGGCGCTGCTGGGCGAATGAGAGAGGCAGCGGCTGGGCCCGGTCGACAGGGACGAGGGCCGGCTGGCGAGACGAGGAGCCGTGGAGCAAGTCGAGCCGCTCGGAGAGGAGAGCGACGGTGGGAGAAGAGAAGAGCTCACCGAGAGGCAACTCGACGTCGAAGGTGGAGCGGATGCGAGAGACGACTTGAGTGGCGAGGAGGGAGTGGCCGCCCAACTCGAAGAAGTCGCCGTGGATGCTGACGCGCTCCAGGCCGAGGACGTCGGAGAAGATGGAG
>NZ_JABUMR010000042.1:0-879 GCF_013336725.1 Myxococcus sp. CA040A | reverse complement strand
TTAGAGGACCTAACAAAAGTCAGGGCTGGGGTGGCCACCGACGAAGGGCATCCCCAGCTTGAGTGCATGGTCCGCGAACTCGTTCCCGACGCCTTCTGGCAGCGTGTGGCGCCGCTGCTGCCTCCGCCGAGACCCAAGAAGAAGCTTGGACGCCCCCGAGCAGATGACCGAGCGGCGCTGGAGGCCATTGTCTTCGTGCTGAGGAGCGGCATTCCATGGGAGATGCTTCCTCGCAAGCAGTTCGGCCTGTCGGGCATGACAGCCTGGCGCCGGCTGGAGGAATGGACCGAGGCCGGGGTCTGGGAAAAGCTCCAACACCAACTGCTGGATGAACTGGGACTACGAGGCAGGGTGGACCTCTCCCGCGCCAGCATCGACTCGTCGTCTGTCCGGGCCTCAAAAAGGGGGCCCTCACGGGCCCAAATCCGACGGACCGAGCGAAGGCGGGTAGCAAGCATCATCTTCTCGTAGAGGCCCATGGACTGCCGCTCACCCAGTCGCTGACGGCGGCGAACGTGCACGACACCCACGAACTCTTTCCCCTCGTGGACTCCATACCTCCGGTGAGGATGCCTTCAGGGCAACGCTGCTTCCGTCCCAGGAAGGTCCACGGGGATAAGGCCTACGCCTCGAAGAAGAACCGGCGCGGGCTTCGAAAGCGCGGCATCGCACCACGAATCGCGCGACCAGGTGTCGAGTCCAAGGAGCGCCTGGGGCGTCACCGTTGGGTGGCGGAGCGCACTCTGGCCTGGAAAAATCAACTTCGTCGGCTCCGTGTCCGTGACGAGCGCAGGGACGACGTCCACTTCGGCTTCCTCGTCCTCGGCTGCTGCGTCATGCTCTTCCGAAGCCTCTATCCTCACATTTGATAGAGGCTCT
>NZ_JABUMR010000041.1:0-961 GCF_013336725.1 Myxococcus sp. CA040A | reverse complement strand
GGTGGCGGAGGTGGTGCCTGCTGCCGACGCTGTGGGCCCAGCAGCAAACCCTGTGGCGACTCCTGCATCCCCCGGGCGAACACCTGTCACAAGGGTCCGGGATGCGCGTGTTGACGCTGCCGGTTCCCGGAGAGAGTTGCTTCCGCGCCGCCGGGGGCTGGCGCGGAACTTGGAATCGTCACTTGGTTGGGACGGTGAGGCAGAGGCCCAGTGCCACTGCGAGGGCGATTGCTCCTCCTCCGAGAGTAAATGCGCTCGCCGCAATGAAGAAGGAGGAGCGCTCGAAGCTGCTGTTCATCAAGGCATCGGCGGCCTCGATTCTCGGGTCGGCAGGGTTCTTGTGCTTCTTGCGGTCCCGGTCAACGAGGGCGGCGACGCCCTCGGTAGACCAGTAGCGGTGCGCCAGGGCGCACGCGCACGCGACGCCAAATGCAATGAGGCATGCCCACAGGCTCTCCCGAACACCTGACAGGCGTGCCTCTCCAGTCAGTGAGAACCGGCCTTCCTTCGAAAGGAAGAATCCGATGGCTCCAATGCCAAGCAGTGCAAGACGGAGAACCTCCCCGGAGAATGATTGATAGCGGTCATGGACTGCGAGATCCGCCTCGAAGTCAGGCGGTTCCCTGATGCCCACAGATTCGGGCACCGCGTGAACGGCACTCTCGATAGAAGCGGCTGCCTCTTCCGCATGTACAGATTGCCGTGGCTGGTCGATCATTTTGCCCCCCAACTGGACTTTGCATGGTCGCGAGCATGCACAGGGACGCGCAGCGCCTCGCGCCGAGGACATGGTCGAGAAGGAGGACTTTACTTCGGGTGCGTTCTTGCGGCGATGTGCGACGGGGTGTGAACGCGGCCAGCGGCAAGCGCGCCTCCAGTAGGTAGGTCTCGGACGCCGTCCCCGCCCTCCCCGACACTCTGAGGCATGGCAGGTGTTGAGTCCCGCGCCCGGGGCGAGTCG
>NZ_JABUMR010000040.1:0-1022 GCF_013336725.1 Myxococcus sp. CA040A | reverse complement strand
TGATTGCGGGTGACATTGGCGTGCAGGTCCAGCCATACCCGCTCGATGCGGTTGCCCTCGGGGCAGTAAGGCGGAAGGAAGTGGAGCACGATGCGCCCGCCGAGTTGCGCGAGGGCACGGCGAGTCTTCTTGCTGGTGTGAACCGCGGCGTTGTCCAGCACGAGGTGGATTCGGCGAGCCCGTCGGTACTGGCTCGCAAGGCGCCAGAGCAACTGAATGAAGAGGGTGCTGGCCTTGGACCTGCCCTCCACCCACGTCAGCTTCCCCGTCCGGACATTCAGCGCCCCAGCCACGAAGCGCTTCTGGTTGTTGCCGGGCGTCACGACTACCCGGCGCTGCCCGGGCAGACACCAGTCGCGCCCCACCTTGGGATTGAGGTGGATGTCCACCTCGTCCACGTGGAGCACGGGCTCCTCGAGGGGCTTGTGCGCCTCCATGCATCTGAGCACATAGAGCCTCCGGCGACGCTTCCACGCGGGCCAGGGACACTGGACGATGGGCTTTGCCGCCTTGAGGCGGGCGCCGAGCGAGGCGAGTGTCCGGCCCATGGTCGCCACGGACACACGAGGCATCCCCCGGCGCTGCAGCTCCACACACAGCAGCTCCCTCGTCCAAGTGGGCCGGCACCAGCCCCAGTCCTCGGGCGTGCCGGCCAACACTCGCTCCAGCCTCTGCCTGAATTGGCCGTCTACCTTGGGATGGCCGTTGCCCGCCCGTCTGTCTCGGAGGGCTTCGCGCCCAGCTTCCCGGTAGCGGCGCACCGCGCACACGACGGTGGAGGTGGCACAGCCCAGCGCCCGGGCTGCGGCGTTGCATGAGTCCCCTCGTCCCACGGCCGCCACCGCCATGCACCGCCGCATGGTGAGCGGGCAGCCACTCCTCTCTGCCCACCGAAGCAGCGCCTGGCGCTGCTTCCTCTTCAACCACTGCCTACCTTTGCCCTCGGGCAGGGCCTTCTCGCTCTCAGGTCTTCTGCGCACACAGAGCCGAACGAGAGGTGCCCCTGCTCCCTCTTCCCGCCT
>NZ_JABUMR010000003.1:0-1260733 GCF_013336725.1 Myxococcus sp. CA040A | reverse complement strand
GCTGCGGCGAAGTCACAGACGGTATCCGCGTGCGGTGAAAATCAAGATGAGCAGCTACCCACGGAAGCGTCCCCGCCCGGACCGACGAGCACGCTCCCGCAGGCCCCTACGTCGCGTCCGTCCCTAAAGTGAACGGCATTGCCGCTAGAGCCAGTGATGCTCCAGCGTCTCGCCCTTCCCCTGGTGGGGCCCTATGACGGGGCCCATGACGCCTTCGCCTACCAGGGCAAGCTCTACATCAGCCACTTCGAGGGCGGCCTCAAGGTCGTCGACGTCGAGAACCCGAACAACATGAAGCTGCTGGGGACCTACACATACCCAAACACCACCGCCCACCACAACGCCGTGGGCACCTTCGCCGGGCGAACCATCGTCTTCGAGGGCGGCGAGAACCATGGCGCACACCTGCGCGTGCTGGACGCCAGCGACCCGGCGCACATCGTGAAGATCGGCGAGTTCAAGCTCCGGCCCACGACCTCCATCCACAACATCCTTCTGGTGGGCACGCGCCTGTACGTCGCCTGGTATCAGGAGGGCGTGCGCGTGCTGGACGTGTCCAACCCCACACAGCCCCGGCAGGTGGCCTATTACAATACACACCACGAGACGGACCCGGGGCGCACCGACGACGTCTTCGAGGGAGCCATCGGCATCCGCGTACCCGGCGATGGCTACGTGTACATCATCGATTCGTCGCGCGGCCTGCTCATCATGAACGAGCTCTAGCCAGACATCCGGGGAAGGCGCGGCCAGGAATGGACATGCGCAGGAGTAGAGCGAAGGCGGGTAGCAAGGGGCCCATGGCCTGCCGCTCCTCGCTCACGGCTCATCCTCGACAGGGCGCTCGGGGGTCAGCTTCCACAGCTGCCCCGAGTCATTGCAGCTTGTCTTGGCGAGGATGGGGATGTTGTTGGCCCTGCTGTCATTGACGATGTCGAGCGACAGCACGTCGCCCTGCGCCTGGGTCGTCAGCCTGTAGATGCCGTTGGGCTCCGGAGTCAGCTTCCATCGCTGCTCCGGAACAGCCGCCGATTTGACGAGGAGGGGGCGATTGCCAGCGGTGTTGGCCAGGGACAGGCTGGTCCCACGCCACTGGGTCGTCAGTCGGTAGAAGCCGTTGGCCTCCGGAGTCAGTTTCCACAGCTGCCCCGTGTATCTGCCCGTCGTGGCGAGGATGGGGGTGTTGTTGGCCTTGCCGTCCCCGATGATGTCCAGCGACATGCCATCGCCCTGCCACAGGGTCGTCAACCGGTAGTAGCAGCGGGCATCGACGGGGGCGGACACCGGCGGAGGAGTGGAGGTCGTGGGCGGGGTGGGTGCCGTGGTCGTGGGCAGTTGCCACACCTGCTGGAGCAGCGCGAGCATGCCCGGGTCGTGCCTGGCCAAGTCTTCACGTGTGAAGGGATAGTAGTCGTTGCGTCCGAAGAGCGCCTCCGAGGTCTCCGCGAAGTACTCCCAATCATCGGTCATGGCATAGGCACGCTCGAACGTGATGGGCACCTCGGGCCCACGCCAGCGCTCCACACAGTCGTAGCTCTTGTTTTCCCTCGCGCGCGCATAGGCCGCCTCGATGCCGGCGTGCTCGCCGAGCACATGGTCGTGATAGGCATGGCTGAGCTCGTGGAGCACGAATATGGGCATCCGCCGGGTTTCCTTCTCGAAGATGAGGACGTTCGTGAACTCGATGCTCTTCAGCATCGTCAGGCTGCGACCACTCCGGCGCAGCAAGACATCGCCCGCATGGTACCGAGCCGCCTCCGGCTCGTTGGGATAGGGCGGCGACAGCCACAGCGTCACCTTGCGGAGCTGAGCCACGGGGCCCGCGGGGACAATCCGGATGACCTCCTTGAGCTGCGCCGCCAGGAGCACCAGCGCCTTTTCCGTCAGGGGCCTGTTCGCCCCTGCCATCAGGCGGTCATCGATGCGAACCGTCCAGCCCTCGAGAGTCTGGGTTTGATAGGTGGGGACGGGGCTGGCCGCGGAGGCGACGCAAGCGAATGCCAGGGCGGCCAGGAGGAGCCATTTTGGAGAGGGCATGCCTCATCCTACTCTCCGTGTGGCTGGCGGCGGATGCCCTCCACGCTGGCGACTCCAGGAGCGGCTGCTCGACGAACGACGAGACTCCGTCGCACCGAGGACGGAGTCAGGGGCGTGGAGCGCTCGGGCGGCACAGGACCAGCCCCACGTCATCCGGGAGCGCGCCGCTCGCGAGTCGAGGCAGCGCGGCCAGCGCGAGCACCGCGGCGTTCGCGTCGGAGAGGCTCACTTGCGCCTGGATGCGCCGGAGGTCGGCGTACCTGAACAAGCCGTCCGACGCGCCGAGGAGGACGCCACCTCGCCACGCGAATTCGAAGGTGACGGGCCGCGCCTGCCCGCTGCCGAGCAGGGGCTTGCGGTGTTGATGCTCCGTCAACGCGGTCGATTCGCCGCCCTGGAACAGCCACAGCTCCGAGTCCCCCACGCTGGCCCCCACCACGCGCCTCGGGGTGACACAGGCGACCACGGCGGTGGTTTCCCCACCCTGACCCGAGTCCATCCGCTCCGCGTCGCACCGCGCAAGCACCTCGCGCCAGGTCTCCGCGCGTTCCACGTCGGCCCCGGCCTCCACGGCGTCCTGGACTCCACGCAGCACGGCCTCCGCGGCCTCGGCGCCACGTCGTGAGATCCCCGCCCCATCCGCCACCACGAGCACCGTCGCGTCCCCTTGCGTCAGGACACTCACACGGTCCGCACCCGTCTTGCCCGCCGGTTCCACATGCCACGCCGTTTCGAAATCGCTCATGTGTCGCGATCCTGGACGAGCTTCTCATGCCATCAACCGCGCAGTGGCGGGTACCTGGCGACACGCTTGCCTTCCAGAGTCCACCTAGGGTGGCCAACTCAGCCGAGCCGGCACCTTCCTTGACGCAGGGGCGGTAGTCGAGGTGCATGCGTGTTCGAGGGTACGCTCGCGCGAATGAATGCACCCGGCTCCGAACAGGAAATCAAACAGCTCTTGAAGAGCTCCGAGCCGGCCCAGGTGCGGCAGGCACTCGACCTTCTTCCGGAATTCCCCACGCTGTCGCCGCTGCTCGAGCTGTTCGAATCCATCTGGCGGATGACCTATGCCAACGCCGAAGAGCCGGAGGTGACGAGGGTTGCGCGGAGTGGCTTGGAGTACCGAATCGCGCTGATGAATGAGCAGGAGGACCTGGTGCCCTCGCCCCTGGCGGCGATTGAGGCCGTGGAACAGCTCGACCTGGGTGGATTCCCCAAGGCCTCTCTTTTCCCAGAACTGGCGCGCTACACCCATCTCCGGAGGCTCGACCTCTGGGAGAACGGCCTTGAGGAGTTGCCCGACGAGCTCTTTTCGCTGGGGAGCCTGGAAGTACTTTATGTCTCGGACCCACTCCGCAGACTCTCACCGAGAATCGGCAACCTCACGAACCTCCGACAGTTGATACTGGCTGGCGGCGCCCTGGAAGCCTTGCCCGAAACCATCACCCAGTTGAAACGACTGGAGTTGCTCGATGTGGACAGCAACTGCCTGGGGCGGTCGCCCGATTTTCTGCTGGAGTTGCCATCCCTGCGGGAGGTGCGTCTGAGCTGGGACGAATCGGAACCGTTCAACGAACGGATTCTGAAGGAGTGGGACAAACGTGGCGTGCGCTACCTGTTCTGATTCAACGGGGAGGCAGACCCTGTTGTCAGCCCACCTGGGCAGGTTTCGAACTTCAATGAATTGACGCGGAGTCCCCGGGACATGGTGGAATAAGGTCATGCCCTCCGTCAAACACAGCCGTTCCCGCAGTGCATCCCGATGCGAGGCGGCGAGGTGGCTCTTCGCGGTGGGGTTGCTGGTCGTCCTCGCGGCCTGTAGTGACTCCGGCCCGCCGGTGTCTCCGCCGCCCGAGGAGAAGGAGATCCCCCTCCCTCCGCCCCCCTCGGTGGATCCCGTCCCGGAGGCCGTCGCCTATCCGGAGTCCCTGCTCTGCCCGGAGCCGCCTGGCACCGATGCCCGGTGCGGCACGCCCTACGTCCCAGCGAACGCGCTCACCGAGGAGGAACTGGCGGCGCGCTATTCGGCGGGGCTCAACGCCTGGCGCTACGAGGGCACGCGAGGCGCGTGTGCTGGCTGCCACAGCCCGGACGCCATCGAGCTGGCGCGCGTGGGCTACACGGACGCGGACCTCCGCCGCCGAGCGGTGACACACGTCGACGAGGCCCGGGCCAGCGCCATCATCGAGCTGGTCCGGGTGGTTCGGCAGCGACACGGGATGACGCGCCTGCTCCATCCGGCGCGCTTCCGGCCGCTCCAGCCCGCCTATGAGCCCTTCGCCGCCCGGACGCCGGGCCTCCCCGTCCACGACTCCGCCGCGCAGAGCGAGCGCGACGAGGCCTTCATGGACCACCTCGTGGGTGACCGGAAGCTGCTGTGGGCCACCGGGCCCATCGACTCGCTGGCCAAGGCACGGCAGGCCTATGACGAGCTGCACGCCATCGACCTGCGCCACCTGCGACTGGGGCTGCCCTTCGACCACCTCGCCGAGGATGGCTTCCATGGAAACGAGCACCGCTCCGTCTTCGAGTGGTTCCCCGACCTCGCCTCGAGCCCTCGCGCCGCCGCGCGTGAGGAGTGGTATCAGCGGGTGGACGCCTACCTGAGCCAGCCCACGGACCAGAACCTCTGGGGCTACTACGACGCCGCGAAGGACCTGACGGAGTGCAATCCGGACCTCGGCGGCGCGCGGCTGGAGGACTACCCACGCGCCTGCGAATGGATGCGGTTGAAGTACCACTCCCTCCAGGTGTTCCAGCACATGCTGCGGCACGGCACCCACCGCCACCCAGACTTCCTGGTAGATGTGGATTCGAGCGGAGGGACGCCCCGAATCCCCGACCACCTGGAGAAGGTCATCGCCCGCAATCCCATCTGGGAGACCGGAGACCACCTGCGAATTCATCCGCTGGCCCGCCCCGCGCAGACGGCCTGCAACGCCACCAACCATCCCTGCACGTTGCTGCCGCCCATCATCGACCAGACCATCCACGACACGCCGTCCTACACCGAGGCTCGAATCAAGCAGAGCCAGGTCTTCCAGCAGACGTGGTTCGTGATGTCCTTCCTCAGGGACCCCGCGCTGCTCTACGAGGGAGACAGCTTCGCCACCTTCATCGGTGACTATCTGGAGTCGGTGCTGCTGCCCTTCTATGACGTCCACCACGCCTTCGTCTTCGCGAAGATGGCGGTGGAGAAGTCATCCGCCCAGGGGTGGATGGATGCGGGGGGATTCCGGGCCGGGACGGGGAAGCTGGCCAGCGTGCGCACCTTCAGCTTCAAGCAATTGCGCGACAACTTCAGCCCGCCACCCTCGGGCAATCGCAGGCGTCCGGTCCATGACCGGATGTTCGCGAACTTCGCCCGGATGTTCATCTATCTCGTGGAGGAGGACCTGACGCGGACGGGTGAGATTTTCGACCGCACCGAGGTGCTCTACGCCGTCCGCTTCATGCGGACCTGGATCCTCAGATTGGAGGGCGCGGAGGACGCGGACATCAACGCGCGGGTGAGGTCCATCGAGGCGCTGGCCGCGGCGGCCCGGGAGCTGCGCACCGAGGCCAATCGCCGGGAGAATCCCGGCACGGGCCTGCAACCCAACAACCGCTGGGGTGATTTCACCGCGCCCTATGGCGGGTGAGGCCACGCCTTCACGTGAAACGGCGCGCGTCGGAATTCAGGATGGGACGCGCGGAGTGTCAAGGTTGCAAGCGATGGCGGGTGGTATCTCTGGCTCCATCCGCGATTGCTTCAATAGCCTGATAGAGTAGGCACTGCATCTGAAGCACATTCACTCACTCCCCGACATCCATCCCATGCCATCCTCGAAGAACCGAAGCTCCGCCAACCCGTTCCTCCTCCTCCTCGCCATCTCCGTCTCAACTGCCATTGGCTGTGGCAGTCCCGACCTGGGTCACGAGGAGTTAGCCGACGCACCGCTCGGCTCGGATGAGAGTGCGCTCACCATCAATCAGTGCGGAGTGGGCTGCCCAGATGGGTACTATCCGTCGGCCGCATATACCAACATCGCGGCCTGTGGTGCTGCATTCAACTACACCCGGACGACGTGCAAAACCGTCTCAGGCTCATCGTTCAACTCATGCGGAACGAGCTGTCCGTCTGGATACTACCCATCCGAATCCTACACCACGGGGGCCATCTGCGGGACTCCGTATGACACCACACTGACGACGTGCAAAACCGTCTCTGGCTCATCGTTCAACTCATGCGGTGTTGGCTGTCCGGCTGGGTACTATCCCAAGGCCGCCTATTCCACTGCGGGAGTCTGTTCGACCTCCTTCGACTATACGCTCACGAGCTGCAACATCGTTTCCGGCTCAACGGTTCAGTCATGCGGAACCGACTGCCCTCCCGGATATCGCCCGACTGCCTCGTATACCAACGCAGGAGTCTGCGGAACGCCCTACAACTACGCCCGCACGACCTGCAAGCTGTAGAGCGTCTGGCCCCAAGGCCCAGCCAATCTGGGACACGGCGTCGTCGGCACGGGCCACCGTGGACATGATGACGTCGTGGAGGATGCCGCCCTCTACGCGCGGGGCGGCACAGCTCGGACGTCGCGGGCAACAGGGCGCGCGGGTCGAAGCCCTTGGATTGGGCGAGCTGGGCGAATTCCTGTCCTCAAAGAGGCGTGTGGCCGACGGTGGTGCGCCCAGCGCCTCTTACGAACATGCTCAGACAAGCTCCTCGAAAACTGGTGAGGATTTACTTCGCCCCCCCGCGCGGAGGGATAGGGCTGCGGCGTCCGCACCGGCAGACTCCTGACCATAGGCACTCAGGTCATTGGCATGTACATCGGCCCTGACTGGGTGAAACGCGCATGAATGCGCCCGGGTCCGACCAGGAAATCAAACCCTCCTTCTTCTCCAGCAGCAACACCCCTCCGGCCGGCCGAATGCGCATGAGAACAAGGAATGCTTCGTCTTGAGCCAGCTTCGCGGCAAGGGCTCCTCGCGTCGGCTTGGCCATGTCCGATCTGAAAGGGGCAGCTCCAAGGTCCACCCGAAGTGCGGGAGAGCCACGGAGCAGGCGGAACCTCATGCCATTCTTCCTTTGCTTCTCTGGGCGGCTTGGCGAAACTGCGAGACACTCGGCCCCTCAGCAGGGGGCACAGAGGGGGCCAAGTGAGCAGAACTGTCTTCACCAAGGTTGACAACACCCTGGGCAGTCTCATGGAGTCGATTGCTCTGGGTAGAATCGGGCTGCCGGACATCCAGCGTCCCTTCGTGTGGAAGAACGCAAAGGTTCGCAACCTGTTCGACTCCATGTACCGGGGCTATCCCGTGGGCCACCTACTGTTCTGGGAAAATGAGGCTGCGGGAAGCAAGGCCATTGGCACCGACGAGAAGCAAAAGGTTCCCCGGTTGCTCATCGTAGATGGGCAGCAGCGGCTGACCTCGCTCTACGCCGTGGTGAAGGGTGTCCCGGTAGTACGCGAGAATTACAAGCCGGAGAAGATCGAGATTGCCTTCAACCCGCTGATGGAGAAGTTCGAGGTGGCGGATGCGGCCACCCGCCAGGACAAGGCCTTCATCCCCAATATCTCCATCCTCTGGGACAAATCGACCGACATCTTCGAGCTGGTCGAGACCTACCTGAAGGATCTCGCGACAGTACGGGAGGTGACTGCTCAGGAGCGGAAGCATATCGGCAGCACCTTCTCCAAACTGCAGAACCTGCTGGGCTTCCCTTTCACCACGTTGGAGTTGTCCTCGAGCCTCGACGAGGAGCAGGTCTCAGAGGTGTTCGTCCGCATCAACAGCGAGGGCAAGAAGCTCAACCAGGCGGACTTCATTCTGACGTTGATGTCCGTATTCTGGGATGAGGGCCGCAGCCAACTGGAGGCGTTCTGCCGCGAGGCCCGCACGCAGACCGCGGGCAAGCCCTCACCATTCAACCCCTACATCCAGCCGGACCCCGACCAACTCCTGCGCACCAGCGTGGGGCTCGGCTTCCGGCGCGCCCGGCTGAAGCATGTGTACTCCATCCTGCGAGGCAAGGACCTGGAGACGGGCGAGCTCAGCGCTGAGCGCCGTGACACCCAGTTCCAGGTGCTGCGGCAGGCCCAGGCCCAGACCCTGAACCTGGAGCACTGGCACGGCTTCCTGCGCGCCATTCAGCAGGCGGGATTCCGCAACAAAGGGATGATCAGCTCGGAGAATGCCCTGCTCTTCGCCTACACCCTGTACCTGCTCGGGACGACGGAGTACGGCGTCGAAGAGGAGCGGCTGAGGCGCTCGATTGCGCAGTGGTTCTTCATGAGCACGCTGACGGGGCGATACTCCGGCTCGCCAGAGTCAGCGATGGAGTTCGACCTGGCTCGGCTGCGCCAAGTGAAGGACGCGGACGCGTTTGTCGCAGTGCTGGCGGCCACCTGCAATTCCACTCTGACGAGTGACTACTGGACCATCACCCTGCCGACGGATCTGGCCACCTCGGCGGCGCGCAGTCCGTCGATGTTCGCCTACTTCGCCTCCTTGAACCTCCATGCCGCGGAGGTTCTGTTCTCAAGGCAGAAGGTCAGCGAGTGGATGGACGCGGCAACCCAGTCCGGCACGACGTCCCTGGAGCGACAGTCCCTCTTCTCCAAGCGCCTCCTGGAGAGCCAGGGCATCGGCGAGTCCCGGGAGACGTCCCAGATCGCTAACTTCACGGTGGTGGATTGGGGGGAGCATGCGCAGCTCGCGAGGAAGTCTCCGGACGAGTACGTGCAGGTCCTGCGCAAGCCCTTCTCCTCCAAGGAGCTGGAGCGGATGCACTACTGGCATGCGCTGCCGGATGGGTGGGAGCGCATGGAATACCGCGAGTTCCTCCAACAGCGCAGAGAGCTGATGGCGAAGGTGATTCGCGACGCCTACTCCTTGTTGGCGGGGAAGGACGGCGCCAAGCCAGGACCGGTGCTGAGCACCGAGGAGTTCATCAAGGGAGGGGAGTCCTCCAGCGTCGAGTTCAAGTCCACCTTGCGCATGAACCTGCACACGGGCCAGGAAGACCCGAGAATGGTGCTCAGCGTGTTGAAGACCCTGGCGGCCTTCATCAACACTGGCGGGGGCACGCTGCTCATCGGCGTGGCTGATGACGGCGCGCTGGTGGGGCTCGGGCCCGACAATTTCGAAAGCGAGGACAAGATGAGTCTGCGCCTGGTGGAGCTCATCAAGGACCGCATGGGGACCAGCCACATGATGTACATCCATCCCCGGTTTGATGACTACCAGGGGGGCCGCGTGCTGGCTGTGGACTGCCTACCGGGGCGGTCTCCCATCTTCGTCAAGGACGGCAACGTGGAGCGCTTCTACGTTCGCGCGGGTCCATCCTCCCAGGACCTGTCGGGGGCGAGAATGCAGGCCTACATTCAGGAGCGGTTCCGGAGCTGAGCCGTCGATGCTGCCCATCCAGGCCCAGTCACACCAGGAGGGCGCGGTGCACGCGCTGGGAAAGTTGCTTGGAGTCGCGGCGCTCTGACCTACCTGGATCCTTCAGACCACTGATTACGAGAGAGGTGCCGTCCGAGGATGGATTCGACAGCGGCGAAGTCCTATGAGCGTGATGGAGGCCTGAGCGCCCAACTCACGTGTTCGGGTTCGTGTTCGTGTTCGAACTCGAGCTGCCGCTGCTCGTGGAGGCGGCATGTTTCTCCTGGGCCTCGAGCCGCATGAGCTCCGCGAGCAGGTCGGGGGCGTCCTCCGCCTCGCCCAGACCCGTCCCAGGCGCGACAGTCTGGTGCTCGACGACGAAGCTTCGTGACAGTCCCCGCATGGAGGTCCTTCGCCGAGTTCTTGACCTGCTCCACCATGCCCTTGAGCGTCAGCCCGCTCATGCCCATGGACTGGACCATCTTCGCGCTCTCGAGCAGGGCATTGTGGACCTGCACGGACTCCCTCAACGAGTCGACGGGGGTGATGCAGACTGCCTGCACGATCCGCAACGCCAACTCTCAGGCGCGGGTGGCTGACGTGGATGACGCGTACACCTGGGCGAGCTGGGTTCAGAGCACCAACGACACGGTGGTGAACGGGCCCGACCTGTGCGGCTACTGCTCGACTTATGCGGGCAGCGGCTACGATCCGAAGGTGACCGGCGCACCCCATGGCAACAACGCTTCGTCCCTGTGGCGCGGCCACAAGCCCCGCCTCGCGGATGAGCCACGGCTCCGACCGCGCCCGTCATCCAGTCGGTCTGGTTTCGCGGAGGTCTCCCTCAACCCGCCTGCTCGGCCCCAGTCGAGTCAGAGGACCACGATCTTGTCGTACATCTCCGTGGCGGTGGAGTTGCTGCCCATGCTCAAGCGACGGCCCTCCCTGTCGCAAGTCTCTACCAACTCCGTGCCGAGGGTCAGGTTGTTCAAATCCCCGCCCACCGTCACATAGCCGCTGCGTTTCAGCTCCCCGGCGAGCGCGTCCTCCTTGCCGTTGAGGAGGTGCGTCATGGCGTGCAACTCATCGTTGGGCCCGTATTTCAACGTGAGCAGATTCTGTCGGGTGCCATCCGCGAGGGTCAGCAACGAGGCTTCGATTTCAATGCCGGGGGATGGGTTACTGGTGTTGAGAAACAGGTACCCCGTCAAGGCGTGGACGCCCATGCCGGCGACAAGCTTCCCGCCCTTGTACTCGGACTTGCTGGCGTTCTCGAATCTCAAGTCGAAGTCCGGGGCCTGCGTCTTCGCGCCATACACGTTCACCGAGTCCTCGGAGACACTGTGGATGTCATTGAGGTCCAGGTCGTTCTGGACACGATACAGGATGCTCTCGAGGATGCCCTTGTGGATGGCGAGCGAGCACTCTCCTACGACGACCAGGACATTGGCCTGCTCGTTCCGGGCGATGCCGAGCAGGAAATCGAGTTCCTGATGGAGGCTGTCAAGGAAGGCCTCACGATGGTCATGCACGGCGAGCTTGGAGGACTTCTCGGGGTCGAACTTCCCCGAGCCCTGCTTGAAGAAATTGAGGCTCGACTGGGAGCCATAGTTCCACGCGGTCCGGGTGTTGGTGTGCTGATGCCCGTGCTCCAGCGAGTGGTAATAGATGAAGAGGGGCGGGGCCCCCTGGCATGAGAATTTGGAGACGAAGCCCGCATGGTCGCTGAAGACGCTGGTGTCGAACTTCGGCGGGACCTGGTACTTCATTTCGATGGTGGTGCCCTGATCAGTCTTCGCCCAGGTCATGCGCTCATCGGAGTTGTTTTTCTTGGTCGAAACCGCCAGCAGATGGGCGAAGGTGTTCTGCTTGTTCCTGTAGACATTCGACCCTTTCAGCAAAGGGAGGAGGGTCTGTCGGGGCGTGAGCGTAGAGAAATACTCGGAGACCTCGTCGTCCTCGATGGTGTGGCTGTACGCGACGTCGTAGCGGTCGAACAGCACGTTCATCAGTTCGAGCTTGGTCTCGGGGTCGGTGTTCATGCCGAAGATGGCCGCCGCCGCGTTCCGGATGGCCTCGGAGCTCTCCCTGCGGAGAAAGCCGAAGCACCGTTCGATTTCATCCAGGGCATCCTGGAACCGCCGCGCGGTGACACGGCTCTTCTCAAGCACGCCCTCGAGTTCCGGGCCGAACGGCTCGTCCTCGTCCCGCTCGACGGAGAGCGCGGCCTCGACCAACGCCCACATCTGCTGGCTGTAGGACTCGGTCAGGTCCGCCATCTTCACGCCAATGGCCCTCGGGAGCTTCGCGCGGTCCAGCAGCAAGCCCAGCTTGGGGATTCCGTTCTGGATGGGCTCCTCGAGGGAGAGCCGCTCCTGCTTTTCGAGCCGCTCCCGGAGGATTTTGTAGGACCGATCCGTGAGGGGCTGGGTCGTGTTTGCTCGCCCCGAGATGCCCTTCAGGTGGGGGGCGGTCGCCCCTTTGGGGTCCGTCAGCGGGGAGGCATCCGTCATCTTGGCGACAGGCATTGGCGTGGCCCTCGAACGCCTTGAGAGTACCACCCGAGCGGGGGCAGGGACCCTCGCCCCCCCTCTGAGGGAGGGCCCGTCACCTGGCCCAAGGGTCAACGGACCCGGCAGATGAACATGACCGCCTGAAACGGAAACGGGCTGGAGATCCGTGAAGATCTCCAGCCCGTCAAAAAATGGTCGGGGAGACAGGATTTGAACCTGCGACCCCTTGGTCCCGAACCAAGTGCTCTACCAGGCTGAGCCACTCCCCGATACGTCCGTCCGCCGGTGGTCTTCCTCGGGACCGGCGAAAAGTGCGGGCGGTAATACCCGTGCCCCTTGGCTGAGTCAACGTCCTCGGATCACCTTTTCGTTCCCCGCCCCCTCGCCTGCCCCCTCCACGAGTCCCTGAAGACCCTCACTCGCCCCTTCTCCCACCCTCCCCCCTTTTAAACTCCCCGACATTCCGGTACTTCCGGATATATTCACGGATTCTCCGGGCCGAAAAAGGCAGTGGGCCGTGCAGCTCGAAACGAAAATGCCCCCCGTCGTCCTCATCTCCGATGATGAACCGCTCATCGTGTCGGCCCTCGCCCGGGAGGCGAAGCGGTCCGGCTTGACGTGCATCTCGGACACGACGTCCGAGCGCGTCCTGGAGCTGGCCCGCCTCCACCGCCCCGCCGTCATCATCCTGGACATCAACCAGCACCAGGACGGCCGCGACCTGCTCGCCCAGCTCAAGCAGGACCCGTCCACCCGCGACTGCAAGGTCATCATCCTCAGCGGCGTCGAGGACCAGTTCACCCGCCACGTCTGCTTCGAACTCGGCGCGGACGACTACGAGGTGAAGCCCTTCGACCCCACCTTCATGACCCGCGTCGCCCGGCTCGCCAGCACCGTCGCTCGCACCCGCGCCTGAAGCCCGCCTACGAGCGCAGTGAACGAATGGCCGCCGCCCGGTCCTTCGCCCCGAAGACGTAGCTGCCCGCCACCAGCACCGTCGCCCCCGCCGCGACGACGCGCTTCGCCGTGTCGGCGTTGATGCCCCCGTCCACCTCGATGTCCGTGTCCAAGCCACGCGCGTCGAACATCGCTCGCAGCCGGCGCACCTTGTCCACCGTCGCCTCGATGAAGCCCTGCCCGCCAAAACCCGGGTTCACGCTCATCAGCAACACCATGTCCACGTCCCCCAGCACCTCTTCAATCGCCGACAGCGGCGTGCTCGGGTTCAACACCACCGACGCCTTCGCCCCCGCCTGACGAATCTGTTGCAGGGTGCGGTGCAGATGAGGGCTCGCCTCCACGTGCACCGTCAGCACGTCCGCCCCCGCCTTCACGAAGGCCTCCACGTACTTCTCCGGCTCCACAATCATCAAATGTACGTCCAGCGGCTTCGTGGCCGCTCGCTTGATGGCCTCCACCACCACCGGCCCAATCGTGATGTTCGGCACGAACCGGCCATCCATCACATCGACGTGAATCAAGTCCGCTCCCGCGGCTTCGATGTCGCGGACCTCCTCGGCCAGGCGACCAAAGTCAGAGGACAGGAGCGAGGGGGCAATGCGCACAGGGCGACGGCTCATGGGGGCGCTACATACCCGCTTCCCACTCCCTCCGGCACGGGCTGAATTCCCGGACGTCCACTCGAAAGCAGGAAACCGAGCAGGTCGGGCCTGAAGGCAGTCACCTGGCTGGGCATGTTACAACCTCGACGTCCTGCACGGCCGCAGGCCACGTCGCCCGGAGCCGCTCGGTGCTCTCACGCTCTCCCGCCGTTCCGCAGCCACTCCCCGACCTCAATCGACGACTGGCGAAGCTCACGTCCATCCTGGACGTCGCCAAGGCCATGAGCGCCGAGAGGGATTTGGACCTGCTGCTCCCGCTCATCCTCTTCGAGGCCACCAAGGTGGTGGAGGCGGACCGCTGCTCGCTCTTCATCCTGGACCGCGAGCGCAATGAGCTGTGGAGCAAGGTGGCCCAGGGCTCGAAGAGCGAAATCCGGCTCCCCGTGGGCAGCGGCATCGCCGGACAGGTGGCCCACACCGGCGCCATCATCAACATCCCAGACGCCTACGCCGACACGCGCTTCAACCGCTCGTTCGACGTCTCCAGCGGCTACCAGACGAAGACCATCCTCTGCGTCCCCATGCGCGACGCCAACGGCGAAGTCACCGGCGTCATCCAGGCCCTCAACAGGCTCGATGGCCAGGGCTTCAACTCCGAGGACGAGGAGCTGCTGCTCGCCCTGGGCGCCCAGGCCGCCGGCGCGATTGAGAACGCCCTGCTCCACGAGGAGATCAACCGCCTCTTCGAGGGCTTCGTCTCCGCCTCCGTCGTCGCCATCGAAGCGCGGGACCCCACGACGGCCGGTCATTCGGGCCGCGTCGCCGACCTCACCGTGACCCTGGCCCAGGCCCTGGAGCACCTGTCCACCGGCCCCTATGCCCGGACGCACTTCTCCTCCACGGAGATTCAGGAGATTCGCTACGCCTCGCTGCTCCACGACTTCGGCAAGGTGGGCGTGCGGGAGAACGTGCTCGTCAAGGCGGAGAAGCTCTACCCGCATGAGCTCGAGGGACTTCGAGCCCGCTTCCAGCTCGCGCGCAAGGACCTCCAGCTCCAGAGCTACCGCCGCCGCTTCGAGGCCGTGAAGCACCGCGGCGACAAGCACCTGGCGGAAATCGAGGCCGAGGAGACCGAGCGACTCGGCACCGAGCTGAAGCACCTGCACGAGGTGTTCGACTTCGTCCTCACCTGCAACCGCCCCACGGTGCTCGCCCAGGGCGGGTTCGAGCGCCTGAACGAGCTGGGACACCTCCAGTTCGAGGACGCCGACGGCAAGACCCAGCCGCTGCTGCTGCCTCGCGAAATCCAGTCGCTCTCCATCACCCGGGGCACCCTCTCCTCCGAGGAGCGCCGCGAAATCGAGAGCCACGTCGAGCACACCTACCGCTTCCTCACCCAGATTCCGTGGACGCGCGCCCTGCGCCGCGTGCCCGAAATCGCCTACGCGCACCACGAGAAGCTCGACGGCACCGGCTACCCGCGCGCCATCCCCGAGCGCACCATCCCCGTCCAGTCGCGGATGATGTCCATCTCCGACATCTACGACGCGCTCACCGCCAGCGACCGGCCCTACAAGAAGGCCGTGCCCCATACCCTCGCGCTCGACATCCTCAAGCGCGAGGCCGACAACGGGCAGTTGGACAAGGAGCTGTTCCACATCTTCGTGGACGCGGAGATTCCCCGCCGCGCACTGCCCAACGCGCCGAAGTAGCAGTCCCATCACGCACGAAGGGGAAGCCCTAACCACGGGCCTCCCCTCACGGTGCTTCGATGAGACTCAGGCCCAAGCCTTCGATTCGACGTCGACTCAGCCTTCGATGGTGTGCAGCCGCAGGCTGTTGATCTTCCCGGGCTGTCCCACGGGCGCGCCATACACGATGACGATGCGGTCGCCCTTGCGACCCAGGCCCCGCGCCACCAGCTCCTCACCCACGCGGCGCACCATCGCCTCGGTGTCCTGGATGGGCTCCAGCACTCGCGGCACCACGCCCCACAGGAGCGCCAGCCGACGACGGACCTCCTGGTTCGGGCTGAAGGCCACAATCGGCACCGACGGCCGGTAGTGCGACAACAACCGCGCCGTCACGCCAGACAGCGTGAACGCGGCAATCAGCGACGCGCCACTCGCCTTCGCCGCCTCGCACGCCACGCGCGCAATCACATCCGGGAAGTGCGTGGGCAATCCCAGCGGCGCGTCGATGTTGCGCAACACCGGCTGCACCCGCTGCGACGACTCCGCCGCCAGGATGATGCGCTCCATCATCTGCACGGACTCAATGGGGAACTTGCCGCTCGCCGTCTCGCCCGAGAGCATCACCGCGTCCGCGCCGTCGAACACCGCGTTGGCCACGTCGCTCGCCTCGGCGCGCGTGGGCCGCGGGTTATCAATCATCGAGTTCAACATCTGCGTTGCCACGATGACCGGCAGGCCGCGCAGGTTCGAACGCCGGATGATGTCCTTCTGGACGGCCGGGACTTCCTCGGGCGGAATCTCCACGCCCAAATCGCCTCGCGCCACCATCACCCCGTCCGTCTTGTCCAGGATGGCGTCCAGCCGGGCAATCGCCTCCGGCTTCTCCAGCTTCGCGATGATGGGCACCGTCCGGCCCACCTCCGCCATCGCCTGCCTCGCCGCGTCCAGGTCCGACGGCTGCCGCACGAAGGACAGCGCGATGAAGTCCACGCCCGCCTTGATGCCGAAGACCAGGTCCTCGCGGTCCTTCGGCGTCAGCGCATCCGCGCGCACCGCCACGCCGGGCAGGTTGATGCCCTTGTTGTTCTTCAGCGCGCCGCCGTGGATGACTTCCGTCTTGATGAGCTTCTGCTTGTCCGTGTGCAGGACCTTCAGCTCCAGCAAGCCGTCGTCCAACAGGATGCGGTCGCCCGGATTCACGTCCGCCGCCAGGAACGGGTACGTGGTGGACACGATTTCGTCCGTGCCCGGCACCGTCTCGTCCGTGGTGATGTGGAAGATGCCGCCTTCCTTCAGGTCCGTGCTGCCCTTGGTGAAGCGGCCCGTGCGAATCTTCGGGCCCTGCAAGTCACCGAGGATTCCCACCGCCTTGCGCACCTTCAGCGAGGCCGCGCGCAGCTTGGCGATGTTCTCCGCGTGCTGCTCATGGCTGCCGTGCGAGAAGTTCAATCTCGCGACGTCCATGCCGTTCTCCAGCAGCGCCTCCAACATCTCCTGGCTCTGACTCGCGGGCCCAAGGGTGCAGACAATCTTCGCTCGTCGCATATGGCTCGGGAGGATGGGTGCCCCTCACGAACGCGTCAAGCACGCACCACGCGTCGCTTCGCTCGGTAAAACGGTAAATGAGCCAGCGAGCAACGGAGCCATCAACCGCGCAACAACACGCCCAGATTCTCCCGCTCCCAGCGCAGCGCCGCCGCGTAGTGAGGGTACGTGCGCTCGCGCTCCCGGAAGGCGCGCGGGTGGTGGACCCGACGCCCGCCTCGCCCCGTGCTCGGGAAGAGCTGATGCAGCATCTCGTGGTAGACGATGAACTCCACGAAGAAGGCCGGCACCTCGGGCCTGTCCAGCGCGGGATGGATGCGAATCTCCCGCGTCTGATGGTCGTACACGCCCAGGCGGATGGACTTGCGCCGACGCCTCGGAGGCATCCGTCCCCAGCCGATGCGCGCCTGGATGACGTTCTCGAAAAAAGTGGCGTTGACGTTGTTGTAAAGCGCCGTCAGGTCGAAACAGCGCCCCAACGGGTTGAGGTCCGCGTCGGATTCACGACGCACCTGGCGGATTCGCGGCTGCTGTCCCCGGATGTACTCGTCCAGCAGCACGCCCGCCGTCCGGTGTCCCCGGCCCGCGTAGTCCGCCACCGCGCGGACGATGGACTCCGGCGCGTCCAGGAACATGTGGTGCAGCCGCAGCTGGAGCGCGTTGCCCCCTCGACGGAAGGACACCATGGTGGAGCGGTTGTCCGTCACCGCCAGCTTCACCGGCATCCCCAGCTCCGCGCTCAGCCTCCAGGCCAGGGACTCCGCGCGGGTCCACATCTCCTCACGAGGAGAGGGAACCGTGAGCATGCGCGGTGCTTCTTCCGGTGCCCGATGCCGGGGCGGAGGCGGCCGGAGCTGCGGAACGGGCTCGAGCCGCGGAACAACCTCCGCGACCTCCTTTTCCAGGGCACGAGGCTCCGCGACCGCCGCCGTGGCCCGACTGGCCGCGGAGAGGCCGCGTGGAAACAGGGACATCTGACGGAAAAACTCGGAGGTCACTCGGCGCGCATCGTACCCGGCAACCTCCCGGACTCAAGGCCGCCGGCCTTTGCCCGCCTGCTCTCCGTCAGCCCGTCAACCGCGCCCCACCCCTCCGCGCTGAGGTTCACACTCCGGGGGGAAGTTTCGTCACGGAGCGGGCAACTCGGTGTGACGGGACTTGAGCAGTCGCTCCAGCCGCTCCGCTTCCATGCGCACCACGAAGGTCTTCTCGCGCGTGTACGTCACCTGCCCCGGAGCCCCACCCTTCACCTTCCGCACGAACTTCGCCTGCACGTAGCTCACCTCGCCCCGCGGCTCGCCCTTCGCCCCCGAGTGGTGCAGCGCCAGGTGCGCCGCGTCCAGGAGCACCTCCTGCGTGGGCTCCTGCCCCTTCTCCAGGGGAAGCACCACGTGACTGCCCGGCACGCCGCGCGCGTGGAACCACAGGTACCAGGGCCGGGCCACCTTGAAGGTGAGCGTGTCGTTGTCCTCCGAACCCCGCCCCACCCAGATGCGCGAGCCCGCGTGGCCCACGTACTCCTTGAAGGGTTTGCCCTCCGGGGTGACCTCCCCGCCCACGGGCACGTGCAGCACCTGCGCCTGCGCGAGCAGCATCGCCTCGTCCATCCGCTCCACCTGCTCCAGCGACAACTGGGCGTGAGCCACCTCCCGCGCCAGCTCCGCCTCGCGGTGGCGCGCCTGCTCCACGCCTCGCAGCAGCCGGCGGTACTGGTGGAAGTTCCAGTCCGCCTCCTCCTTGGGCGTGCGCTTCGGGTCCAGCTTCACCTGGACCTCCTCCGCGCCGGCCTCGGTGTACTCGGTGAGCGTGACCTCGGTGGCGCCCCGCTTGAGGCGGAAGAGGTTCTGCGCCAGCAGCTCCCCCATCCGACGGTGCTTCTCCGCGTCCGGCCCACGCCCCGCCTCCGCCCTCACCTTCTCCAGGGTGCGCGAGGAGCGCTTGAGGCGAGCGCGGTACGGCTGCGCCAGTCGGCGGCGGATGGACTCCGCGCGGCTCGCCTGGTCCTTGGCTCCGAGCAGCAGCTCCGCCGCGTGGGAGTAGGGAAGCGTGTCCCCCTCGGCGGGCACCAGCCGCGAGGGCGCGAGGCGCGCCTTGGCCAGCGCGTCCGGAGGCAGCGACTCTGGAGGTGTCCACGCCGCGCCCGCGTAGAGATTGCGCCGGGGACCGAAGCCCTCGCCGGACAACATCAGCACCCGCCCCTGCTCACTCAAGAGGAGCAGTCCGCCCGGGGAGCCCAGCTCCATCACCAGACGACGGCGCACCTCCTCGCGCTCGAAGTCCAGCTCCACCACCCGCTCCGCGTCGCGAAAACGCGCCGCCAGGAGCTTCGCGCCAGTCAGCTCGTGCCTCAGCCACCGCTGGAAGGGCGCGGGCTCTCCCGGTGTGGGGAAGCGCGTCTCGGCGACGGCCACCCGCGACAGCTCTCCCTCGGCGCACAGACATAGAAGGATGGAGCGCCCGGGGACTCGCAGCTCCAGGTAGGCCAGCCTCGGCAGCGGACACCAGGCCTTCTGGGCCACCGCTCCCGTCAGCTTCGCCCCCACCTCCGCCACCACCTGCTCCAGCTCCGAGGGACGCAGTGACATGGGCAACCTCCTGTCCGGACAAAAGAAAAACGGCCCGGCGGATTTCGCCGAGCCGTTCACCGGACGTCAAACACCGTCCGCGAATGACGCTTTACTGCTCAGGACTCCGGGGTCGCCGGGGCCGCCGCCGTCTTGGCCTTGCTCGCGCGCTTGCGGGCAGGGGCCTTCTTGGTGGCCTTACGAGCAGTCGTCTTCTTCGCCGCCGCCTTCTTCGCGGTCTTGCCAGCCGTCTTGCGGGTGGTCGTCTTCTTCGCGGCGGTCTTCTTCTTCGCGGCGGTCTTCTTCTTAGCGGCCATCAGAACCCTCCATGTAATTGGCCCCAGTGAACCGAGGGCCTGCACTCTTCTTTTGATGGAGTGAGTGCTTGAAGTGAATGGTACGGGCGACACACCAGTGTGTCAACGCATGGTGATGTATTGCATCGCGCGGCGAGGCCGATTTTTCGGCATCGGGCGGTGCCGGAGGTCGCGAAAGGCGCTTCGAGGACACTTCCGAAGCGACGCGCGAAAACGCGCGCGAGGCCGAATTCTAGGCTCCGGACGCGACGGAGCCGTTCGCGGCGCGCGCCTCGCGAGCGCACTGTCGGCTGCCGCGCACTGGCCTTCGCGGCACTCCGAACTTTTCGCGATGGAGGGTCGCGTCTACGGTGCGCGGCCACGATGAGGACCTCCGAGATGACCTTCCCCGCGGACTTCACCTTCGGCGTCGCGACCTCCGCGTACCAGGTGGAGGGCGGCATCGAGAACGACTGGGCCGAGTGGGAGCGCGCGGGAAAGTTGAAGGAGCCCCACGCCCGTTGCGGGCGAGCGGTGGACCACTGGCGCCGCTACGAGGAGGACTACGCGCTGGCCCGCGCCGTGGGCGCCACCGCCTTCCGAATCTCCCTCGAGTGGGCGCGAATCGAGCCGGAGCGCGGGAGGTTCGACGAGGCCGCGCTGGAGGCATACCGGGAGCGGCTCCTGAAGATGAAGGCCCAGGGCCTGCGGCCGGTGGTGACGCTCCACCACTTCACCCATCCGACATGGTTCCACCGGGAGACTCCGTGGCACTCGCCCGAGAGCGTGGAGGTCTTCCGCCGCTATTCCCGCCGGTGCGCCGCGTTGCTGGAGGGCCTGGACGCGCTCGTCATCTCCTTCAACGAGCCGATGGTGCTGCTCTTGGGCGGCTACCTGCAGGGCGCCATCCCCCCGGGCATCGCCGACGGGGCGCTCACCATGAGGGCGCTGGAGAACATGGTCCGCTCCCACGCGGCGGCGCGTCAGGAGCTGCTGGAGCGCCTGGGCCGGGTGGAGCTGGGCATCTCCCAGAACATGCTCGCCTTCGCGCCGGACCGCTGGTGGAACCCGCTGGACCGCGCCCTCGTGCGGCTGGCCTCGCCCGCCTACAACCACGCCTTCCACGAGGCGCTCTCCACCGGGAAGCTCCGGGTGAACATGCCCGGGGTGGCCACCACCCGCGCCGACATCCCCGAGGCCCGGGACTCGGTGGAGTTCATCGGGGTGAACTACTACAGCCGCGCGCACCTGCGCTTCGTGCCGCGCCCGCCCTTCATCGAGTTCAAGTACCGCGACACCCGGGGCCGGGGCCTCACCGACATCGGCTGGGAGGACTGGCCCGAGGGCTTCCTCCAGACGCTGCGCGACGTGAAGCGCTACGGCAAGCCGGTGTGGATTACGGAGAACGGCATCGATGACCGCGCGGGCGCCCGCCGTCCCCACTACCTGCACTCCCACCTCTCCCAGGTGCTGGCCGCCCGGGCCCAGGGCGTGGACGTGCGCGGCTACCTCTATTGGAGCCTGCTCGACAACTTTGAGTGGCTGGAGGGTTGGGGCCCGCGCTTCGGCCTCTACCACGTCGATTTCGACACGCTGGAGCGGCGCCCCACCCCCGCCTGCGACTACTTCCGCGCCGTCGCCACCGGCCGCGTGCTCGTGCCGCCCGGTGCGTCCCTGTAGGAACTTCCGCGCCCCTCGGGTGAGAACCCGTGGGGCGCGAAGTCGTCAACCGAGCGCCGCGCGGTAGTCGACGTCCTGCTCCTCGGATGAGTCCCCGGAGCGGTCCGAGTCGGCGGCGGAGAAGAAGGCGCGCACGGCGTCCGCCACCGCCTCCGGTGCATCCAGGGTGTTGGCGCGCGCACGGAAGGCGGCGGCGCCCGCGAGGCCATGGGCGTACCAGCCCAGGTGTCGGCGGAAGGAGCGCACGGCGCCGAGCGGGTCCCCCACGAAGGCCAGGTGCGCGTGGAAGTGCTCCAGCACCAGGGCGCACCGCTCCTCGGGCGAAGGCGCTTCCCCGCCCGCGAGCTCGCGAAATATCCACGGGTTGCCCAGGGCCGCGCGGCCAATCATCACGTAGTCGCAGCCGGTCGTCTCCAGCATGCGCCGCGCGTCCTCGGGCGTGCGCACATCCCCGTTGCCGAACAGGGGCAGCTCCGGGAAGTGGCGCTTCAAGTCGGTGATGACGCTCCAGTCCGCCTGCCCCGAGTAGCCCTGCTCCCGGGTGCGAGGGTGGATGGCCAGCCCCGCGCAGCCGGCCTCCTGGAGCGCGGCGGCCATCTGGAGGTAGTTGCGCGTCCTGGCGTCCCAGCCCGAGCGAATCTTGCAGGTGACGGGCAGGCCCGAGGCCTCGCGCATCGCCCGGACGATGGCGGCGGCGCGCTCCGGGTCGCTCAAGAGCGCGCTGCCCGCCCCGTTCTTCGTCACCTTCTTCACCGGGCAGCCCATGTTGATGTCCAGCATCTGCGCCCCGTGGGACTTGCCGACCGCGGCCGCGAGGCCCATGGCCTCCGGGTCGCCTCCATAGAGCTGGAGCGAGTAGGGCTTCTCCACCTCCGCGTCGAAGCGCAGGTACATGAGGGTGCGCTGGTTGGCCCGCATCAACCCCTGGGAGCTGACGAGCTCGGTGGGGCACAGGGCGGCGCCCATGCGGAAGGCGAGCACCCGGAAGGGCATCTCGGACACCCCGGCCATGGGGGCGAGGACAAAAGGATTCGGAAGGGAATAAGGGCCGAGTCGCAGCATGGGGCTTCTGGGAACCTACCGAAATGAAGAGGAAGCGGTTGCGGGATGTGCGCTACGGACTGCGCATCCGCGCCTCAACGGTTAAGGTCCGTGCCCATGTTCCGCTTTCGCCTCGGGAGCATTCCCGTCGACGTCCACCCCAGCCACCTGCTGGTCTCCGCCGTGCTCGCCTACAGCTCGGTCCGCGCCTCGCAGGATGGCTGGCCCTTCCGCCAGGTGTCCGAGGCGCCCGCCCTGGGCCAGGCCAGTGCCATGGTGGTGTTCGTCCTGTCGTGGATGCTCATTGTCTTCGTGTCCGTGCTGGTCCACGAGCTGGGCCACGCCCTGGCCAGCCGCCTCTTCGGCTACCACCCGAGCATCGCGCTCGTCTGGCTGGGCGGGCACACCCTGCCCACCGACATGCCTGGCCCGCTTCCATGGAAGAGGGATTTGGTCATCACCGTGGCGGGGCCCCTCTTCGGGCTGCTGCTCGGCGTGGTGAGCCTGGTGGGCTACCTGGTCTTCAACGGGCACTCCCCCGCGCTGGACTTCTTCCTGCGCACCTTCGCCGGCGCCAACTTCATCTGGGCCATCTTCAACCTGCTGCCCGTGCTGCCGCTGGACGGTGGGCGGCTGGTCTCCACGCTGGCCACCCGGGTGCTCGGCCCCCGGCGGGGACTGCTCGCGTCCCAGGGCCTGGCGCTGCTGGTGTGCGTGGCCGTGGTCGTCTACAGCCTGAACATCGGGTGGCTCTTCCCCGCCATCTTCTTCGCCATGTACGGCGTCCAGGCGTTCCGCACCGTGGCGGAGGCCCTGAGTTCCGGCGGTAACGCCCCGCGCGTCGGTGGCACAGGCTCGCTGGACAGCCCCGTGGCGGGGAAGCTTCGCGAGGCGAAAATCGCGCTGGATGCGGGCCGGCTGGATGACGCACGCCGGCTGGGCGCCGCGGTGCTGGAGGGCGGCGACGGCCTCACCCCCGAGCTGGCCAGCCACGCCCACCACCTGCTCGGCTGGGTGGCGCTGAAGGAAGGCCAGGGCCGGCAGGCGCTGGACCACTTCTCCCAGGTGCAGGGGCTCCAGGTGGAGCCGCATGCGGTGGCCGCGTCCTTCTCCCTCGTCGGTGACGACGCGCGCGCGCTGGATTGGTGGAAGCAGGCCTGGCAGACGTCCTCGGACCGCACGGTGATGCACGAGTACGCCGGGACGTTGATCCGCCTGGGCCGGACGCCGGAGGCCCTGAAGCTGCCCGGCGTGGAAGCCGCCGCGGCGTTCAGCTGCGCGGAGCGCGTGCTCTTCATCCGAGGCGTCTATTCGGAGGCCGCCGCGATGGGCGAGGCCGCGCTGGAGCACGCCCCGAGCGCCAGCATCGCCTACGACGCCGCGTGCGCTTATGCCAAGGCGCGCAACGTGCCCGACGCGGTGCGCCTGCTGCGCCGGGCCAGCGAGCTGGGATTCAAGGACGGGGCCTATGCCGCCTCGGACGCGGACCTGGCGCCCCTGCATGGCCACCCCGCTTTCGAGGAGTGGTTGACGGAGCTGCGGCAATCCGCTGCCTCCTGACAGAGCGATGACAGGAGGGGGTGTTGATGCGGGACGAGGCTGCGCACCTTCGGGCGCGCTCCTGCTCCAGCTCAAGAGGCTCCCTTGCAGACTTCCTCTCCTGCTCCCGCCCTGCCCTCGGACAACGAGCGCCTGAACTGGCTGTCGTCCATCCCCTTCTTCGCCGTCCACATCATGTGCCTCTTCGCCATCTCTGTCGGGGCGAAGCCAGTGGACGTGGCGGTCTGTGTGGGGCTGTACATCCTGCGCATGTGGGGAATCACGGTGGGCTTCCACCGCTACTTCTCCCACCGGGCCTTCAAGACGGGGCGCGTCTTCCAGTTCATCCTCGCGCTGGTGGGCACCCTGTCGACGCAGAAGGGCGTGCTGTGGTGGGCGGCCAACCATCGCCACCACCACCGGACGTCGGACCAGGCGGACGACATCCACTCGCCGGTGCAGAAGGGCTTCTGGTTCAGCCACGTGGGCTGGATTCTGTGTGACAAGTACGGGCCCACGCGCATGGAGGGCATCAAGGACTTCGCGCGCTTCCCGGAGCTGGTGTGGCTCAACCGCTTCCACCTGGTGCCGCCCGTCCTGCTGGCGGTGGCGCTCTACTTCATCGGCGGCTTCTCCATGCTGGTGTGGGGCTTCTTCGTCAGCACCACCCTCTTGTGGCACGGGACGTTCACCATCAACTCCCTGAGCCACATCTTCGGCAAGCGCCGCTACAAGACGACGGACACCAGCCGCAACAACTGGCTGCTGGCGCTCATCACCCTCGGCGAGGGCTGGCACAACAACCACCACTACCACCAGAACACCGCCAACCAGGGCTGGTTCTGGTGGGAGGTGGACCTGAGCTTCTACTCGTTGAAGGTCCTCTCCTGGTTCAAGGTCGTGGAGGGCCTGCGGCTGCCCTCCGACTCGGTCAGGTACGCGTACAGGAAGTACTCGGCGGAGGACCGCGCGGCGCTGGCCACGCCCACCCGCTTCTTCGGCGCGGGAGGCGCGCGCGCGCAATTGGTCGCCGCCAGGACGGCCGCCGAGGGCAAGGTTCGCGAGGCGCTGGCCGCCGCCGCGGATCACCTGCCCTCCTCCGCACCCACACCGCAGCCCATGCTCAAGCAGTGACGATGGCGGGGCCGAGGCACACCCACCCTGGGTCTCATGCAACCGGCTAGAGTGCCGCGCGCGTGTCACCGCCTTCATCGATGAAACCAGCCTCCGCGCCCGTGCGTACCGGAGACGACTCGGTGCGCACTTCCGTCGCACCCGAGTCCGACGAGGTGCTGATGGCGCGGTTTTGTGAAGGGCAGGCTCCGGCGTTCGACGCGCTCTTCCAGCGTCACTCCCGACAGGTGCGCGGATACCTCACCCGCCTGACGGGCAGCGCGTCCACCGCCGAGGACCTGGTGCAGCTCACCTTCATGTCCCTGGTCCGCTCGCGAGGGCGCTTCCAGGTGGGCTCCCGCTTCAAGCCGTGGCTGTATGCCATCGCCACCAATGCCGCGCGCGACTCCCAGCGCCGGGGCCGTCGCACCGAGGAGCTGACGGCCGAGGGGGAACTGCCCACGGGCATCGCCGACGAGAGCCCCGCGCCCCGAGACGTGGGCCTGGAGCGCGCGGTGCGACAGGCGCTCGACATGCTCCCCGAGGGCCAGCGCATCCCCATCCTCCTGCACCGCTTCGAGGGCATGGGCTTCGCCGAAATCGCCGACACCCTGGGCCTCACCGAGAGCGCGGTGAAGGTCCGGGCCCATCGAGGCTATGAGCGACTGCGCGAGCTGCTCGCCACCCTGCGCACGGAGACCTTGGAATGACCCCGGAGTGTTCACGGGTGATGGACTGTCTGGGCGAGGCCCTGCCCCCGGAGCTGACGAAGCACGTGGCGTCCTGTGAGGACTGCCAGGTGGTGACGGGCGGCTTCGACCTCCTCGGCGGTGCGAGTCACGCCACGGCGTCGACGCTCCCCACGGCCTTCGCGTCCTCCGAGGATGACGAGCAGACGCTGCCCGGCCACGACACCGCGCGACGCTTCGCCCTGGAGACCCTGGCGAAGCAGCCCACGGCGCGTCCCTGGTGGCACGGGCTGGCGCTGCTGGTGGGCGTCCACGCGGCGATGGTGGGCGTGGGGCTGACCCTGCTGAGCCGCCGAGGCGGATGGGTGGGCAACGCGTCCCCGCCGGGACTGGTGGCGGGCGTGGGAGTCGTCATCCTCGCGCTGCTCGGCGCGGGCGCCTTTGTCGCGCTGTCGCCCCGCCGTCGGGTGGTGCCCTGGGCGGGAGTCCTCGCCTTCGCTGGAGCCCTGGGCGTCACGGTGGTGCTCACCGGTTCCGGCCAGCAGGGCCGGGCCTTGCTGGCCGGCGTCCTCGGTTGCGCGGGCACGGAGCTGGCGGTGACGGTGGTGCCGCTAGCCGTCACGCTGGTGCTGCTGAGCCGCTCCGCCTACCACCCCGCGCGAGCGCTGGCCGCAGGGCTGTCCGCCGGCTCGGTCAGCCTGCTCGTCCTCCACGTGCATTGCCCCGACGGGACGGCGGCCCACCTGCTCTGGGGCCATGTGGTGCCCTGGCTGGGGCTCGCGGGCATCGCCGTGCTGCTGCGCTCGCTGCTGCCCACGCGCAGCTACGCCCCCTGAAGACAGGCCACCCGCCGCCCTCCCGCTCGCCCCCTCGCGCCGTGTGGCCGCGAGGAGTGCCACCGGCCCGACAGGCCGCTCTCGAACGTTGAAGCTTCCCCGTTCGGGATGGGTTAGTGGGAGGACCAATGAATGTCGATGAACCTCCCCCTGGGGTGATGCCCCAGCGCGCGGTGTGGGTCCGCGCTCGGGAGCACTTGAGCCGATTCACGCACGCGGCGCTTCAAGCCTCCAACCGCCTGCGACTGCCCGGTCCGTCGGTGCTGCCCGTGGCGGGCGCGGTGGTGGGGCTCTACAGCGGCCTGGCCGCGGGCATCTTCTCCAACCTGATTGGCCTGGTGAGCGGGCTGACGTTCGGCGCGGCGGAGCTGGCGCACACGCTGCGCCGCAGCCAGTTGCTGACGTTGATGGACGCGTTCGGCTCGGCGCGGTGGCATCTGGAGTACGCCATCGTCGGGGCGCCGCTGGCGCTCGGCGCGCTGCTGCTGGCGCGGGTCATCGAGCCCGGAGGTCCTCGGGACGAGGTGAAGCGACGGTTGCGCCTGCTGGCGCTGCTGACGCTGGGCGCGCTGTCGCTCTACTACCCGCTGGTGGCGCTGGCCGCGCTCAACAGCGTCTTCGGTCACCCCCACGCCCTGGCGGAGGCGATTCCCCACCTGCCCTGGTGGCTGATGCTGCTGGCCCCCACCCTGGGCGGCGTGGCGGTGGGACGGCTGCTCCGGGACAGGCCGGAGACGCATGGCCATGGCGTCCCCGAGGTCGTCCGAGCGGTGAAGAGTGGCGCCAACGTGGTGCCCGCGGACCGGGGCCTGTTGAAGCTGGTGGCGTCCGCCATCACCATCGGCAGCGGCGGTTCGGCGGGCCGTGAGGGCCCCATCGTCTATGGCGGCGCGGCGTTCGCCTCCAGCGTGGGCCGGGTGCTGGGCTTCAGTCGCAGGGAGCTGTCCATCCTCCTGGCGTGCGGCGCGGGCGCGGGCATCTCCGCGTCCTTCAACGCCCCCATCGCCGGGGCGGTGTTCGCGATGGAAATCATCCTCCGCGAGTTCGAGCTGCGCGTCTTCTCGCCCATCATCCTGGCCAGCGTGGCGGGCACGCTGGTGAGCCAGGGTGTGCTGGGCGAGGCGCCCATGCTGCGCAGCGTGCCGTACGAGCTGGTGAGCGGCTCGGAAGTCCTGGCGTACGCGGTGCTGGGCATCGGCTGCGGCCTGCTGGCCTTCACCTTCGTGAAGATGCTGCACGGGGTGGAGCACTTCTTCCAGGGGCACATGGGAGGGAGGCTGTCGCCGTGGCTGGGCCGCAAGTCGCTGCCGTTCCGCGCGGGCCTGGGCGGGCTGTGCGCGGGGCTGATGGCCTTCGTCAGCCCCACGGTGTGGGGCAGCGGGCACGACTTCATCAACCTGGCGGCGGTGGGAAAACTGCCCTTCTTCTTCCTCGTCACCGCCTGCGTGTTGAAGCTGGTGGCGACGGCCATCACCATCGGCTCGGGGGGCTCGGGCGGGACGTTCTTCCCCGCGGCCGTCATCGGCGCCATGGCGGGTGGAGCGTTCGGCACGCTGGTGCACTACTTCTTCCCGGCCAGCACCGGCCCCAGCGGGGCGTATGCGCTCGTGGGCATGGGCGGCGCGGTGGCGGCGCTCAACCGGGGTCCGCTCACCGGGATGATGATGATGTACGAGCTGAGCGGGAACCACGACATCATCCTCCCGCTGATGGTGACGTGCACCATCGCCTCCGCGCTGTGCCACTACCTCATCGAACGCAACGCGCCCAAGGCCCCCAGCGACACGGACCTGCTGGAGAGCACGCCCGTGCAAGCGCTGATGGAGCACGTGGCGCCCGTGCCCGCGGGCCTGCCGATGCGACCCCTGGCCGACCTGCTGCTCACCTCCGAGACGGGCGCGCTGCCGGTGCTGGACACCCACGGCGAGGTCTACGGCATCGTCCAGGTGGAGCAACTGCGCGAGGTGTGGCGCGACGAGGCCATGTACCCGCTGCTGGTGGCCAGCGACCTGGCGCGCAAGCTGCCGCTCCTGGCGCCCAATGCCGACCTGGCCCAGGCGCTGCGCATCATGGACCAGGAGGACGTGGACTCCCTGCCCGTCGCCGCTCCCGAGGGCATCGCCACCCGGGGACTGCTGACGCGCGCCGCGGTGAGGCGCTTCCTCTTCGCCCAGCACGCCAAGGCCCATGCGCGCGGCGACAGCCCCGTCAGCGCCACCGAGGTGACGCACTGACGTGCGGGGCCTGGGGTCCGGGATACCCCCCTTTTTACGAGGGAGGCTCGTCCTGTTCGCGGCGCATGGGATGGGACATGCTGGGCGCCCGGAGGCGTCCGTGGAGCTACTCCGTGCGAGTCCAGCCGAGCACCCGCTGCTGCGAAACCTGTACCCGCTCTACCTGCACGACTTGAGCGAGTTCGGGGTGGAGTACCGCCTGGACCCACAGGGGCAGTGGGTGCCCAACTTCCTGCCCACGTGGCTCGCGGCCTCGGACGAGGTCCATCCGCTGCTGCTGCGCTGGGAGGGCCGCACGGTGGGCTTCGCCTTCGTGGCGCAGACCCCCTTCCCGTACATGACTCCCGGGCGCGACTTCCGGATGAGTGAGTTCTTCATCCTGCGCGGCGAGCGGGGCTACGGCCTGGGACGGCGCGCGGCCATGGCCGTGTTCGACCGCTTCCGGGGCTTGTGGGAGGTGTCCCAGTTGCCCGCCAACCACGCGGCCACCTCGTTCTGGAGGAAGGTCATCCGCGAGTACACCGGCGGCCAGTTCGAGGACAGCTACGTGGAGGACTCCCCGGCCCAGCTCTTCGACAACCGGGGACTGCCACCCCTTCGCCTTGGACCGCCCACGACGCGATAGCCGGGTGCGCGCTACGGCTTCGCCTCGGGAGCCGGCGACGGCTCCTTCGTGGCGGGCGGCGTCGCGGGCTTGCCCTGCGAGCACGAGGTGATGGCGCCCGCCGGGTCGATGGCGTCACCGCCAGAGTCCACCTTGAGGACCTTGCGCCCCTCGCCGACGACGAAGGTGTAGCGCTTGGACACCGTCACCAGCGGCATCTTCACGTCGTACGCCTCGACGACCTTGCCGTCCGGGTCCGGGATGAAGGGGAACGGAGCCTTCAGCTCGGCCTTGAAGCGCTTGAGCGTCTCCGCGTCATCCGTGCTGAAGGCCAGCACGCGCCCCTGCAACTTCTCGATGTCCGAGTGCCGGGCCGTGTACGCCTTGAGTTCCTTCGTGCACCCTCCCGTGAAGGCCTTGGGGAAGAAGGCGACGATGACGGGCCCCTGCTTCACCAGCTCCGACAGGATGTAGACCTTGCCGTCCGTGTCCTTCACGGTGAAGTCCGGGGCGGTGTCGCCCACGTTGGGGATGGCGGCGACCAGAAGCCCTGCGAGCAGTACGGGAGCGAGCATGCCGGGGATTTGAGCGGACCCGCCCCTCCCAGGCAAGCGACGCCCTCGCTACTTCGACTCGGCCATGCGCGCCCACACGGCCGACGCGGCCTCGCGCGCCTGCTCGGCCACCACGGAGGGGTTCACGGACAGCGGGCGGCGCGCCCACATGCGCCACACCCCATCCACCATCACCGCCTCCACGTGCCGGCTGCCCAGGCCGAACACCACGTGCCACGCCAGGTTCTCCGCCGTCAGCGGCGTGGCCGGCAGGTAGTCGAGCACCAACAGGTCCGCCAGCGCTCCTTCCCGCATGGGCCCCAGCGGCACCCCGAAGTGCTGCGACACCAACCGATGCCCGTTCGCCAGGTAGCGCAGCACGTCGATGGGCTGCCCCGCCTCGCGCGAGCGCAGATACGCCGCCTGCGCCTCCGCGAACAGGTCCGCCGACACGCCATCCGCACCCAGCGTCGCGCGCGCGCCGAACTTCAGCGCCGGCGCATACCCCACCTCCAACCCCTGGTTGGCGCGCGGCGTGTGGACAATCCACGCCCCCGTCGCAATCACCTGCGCCAGGTCCGCCCACGCCAGGTGCCCCACGTGCGCCAGTTGGCTCCGAGGCGACAACAGCCCC
Organism: Myxococcus sp. CA040A; assembly: GCF_013336725.1. Lineage (NCBI taxonomy): Bacteria > Pseudomonadati > Myxococcota > Myxococcia > Myxococcales > Myxococcaceae > Myxococcus > Myxococcus sp. CA040A. Next base: position 1,230,224 of record NZ_JABUMR010000003.1, on the reverse strand, counting down.
GCGTCCAGGAGCCGTGGCACCGGCGAGGCCCCATGCCGCTCGTTCGACAGCCGCTCGTCCAGCGGGTCCTCCGCGAGCGGCAGGTGCAGGCCGGTGTTCGCCGCCTTCAGCGCCTCGGCGAGCCCCTGGAGCGCGTCCTGCCCCAGCGTGAAACAAGGCCCCGCGCCCACCTGGCCCCGGAATCTCCCCTTCGCCTTCTGCGCGAAGCCCACCGTCTCTTCCAGCCCCTCCTCGCGCCCCACCGCCCCGCTGCGGTCCGACACCGCGTAGGCGAGCACGCCGCGCACCCCCACCTCGTGGAGACCTCGCGCCAGCCGCACCAGCGAGCCCGACACCGCCTTGGGCGAGGAGTGCAGGGTGCACACCGTCGTCGTGCCGCACTGGAGCGCCTCCAGGCCGCCCGCGCACCCCGCCACCTGGACGGCGTCCAAGTCCAGCGCGTCCTCGTAGGGCCAGAGCACCTTCTCCAGGATGTCCTGGTAGGTCTCCATCGCCGTGTTCGGCATGCCTCGACCCAGGACGGCGTGCAGCCGGTGGTGCGCGCTGACCAGCCCCGGGAAGACGAGCTTGCCGGAGAGGGCCACCACCTCGTCGTCGGCCTCGGGCGTCAGGTCCGGCCCGCGCGCCACGATGCGCTCTCCTTCGACGCGCAAGTCCACGCGTTCCACCACCGCGGGCTCCAGCTCGACGACGTAACCACCCTTGAGGACGGTGCCCAACATCCCTCCGAGGAACGAAGAACGAAGAACGAAGCGCGTGGCGGGTCAGCGCGGCGCGAGGTTAGCACTCCACCCGACCCATCGCGCGAGCCTGCAGATGGCGCGCCCACACCCCGCGTAAGGCCCACCGCACCCCGCGCGACGTGGCGGTGCGCAGCGGGGCCCCGGAGCGTCACGGGGTCGAACCCACCCCGGAGCACCTCACCGCCTTCACCGCGCCAGGGCTCGCCCACGCCCTCCATGCGGCCCCCCCCACGCCACCACCGTGGGCCTCCTCGATGACGCGGGTGATGCGGCGGCCGTGGTGGAAACCCACACCTGGCCAAAGGCCCGCGAGCCACGGTGGCGCATGCGCCGGGCGGCCGAGTTCGGGACGGAGACGGGCAGGCTTCCCCCCTCGAACTTCTGAGGGGGGACGCGGGGCGGCTCTGCACATAGACTGGCGCCATCTTGGAGTCGGGTCCGAACACCTATTGGGTCGGTCGCTATCGGCTGTCCGCGCGTATCGCGACGGGCGGCATGGCCGAGGTGTACCTGGGGCGCCGCTTCGAGGATGACGGCGCGCGAGGGCCCGCGGTGGCGGTGAAGCGGCTGATGCCGCACCTGGCCTCGGACCGGCGCGTGGTGCAGATGTTCCTCAACGAGGCGCGCATCACCGCGCAGGTGCGCCACCCCAACGTCGTCTCCATCCTCGAATTGGGCATGGAGGGCACCGAGCCCTTCATCGCGATGGAATTGCTGGAGGGCCGCTCCTTCGCGGAGCTGCGCCAGGAGGCCGCGGAGCGGGGCCAGCGCGTGCCGCTGGGCATCACCCTGCGCGTGCTGGTGGAGGCCTGCCGGGGCCTGGACGCGGCCCACCGCGCCGTGGACGAAGCGGGGCGGCCGCTGCGCATCGTCCACCGCGACTTCACCCCGGACAACATCCATGTGGGTGTGAATGGCGCGGTGAAGGTCATCGACTTCGGCATCGCCAAGGCGGACGCGCTCGGTGCGGGCACGGAGCCCGGCGTCCTCAAGGGCAAGTTCTTCTACATGTCGCCGGAGATGATCGCCGGCAAGCCGGTGGACCACCGCGCGGACCTCTTCGCCGCGGGCGTCATGTTGTACGAGCAACTCTGTGGCCGCAGGCCCTTCACCGGCATGACGGCCGAGGAGGTGCTGGGCCGCATCGCGGAGGGGCGCGCCCGGCCTCCCACCGCGTTCGACCCGTCCGTCCCCGCCGCGCTGGAATTGGTGTGCCTCACCGCGCTCCAGAGAGACCCGGCCGCGCGCTTCGACAGCCTCGAGTCCTTCATCGACGCCATCGAGGCCATTGGAGGCCAGGCCGAGGTCGCCACCGGGGAGCAGGTGGCCGCGTACGTGGACACCCTCTTCCCGCCGGACCGGGACCCGAAGCGACAGGCCCTGCGCCGCGCGCGGATGGCCGACCCATCCCATGGCGGCACGCCGCCGATTCCTCGCGCCTTCGACCCCAACGCCGCGCCCCACAACGCCATGACGGTGCCGGCCGCGTGGCCCAAGGTCTTCCTGCCCGACGTGGGCGCCACCCTCCACGGCGGCGAGCCCCCGGACTCCGTGCGCCCGCCCACGCCCACGTCCCCGGGCTCCACCGAGGCCGCCACCGTCACCGGCTTCCGCGCCAGCTCTCCGGGCGTGGTGCCGCCGTCTCGACCTGCCTCCACGACGGACTCGACGCCTCCCGCGCGCAACCCGACGGACTCGACGCCTCCCACGCGCAATGACTCCGGCATCACCCAGGGCGGCCCTCGACGCCGCTCGCGGTGGGGCCTCGTGCTGGGTGGAGTGCTCGGACTCGCGGCGCTCGGCGCCGGAGGCACGTGGTACCTGACGCGCACGGAGTCGTCTCCGACGGAGCGGCTGGCGAAGGCACAGGCCGCCGACGCGCCCACCGCGAAGGTTTCGCTGCTCTCCGGCCTGGGCGAGGACACGCGCGCCACCGCCGAGGAGCTGGCCCAGGCGGGGACGGTGCTGCTGACCGCGGGCGCACACTTCAAGGCGCTGGAGCTGGCGGAGGCCTACGTCGCGCGCTTTCCGAAGGACGTGGAGGCGCACCTGCTCGCGGCCCGGGCGGCGACGGAGCTGAACCGGGGCAAGCGGGCCGAGCGCGCGTTGGACGAGGCCCTCACGCTGGCGCCCAAGGACCTGCGCCCCTCGCTGATGCTGGCGGACCTGCGCGAGCGCCAGGGCGACCTGCCCGGCGCGGTGGCGGCGCTGGCGAAGGCGTATGCCCAGAAGCCGGGGGTGGCGCGGGTGGCGCCTCGCTACGGGCGGATGCTGTCGCAGAATGGCCGGCTGGACGAGGCCGCCTCGGTGCTGTCCGCCTGGACGCGGGAGCATGACGACGCGGCCAGCCTGGCGGAGCTCGGCTTCGTGCGCTTCCGGCAGGAGCGCGTGGACGAGGCCGCCGCGCTGCTCAAGCGCGCGTTGCGCAAGGACGGCAAGCTGGCCGTGGCCCACTACTACCTGGGGGCCGTCCTCTTCCGTCAGGGCGACAGCACGGGCGCCGAGCGCGCCTATCGGGAGGCGGACAGGCTGGCCCCGGAGGACCCTCGGGCCCTGGCGGCGCGATGCCAGCTCCATGCCCATGGTGGCAATGAGACGGCCGTCGCCGAGGTGAAGCGTACGCTGGAGGAACGATTCCCCGAACGGGCGAACGTCCTCGCGGCAGAGTGCAAGGCGGGGAATTAGCTTCCCGCCCATGCGCCTCGTGCTCGTCGCCCTCATCCTGGGGGCGCTCGGCTGTTCATCCTCCCTTGCCTCGCGCCCGGAAGACCCGGGCGACACCGGCCCGGAGCCCTCCAACGAGGAGCCCTCCGTCCCGGAGCGCGCGTCCTGCACCGGACTCTCCGAGGGGCCCGGCACCCACGAATGGACAGTGAGCCACGCCGGACGGGCGAGGACCTACCGCGTCCACGTGCCCCCCGGCTACGACGCCACGCGGCCCACGCCCACCGTGGTGGCCTTCCATGGCTTTGGCTCGAACCCCGAGCAGTTGGAGGTCCAGACGGGCCTGTCGACGCTCGCGGACACGGAGGGCTTCCTCGTCGTGTACCCGCGCGGGCTGAGCGCCCAGGAGATTTCCGGCGGCACCTCTCCCCCGCGAGACAACACCCGGGGCTGGAACGCGGGGGCGTGCTGTGGGACGGCCCAACTGTCCAACATCGACGACGTGGGCTTCGTGGACGCGCTCCTGGCGGACCTGGACACCCGCGTGTGCGTGGACCCGCGCCGCACCTTCGCCACGGGCTTCTCCAACGGCGGCTTCTTCTCCTACCGGCTGGCCTGTGAGCGCGCGGGGCGCTTCGCCGCCGTGGCGCCCGTCTCCGGAATGTCGCCCCTGAATGGGTGCCGCCCCTCCCGCCCGGTGCCCGTGCTGCATATCCATGGCACGGCGGACACCGTCATCCTCTACGAGGGCGGCAACAACATCCCCTTCGGCCGCGCCTACCCCTCGGCCGAGGACTCCGTCCGGAGCCAGGCGGAGCGCAATGGCTGCGGCGGCGCGGTGGTGGAGACGTACCGCCAGGGGGACAGCACTTGTAGCGCCTTCACCGGATGTTCTCCGGAGAACGCCACCGCGTCGCTCTGCACCGTGCGGGGCGGCGGACACACCTGGCCTGGCAGTCCGGTCAGCGCGGGCAACCCCACGCAGGACCTGAACGCCACGCTCGAGGCCTGGCGCTTCTTCCAAACCCGGCCTCGGCCCTGAAGCGCAGGAGAGTTCTTCGTGAGCACACGCGCCCTCATCATCAACGCCGACGACCTGGGGTATGACCCCGCCGTCACCCGAGGCATCCTCCAGGCCATGCGCGACGGCATCGTCTCGTCGGCCTCCCTCCTGGTGAACACCCCGTTCTCCGAGGCCTCCGCCCACGAAGCCGAGGGCCTGTCGCTGGGACTGCACCTGAACCTGGCCCGAGGCACCCCGGTGGGGAGCGACTTCCCGCGCGAGCTGCTCGGGGCCAATGGGAACTTCGTGGAGTCGCGCGCCGCCAGCATGCCCGCCGAGGTCGTGGAGGCGGAGACCCGCGCGCAGCTCGAGCGCTTCACGGCGCTGACGGGGCGTCCCGCGACCCATGTGGACGTGCACATGCACCTGCACCTGCAGCCCACCGTGCTGGAGGGACTGTCCCGCGTCGCGCGGGAGATGAAGCTGCCGGTGCGCTCCATCGACTCCATCATGCGCCACGCGCTCAAGGCGCAGGGCATCCCCACCAACACCCACTTCCTGGGCGACACGGGCTCGGATGCGTACTGGACGCTGGAGCGACTGGAGGCGGAGCTGGTGTCGCTGCCCTCCGAGGGCATCATCGAGTTGATGTGCCACCCGGGCTACCGGCCGGAGACGGTGAAGAGCGGCTACGGCGCGCAGCGCGAGGTGGAGCTGGCCACCTTCCAGAACCCTCGTGCCCGAGAGACCTTGTCGCGCCTGGGAATCACCCCCGTGGACTACCGGGTCCTCACGCCCGCGAGCTGAGGGCCTCTTCGCCGCGCGCGCCTAGATTCGGGGGCCGAAGCCCACGAGCGGCGGCGGCTCGCCCACGGCGGGCGTCCCCCCGGAGGGCCTGCGCCGCTCCTGCGTGAGCACGTTGCGCACGCGCGCCACCAGCTCATCGGCGACGTACGGCCGCGTGCACAGGGACGTCTCCTCCTGCGCCCACCAAGGCCGCGCATCGCCGGCCAGGAGGATGGGCACCGGCCGCGCGCGAGGCAGCGTGGCGAAGGTCTCCAGGAACAGCCCCGCCTTCCCATGCGTGACGGAGGTGGACAGCACGATGAGGTCCACCGGCAGGTGCGTGGCCCGCCGCAGCGCCTCCGCGCCGTCCCGCGTCGTGAGCACCTCGAACCCCTCCGCGCACAACACGCGCTCGGCCAGGGCCTCCTGCGCGGAGTCCTCGTCGAGCAGCAACACCCGCCGGGGCAGCCGCTTCACCTCGTGCGACGGCATGCGCGGCAGGCTCATCGTGAACGTGCTGCCATGGCCCTCCGCGCTCGCCAGCGACAGCGAGCCCCCGTGCAGCCGCGCGATGGAGTGGCTGATGAACAACCCCAGCCCCAGGCCTCCGAAGTTGCGGTGCGACACGTTGCGCGCCCGGTAGAAGCGCTGGAACACCTGGGACTGGTCCGCGCCGGGGATTCCGATGCCATGGTCTCTCACGTGGATGCGCGCCTCCCCCGCGAGCCGCTCCACGCACACGGTGATGGGCTCGCCCGGCGGGCTGTACTTGTGCGCGTTCTCCAGCAGGTTCACCAGCACCTGCTCCAGCCTGTCGCGGTCCCCTCGAACCCAGACGCGCTCTCGGGGGACCTCCACCGCGAAGGGCCTGTCGAAAGCCGCGCGGAAGTGGTCCACCACCTCCGCCACCAGCTGCCCCACCTCCAGCGGCGCCAGGTCCAACGCCAGCTTCCCGACGTCCAGCCGCGAGGCGTCCAGCAGGTCATCCACCAGCCCCGCCAGCCGGTCCACCTGCCGCTTGGACTTCAGCACCGTGGACAGCTCCAGCGGCTGCCCCGCGGTGAGCCGCTTCTCCATGGTGTACAGGCCCAGCTTCAGCGGGGTGAGCGGCGTCTTCAGCTCGTGGCTCGCGATGGACATGAACTCCTCGCGCACCTGGAGCGCCGCCTTCGCTTCGCGCAGGAGGCGCGCGTTCTCCACCGCCACCGCGAGCTGGTTGGCCGCCGCCGTCCACAGCTCCAGCTCCCGGGCGGAGAACGACGTGCCCTGCTCCTTGTAGAGCAGCAGCAGCCCCACCGTCCGGCGCGGCGCGCACAACGGCACCGCCGCGAAGATGGAGCCCAGCGAATCCCCATACCCCCGCTGGATGCCCAGCTGCGCCTGACGCAAGGCCATGGCCTGTCGGAACGGGTCGTCCTCGGGGTCGAATGTGTCCTCGGGAGACTCCGTCCCGGCCAGGTCCGACACCGCCGAGCGCCGCAGCTCCGAGCCGTCCTCCTCGCGCAGATAGACCTCCGCGCGCCGCACCTGGGCGCAGCGCACCAGCGCCACGACGGCCGCCGCGCAGACGGTGTCCACCTCCAGCGTCTCGCCCACGGCCCGGGCAATCTCGCGCACCGCCAGCGAGAAGGCGCCCTCGTCATCCACCCCGGAGGGCTCCACCACCAGCCAGGCGCCGGGGGACTCCGCCTCCCTGCCCGGCTTCACCTGCACTCGCACCTGGTGCAGCTCGCGGGTGATGACATGGCCGGTGTGCGGGCGACCCTCGCGGATGGCGAGCTCCACGGCATCCAGGCTCCTCCCGCGCTCGAGCACGTCCAGGAGGCTGGTGCCCGGGCGCAGGGTCATTCCCGTCTTGCGGGCGAAGCCGTCCTCACTCCACTGGACGCATAAATCGGGTCCAACGCGCACCAGGGCTTGAGGGAGACACGAGAAGGCTTCTTCGGCGTCGAGGGGAAGCGTCATGTGCTCGGGAGGTGGCGGGGGGCCTGCTCGGGATTATGAACCCCGCTCCGAGCGCGCAACCGGCCCGCCCCCCGCATTCCCCGCTGGTGGACGACCGCCGCGTTGAGGGGCCGACAGAACCCTCCGGAGGCAGCCTGGAGGGCTGGGGCCCACGTCGTGGATGACACGTAGCGATGGTGTGGTAGACGACACCGCCATGCCTTCGCAGCCGACCAAGGAACTCCAGACCTTCCCCAACCCGGCGCCCGAGCGCGATTACGAAATCGCGTTCGACTGCCCGGAGTTCACGTGTCTGTGCCCGCTCACCGGGCAGCCGGACTTCGCCCGGTTCAAGATTACGTACGTCCCCGACCAGCTCTGCATCGAGCTGAAGAGCCTGAAGCTCTACATGTGGGCGTACCGGAACGAGGGGGCCTTCCACGAGAAGGTCACCAACACCATCGCCGACGACATCATCAAGGCCATCCAGCCGCGCAAGCTGACGCTGGTGGGTGACTGGTTCGTGCGCGGCGGCATCGGCACCATCGTCACCGTCACGCACGAGAAGAAGTAGCCGGATGGAGAAGGGAGCGCCGCTCGCACGGCGCTCTCGCGACTCACTCCACCTTGTCGAAGATGGCGTCGGCGTTCTTGTTCAGGTCCGTCTCGATGCGGTCGGCGGCCTTGTGCACGTTCTCCAGCTTGCGCGCGGCGGCCGCTTCAGGGTCCGTGCGCGCCGGGCGGTTGAGGACGTACCAGGCCGCCGCGGCGAGAACGCCAATGCCCAGCACGAAAGTCACGATGCGTCCCATGGACTGCCTCCTCCCGCCTCAGCGGGTGAGTTGCTGAACGAGCGGCGCCCACTGCGCCTGGGTGAAGTAGAGGCCGGTCCCCGCCGCCGAGGCGAGGATGAGCGCGACGAGCGCCCACTTGAAGGCGCCGCCGGAGCGCGAGCGCGAGGTGTCGAAGACCTCCACCGCCGCGTCCAGCTCCTGGGGCCGCAACAACTGCTGCGCCTCCGTCTCCGTCAGCTTCTGGCGGTGGCGCAGGAAGGCGACCAGGAGCCCCGCATGCGACACCTGGACTTCCTGGGCGAGGAAGACGTCCAGCTCGCGGCGCATGGCGGCGGCGTCCGGGAAGCGGTCCTCCGGCTTCACCTCCATGGCGCGCTGGATGATGCGCACCAGGGGCATGGGCACGTTGGGCGCCACCTTGTTGAGCGGCGTGTACTTGCCGTCGCGAATCTTCGCGAAGACCTCGCCCGCCGTCTTGCCGTGGAAGGGCCGGGCGCCGGAGAGGGCCTCATAGAGCAGCACGCCGAGCGAGAAGATGTCGGTGCGGCCATCCAGCGGCGCGCCCGTCACCTGCTCCGGGGACATGTACGAGGGCGTGCCCACCGCCATGCCCGCCTGGGTGAGCGCCTCCAGCCCCACGTCCTTGGCGATGCCGAAGTCCATCAGCTTCACGTCACCGGACTTGGTGAGCATGACGTTGGCGGGCTTCAAGTCGCGGTGGATGATGTGGCGGAAGTGCGCGTGGTCCAGCGCGCTGGCGATGCGCGCGGCGATGACGCCCGTGACGTCCGGCGGCAGCGGCCCTTCCTTGATGAGCGTGTGGAGGGTGGGCCCGTCCACCAGCTCCATCACCATGAACATGCTGTCGTTCTTCTCCACCAAATCGTAGAGGGTGACGATGTTCTGGTGACGGAAGGCGGCGAGCGCGAGCGACTCCCGGCGGAACCGGGACAAGGTTTCCCTGTCTCGCTTGCCCTCCGGCAGCAGTTCCTTGATGGCGACCTCGCGCTGAATCATCTCGTGGAGGCCGCGATACACGACGGCCATCCCACCTCGGCCCAGCTCTCCGAGCACTCGATACGCGCCAATCTTGCGATGACGGACGGCTTTCTCTGCGGCAGGCACGGGCGAAGGGTACAGAACTGGACGCGGACCGTCGATGTCTCACGTGGCCACCCCCGGCGCCGGCGGGTCTGGACCATGGGCTCCCCCCCGATTCCGGCCCCCCTCCCCCATGAACCTCCGTCTCCTCGTCCCCCTCCTCGCCCTCTGCTCGCTCGGAGGATGCATCGTCCACCGAGACATCCACGGGCACGACTCGCATCCGCCCAAGTCGAAGAAGTCCAAGCGCAACAGCAAGGACTGTCACCCCAGCCAGTACTGGGATGGCGACGAGTGCCGCCACAAGGGCAAGGGCAAGGGCGCTCGCAAGCACGACGGGTGAAGTCCCGGCGCGTGGGGCAGGCCCGCCGTCACTGGGGGCGTGTCCCGTGCCGCCCGGGAGAGTTGTAGGGTGGGTGTGCTCATGCGCACCGAAGCCTCCGTCGTCCCGCAGCCCGTGCCGCCGCTGGCCCCGTCGTTCTCCCGGGAGCATGCGAGCGAGCACTGCACGCTGCTGGATGGGGGCGCGGAGGCGTTTCCCCGGATGCTGGAGGCCATCTCCTTCGCCCGGCACCGCATCCACCTGGAGGTCTACACCTTCGAGCGCGAGGGCGTGGGCGCGCTCTTCCTGGACGCGCTGGTGGCCGCGGCGAAGCGGGGCGTGTCGGTGAAGGTGGTGGTGGACGGCTGGGGCAGCATCGGCGCCAGCAAGTACCTCACGCAGGCGCTGCTGGCCGCGGGCGCGAAGGTGCGGGTCTACAACCCGCTCACCTCGCTGTGCCTGGGCCGCTCCTGGCGCAACCACCGCAAAATCCTCCTCGTCGACGACACGGTGGCGTTCCTGGGCGGCATCAACATCGGTGATGCCTACGCGGCGCACGGCGACGTGCCCGGCTGGGCGGACCTGGCCGTGGAGCTGCGGGGGGACATCTGCCGGCAGCTGGGCGCGAAGCTGACCGCGGGCACGGCGGCGCTGACGTCCGGCGCGGTGAGCCTGTACCTGTCCGGCATCGGCGGCGGGCACCGGCTGCGCAAGCGCTACCTGTCCGCCATCGACGGGGCGAAACACGAGGTCATCCTCGCGCACGCGTACTTCCTCCCGGACACGGGCTTCGTGCGAGCGCTGACGCGGGCGGCGCGGCGGGGCGTGAAGGTGTCGCTGCTGCTCGCCGGGAGAAGCGACGTCATCTTCGCCCGCGCTGCGACGATGCGGCTGTACGGCACCTTCCTGCGCGCGGGGGTGAACATCCACGAATGGACGGCCTCCACGCTGCACGCCAAGGCGGCGGTGGTGGATGGGAAGACGCTGCTGGTGGGCAGCTTCAACCTGGACCCGCTGTCGCTCGTGAATCTGGAGACGCTGGTGGAGGCCCAGGAGCCCGGCGTGGCGGCGCAGGCGGCCCTGTGGCTGGACAAGCACGTGGCCCTGTCGCGACACGTGCAACTGGAGCAGTGCGGACGCTCCAGCCTCCAGCGGTGGCTGCTGGACGTCGTGGGGCTGGCGGTGGCGCGCTTCGCGGAGCGCTTCGCCAGCTTCATCGGCCGGCGGCGCAAGCGGTGAGGCCGTCACGCGGGCGTCACGCGAGCGCGTGAAGAGGCCCCCGCCCGGCAGCAGCCCCCTCATGTCGTGCTGCGCGAGCCGTCACGGCGCTCTACACTGTTCCACGTCCAACCATGCCCACTCGCCGCCCCGCCCTCCCGCCCGTCCTCGCAGCCATCGATGTGGGGACCAACGCCGTGCGACTGGAGCTCGCCCGGCCGGACGCCGACGGGGCGCTCGAGACACTCCACCAGGAGCGAGACCCCATCCGCCCCGGTGAGGGTGTCTTCGCCACCGGCACCATGCCGGAGGCCACGGCGGAGCGGCTCTTGTCCACGCTCCGGCGCTACTCCGCCCTCTGCCGTCGCCACAAGGCCCAGGTGCGCGCGGTGGCCACCAGCGCCCTGCGCGAGGCCCGCAACAGCCCGGACATCGTCCGGCGCGTGCGCGAGGAGTCCGGCCTCAACCTGGAGGTCGTCAGCGGCAAGGAGGAGGCGCGCCTCATCTGCCTGGGCGTGCTGCACCGCAAGCCCCCCGGCACGCGCTCGCTGCTCATCGACATTGGCGGAGGCAGCACCGAGGTGGCCACCGCCGTGGGCGAGAAGCCCGACAACCTGTGGAGCCTGGGGCTGGGCTCGGTGCGGCTCACCGAGGTCTTCGAGGCGTCGCGCACCGTGACGACGAAGCAGCTGCGCATCATGCGCGGGTTCGTCCAGGAGGTGCTGGGCAAGACGCTGCCGGAGAAGCTGCCGCTCCTGCCCCGGGTGGCGCTCGGCTCGTCCGGCACCATCAACGCCGTGGTGTCCTTCGCCTCCAGCGAGAGCAGCGGCAACGCCACCGTGCGCCAGCTCACCCAGACGGTGGAGACGCTGGCGCAGATGCCCGCGGACCGGCGGCGCAAGCGCTTCGACCCCAAGCGCGCGGACATCATCGTCTCCGGCGCCGTCATCCTGGAGGGCGTGGCGAAGTACCTGGGCATCGAGTCCGTCAGCGTCGTCAACCGGGGCCTGCGCGACGGCATCCTCGTGGACCTGCTCTACCGACAGGATGCCCACCACCAGCCCGACGACCACAGCCTCGCGGACGCCGCCATCGCCATGGGCCAGCGCTTCTTCTTCGACGAGAAGCACGCGCGCCAGGTGTCACGGCTCGCGCTGACGCTCTTCGACGACCTGGCCGCCCTGCACCAACTGCCGCTGTCGGTGCGCCCGTACCTGGAAGTCGCCGCGCTGCTCCACGACATCGGCCACGCGGTGAACTACGAGCGGCACCACAAGCACACGTACTACCTCATCCGCCACGCGGACCTCCCCGGCCTCGCGGACCGCGAGCGCGAGCTGGTGGCCCGCGTCGCCCGCTACCACCGGCGCAGTCCGCCGGAGCTGGCCCACTCGGGCATGGCGGGGCTGACTCCCGCCGAGGCCCGCACCGTGCGAAAGCTCGCCACCCTGCTGCGCGTGGCCAACTCGCTGGACCACAGCCACCACCAGCCCATCAAGGACTTCAAGGCCACCAACGGCCGCGACGGGGTGGCCCTGCACCTGCACGCGCGCCAGCCGGTGGACCTGGAACTGTGGAACGCGGAGCACGAGGTGGCCTCCTTCCGCCGCGTCTTCGGCAAGAAGCTCTCCTTCCACGTCCATCAGGTCGCCGGCCGCTAGCCGCCCGGCGCTCCGCCTGCTGGCCAGCAGAGGAGACGTCGCGCCCTGCCCGCGTTGCTCCAGATGCCCACGCTCAAGGTCCACGGGTCCGTCGTCACCAGACGGGCCTCTTCGACTTTGGACGCAAGGGCCCCTCAAGGGGAAAGGAGCGCGCGATGAAGGCCGTCGTATTCCATGGGATTGGGGACATCCGGCTCGACGACGTGGCGGAGCCGCGCATCGAGAAGCCGACGGATGCCATCGTCAAGCTGTCGGCGAGCGCCATCTGTGGCACGGACCTGCACATGATTCGCGGGACGATGCCGGGGATGAAGCCGGGCACCATTCTCGGGCACGAGGGCGTGGGCTACATCGAGGCGCTCGGCGACGACGTGCGCAACTTCAACGTGGGCGACCGCGTCGTCATCCCCTCCACCATCGCCTGCGGCAACTGTGTCTACTGCCGCGCCGGCTACCATTCGCAGTGCAATGACGCGAACCCCCACGGCGCCTCCGCGGGTACGGCCTTCTTCGGCGGGCCGGAGCAGACGGGCCCCTTCCACGGCATGCAGGCGGAGAAGGTGCGCGTTCCCTTCGCACACGCGGGGCTGGTGAAGATTCCGGAGGGCGTGAGCGACGAGCAGGCCATCCTCGTCTCCGACATCTTCCCCACCGGCTACTTCGGAGCGGAGCTGGCGGAAATCAAACCGGGCGACACCGTGGCGGTGTTCGGCTGCGGGCCGGTGGGGCTGTTCGCCATCGTCAGCGCGAAGCTGCTCGGCGCCGGCCGCGTCTTCGCCATCGACTGCCATGAGGACCGGCTGGAGCTGGCGCGCAGCCAGGGCGCGGAAATCATCGACTTCGACCAGGAAGACCCGGTGAAGACGCTCCTGCGCCTCACCAACGGCATCGGCGTGGACCGCGCCATCGACGCGGTGGGCGTGGACGCCGAGCACGCGCACGCGGGCCCCGCGGCGAAGCAGGCCAGCGCGCAGAAGGCGGAGCTCAAGCGCGAGGCGAAGGAGGCCGCGCCGAAGACGAAGCCGGACGGCGACAACTGGGTGCCTGGCGACGCGCCCGCGCAGGTGCTGTCCTGGGCGGTGGAGGCGCTCGCCAAGGCGGGCACGCTGTCCATCATCGGCGTCTACCCGGCGCAGGTGCGCACGTTCCCCATCGGCATGGCGATGAACAAGAACCTCACGCTGAAGATGGGCAACTGCAATCACCGCAAGTACATCCCCCGGCTGCTGGAGCTGGTGCGCACCGGCGAGGTGGACCCCACCGCCATCCTCTCGCACGTGGAGCCCATGAGCGGCGCGCTGGACGCCTACCGCAACTTCGACCTGCGCAAGCCGGGCTGGGTGAAGGTGGAGCTGGAGCCCAATCAGCTCCAGTGAGCCCTCACGCGTCCAGCACCAGGCTCGAGTCCCCGAACTCGTGCCCCAGGTAGCCGCGCGCCTCCGCGTGCGCGGCCGCCTCCTTCAACAGCAGTGACGGCGCGAAGGCCTGGAGCAGCGCGTGGTGGCTGCTGCCCGGCTCGTGCATGCCGGTGAGGAGCCCGTGCACCACGCGGGGCACGAAGCCCGGCCCCAACAGGAGGTCCGTCACCGCTTCGCCCGCCACCAGTCGCCCGCCGTTCATCGCCGCCCGGCCCTCCAACGCCCGCACCACCGTGGTGCCCACCGCCACCACCCGCCCTCCCGCCGCGCGGGTCGCCTCCACCTGCGCCACCGTGGCCACGGGGATGTCCGAGCGCTCGGGCCGGGGCAGCGCCGCGTCCAGCACCGCATCCCCGGTGGACGACAACCCCGCCGCGTGCGTGAGCGACGCCAGCCGCACGCCCCGGCGACGCAGGGCCAGCAGCACGTTCCAGGTGAGGGGCAGTCCCGCCGAGGGCGCCTCCGTGGCCCAGGGCCGCGCGCCGTAGCCCGTCTGCACGTGCCACAGCGACAGCGGGGCCACGGTGTACGCGTACTGCACGGGACGGCCTCCCTGGTACAGCGCGGACCAGAGCGCGGCGCCGTCCTCGTCGAAGGCCACGCGCAGGAGGCGGGGCGAGGGCGGCAGCACCTCGACGACCTGGACCGGCAACCCGACGACGGTGAAGCGCGTGCCCACCGGCAGCACGGGCGGCGGCGGACGGTCCTCGGTGCGCTTGCGCCAGTCTCCCGCGCCAAAGAGGACAGCCGTCCAGGTGCCGTCCTGCTCACGCGACACCAGCCGCAGCTCGACTCGCTCTCCCGAGGCCGTGCGCCCCAGGAGCGAGGCGGGGAACGTGGCGGCGTCGTTCACCACCAGCAGGTCTCCGTCGCGCAGGAGCGACGGCAGGTCCGCCACGCGGGCGTCGGAGAAGCGGCGTCCTCGGGGCTCGATGTGCAGGAGCCGTCCCTCCTCGGGATGGTCCACGGGCCAGCGCGCGGGCTTCATGCGGCCTCCAGACTCTCCGCCACCAGGCGGGAGCCCGAGGGCAGCGACTCCGCGCGGCGCTCCACCATCGCGACGATGCGGGCCGCCACGTCCTCCGGCCGGGCCAGCGTCGAGCGGTCCGCCTCCGGCATGGCGTCCGCGTGCATGCGCGTGTCCATCTCCCCCGGGTCCACGTTGAGGAAGCGCACGCCCGTGCCCTCCAGCTCCGCGGCCCAGAGGCGGCCCAGGTGCTCCAGCGCGCCCTTGGACACGCTGTAGGAGCCCCAGCGCGGATACGCGGAGAGGGCCGCGTCCGAGCTGATGTTCAGCACCAGCCCGCCCCCTCGCACCACCATGTTGCCCACCACCGCCTTGGTGAGCCGGAAGGGGCCCACCACGTTGACCTCCAGCACGTGCTGGAAGTCCTCGCACGCGGTGTCGAGCAGCAGGGGCAGCGGCGTGGGGCCCAGGATGCTGGCGTTGTGCACCAGCACGTCCAGCGGGCCCACCAGCGACGTGGCCACGCCCACCAGCCGGTAGATGGACTCCTTGTCCCCAACGTCATAGGCCACGCCGTGCGCCTCCAGCCCCTCGGCTCTCAGGGACTCGGCGGCGGCCTCCATCTCCGGGGCGTGTCGGGCCACGCCCACCACCCGCGCGCCTCGCCTCGCGAACCCTGCCATGAGGGCTCGCCCCAGCCCCCGACTCGCTCCCGTCACCAGGACCGCTTTTCCGGTCAGCGTCATTGGAATGTCCTCCTTGCCTGGAGGGATACGTCCGTCGCGTTGATGAAATGGCGTCTCGGACAATCCTTTGGCAGATTGCCAACCCATGGCCATCGACGAAGAGGACCTGCCGAGCAGACTGGCGCGCAACATCCGGACCCTGCGGGAGACGCGGGGCGCCACGCAGGCCCAGCTCTCCAAGCTCGCGGGGGTGCCCCGGGCGACGTGGGCGAATCTCGAGTCGGGCACCGCCAACCCCACGCTGTCGGTGCTGCACCGCGTGGCGGCGGCGCTCCAGGTGTCGCTGGAGGAACTGGTGGCGAGGCCTCGGGCCAGTGCGCGGCACTACCCGCGCGACAGCCTGACGACGCGCATGCGAGGTGCGGGGCAGTTGCGCAAGCTGCTGCCGGACCCGCTGCCCGGCATGGAGTTCGACCGCGTGGAGCTGCCCTCCGGAGTGCGCATCACCGGCGTGCCCCACACGCCCGGCACCCGCGAATACCTGGCCTGCGAGTCCGGGGAGATGGCCCTCGTCGCCAGCGGTGAGCGCTTCGTCCTCAAGCCCGGAGACGTCGTCGTCTTCCGGGGGGACCAGAAGCACTCGTATGAGAATCCAGGGACGCGCACGGCGGTCGGCTACTCCGTCGTCCTGCTCGCGCCCCCGCTGTGATGACGGCTCAGCCCGCGTCGCGGCCGTAGTACCAGGCGGTGAGGGCCAGACGCGAGGCGTGGGCGGGCAGCACCTCGTGCTCGATGCGCTCGCTCAGGAAGACGACGAGCGTGTCGAGCATGGGGGCCACGTCCACCGGCGCCGAGCCCTCCGGATGCAGCCGCAACACGCCTCCGTGCTCGGGCACCCAGCCCTCGTTGGCGTACCAGATGGCGGTGGCGCGGCGGTTGGACTGTCCGGGAAATGAGTCGAAGTGACGCGCGTAGCGCGCTCCGCCGCCGGGGTAGCAGGCGAGCTGGAGGTCGAAGCGTCCCAGGCCGAGATAGGCCGCGGATGAAAGCGCCTGACCGAGCCTGGCGAAGTGTTCCCACAGGACGCCGAGTCCTGTTCCTGCTTCCGGCTCCACCCAGCCGATGAGGTCTCCTCTCACGCGGGAGTCCAGGGTCCGCTCGGCGCCCCGGCGGATGCCCGCGGCATGCAGCACTCCAGATTCAGCCCTCGCCAGCGCTTCAGCCCGCGCGGCGAGGGCGGCCACATCCCCGAGGAAATCAGGGCGCGTGAAATAGCCACGCGTCCCCAGTGCCTCCACCTCGACATCGGTCAGCTCCACACGTGCTCCTTCCAGCAACGTGCCGCCCACACGCGCGCACCGTGCCCCAGACGCGTGCCGCGAGGAAGGAGATACACTGGGCCCATGGCGCACCTCTCGCGAATCCTCGCGGTCCTGCTGGGCATCGTCGCCGGAGCCCTGGGCGCGGGCTGGCTCTTGAGGCCCACCTCCCCCGCCCTGCCAGACACCGCCTCCGTGGTGCAGCAGATGCGCGAGGTGGCGCGGCTGGAGACGCTCGACGTCGCCCTCTACAAGAAGGTGACGTTTTCCCCCGAACCCAAGGCCACGGATGCGCTGTGGAAGGACGTGGTGAACTGGGCGGCGTACACCCTCCAGAACCCGCACGGCCGCGCCATCGTCTTCGCGGACGCGCACCTGGGCTTCGACTTCCAGCGACTGGGCCCTTCGAGCCTCCACGTCGCCGGCACGAAGGTCCACGTCGTGCTGCCCCCCATCGACGTGCGCGTGGCGCTGCGGCCCGGGGAGACGGAAATCATCGACTCCAACCTGGACAGCGCGCAGACGGCGCAGTTGTTGGAAAAGGCGCGCCTGGCCTTCGAGCATGACGTGCGCGCCGACACGAGACTCCAGCAGCGCGCCCGGGACTCCGCCGAAAGGGCCCTACGGGCGCTGTTGCTCACGCTGGGCTACCGCGAGGTGGTGTTCGTGGACCGGCTGCCCACCGGCACGGCGGGGTGAGCCGGCCCCACGGACGTTCACGGCTCTGACAGCAAGGCGCGTTCAGCATCCTGGAGCCAGCTCTCGAACGCCTCGCGCTGGGCCTGGGCGTACTCGGGGGCCTTCACCCGGATGTCCGCGTCGAAGAGGAAATGCCAGACGATTTCCTCCACATCGGAGCTCTCTGGAACAGTGCGAAGTCGCAGGCACAGCGCGATGGACGCGTCCACCCACTCCTTGAGGCTCTTCTTGTCCGTGGGGTCATGGTCAAAAAGCCTCCTCATCTCCTTTAGCGCGGCGGACCACTCGGCTGCTGACACGGGTATGCCTCCTACGTTTCCCACCGTTGGAGCCTTCACTCCGGTGGCGCACCATGATGGAGCAGGATGACCGGGTCGCCATCATGTGAAATCACGAGCGCGGACCGGGATGACGCCACGGCGCTCGCGAGCCCCGCGACATGCCCGCCAAACAGGTTCGGATGTTCCGGGTCCGTGAGGGCCCCGATGGCGACCCTGTCGTAGGCGGGGAAATGCTCTGGGACCGCGAGCTCGTCATCCAGGAGCAAGACCGACAGCGCGTCTCGCCTCATCGCCTGGACCACGTCGCCGCGCCCCGAATCCCCTCCCAGGGGAACAGCCACCCTCATCGACACGACGAAATCACCGCGTTCAGTGGGTCTGTCGAAGATGAGCACCCCCGAAGCAGTCCTCCTGAAGGCCTCACTCGACATGAACTTCTCGACCGCATCCCATCCAGGATGCGTGGCGCGGGGTCCGAGCGCCCATTCCTCGTATGACAGGACTGTTGCCCTGGTCATGGCCACCTCCAGAGCGACCTGTATCAGTCCCCAGCAGCCTGGTCCCGGGTGAGCCCCTCGTCCGACAGGAAGTACAAGCCGGCGATTCCCTCCGGAGTCGGCTCCAGGTCCGCCAGCACTTCCCAGGCCGAGGGGTCGGAGACTCGGGCCACGAGCGCCATCTCACGCCGCACCAGGGAGCCATAGAGGGGCTCGTCTCCCGCCTGCTCCGCCAGCAAGCGCCGCTGGGACGCGGTGAGCAGCCGCGCACCGTCGAGCCCGTCTCCCGCGGCCACCGCCCACAGCCCCGAGAAGCTCTCCGCGAGACGGACCTCGCCCCGGTCGATGACGACGGGCCGCACGGGCGCCGGATGCGCCTCCAGGTTCCGCCACGCCGCCGCGTCCACCGCCTCCCGCGTCAACCCAGCCGGCCCCAGGGCGGACTCGGGCAGGTAGCGCACGAAGTCCGCGTCCTCCAGCACATAGAAGACCTCCAGCCTCGCCGGCCCCTGGCGGTGCAGCGCGCCCACCGCCTTCGCCTCGAAGTCCGCCGGACGCAGCACCGGACGAAGCCGAGCCTCCAGCGACGCCCCCTCCGAGCCCAGCCCCGAGTCCAGCCCGCCCAATCGCGCGGCCAGGGACTCCACGTAGGGGCCCAACCCCGCTGAGCCAGGGGCCTCGCGATACGCCGCGTACAGCGAGCCCACGTCCACGCGCCCCACTCCGCCCGTGGCCAGCTTCACCAGCAGGTCCTTTCCCTGCCGCCGGAAGACCACCCGCGCCCGTCCCAGCGCGCCCGCCAGCGCGGCGGTGAACTCCGGCCGGAGCACCTGCTCCTCGGGCACGGCCGGGGGCGGGAGCTCCGCCGCCTCCAGCTCCGCCTTCAACAGCCGCGTCTCCGCGTCGAACGGGTCTCTGGCCAGCGCATCCGTGACGTACGCCTGGGCCTTCTCCACCTCGCCCCTGCGCAGCGCCAGCACCGCGAGCACCTTGAGGACCTCCGGGTCCCCGGGCTCCTGCGCGCGCGCCTGCCGCAGCAGCGCCTCCGCGTCCCCATTTCGCTCCAGCCCGAGCAGCGCCCGAGCCAACCCCAACATCACTGGCACGTCCCGAGGGAAGTCGCGCCGCAACGCCTCCAGCAGCGGCAGCGCCTCCCGGTCCGCGCCCGCGTTGATGAGGGCATGCGCCAGCGCCAGCCTCGGCGTCGGCCCCTCACTGCCCTGTACCTGCGCGCGGAGCGCTTCCAGCTCCGCGTCACTCAGGACCTCACCCGCCTCCACCTTGCGGCGGATGCGCTCCACTTCCAGCAAGACGCTCACCCACACGACTCTAGACGCCCGGCCGTGATTCACGAACCCACCCCGCACCGGCCCCCGGGTTCCATTGCCAGACAAGCATTCCAACCCACCCAGACATGATGGGCTTTCGACATACACAGACACCGCCCCAGTCGACACCCACATGCCCTGGGGTTGGATGGTTTGAGCAAAACCCGTCAGGCAGGATGCGCCTGCTTCGCAGCCGGATACCGCACCCCGAGCCATCCCGAGTTCAGCTTCGTGGACGTGGCGAAGTCCCTCGGCGTTCCGCATGACCAGGTGATTCACCGCCGGGACGAAATGAAGGCCGCGCCGAAAGTCGCGGTGGAGCACGTCCTGACCCGACATGAGCCGTAGGCGCGCACGGCTCACGTGACGCCGAGACCGTCCGCGAGGGCGGCCGGCGAGGGTCTCCAGGCGACGGCGGCCCCCGTTGCCCCTCCTTCCTTGGACCTCGGGGCGGTCCACCCGCGGGGCCTCAGTGCCGTGGCGGAGTATCGGGACTCTCGCCGGCGTCGGCGGACGACTCTCCTGCGGCCTGCGCGGCCTCACCGCCCGAGCCGCCCTCCGTCTGCGCGAGGAAGTCATCCAGCGCGCCTACGTCGATGGGCTTGCGGAACACGGCGTCCACCAGCGCGAGGCTGGCGCGGTTCTGCCCGCGTACGTCCATGCCGGTGACGATGGCGAGCAGCACGTGGGGCGTCTTCTCGCGCAGCTCGCGCGCCAGCTCCCAGCCGCTCATCTCCGGCATCACCGCGTCCAACAGGGCCGCGTCGAAGCGGCGCCGGTCCCACATCTCCAGCGCCACATGGGGGTCATGGGCCACCTGCACCTCGTAGCCCTCCTCCCCCAGGACTTCGGCCATCATCCGCGCGTTGTCCAGGTCGTCGTCCACCACCAGCACGCGGCGCGTCTGCTGGAAGCGCCGGGGCGCCGCCGGAGCCACGGCCTTCGTGCCGCTCGGCGGGGTGCGCGTGGGCTCGTACGTGGACGACTGCTCGTGGACGCGCGGCAGCCGCACCACGAAGGCCGCGCCCTTTCCCGTCGTCGCGTTCTCCGCCGTCAGCTCGCCGCCCCAGCGCTGCACCTGCGCGCGCGCCACCGCCAGGTACAAGGAGAGCTGCGGCGCCCCCGGGTCCCTGCGCAGCGGGTCGAACAGGTGCGAGAGTTCCTCCGCCGCGTATGTCGGGCCTTCGTCCTGGATGCGCAGGATGAGCCACTCCCTGCCTTCCGCGCGCGTCGTCAGCTTCAGGTGGCCGCCCTCCTCCATGCGGTCCCTGGCCGCCAGCAGCAGGTTCACCACCAGCTCGCGGAAGAAGGCCGCGTCCGCGCGCACCGAGCCCGGGTCATGCAGGTCCAGCTCCACGTAGACCGGGTGCTCGCGCTGCTCCAGCTCGCCGCGCGCCAGCTCCAGCGACTCGCGCACCGTCTGGTCCACCTTCACGTCGACGGGCCGCTCCTCGGTGCGCTGGACGTTGAATTCTTGAAGCCGCGCCACCAGCTCGCCAATCTGCTGCACCGTCTTGTCCAACGCCTCCAGGTGCTCGGGCTTGTACTCGCGTTGGAGCAGCGTGATTCGCAGGCGCAGCACGTTGAGGAAGTTGTTGAGCGCATGCGCCGCGCCCCCCGCCAACTGTCCCAGCGCCTGCTGGCGGGTGCGCTGGAGCAGCCGCCCCTGGAGCCTGCGCAGCTCGCCGTAGGCGCTCTCCAGCGCCTTGGTCTTGTTCGCGGACTCGGTGCGGTCGGTGAAGGTCTGGATGGCGCCGGCCAGTTCGCCCTCTTCCTCCCAGACGGGCGTGGCGCTCATCTCCAGCGTCACCTCGCCGCCGCCGGGACGCTCCACCACCATCATCACCCCGCGCACCGGGCCCTGCTCCTTCAGCGCGCGCACGAAGGGCATGTCGGCGACCTTGAAGGGCTCGCCCGTCAGGTGCCGGGCGTTCACCTGGGTGAGCACCGGGGACACGGTGTTCACCGCGCGCCCGCCCACCACCGCGCGCATGGGCACGCCCATCAGCCGGCTCACCGGCGGCGTGGCGAAGGACACGGTGCCGTCCACTTCGGCCAGGAGGATGCCCACGTCGACGTGGTTGAGCACCGACTCCATCACCGCCGCCTCGCGGAAGCGCACCTCCTCCGTCTTCAGGATGCGCGCATAGGACGCCTGCGCCGCCGCGTCCCCTTCCCACACCAGCTCCGCGATGAGGCCGGCGACCTCCGGCTCTATCAGCCCGCCGTGGTGGCGCGCGTAGACGTGCAGCAGCACCGACTCCAGGGACTTGAACTCGCGCGTCAGGTCCTCGGGCTCGAAGTTCTGCGTGTACCGGTCCGCGCCGTGGGAACGGGCGACCTCCGGCCACAGGCGCACCGCGTCCTCGCCCCGGTCCTTGAGCAGGCGCGCCATCTCCCCCACCAGTCGCCGCAGCGGAGCACGCAAGTCCCGGCCCGGAATCTCCACCTCGTAGACTTCCGCGCGCAGGCGTTTGGCCCACAGGCGCGCCACGCGCTCCTGCTCCCCCTGGAGCAGCTCCGACAGGGCTTCGATGGGATTGAGCCGGGCCACGTTCAAGTCGCCAAGGTGGGCATGCCCGCCCGCCATGGCCACCCGTGCCCCCGCCTGTCCGCCCGCTCCAGGGGACCGACGCCGCCGGTGTCCCAGGCCGCCTGCTCGCCCACCGGGAAGCAGGGCGTGCGCGCGGGCGCGCTCACATGGGGGCGATCATCCGGACGAGCCGTTGCATCGACCCGCGCCCCGTCCCACCTTCCGGGAACGGATGCCCCTCAACGAGCCCATCAAGAACGACCTCTTGGAGTCGCCCTGGTTGTCGCAGCAGGCCATGGCGCAGCTCTTCCGGGGCGAGCTGAGCCGCTCCGACACCTGGCGCACGCGCCTGGACACGACGACGAACTGGGCACTGACGACGACGGCGGCCGTCATCTCCTTCGGCTTCGCGACGCCGCAGAGTTCGCACGTCACCTTCCTCGTCGGCATCTGGATGGTGGTGTCCTTCCTGCTCGTCGAGGCGCGGCGCTACCGCTACTACGACTTGTGGAACCGCCGAGTGCGCCTGCTGGAGGACGGGTGGTGGGCCCCCATGCTGCGCCGCGAGCCGGTGGACCCGGACGCCCTGCGCGAGCTGGCGGTGGAGATGTCCCGCCCTCAAATCCAGCTCTCGTTGCTCTCCGCCATCTCCACGCGGCTCAACCGCACCTACGGCCCCATCCTGATGGTCCTGTTGGTGACGTGGTTCTTCAAGGTCTACAGCCACCCGAAGCCGCCGGTGGACTTCCTGGAGTTCGTCACCCGGGCCCACGTGGCCTGGATTCCGGGCCCCATCGTGATGTTGATCCTGGTGTTCATCACCATCACCGCGACCTACCTCTTCATCTCCTCGTTCTTCATCCGGGCGCCCCTGGGCGAGTTGCGCACACGCCCCCGGGGGCGACGCGCCGCGCTGTGGGAGTCGTTCTACCGGCCCTACGCCATCCGCCGACGCCACCGGCCCACCCGCCGGCCCGCCCGCCGGCCAGACTCCGCGTCCGAGCACTGAGGGCCCCTTTCCTCCCTGGACGGACTCCGCGACCCGGGAACCGGGCCTGGCTCATGGACCCCATGCCTGGCCCTGTACGCCGGAAGTTTTCGTCCTTTCGAGTCCAGGGGTTTTGTGCTGTGAATCCGCACCCATGGCGAACACCCGCACTGTCACGGTCATCAATGGAGACGGCATCGGCCCCGAGGTGATGGCGGCCACCATCCGCGTCCTCGAGGCGCTCAAGGTACCGCTCGAGTTCGAGCACAAGGACGCGGGCGCGGAAGTGGTGGCCAAGTACGGCACCAACCTGCCCCACGAGACGGTGGAAGCGGTGCTGCGCAGCGGCGTCGCGCTGAAGGGCCCCACGGGCACGGTGGTGGGCGGCGGTCTGCCCTCCGCGAACGTGGGCCTGCGCAAGCGGCTGGATTTGTACTCGTCGCTGCGGCCCGTGAAGAGCGTGCAGAACGTGAAGACGCGCTACGAGAACGTGGACCTCGTCGTGGTGCGCGAGAACACGGAGAGCCTCTACGCCGGCCTGGAGCACATCATCGTCCCGGGCGTGGTGGAGTCGCTGAAGATCATCACCGAGAAGGCGTCCACGCGGATTGCCCGCTTCGGCTTCGAGTACGCCCGGAAGCACGGTCGCAAGAAGGTGACCGGCGTCCACAAGGCGAACATCATGAAGCTGTCGGACGGCCTGTTCCTGGACTGCTGCCGCAAGGTGGGCCGTGAGTATCCGGAGATCCACTACGAGGAAGTCATCGTCGACAACCTCTGCATGCAGCTGGTGAAGGACCCGACGCGCTTCGATGTGATGGTGCTGGAGAACCTCTACGGCGACATCGTGAGTGACTTGTGCGCCGGTCTGGTGGGCGGCCTGGGCATGGTGCCGGGCGCGAACATTGGCGAGCGCACGGCGGTCTTCGAGGCGGTCCACGGCACGGCGCCAGACATCGCGGGCAAGGGCATCGCGAACCCCACCGCGCTGATGATGTCGGCGGTGATGATGCTGGACTACCTGGACATGCGCGAAGAGGCCCGGCGCATGGAGGGTGCCCTCCACAAGGTTTACGGTGAGGGGAAGATTCGCACCGGCGACCTGGGTGGCAGCGCGACGACGCGCGAGTTCACGGACGCCCTCATCGCCGCGCTGTAGCAGTTACGACGGCCCACGCCGTCACACGAGCCCGGGTCGCCTTCAAGGCGCCCGGGCTTTTTCGTGTCCGCGCCTCAGCCCACCGTCACCTTGCGCACGCCGCGCGCCTCCAGCAGCGCGGGCAGTCGCTCGCGCTGGTCTCCCTGGAGCACGAGCGTGTCGTCCTCCACCACGCCTCCGCAGCCCAGCGAGTTCTTCAGCGCCTTGAGCCACACCTCGCGCTGGGGCACGGGCAATTCCAGGTGCTCCACCACGGTGACTTCCTTGCCACCCCGCCCCTTGCGCTCCATCCGCACCACCGCGCGCGCGGGGCCCTTCGGCTCGGGCTTGCGCGCGGGCGCAGCGACGGGCGCCGCGGGGCCCACCGGCAGCGCCTCCCGCTTCGCCGCCAGCGCGGCGAAGGGATTGTGGAACGGCCCCACCGGTGCCGCTGGCTCGTCCTTCTTGTCACGCTTGCCCATGACGAGACGCCCGCCGTTGCTCAGTGGTTGTGGCCCGCGTGGTCGTCCTGCGGCATCGCGCGCGGCGGAGGCAGCACGTCGAACGCGGGCGCGCTCGGATTCCCATCCGCCATCACCAGCGCGTACAGGAACGGCGCGGACGGCATCGCCTGCCGCCCGTTCACCACCACCAGCGGCGTGCCGGTGAACTGGTAGCGAAGCGCATACGACGTGTCCTCTTGAATCTTCGCCGCCGTGGCCGCGCTGGAGATGCACGCATCCAACTGCATCCGCGACATCGAGCCGGACGAAGCAATCTCCATCACCCGCTCCGTATCCAGCACCGCCTGCGCCGCGAAGAGCTTCTCCCGCAGCTCCCAGAAGTCCGGCGCGCCCTCCAGGCAGATTTGCGCCTTCGCCGCCACGCACCGCACGCTGGGCGCGTCCGGCCCGCGCTTGGGCATCGCCGGGTTGCAGGAGCCATCCAACGGGAACTGCCGGGCCTCCAGCGACAGCTTGCCTTCCGGCACGCGCTTCTTCAGCACCGCCAGCTCCTCCACCAACGCCTTGCAGTGGGGGCACTTGCTGTCGGTCCACTCGACAATCTTCACCGGCGCGTCCACCGGCCCATAGCGGTGACGCGCGGGCGCGGCGGCGGCCTTCGGCACGTCCCGCCGGTACAGCGCCAGCGCGTTGGAGATGAACTGCTGCTGCTCCATCGGCAGCCCGCGCAGGTACGCCTCCAGCGACGCGGGCGTGGCCGCCTGCGTCGTCGTCGACGACGAAGCCACGGGCAACAGCGACCCCGCCTTGGGCTGCGGCGAGGACAGCGAGCGGCCCGGCAGCAAGACGGCGATGAACACCGCGACGGTGACGCCCACCGTCCACTGCAGCGCGGGGACCCACTGGCCCGCACCGGCGGCCGGCAGCCCCTTCCACGCGACAGCCGCGATGGCCGCGACCAGCGCATACGTCCCCAGGCAGGTGGGGCACACCACGCCCGTCTGGAAGCTCGCGAACGCGAAGACGAGCACCGACGCGATACCCGCGCCGGCCGTCAGCTTCAGCCCCTGCGCCGCCGGAGCCACGGGCTTGCCCGAACGAGCGCGCGCCAGGTACAGCGCCGACAGCGCCACCACCGTCAGGCCCCACACCAGCCCCAGGCCGGCCACGGGGATGCCAAACAGCTCATGCAAGCGGGTGGCGAACGGCGAGTTCCACACCGTCTCGCAGTTCACCGTGTCGGACACGCCGCACACGGTGGAACCACCGGCGCGCAGCGTGAGCAACTGGCTCCACTGGAAGACGGACAGGACGCTCGCGGCCACGCCCAGCACCAGCAACACCACCCCGACACGGAAGGGAACGGGGGTGGCGGCTTTCTGGGGAGAGGACTTCGGACTCATGCGTGCTCCGGGGGCGGGGTCATCAGGACGAGCAAACGGGCGGAGGCGGGGCCTTCATTGGCGACACCGTGCTCGGCACCCGCGGGGGCGAAGACAGCCGCGCCCACACCATGGACCTCCTCCTCGGCACCGACGCGGAAGCGGCAGCGGCCGTCCAGGACGACGTAGACCTTGTCGGAGGTGGCGTGGTGATGCGGCTTCTGCGCCTGCCCGGGCGCCAGGCAGTAGACGTCGAGGAAGAAGCGCTCGGACTGGAAGACGTTGAGCTTCCGGAGCTTCTCCGGGGAGAAGTCCTGGAAGGACGACAGCTGCTTCACATCCATCGTGGCATTCGCTCCTTCGCCTCTATATAGCGACGGACATGGAACCGCTGTCTCTGCATTTTCTTCACGAAGAAGCGGGGGCCCGCTTCATCGATGTGCGCGGCCGGGAAGTCGTGGCCGGATATGGCAACGGCGAGGACGGCTACCGCGCCGCCCGGGAGGCCGTGGCGCTCCACGACGCCTCCTACCGCGAAATCCTCCGGATAACGGGGGAGGACAGGGCCTCCTTCCTACATGGAATGGTGACCCAGGAGGTGAACAACCTCCCCGTCGGAGCCGCCACCTACGCCGCCCTGGTGAATGTGAAAGGGGCCATGGTGGCGGATGCCCGCATCCTCAAGCGGGAGGCAGACCTCCTGATGGATGTGGAGCCGGGCCATGGCGCCAAGGTCCGGGAGTTCCTGGAGAAATACCTCATCTCCGAGGACGCGGAGCTGCACGAGGCGACGGGCGAGTACGCCATCCTCCGGCTGCTCGGTCCCCGGACGGCGAGCGTGCTGGGCGAGGGCTTCTCCCCCCTGGCACACCACGCCACCCGCCCCCTGACGCTCGCCGGCCAGGACGTCATCCTGGTGGGCAACACCTCGGTGGAGCCCCACGGTGTCGATGTGTGGGTGCCGCGCGCGGGCGTCGAGGCCGTGTGGCGGGCCTTGAGCCAGGCGGGCGCGGAGCCAGGCCTGAAGCCGTTGGGCTTCGAGGCGCTGGAGCTCCTGCGGGTGGAGGCCGGAGTCCCCCGGTACGGGCAGGACATGGTGGACACCACCATCCCCATGGAGGCCAACCTCACCGGGGCCATCTCCTACAACAAGGGCTGCTACATCGGGCAGGAGGTCATCGCCCGGGCGACCTTCCGCGGGCACATGAACCGCAAGCTGACGGGCCTGCTCCTGGGCGAGGCCGACGCCGCGCCCGGCATGGAGCTGCGCCGGGGCGAGAAGAAGGTGGGCTGGCTCACCAGCGTGGTGCGCTCCCCGTCCCAGGGACAGCGCGTGGCCCTGGGCTACGTGCACCGCGACTCGCTGGAGCCCGGCACCGAGCTGACGCTGGCCGGTGGGCCCGACACCGTGAAGGTCGCACCACTGCCCTTCAAGGGCTGAGCGCGACACGGCTGTCAGTGAAGCCGTGAGCCACTGACGACTTTGTCACCCGAGCCCCGGGGACTTCCCCCTGGGGCCGCGGAGTTACGGGCTGTTGAGTATGGAACGGGCCTTGCTCATCCGGCCCCCGCTCATGAAGCCCTCTTCACTGACGTGGTTGTCCTTCCTCTCCGGCGCCACGGTGATGGCGTCGGAGATGGCCGCCTCGCGACTGGTGGCCCCCTACTTCGGGAGCAGCACGCCCGTGTGGGCGGCGCTCATCTCCCTGGTGCTGGGAGGGCTGGCGCTGGGGGCGCACCTGGGCGGGCGCTGGGCGGACCGCGCGGAGCGACTGGAGCCGCTGCGCATGGCGCTGTGTGTCGCGGCGCTGCTGCTGGCCGCCCTGCCCTTCCTCGCGCGGGCGCTGCTGTCAGGGGCCACGGCGGCGGTGATGACGGGGCGTCCGCTGGAGGCCATGGGGCGCGTGGGGCTGGTGGTGCTGGTGGCGGTGCCTCCGCTGCTGGCGCTGGGGGCGGTGGGGCCGTTCCTGTTGAGGGTGGGGTTGGGGGGCGTGGCGTCGGCGGGGGCGCATGCGGGGCGGCTGTCGTCCGCGTCCACGCTGGGCAGCATCGCCGGGACGCTCCTGGCGGCCTTCGTCGTCCTGCCGTGGCTGGGCACCGCGCGGGCCATGGCCTGCTTCGCGGGGGTGCTCGGGCTGACGGCGGCGCATGGGCTCGGCTGGCGGTGGCGGGTGGTGGCCGTGGGGGTGCCGGTGGTGGCGCTGGCGCTGGGAGTCCACGCGCTGCCGCGACATCCGCGCGCACGGGACGTGGCCGAGTCACCCCATGCCTTCGTGCAGGTGCTGGAGTCACCCGAGGGGACGCGGAGCCTGGTGTTCGACGAGGGCTACGCGGTGCAGAGCACGTGGCTTCCCGGGCAGCCGGTGCGGGAAGAGGTCTTCGGGCATTACCTGCTGACGCCGGCGATGGCGCGCGCGGAGCCTCGGGCGCCCAGGGTGTTGCTGCTGGGCCTGGGCGCGGGCACCAGCGCGCGCGGGCTGCGGGAGACGTATCTCGGCGCGAGGGTGGTGGGCGTGGAGCTGGACGCGGAGGTGGTGCGGCTGGCGCGGACACACTTCGGGCTGGGGGCCGAGGTGGAGGTACACGTTGGCGATGCGCGCGCGTTCCTGGAGGCGGACTCGCGGCGCTACGACGTCATCATCGTCGACGCATTCCGCTTTCCCTATGTGCCCTTCCACCTGACGACGCGTGAGTTCGCCAGGAGCGTGGCGGACCACCTGGTTCCCGGAGGCGTGGCGTGCTTCAACGTGGGCCGCTTCCGCGAGGAGCGCGGTGTGGTGGACGCGGTGGGTGGCACGCTGGCGTCCGTGTTTCCTCACGTGCTCGCGGCGGATGCGCGCAACCCCAGCAACACGCTCTTCTTCGCGGGGGAGGAGGGCATGGCGGAGCGGCTGGCCGCGAGGACGGAGCGGCTCCCACTCTCGCTGCGCCCGCTGGCGACGCGCGTCGTCGGAGAGCTGCGCGCGGTGGCCTCCGCGGAGCCCCTCACGGATGACCGGGCCCCGGTGGAGCTGCTCACGGATGTCATCCTCCTGCGGGCCCTGGTGCGCACGGAGGGGCTGAAGTGAAGCCCCTGCCTCACATGCCGGAGTTCCTCGCGCCGCTGCCCCTGGCGGCCGTGGCGCTGATGGCGGTGAATGACCGCTGGCTCAAGCCCACCTTCCACAACACGCTCACCGGCAAGCTGTCGGACGTGGCCATCTGCTTCTTCCTGCCGCTCTACGTGTCCGCGCTGCTGGCCCTGGTGACGCGCTGGCCTCGGAGCCTCCGGCTGGGCGCGGGCGCGGCGCTGACCGCCGTGCTGTTCACCGCGCTCAAGGTGTCACAGCCCCTCGCGGACCTCTTCTGTCAGTGGCTGCGTCCCCTGGGCGCGCCGCTCGGCCTCGACAGCTTCCGAGCGGTGGCCGACCCCACCGACCTGCTGACCCTGCCCTTCATCGCGGTGGCGGTGCTGTACGGCCGCGCCACGGTGCTCTCCCGGACGCCAGCCGCGTCCCTCACACCCCCCGGAGCCTTGTCATGAAGCCCCTGCTGAGAAACCTCGCGTCCGTCGCGGTGCTGGCAACCACCGGGCTCCTGCTCCTCGCCGACTCGTCGCGGGACTGCGAGCACGGCGCGAAAGACGTCACCTTCGACGTCACCGGCAACACCTGCGGCTCCAACGGCACCTTCCGCGTCCTGTCGGGTGAGGACGCGTGCGAAATCACCACGCAGGGGGCGTCAGCGCTGGGGTTCCCCGAGTTCGGCGATTCGACCCGAGACAGCGTGGACATTCCGAAGGGCGAATGGTCGCTGCATGACCCCAGCCTCACCGTGCACCTGGGCGCGGATGGGGGCGTCGTGCGGCCGGACGCGGGTTCCTCGACGAGCGTCCAGGCCAACCGCCACTGTGAGAACGAGCTGGATGGGAACACGCTGGTGCTGACGTGCATCGACCGGCGCGACGACCTGTCCGGCGTCGAAGTGGCCCGCTGCGGGGCGAAGCTCACCCCGCGCTGAGACTCTTCACCAGCCACCCCACCGCGCCTCCGCCCAGCACCAGCCAGGCGGAGTTGACGCGCCAGCGGATGAGCAGCACGGCGGACGCGAGGGCGAGCCCCACCGTCCACGCGTCCACCAGCGCCGCCCGGCCGAGCTGCCACGTCACCACGGCCATCAGCGCCAGCGACGCCACGTTGACGCCATCCAGGAACGCCCCCGCCCTCCACGAGCGACGCAGGCGCGGCACCAGCGGCCCACTGAGCGCGACGAAGAAGAACGCGGGCAGGAAGATGCCCACCGTGGCGACCACCGCCCCCGTCATCCCCCCGAGCACGTAGCCGATGAACGTGGCCGTGGTGAACACGGGACCGGGCGTCACCTGCCCCACCGCCACCGCGTCCAGCAGCTGCGCCTGGGTGAGCCATCCCCACCGCTCCACCAGCTCGGAGCGGAGGAACGCCAGCAGCACGTACCCGCTGCCGTACAGCACCGAGCCCACCTTCAGGAAGAAGAGGAACAGGCCCTGCTGCGTGAAGGGCACGGCCGTGGTGGCAACGCCCAGGGGAAGCGCCAGCGCCCACGGCGACACGGGCAACGAAGCGGAGCGGCCCGAGGGCCCGTGCTCCCGGCGGTGCTCGATTGCGCGCCAAGCGAGGACGCCGAGCCCCGACAGCAACAGGAGCCACAGCTCGTTGACGCCGAGGAAGGCCGCCGCCGTGGACCCCCCGGCCACGACAGCGGCGAGCCGCGTCTTCACCACGGTGCGCGACAGCCCCCACAGGGCCTGCAGCACCACGGCGATGATGACGGCCTTCACGCCGTACAAGAGCGCGCCCACGTCCGGCAGGTCTCCGAAGCGCGAGTAGGCCCAGGCGAAGCCGGTGACGATGAGGAACGCCGGAAGGATGAAGCAGACGCCGGAGACCAGCAGCCCCGGCCACCCGCCGCGCCGGTGGCCGATGTGGATGGCCAGCTCCGTGGAGTTGGGGCCGGGGATGAGGTTGGCCGCGCCGAGCAGGTCCACGAACTCCTCGCGCGTGAGCCAGCGCCGACGGCGCACCACCTCGTCCTCCATGAGCGCGATGTGCGCGGCCGGGCCGCCGAAGGCGGTGGTGCCCAACCGGAGGAACAGGAGCGCCAGCTCCCGGAGCACGGGCGCGCTGTCACTCGGCGCGGAAGGCGCGGGGCTCGCGGGCTCCAGGGGAGGCATCTTCACGAAAGCTACCCCAGGAAGAGGGATGCGCTGTCGAAACAACCTGGCGACTTCCCACCCGAGCACGGGCCTTGTCACCCGGACCCCGTCCTGGATTCATGCCCGTCATGACCACCCATGACACCACGCTGCTCGCGGCGGCCGTCGTCGAGAGCCAGGCTGGCTACACGCAGTCGATTCGCACCGGCAAGCACCACTTCCAGGCGGACGAGCCCACGGCGCTGGGAGGCGCGGACCAGGGCCCCGCGCCCTATCAACTGCTGATGGGCTCGCTGGGTGCGTGCACCGCCATCACCTTGAAGATGTACGCGGCCCGCAAGGGCTGGGACCTGGGCCCGCTCACCGTGAAGCTCAAGCTCTTCCGCGAGAACGACGCCGAGCGCGTGGAGCGCGTGCTCTCCTGCGGCCCCGCCGTGAGCGAGGAGCAGCGCGCGCGCCTGCTCGAAATCTCCGCGAAGACGCCGGTGACGCTCACCCTCTCGCGGGCCCTGCGCATCGAGACGACCTTCGCCCCGGCGGCGCCCACGCCCTGACAGCTCCGCGAGAGGACCGTCCCCGCTCTCACTCGAGCGGGGACGACCTTCACGCGCCTCGGGCCTCAGCCCGGCGTCGCGTCGGGCTGCCGGTCCGGGTGGGACGCCTGGAAGGCGGGGTGCTCCGCGCACGCCGCTTCAATCCGCAGCAGCGTGGGGTACGGCGACAGGTCCAGCGCGAAGCGACGCGCGCCGTACAGCTGCGGCACGAGACAGACATCCGCCAGCGTCACCGAGTCACCCACGCAGAAGCGACCCACCGTGGGCTGCACCATCTTCTCCAGCGCCTCCAGGCCCCGGGTGTTCCAGTAGGCCCCCCACGCCTTGTCGTCGCCGTTCAGCTCGGCCTTGATGCGCTGCAGGACGGACAGGTTCTGCATGGGCTGCATGCCGGAGTTCACATACTCCGCCAGCATCCTCGCGCGGGCGCGCAGGTACGCATCCTCGGGGTACAGCGACGGCGACGGGGCGTGGTCCTGGAGGAACTCCAGGATGGCGAGCGACTGGGACAGCCGGCGCACGGTGCCGTCCGCCTCCGTCCACTCCAGCGTGGGCACCGTCCGCATGGGATTCACGGCGCGGTATGCGTCGGAGTTCTGCTGACCGCCGTCCTTCAAGAGATGCACCGCGACGTACTCGAAGGGCAGGCCCTTGAGGTTCAGCCCCAGCCGCACCCGCCACGAAGCGGACGAGCGCCAGTAGTTGTGCAGGCGCAGGTCCTTCATGACGGCTTCACCACCTTCTGGGAGATGCGACCGAAGACGCTCTGCCCGTCCTCGCCCATCATCTCGATGTCGATGGTGTCGCCGGGCTTCATGAAGGGCGTCTTCGGCTTGCCCTCCTCAATCGTCTCAATCATGCGCTGCTCGGCGAGGCAGGAGATGCCCCGGGCGCGGTCCACGTTGGACACCGTGCCGCTGCCCAGGATGGTGCCCGCGGTGTAGCCGCGCGTCTTGCACAGGTGCTGGATGAGCTCGAAGAAGGAGAAGTGCATCTCCGGGCCCGCGTCGGTGTCACCCACCTGGACGCCGTTGAGCACCGAGCGCAAGCGCAGGTGGATGCGGCCCTCGCGCCAGGCCGGGCCCACCTCGTCCGGCGTCACCGCGAACGGGCTGAAGGCCGTGGCGGGCTTGCTCTGGAAGAAGCCGAAGCCCTTGGCCAGCTCGTCTGGGATGAGGTTGCGCAGCGACACGTCGTTGGCCAGCATCAGCAGCTTGACGTGCTTGCCGGCGTCGGCGGCCTTCGTGCCCTGCGGCGTGTCGCCGAGGATGACGCAGACCTCGCTCTCGAAATCCAGGCCCCACGCCTCGTCCGCCAGCGGGATGTCCGCGGTGGGCGCCAGGAAGTCCCCGGAGCCGCCCTGGTACACCAACGGGTCCGTCTTCAGCGTGGCCGGCGGCTCCGCGTTGCGCGCCTTGCGCACCAGCATGACGTGGTTGATGTAGGCGCTGCCGTCAATCCACTCGTAGGCGCGCGGCAGCGGCGCATGCAGGGCCGTCTGGTCCAACGGGCGGCTCTGCACCGCGCCGGCCTCCAGCTGCGCGGCGAGCGCGCGCAACAGCGGCTCCTTCGTGTCCCAGTCGTCCAGCGCCGCCTGCAGCGTCAGGGCGACGTTGGTGGCCAGCGCATAGGCCGAGTTGTCCCGCTTGACGACGATGAGCCGCCCATCACGGGTTCCATCCTTGAGCGTCGCGAGCTTCAATCCCGGGCTCCCCGCGGCCCGGTGGAAACAGCGGGGGCCGCCTCATGTGCTCGGCTTTTCCGCCGGGGCCCCCAGGGTGTCAAGCACGGGGCGCAGATGCGCCGCGACAATCGTCACGGCGTGGAGAATGTCGAACCGCTCGCGGCGGAAATCTACCAGCAGCTCGACCGTGCCGGCAGCTGCGCGAAGTAGTTGTTGCCCAGGTTGCTGTCCCACTGGCCATGGGACGTCGCCGCCAGGGAGATGTCCCACGCGTTCTGATTCCCATTGGAGTTGAAGGCGTAGAAGAAGAGGTCGTTCTCCACCGCCGTGGGCTGCTGGCACACCCAGACGCCATCCTGGCCACCGTTGGCGAAGTGCTCGGTGCACTGGGGCAGGTTCTGGTACTGCATGCACTTGATGCAGGCGCGCGGCCCCGCGTTCAGGAAGACATAGGCATCGTTGTTGGTGCCCGCGCTGGCGCTCAGCGTCTGCTGGCGGCCGTTGAGCTGGATGTAGATGGAGATTTGATTGTCCGGGTACAGGCCCCGCAGGTAGCCCCGGTAGCTGACGGTGAGCGTCGCCAGGCGGCCGGGGAGCCGGCGCGTGTGGCGGATGACCTCGAAGGGCCCCGTCGTCGCGGAGTCGTACACGCTGCAGATGGGGTAGTCCGGCGGATAGTCGGAGGCGCGCGCCGAGGAGACAGGGAGCAGCAGGGACAGCGCGAGCGCGGCCAGGAACGTCTGCGACAGCTTCATGAGTGTGTCCTCGAGCAGGAGCGAGTTCACGCACCGGCGTAGCATGTGTCACCCACATGCCGGAAGACCGGGCGCCCGCCTCGTCGGCCGCCGGACGGACAAGGCCGCCCGCACGGCTTGCCTCCGTGACAGTCCGTGGCGTTGGGCGCTCGCCCCCCTGGTCCGCGAGCGGGCACACAGCATGCTCGTGGGGCAGGAGGGAAGCGGAGCGCGCGCGGCTGTTGAAGGCTGAGTCGGCACACGGGGGACGTGCGTCGGCCTCTCCCCTTGGCAGCGCCCCGTCCGACACCCAACGTTGCCGGAAGGACGGAACGCGAGGCCAACCTCATCGCCGGAGCGATGCGGGGGTGGAGCGCGAGGACACTGAATGGCTGAAGGCTTCCAAGACGCCGGCGCCGTTCCAGGAGAGCCGCAGTCCGGCCGCCGACTGGGCAACCGGTTCGAGCTTGCCCACCGCATCAAGGCCGGCCACGGCATCTCCACCTGGGACGGCGTGGACCTGCGCACCGGAGAGCGCGTCGCCATCAAGGTGACGTCCACCACGGCGCTCGTCCCGGCCGCGCGGCACCGGCTGGAGCACGAGGCCACCGTCCTCTCCCACCTCGACAGTCCCTTCATCGTGCCGGTGCGCCACCTGGGCACCTCGGGCGACTGGCTGTTCCTGGTGGCGCCCTGGCTCCAGGGCGAGTCGCTGGATGCGCGCCTGTCACGCGGCGCGCTGAGCGTTCCGGAGGCCCTGTCGCTGGGCCGAGACTTGCTGTCCGCGCTGGCCGAGGCCCACCGTCACGGCGTCCTGCACCGGGACGTGAAGCCCACCAACATCATCGTCTCCGGACAGCCGCTCTCCCGCGCCACATTGATTGACTTCGGCCTCGCGCGCAGCGAGCGACTGGACCCGTCGCTCAGGGACCTCCCGGTGGGCACCGCGCGCTACCTGTCGCCGGAGCAGGCCGGCCTGCTCCACCGTCCGGTGGAGGCCACCTCGGACCTGTACTCCGCGGGCGTCGTCCTCTTCGAGTCCCTCTCCGGAGAGCCCGCCTTCGACGGTGACTCCGTGGGCGAGGTGCTGCGTCAGCACCTGGCGGCGAGGCCCCGGCTGCGCGCCGTGGGCGTGGAGGCGCCGCGCGCGCTGGAGGAGGTCATCTCCCGGCTGCTGCAGACGGACCCGTCGGACCGCTACCAGACCGCGAGCTCCGCGCTGGCGGACCTGACGGAGCTGGAGGAAGCGCTCTCGCGGGGACAGTCGGAGCCGGCGCTCATCACCGGCGCGAGGGATGCGCGACGCAGCCTCGCCGAGCCGTCCTTCGTGGGCCGTCACGAGGAGGTGGCCACGCTGGAGCGGGAGCTGGACCTCACGCGGACGGACCCCGGACGGCTCGTGCTGGTGGAGGCCGAGTCGGGCGGAGGCAAGAGCCGGCTCCTCGAGGAGCTCCGCGCGCGAGCGGCGCGGCATCACGCGTGGGTGTTGCAAGGACAGGCGCAGGACCAGGCCGCGCGGCGCCCGTTCCAGCTCTTCGCCGGCGTGGCCTCGGACCTCACCCAGGCGCTCCAGGCGAAGCCCGCGCTCGCGGAGCTCCTGCGCGACAGGTTGGCGGGGCAGGAGGCCGGCCTGTGCACGGTGCTGCCGCAGTTGGAGCCCGTGTTGTGCGCCCAGGCCCGCGCGCCCGCGCGAGGCCTCGGGCCCGAGTCACTCGGAGAGAGCCGGGGCATCTGGGCCCTCACCGCGCTGCTGAACGCGCTGGGCACCCGGGACGAGCCCGCCGTGGTGGTGCTGGATGATTGTCAGTGGGCGGATGAACTGACCCTGCGGGCGCTGGAGGGCTGGTCCCTGGCGAGGAAGCAGGGCCGGGGGCGGGTGCTCGTCGTCGTCGCGTTTCGTGGCGAGGACATCGGCCCCACGCACGTGCTGCGCAGACTGGCTCCCACCGCGCACCTGAAGCTGGCCGCCTTTGGCGCCCTGGAAGTCACGCGACTGGCGGAGTCCATGGCCGGCGCGCTGCCCCCCGAGGCCACCGAGTTGGTGGCGCGGCTGTCCGAGGGCAACCCCTTCATGGCCAACGCGGTGCTGCACGGGCTGGTGGAGGACGGCGTGCTCGTGCCCGGCCCCTCCGGGTGGCAGGTGCAACCGGAGGCGATGGCGCACGCGCGCTCGTCGCGGCAGGCGGCCACCTTCCTCGTGCGACGCCTGCGGCTGTTGCCCCTGGCCGCGCGGCGCCTGCTGTCCGTGGGCGCGGTGCTGGGCAAGTCGTTCGAGCTGGCGCGGGTGGCGACGCTGTCGGGCGCGTCTCCCGAGGAACTGGGCGCCGCACTGGAGGCGCCGCGCCGCAGGCACATGCTGTGGGAGGAAGGCACGCGCTACACGTTCGTGCACGACAAGCTGCGCGAGGTGTTGCTGGACATGCTGACGCCGCAGAAGCGGCGGGAGCTGCACCGGCTGGCGGCGCGCTCGGCGGCGAACCAACTGCCCCAGGACCCGTTCGAGCTGGCCTATCACTTCGACGCGGCGGGCGAGTACGCGCAGGCGTTGCCCCACGCGCTCGTGGCCGCGGAGCTGGCGCGGCGGCGCTTCGCGCTGGAGACCGCCGAGCTGAACTATCGCATCGCCGAACGCGGCGCCTCGGGCGCGGACGCGGGCACCCGCTTTCGCGTCGCGGCGGGGCTGGGCAATGTCCTCATGCTGCGCGGTCGCTACGAGGAGTCCCGCCAGCAGTTCGAGCGCGCCCAGGCGTTGGCGAGAGACCGACAGGAGCAGGCGCGCATCCTCGGCCAGGTGGGGGAGCTGGCCTTCAAGCGGGGCGACTTCGGCGAGGCCACGCTCGCGCTGGAGCAGGGCCTGAAGCTGATGGGGCGCTGGGTGCCTCCGGGAGGACTGCTCACCGGCGCGAGCGCCGTCTGGGAAATCCTGGCGCAGGCCGCGCACACGGTGGCGCCGCACAGGTTCCTGTCGCGCAGGCCGCTGGCGGGTGGGGAGAGCGACCTCCAGGCGGTGCGCCTCTACAGCCGGCTCGCCTATGGCTACTGGTACCGGCGCGGACGCATGGCGGTGCTGTGGGCGCACCTGCGGGACCTGAACCTCGCGGAGCGCTACCCGCCCACGCCGGAGCTGGCCCAGGCGTATTCGGAGCACTCGCCCGCGCTCACCACCCTGCCCTGGTTCCAGCGCGCCTTCGCGTACGCGGAGAAGTCCCTGACCCTGCGCCAGGAACAGCGCGACGTCTGGGGCCAGGGACAGACGCTGCACTTCTACGGCCTGGCCTGCTACGCGGCGTCCCGCTTCAACGACTGCATCGAGAAGTGCACCGAGGCCATCCGGCTGCTGGAGCGCACGGGGGACCCCTGGGAGGTGAACAACGCGACGTTCCAGGTGGCCATGGCGCTCTATCGGCTGGGCCGGCTGCGCGAGTCGCTGGAGACAAGTCAGCGGCTGCACGCGGCGGCCCTGGCGCTGGGAGACCGCTACTCGGCGCGCCTGGGGCTGGAGGCCTGGGCCAAGGCGTCGGGAGGGCGGCTTCCGGGCACGCTCCTGGAGGGCGAGCTGGGCAACCCCGACCAGCCGGACCCGCAGAGCTACGCGGGCGTCCTCCAGGCGGAGGCCCTGCGCCGGATGCACAAGGGGGACGCGGCGGGCGCCGTGGAGGTGCTGGAGCGCGCCGCGCGGCTGGTGGACGAGGCGAACCTGCGCCAGGAGTACGTGGCCCCCATCGCGCCCCTCCTGGCCACGGCGCTGCGTCAGCTCGCGGAAGTCACCTCGCCCCTGGCCGCCGCGCGCCGCGAGGCCCTGCTCAAGCGCGCCGAGGGCGTGGCACGGCGCGCCCATGCGCTGGCGCGCACCTACCGCAACAACCTCCCGCATGCGCTGCGCGAGCGGGGCCTGATTGCCGCGTTGAGAGGCCAGCCCCGACAGGCGCGACGCTGGCTGGAGCAGTCGCTGCAAGTGGCCGAGGCCCAGCAGATGCGGCACGAGCATGCCCAGAGCCTGAAGGCCCGCGGGGCGCTGGGACACGCGCTGGGCTGGCCCGACGCGGAGGTGGACCTGGCCACGGCCACGCGGGCGCTGGACGAGATGGAAGAAGGCCTCTCGCCGGAGGTCGCCGCGCGAGGCGGCACGCGCACCCTCTCGCTGGTGGACCGCTTCCCTCGCGTGCTGGAGGCGGGCCGCAGGCTGGCCTCCGCCCTGTCACGCGAGGCGGTGTTCGAGGCCGCGCGCCAGTCGATGCTGGAGCTCCTGCGCGCCGAGCACTGCGCGGTGGTGGACCCTCGGGATTTGCCCACGGACGAGGACTCGGATGCGGTGGGCATCAGCCGCACCGCCATGGCCCGCGCGCTGGAGACCGGCCGCATCACCGTGCTGGGCCAGGGCCTGCCCGGGCGCGCGAGCGAGAGCATGGAGCTGCTCGGCGTGCGCTCGCTGCTCTGCGCGCCCATCCAGGTGCGCGGCAAGACGGTGGCGTGTGTTGTCGCCACGCATCGCCAGGTGGGCGCGCTGTTCGGCGAGCTGGAGGAGCACCTGGCGGAGTTCGTCACCGTGCTGGCCGGAGCGGCGCTGGAGAACGCGGAGAACTTCGCGCGCATCGCCGCGCTCTCCGAGGAGCAGGGCCGCCTCTACCGCGCCGAGCAGGAGGCGGTGCGCCGCCGCGATGACTTCCTCTCCATCGCCGCCCACGAGCTGAAGACGCCGCTCACCTCGCTCCAGCTCCACATCCAGGGCCTCCAGGCCCAAGCCCGCGCCACCACCCACCTGCCTCCGGAGAAGCTCACCGCCAAGCTGGAGTCCGCCTCCGCGCAGACCCAGCGCCTGGGGCGGCTGGTGAGCGACCTGCTGGACATCTCCCGGCTCGCCCAGGGCCAGCTCCACATCAAGCTCTCCGAGGTGGACCTGGTGGCGCTGGTGCGAGGCCAGCTCGAGCGCAGCCGCGAGGCGCTCGCCCGCGCCGAGTGCCCGGTGCGGCTGCACGCACCCAGGCACCGCCTCGCGGGCTACTGGGACGCCATGCGACTGGAGCAGGTGGTGGGCAACCTGTTGTCCAACGCGATGAAGTACGGCGCCGGCCAGCCGATTGAAATCACCCTGGAGGAGCGGGGTGGCCTCGCGCGGCTGCGCGTGCGGGACTCCGGCATCGGCATCGCCACCGAGGACCTCTCGCGCATCTTCGGACGCTTCGAGCGCGCGGTGTCCGTGCGCCACTATGGCGGCTTCGGCCTGGGCCTGTGGATTGTCCGCGAAATCGTCCAGGCCCTGGGCGGCACCATCGACGTGGAGAGCACCCCGGGCACGGGCTCCACGTTCACCGTCACCCTGCCCTGCTCCGGGCCCCCGTCACACCTCGAGCCTCCCGGCCCGCCCGTGCACTGAAGCGCGCTCCAGGCGCCACGGTCAGCGGCGCGTGAGCTCCAGATAGATGACGTTGTCCTGGCTGTCCCGGAACAGCCGCACGGAGTCGAGCTGCTCCAGCGGCACTTCACCCAGCAGGGCGCGCATCTCGTCCTCCTCACGGTAGGTGAGCCACCAGTCCATGAAGGCCTCCATGTAGCCCGTCTCCGGCGGAAAGCGCGCGAAGTTGGCCACCAGCAGACGGCCTCCCGAGCGCAGCATGCCGAAGAGCAGCCCGGTGAGCCGCGTGGCGACGGAGGCGGAGAGGTAGTCGTAGAGGCCCGCGGAGTAGACGAAGTCCAGGTCCGCGAAGGTCGCCTTGCCGGCGAGCAGCGCGCGCACCGAGCCGCAGTGGGGGCGCACCACGTCGAGCGGCTGGTGGTGCGAGATTTCCGCGAGGCTCAGCGGGTCCTGGTCGAACGCGATGAGTTCTTGGACGCGGCGCTCCCGCACCGCGGCGGAGGACTCGGCTTCACGCAGGTGGCCACACGCGACGGAGAGGATGCGCGCGCCCTGGGGAACGCGCTCGGCCGTCGCGTCGAGCGCGCGTGCTAGCAGCTCGCGGCGCTCCCGCACGCTGACCGCGCTGGGTTGCTGGTGCATGTACCGGTAGACCTCCCGGCCCGCGTGGAGTTCGTCGGCGGCACGGTCCATGTACAGGTAGTCGATGAGGGCCGCGTCCCCCGCGTAGCCCCGAGGGCGCTCGAAGGCCCGCCGGGTGAAGGGACACTGGTGGACGAATGAGCGGAGCGGGTGCTTGCGCGCGGTGTCCGTGCAGAAGGACTTCCAATCCTCCTCGCTCCAGCGGCGCCGCAAGGTGAGCAGGCCCAGGTGGAGCGAGTGCATGTCCTGGTGCAGCACCTCGTCCTCGGCGGCCATCATCCGCTCGTGGATGCCATCGAGCCACCCTCGAGCTTCCGCGAGCGCCTCGTGGGCTGGACGCTCCGGGACGGGAAGGACCAGTTGGTTGCGCTGGACTGAGGGGACAGGCGTTGGCCTCGGCGGGCGGGGCATCGTCTGGGGGTCGTGCATCGTCCAACACAACCCCGGGGGGGTATGTATGCACTTCCCACGAGAAGCGTTCTCGCCCGCCCGGTCCTGGAGGCGGGCGTCCGAGCGCGCCCCCGGAGCCTTCCTTCCAGAGGTGCTCTTCAAAACGCAGCGAGTATTCGTATCCCGGCCCCGCTCACGCCACAGTCCCGCGCGCCTTCGGTCCTGCGTCTCCTGGAGCTGCCCATGACCTCGTGGTCCACCCTCTCGCGAGCACTCGTCACCCTCGCGGTCCTCCCCGCCCTGGCCCTGGCCCTCCCGCGCCCCAAGGCCCCAGCGAAGCGCTACACCGTCGAGCAGTTCATGCAGACAACGACGGTGTCCGGCGCGTCCTTCTCCTCGGACGAACAGCGGGTGCTCTACTCGTCGGACGAGACGGGCGTCTTCAACGTCTTCTCCGTACCGGTGAAGGGCGGCAAGCCCACCCAGCTCACCCGCGCGAAGGACGCCTCCCTCGCCGTCGGCTACTTCCCCACCGATGACCGCATCCTCTTCACCCGGGACACGAGTGGCCAGGAGCG
Organism: Myxococcus sp. CA040A; assembly: GCF_013336725.1. Taxonomy (NCBI): domain Bacteria; kingdom Pseudomonadati; phylum Myxococcota; class Myxococcia; order Myxococcales; family Myxococcaceae; genus Myxococcus; species Myxococcus sp. CA040A. The sequence continues at coordinate 1,189,180 of NZ_JABUMR010000003.1, read as the reverse complement.
CCCCCACCTCTACGTGCGCGCGCTGGACGGCCAGGAGCAGGACCTCACGCCGGGCGACAAGCACCGCGCGTCCTTCTTTGGCTGGAGCCACGACGACACCGCCTTCTACGTGCTCACCAACGAGCGCGACGAGCGCTTCCTGGACTTCTACCGCTACGACGCGAAGACCTACGCGCGCACCGTTCTCTACGCGGGAGACGGCGAGCACGTGCCGGCCGCCCTCTCCCCGGACGCGCGGTGGCTGGCGCTGGAGAAGTCGCGGACGCTGTCCGACAGCGACGTCTACCTCTTCAACGTCACCACGAAGGAGCGCCAGCACCTCACCGCGCACCAGGGCCCGGCCACCTGGAAGGCGGCGACCTTCGACCCGACGTCATCCGCGCTGTACCTGCTCACCAATGAGGGCTCCGAGTTCACCCGCGTGGAGCGCCACGAACTCGCCACCGGGAAGCGCGAGTCAGTGGAGGCGCCCGCCTGGGACGCACTGTCCACGACGTTCTCCAAGCGCGGCGCCTTTCGCGTCACCCGCGTCAACGAGGACGGCCGCACCACGCTGCGCGTCCACGACATGAAGGCCGGCAAGCCCCTGGCGCTCCCAGGGCTCCCCGAAGGCGCCATCTCCGACGTGGCGCTGTCGCGCGGCGAGAAGCGGATGGCCTTCCTGCTCGACGGAGACCGCGCGCCGGCCAACCTCTACGTGTTCGACTTCGCGACAAAGAAAGTCACGCGCCTGACGGACACGCTGAGCCGGGCGCTGGACGCGAAGGACCTGGTGGAGTCGGAGCGGGTGCGCTTCAAGTCCTTCGATGGGCTGGAGATTCCGGCGCTGCTCTACAAGCCCCACCCGGCCACCGCGAAAGCTCGCGCCCCCGCCATCGTCTTCGTCCACGGGGGACCGGGAGGCCAGTCCTCCAAGGGCTACAGCAGCTTCTTCCAGTTCCTGGTCCACCACGGCTACGTGGTGCTGGCCGTCAACAACCGGGGCAGCGAGGGCTACGGCAAGGCGTTCTTCGCGGCGGACGACCAGCAGCACGGCAAGGCGCCGCTCCAGGACTGCGTCGAGGCGAAGAAGTACCTGGCCGGCCTGCCCTACGTGGACGGCGAGCGCGTGGGCATCCTCGGCCCCAGTTATGGCGGCTACATGGTGCTCGCGGCGCTGGCCTTCCACCCGGACGTCTTCGCCGTGGGCGTGGACGCGTTCGGCATCACCGACTGGCTGAGCGCCCTGCGCGAGCTGCCACCCCACAAGACGGCGCTCCGCGAGGCGCTCTACCAGGAGATGGGCAACCCCGAGACGCAGGAGGCGATGCTGCGCGACATCTCCCCGCTGTTCCACGCGGAGAAGATTCGCAAGCCGCTGCTCATCATCCAGGGCGCCCATGACCCGCGCGTGCCCAAGGCGCGCACGGACACGTTCGTCGAGTCCCTCCGGAAGAGCACCACCCCCCTCGACTACCTTGTCCTCCCCGAGGATGGCCACGGGTTCAGCGGCAAGAAGAGTGAAGCGGAGACCTCCCTGCGTATCCTCTCCTTCCTGGATCAACACCTGCGGGGAAAGCCTTGAGACCGCTCACGGCGGCGGCGATGCAATGCGTCCTCCGGCCATTCGTGTAGAAAACCAGGCAGGCAATGAGCCAGCACCGGCTCGTGCGTGTCCCCCAGTGCGTCACCCCACCTCTGGAGTCCCCCATGTCGTCCTGGTCTTCCCTGTCGCGAGCGCTGGCCGCCGCGACACTCCTCCCCACCCTCGCGCTGGCCGCGCCCAGGCCGGAGCCGACCACTCCCGCGAAGGCGGGCGCGGTGCGTGAAACGGCGCGCCCGTCGAAGCACTACGCCATCGAGCAGTTCATGAAGACGACGCTGATTCGGGGCGCGTCCTTCTCCCCGGACGAGCAGCGGGTGCTCTACTCGTCCAACCAGACGGGCATCTACAACGTCTTCTCCGTGCCGGTGAAGGGCGGCAAGCCCACCCAGCTCACCCGCTCCACCACGGACAGCACCTTCGCCGTGGGCTACTTCCCCCAGGACGAGCGCATCCTCTTCACCAAGGACCAGGGCGGCAACGAGCAGCACCACCTCTACGTGCGCACGCCGGACGGCAAGGAGAAGGACCTCACGCCGGGCGACAAGCACCGCGCGTCCTTCTTCGGCTGGAGCCGCGACGAGTCCGCCTTCTACGTCCTCACCAATGAGCGCGATGAGCGCTTCATGGACCTCTACCGCTACGACGCGAAGACGTTCGAGCGCACCCTGCTCTACCAGAACGAGGGCGGCCTCGACGTGGGCGACGTGTCCCCGGACGAGAAGTGGCTCTCCCTGGGCAAGACCAACACCACGTCCGACAGCGACGTCTACCTCTTCAACGTCGCCACGAAGGAGAGCAAGCACCTCTCCCCCCACAAGGGCATCGCGACCTGGGAGTCGGCGACGTTCGACCCGACGTCCTCCTCGCTGTACCTCATCACCGACGAGGGCACCGAGTTCACCCGCGCGGTGCGCTACGTGCTCGCCACCGGGAAGATGGAGGACGTGGAGAAGACGGACTGGGACGTGATGTACACGTACTTCTCCAAGAATGGCGCGCTGCGCGTCACCGGCATCAACGCGGACGGCCGCACCGCCATCCGGCTGCACGACGTGAAGGCCGGCAAGCAGCTCGATTTGCCCAAGCTCCCCGAAGGCGACATCACCGGCGTGTCCATTGGCCGCAGTGAGAAGCGCATGGCCTTCCACCACAACGGGGACCGCTCCCCCAGCAACCTGTACGTCTTCGACTTCGCCACGAAGAAGGTCACTCGCCTGACGGACACCCTCAACCCGGAGATCGACGCCAAGGACCTGGTGGACGCGGAGGTGGTGCGCTTCAAGTCCTTCGACGGGATGGAGATTCCGAACATCCTCTTCAAGCCGCATCAGGCCACCGCGAAGCAGCAGGCGCCCGCGCTCGTGTGGGTCCACGGCGGCCCCGGCGGCCAGTCCCGCAAGGGCTACAACCCGATGATTCAGTACCTGGTCAACCACGGCTACGTGGTGCTGGCCATCAACAACCGGGGCAGCTCCGGCTACGGCAAGACGTTCTACACCGCGGATGACCAGAAGCACGGCAAGGAGCCGCTCCAGGACTGCGTCGAGGCGAAGAAGTACCTGGCCACCCTCCCGTACGTGGACGGCTCACGCGTGGGCATCATCGGCGGCAGCTACGGCGGCTACATGACGCTGGCCGCCCTGGCCTTCCAGCCGGACGTCTTCAACGTGGGCGTGGACATCTTCGGCGTGTCCAACTGGCTGCGCACGCTCAAGAGCATGCCGGCCCACTGGGAGTCGCGGCGTCAGGCGCTCTACCAGGAGGTCGGCAACCCGGAGACGCAGGAGGCGATGCTGCGCGAAGTCTCCCCCCTGTTCCACGCGGAGAAGATTCGCAAGCCGCTGCTCGTCATCCAGGGCGCCAATGACCCGCGCGTGCTGAAGGCGGAGTCGGACGAAATCGTCCAGGCCGTGCAGAAGAGCAAGGTCCCCGTCGAGTACGTCCTCTTCCCCGACGAGGGCCACGGCTTCACCAAGAAGAAGAACGAAGCGGAGGCCTACTCCCGCACCCGCGCGTTCCTGGACCAGTACTTGAAGAAGCCCGCCAACGCCCCGACGAACTGAGCCGTCCGGGTCCGGTGCGCGCGCGGCATGGCGCGCACCGGCTCCGCCGCTTCATCCTCCTCCACGCCCACGTCCCGCAGCGCCTCCAGCACCGCGTCCATGGAGGCGAAGCGCTGCTCGGGCCGCTTCTCCAGACAGCGGCGCACCACGGCCTCCACGGAGGCGGGGATGTCCAGGTCCGGACGCAGCTCGCCAAAGCCCGGCACCGGCTCCTTGTGGTGGGCGAAGACCAGCTCCAGCGCGTCCTCCGACTCGAAGGGCACGCGTCCCATCAGCATCTGGAACAGCACGACACCCAGCGAATAGATATCCCCGCGCGCGTCGGCGACTCCGCGCGCCCGCTCCGGCGCCATGAACGCGTGTGCGCCGTGGAATGAGCCGCTGCCCGTCAGATCCGGCAAGGAGAGGCGCTCGGACTCCGCGACGACGGGCCGCAGCCGTCCGAACCCCCGCACCTTCACGTGCGAGCACTCCCGCCCCGCCGCGTCCGTCACCAGCATGACGTAGGACGGCGTCACGTCCCCGTGCACCACGCCCCGCCGGTGAGCCTGGCGCAGCGAGCGCCCCAGCCCCCGGGCCAGCTCCACCGCGCGCGCCCACGGCAGCGCCCCCGAGGTGAGTACGTGGGCCAGCGTGCGCCCCTCCAGCCACTCCTGGGTGACGTAGAGCGTGCCGTCGTCCGTCCTGCCCGCGTCCAGCACGGTGACGGTGTTGGGGTGGGCCAGCCTCGCGGCGACGCGGGCCTCCTGGAAGAAGCGCTGCCGCGCCTCCTGGTCCGTGAGTGGAGCGCTCAACACCCGCAGCGCGACTTCCCGCTCCAGCGGGAGGTGGAGGGCCCGGTACAGCCGCGCGGGGCCGCTGGGGCCCACGGCCTCCAACACCTGGAAGCGGCCGTGCAGCACCTGGCCGACGAGCGTGTCCACCCCCCACGAGGGTGGAGCCAGCGGGGTGGAATGGAGCTCGGTCTGCATGGTGGAATCTCCTCGGCACACTCCCAAGCGCTCGTCACGGCGGCGTCGAGCGCCCGTGACGGCCCCGACAACACGGCGCGACACCTGGACCCGGGGCCACGCCCTTCGACGCGGCCAGTACCGGTTCGGCGGCAGGGACGTCACTAGCCGGGGGGTCTGACATTCCTGGCGCTTCCGGACAGGCCGGGCGGACCTACCTCCCCCAAGGACATTGGAAGCGTCGGGTATCGGAGTGTCACCGGCTGGGGTTAGGATGCTGCGCCTTCGGAGCCGTCACCACCCATGCCATTCCAGATCAACGTTCACGCGCAGGACCGTATCCTCGAGGTCGTCTATCCCCCCCAGGTCACCTCGGCCGACCTGTCCGAGTATCTGACGGAGGTGAAGAAGGCGATTGTCGGGTTCGCGGGGGAGTGGTCCGCGCTGGTGGACCAGTCCCAGTTGAGGGTGATGCCCACGGACGTCGTGGCCTCCATGGCGGCGCTCAACGCGTACGCGCAGTTGCATGGGATGCAGCGCTCGGCGCGGGTCGTCACGGACGCCCCCTCCGGCCTCCAGGCGTGGCGCATGACGAAGCGGGCCATGCTGACCATCCCCACGCGCACGTTCGAGACGCGGCAGGAAGCCCTGGAGTGGCTGCGCAATCCGGACGCGGACTGAGCATTGCCTCGGGGGGCCCTCTGCCCTCCACTGGCGGCTCCCTTATAGTGGCGACCCGCTCGTCCCCCGGGCGGGCATCGATCCATCATCAGGAGTCGTCTCCATATGCACAACACCCGGAATGGCGCCGCCAGGAAGCTTCTTGGCGCGCTGCTGTGTACCCTTGCCTTCACCGCCTGTCAGCCGGCCCCCGAGGCCGAGCCCGGCGAGGAGGCTCCAGCGACGGGGGCGGGCGAGCAGCCCGTGGTCTACGGCAACGACGACCGCAAGGACGTGTTCGAGCACACGAACGCCACGCTGAAGGCGCGGGCGGAGCAGGCCACCGTGGCGCTGATGTCCCCGTCGGACTTCAACGCCAGCAACCCCAACAACGTCACCTTCAATGGCCCGAACCTGGGCTCGTCCGAGAACCTCTGCACCAGCCAGCGCTTCCGGAGTGATCCAACGGCGGCCTGGTGCTCCGGCACGCTCATCGACGACGAGCTGGTGCTGACGGCGGGCCACTGCGTTGAGAGCGCGGCCGAGTGCGGGGACACGCGCATCGTCTTCAACTACTACCGGACCGCCGCCAACACGCTGAAGACGGTGACGACGGCGGACATCTTCTCCTGCCAGTCCATCGTCGTGCGCAAGAAGTCGACGACGGGTGGGCGCGACCTGGATTTCGCCATCCTCAAGCTGGACCGCGCCGCGACGCCGCGCTTCACGCCCGCGCCCGTCCGGGCCGGCAACACCGCGCTGGCGACGGGCGCCAACGTGGCCGTCATCGGCTCCGGCAGCGGCATCCCCTTCAAGATTGACTCCGGCGGCTCGGTGCGCACGCCCCGCGCCAGCACGTTGGACTACTTCGTCGCCACCACGGACACCTTCGCCGGCAACTCCGGCTCGGGCGTGTACGAGACGGCGGAGCACACGCTGGCGGGCATCCTCGTGCGCGGTGACGAGGACTACATCGGCAGCGGGAGCTGCAACGTCGTCAACACCTGCACGGAGACGGGCTGCAACGGCGAGGAAATCACCTACGTGAGCAACGCCATCACCGCGCTCTGCCAGGCGACCACCAACGCCCGGCTGTGCGGCTCCGGTCCGCCGCCCACGGGCGGCAGCAACTTCACCTTCTCCGCGAGCGCCACCGCCAGCGCCACCACCAACACCACCAACAAGACGGTGGCCCTGACGGCCGGTCAGAAAATCACCCTGGGCACCTGCGGCGTCACCGGCGCCGCCGTGACGGGTGACTCCTACCTGCGCCTGTTCGGCCCCAGCGGCACCGAGGTCGCAAGCAACGACGATGGCTGCGGCGGCCGGGGCTCCAACCTGAGCTTCACCGCGACGCAGGCGGGCAACTACGAGGTCCGCGCCGGCTGCTACTCCTCCGGCGCCTGCTCCGGCACCGTGGCCTGGACGCTGGAGGGCGGCGGCACCGGCCCCGCGCCGTCGAGCGGCTCCTTCGCGTACACCGCCAACGCCACCAACAGCGCGCAGACGGGCACCACGAACCAGGGCATCACCGTGGCCGCCGGCCAGAGCATCTCCTTCGGCACCTGCACCGTGACGGGCGCCGCCGGCACCGGCGACACCTTCCTGCGCCTGTACAACAGCGCGGGCCAGCAGGTGACGAGCAACGACGACTCCTGCGGCTCGCTGTCCTACGCCAACTACACCGTGCCCGCGGGCGCGGGCGGCACCTACCAGGTCCGCGCGGGCTGCTTCGGCAACTCCTCCTGCGGCGGCACCGTGGCGTGGACCGTCCAGTAGCGCATCCGTCCTGATTCACGGCCTCTCGCGGGCGGTCCGGGAAGCCGGGCCGCCCGTTTTCGTCTTCCGGACACCCCCACCCCCCAGGTCACGGACGGCGGGCCGCCCTCCTTCCCGGCTCCCGACACCGGGCCCTCCAGCCCCCTCACCCCGCGCTTGACAGCCTTGGGGCCGGGGTCTAACGCACGGCGACATGAGCACTGCCCGGTTCCCGCCGTCCCCGACGCGCCCGATTCTCAACGAGGGTCCGTTCCGCGCCCTGCTGCTGGAGAACATCCACCCGTCCGCCGAGGCGCTGCTGGCCGCCGAGGGCTTCCAGGTGGAGCGCACGTCCTCGGCGCTCAAGCCGGCGGAGCTGGCCGAGCGCCTCAAGGGCGTGCACCTGCTGGGCATCCGCAGCAAGACGACGGTGCCCGCGGAGTCGCTGGTGCACGCGGACGAGCTGCTCGCGATTGGAGCCTTCTGCATCGGCACCAACCAGGTGGACCTGACGTCCGCCAACACGCACGGCATCCCCGTCTTCAACGCGCCCTTCAGCAACACGCGCAGCGTGGCGGAGATGGTCATCGCCGAAATCATCGCCCTGACGCGGCAGCTGTTCGACCGCAGCCGCGAGGTGCACACCGGCCAGTGGCGCAAGGTCGCCACCGGCAGCCACGAGGTGCGCGGCAAGACGCTGGGCATCATCGGTTATGGCCACATCGGCTCGCAGCTCGGCGTGCTGGCGGAGTCCCTGGGCCTGCGGGTGCTCTACTTCGACGTCATGACGAAGCTGCCTTTGGGCAACTCGCGCGCGGTGGGCTCGCTGGACGAGCTCTTGGCCGAGTCGGACTTCGTCACGCTCCACGTCCCGGCGCTGACGTCCACGCACATGATGATGGGCTCCGAGCAGTTGGCGAAGATGAAGAAGGGAGCCTGCCTCATCAACGCCAGCCGGGGCACGGTGGTGGACATCGGCGCGCTGGCGGCGGCCCTGCGCTCCAAGCACCTGGGCGGCGCCGCGGTGGACGTCTACCCGGAGGAGCCCGAGGGCAACTCGGATGGCTTCGTCACCGAGTTGCAGAACCTGCCCAACGTCATCCTCACGCCGCACATCGGCGGCTCCACGGAGGAGGCGCAGGCGTCCATCGGCAGGGAGGTGGCCGTCAGCCTCTCCAAATTCTTCCGGACGGGCGCGACGACGGGCTCGGTGAACTTCCCCATGGTGGAGGCGCCGCTCATCCCGGGCACCCACCGCATCCTCAACGTGCACCGCAACATCCCCGGCGTGCTGCGCGACATCAACCGCATCGTCTCCGACCTGAACGCCAACATCCACGCGCAGGTCCTCAGCACGGACGCGAACATCGGCTACCTGGTCATGGACCTGGACCAGGACGTGTCGCGCCCCGTCTGTGACGCCATCGCCGGCCTGACGACGGACATCAAGACGCGCATCGTCTCCTGACGTCAGCGCGCGCCCGTTGCGCGCTCAGGCGTCCAGAATCTTCCCGGGGTTGAGCACGCCCCGGGGGTCCAGGGTCCGCTTGAGCGCGCGCAAGAGGGCCAGCTCCTCCTCGGAGCGCGAGTAGCCCAGGTAGTCCTTCTTCAACAGGCCGATGCCGTGCTCCGCGGAGATGCTGCCCGCGTGCTTGCGCACCAGCTCGAACATGGTGGGGTCCGCCTGCTTCGTGTGGGCCAGGAACTCCGCCTTGTCCAGCGCGTCCGGCTTCATCACGTTGACGTGCAGGTTGCCGTCGCCAATGTGGCCGAAGAGGCAGATTTCCCACCCCGGGTAGCGCGACTGGAAGACGGCCTCCAGCTCCGCGCAGAACGCCTCCAGGCCCGCGACGGGCAGGGAGATGTCGTTCTTGTGGGGCAGGCCCGTGGCGGACAGGCTCTCGCTGATGCCCTCGCGCAGCGCCCACAGCTCCGCCGCCTGCGCCGCGCCCTGCGCCTGGGTGCCGTCCGTCACCAGCCCCCGCTCGAAGAGCGAGCCCAGCCACGCCTCCACCGCCGCCGCGGCGCGTGACTCCGCCTCCAGCAGCACGTAGCAGCCGCTGGTCGCCTCGAAGGGGGAGCGCAGCTTGCGGTGGCGCTGCACGCGCGAAAGGCAGCGGTCCGTGAAGAACTCGTAGGCGGAGATGAGGAAGGCCGTCTGCTGACGGGCATCCCGGAACAGCCTCAGCACGGCGGCTACGTCCGGCACGGCGAAGAGGAAGACGTCCTGCTTGCCGGGAAGCTGCGTCAGCTTGAGGGTGGCCTCGGTGATGACGCCCAGCGTGCCCTCGCTGCCGATGAAGAGCTGGCGCAAATCCAGGCCGGTGTTGTTCTTCTCCAGCGCGCCGTTGAGCTCCAGCACGCGGCCGTCCGCCGTCACCACCTGGAGCCCCAGCACCCAGTTGCGGGTGAGGCCGTAGCGGATGACCTTCACCCCGCCCGCGTTGGTGGCGATGTTGCCGCCCACGGTGCTGGAACCCTTGGAGGCGAAGTCCACCGGCCACGTCAGGCCATGCTCGGCGCAGTGGCGGTGCACCGCCTCCGTCACCGCGCCCGCCTGCACGCGCACCGTGTTGCCGAGCAGGTCCACCGGACCCAGGCGTGCCATGCGCTGCAGCGACAGCACCACCTCGCCCTTCGCCGCCACCGCGCCACCGGCCAGGCCCGTGCGGCCTCCGGAGGGCACCACCGCCACGCCGTGCTGGTGGCACAGCGCGAGCAGCCGGGACACCTCGTCCGTGGTGCGGGGCAGCGCCACCGCGCTCGGGGCCGGGGCATACACGCGCGTCCAGTCGCGGCCGTACTCCTTCAATTCCTCCGGCTCCTGGGTGAGGAAATCGACGGGGAAGCCCTCGGAGAGAGCGCGGAGGAAGTCGGCGGGGAGAGCGGCGCTGGACATGCCCCAGGCGTATTGCAGGTCCCACCCGGTGACAAGGTGCGGCGAAGGCCCCGGCACCTGGGAGGTCATCCGGAATTCACCGGGAAACGGACAGGGAAATGGGCTCGTTGCGTATACCCAGGCGACACCCGTCGGGTTCTGTCGGGCCGTCCCTGTATCCCACCCCACCCTCCAGGATTCCGAAGATGCATCCGAGCCGAGTCCTCCGCGCCGCCGCCCTGCTGCTCGCTTCCGTAACGCTGACGCCCTCGGCGCTGGCGGCGGGTGAGACACCCCAGACCAACGTGCCCTACGTCTTCGTGACGGTGGACAGCTTCGTCAACGTCCACGCGACGGGGGTGGAGATCACCGGCGTCCTGCGGGGTGAGAGCACCGCGCGCACCATTGCCTTCTACTTCTACACAGGGGTGGATGGCCTCGACGCTGGCCTGTACGCCTCGCGCTGCGAGCGGATGGCCCTGATGGCCATGAACAAGCCGGGCGCCTATCTCTTCGAGATGATCAAGGGGCCGGCTTCCTACAATCTTTCCTGCCGTTTGACGCGGCGGGCGGCGACGCCCTCGCCCTGACGGAAGACGGGACTCCCGCTCATGGCGACGACGCGAAGCATCTGGCTGGCGCTCGCGCTGGCCCTGCTGGGGCTCCAGTCTGGCTGCGCCGATGGTGGCGATGGCCTCGGGACTGGCGGCAAGGACTCGGACGGCGACGGCGTGGCGAACGACACGGACTGCGAGCCGTTCAACAGGGCGAACTGGCACGAGGTCTCCGCCTACGAGGACGCGGACCGTGACGGTCGGGGTGACGGGGCCTTGAAGAAGGTGTGCGCCCCCGGCAACGCCCTGCCCCTGGGCTGGACCTCGGTGCCGGGAGACTGCGCCCCGAAGGACAGCTCCCGGTGGCGCACCGTCTCCGGCCTGTATCCGGACCGGGACAGCGACGGCGCCACGGGCCCGGGTCCGGTGGAGGTCTGTCTGGGAGAGACCCTCTGGGGGTATCGCGAGCAGGCGGGCCCCTCGGACTGCGATGACGAGGATGCGCGCTTCACGGTGGCTCGCGGTGCCTGGCCGGACCTGGATGCGGACGGGTATGGCGAGGGCCCTCGCGTGGACGTCTGCGCCGGCAAGTCGCCACCGCTGGGGTTCTCCATCGTGGAAGGAGACTGCGCGCCGCTCGATGCCACTCGCGCGGTGTCTCTCGCCTATCTGTACCGGGATGTCGACGGGGATGGCCTCACCGTGGATGCGCCGGGCGCGCTCTGCCTCGCGCCCCTTCAGCAACTGCCTGCCAGCTACACCCTCCAGTCCCTCGGCGCGGATTGCGACGACTCGGACTCGACGGTGTGGCGGACGCGCGACGTCTACGTGGACGCGGATGGCGATGGCTTCGGCACGGGTGAGCCCCAGGCCCGGTGCGCGGGCGCGGTGGCGCCTCCGGGACATGCGCTCCAGGGCGATGACTGCGCCCCCGGGGACGCCACGCTCTGGCAGTGGCGGGCCTACACGTACCGTGACGCGGATGGGGATGGAGACACGGTCCCCGAAAATGGCGTGCGGTGCAGCGGCGAGTTTCTGCCCCAGGGCTATGCCCACCTTCCCCGCGGGCTCGACTGTAACGACCAGGATGCTTCCATCCGGGTGAGCTGGAGCGTCCATCCCGACGAAGACGGGGACCTCGTGGGCGCGGGCACGGCGGTGACGCTGTGCGCGGGTGGCACGGTGCCACAGGGCTACTCGACGCTCGGCTCCGACTGCGCGCCCTCGAACGCCAGCGGGTGGCAGCTCCGGGAGTACCGGCATCGCGACGCGGATGGGGATGGCTACACGGTGCCCGAAGCGGGCAACGTCTGTGGTGGCACCGCACTGCCTCCTGGCTATGCGTGGACCGAGCAACGCCGGGACTGCGACGACGCGAGCCCCACGCGACACACGTCGCTCCTGTCCTGGCCGGACCTGGATGGAGATGGCGTGGGCGCGGGCACGTCGGAGACGCTGTGCACCGACGGGCAGACGCCTCCTTCCCGGTCGGCGGTGGGAACCGACTGCGCGGACGACGATGCGACGCGCTGGGTTCAGCGCAACTACACCCACGTGGACCGGGACCTGGACGGTGCCACGATGCCCGAGCAGGGCGGTGTCTGTGTGGGCAGCGCGTTGCCAGCGCCGTACTTCACGAAGGCCACGGGCAACGACTGCGACGACGCGGACCCGGAGCGCACGCGCTGGGTCGTGCTCTATCCGGACAGGGATGGCGACGGCGTGGGCGCCGAGCCCCGGCAGATTCCGTGCATCGGCGCGACGATACCTCCGGGCATGTCCATCTACGGCTACGACCTGGACGACAACGACCCGGACGTGACGGAGGCCACGGAGGACGACAGCGACATGGACCTCATCCTGGAGCCGTGAGCCGCATTCCCGCCATCTGACGACAGGCGAACCCTTGCCTGGAGTCGGGGCGGGACTGCGTCACCTCGTGACTTGCATCGTCAGTGGGTTGAGGCCATCCTCATTTCCGGCGCGGGAAACCGCGCTGTCCATGACCTCTTCTCACTGACAGCTTTCGCTCCTCGAAGCGCTCCTCCTCGCCCTCGACGCCATGCGTCCGAGGTGGCGGGTGAGGCGCTCCCCGTGAGCGATTCCCACAGCACCGCATTCACGTCCCCACCGCACCCTTCCGGCGCGGAGCGCCACCCGTGCGCGGTGGGACTTCTCGAATCCGAGGTCCTCCTATGCAACCCCAGAAGCGCAAGCTCGCGTACCACGTCGCCACCACCCTCGACGGCTTCATCGCCCGCGAGGACGACTCCTTCGACTGCTTCGCGAACGAAGGCGACCACGTCACCGAGTACCTCGCCACGCTGCGCACCTATGGCGCGGTGGTGATGGGCCGCCGGACGTATGACATCGGCCTGAAGTTCAACGTCACGGACCCCTACCCGTACCTGGAAACATACGTCGTCTCGCGCACGCTGAAGGAGAGTCCGAACCCCCGCGTGCGCCTCATCTCCGACGACGTCGTCGGCGCCGTGCGCGCGCTGAAGGCCCAGGAGGGCAAGGACATCTACCTGGCGGGAGGCGGAGCCCTGGCCACGCAGTTGCTCACCGCGGGCCTCGTGGACGAGGTCCTCATCAAACTGAACCCGGTGCTGCTCGGCGCGGGAATCCCCCTCGTCTCGCGGCTGGGTTCACACATCCCCCTGGAGCTGCTGTCGACCAAGGTCTACCGGACCGGCGTCGTGCTGCTCCAGTACGCCATCAAGCACTGAGCCTTCGCGCTCCAGGGTGCCCGGACGTGAGTGCGCTCACGTCCGGGCGCTCTTCGCCTTTCCCGGCGTGACGGCGTCCGGCCAGGAGCGGAGAATCAACTCGGCCGACGACTGCGCGGACCACTCCATCTGCCCCATCAGGACCTGCCGGCCGCGACTGACTCGAAACGGCTTCCACAGCGGAGCCTCCTCCCGCTTCAAGGAGTCCCAGGCCGACCAGCTCAAGCCTCCGGTGGCCGTCACCAGCCGCGTCAGCCAGTCGTCGAACTCCGTGCCGGACAGCCAGCGAAGCTGCTCCAACACCCGACCCACGTCCGCCGCGAGCGTCGACTCCCGCCCCGTCACCGTCGAGAGCACCTGACGACCGGCCCCCTCCGGAATGAAGGACACGCCTCCAGGCCGCAGCACGACCCACCCCGAGCGGGGCGCCACCTCCGCATCCCACAGCGAGGCGGGAAAGACGACCACGTCCGCGAGCCGCACCCCGGAGCGCACCCGCCCCAGCAGCGGAGGCTGGCTGTGCAACTCCAGGAGGGTCGCGAGCGCCTTGGCGTCCGCGAGATGGGCCACCTGGAGCCGGGGCTCCCCCTCCACCTTCAAGTCGTGCGTGGGCCCCAGGTGGACACCTCCAGGCGCGATGGTGGCCAGGGGGACGGAGACGGTCTCTCCGAACGTCGGCATCCACAACAGCCGCCTGCTCGTCATCCAGACGCGACCCGCCCGGGCCCACGCCACGAACAGCGGGGCGACGATGAACGCCACCAGCGCCACCCCCGCCCGACTCCCGTTTCCTCGCAGCAACGCCAGGAGGAGGACATACAAGCCCCAATACAGCAGGGCCATGGAGACCAGCAGCGGAAGCGTCTGTCCCGAGGAGACCGGCGACAACCGGTCCGCCTGGAACAGCAGCACCTCACCGGGCTCGAGCGTCATCGTCGCCCGCTTGCCCACCAACCCGTCCAGCCGCGCCAGCTCCACCTTCAGCACGGGAGGACCGGACACGTGCACCAACCGCGACAGTCGCGCGCGCACCAGCGTCTTGAGCCGCTCCCGGCGCGCCTCCAGCTCGCGCAGCCCCTCCATCACCGGCAGCGTGTCGGACCAGCCCTCCACTCGCGCGCGCCGGCTCGTCCGCTCCAGAGCCTCCTCGACAGTGGCCTCCTCTGCCAGCCACTCCGAGACGAGCGTGGGATGCGCGCGCCACCGACGCTTCCATCCCCGGCCGCGCAGCACCGCCTCCAGGGTGGCCGCTCGCCGGAGCGCCGCCTCAAGCACCTCCGCGCGACCTTCCAACTGGACGCGCACATCTTCGGCGGTGGGCCCTTCCGACGACTCCTTCGCGGTGTGGACGCGCTCGGTCATGACCCGCTGCTCAACTTGGGCTGAACGTCCTCGCTCGAACCCTGGAGGCCCTCACTCCAGGCGTGCACCAATCGGTAGGCGAGCTCCCGCTGCGTCAGCCCCACGTTGCCGACGAGCACCTCCTCGCCCCGGGTGATGTGGACCTCCTGCTCCAGGGGAATGTCCCGAGCCACCCGCGCATCCTGAGACGACCAGGCCGCGCCCCCCGTCGCCACCGTGGCCCGCACGAGGTACGCGTCCAGCTCCGACTCGGGCTGCCAGCACAGGCCATCGAGCACGCACTCCAGCTCGACGCTCGACAGCAACCTCCGGCCGGTCGCGGCATGCAACAGCGCCGCGCCCGCGTCGGGGGCGGGGAGGAAGAAGACGCCACGACCCAGCAACACGGCCTGCCCGGAGCTCCACGTCCCCTTGCGACGCAGCAGCGCCGAAAAGGTCAACAGCTCCACCCGCCGGTCCACCCGGGCCGCTTGCGCCCGGACGCGGGCATCGCGAAACAACTCCAGCAGGACGCGCAGCCTGTCGGCGCTCGCGCCATCGAACCGCGTCAGCCGGATGAAGTGGTCTCCGCGAAGGCTGAGCGCTCCCCCGCCGTCCTCCAGTTGGAGTCCGCCCTCCTCCAGCGAGTCCAGCCGCACGGCCACCGGGGGCTCGTCTCCCGGCGGCATCCACACCACGCGCTCCGGCGTGAGCCAGACGACGCCTGGGGCCTTCATTCGCAGCAGCGTCACCGTCCCCATCAACAACGCGACCAACGCCAGCGTGCCACCGACCAGCGCCACTCCCGTCGAACCGAGGAGCAGCAGCCAGAGAATCCCCACGCCGAGGCCCAGCGCGGCCAGGACGAAGACGAAGGCCACCACGTACTGCGGCGCCCGGCCCACCGAGGCGATGCGCAGCGCGAAGGGCTCCGTCGGCGTCCGCTGGAGGGAGACCTCCTGGGCGCAGACCTCCTTCAGCTCGCGCAGCTTCTCCTCCAGCGACAGGGACTCCGTCACGAGGCCCCGGGTCAGCAGCGCGTCGCGCACGCGCATCGTCAGTCGCTCGCGGACCTCGCGCACCCGACTCGCGGTCTTCGGAATGGACGAGCCCTCCGGCCATCCCTCCTGCTCACCGCGCCGCTCGGTGCGCTCCAGCGCTTCCAGCAACGTGGGCTCCACCTCCAGGACGTCCTGAATCAGCGAGGGCTCGTCCTGCAACGTCCGCCGCCAGCCGCGCGAATCCAGGGTCCTGTCGAGCATGCGGTAGCGGCGGAGGGCGGACTCAATCAGTTCCACGCGCCCTTCCAGGCGGCGGCGCAGGTCCCCCTCCGACGGTCGCGACTCGGGCACCACGGCACCGGTTCGGTTGCGTTCGGACATTGCCCTCGCAGCATATCCGGTCGGGCCCTCCCTCTGGGAGCAGAGCCCGTGAGCCCCAGGACAGTCCCGACGACGGCACGAGGGAATCCCCTTCCACCATGCCTAGGCTCGCGCTCACGCGCCGCTGGGGGCGCGCCTTGCCGGGGGGCGCGGCATGGACCGCATGCGAAGACCCTTCCTCATCGCCGCGCTGGCGCTGCTGGCGCTCTGTGTGCTCGTGGAGGTGGGCTCGCCCATCCTGCTGCCCCAGAAGTCACCGGACTGCTCGGTGCTGAGTGGCACGAAGCCCTGCGCGCCCCTGCCTCCGGGCTTCCCCGAGGACTGCCGCCCCCTGCACGCCGCGATTTGCGAGGGCGAGGACGTGGACCCCTCCGACGTGGTGCGCACGCAGAAGGAGAACCCGCCCACGCCGGGCCTGGGCATTCCCTACCTCGCCCTGGTGGATGCGCTGCTGCTGCTCACGCTCGGGTTGATGGGCGCGAGCCTCATCATCCCCGAGCGCGTCCATGGGCGCGTGCAGGGACTGGCGACGCTCATCGGCTCCATCGTCGCGCTGCTCACCGGCTTTGGCCTGCTCATGGCCGCCATCGCACTGACGCTGACGATGATAACGCTCGTCGCGTCGGTGCCCTTCGGCACGCTGGCCTATCTGGCCGTGTGGGGCTTCTTCAACCGGGGAGGCGCGGCCGGCACGCTGGGGTTCTTGATGTTCCTCAAGCTCGCCGCGGGCGTGTGCCTGGTGCTCGCGCACCAGCGCTTCCTCCAGAACAAGGGCCTGGTGCTGCTCTACCTCACGTCGCTCCTGGCCAACGCCGTGGTGTCCCTCCTCCACGGACTGGTGCCCGGCATCCTCGTCAGCATCACCGACGCGGTAAGCGCCATCATCGTCGCCATCCTCGGCCTCATCTGGGCCGTGCTGCTGCTGGTGGGCGCGCTGGTGTCCATCCTCAAGGTGCTGCGCCTCAAGCGCGCCGCTCCGGCCTGAGGCCGCGCTTGCTCACCGCAGTCCCAGCTCGCAGATGGGGCGCTGCGGAGGGGCCGACAGACACGTCACCTCCAGGTCCGCGCCCTCCTTCGCCACGTCCAGCTTCTTCGCCTCCTTCAGCGGGTCGAACTTCGCCGGCACCGACGGCTTGCCCCTCGACGCCAGCGACACCCGGACCACGGAGAGGGGGCGGGGCACCACCTCCAGCGAGCGCATCCGCGTGTCGGACGCCTTCACGTCCACCCGGCAGGAGCCCCCACTCGGAAGGACGAGCACCCCCTCCTGGAAGGCACACGTCGCGGCCAGCTCCGTGGCATCCACCGGCTCGGGCTTGATGAACCGCTCCCGGAGCTCCTGGGCGGACTGCGTGGGACTCTCGCGACGGGAGGACTCATCCTTCGCCCCCAGGCCCACGCCCAGGACATAGAGCGCGACGATGGCGACGATGGCCAGGATGAGCACGACATGGAGGGGCTTGAGTTCGGGCATGGCGCGGCGCTACCGGATGCCCTCTTCCCGCCGACGCATCTCCAGTTGAATACGCTGTTGCTCCTGCATCTGTTCCATGATTTCCGACTTGCGAGGGGAGACCTGGAGCATCTCCTGGTTGAGCACCGTCGCCCGGACGTTGACGCACTGGCCATTGCTGCAGACAGTGAAGTCGGGGCACGGGCCCGGACATTGGAAGCCCAGCGGGGCGACCTGACACGTCCCCGCGCAGAAGCCGGAGAGGCAGACCTCGTTGGACCGGCAGGGCTGTCCATCCGAGAGCTGGCAGAGCTTCGTGGGGCCACACTGCGCCGGCTGGCGACAGTCCGCGTTGCTCTCGCAGCGCCCGTCGTCCCGGCTGCATTTCCCGTCGGCGCGGCAGTAGAAGCTGGAGCAGTCACTGTCGCGCTCGCAGTCCTGCAGGGACTCCAGCAGGCACAGCCGCGAGCCGGGCACCTCCGTGCACTTCAGCGGCCCCGGGCAGTCGCGCTGACTCGCGCACGTCTGCCCCAGTGCCAGCTGGCACTCGCCCCTCCTGTTGCAGAAGCCGGTGGAGCACATCGCGCCGCCGTCACACGCCTCGCCCGCGGACACCAGGCACGAGCCGCCATCCGGGTCCGTACACGTGAGCCCCTTGTCACAGTCCCCCCCCGGGCAGGGCTGGCCCAGTTCGGCGCCCCCACTCGACGAGATGATGCCAATCACCGTCCCGATGATGAGGATGACGCCCGCCGCCAGCGCGACCCACATCCAGGGGAAGGGCTTCTTGGGCGGCGGCGCGGCCACGACTTCAAAGGCCGTGGCGGGCCCTTCCGCGTAGCGCTCGTCCGGGTTCGTCACGTCCACCACGAGCAGGTGGAAGGTGAAGCGTCCCGGCGGTGTTCCCGGTGGGACGCGAAGCTGCACGCTGAGCTGCTGCGTGCCGTCCGGCGCGAAGTCCCGCTCGTCGCCTCCGGAGATGGTGGCCCACTCCGCCTTCGCGCCGGGGCCCGGGACGATGGAGGCCCGGGCTCGGACGGGGGCACGCAGCGCGTTGGACACCGTGTAGGCCACCTCCCCTTGTCCCGTCGCATTCAGACGGACGGTGTCCGTCACGGCGGTGATGTCAAAGGCGCGGGGCATCAACTGGCTCCTTGAGGCGGCTGCGCGAAACGCAGCTCATAGGTGACGTATGCGGGCTTCTCCCGCTCGATGATTCGCTCCAGCAGCAGCCGGTGGGAGGACACCGCCGAGGGCGCGAGCACCAGGACGTGAAAGGGCCGCGGCCTGCCGTCCTCGCCGGGCACCGCGTCGTCCACCTGGAAGTCGGTGCGGCCGGTGGCCGTGGTGAGGAACAACCGCAGGCCGCGCGCGGTGCCGCGCCAGCGCGATATCTCCACCGCCTGCGCCACCAGCTCTCGCAGCCGCCCCAGGCCCGTGGACACGGGCAGGTCCATGCCCACCCAACGCGCCAGGAAGGGCACGAAGCGGTCCGGCGCCCGGCGCGGGTCGAAGTGGGATTCCAGCCCGGCGAGCACGTCCTCGCTGGGCGCATGCAACGCGTCCATCACCGCCAGCAGCGCGGTGAGCGGAGAACCCGGCAGCACGGTGCGCTGGAAGACGCCCGGCAACAGCCGCTGGATGTCAGGGCTCCGCATCGTCCGTCACCACTTCCAGCGTGTGCGCGCCGGAGCTGAGGAGCCACGTGGGCGGCAGCGTCACCTTCTCGGTGAACTCGCGCGTGGAGACGGGCTCATAGCGCTCGCTGCCTCGGGGGCGACGGAAGACGCCGTCCGGTCCTCCCGCGAGCACCGGGGCGCCCGTGGGCGAGGACGCCAACGCGGACACGGGC
Source organism: Myxococcus sp. CA040A (assembly GCF_013336725.1). NCBI lineage: Bacteria > Pseudomonadati > Myxococcota > Myxococcia > Myxococcales > Myxococcaceae > Myxococcus > Myxococcus sp. CA040A. Next base: position 1,169,972 of record NZ_JABUMR010000003.1, on the reverse strand, counting down.
TGGAACAGGCGCTCCGCCTCGCGCAGCGGCAGGCCACAGCCCACATCGGGACGCCGCCAGGAGGCACCGGGGCGGCTCGAGTCCACCCACAGCACGCCCACGCGGTGGCTGCCCGCGTACACGGTGGAGCCGCTGAACGCGAGCGCCAGACAACTGCCGCCATCCCAGTTCCTGTCGAACGGACGCCAGCCGTCCGGCGGGTCCGCGCTGCCCATCAACTCCCAGCACAGCGCGCCCCTGCCCGGGTCCGCGCCACTGGCCGCGGCGAGGCCCGCCCAGAGGAAGGAGCGAGGCCCGTCCTTCTGGACCTCCAGCACGCGCACGTCCTGGCCCTTGGGGCCGATGGGACGGAAGGTGCCTCCGCGTCCACCGCCGCTCGACAGGAAGACGCCCCGCGTGCCCATGGCCGCCACCGCGACATTCACCGCGCCGCGCACATCCGTCGTCGCGGCCACCGCGTAGAAGCCCAGGTCCTGATTGGCGGGGTCCACCAGCACCTGGATGGGCGTGGCGCCCGGACGCGACACCAGCTCGAACAGGCCCACGCGCGTGGCCAGGAGCAGCACCGGCACACCGTCGCGCTCCGCCCACGTCAGGTCCTCCACCGCGTCCAGCGTGTGCGTGGTGTCGTCCCACGTCTCGCCGCAGTCGTAGGACAGGTGGATGCGGGAGCGCTTCGAGTCCGCAGCCAGCCGCGCGCACACGGCGACGAGGCCCGCGCGCTGGGGATGCGCCTCCACCGCGTCCACGTCCTCGCCGGGGAACAGGCCCGCCCGCTCCCAGCCGTCCGCGTCGTTCACCGTGCGGAACAGCGTCTCGCCGCCGCCCGCGTAGAAGGTGCCCGGCTGGAAGCTGTCGGCGGCCAGGGTGCGCACCTCGCGGGGCACCTCGTCCACCAGCAGCCGCACCTTGTCGAGGTAGCTGACGCCCGGCTCCGCCAGGAGCGCGTCGTAGACATGCGAGGCCCGCAGCGCCTGGCCGAAGCGCCACCCCTCCGGCTGGAGTCCCGAGGGCAGCGGCGTGAGCACCTGATGGAGCCGCTCGGTGAGCCGCGCGCGCAGCGCCGCCGTGTCCTCCTCGCGGTGCGCCACCACGCGCGCCTGCACCCGCACCGTCTTGTAGCGCGCCCACTCCACATGGCAGGTGGTGCCCAGCGGACGGCGCAGGTCCAGCTCCGCGTGGATGCGCGCGCGGGCCTCCTCCGTCTCGTGCTCGCGCAGCGCCGCCTCCGTGATTCCCTCGCCCGACGCGCCTCGCACCTCCGGCGGAAGGTGCGGCACCAGCAACACCTCCACCGTGCCCGCGGGGGCGTGGGACCACAGCTGCGCCAGGGTGACGGCCTTGGCGCGCGCCACCGCGCCGGAGCTGCGCAGCGCCAAGAGCTCGAAGTCTCCCGCGGTGACGGCGCGCCGCAGCGAGTGCAGCTCCTGGGGCCCGCGCAGGAGCGCGTTCTCCAGCGTCTCCGCCACGCGGCCTCCCGTCGCGGGCCGGGGGTTGGTGACCTTCAAGCCTGGGATGGGCGCCTTGAGCACCTCCAGCGTCCCCGCCGCCACGTTGCCCGCGGCGCCTCCGCCGCGCCGGTACCAGAGGCGAATCTCCCGCCCCACCCCCGGCACCGCCGCCAGCGTGCGCGGCTCGTCCAGCGCCCCCGTCTCGTTCGCCAGGCGCACCGAGGACGCGAAGGTGATGGTGCCCGTCATCCGGTCCGCCACGTACGCGGGCTCGTTCGAGTCCAGCGCCGCGAAGTTCTCCACCTCGCGCCAGATGCGGTAGGTGCGGCCGTCGTGGCGTCGGGCCGGCGCGCGCGCATCCAATTCCCCGGGCCCCGCCTCCACTCCCACGACGAGGTCCAGCGAGTCCCCGGTGGGCGCGACGATGGGGGGACGCTTCGCCTGCACGGTGAGGCCCGGCAGGCCCGTGCCCACGCCCACCAGCTCCCCGTCCACCGGGTCGCAGTGATACGCGAGCACCTCCACCTGCGTGTCCCCTGGCGCAATCGTCACCGCGTCCGCCGTGTGGAACACGACGGGCTCCACGCCCGCGCCGGCGCGCGACAGGGTGACGGGCGTGTTGCGAGGAATCTCCGTCGGTCGCTCGGAGGCGCGGGACAGCGAGAAGCGCAGACGCACCGACGCGGCGGCGGGCGGCTGGAGGCGCACGCCGAGCAGCCGGAGGAACTCCACGTAGGCCTTCTCCGGCAGCCGGTTGAGCCGGTAGAGCATCGTCTCGGTGAGGTGAGAGAACACCTCCACCAGCACCATGCCCGGGTCGTGCGGCGTGAGGTCCGTCCACTCCGGACACAGGGCGAGGATGCGTGAGCGCGCCTGCTCCACGAGCTGGGAGAAGCTCCGGTCGTCGAGCCGGGGTGTCGGCAACGACGTCATGTCGGGCCTCCCGCGAGCGAGTAGGGATAGGCCAGCCGCTCCGTGCGGCCGGTGGAGCGCACGCGGTACTCGACGGACACGTCCAGTCGGAAGCCGTCCTCCGCGCTCCGGGTGGCGTCCAGGTGGAGCACCTGGATGCGCGGCTCCCAGCGGTCCAGGGCGCGGCGCACGTAGTGGATGGCGAGCCCCGCGGTGGTGTCGTCGTTGTTGGCGAAGAGCAGCTTGTGCAACTCACAGCCGTAGTCCGGGCGCATGACGCGCTCGCCGGGCACCGTGGTGAGCAGGAGCAGCACGGCCTGACGGATGGCGGCGTGCTCCTCCACCATCTCCACGCGGCCCGTGGGAGCCACGCGCAGGCCGGACTTCTCCGCCATCTCGAAGTCCGGGTGCGCGAAGCGCCAGGTGCGGAAGCGGGGGGCGCTCATCGCTCCTCCGTCACCAGCATCTGGCCGGGCGCGTTGACCTTGTACTTCACGATGCCGGGCGGCGTGCCGTCCGTCAGCCCCGTCAGCGTGTCCAGGCACACGGGCTTGCCGTCGATGGTGACCAGCGTGGAGTACCCCTGCTGCACCTTCAACGTGGTGGTGCAGGGTTTGATGGTGGGGCCGATGTTGGGACACCCGCCGATGGGACGCCCCTCCGGGTCCGCGCGCACGAGCAGCGGCCGGCGCTCCACCGTCACCCAGGGCTGCGAGTTCACGAGCCCCACGCGCCCCAGCTCATGGGCACACACCACCAGCGCGTCCACGGTCAGCAGCCGCATTCAGCCTCTCCGGAAGTCAATGGACCGTCCACGGATGACCACGTCCTGGCCCGGCGCCTCGAGCTCCATCGCCACCTTCGAGTGCAACCGCACCCCCTTCGGTGACAGCTCCAGGTAGCTGCCGGTGCCATCCTCCAGGCGCAGCGTGCGGCTCTCGTCGTCCAGCTTCAGCCGGTGCCCACCCGTGGTCAGCAGCGTGTAGCGCCGCACCGAGCCGCCCTCGACGCCCGCGTCCGGAGGCCCCCCGCCGCCATACAACCCTCCCACCACCACGCCCCGCGCCGGGTCCTCTCCACCCAGCGCGAGCAGCACCGTGTCCCCCACATCCGGCAGCAGCATCAGCCCCTTGCCGGAGCCGCCGCCCGCCGCCAGCACCTGCATCCAGTCCGTCTCCACGCCCCCATATGAAGGCAACGTCGCCCGCACGCGGCCCCGCCCATCCGGGTCATCCACCCGGCTCACCATGCCCAGCGTCACCGCGGACGCCCGTGCCCGGGGCCTTCGCGCGGGAGGCTCGGAGGACAACTCCGAGACGAAGCCCTGTCTGGCGTCGATGCGGTGCGTGACGCTGGTGAGCACGTAGCGCCCCGCCACCAGCGAGGCCACGCCCGCCACGTCCACGCGCGCGCCGGGCCGCAGCCTCGCGTCGCCCTCGGCAAGGCCGGTGAGCACCACCTCGCGCGCGCCCCGGTGGTCCAGCTCCGCCTGCGCCGCCGACTCGACGTGGGGGATGCCCTCCGCCGCCTCATCCACCAACGAGCGACGCGACTCGCCACCCACGCGCTCCGGCGAGACTCCCGCCTCCACGTCCCGTCCCACCCGGGGCACGTCCGCGCGACCCGCGTGGGCCTCCGCGCGCAGCACGTCCCAGCCCTCGGCGGACACCTCGCGACAGGCCGCGTCGCCATTGACCTCGATGGAGGCCTCCAGCAGCGACTCGCCCAACCGCAGCGACACGGGCGTGCCCTCACCCTCCAGCGTCACCAGTCGCAGCGTGTCGCCGTGGAGGATGGGGAACAGCCCGCAGCGGTCCGCGTACTCCACCAGCAGCTCCAAGTCGGACTGGCCATGCTGGATGAGGTAGCGCCACAGCGGCCCGGAGGACGCGGCCTTCACGGAGAGCCCCAATCCGGAGACGAGCTCTTTCGCCAGGTCCTCCAGCGTCACCTGGACATGCGCGCGCACCGGCTGCCGTTTGCGCAGGCGGTGCAGGACGTCATAGCCGCGCACCCGCACCTCGCGCGCGCCGCCTCGCGCATGCGAGAACTCGACGGCCGTCACCTCCCCCAGGAAGAGGTCCTCCAACGACGACGAGGCCGCGACGCGCAGCGAGGTCCCCGGAGGAAGACCGGAGGTCGCCAGGACGCCGCGCGGGTCGGTGAAGGTCAGCTCGCACTGCGTGGGCAGCGCCAGTCGCTGCGACACCTGGATGGACGCGAGCGAGCGCAAATCCCCCGTCGGCAGCGGCGCGCCGTCCACCTCGATGCGCAGCTCGGGCAACCCTCGCAGCTGGCTCACATCACCCTCCGGAGCGCTTCGGGCGTGGGCAGGCGCAGCACCTGTCCGGCGGGAATGCGCGAGGGGTCTGAGATGCCGTTGAGCGCGGCGATGAGGCGCCACATCGACGGGTCGCCGTAGCGCTGGTGCGCGATTTCATCCAGGCGCTGCCCGGAGGCCGGCATGCCGTCGTCCCCCTCTTCGGTCCCGAGCACCGTGTGGGCCTCGTAGTCCTCCGGCGTCAGGGCGGCTTCCACGGCGTCCGCGTCTGGCGGCTCGCCGCGCTCCACCGGCTCCCTGAGGCCCGTCTCGTCCTCCACGCGCACCAGGCGCAGGCGCAGCCACGAGCGACGCGGCGCCCCCGTCGCAGTGAAGTGCTCCAGTCGCTCCGCGACGGCGGCCACCACGCCCAGGAAGTTGAGCCGCTTGCCCCACACCATGCGCGCCAGCGAGGGACGCATGCCGCCATCTTCTCGCAGGCCGTTCTCCGCCAGGCGCCACAAAGGCTCGGTGAGCTCCCGCACGTCCTCCGTCTCCAGGGTGGAGCCGGAGAGCGAGACATCGAAGAGCAGGTCCAACGTCATCTCGGTGGTGCCGCCACCAGTGAAGAGCAGCGGGTCGTCTCCGGGCCCACCCCACGGCAGCGAGCCTCCCAGCGCGCGCCTCGGGCGCAGCCCCGCCTCTCGACGCACGACGAGCGTCTCCGGGTTGAGCAGACACCCGATGCGCTCACCGCCGGGCTCGATGAGGAAGGCCACGCGCTCCATCACTCACCCCGCTGCTCGCGCTCGAGCCGGCGCAGCCGCGTCCAGAGCCGAAGTTCCTGGGCGACGTCCGGAGACTCCGGGGCCAGGGCGGACGGAAGCTCCGGCCAGGAAGCCGGGTCGGCCGTGGCCGATTCCTCGGGCGCACCCGGTGGCTCCTCCCTCACGGGGGTGGCGAAGCGCGCCGTCGAAGCCTCCTCCTGCTCCCGTGCGCTCGCGCCGCGCCTCCCATCCTCCTCGGCCTCCGTCCAGGTGCGGGGAGCGAACGGGGGCGTGCGCTCCAGCGACACGTCCCGCTGCACCGCCGGGCGCGCCTCCTCCTGGAGTTCGGCCTGACGTCGACGTGGCCCCCACGGCTCGCCGGTGAACCGGGGCGTTGCGCGCCGAGGCGCCGGGGGCGCCGCCTTCACGGGGACGCCTTGCAGCCCCAGCGCCTGGGACGCGGAGATGCCTTGGGGATATCCCGAAGCGCACAGGTTCCGCTCGCGGTCCTCTTCCCGCAGGGGCGGCACGCACACCTCCGAAGGCGACGCGGGAGTGGAGGCCACCATCACCGGGTTGGCGAAGGCCGGCCCTCCATGCATCAACGACGGGGTGGGGGTGATGGCCACCTCGGCCAGGAGCCGCCCCGCGTCCATGGGAACGGGCGTCGGAGGCGATGGCGCAGCGAAGGGATTCGGCATCGACAGGGGCGACACCTTCGAGGCGTGTCGAGGCGCCTCGCGAGGAACACCCACGGGCCCCTGCCGCCCGGAAGTCTCGGAGCCCCCTTCACCGCGCGCCGACGCGAAGGGCCCCCGCTCCGAGGGCGCTTGCGTGGCGGGACGGTGCGCGACCCGCTCGGGGCCGGCTGACGGACGCGCGGCGTCGCGTCTGGGCGGAGGAGCCGATGACGGAGCATTCGTTGAGGCAGGCGCGGCGCTCGACGATGCCGAGAGCAACATCCGCGCGCGGAACGAGAGGTGGGCGTCACTCACCGGCAGCGGTGCCTCCGCTTCCGGAAGCCCCTCGACGAGATGGGGCGCGACCTTCCGCACCCGGGCCACCCAGTCGGCGGGAGGCCCCCCGGTGCGCCGCGCCTGGATATCGCGGAGCCAGTGCTCCGGAGCCCCCAGCCCCACCGCGGGCGCCGTCACGGTGACGGGCGCGGCGGGGGCACGGGCAACCTCGGCGCCGTCCGGGCTCGCGTCGGGACGCGGGGCGTCCAGCGACACGCGCGCCTGGGCGAGCGCCGCGGCGAAGTCGCTCTCCTCCTCGGAGAGCACGGACTCCGCCCACGCCTTCATCTTCCGAGCGACGGCGCGCAGCCACGCGCCGGGCACGGGTCTGCGCGTGGGCTCAGCCACGGGTGATGGACTCGAAGACGAGGGTGAGTGAGTCGATGGCGATCTGCTGGCCGAGCGCATCCAGCGGCGCCGCCCGCCACTTCTTCGGCCACGCCTCGTTGAGGTTCCAGCGCAGCTTCTCCGTCACCCCATCCATGTCCAGGAGCAGGACCGACACGTTCTTGCGCTGGGGCACGCCGTTCATCGACGCGAGGAACCAGTTCCACAGCTCGGGCGACACGGTGACGCCGTAGCGCAGCGTCATGTCTCCGTGCGTGACGGGCCCCGCCAGCCTGCGCGTCACCGGGCCCGCTCCGCCCTCGCGGTAGTGCAGCGCGGTGACTTCGACCTCCAGCCCGGTGCACTGGGTGAAGTGTCCTTCGTTCACGCCGTCGATGAGCAGCTTGAAGTTGTACGCACGGAACGGGTCCGCGAGCGCGCCGGGCTGGGCGCCCGCTTCCTGCTCCGGGGGGGCCGCCTCGGGAGCCTTGGCCTCAGCCATTCGACACCTCCTCCACTTCCGCCCCGCCCGCGTGCTGGCCGATGCGGAAGATGATGAACTCCGCCGGCTTCACCGGCGCCAGACCGATGACCGCGATGACCTGGCCGGCGTCGATGGTCTCCTGCGTGTTCGTCTGTTCGTCGCACTGCACGAAGAACGCCTCTTCCTTGGTGCGTCCCATCAGCGCGCCGTCGCGCCACAGGCGCAGCAGGAAGGCGCTCACGTCGCGGTGGATGGACTTCCACAGCGTGGGGTCATTCGGCTCGAACACCGTCCAGTTGGTGCCCAGGGCGATGGACTCCTCCACGAAGTTGAAGAGCCGGCGCACGTTGACGTAGCGCCACTCGCTGGCGGCGTCCGCCACCGTGCGCGCGCCCCACACGCGGATGCCGCCGCGCGGGAAGTAGCGGATGCAGTTGACGCCCACCTGGTTGAGCTCGCCCTGCTCCTCCGGCGTCACGTCGCGCACCAGCCGCATGGCGCCGCGCACCACCTCATTGGCGGGGGCCTTGTGCACGCCTCGCGTGACGTCCGTGCGTGCGTAGATGCCCGCGATGTGCCCGGAGGGCGGCACGTTGACCATGGCCTTGCCGTCGCCGAGCGGGTCCGGCGTGGAGAACCACGGGTAGTAGAAGGCGCCGTAGCCCTGGTCGGAGAAGCGGCAGCGCAGGCCGGGCCCTTCCGCGCCGGTGGAGACCTTGGTGAGCCGCTCCACCTCCTCCACGTCCTCGGGCGCGTCCAGGATGGCGATGCGGTCCCGCATCTTCTCGCAGTGGGACAAGAGCGCGTCCCAGGCCGCCGCGTCCGTGAAGCCGGGCGCGGCCACCATGGCCACCTCGCTGACCTCTTCCAGCACCGCCACGCCCTGACGCTTGCGCGCGTCGCCGATGACGCTCTCGCTGTCGCCGATGTTGACGATGAAGCAGCGCCGGCCGCCGTTCTCGAAGAAGCCGTACACGGCGCGGGCCAGGGAGGTGCCCGGAGAGCCGGGGGGCGCGAACTCCTTCACGAACTGCGCCCAGCCATTGACGGGCACCGCCTCATGGAGCCGAGCATCCCTGGCGGGCGCCCGGCCAACGAAGGCCGCGGTGGTGGTGCCCACGCCCTGGATGGAGCGTGTCCCACTGGGAACCTCCTCCACATAGACGCCGGGCGTCAGGTAGTTCGGCACGTCAGTCCTCCTTCAGCGGCAAGCGAATGAGCAGCGGTTGGGGCTCGGAGGCGAGCGCCTCCGGACCCAGCGCGAGCAACTCCCCCTTCGCTCGCACCTCCAGCCGCCCCAGCGTGGCCACTGGCGGCACGCGGGGAAAACGAAAGCAGCCCTTGTCGTCCGTGCGCGTGGCCAGACTCAGCCCGGGCAATTCCACCAGCGCTCCCGGAATGGGCACGTCACCGGGACCGACGACACAGCCCAGCAGCGCCTCGGCGGGCACCGCCTGGGTGACGATGGGGAAGCGCACCCGGTGGACCACGGGTTGCGGACGCTCGCGTCGCACGGGCAGGCGCAGCCGGAAGCCGGGACGCGGGGGGATGCGCAGCCCCGCCCAGACGCTGGCGGGCACGGGGGTGAGGTCCACCTCGAACTCGGCTTCCTCCATGGCCGCGAAGACCAGCTCCCCGAGGAGCCGGTGGGCGAGTTCGGGCGACTCGGCGCCCACGGTGACGAGGTAGCAGACGGAAATCTGGAGCGGCACGCGGCGTCCGCCTCTCGCGGGAGGCGCGGGCCCCAGCTCCAAGAGGTACAGGCACACGCCGCGCTCGACGGCGTCGCGGTCCGGTACGCCCAGGTACACGGGTGCGTCGCCGGAGATGCGGCCTGCCCACGACTTCAATCGCAGATCGACTTCGTCGATCATCCGGTCCCCCCCGAAGGTCCTGGGCCGGCGCTCAGCTTCCTGCATCGCCAGTGACGTCCGGGCTCGCAAGGTCGCATCGGCTGCGGGGAACGGTAACTGGTCCGAAGGATGGAGCCGCCGTCGCGGTCCCAACACGCTCGCTCCCACGGCGCGCGCTTCGTCGGACGGAACACACAGCCAACGCGGACTCGTGAACCGAACAGGTGGGCTCCCCGCACACCTCCACCGTGAGAGGCCCCGGTGGACGCTCATGTCCGTGAAGAAATCCACGCATGCGGGGCCACCAGGAGGCGGGGCGGGAGCGTTATCTTCGCGACCCTTCGCCGAGCCTCCATGCACCGACTGTTCTGTCTTCCCCTCCTCCTCCTCGTCACCGTCGCCCAGGCCCAGCCTCGCGACTTCGCCGCTCCCACCTCCGCGGCCCCCGACGTCCTGGCCCAGGCCATGCCCGCGCTCGCGAGGCAGGTGCTGGCGCAGTACCCGGAACAGGACGCCGACACGCGCCTGGGACACGTGTTCCGACTCCAACTCGTGGCGGGAGACTTCGCGGGTGCGCTCGAGTCCATTCGAGCCCTGCGGCCCTTGCGCGAGGTGAAGTCGCCCGTGAAGGGCATCACCTTCCTTCAATACGAGGCCCATGCGCGGGCGAAGCTCGAACAGGCGACCCACGGGACGCCGTATGCACAGGCGCTGAGCACGGCCTTCCAACAGACATTCGGCGCCTTGGATGACCGGGCGGCCTTCCAGGCCACGGGCATGTTCCGGTTCGACCTGGAGCGCGCGCGGAGAGAGCTGGAGGCCGGGGTCGAGGACGCGCGGAAGTCAGGCCGCGTCTCGCTGGCCCAGGCCCTGGACCTGGTGCGGCTGTACCAGGTGCACCAGTCCTTCCAGGAGCTGCTCCCCCAGGCCGAAAACCTGTGGGCCGAGGACGACGCGCGTCGCTACGTCATCGAGCGAGACCTCCTGGTGCGCACGCCGGATGGCGCGTCGGTGTCCGTCATCGTGGCGCGGCCCCGGAAGGGGTCAGGGCCGTTGCCCACGGCGATGTCCTTCACCATCTACGCCCAGGACGACAACGTTCGCGAGGCCGTGCGCTCGGCGGCGAATGGCTTCGCGGGCGTGACGGCGAACACTCGCGGCAAGCGAGGCAGTCCCCAGGCCCCCGTGCCCTTCGAGCACGACGGCGCCGACGCCACCGCCGTCATCGACTGGGTGAGTCGTCAGCCGTGGAGTGATGGTCAGGTCGGCATGTTCGGCGGCAGTTATGAAGGCTTCACCCAGTGGGCGGCGGCGAAGCACGGGCACCCGGCGTTGAAGACCATCATGCCGTCGGTCCCGGTCGCGCCGGGCATCGACGTGCCGATGCAGGGCAACGTCTTCCAGAGTTTCTTCTACAAGTGGCCGCGCTACGTCACGCTCGACAAGGGGCTGGCGGACGCGGACTACTTCGATGGCGCGCGGTGGGACGCGCTCGACGAGCGCTGGTTCGCGAGCGGCGAGCCCTACCGCGCGCTGGAGCGGCTGGATGGCCGTCCCAATCCCTTCTACCAGCGCTGGTTGAAGCACCCGGGCTACGACGCCTTCTGGCGGAAGATGATTCCGTATCGCGAGGAGTTCGCGCGCATCCGCATCCCCGTGCTCACCACCACGGGCTACTACGACGGCTGCTCGCTGAGCGCGATGTACTACCTCACCGAGCACCTCAAGTACGCGAAGGACGCGAACCACACGTTCGTCATCGGACCGTATGACCATGTCGGCGCGCAGCGCGTCTCTAGCGATGAGCTGATGGGCTACCGCATCGACCCCGTCGCCCGGCTCGACGTGATGGAGCTGCGCTACCAGTGGTTGAACCATGTGCTGCGCAAGGGTCCCCGGCCCGAGCGGCTCAAGGACCGCATCAACCACCAGGTGATGGGCACGAACACGTGGAAGCACGCGCCGGGTCTCCAGGCCTTGAGCAATGCCTCGCTGGAGCTGTACCTGGACCCCGCGCCCTCGGGTGACGCGCACCGGCTGGCCCTCAAGCCGCCCGCGCCGGGCACGGTGCTCCGTCAGCGCGTGGACCTGAAGGACCGTTCGGAGGGAAGACACTCCGAGCCCGCGCGCATCGTCGACACCACCGTGGACGCGCGCAACGGTTTCACCTTCGTCAGCGAGCCGCTCGATGCGCCCGTGGAGGTCAGCGGCCTGTTCTCAGGACAGCTCGACTTCATCACCAACAAGAAGGACTTCGACTTCAACGTGGTGCTCTTCGAGCGCACCAAGGGGGGTGAGTACTTCTACCTGTCGTACGTGCTGGCGCGTGCCAGCTACGTCGCGGACCGCGCCCAGCGACGACTGCTCACGCCGGGCAAGCCCCAGCGCCTGACGTTCCAGAGCGGCAGGATGACCAGCCGCAAGCTCGAAGCGGGGAGCCAGGTCGTCATCGTGCTGGCCATCAACAAGCAGGCGCAGTCACAGGTCAACTACGGCACCGGCAAGGACGTCAGCAGCGAGTCCATCGCCGACGCGAAGGTTCCGCTCGACATCACCTGGCTCGGTGGAAGCCGCATCACCCTGCCCCTGTGGCGGGAGCCGCCGGCCCCCTGAGCGTTGACGCTCACGGTGCATGACGCGCGCAATTGGCCGAAGCAGCGCACTGTCACCGCGGCCACTCTGTCCGTGCCGGCGACGGCGCGGTAACCAGGAGTCACGTCCCGTCAGAAGTCGTCGGGGTGCGTGAACCGACGGAACCATTGGAGGGTGCACTCCTCCGTCCACCGGGTGCCACCGAAGCTCGCATGCTCCTGGATTTGAAGGGGCGCGAGCGCACGGGCCAGGGTGACGTATGCCTCCAGGGGCTCCTGCCGGTTCCGGTCACCCAACACCGGGGCATCTCCCAGACAGAAGGCGACCCCGAAGTCCGTCTCCATGAAGAGTGGGTTCCCACGCTTCGCGCTCGCCAGCACGGCGGGCGCGGCCTCCATCAAGCCGTGTCCAATGAGCGTGAGCCAACTCACGCATCCGTACCCGGCCAGGAGGTATCTCACGCTCACATCCAGGTTGTAGGCGTTGACGCCCCAGTAGCGCCGCGCCACCGCATACATCGCATCGAGCGCCGCGGGCGCGCTCGGCCCGGCCTTCCTCGCCTGGAGGAAGTAGCCGCCCCAGCCGGAGTGGAAGGGCACCGCTCTCGCAATCTCCTCCGCCAGCGTCTTCACGAGCGCCGGGGAGACCTGCCAGTCGAACTCGAAGCGATAGAAGCTGGCCCTCCCGGGCTCGCTGTGGGGACGGAAGCCATGGAACATGAACTGCCACGAGTCCCTCGCCCGGCCATCCCAGAAGACATAGCCCCAGTGTTCCTGCGTGCGCAGCGTGGGGAGCAGTACCTGCTCGAAGTGCCGTCGGGCTTCCCTGTTCCACGGGACGAAGTCGCGACCGAGCGCCGTCGAGCGGTAACACCGGATGTGACCCTCGCAGTGCCGCAGATACAAGTCATGGACACGACGCGCCTGGGCGGGGCTCGGCGCCTGGCGCAGATAGAACACGAGCCCCTGCTTGAGCTCGTGGTTGGGCACATCATCCGGCCCCAGCTCGATGAAGGGATTCGTGCCCATGGTCCCTGTCCTCAGTCCCCGGCGAGAAGGGCGCGGTCCTTCTGCTCCTTCTCGAGTTGCTGTTGGAGCTTCGCCAGATAGCCCTTCAGGAACGATTCGAAGTCCGGCCAGCGCTCCTCCTCGCCGGTGTCCGCCAGACGGACGACCTCCAACTCACCCTCCGCGCTCACGTGCCTCGGGTCGAAGGCGAACGCATCATAGGAATCGGTGCCACACGCGAAGATGGAGCGCCAGAGCTCCGGGAAGGGCTCCTTGAATGTCCCCATGTTCATGGCGTCCTTCAGCACCTCCCGCGCGGAGAGCAGCGGCACGTCGAAGTAGAAGTTGCGGATGCCGTCGTGAAGCGTGAGGGCCTGCTCATAGCCGGAGGGGAGCTTGAAGCCCCAGTGCTTCTCGAGCGCTCGCAGTTCGTGCGCTGGAGCGGGCGGTCCCGGAATGGGGCGAGGCAGGTTCTCGTAGAAGGCATTGCGCCGCGTGAGCGTGTCGACAATCTGGTCCAACAGGCTTCGCATCTCGTCTAGTCGCAGCATTCGGTGGCCTTGACCTTCTTGTGCTTGTCCGGGTCGAACCGCTTCATCATGGGCCCCACGGTGACGTTGACCCGAGCGCTGAGCCATTTGAGATTGGCCATGTCCTGCAGGGGACCACCGAAAGCGGCGTCATGCAGGTGGTCAGGATTGAAGTTCCCCGCGCCGCGTCCGCTCGGGCTCGGACGCCGCCCCGCCTTGTTCCATTCCTCGTACGCACACTCGTGGAGGAACTGGCGCTTGATGGCGGCCTCGTCAGGAGGCTTGCGATTGACGGACTCCGCGAACTGGTTCTTGAACGTCGCGAGTCCCGACCTGTACGCAGGGCTCTCGCGGGCGGCAGGGGTCTTGACGACCGCCGAACCCGTGCAGTTCTTGTTGATCTGCTCGAGCTTCGCGCACAACTGCTTCACCATGCAGGGGTCCCAGTCCGAGTCCTCCTGCTTCTGCTTGCAGTCGATGTTCAGATCGAGCACGTCCTCGCCTTCATCCCCGCTGTCCATCTCATCGAGTTCGCCGCCCAGGCAGACGGTGTTCCCGTGATTGCAGGTCATCTTGTCGCTGAGGCGGCAGGCGTTCTTCCCCTCCACCTTCACGTCGAACGAGTAGCTCAGCCACTTCGACTCCTTGCGCAGGGTGCCCGATTTGACGCCTCCCGCGCTCCCGGCCTCGTCACCCGTGCTCTGACTGAATTCGGAGCCCTTCACGGCGAGCATCTTTCCCGCCGCGGTGACTGTCTTGGACCCCTTCGCCAGGTCCGCGGAGCGCGAGATGTTCGGATAGGGGACGGGTACGGGCCCCGCAGGGGACGGGGTCTTGCACACGTCGGGGAGCGTGGCGATGGTCAGTCCCGCCGTGCCCGCGTGAGACTGCACCAGTCCATTGACGATGACGTGGTAGCCCATGCGTTCAACCCTGCCGCTCTGAAGCGGGAAGTTGGAGGAGTGCCGCGCTCCGCTCAGCGCCCTCGGAACGGGCCCACACCACGGCCCGGGGCCCCTTTGCCCAGCGGCGCTGTCCCGAGGCCGCCACCAGATTGACGAGGAGCAGCCCCGAAGCCGCCCCGACGTCCCCCCAGCAGTCCGCCGGGGTCCAGACATCCGTCGCATCGCGGAAGCGGGCGCCCAGCCTCGCCACGGTGAACCCATACTCGTCCGTGCGATGCCGCTGACCGTTCAAGTCGCAAGCCACCTGGTCCACGCGGACCTCGGGCGGAAGCACCTGGAGGATGGTGCGCAGCGCCTGAGTCAGGGCCTCCCCTACACAGACCGAGTCCAGGCCGGAGCCATGGACGTCCTTCACCGACGTGGCCGACAGCACATCCACCTGAGCGGTCAGCTTCGCGCGGCGCAACGCCCGGCCGGAAGCCAGCAGGCAGAACGCGGCGCCCTCTCCGGGGATGAAGCCCCAGCGGTGGAGGGAGGACTTGAGCTGTTCTCGGGCATCGAGCCACTCCAGGGTCTCCGCCTCCAGCCAGCTCTCCACGCCTCCCGCCACGCACCACTCCACCTGCCCCCGGCAGATGGAGGCATGAGCCATCTCCAGCGCCATCAACCCCGCGGCATGCCCCTGCGTGAACGCCTCCACCCGCTGGATTGAACGTGGCGAGGAGAGTCGCCTCGGGAGTTCGCGCATCATCTGGGCCGAGAGGTCCTCGGGGAGCCCGGGACGCGGCGATGGAAGCCCCAGGAAGCAGGGAACGGAATGCCCTGGGAGGACCTTCTGGAGGGGAGCCAGGGTCTCCTCGAGAGCGGGAGCAGCGAGCGCGAGGTATCGCTCTACGCCGGTCAGCGTCTGTGGAAGATATGAGGCTCCGGACAAGACCATGGGCTCGCCCACGCGGTCGCGCAGGTAGGAGTGCTCCCGGAAGCGACAAATGCGAGCCCGAGCCGATGCCGATGTCATGGGCGAGCTGTCGCCAATGGCCGTGCAGGCGCCCGATGCGACAACATGACTTCGAGGTCCGGTGTCCATGTCGCGGTGGCTCACATGAAGGGCTTCTCTCGAATGACGGTGCGCTCGAGCTGATGCTCCCGTCCATGGCACCGCAGGGAGGTGCCCCACACGATGACGACGCGACGAGCATCTGGCTCGAGGATGACGGTGTGCATCCGAGCGCGATGCTCGACATCTTCTCGGCCCAGTCGGGTCCGGAACGTCAGCCACACACGGGGCAGCGTGAAGCGCAGCTCACCGTCTGTCGTCAGGTTCAACAAGGCGACCGGCTCGCCCCCTCTCAAGGGTTCCGCCGTCTGCTGGTCCTCCGGCGCGCACTGTCGGAAGTGGTCGTTGAAGTCGACGGGAAGCAGGGGCTGCCGGTCCTGCTCCCACTTCGAATCGAACGTTCCCGCCAGTTCGCGTCTTGGAGACCAATCCCGCGCGACGGGTCCCACACCCGCGGGCCTGGGGCGGTCCCTCCATGAGCGGATGAGCATGGAAGGCAGCTCGACATTGGGAGCCTGCTGTCCTTCCAGGTGTCGCGCCTCGACGGCGAAGCCCACGCCCACCGGGTTGCGCGACTCCCAGGACGAAGCAGGTCGCGCCGCGGCGGCATCCACGCCCCCGAAGGCTCGCTCATACGTCAGTGGCATCTGGAGGAAGGGCTGCGCTGCTTCCAGCGTCATGCCCAATCTGCTGCGCCAACGTCGATCTCCAAAGACGCGCAGCATCTTGGTGAGGCGCCCGACCCGGAAGCCCACGTCCAGTTCGGTGACCGCGCGTCCTCGTGGAGCGTGGGCGTGTCCATGTAGCAGGACATCGGTCGTGGGCTTGTCATGCTCCAGGTCCGACTCGTGCAGGAGGCTCGACTTGCCCGGCTCCCCCCGGTAGCGAGGCTCCAGACACACCGGCTCCTGATGGGACGCGAGGGGAGTCGAGCCATCCGGCGCTATCTGGAACGTCCCCTTGACGATGACCACCCACGTCTCGGCACCATGGCGGTCGCGCGCGAAGCAGCGCTGCGCGGCATAGGGCGTCTTGTTGGCGAGTACCCACATCGACCGGCCCCCGCGAGAACGGCGCCGTCGATATGGCAACCTACCGACGCGCCCGTCAGGTCATCAGACAGGTGCCCCAGCCGGACACGTCCCTGGAGACGGACTGATCGATTCCCAACCAACCGACGTGGTGACTGCGCCGTCGCAGCCCCCGCCGCACGGCATGGACCTGTTACCGCCTCGGGACTCTCCCCCGAAGGGTCCATTGCCGTGACACTCACCGAGGACGGCGTCAGAGCGCGTGACAGACCTTGGGCTGGAGCGGCGTGGTCAGGAGCACGCCTTCCGGCAAGGCCGTCGCGGCCTTCCACGTCGTCACGTTCGCGGGCAACAGTCGCGCCTCCTTGTCGACCTGGACGATGAGGCCCCCGTCCGGCAGCGGCATCAGCGAGGCGCCACCCGGCCCTTCATGGATTCGCACGCGCTTGTTGTCGCGAGCGACGCGTTCCACGACGTGGCGCAGGATGCTCGTCGGCTCCGGCGTCGAGGCATCGCACCAGGACTCCACGGACGATATCCAGAGCGCGTCACCCACCGTCACGGCCTGGAGGAAGGGGTGCTTCGCCGGCACGGTGTCGTGCGGGATGCTCCGCTGCGTCGACTGCTCGACGAGTTTCCCCCCGTCCCTCATCCAGCCGTCGGGGAACCCGATGAGCACCGAGCCCTCGGAGACCAGTTCACCCTGGGCCGACACGGAGCGCTTGCGATGACCGCTCTCGGTGGCCACGTCACGCCACCCACTGAACTGGGGTTGTGTGGGATTGGTCTGGTCACCGTTCTGGACGCGGAAGGCCCACTTGCCTCGGACTTCACTCCACTGGAGCGCCTGGGGGCCGCGATAGTCCGGAGTGGGGCTCCGCACGGGAGTCATCGGGCTCCCTGTGACGGCGTCACGGACGCTCACCTCCAGGTCCGTGAGCATCGACGTCAGGCCCAACCCCAGTGCCCCTCGGACCAGCAGCACACTCGCGCGGTCGGTCGACAGGCGCGCGGTGATGGCGCCGGGCTCCAGCGGTCCCGCCGGCACGAAGCGGCCCTGCTTGGGCAGATAGACGCCCGCGCGGAGCAACGCGGGAGGCGGCGTCGTGAACGCTCCCGAGTCGTCGCCCTCCTCGCTCCGTGGCGCCGCGGGCTTCCACCACACCACGGGAAGGCCCTGTGTCAGCGCGGTCCGCCAGGAAGCCTCGAGCCGAGGCAGCCGCGCGGCCAACGCCCGTCCCGGCTCGCTGTCACGCAGCGGCGCGAGCCCCGGGTCCGTCGCCCAGAGGGAGACAAAGCGCGGCAGGTCCGCCTGGAGGAGCGCTTCGATGTCCCGTGCCGCCGCGATGAAGTCCTTGCGTCCGACAGCCGCGCGCACGGGCTGCAGCGCCGACTCCGTGTCCTGGAGGGCCTGCGCGGGGTTCACACCGAGCAGCGCCGGGCCCGCTGGGGATGGAGAGGACGGGGCGGCGGATGAGGTCCCCACGGTTGGTGAAGGCACCGCACCCGTGGTCGCTCCGGCAAGCGACGTCCCCACGGTTTGCGGCTGAACCACTGGCGCCGACGTGGACGGCGCGGTGCCAGGCGTCGCCACCGAGGTCCGCTGCTGAAGCCCTGGCGTCGTCGAGGACGATTCCGCGGCGACCGCCTGCCGACAGGCACCGGTCAGCAGCGGCAACACCGCCACCATCGACCCCAGCGCCAGACGCAACGCCATGCCCTCCCACAGACGACCCGCCCCTCGCGAAACCACACTCACCCGACGCCCCATGGACGACCTCCCTCGACTCCAGAGCGACTCGGGATTGCGCCGGGCTTCCGGCACGGAACCACCCGCCGTGACGGACCCCGCTCGGGGCGTTGTCGTTCCTGGCTCGCGCTCATGGGAACCATCTTGTCACCGACCTCAAGGCGCGTGCAGGTGGAGCCGCATCTGCCCCAGCCCCGCCTGGAGCGTCGCGAACCCGGGCGTGACGGCCGTCAACTGCGCATCCGTGGCGGCCGTCGCCGCGAGCAGCCGCGTCAGCCACTCCCGGCTGTTGGCCGTCGCGTCCACCTGGGGTCGGGTCGCACCGTCGGCGTCCTGCAACATCTCCATCTCCACCGAGCCCACGCCCTCGCGGTTGTTCAGATACGTCACCACGCGCCGCACCGTCTGGATGAACTCGTACCAGGCCGCCACCGTGGTGCCGTTACCAGGGCGGACATCCACCGCGTTTCCCGCGAGGTGCCGTCCCGCCCGAGCGCTCAGCGCGTTGACCTCCACCGCCACATGGCTCAGCAGCACCGTGACGCCGTGCTGGCGGTCGTTGATCATCTCCAGGGCATCGAGCAGGCGCATCCGGAAGCGCGTCGTCTGCTGCGGCGCCGCGGCCAGCGCCGTCAAATCACAGAGCCGGTCCACGGTGACTTCGTAGAGGTTGTCGTTCCACCGGACCTCCGCGTACCCCTGGGGTGGCGCCACGGAGGGGACGGGGTTCACGAAGCGCACCACGTACCCGTTCTCCACGGCGATGGTGCTCGTCACCTGTCCACGCGTCTTGTCCTGGGAGCGGAGAATCTGCTCGTGCCGCGCGACACGCTCGTTCATCCACTGCATGAACACGAGCGGGTGCAGGTGCCAGACATGCGAGTCGCCCAGGAAGGGCCCGATGACAGCCTCGGTGGCGACGCCCTGCATGTCCGTGTGGAAGCACAGGGGCCGGATGTTCGCCTCCCACTGCTCGTTGGTGAGCGCCTGCGTCAGCGCCACCTCGACGGCCGGCTGCCCCACGACGATGGTCTGCGTGAGCTGCTCACGCGTCTGCAGGCTCCACTCGCTGCGGAAGCGCACGGCCACCTGGCGCAAGTCACTCACCGCCGTGCGGACATCGACCTGGGTGATGGGCGGATAACCCCGCCCCTGGAGCCAGTCGTCCAGCGCGGGCAAGTCACAGACCAGGTCCTCCGTGGTGTCCTCCATCCGGTTGGCCGCATCCACCCACGGGCTGTCGGCGAGCCGGGACACGTCCGCGGTGGTGAAGACCTCCACATGCACCGTGGGCCCATACACGGGCCCGGTGGCATCCATCCCGGTGATGTACGTGCCCGAGTGGCCCACCAGGTCACTGAGCAGCACGGTCTGGTCGGGATAGAAGATGTCGCCGTTGTCGGGCGCCTGGTCCGTCGGATGGTCGATGAAATAGTGATTGAGCCAGTCCGGATGCGCCGCGTAGTCGACCACCGCGGCCCCCGCGTCGCTGCGTGCAATCACCTCCGGTCGCAGGTGCATGTAGAGCGAATAGACGGTCTCCGTGGAGTCCGCCCCGTAGTCGATTTCCCCTTCGCGGTTCGCGTCCTCGCGCACGTGTACTTCATGACGCACGAGCACGAAGCAGCGGCTGTAGCGAGGCTCGACTCCCTGCACCAGCCCGTTGACGACCCGCGCGGCGACGATGCGGCCGTTGGCCATGGCATAGACGGGCCTCGCGTTCTCCCCCGAGGGGAGGTGGATGCCGCCGTGCCACAAGCGATTGAGGCCTACCGGGAAGTAGCCGCCGCCCGTGCCCTCGCATTCGGTGAAGTAGTCCACGCGACGGCTTGCGACGTTGTACGCCGTCATCGCGATGTAGTCGGCGGAGCGCGCCGTCTCAAGGTA
Organism: Myxococcus sp. CA040A; assembly: GCF_013336725.1. Classification (NCBI taxonomy): domain Bacteria; kingdom Pseudomonadati; phylum Myxococcota; class Myxococcia; order Myxococcales; family Myxococcaceae; genus Myxococcus; species Myxococcus sp. CA040A. Next base: position 1,150,143 of record NZ_JABUMR010000003.1, on the reverse strand, counting down.
GTTCAGCGCCCGCGTCGTGTCGTCCAGGTTGACGGGGTACCACCACTCGTCACTGACGCCGCGCTTGAGCCGGTAGAAGTCCATGGACGCGCCCGGGTCCGAGCGGTCCGCCTGGATGTTGTTGTGCCCGATGATTCCCTGGAAGGAGCGCACCCGCTCCTTGTTCTGGAGCACCGCGGGTGTGTTGAGCTCGATGAGGTCCTGGACGTCAATCCAGGGTTGCTCGACGCCGGTGGCCGGATGCAGCAGGAAGGCCTTCGGGATGCGATTCATCTCGCACATGCACTTCGCCCACTTCACCAGCGTCTGGTACTGCTCCTCGGTGAAGAGCACGTCCAGCGGGTACGTGGCGCGGTTGTCATTGCGCTCGTCGTCGAACGTCGCGACCTTGATGTAGTAGTAGGAGCGGCTGGCGCTGGTGCTCTGGAGCACCGTCCCGCCATTGATTTTGCCCAGCTTGTACCGGCGCGTGCCGCCCGTCTTCGAGCCCGGATGGGTGCTGTAATTACACTCGTCCGGGAAGGTCGTCACGGTCTGGAAGTCGATGCCGGGATAGCCATTGACGCTGTAGAGCGTGGGGCCCTGCTGAATCTTGCCGAAGCGCGCCAGCTCCACGCCGATGGACGTGAGGTTGACGAAGCTGTACTGCCCGGAGAAGTCGGGCGCACCGCCCACGTGGTTGGTGCGGACAATCATCTCCTCGCACTGGAACAGCGTCCCATCCAGGTCGATGTTGAAGGTGGCGCCGTACCAATCCGTGGCGGGCGCCTGCCAGTTCCCCGCCACCCAGCCGTGGGTGTAGTGCAGGGTGATGGTCCGCGTGACGTTCCGGTGGCGCGTCGCCGCGTTCCAGGCCGGAGTGCTGGTGGGCGGCTGCTGGTCTCCCACCGCGGTCAACACATCGGTACGTCCGTAGAGTCTCAGGACTTCCGGAACGGGCATGATGGCTCCACGCGAGCTGAAGGCAGGACGGCCGCCTCAGACAGAGAAGAAGAAGGTGTGGCGCGGGGTGATGGGCAGATAGCTGCGCTGGTAGCCGCCCTGGGCCCCGTAGAGCTGCGCGCCCGGAGGACTCTGGCGCGAGAAGTCCGGCGGCGGCTCCTCGAAGAAGACCAACTCCACGCGTCGGTTGACCTGGGAGCGAAGGTTGTCCTGGCCCTGGCCTTCGATGGGCCAGTCCTCGCCGCACCCGAGCACCGCGGGCGTGGCGAAGCTCAGCGCACCCCGCGCGGCCTTCAGGTCCACGCGGCCCGCGACATACGTCTCATAGAGTTGGAAGACGGCCTTCCAATCCTCCACGCCCGGCGCGCGGGAGTCCGGCGGCTTCGAGCCGTGCGCGGCCTCCACGGCCTTGCGGAACGCCTCGAGCGCCGCCGTCGTGCGCTTTCCGTGCTGGCCATCGATGCCACCCGGGTCGCAGTTCCAGCCGTACTCGTCCGCCACCCAGGTGAGGACCGTCTGGTAGTCCTGCACCGTGTGCTCGGCGCACGAGGAGGCCCAGCCCGCCTTGTCGCCCGTCAGGAAGTCATGGACGTTCTGCGCGCGGGCCTTCGACAAGGCGCGGTTGGAGCCATCCCCTCCGACGCTGTCGGTGTGCCCTGCGACAAGCAGCGTCTGCTTCTTCTCCAGCGCATACTCGAGCGCGCGGATGACACACGTCAGTCCGCCCGTGTGGCCCTCGCGCCAGTTCTCGCGCGCGTGAGGCGCGGGCAGCAGCACGGCGCTGCCGGAGTGGAAGTTGAGGTCGTCCAACTCCACCACGACGGCCGCGCGACGCTTGAGGACCAGGGTGTGGGCTTCGCCCGTGGGTAATCCGAGGCCCGATGTGAGCTTCCGCGCGGTGACCTTGCTGTGAGACATCCTCGCCCCCCCGGACCGCTGTTGTTGGAAGTTGAACTCTAATCATTCCTTCACCGCGCGTGCGAGTCCCTCCAGCAAGAAGTCGACGCGCGCGGGTGGCTCGCGCCTGCCTGCCCCGCATGACGCGGCAGCGCTCCGCTCCACCGAGAATCCTCGCGCCAGGAACCCAGGGCTTTCCGCGCCTCGGCCGCGAGGGCTCATCATTTTCATCCCCGCGACTTCCGTTTCCGCGCTCGCCGCCGAATGATGCTCGCCGGGCCGGACATCCTTCGTGGAACAGCACATGACGATGGCAACACCTTCGACGAGACGACGTGCGGCATCCCTCCGACGACCTGGCACGGCCCTGGCCTGCCTCGTGGCGGTGGCCACCGGGGCCGCCGCCCACGCGCAGGAGGAGACGGCGGGCGCGGAGCCCTACCGACTGGGACTGCTGGTGGATGCGGGCGCGCCCCACGGCATCGGCGTGTCCGCGGTCTTCAAGCCCCTGCCCTGGCTGCGGCTGCAAGCAGGTCCCACCACCAACACGTTGAGCCTGGGGTTTCGGGGCGGCCTCAGCCTCCTTCCGATGCAGACGTTCATCTCCCCCTCCATCAACGTGGAGGGCGGGCACTACTTCGGCTCCGACTACAACGACGTGGTGGACTGGCTCGGCGCCACGCCCACGTCGGCGACGTCCGCCATCCGCGACATCAGCTACGACTACGTCGCCGGCAGCGTGGGGCTCGAAATCGGCGCCGCCAACCGGTTCAACTTCTTCCTGCACCTGGGCCTGAGCTACGTGCGCATGGGCGTGGACGACGCGAGCGCGCTCATCGAAGACGCCACGGACGAGTCGGACATCACCGCGCGAAACCTCACCGTGCGCGCCACCATCCCCTCCGTGAAGGTGGGCTTCCTCTTCTATTTCTTCTGAGTCTGGAGACACACCATGCGAACGAATTCCTTCCGCGCCCTGGTGCTCTCCACCTGTGCGCTCGTCGCCACCGGCTGCGACTCGCTCTTCTTCATCGAGGCGGAGGCCGAGGAGATCTGCAAGGCAGAACCCGACGTCGACTTCCCCGCGGCCTTCCCCGGCACCCTCAGCATCGAGTACTCGATGGAGTTCCCGCTGGGTGACTTCGACGAGGTGCTTCCCCAGGACACCGACGTGGAGACGGAGCTGCGGCTCAAGGGCTTCGAGGTGACGTCCAGCACGGACCTGAGCGGCATCGAGCGCGCCAGCGTCTCCGTGGTCCGCCCGGGCACCAGCGAGAGCATCCTCATTGGCGAGTACCGCCGCACCAACACGTCGCCCACGCAGTCCATCCGGCTCACCGGCAGCGGCGCGGTGAACCTGCTGGACATGGCCCGCGAGGACGCGCTCGAGCTGACCTTCGAGGCGCGGGGCTCGCTGCCCACGCGCGACTGGAACGCGAGAATCGAGGCGTGCGCGGGCGTGCGTGCCAAGGCGAACTACTTCGACCTCGTCTTCTAACCCCGCGTCACGGGTGCGCGGGGGACGCGGACGTCAGGCGTTCCCCCGTGCCCATGGGCACCGGCACCGTGGAGGCCGAGGGCTGCACGCCCAGGTACTCGCGCCGAGTGCCCAGCAGGTTGTCGAAGAACGGGTGCGTCACGCACCAGTTCGCGTTCTGGTCCGAGCCCAGGTGGTGGTCGTAGTGCCAGGGCAGGTGCTCCCGGGCCCACTGGGGGTCCAGGTGCGCGCGGCGGTGGACGCGGTAGTAGTTCACCGCGCACGCCCACACGGTGCCCACGAAGAAGGGGGCCACCGGGAACAGCGGCGCGTGCGCCAGGGCCACCGCGGCCAGCCCCAGGAGCTCCTTCGTCTGCGCGGACCAGGTCCACAGCGAGCGCAGGTACTGGTCATCCAGCATGTCGTGCTTGCGGGACGCCTGGTGGTGCTCGTGCCAGTGGAAGCCCCAGAAGCTTCCCCGGTGTCGACCCAGGCCATGCAGCACGTACTTGTGCAGCGCCCATTCGCCGAAATTGGAGTACGCCCAGCCCAGAGGGATGCCGATCATCGTCGCTCTCCAGCGGGGCGCCCGGCCGACTCCCCGCCCTCAATATCATGACTATTTGGTCACTCTTTTTCTATCACGCAATGAGTCGGAGCGCACGATGGTGAGCCGCGACGGCACGAAGGCCAGGGGCGTGGAGGCGGACAAGCGGCCGGGGCGGCCGGGTGGCCCGAGGGAGACGGCGCGGCGGGAGCGGAGGAAGGAGCTGGAGGACGCGGCGTTGCGGCTCTTCGTGGAGCGGGGGCTGGACGCGGTGACCATCGACGACATCACCCAGGCGGCGGGGGTGGCCAAGGGGACGTTCTACCGGTACTTCGTCGACAAGGCGGCGCTCGTGGAGGCGCTCTTGGAGCCGGTGCGGGGCGAGCTGCTCTCGGGGTTGGAGGCGTGCGGCCAGGCGCTCGGGAAGGCGCGGGGCGTGGAGGCGATGTTCGAGGCGTACCGCGCCATGGCGGCCGTCATCGCGAGCGCGCTGTTGCAGTACCCCGGCGTGGTGCGGCTGTACCTCCAGGAGAGTCGGGGGCCGGCGGTGGGTGCGCGGCGGAAGGTGGCGCAGCTGGCGCGGGAGGTGTCGCGGCATGCGGTGGATATCACCCAGAAGGCGCACACGCATGGGCTGTTGCGGCCGATACGGCCAGCGGTGAGCGGGCTCGCGGTGGTGGGGGCGGTGGAGCGGCTGCTGCTGGCGGTGTTGAGTGAAGAGGACATCGGCAATCCGCTGGAGTTGCCGGACGCGCTCACGACGCTGGTGCTGGACGGACTGCGAGTGCCGCCTGGGACACGGGAGGGGCGCCGGAAGTTGGACGGGGGAGCCAAGCGCACTTAAGGGTGGAGCGTGGCGCGCAAGCGGGCCCTGGGTGGCTTCAGCATTCCGTGGTGGGCGTGGGTGGGGCTGGCGGCTGTCACGCCGGTGGTCCTCATCAACACGGCCATTGCGTGGCTGGGTGACACGCACGTGTCGCCGCTGTCGCTGTCGTTCCTGGAGATGAAGGTGAACGCGCTGCGCACGTATGTGGCGCACCGGCCCTCGTGCGTGCTGGATGGGCACGAGCCGCTGGAGCCGCTCATCGCACGGGCGGAGCGGAGGCACGGGCTGCCCGCGGGATTGTTGCAGGCGCTGGTGCTGGTGGAGTCGGAGGGGCGGGTGCATCGCATCTCTCCGGCGGGCGCGATGGGACCGGGACAGTTGATGCCCACCACGGCGGTGATGCTGGGGGTGGAGGACCCGTTCGACCCGGAGCCCGCGTTGGATGGGAGCGCGCGATATCTGGCCGAGCAGCTCCGGCGGTTCCGGGACGTGAGGCTCGCGGTGGCCGCGTACAACGCGGGGCCTGGCGCGGTGGATGGGCGCGTGCCGAGGAATGGGGAGACGGAGTACTACGTGCCCAAGGTGCTCACGGCCTGGGTGCGGACGCGGCCGCCGGAGCCGCCGCCTCGTCCAGTGCCCGTGGTGGCGGCGCGTGCTCGGCCCGTGGTGGCTGTGGTGGCGAAGCCCGTGGCACCTGTGCGGCCCGCCGTGGCGCCGGTGAGCAAGAAGGCGGGGCCCAAGGTCGCGGCGAAGCCGGTGGCCCCCGTGCGCCCCAAGGTCGTCGCCAAGGTGTCAGCAGCGCCGGCGCGCAGCGCGGTCGTCGCCAAACCGGTGGCACCCAAGGCGAAGCCAAAGAGCGCGGCTGGTCCCGCGAAAGCGCCGACTCGCGCGACGCAGGCGAAGCCCACCGTCACCGCGAACACGCGACCGGGCTGAACAGGGACCGGCCTCGAGGGTCGCCACCATGGCGACCTGTCTTTCGAGTCCTCTTCGCCGTGACACGCCGCGTGGCCACGAAGCACTCGACAACTTTGCGCGCGGCATGTTGGGTTCGAACCCTTTCGCTGAAACGAGTCCCGGGTCGACCATGAAGCGAGCCACCCGCATCCGTCAGTCCGCAATCCGCGTCCGCAGCGGCATCCGACTGGTCCTGTTCCTTCTGGCCCTGTGTCTGTGCGCGATGTTCTTCAGCGTGACGTGGGCCGCGAAAACCATAGGAATCCTCATCCTCTACGTCGCGGCCACGACGGCCCTTGAGGCCTGGAACGTGTGGCGCCTGAGTCGCCTTCCACCCGAGGAGTCGGACCGAAGCTGAAACCCGACGTGAGCGGGAGGCCGCATCGGTCGGATGACCGACCTCCTCCCGTTGACCGACCTCGGGCGAATGACGGACGCGCGGCGTGAAGCACTCGTGCGACGAGTAGCTCACGCATGACGACTCCCTCCACGCCCCGAGGCTCCATGAGCAAGCGCTTGAAGGTCCTCTACTCCCTGCTGTCCCTCGTGCTCGCCTTCGTGGGCGTGGTCACCCTGTTCGGCGACAACATCCGCAGGCACTTCGGGGCAACCGCCTCGTCGCTCGCCGGCAGCCCGGACGTGGCCTACAGGAAGAGCATGCGCACCTTCGGAGAGAACACCGCCTACGGCAACGACGGCGCGCCCTCCACTGTCGACTCCCTCCAACGCAAGCCGATGCGCCACTTCAACTCGGGCGCCTACGCCGAGGCTCCCGCTCCCAGCCAGCGCGAGGAGCGCCTCGCCTCCAACGCCTATACCCGCACCGAGAACGACCCGCTCTCCACCTTCGCCGTGGACGTGGACACCGCCTCCTACGCCCTCTTCCGCCGCGCCGTGAAGGGCGACCGGCTGCCCTCCGCCGACACCGTCCGCGTGGAGGAATGGGTCAACTACTTCCGCTACCGCGTCCCCGAGCCCAAGCCCGACGAGGGCGCCTTCCACGTCGCGCTCGAAGCCGCGCCCTCCCCCTTCGCCCCCAGCCAGCACATCCTCAAGGTGAGCCTCCAGGGTCGCCACGTCGCCAAGGCCCAGCGCAAGCCCACGCACCTGGTCTTCCTCGTGGATACCAGCGGCTCCATGAACGGCGAGGACCGGCTGGAGCTCGCCAAGACGTCGATGAAGCTCGCCGTCGCCGGCCTCAACCCCGCCGACACCGTCACCATCTCCACCTACGCCGGTGACGTGCGCACCGTCCTGGACACCACGCCCGCGCGCGACCGCAAGGTCATCGAAGCCGCCATCGACGGCCTCTCCTCCGGCGGCGGCACCGCCATGGGCAGCGGCCTGGAGCTGGCCTACCAGCACGCCGTCCGCATGGCCGGAGCAAACCGCGTCTCCCGCGTCGTCGTCCTCACCGACGGCGACACCAACCTCGGCCGCAACCAGACGGCGGACGCCATGCTGGAGAGCATCAGCCGCTACGTGAAGGAAGGCGTCACCCTCTCCACCATCGGCTTCGGCATGGGCAACTACCGCGATGACCTGATGGAGCGCCTGGCCAACAAGGGCAACGGCAACTGCTACTACATCGACTCGGAGCGCGAGGCCCGCCGCGTCTTCCAGGAGCAGCTCGGCGGCACCATGGAGGTCATCGCCCAGGACGTCAAAATCCAGGTGGAGTTCGACCCGACCGCCGTGCGCGGCTACCGGCTGCTCGGCTACGAGAACCGCGCCATCGCCGACAACGACTTCCGCAAGGACGCCGTCGACGCGGGCGAAATCGGCGCGGGCCACACCGTCACCGCGCTCTACGAACTGGACCTCACCGGAGAAGGCTCCACCGTGGCCACCGTCCGCGTGCGCGCCAAGAAGCCCGGCGACTCCGAGGTCGCCGAGCAGCGCTTCACCCTGCCGCGCCACCAGGTGCGCGAGTCCCTGTCGACCGCCTCCTCCGACCTGCGCTTCGCCCTCGCCGTCGCCGGCACCGCGGACCTCCTGCGCGGCACCACCCCGACGGATGACCGCGGCTTCGCGCGCATCCACTCGCTCGCCGAAGATGCCGTGGACGGCCAGGAAGACCGCGAGGAGTTCCTCACCCTGCTCGGCAAGCTGCGCGAGCTGATGTCGCCGCGCCTCGTCCGCAACGCGAACCCGACGCGCTACTGAGTCCGCGCCGACAGGGCGCTCGCCGAGGCCCTGTCCAACCACACCTCCACGTCGCGGTGCAGTTGCAGGAACGACGCGGGGCAGCGCGGAGTCACGGGGCCCTCCACCATGGCCTTCACCGCCTCCGCCTTGCCCTCGCCAAACGCCAGCAGCATCGCGCGCCGCGACTGGATGAGCGCCCCCATTCCCAACGTCAGCGCCTCCAATGGCACGCGGCTCGGGTCATCGCCGAAGAGCATCGCGTTGGCTTCCCGCGTCTCCCGGCTCAGCCGCGTCCGGTGACAGCGCGCCTGCAACTGCTCCGCGGGCTCGTTGAAGGCCAGGTGCCCGTTGGCGCCAATGCCCAGAAGCACCAACCCCAGCCCACCCTCCGCCGCCAGCTCCGCCTCGTAGCGCGCGCACTCGGTCTCCGCGTCCGGCACCGCGCCGTCGAGGAAGTGGATGCGCTCCTCCGACAGATTCACCTTCCGGAAGAAGTGCCGGTCCATGTACGCGCGAAAGCTGCCCCCGTCCTCCGCCGACACCCCGAGCAGTTCGTCCAGGTTGAACGTCCGCGCGCGAGACCAGTCCACCGCCTTGCGCTCATGCAACGCCACCAGCTCCCGGTACACGTTGAGCGGCGTGCGCCCCGTGGGCAGCCCCAGCACCAGCGACGGATGAGACGTCACCGCCTCGCGGACTCGCGCGGCGCATGCGACGGCCGCGTCCTGCTCGGACTCGAAGACTCGAAGGTGCAAGGAGGCTCTCCGCTCGCGAAAGAGGCGCGCACACGAACATAGAAGCCCCACCTCCAACACGAGCCCTGAGTCAGGAACGCGTTCACCACGAGGCGCGTCTGTGACAACTGCTGCAACTGTCTCTTTCCGATACCGCACAAACGCAACGCGTCATGCGTGGCGGCCCGCATGCGAAGGTGTCGACGAGGAAAGCAGTAGAGTCGACGGATGGACCCCTTCGTCAGCCTCGACGCCACCGCCCAGGCCGAGCTCGTCCGCAGCGGGGAAGTCACGCCGCTGGAGCTGGTGGACGCGGCCATCGCTCGCATCGAGCGCTGCAACCCGAAGCTCAACGCCGTCGTGCAGACGCAGTTCGACACGGCGCGCGCGCGGGCGAAGGCGCCCCTTCCCCAGGGCCCCTTCACCGGCGTGCCCTTCCTGCTCAAGGACCTGCTCGCCGCGCAGGAGGGCTACCCGCTGAGCTTCGGCTCGCGCTTCACGAAGGACTTCTCACCGAACCACGACAGTGAGCTGGTCAAGCGCCACCTGCGCGCGGGGCTCGTCGTGCTGGGAAAAACCAATACGCCGGAGCTGGGCCTCCTGCCCACCACGGAGGGCGCGCTGCACGGCCCCTGTCGCAACCCGTGGGACGTGACGCGCTCGCCGGGAGGCTCCAGCGGCGGCGCGGCGGCGGCGGTGGCCAGCGGCATGGTGCCCTTCGCGCACGCTTCCGATGGCGGCGGCTCCATCCGCATCCCCGCGTCGAGCTGCGGCCTGTTCGGCCTCAAGCCCAGCCGGGGCCGCAACCCCACCGGGCCGGAGCTGACGGACAGCGTCCACTGGTTGGTGGGCGAGCATGCCCTCACCCGCACGGTGCGAGACAGCGCCACCCTGCTGGACGCCACCGAGGGCCCCGACCTGGGCGCGCCCTACATCGCCCCGCCCACGACGCGGCCCTACAGCATGGAGGTCGGCGCGCCACCTGGACGCCTGCGCATCGGCCTGACGCTGCGCAACGCCGTGGGCGCCCCCGTCCACCCGGAGTGCCTGGCCGCGGTCGCCGCCACCGCCCGGCTGCTGGAGGGCCTGGGACACTCCGTCCTCGAAGGCAGCCTGCAGATACCGGGCGACGAGGAGCTGGGACAGCACTTCATGACGGCGTGGGCCGCCAGCGTGGTGAACAGCATCGAGGGCCTGGGTCGGCGCATGCGCCGCACCCCGGAGCCCGAGCACTTCGAGCCCTTCACCTGGGCGCTCTACCAGTTCGGACTGAGCCAGGGCCTGACGGCCTACCTGCACGCCCAGGCCGAAGTGCTGCGCTTCGGCCGCGCCTTCGCCCGACGCTTCGAGGACGTGGACGTGTGGCTCCTGCCCACCGTCACCGAGCCCGCGCCCACGCTGGGCACCTTCGCCGCCCCACCCGACGAGCCGCTCGCTCCGCTGTTCCGCTCGGCGGCCTTCACGCCCTACTGCCCCATGGCGAACATGGCGGGCAACCCGGCCATGAGCGTGCCCCTCCACTGGAGCCCGGAGGGGCTGCCGGTGGGCGTCCAGTTCATCGCCCGATTCGGCGACGAGGCCACCCTCTTCCGGCTGGCCGCGCAGCTCGAGTCGGCGCACCCCTGGACGCACCGGCGCCCCTCGGTGTTCGGCTAGGGGTCGCCACGTCCTTCGGAGAGCGCTCGGGCAAACTTCGCGAGCACGCATGGCGCCGGGCGCGATACAACCTTCCCCATGAAAGTCGCCGTGCTCACCGGCGGGGGTGACTGCCCCGGCCTGAACGCCGTCATCCGCGCCATCGTCCGCCGCGCCACCGCCCACGGTTTCGAGATGATGGGCCTCCGAGACGGGTGGAAGGGCCTGCTCGAGGACAACCACTTCCGCCTCACGCGGGAGACCACCTCCGGCATCCTCCACCGGGGCGGCACCATCCTCGGCACCTCGCGCGTCAACCCCTTCAAGGTCGAGAACGGCCTGGAGAAGGTCAAGCGCGCGATAGAGCGCAATGGCATCCACGCGGTCATCGCCATCGGCGGCGAGGGCACGCTGTCCGCCGCCACGCGCATGTCGGAAGAGGGGCTGCGCATCGTCGGCGTGCCGAAGACCATCGACAACGACCTCAACGGCACGGAGTTCACCTTCGGCTTCGACACCGCCGTGTCGATTGCGACGGAGGCCGTGGACCGGCTGCACTCCACCGCGGAGTCCCACAAGCGCGTCATCGTCTGCGAGGTCATGGGCCGGCACGTGGGCTGGATTGCCACCTACGCGGGCATCGCCGGCGGCGCGGACGTCATCCTCGTCCCGGAGATTCCGGCGGACCTGGAGCGCGTGGCCGAGCACATCCAGCGCCGCCACGCGGGCGGGCGCACCTTCTCCATCGTCGTCGTCGCCGAGGGCACGCGAATCAAGCTGGCGGCGGACCAGAACGAGCAACTGGTCACCAGCGGCTCGCTGGATGAAGCAGGCCGGCCGCGCCTGGGCGGCGTGGGCAACATCGTCGCGCACGAAATCGAGCGCCGCACCGGCTTCGAGACGCGCGTGTCCGTGCTGGGCCACATCCAGCGCGGCGGCGCACCCACCGCGCATGACCGCGTGCTCGCCACCCGCTACGGCGTCCACGCCTGCGACATGGTGGCCCGGGGCGAGTTCGGGATGATGGCCGCGCTCAAGGGCAACGAAATCATCAGCGTGGACCTGTCCGCCGCGACGAAGGAACTCAAGAAGGTGCCCAAGGAGTTCTTCGAGGTCGCTCAGGTCTTCTTCGGCTGACGCAGTGCGGCAGCAAACGAGCCGCGTGACGCGGGACGCTGGCTCGTGTGCGCATCCGGTAGCATCGGTGGCCTACCCCTCGCAGTGAAGGGACGGTGCCGATGCTTCCAGGACGCATGATGGACTTCCCGCTCACCCTGACGCATTTCCTGGAGCGCGCGCGGACGTACTTCCCGCGCTCGGAAATCGTCAGCCGCAATCCGGACAAGACGACGCACCGCTATACCTATGCGGACTTCCACCGGCGCACGTGTCAGTTGATGAACGCGCTGACGCGGCTCGGGGTGAAGGCGGGCGACCGGGTGGCGACGCTGAGCTGGAATCACTACCGGCACCTGGAGGCGTACTTCGGCATTCCGGCGATGGGCGCGGTGGTGCACACGCTGAACCTGCGCCTGCACCCGAATGACCTGGCCTACATCGCGCGGCACGCGGAGGACTCGGTGGTGCTGGTGGACCGCTCGCTGTTGCCGCTGTTCGAGAAGTTCGCGGCGCAGGTGCCCACCATCCGCCACGTCATCGTCATCCCGGACGCGGGGCCCGCGCCGGAGGGGATGCTGGACTACGAGCAGTTGCTGGCGAAGGAGTCGGTGGACTTCGACTTCCCGACGCTAGAGGAGAACAGCGCGGCGATGCTCTGCTACACGTCGGGGACGACGGGCAACCCGAAGGGCGTGCTGTTCAGCCACCGCTCCATCGTGTTGCACACGTTGGTGTGCTGCATGAAGGATTTGACGGGCATTGGCGAGGCGGACTCGGTGCTGCCGGTGGTGCCCATGTTCCACGCGGCGGCGTGGGGACTGCCTTTCGACGCGATCATCACCGGAGCGCGCATGGTGATGCCGGGGCCGCACCTGGACCCGCCGTCGCTGTTGGAGTTGATGGCGACGGAGAAGGTGACGGTGGCGGGGGGTGTACCCACCATCTGGCTGGGGATTCTCGCGCTGTTGGACCAGGACCCGAAGAAGTGGGACCTGAGCGCGATGCGGACCATGTTGATTGGGGGCTCGGCGGCGCCCCCGGCGATGATTGACGGCTTCCGGCAGCGGCACGGGCTGGAGGTGACGCACGCCTGGGGCATGACGGAGATGAACCCGGTGGGCACCATGGCGAAGGTGAAGCAGGAGCTTCGCCACGCGGACGCGAAGACGCAGCTGGCGGCGCAAGGCTCGCAGGGCTTCGCGCTCCCGTTCGTGGAGACGCGGGTGATGAGCGAGGAGGGCAAGCCGTTGCCGTGGGATGGCTCGACGATGGGCGAGCTGGAGGTGCGCGGGCCGTGGGTGGCGGGCTCGTACTACGGCGGCGAGGGACAGGACCGCTTCACGTCCGACGGCTGGTTCAAGACGGGTGACGTCGTCACGCTGGACGCGGATGGGTATGTCCGCATCTGTGACCGGAGCAAGGACGTCATCAAGTCGGGCGGCGAGTGGATTTCGTCGGTGGCGCTGGAGAACGCGCTGATGAGCCACCCGGCGGTGCTGGAGGCGGCGGTGTTCGCCGCGAGGCACACCCGCTGGGACGAGCGCCCGCTGGCGGCGGTGGTGCTCAAGCCAGGACAGGCGGCGACGAAGGAGGAGCTGGCCGAGCACTTGGCGAAGCAGTTCGCCAAGTTCTGGCTGCCGGACGACTACCTCTTCATCGCCCAGATTCCCCGCACGTCCACCGGCAAGTTCCTCAAGACGAAGCTGCGCGAGGACTACGGCGACCACCTGCTCAAGAGCGCCACAGGGTGAGTTGAACTGGCGGTCTCGAAGCTGAAAGCACGGTCCGCGTCAGGCGATGAGCGCGGACCGTGCAGGATGCGAGTGACGTCAGTTGGCGCCGAGGCAGACGCCGCCGCAGGTGGTCTCCACCTTGCCGTCCGGCCGCAGGAAGAGGTCCACCTGCTCGCGGCCCTTCACGTTGCGCCGCACGCCCTCATGCACCGGATTGTCCTGCGCCGGCAGGTCCGCCACCGTGCCCGGCAGCGGCGTGGGCAACCCGAAGTCGAACTGCACCAGCGCCGCGCTGTCGATGGCGCCCTCGAACACCGGCAACTCCGGCACCCGCCACGTCGCCGGCAACTGCTGCGTCAGCCCCATCGCCCGCGCGTGAAGCTCCGTGGCCACGTTGGGCACCTGCGCATCCCCCAGCCCGTACTGCACCAACACCCGACGCGACGCCGGTCCACCGGTGTACAGCGTCGTCACCACGTGCGGTGCATAGGTAATCGGGTCGATGCGGTCGAAGCTCGTCTGCGTCAGCGCCGCGAACTTCTGCTGGTCCAACGCGTCCGGCACCGCCGCCGCAATCGCCTGGAGGAACATCGCGAACGGCTTCGCCCGGAACATCATCAGCGAGAAGTCCGCCCCACCCACGCTGAACACCGCCCGTGAGATGTGCGGCGACAGCGCCACGTACGTCCCACCCAGGATGTGCCCCTGGCTGATGCCGTAGAAGTACGTCTGGTCCGGGTCATACACGAGCACCCCGTTGTCCTTGAGCTCCGCCAGGTCCTTCAACGTGGTCCGCGCCGCGTAGGTGACGGCCATCTGGTTCACCATGCCCTGGTGCACCCTGTCCGTGAAACGCAGCGTCTGCGCGGGCTGCTGCGACATGGCGCCAATCACCCCCGGCGCGTCCGCCTGCGACATGCCCCACCAGTCCACCGTCATCACCACCATCTTCGTCGCTTGCACGAAGGGCCGGACGAACGAGCCGTCCGACTCGCCCTGGCTGCCGAAGAAGCCGTGCCCGTACTGGAGGAAGCGCACCGGCGCCACCGACTGGCCCCAGACACTCCGCGGAATCTGGAGCGTGAAGGGCACCTCCGCCTCGCCATTGCGCTTCACCCGCCCCTGCGCGTCACGCGCCAGCAGCGCCCCCGCCTGCGCCGTCTCCGTGAAGAGCGGCACCCGCAGCGTCCCCTTGATGCGGCGGAAGATGTTCGCGTCCACCTCGTCCTTCACCTCCGTCACCGTCACGACAGGCCGCGTGGCCTCCAGCGCCTCCATCGCGAGCCGCCGCACGTCCATCATGTCCCGGGTGACGTTCTCCTCCGTCTCCGTGGTGAAGTCCCACGCGAGCTGCAACTCCGAGCGCGCCACACCCGCGGCCTCCAGCGCCGGGAAGATGTCCGCCTCGTACCGCGCGGCCAGGGGCGCCAGCAGCGGGTCTCCCGCCGTCTGCCCATCCCGGATGCGGCGGAACCCCTCTGGCACGGGCACGGCCGTCCCATCCTTCGCCTTCAGCCCGCGCAACGCGACGATGTAGCGCGCGCCACCGCGCAGCCGCACCGCCGGCCGAACCAGCAGTACCCGGTGCGCATCATCCGGCGCGCGCGGGTCCAGCTCCGCGAAGTGCAGCACCCCCGTGCCCGCTTCCGCGTCCAGCACCACCGTGGCGCCCGTGGTCGCCGCCGTGGGCTGCGCCACCGACGGCAGGTTCGTCGCGTCCACGCCTCCCGGGAAGAGCGCGAGCATCTGCGTCCCATGCGAATAGCCATCCGCCGGATGCAGGTCCGTGAAGTCAAAGGGCGTCCCGTCCTTCATCTTCAGCTTCGCCGCCGTGGTCAACTTCACGCGGTGACCCGACGGCAGCGCCGCGTCCTCCTGCAGGAAGTAGTTCGACGGGTACGGCAACAGACAGTCGTGCTCCGACGCCAGCGGGTTGCAGCCCTCAGGCACCTCCAACGCCGGCAGCTGCGTCCCAGAGTCCCCCGCGTCGGGCGTGCCGCCACCGTCGGGCTGCTCCTGCCCGGCGTCCGGCGGCGCGTCATCCTCCGAATCCGAACACGCGGTCATCGCCAGCAACGACAACGCCAGCACCCACGCGCCGCGCTTCTTCATTCGCTCCCACATGGTCCGAGGACTCCTCGTGCGAACACAGATGTTTGTGTCACGAGGATGTAACCGGAGACGTCACCCGAGCAAAGCCTTGTCTCACGACGCACCGCACCACGCACAACCCTGGCATGCCCCGCGTGCGTGGGCCCCGCGCTCGGCTGTCCAATGTCGCACACCCACGCCTCCCTGGAACCATGTCAGGCCCCACGGAAAGTGAGAGGAATCAGGCAAGCAGCGGAACAGCGTCAGCCCGATTTACGGACTGACGCTGTCTATCCACGGATGCTTCAGATTCCGCAGATATCTTCAGCCAGCGAGATGCACGCCGCGATGAACTGCGCGGTGGTGCAGCCGCCGTTCTGGGTGCAGACGATGTCGCCGGTGCCCGGCTCGCTACACCACTGGAGCGTCACCCAGCACGCCGCCTGGGTGAGGGTGCGCTCTCCCTCGATGGACTGCGCGCTCAGGTTGTTCTCTCCCGAGGCATCCCGCACCGTCACGGGCGTGCCATCGGCGCGCGTCGCCTCATAACGTGGGCCCAGCTCTCCGGAGACGGCCTCGGGCGAAGACGTCTCGGGACCACAGCCCGTGAGCATTCCAACGGCGAGCCCCGCGACCACGATGAATGACAGCGCTTTCATATGGGTTCTCCTGGTGATGGAGCTCACCGACCTGAGCCCCACTGCCCATATGCAATGTTTGTATTTCCTCCTCTATCGTTGATTGCCGCTATCTGAAATGTTTTCAGCCCATTCCCGAGTCTGGGATTACAGCCCGCCGCAATCACTGCGCATGGATTGGGTGCGAGAACGCCCGTCGTGAAAGCTTCCGCTCATCCTGGTCGCGCGGGCTCCGGCGCCCTCGCACAGGAGCGTTGTCTGGTGGACGGGAGCCTGGAGCGCGCGGAGGGCGCGAGCGTCCAGCGCGTCCTCCAGGTTAAGTTGCGGCCACCATGCCGTCCGTGAAGCAACTTCGCCCGTTCGCCCTGGCAACCCTGGAAGCCTTCCTCGACGCTTCCGGGCCCGTGGTCCTCGTCCAACAGCCGCCCGAGCCTGTCTTCCAGCAGGTGGCGATGCGGCTGGGTGAGGCGCGCACCGTGGGCATGGCCCATCGCAGCCGACTGGTGGACCGCCTCTTCGTCATGCTCCGGGGCTTCGACGCGCTGGAGGTCCACTTCCTGCGTCCCGCCATGGATGGCCACGAACTCACCGTGGGGAGGATGGAGGGCTGCGCGCTGCTCGTCCCGGACCCATCCGTCTCCAAGCACCACGCCACGCTGAAGTGGCACGAGTCACGGGGCGACTGCTCGGTGAAGGACGTGGGCTCGATGAACGGAACGTGGGTCAACGCCTCGTCGCTCACCGCGGAGCAGGAGGTCCTGCTCACGGACGGCGACGCGCTGGGTTTCGGCGACGCCCAGTTCCTCTACCTGCGCACGGAGACGCTGCACGCGCACCTGCGCATGGCCAGCCCCGGCACCCACCGCTGATTCGCTCCTCGCGGGAATGCCACACCCGACTTGCGCGTAGGGAGGGCGGCCTGGCGCTCCCCTGCTCCCGGCCGAGCCCGGCTCGCACGAGGCCCCGTCCTCTCCTACATTGAGCCACTTCGTGCGGCGAGGCAGGCGGGTCGCCGCTATGACTCCCGCTCTTCAGCGCGTGGGAGTGTGTGGATGGTCAGGCCGTTGCTTCTCCTCTTGGTCTATGTGGGCGCATGGGCCGTGCTGCGCGCGCTCTGGCCCGACCTGTTGCGTGGGTGGCGGCGGTGGGTGCTGCTGGGCGGCTCGGTGATGTCCCTGGCCGTGTGGCTGTTCCCCCTGCTGGCGGGCACCCACGTGGAGCTGCCCGCCGCGCTGCGCATCCTCGCCGTCGGGTGGTCCATCTCCGCCATCATCGTCGTGCTCGCCGGGACGCCCATCGCCCTGCTGCGCAAGTGGGTGGACAGGAAGAGCCCGGAGCTTGTGCCCTCCGCCCCGCTCGCTTCCGACGCGATTGCCCCCATCACTCCACCCCCCGCCCTGGGTGGGATGAGCCGGCGCAGCCTGCTGACGAACGCGGGGCGCGCGGTGCCGTTGCTCGCGGCGGGGACGAGCACGGTGGGCCTGGCGGGCGGCGCCACGGGCTTCACGCTGAAGTCGGTGGAGGTGCGCCTGCCCGGCCTGCCCGCCGCGCTGGACGGGTTTCGCATCGGGCAAATCACCGACGTCCACGTCGGCACCTTCATCGACACCCACTACCTGCGCGAGACGGTGGCCGCGATGAACGAGGCCCAGGTCGACCTCCAGGTCATGACGGGTGACCTCATTGATGACCTGGACCAGCTCGACGGCACCATGGCCGCGCTGGAGTCCTGCCGCGCCCGCCACGGCATGCTGGCGGTGCTCGGAAATCACGAGCACTGGCGCGGCCTGGACGAGGTCCTCGGCGCATACGCCCAATCCCAGGAGCGCGGCGGCCCGGTGCGGCTGCTGGTGGACTCGTCCCACGTCATCGAGCACGGCGGCCAGCGCGTGCGCATCGTCGGCGTGGACTACCCCATGTCCGGCCGCAGCCACCGCGTGAAGGCCGAGCGCATGCGCCAATCCGCGGAGAAGGCCTTCCAGGACACCGCCTCGGACGAAGTCGTCCTCTGCCTGTCCCACCATCCCGACTTCTTCAACCACGCCGCCGAGCGCGGCGCCCGGCTCACGCTCGCCGGCCACACCCACGGCGGCCAGGTGGCGTTCTTCGGCGTGCCCGCCTTCTGGTTCGCCTTCCAGTACATGCTCGGCCGCTATCGGCGCGGGGACCACCAGCTCTACGTGTCCGGCGGCACCGGCCACTGGCTGCCCTTTCGTCTGGGCGTCCCTCCCGAGGTGACGGTGCTCACGCTGCGCGCGGCGTAGGCGCGCCTTCAGCGACCTCCGGGCGGCGACTGCTGCCCGTACGTCTTGAACTTCTCCAGCACGCGCGCCATCTCCTCATCGTCGAGGAGCACCGGCTCGCCCACCTGGAGCGCCCGCCAGTACATGGCCGCGAGCGTCTCCACCTCCACCGCCAGCTTGAAGGCCTGGGCCAGGCCCGCGCCCAGCGCGAGCATGCCGTGGTTCGCCATCAGGCACGCCTTGCGTCCCTCCAGCGCCTCCAGCACGCGGCGCGCCAGTTCCTCGGTGCCGAACGTCGCATAGGCCGCGCACCGCACGTCCACGCCGCCCGCCGCGGACACCATGTAGTGGAAAGCGGGGATGCCCCGGCGCAGACAGGCCAGCGTGGTGCAGAACATGGAGTGCGCATGCAGCACCGCGCCCACCTCCGGGCGCGCCACCAGGAGGTCCCGATGGAGCTGCCACTCCGACGACGGAAGACGGCGCCCCTCATGGCTCCCGTCCAGGCGCATGAGGACGATGTCCTCCGGCTCCAGCACGTCGTAGTCCATGCCGGTGGGCGTCAGCAGGAAGCCCTCCGCCACGCGCAGGCTCAGGTTGCCGGACGTCCCCTGGTTGAGTCCGGCCGCGTTCATCTTCCGGCAGGTGGTAATCATCGCCTCGCGCGAGGCGCGGTCATCCCGGCTGCTCACGAAGCCCTCCCCGCCCGCTCCGGGAAGAGGGAGCGCAGGCCTTCCTCGGAGGCGGGGCACACGCCTCGCTCGGTGAGGAGCGCCGTCACCAGCCGCGCTGGTGTCACGTCGAAGGCGTAGTTGGCGGAAGCACTGCCCTCCGGCGTCACCCGCACCGTGGCCACCTCACCCGAGGCCAGTCGCCCGGTGACGTCGCTCAGCTCGGTGCCGTCGCGCTGTTCAATCGGAATCTCCCGCACCCCGTCTCGCAGGCTCCAGTCGATGGTGGGCGAAGGCAGCGCCACGTAGAAGGGCACGCCGTTGTCCTTCGCCGCGAGCGCCTTCAGGTAGGTGCCAATCTTGTTCGCCACGTCTCCGTGCGCCGTGGTGCGGTCCGTGCCCACCAGACACAAGTCCACCTGCCCATGCTGCATCAGGTGGCCTCCCACGTTGTCGGCGATGACGGTGTGAGGGACACCGTGCTGTCCCAGCTCCCAGGCCGTCAGCCCCGCGCCCTGGTTTCGCGGACGCGTCTCATCCACCCAGACATGCACGGGCAGGCCCGCGTCGTGCGCCAGGTAGATGGGCGACAGCGCCGTGCCCCAGTCCACCGTCGCCAGCCACCCCGCGTTGCAGTGGGTGAGCACCTCCAGCCGCCCCTGGCGTCCCTTCCGCTCCCAGGCGGCCTCCAGCAACTTCAGGCCGTGCCCACCCATGGCGCGGTTGATGGCCACGTCCTCGTCGCACAGCTCGGCCGCGCGCTGCTTCGCGGCGGACGGACGCTCCGAGACGGGCAGCGGCTCCAGCAACTGGCGCATCTGCTCCAGCGCCCAGTGCAGATTGACGGCGGTGGGACGCGTCGCGCCCAGGACCTCGCGGGCCCGCGCCAGCGCCGCATCCGAAGCGTCCTCGCGCAGCGCGAGCCAGACGCCATACGCGGCGGTGGCGCCGATGAGCGGAGCGCCTCGCACACGCATCGCACGGATGGCGTGCGCGGCCTCCTCCAGCGTGCCCAGCCGCGCGGTGACGAAGGCGTGGGGAAGGCGAGTCTGGTCGATGATGCCCACCGCCTGCCCGTCGGGCTCCAGCCAGATGGTGCGCATGGGCCTGCCCTGGACCTTCATCGGTTCAACACCCGGCCGGCCACGGCGGACAGCTTTTGCGCGAGCGCGGCATCCCGAGCCTCAGGCGCGGTGATGACCGCGTGGTCCAGGGCGCGCTGACAACCCTGGCGACAGGGCCCCTCGTGTCCACCGAGCAGCGGCGTCACCTGCTTCACCAGTCCGCGCGCCTTGCCCGCGTTGCCCAGGAGCACGGAGACGACCTGATCCACGGTGACGGCGTCATGGTCCGGATGCCAGCAGTCGAAGTCCGTCACCATGGCCACGGTCGCGTAACAAAGCTCCGCCTCCCGGGCGAGCTTCGCCTCCGGCATGTTCGTCATGCCGATGACGTCACAGCCCCACGTCCGGTACAGGCGGCTCTCCGCGAGCGAGGAGAACTGCGGTCCCTCCATGGCCAGATAGGTGCCGCCCCGCCGCGCGGCCACGCCCAGGTTCTCGCAGGCGGCCATCACCGCGTCCCCCAGCCGCGAACACACCGGCTTCGCCATGGACACGTGCGCGACGAGCCCCGTGCCGAAGAAGCTCTTCTCCCGCGCGAAGGTCCGGTCGATGAACTGGTCCACCACCACGAAGACGCCCGGCGGCAGGTCCTCGCGAAGGCTGCCCACCGCGGACAGCGAGAGCAGGTCCGTCACCCCGCTGCGCTTGAGCGCGTCCACGTTCGCCCGGAAGTTGATGTCGCTCGGGGCGATGCGGTGGCCCCGGCCATGGCGCGGCAGGAAGACCACGCGCTGTCCCTCCAGGGTGCCGAAGCACAACTCGTCGGAGGGCTCGCCAAAGGCAGAGGACACCTTCTTCCAGGCGACGTCCTTCAAACCGTCAATCTGGTACAGGCCGCTGCCACCGATGATGCCGATGACGGGCGGGGAGGCATCGGACATGAGGTCTTCTCCCGGAAACGAAAGGCGCGGGCGAGCGTACCAGCCTCCCCGGCCCACGGCGGCACGGGCTTCGTCGGTTGACAGTCCCACGCACGGACCTATATTCAACCTCATGGTTGAACAACGTCTCGCCCAGCTCGACAACACCTTCCACGCGCTGTCGGACCCGACGCGCCGGGCGATGCTGCGCAACCTGTCCGTACATGAGCGCAGCGTCGGAGAGCTGGCGGCGCCCTTCCGGATGTCCCTGGCCGCGGCGTCCAAACACATCAAGGTGCTGGAGCGCGCGGGGCTGGTGCGCCGCGAGGTGAAGGGCCGCACGCACGTCTGCCGACTGGACGCGAAGCCGCTCTCGGAGGTGAAGGACTGGCTCCAGTACTACGAGCGTTTCTGGAGCGAGCGCCTCGACGTCCTGGAGGCCCTCCTCCGAGAGGACGCGCCCACGCCCCCTTCCTCCCCCCGCAAGAAAGGACGCTCCCGGTGAGTCCCCACGCCCCCATCCAGGTCCAGCTCGTGCGCCACTTCGACGTACCCGTCGAGCGCGTCTTCGACGCCTGGGTCGACGCGAAGCTCCTGGGCCAGTGGATGTTCGGCCCGCGCGTGCGTGACGAACAGGTCGTCCACCTCCACCTCGATGCCCGCGTGGGCGGCACGTTCTCCTTCCTCGTGCGCCGCCGGGACATGGACATCGACCACATCGGCACATACCTGGAGGTCGACCGCCCCCACCGTCTCGTCTTCACCTGGGCCATCCGGGAGGACAACCTGGCGGAGGAGGACATCAGCCGGGTGAGCCTGGAGTTTCGTCCCCAGGGCACCGGCTGCGAGCTGACGCTGACGCACGTCATGTCGTCCAAGTGGGCCGAGTACGCCGACCGGACCCAGGCGGGCTGGGCCACCATGCTCACCGCCCTGACGCGCGCGCTCGCCGCGCCCGATGCGCTGGAGCCCCGCCATGGCTGAGTACGGAATCGTCACGGAGCCCCAGACGGTGCGCATCGAGCGCGTGCTGCCCGGGCCCATCGAGCGCGTGTGGGCGTTCCTCACCGACTCGGAGAAGCGCGGCAAGTGGCTGGCCGCCGGAGAGCTGGAGCCGCGCGTGGGAGGCCGCGTCGAGCTGCGCTTCCTCCACTCCACGCTCTCCCATGAGCCCCTGCCGAAACGCTACGAGGTCATGCGCGACGGCCATCGGCACCTCGGCCACGTCACTCGCTACGAGCCACCCCACGCGCTGAGCTACACCTGGGCCGAGCAGACGGGCGCACCCTCCGAGGTGTCGTTCGAACTGAGCGAGCGCGGCACCGAGGTACTGCTCGTCCTGACGCATCGACAGCTCACCACGCGCGCGGACCGGGTCAGTGTCGCCAGCGGTTGGGACACCCACCTGGGCATCCTCGACGACCATCTCTCCGGCCGTGCGCCCCGAGGCTTCTGGTCCACGCACGCCCGCCTGGAAGCCGAATACGAGCAGCGGCTTCCGCGCGACTGAGGGACAAGGGGTCCGGGGCCCTTCATCGGCTCGGACCCTTGCCCCACCGCTGTCCGGTCCTCGAACCGCGCCCCCGCATCCCGGGCCGACCGAATGGCGAACACCCGGGTCTCACGCTGTCGCCTTCCGGGGAGAGGCCCACCTTGAGGCGGAGAGACACTCGCCCCGGGAGGCCCCCATGAACGTCGAAGAAGTCATGTCCGAGAACCCCGTCACCTGCCTGCCCGACACCGGCATCGAGCAGGCCGCGCGGTGGATGGTGGAGTGTGACTGCGGAGCCCTGCCGGTCATCGACGTGGACAACAAGCCCATCGGCGTCATCACCGACCGCGACATCACCTGTCGCATCATCGCGAAGGGGAAGGACCCCTACATGCTCAACGTGAGCGATGCGATGAGCATGCCCGCGGCGACGGTGTATCGAGACACCAGCCTGGAGGACTGCCTGGAGTTGATGGAGCAGAACCAGGTCCGCCGCATGGTGGTGCTCGACGACGACGGCACCGTCTGCGGCATGGTGGCGCAGGCGGACCTGGTGAAGCAGCTCAAGGCGGAGGAGACCGCGGAGCTGATGCGCGAAGTGTCCGTCGACACCGAGTCCCCTTCACAGGTCCACTGACGAAACACCTCGGGGCGCGGTGGACTCACGCGCCTCGGGGCATTGCTCAGGTTCCGCCCAGGGCGAACACGGCCAGGCGCCGCACGAGGTCGGGGCCTGACTTCTCCAACACGTCGTTGTGGCCCGCCCCGGGCACCGTCTCCACGGTGGCGCTGGGAAAGCGCGCGCCCAGCCTGCGCCCCATCTCCACCGGGATGAGCGTGTCCTGCTCTCCGTGGATGATGAGCACCGGCAAGGTGATGTCCGGCGCCTTCGACGTGGAGTCAAAGCGGTCCCTCACCAACAGGGACGCAGGGAGGAAGGGAAAGAGCTGCGCCGCCATCTCCGTGAGGGACGTGTAGGGCGACACCAGCATGATGCGCGAGCCGTGTCCCCGGCGCGCCATCTCCACGGCCACGCCCGTGCCGAGGCTGCGGCCACTGAGCACGGTGTGCTCCGGCGTCACGCCCCGCGCTCGCAGCATCGCCAGCGCCGCCTCCGCCGCCGCGTAGATGCCCTGCTCCGTGGGCTGTCCGGGCGACGCGCCATATCCCGGGTACTCGACGGCCAGGAAGCCCAGCCCGTTCTGGTTCAGCACCGTGCCCAGGTCGAGCTGACCCAACAACTGCTCTCCATTGCCATGGAAGTGCACCACCGTCGGGGCGCCGGGCGGCGCGGGGAGATGGAGCACGTCCACGAACGTGTCTGCTGGCAGTGGCAGGTGCCGGAAGCCGAGCTCGGCCGGCAGCGGGATGGGGGCCTTGGGCGCCGGGTATATCAACGGGCGCTGGAGCACGAAGGCCGCCAGGCACAGGGCGAGGTAGGCGACCGCGAAGATGGAGACGAGGATGACGAGCACGCGACGAGGCCGGACCATGGGCCCCTCCAGTCTGCACGAACTCGAGCCGCGCTACGCGAAGAGTCCCAGCGGCGCGCCGGGCGTGAAGCCGGGGAACACCCGGGTCAGGTCCACGCCAGGGCGGCAGGCACGCAGCACCTCGGCCAGCGGCGCGCGCACGTCCGTCCACGCGGGCACGTCCCGCCCGTCCTGGAGCCGGTCCGGGGTGAGCGACTCGAAGCGCCCGTGGACCTGGCCACCCTTCACGCCGCCGCCGAGCACCAGCATCGCGCTGCCCACGCCATGGTCCGTCCCCCGGCTGCCATTCTCCCGCACCGTGCGGCCGAACTCCGTCAGCACCACCACCGTCACCCGCTCCAGCAGCGGCCCCACGTCCCGCGCGAAGGCGGACAGCGCGCCCGCCAGCTCCGCGCACCGATTGGCGAAGGTGCCCGTGGCCGCGCCCTGCGCCGCGTGCGTGTCCCAGCCGCCCATCTCCGTCGCGGCGACCTCCAGGCCCACGTCGCCTCGGATGAGCCGCGCGATGTCCCCCAGTCGCTGGCCCAGCGGGCCGCGCGGATACTCCACGCCCGACGTCGGCGGCAGTCGCGACAGGTGCTCGGCGTCCAGTTGGGAGAGCGCGTCGAAGGCGCCCTGGCCCGTGGTGCGCAACGCTTCGTCCACCGCGCCCGCGTAGAGCGCCGCGAAGCCGCGCGTCGCCTCGGCGCCTCGCTTGCCCACGCGGAGGCGGAACTCCTCCAGCCGTCCCATCGCCAGCGCGCCCGCGTCACCGAACAACGCGCGGGGCAACGTGGCTTGCAGGGCCACGGCTCGCAGCGGCGCGGCGGACTCCTCGACACCAAGGGCGCGGTTGAGCCACCCATCGGGCGTCGACTTGCGGCCCGGCGTCCCCGACTCGACGAAGTCCTGCGCGTCGAAGTGCGAGCGCACCGGCGTGGGCAGTCCCACCCCGTGCAGCACCGCCAGGTGGCCCTCGTTCCACAAGGGCAACAAGGGCTCCAGCCGGGGATGCAATCCGAAGGGGCCCGACAGCGCCAGCGCCGCGCCCTCCCCGGTCCTGCGCAGCGCCAGCGTGGGACGCGCGCGGTGATAGGCCGCGTCATCCACGGGAGGCACCAGGGAGAGGCCATCCACGCCGCCTCGCAGGAACACCGTCACCAGGGTGCGCCGCGAGGACGGGGCGGCCAGCGCGCGGCTCGACAGCGTTGGAGCGAAAGCCAGCCCCACGCCCGAGAGCCCCAGGGCGCGCAGCAGGAGGCGACGAGACAGCAGCGGACTCATGGGCTTGCGCGGCTCCGGCGAGTGAAAGGAGGCCCTGGCCATTCCGCGGGGCCGTTCAAGGGACACAACACCGGACCCGGGCGGAAGTTACGAGCATCCGTGCCAAATCCCCGGCCGCGAGTCAGGGTCCCCACTTCCCTTCCTCCAGACATTCCCGGAGGACCCAGTGCGACGGGGCTTCAGAGAATCGCCCGGACGAAGAGCGACGCCACCCACGCGGCCCACACCAGCGAGACGGCGAGCAACACGGCGGCGACCGGGCGCACCCACGTCGGGGACTTGTCGCGCCAGGGCAGGAGCATCAAGTAGCCCCCCGCCAGCGAGGGAATGGGGAGCAGGTTGAGGGCCGCCATCCGGGCGCTCATGATGCCCCACGCGCGCACCAGTTCGCCCTCTCGCAGCAACCCGACGAAGCGCTCCACGCGGCCCGGCAGCGCGGCGACGTTGAACACGGCGGGGAAGCCCTCGGTGAACTGATGGAAGCCCTCCGCGGGGCCCAGGCACGCCATGGCGACGCCAATCTGCACGTACCAGGGGACGGCCAGGGCCAGCGCATGCAGCGGCGGAGGCAGCTTGAGCAGCCGGCTCTTGAGCGGCGGCTCGGGCGAAGCATCGTCTTGCTCCGGCACGAACGACGCGGAGCTGCCCAGGGTGATGGGATGCAGGCTCCAGCCGATACCGGCCATGCGCCACGCCACCAGTTGGGGCCCATAACCAATCCGCACCGCGAGCGGTCGAGCCCCGAAGGCACTCGCCACCACCGCCTGCGCCAGCGCCCACATCACGTTGACCGCGAGGAACAGCACCCACAGCCAGAAGAAGAGGGCGACTCTGTCCATGGCTGGAAGTCTATCCTCTTTCACGAGGAACTCGCGCCCTGGGTCCGTCCAGACGAGCGCCACGCATCCAGGTCCCAGCCACCTCGGGTCAGGTGGCTGGGCGGGAGGCGCGCTGATTCACGCATCCATCAACGCAAGGACGAGAGAATCGGGGTGAGGTGGTGGTTGCCCTCCGTTCCGTTGCCGGCCTGTCCGTTCGTGTTGTCGCCCCAGGCGAAGACAACACCATCGGCACGCATGGCCAGGGAATGGTCGAAGCCCGCCTTCACCGCCACCCCTCGCTCGAATCCGGCCACCAGCACCGGTGAGAGCCGCGTGAGGACCGTGCCATCCCCCAACTGCCCCTTGTCGTTCAACCCCCAGGCCCAGACCGTGCCATCCGCCTTGAGCGCGAGCGAATGGCGCGTTCCCGCTGACATGGCGACGACGTCGACGAGGCCTGGAACCACGGCGGGTGTATTCCGGGAGGTCGTCGTGCCATCACCGAGTTCACCGTGGCTGTTGTTTCCCCAGGCCCAGAGCGTGCCGTCGGACTTGAGTGCGAACGAGTGAGCCTCCCCAGCTGAAATGGAGATGACACCGCTCAACCCAGGCTTCTGCACGGGGAGATTGCTCTGCGGCGTCGTGCCATCGATTCCCCAGGTCCAGACGGTGCCGTCGGACCTCAAGGCCATGCTGTACCTGCCTCCCGCCGACACCGAAATGAGCCCCGTGGGGACCGTCGCCTGGACAGGGACGATGAAGGAGTCCTCCGTTCCAGTCCCAAGCTTCCCGTAGTAACCCGCCCCCCAGGCCCAGACGGTTCCATCCCAGCGCAGCGCAAGGGAATGAAAGGGACCGGCCGAGACCGCTCGGACATTGGTGAGGTTCTGCACCTGCGTGGGAGTGTAGTGGGCAGAGGATTGGGTTCCGATACCCAGCTGGCCAAAGAAGTTGTTGCCCCATCCCCAGACCGTGCCGTCGGAGCGCAGCCCCTGCACGCTCAGATACGAGGACGACACCGTCTTCATGCAACTCAACACCGACACTCGCAGCGGATTCTGCGCGGAGTGGTCCTCAGGGTAGTCGTCCCCCAGGCTGCCATGTCCACTGTAGCCCGCGCCCCAGACACTGGCGTCGGTTCGCACCACCAGCGAAGTACCATCCCCCGCGGCCAGCAAGGACTGGGGAGAGAAGACATCTGCTTGCGTCTGGGGGAAGACGGCGCCCAGGCCTCCACAGTCGGTCATGAGCCGGAACGTGGATGAGAATCCGGCGTATTGCTCGAAGTCCACACCACTGACCTGGAAGGTGTGTGAGACCTCGTATCGATTGACGACCAGACCCGTGAGGGTATCCGTGTAGCTGTTGAGAAAAGTGACGCTCAGCGGAGCCGTCGTGTACGCACTGTTCGTCCCGCATCCCGAGGCCTGGGTGAGCCGGGTCCGCGCATAGGAGCCACTCGCACCCGGCAGCAGCGCGATGTCGGCCGGGACAACGTGCCACCACGCCACGCGGACGTTGCGAACGCCGCCGCTCCCCGTGACGGTGTAGCCACGGTAGGTCAGCCTGGAGGCATCGGCGTAGTCGAAATCACAGCCCGGATAGTCGACCTGCGCCCTCACGGTGCCACGGGTGGCGACATCGGCACTCAGGGAGTGTTCGACGCCATGTGCATCCACATAGCCACTGGCCACCGGAAGGTCTCTCGGGTGTCGCTCCAGCAGGACCTCGGTGGAGGTTGCCTCCTCACGGCCCGCGAGCTCTTCGTCGAGCCCCCCGACCTGACAACCCATCAGCCCCACCACGATGGACATCACCGCGACACGCAAGGTAGCGCGTGAATCCAGGCACCCTGCATGCGACTCGATGGATGTACTTCCGGCGCACCGTCTCGGATGAAACATCTTCACAAGGAAGCTCCTGACTCGATTGGGACCGGGCGGTCCGTGAGACACCCAAGCCAAGGCCGAAAATTACGGCAATACAGGCAAATCTAGCAAGCCAGCACCAGGCGCCTGACGAGCGCAACGCTATTGCCGTTGAAACTCGGGTGAGCCAAGCAGCAACCCCGCGATGAGCTGCACGTCGACGGGGCCTGGTTCTCCTTCAGCGCTGGCGGCCTCGGTGCGACGAGACAGCGCCGCGAGCACCGTGGCCCGTGTCTCCGCCGAGGGCGCTGTCCCCAACAGCGTGTGCCCCAATGTGTCCACCCAGGCCTCCGCCGTGGGTGTCGCTGGCGTGGCGAGTGACGAAAGTGTCACACGCGCTCCGGGAAGCCGCCCCGACACCAGGTCCAGACTGAAGTTGAGCCGAGCCACCAGCGCGCCACTGTTCACCCACGGCGCCGCCCCTTCAGGAAAGCCCGTGGGCGCGGGCGCGCGGTAGAGCGGCTCACCCATCCTCGCCAGCGCCTGCACCAGCCGGGGACGCACCTCCACTTGCGCCCTCGTCGCACGCAGCGCGGACACCACGAACTCGAACGGCGTCTTCACCTTCGCCCCTCGTGCCTCGGGAGCCCAGAACTCCGGCGAGTCGATGAGCGCGCGATACACCGTGGGCAAGTCCCCGTCCGAGTCGAGGAACACCTTCGCCAACCGGTCCACCAGCGCGGGCGGCGGCGTGTCCGAGACGAAGCGCCGCGCCAGCTTCATCGCGACGTGGCGCGCGGTGGCCGGGTGACGCGCGAGCAGGTCCAGCACCTTCTCTCCATCCGCCTCGCCACCGCGCGCGGGGATGACCTGTCCGAGGACCTGCTTGGCCTCCCTGTCATGCGCCCGCCGTCGGAAGAGGAACTCCGGCGCGCGGCGAGGATGCCGGATGCTCCACCCCGTGAAGCTGCGCGCCACCTCTCGCACGTCCTGCTGTGAATAGCCCCCGTCCACGCCCAGCGTGTGGAGCTCCAGCAGCTCGCGCGCATAGTTCTCGTTGAGACCCGGCCTCGGCCCGGACACCGCGGGCTCGTCATCGCCGTCGCCGTCCTCCTCCATCATCATCGGAGCCACGCCGCGCCTCGCCAGTCGCTCCCCGAGCTTCGGCAGGCCGTCGCGAGTGCTCGTCCAGTTGTCCAGATAGACGAGCATCGCCGGGTGGCGCGCCGTCGCCCCCAGCAAGTCCCTGAAGCGCCCGAGGACATGCGGGCGGATGGCGTCACGCTCGTACGACGTCACCATCCACCGCACCGCGCCTTTGTTCGCGGACACGTTGAAATGGTTGAACCAGAAGTCCACCAGCACCTCCTCCAGTGGATTCGGTCCCTCCACCGCCCGGAGCACCTTGGCGGCGGACAGCTCCAGGCCAATGCGCGCGGTCGGCAACAACTCCCGGCCATCCAGCAGCGCCTGCTCCCGCTCCCTCTTGCCGGGGTAGTCACTGACGAGCTGGGTCATCGACATCGTCAGGGTGGGCAGCTCCCGGAGCTTCGCCTCCAGCACCGGTGACATCGGCGCGTCCCGCCGCGCGAGTCGCGCCTCCACCCAGCCCCGCACGCCCAACGCGCGGACCTCGGCCAGGTCACGCTCCGACGGACCGAAGGCCCACCGCTGGAGCAGGTGAACCTCCGCGCCCGGCCCCAAGTCGAGCGGCGCCTCACCACGGACGGGGTGCGGGGTGCTCGCACATGAGAGCAGCACGGCCACCAGGGAGCAGAGGAACACAAGGCGCATGGCTGGAGATTGAACCCGCGGAGGCGTCCGAAGTTACAGCGCGTTCAGCCCCGCTCGCCTGCCCTCCCCCGGGGTCGCCTCGACGGAAGCGGACGCGATGTCAACCATCACTTGCCTCGCGAAGGCCGCCCCGGGACGCACCCGATGTTGCTTGAACCCAAGGCCAGGATGCATTTCGTATGAACGCAAACGATGGATGGGTGCCCCCCGGCACCGGACCGGTCATCCATCGACCCGGACCTTCATGAACCTACCTCCCGAACAGCGCGTCACCTCCTGCGTGCCCCTGGGCGTGCTGCTCTCGCTGGTGCTGTTCAGCGGGTGCTCCGCCTTCGACTCGGGCAACGACACGAGCCAGAACTCGGACCGGCTCACCGCGCCCTTCGAGCCGAATGTGAATCTGCTCGCGGATGTGAACCGCGATGGCGTGGTGGACGCGGAGGACGAGGCGGGCGAGGACGCGTGGACCGCCGACCGGGGCGCCATCTTCCTGGCCAACATCGACGATGACCAAGAGCTCTGCGCCTTCAGCATGTCCTCCTCCATCCTGAGTGATGACGCGCTGGCGGCCTGCAACGACGCGCGGGACTCGGAGGTGAATGGGGACGAGGACCTGTTGGACCTGGCGCGGCTGCGCGTCGAGCGCTGGGCGGACGCGCCGGGCTACGCGGTGGGGAGCATCTCCGTGACGGGGCCCGCGAGCGACAAGGTGCGCCTGTTCAAGCAAATCGATGGGGAGTTCGTCTCGTTCCGCATCGCCAACGTCCTGCCCCTGTCGGCGAAGAACCTGCGCGAGGGCGTGAACATCGCCATCGAGGCCAACGACATCGCGAGGGACCCGGCGGAGTGGGACGGGTACGCGGACGTGGTGCTGTCCATCTACCACGTGGATCGGCCGCAGGAGCGGTTCCAGGACACGGTGCGCCTGCGCGTCGCGCCGGTGGTGATGTTCCATCACCTGACGCCGGTGCGGAACGTCTACGTGTCGCGGTTGGATATCGAGGACTCGTCGCGCTTCCGTGGCGATTTGGGCAGGGCCCTCGCCGAGTCCGGGGAGCCGACGGCCTTCTCCGAGTTCGCGGTGGAGGACCTGTGGGCGCAGGACTACTTCGAGCCCGCATACATGTCGATGCCCCGGCTCGAGGGTGGCGGCGCCCAGCACGTCATCCAGGTCAACTACCGTTCGGCCAACGTGAACTGGGGCGCGACCAAGGCCCCGCTCCGAGAGGCGGGCCGCATCGTCTACTGGCTCCGGGGCAGGAACCAGGCGGCGGTGCAGCAATACCAGACGGGCATGTCCTCCGAATCCCAGACGCTCAACTCCCTGGGCAACACGGAGGTCATCCCGCCCTACGAGAAGGACGGCGTGAAGTATCCCCTGGGGCGGCTCTTGCGCGGCCGGGGTCCCGACTCGGAGCCCGAATTCCAGCCGGACCCCAGCTTCACGAAGATGCTGGAGGCCCAGGCCGTGCAACCGCCGGTGTACCTGGACACGTCCTGGCTCGCCGTGGCCCACGTGGACGAGACGCTCAGCTTCCTTCCCGCCGACACGCCTCGCGGCTGGATTGCGCTGGTGGCGGACCCGGCCCAGGCGCGGCGCATGTTGCAGAACGCCCAGGCCCAGGGACATGGCGAAGCGAAGCTCTTCACAGGCATGCGCTGGCCGTATGACCGGCCCGCGGAAGCGACGGTGTCGGAGCTGTTGAACCATGCCGGGGTGATGGACGCCAACGCGCGGGCGGCGCTCGAAATCGACGAGCAGTTGCTCATCCTGCGTGAAGCGACGGGCCTCACCGACGATGAGATTGTCCGCGTGCCCTTCCTCTTCCAGAACGCGCCGAACGGCGCGACGGCGCTGCAACCCGGGACGGTGAATCTCCTGTCGGTGTCCCGCTCGCTCGTCATCGCGCCGGACCCGCACGGGCTCGTCATCGATGGGAAGGACATCTTCAAGGTGCAGCTCGAAGAGGCGCTGGCTTCTCACGGCATCCGGGTGCACTGGACGGACACCTGGGACCTCTACCACCTGGGAGGTGGCGAGGTTCATTGCGCGACGAACAGCGCGCGCGAAGTGCCTTCAACGAAGTGGTGGGAGAGCGGCCGATGACTCACACACTGTCCGCCGGCCTGGGCGCCGCGCTGTTGATGCTGTGGTTCACCTCGCCCGCCAGCGCCCAGACGCCCCCTGTGGATGGACTGGGCGAGCTGCGAGAAGAAGTGGCCCGCGCGCGGCAGCAGACGCCCGAGGCCTTCGCGCGCCTGGAAGCGGTCATCCCCCAGGTGGAGGTGCTGGACTCACGCAAGCGGGGCACCCTCGCCGCCACCGCGCCGCTGTTCCGACAACTGGGTGCGCAGGCGCTGTGGCCCATGGTGGAGCGGCTGGTCTTCGACGCGGGCCTGGCGACTCAACCCGCGCGCGACTCGGCGAAGCTGGCCCTCCAGGTGGGCATGGTGGAGGCCACCGGGGACCTGCGGGACGCGCGACTCCTGCCGCTGTGGAAGACCCTGCTGGAAGGCGCGGAGACGCGGAGGCCCGCGCGCCGTGCGGCGGCGGTGGCCCTGGCGAAGCTGGAGTCCCCGGAGGCCGCGGCGCTGCTCATCACGCTGTCCCCCCAGGAGGGCTTCCGCGGAGAGACGGTGCGCGAGGCCATGGGCCAGTGTCGCAGGCTGGTGGTCGCCCAGGCGCTGGCGGAGGCCCTCGCGCGCACCCCGGCGCCCTCGGAGGCCCGGCGGCTCGCCGTGGCGCTGGGCGACATCGGCTCCTTCTGGGCGTGGAAGACGTCCCAGCCCAAGGCCGCTCCGGAGGAAGGTGACGTGCGCCGCGTGGCCGCCGAGGCCCTGGTCAACGCCTGGCTGAACTACACCGGAGACGTCCAGCAGGCCCTCACCCAGGCCCTCATGCGCGTGGATGCGCCGGAGACGGGAGCCCTCATCCAGTCGATGCGGGCTCGCACGCGGGAGTCCAACCACCCCGCGCTGGAAGGCCTGTCGCGGCGGATGGCGAACAACCCGCTGCGCTGAGCGTCAGGGCGCCTCGATTTCCATGCGGTAGCCCACGCCGCGCACCGTCTGGATGGCGAAGCGCGAGGCGCTGTTCCACCCCAGCTTCTTCTTCAGGCTGGAGACGAAGTTGTCCACGGTGTGCGGGTCCACGACGATGTCGCGGCCCCACACCGCGTCGAGGATGTCATCGCGGCGCAGCACACGCTCACGCTCGCGCACGAGGAAGGCCAGCAGGTCGAACTCCGTGCGCGTCAGCTCCACGTTCGCGCCCTCGGGCGTCTCCAGCTTGCGGCGGTCCAGGTCCATCCGATAGCCGCCGAAGCGCACCTGCTTCGCCGGAGCACCGCCACCCGCGCGGCGCACCAGCGCACCCACCCGGGCCAGCAGCTCGCGCAGGCGGTAGGGCTTGCCCAGGTAGTCCTGCGCGCCCGCCTCGAAGCCGCGCACGACGTCATCCTCCAGCGTGCGAGCGGTGAGCATCAGCACCGGCGACGTGACACCTTCCTCGCGCAGCGACCGGCACAGCGTGTAGCCGTCGCCATCCGGCAACATGACGTCCAGGAGGATGAGCTGGAAGGCGCCGCGGGCCAGGTGCTCGCGGGCCTCGCGCACGGAGGCCGCCTCTTCCACGGCGTAGCCTCCTTGATGCTCCAGGCTGTCGCGCAGCGCGAGCCGCAGGTTCGGGTCATCCTCCACGAGCAGGATGGTGGGCTGGGTGGGGTTCATAGCGTCGCGTTGGGGGAAAAGGAGAGCTCGAAGGTGGTGCCCTCGGAACTGGAGGCCACCACGCGAAGGGTACCGGAGTGCAAGCGCATGATGCGGCGACACAGCGCGAGCCCCAGGCCACTGCCGGGGACTTCGCGCCCCTGCCCGGGCAGGCGGACGAACTCGCCGAAGACGCGCTCCCAGTCTCCCGGAGCAATGCCCACGCCGTTGTCGGAGAAGCGCACGCGTCCACCCGGCAGCGCCTCCACGCGCAGGCGCACGGGGACGCGGGTGTTGTAGGCGCAGGCGTTGCGCGCGAGGTTGGAGAGCAACAGGCGCAGCAGTTGGGCGTCGGCGCGCAGCTCCAGCTCGCCCACCTCCGCCTCCAACTCCACGGGGATTTTCGACCAGGCTTCCAGGTCCCTGCGCAGCAGCGACACCAGCTCGTCCAGGCGCACCGGCTCCAGCCTCGGCACCCAGCGGCCCTTGTCGATGCGGTTGAAGGACAGGAGGTTCTCCACCAGGAAGCCCAGCCCATCCGCCTCGCGAACGATGCGCGCCGGATAGTCCCGGGCGTCCGTGCCTTCGGCGAGCCGCCACTCGAGGGTCTCCGCGAGCAGGCGGATGGAGGCCAGCGGCGTGCGCAGCTCGTGCGACACCGTGGCCACGAAGTCGCTCTTCAGCTCCAGGAAGCGGTACTTGCGGTGCTGCGCGAGGAAGGCCAGCGCGGCGATGCCCAGGGCCAGCCCCGCGCACAGCACCACCATGCCCGTCTTCAAGCGGTAGCGGCTCTCCAGCGCGGCCTGGGCCCGGGCCCACTCGGGCGTGGCCACCGACAACGGCAGCGCGTCCAGCGACAGCACCGCCGCGTCCCCGAGCAGCCGCACCTTGCCCTCGGTGTCCAGCAACCCGCGCTCGCGCATCTCGCGCGTGAGCGACTCCAGCAGCTCCGACGCATCCACCGCCACGCCTCGCACCTGGTTGCCACCGCGCGGCTCCAGGTACCAGCCGGCGCGCACCAGGGCCGGGCCCGGGAGGGACGCCGGCAGGGGCAGCGGACGGGCCGTCAGCTCGCGAGCGCGCGACTCGAAGTCGTCCACCGGCGCGCCCACTTTCGTGGAGAGCGCGGCCACCCGCTCGAGCAGGAACTGGAAGTCCACCGGAGTGAAGCGCGAGCGGCGGGACAATAGCAGCCGCTGGAGGCCATCCAGCCGGCCACCCTTGCCGTCCGCCAGGCCATCCCGCACCAGCGCCTGCATGAGCTGCGGCACCGGGTCGCCGCGCTCCGCCAGCGACTCCAGCACCACCAGCAGGCCCGGCACGTCCCGCGTGGAGGCGAGCACGTATTGCGAGCGGTGCTGCAAGAGCGCCATCAGCGCCACCGTGGACGCGCGACGGTCTCCCCGCGCGAGCGCCAGCTCCACCGCCCGCGTCCTCACGAGCCGCTCCGCCCATGGGTCTTCCGGGTCCTCCGACACCTCCGTGCCGGCGCGCAGCCGCGCATACCGCTCGCGGGCCGGCGAGACGTCACCGGTGTCGTGGAGCGCGAGGCGGGGCAGCACCTGGGTGCCGCGCTCGCGCAGGTAGAGGCCCGTGTCGGGAGCCAGCGGGTCCGCCACCGCGGCCTCGAGGGCGGGCTTCGCGGCCTCCAGTTTGTCGTGCAGGGACTGCGTCAGCGACGCGCGCGCATACTGCTCCAGCGCCTCGCGCCGCGAGTCGAGCGAGAGCCGGGCGTCCTCCCGCTCGTTGGCGAAGATGCGATGGAGGTAGCCCAGTCCCCAGCCGAGCCCGACGAGGCCCAGCAGCAGCGCGACGAGCATGGGCAGCAGCCTGCGGAGCATGCTCGCGGCTACCTTCCGGGACCCGGGCCCGTGTCGGGGTCCATGGTGGACAGGGAGCCTGGGGGGCCGAAGCGGTCCTTGCGCTGGTCCAACGCGCCCGCCTTCTTGATGAGCGCGCCCAACTCCACCACGTCCGGACGGCTCACCAGCGGCTCCCCGATGTCCTGCCAGAGCGCGTGCAGCCGCGGCCAGTCGAGCGTGCGCGTCCAGTAGGAGCCGCGCAGCTTCTCCGCGAAGGCGGCGGCCACGTACACAAGCCGCGTGGAGGCGGCGACGCGCGCGGAGGACGAGCGCAGGACGCTGGAGGGCAGCAGCTTCTGCACGCGGCGCCACATGGTGTTCTCGCCCTCTTCATAGAGGACGCGCAGGGTGCCGAAGGCGATGGCGGGCCCTATCAGCTTCACCTCGTAGATGGCGGTGACGGACGTGCCCGCCGCCAGCGGCACGGACTCTGGCTCCGCGTCATCGTCGAACGGCTCCGGCGTGGCGGACTGGTTCTCGTACCCCACCAGGCGGTAGCGGGCCACGGCCTTCCGGTCGAACTCCAGTTGCACGCCCACGTCGGTGAAGGACTCGCGTGCGCGCACGCTCACTCGCACCACGTGGTAGCCCTTGCGACTTGGCGACGGGAAGCCTTCCACGTGGATGACGAACGGGCCCACCACGTCGCCGTCCTCGCCCACTTCGAAGCTGTTGACGAAGTCCTCCACCCGCACGGCCTCCTCCGCCGGCAGGGAGTCGCGCTCCAGATAGCCTCGCGTCAGCGCGTACGAAGCCGTGCTCACCTGGAACGTATACGTGGAGATGCGCTCCTCCTCCGTGTCGATGGTCGGATTGACGCCGTGGCCCCGCGTGTCCGAGTCACGCAGGGGCTTGCTGCCGGGAGCGAAGAGGCTCTGGTTCGTACCGTCGGGCCCGAGCACCGAGAGCTGGGGCAGCGCCCACGGTGGAGCCCGGTCGCGAATGTCCCCGGCCCGGGGGACGACCATCCACGCGACACCGTCCGACTCCAGTCGCAGCGGGGGAGCGAACGGAGCCAGCGGAGCGAAAGCGTGGGACGCGGTGCCATTCGTCGCGGCGGCGGGCGGGGACGACGTCACGGGCGCAAGCTCCACCTGCACGGTGAGCGTCTGGCCCGACTCCACCTTCACGTCCGCGCGCGTGACGGCCTGGAAGGACTCCTTCTCGAAGCGCAGCGCGTAGAGACCCGCCGGGAGCTGGGCGAGCTGGTAGTGGCCCTTCGCGTCCGTCAGCACGGTGCGCGGCGCCGGGAGCACGGGGGACGTCGCGGAGACCTTCACCCCCGCGAGAGGCTGCTGGCTCCGCGCCTGGATGACCGAGCCCGCCACCGTGCCCGCCTGTGCCCACGCCGACGTGGCGAGACACAGGAGGACACCGCACAGGGAGCGCAAGAGAGCGGTCTTCATCGTGGGACCAACGCGGACACCGGGCGGAGCCTTCCCTTCGGATTCAGCCCAGCGTGCCGCAGGTGGCGCCCGGCTGCATCACGGTTCCATCATGGAGCCGGGGCCTTGGACTCTCGCGCTACTTCACCGGAGCGAAGGGCACGTCCAGCACCGGCCGGGACTTCGCATCCGGCAGGTCATAGTGCCACCACTCCATGCGGTTGGGCGCGAAGCCCGCGCCCTCCATCGCCTCTCGCAACACCTCGCGGTGCTTGCGCGACGCCTCGCTGCCACCGGCATAGCCGTGGTGCGCCTCCGGCGTGAAGGTGTCGAAGGCGGTGGGCATCTCCACCTCCTTGCCCTCCAGCGTCACCATCGTCAGGTCCACCGCCCCACCCCGGTTGTGGTTGGAGCCCTTGCGAGGGTCCGCCACGTAGCCGGGCACGGGCATGATCTTCCACATCTCCCACTGCACGGCCCGGGGCCGGTAGCAGTCATAGACCTTGAGCCGGTAGCCCTTGGGCCGCAGCACGTCCGCCGCCGCCTTCAGCTTGCGCGCGGACTCCGGCAGCAGCAGGCAGCGCGCCGTGTCCGGGTACACCTGCTTCTTCAGGAAGTTGTCCGCCGTCGCGTAGCGGAGGTCCAGCGCCAGGTCCTCCACCACCTTCGTCGCGTCCACGAGCGGCGCGATGTCACCCGCCTTCGCGCCCTTGGCCTTCGTGGGCTTCGCCGCGTCGCCCGTGGGCTTCGCCGCGCCACCGTCCTGGGCCAGCGCCGTGCCGCTCACACACAGCCCCAGCACCACCACCCACCCCAGCCGCGTCGTCATGCTCATGCCCCCACCGTGTAGCGCGTCGGGTCCGGGACTCCCGCTTCCTCGAAGCCCTTCTTGCGCAACAGACAGCTGTCACAGCGTCCACAGGCGAGCCCCTGTGCATCGGGGTCGTAGCAGGAGTGCGTCATCCCGTAGTCCACGCCCAGGCGCGTGCCTTCGCGGATGATGTCCGCCTTCGTGAGTCCGGACAGCGGCGCGTGGACCGTGAAGCTCGCGCCCTCGACACCCGCCTTCGTCGCCAGGTTCGCCATCGCCTCGAACGAGCGGATGAACTCCGGGCGGCAATCTGGATAGCCGCTGTAGTCCACCGCGTTGACGCCGATGTAGATGTCCGTGGAGCCCACCACCTCCGCGAGCCCCAGCGCCAACGAGAGGAACAGCGCGTTGCGCGCGGGCACGTACGTCACGGGGATGCCGTGGCTCATCTCATCGGCCGGCCGGTCCTTCGGCACGTCGATGTCCGCGGTGAGCGCCGAGCCGCCAATCTGCCGCAGGTCGATGCTCACCACCCGGAAGTCCTTCACGCCCATGGCGCTCGCGACGTCCCGCGCCCGCTCCAGCTCCACCACGTGTCGCTGTCCGTACGCCACGGCGAGACACACCGGCTCGAAGCCCTTCGCCTTCGCCATGGCCACGCACGTCGTGGAATCCAGGCCACCCGAAATCAACACCACCGCTCGCTTCGCCATCAGTCCCTCCGCACTCCCTGCACCTTGTACGCCGTCTTGCACGTCGCGGGAGTACACGTACAGGAGCCCGGCAGGAAGACATCTGTCAGCGAACCACACGCCAGGGACACGTCGTAGCCGTTCTCCGTGGGAGCAGGCGGGCTGCCGTCGGGGACGCCTCCGTCGAACGCGTTGCAGTCCCGGTTGAGCACGCGCGCCTGGCTGTCACTGAAGATGGTCACCTTCAGCGACTCCTCGATTTGAGAGTCCTTGCAACCGGTGCCGCACGAAGCGCGCGGCGCCGTGGCACGGAGCGCGGAGTCGACAAGCTGCCCCTCGTACTTCGCTTCGCGGTCGAAGCCCTGCACGGTGAACCAGCCGGCGCCACCGTCGTCGTTCTTGGAGAACGTGCCCTCGAAGCGGAACACGCCGCCGTCGTCGAGCTGCGCGAACTCCGGCATCGCCGCGTCGCAGGTGGTGTTCGCCGGGTCCAGCCGTGCCTCGAACTGGAAGGTGCCCAGGAGCTGATTGCCCGGGTACACGGGGTCCGAATAACAGGCCATGGCCGTCACGACGGCGGCGGCGGGGAGGACGGAGAGGGCAATGTGCTTCAGGCGCATACGGCGCGGAGGCTACACGGCTACCCGACGTCGAGCACGCAAAGGGCCACGGCACGGAAGGCGCCTCCACGTCCGAGCACCGCGCCCACATCCACCCGCGCTGGGTCACTCCCGCGCACCTCCGCATCCAGACGCGCCAGGACGCGCCCCGCGGCGAGCGAGGCGGGCACCGCTCGGAAGGCCGCCACCGCGGCGGCCTCGAAGCCGGGCACCTCTCCAGGACGAGACAGCTTCACGCCGTCCTCGCCCAGCACGAGGGCCAGCGCGGACAGGTAGCCCAGCTCCACCGAGCCGAAGCACGACAGCGCGCCCGCGCCCAGCACCAGCGCCTCCGAGCTGACCAGGTACCCCTCCACGCCACCCGAGGGGTCCACGTACACCCGCAGGCCGCTGGCCCCCAGCGACGACAGCAGAGGGCGCAGCGCGGCGAAGAGTCGGGGGAAGCGCTCGGCCGTCACCGGCAGCGAGTTCGCGGGCAGCGAATGTTCGAAGCCCGTGGGCACCGGCAGCTCGGACACTGCCGCCGCGGGCACCGTCGCCGTGCTGGAGGACAAGGCCGCGCCGACACCGTCCGCGCGCTCGGCGGCGTCCTGACGTTCCAGGAGCCGCAGGGCCTCCGCGAAGAGCGTCCAACCATCCACGTCCAGCGGCGCCGCGCGCAGCAGCTCCGGCCAGACGCGTACGGCGAACGGCGCGCCTTCAATCACCGGAGAGAGCCGCTCACATGCGAGGCGGAGGACCTCTGGAGACAGGACCCCCGCGTCGAAGAGGCGTTCGGCGAGCCGGGCCGCGGGAGACACGAGCTGCGCGTCCAGATAGCCGCGGAGGATGGACTCCAGCACGCCGGGCTCGTCGGTGAGCCTCTCGCGCAGCCCCAGGGCCTCGCCCGTGAGACCGCGCTGCTCCGCCAGCCTCGCGCGGCGAGCGAGCCGCTCCTCCGTCTCCGGCAGCGCCTCCAACTGCGCGACGGCGTCCGCCACCTGGCCCAGGACCTCGTAGGCATCCGCCAGTCGCTCGCGATGGGGCGTGGCCGCGTCGGGCCCCTCCTCCACCGTCAGCCGCTCCGCGAGCGACACGAAGACGGCGGGCTCCTTCGACTCGTCCACCAGCGCCAGCAGGTTGCGCAGCGCGGGCAGGCTGGTGCCATCGGTGTCCAGCGCGCGCTCGAAGGCCGCACGGGCCGCGTCGGGCTGGTCCAACGGGCTCAGCAACAGCTCGCCGTGCTCCAGGTGCAGCGCGGCCAGGACGCGGGCGTCCTCCTCCACCTCGATGAGCCGCGCCAGCGAGCGCGCGGCGGCGTCGAAGCGGCCCAGCCCGAACTCCAGCGTGTGACGCTCGCGCAGCAGCGGCTTGCGGCGCGACGTCCATCCCTCCGCCGCCATGGCCAGCGCTTCCACGCGCGCGGCATCAGACAGGGCGCGCACACGGCCGAGCACCGCTTCCGAGAGCGCCTCCGGGTGCTTCTCCAGCCCCGGCAACAACAGGGTGAGCCGGGTGCCGAAGTTCGCATCGGACGACAGCTCGTCCAGGGCGCGCAGGCGCTGGAGCGCCGGGGCATCCGCCGCGCGCAGCACTTCGTCACGCAGGGCGATGGCGAAGGGCTCGTCACGCGTGACGGAGAGGGCCGCCAGCTCCAGCAGTCCTTCCGCGTCGCGCTCGGCGCGCAGGCCATCCGCGAGGGCAGAGGCATGGGCCGCATCCGCGTCCGGCTGAGCCACCAGGGCCCACAGCGCCTCGCGCGTGCGCGCCGTGTCGCCGGCCTGCGCTGCCATGGCCAGCGCATCCGTCAGCTCTCCGGCCGCCATGGCGGGCGCGAAGCCCACCTGGAGCGCGCGAGTGAAGGCACCCAGCCGGCCGAAGCGCTCCGCCAGCTCCGCGGGCGCGAGGATGTCCGGCGCTTCGGTGGCGATGCGCTCGATGACCTCCAGCGCTTCACCGTGCTCGCCCGCCTTCTCCCAGAGGTCCGCGGCCTCCAGCAGCAGCGGCGGACGCTCCTCCGGCGAGGCGAGCCGCGCCGCCTGGAGCAGCGCCTTGGCGGCCCGGGGCGCCTCACCCAGGGCGCGATGCAGGTGGGCGACGCGCATCGCCGCGTCCACGTCCGGCTCGGTCGCCACGGCGGCCTTCGCCGCCTTCAGCGCGTCCCGCAGCCGCCCCGCGCTCTCGAAGGCCCGAGCGGAGGACAAGAGGAGCACCAGCCGCTCGCGACCGGAGACCAGCTCCGCGCGAGCCACCTGCACCTCGGCCCGGCGCGCGGGCTCATCACGCAGCAGCTTCTCCAACTCCTCCAGCGCGACGGCATAGCCCGCGCCCGAGGCGCCACGCTCGACGACGGCTTCGAGCGACTCGCGGGCCCGCGACACCTGGTCCGAGTCGCGGAGCAGCGTGGCCAGCTCCAGCCGCAGGACGGACGCCTCGTCGGCATCCTCCAGGTGAGGCACCAGTCGCTCCAGCGCCTCCAGCAGCCGCGTCGTCTCCCCCCGCTCGCGCAGCCCCGTCACGAGGGCGCGCAGGGCGGTGACATCCTCGGGGGCGGCCTCGGCCGCGCGCTGGGTGAGCTCCCAGGCCGCGTCCACGTCCGCGAGCGACTCAGCGGCCACGGTGGCGGCGGCCAGCAACAACTCGGCGGCGCGCACTCCGCCAGCGGCCTCGGCGCCGGACTCGTACACCGCCAGCAGGTCACCGTGGCGACCCAGCGCGCTCAGGCCCGCCACCGCGCGGTCGATGACGGAGGCATCCGCCGGACGCAGTCGCGCCAGCGGCAGCAGCGCGTCGATGGCGTCCTTCGGGTCGTCGAAGAGGTCCGCCGCGCGGCGGTACAACACCTCCGCCGTCGCCGTGTCTTCCGCCCGCCGGGCCAGTTGCAACGAGGCCCGGTACAGACCCGGTGCGTTGCCCGTGCGCGAGTGGACTTCCGCCAGCAGCGACAGCGCCTCGCGGCCGCGCTCGCCTTCCGGCTCCAGCGACACCACCGACTCGAAGGCATCCGCCGCGTCGTGGTACGCGTTCGCGCCCAGCGAGGCATGGCCCAGCCGCAGCCACGTCCGCGCGCGCACCGTCACGGGCAGCGTCTCGCCACCGGCCGACAGCAGGCGTCGGTCATACGGTCGCGCGGCGGCGGGGCCTCCGCTCTGGGCCGCCAATTCGGCGCGCGCGGACAGCGCCTCCACGTCGTCACCCGAGGAGCCCAGGTACACGTCGAACGCCTCGGCGGCCAGCAGCGCCTCGCCCGCGTCCAGCAAGCGGGTGGCGCGCTCGCGCAAGAGCGGCAGCGATTCCTCGGGAGGCAGGGCCGCGGCGCGCACGGCCAGCAACTCCGACAGCCGGCGCACGTCTCCGGCCGCGCGCTCGCGCACGCGCTCGAAGGCCTCCGCGCTCGCGGGGCTCAACTCGAAGGCCCGGTCCTCGCACAGCAACGCGCGCTCGCGGGCACCCGCCGCGCGGAAGGCCCGGGCGGCGGCGAGGTAGCTGTCCGCGGCGTCGGCATCCGACTGGCGCTGGGCCCGGCGCAGCATCAACTCCGCGAGCGACTGCGGGTCCTCGTTCTCCTCCAGGAAGGCGCGGTGCCGCGAGAAGACGGGTTCGCGGAAGGGGTCGGCCTCCAGCAGCACGGCGTCGAACTCGGCCGCGTCCGCGTGGCGCTTCACCTCGTGCAGCAGCTCCGCCGCCTGCGCGGTGAGGTCCAGGTCATCCGGGCGAGCGGACCGCGCGGCGATGAAGGCCGCCGCCGCCGCGTCCGGGCGCCCCGCCCTGTCGCGGTACAGCACGGCCGCGCGCTGGAGCAGTGCCGCGCGGCGCTCCGTGTCCGGCTCACCCTCGGCGCACTCCTCGTACCAGGCCGCCAGCTCCGCCAGCCGCCCGTCCCGCTCCAGGAGGCGAGCCAGCAGCGTCTCGGCTTCATCCAGCGAACGGTCCTGCCGCAGCGCTCCGCGCAGGAAGCGCTCCGCCTCTTCCGTATCCGCGAGCACGCCCAGGTGCAGCTTCGCCAGCCGCAGTCGCAGCGCCGCCGCTTCCTTCGCGTCGTCCAGCAGGGGCAGCGCGCGCTCCAGCCAGAGGGCCTCCGCGTCGGCATCGTCCCGGCGCTCCGCCAGCGCCGCGCCCAGCCGCGTCGTGCCCAGGTCCTCCGCCAGCGAGAAGGCGCGGTCCAGCGCGCTCTCCGCAGCGGCCAGGTCCAGCTTCACATCGCGCAGCAGCTCCGCGCGCCGACGCTCGCACGCGGCGGCCTCGGGGGCGCGCCCGCGCGACTCCAGCAAATCTCGCGCGTCCGCCAGTGCCCGGAGCGCGTCGTCCGCGCGGCCCGTGGCCTCCGCGAGACTCGCCTCTTCTTCATGGGCCGCGAGCGTCGCGGCCACGTCGCCCACCTGGAGGCTGAGCGCGGCCACATGGCGCAGCTCCGCGAGCAGCTCCAGCGAGCGACCCGTCTCGCGGTAGAGCGAGGCGAGCTGGAGGCGCAGCGGCAACGGCATCGTCGCCATCTCCGCCGCGCGCGACAGCAGCGACGCCGCCACACCCGCGTCGGCGAGCGCGGCACGCGCCTTCTCCGCGAGCACCACGAGCCGCCGCACCGTGTCCTCGGAAGGCGCCAGGGCGCGCGCGTGGGTGACGAGCACCTCGAACGCGCCGCGCGGGTCGTCCTTCTCCAGCAGCGCGGAGAGCCGCTGCACCGCGGGCTCGCACAGCGGCCGCTCGACGAGCAGCTTCCGGTACGCCCCCACCGCGCGCTTCGTCTCGCCCGCGCTCTCCGCCAGCTCCGCCAGCCGCAGCCAGGTGGCCTCGGCCTCGTCGGCGCTCGCGGTGAAGTCCGCCGTCGAGGCCAGCGTCTCCTGGAGCGGCAGGGCCTCCAGCACCGCGCCGCGCAGGTAGAGCAACTCCGCCAGCGACGCCAGCTCCGCTCCGCGCGCCGGCACCAGGGAGTGTGCCTTGCGCGCCAGCTTCAGCGCGCGGTCCAGGTCCTGGGCATCCCTCGCGTACGCGGCGCCCTCGCGCAGGAGCGTGGCGGCCTCGGACGTCGTGGCGCTCTCCGCGGCGGTCTCCAGCAGGGCCGCGGCCTCGCGCAGCTCTCCGCGCCCGGCCACCAGCGACACCAACCGGCGTCGCACGTCCGAGTCGCCGGGAGCGAACCGCAGCGACTGTCGCAGCGCCGCCTCCGCGGGGGCCGGCTGCTCCAGGCGCTCCAGGTAGAGCGACGCCAGCTCCGCGTACATCGCCGCGGACTCGGACGGCGGAGCATGAGGCGCCTCGGCCGCGAGCAGCTCCGCCAGCGCCGCCCAGTCCTCCAGGGCCCGCAGCGCGCGCTGCAAGGAGACGGTGGCCCGCGCGTGACGCGGGGCCAGCGCCAGCGCGGCCTGAAGGCTCCCACGAGCCTCCGCCAGCTCTCCTCGCGTCTCCAGCAGCGTGGCGCGAGCGAGCAGGGCCTCGACGCGGCGGGGCGTGGGACCCTGGCGAGCGGCCTCGGCGAGCGCGGCGGCTTCCTCGTCCGGGCGCTCGTCGCGGTGGGCCAGGTCGGCCAGGGTGAAGAAGGCGTCACAGCGCTCGGCGTCCGACGGGGACAGCGCCACCGCGGAGACCAGCGCCTCGCGCGCGAGCCCCCGCTCATCCTTCTCCGCCAGCACGGTGGCCAGGGCGAGCAGCCGCTCCCGAGCGCGCGTGCCCAGCTGGGCATCGGCGACCACGGCGCGACGCCACACTTCCAGCTCCCCGGCCTCGTCTCCGGACTCACGCGCCAGCTCCGCCAGCGCGAGCAGCAGGGCCGCGGGACGGCGGGCCAGCGTCGCGGCCTCGGAGAAGTCCTCGCGCGCGGCGGAAATCCGGCCCGTGGCGCGATGGAGCACGGCGCGACGCGCGAGCAGCTCCGAGCGGTCCTCGCCCGTCGCGGACGCCACCAGCGCGCCCAGCAACTCCAGGCGCTCGGCTTCCTCGTCCGAGGAGCCCGTGCCCGGAGGCGGCAGCAAGTCCAGCAGCGCCTGCGCCGCCCAGGTGTCCTGCGGCTCCTCCAGTCGCAGGCTGCGCAGCGAGTCCACCGCCGCGCCGGCACGACCGAGCACGAGGGACAGCTCCGCCAGCTCGCGACGGGCCGCGCGCCGGGGCTCTCCGGACAGGCGCGGCCACAGCTCCACCAGCAGGTCCGCCAGCGCCTCGCGAGCGCCGGCCTTGCGGTGCAGGTTGACCAACTCCACGCGGGCGTCGAGGTCCTCGGGAGCCCGGATGCAGTACTCGGACAGCAGGCGACGCGCGGAGTCCGTCCGGCCCGCGCGCACAGCGGCGCTGGCGGCCTTGCGCGTGAGCGCCACCCGCTCCGCTTCCCGGGGCGCGTCGGCGTCCACCGGAGGCAGCGCCAGCACCGCCTCGAAGTCCTCCAGCGCGGAGCGCGCGTCGGTGGGCAGCTTCAGCTCACCGCGCCGCTGGCGCGCGGGCGCGAAGGACGCGTCGCGCTCCAGGGCCTCGGCGAGGAACGCCTCTTCGCGACTGGTTCCCGCCGCCAGCAGCGAGGCGCGGTAGAG
Source organism: Myxococcus sp. CA040A (assembly GCF_013336725.1). Classification (NCBI taxonomy): domain Bacteria; kingdom Pseudomonadati; phylum Myxococcota; class Myxococcia; order Myxococcales; family Myxococcaceae; genus Myxococcus; species Myxococcus sp. CA040A. Next base: position 1,105,195 of record NZ_JABUMR010000003.1, on the reverse strand, counting down.
CAGCTTCGCGCCGGAGCGGTCCTCCGGCACCAGCGCGGCGCGGCGTGCGTACAGCCGGGCGGCCTCCAGCTTCTCGCCCCGCTCCAGCTCCAGCTCGGCCAGCGACTCCAGCACCTCGGCCGCCAGCGGCCCCTGGGGACTGGCCTCCAGCGCGGCCGTCAGGCGCAGCAGCGCGGCGGCCTTCTCGCCCCGCTCCAGCAGGGCACGGGCGCTCTGGAGGAACAGCGGCGCGGCTTCCTCGGCGCGGTCGGCGCCCATCAGCGCCTGGGCACGGCCCGCCCACAGCTCCGCCAGCGCCTGCGTCTCGCCCGCCTCCGTGTAGAGCGACTCCAGCCGCGCGGCCAGCGTGTCATCCAGCCGGCGCAGCGGCAGCGCCTGCGCGTACGCGGCGATGGCGCCTTCGCGGTCGCCCAGCATCTCGCACGCGCGACCCAGCCGGGCGCGCACGTCCGCCAGCTTCTCCGGCGCCGCGGTGCGCGGCAGCGTGGACAAGAGCGACTCCAGCGCGCGTCGGGCGTGCTCGGGGCGCTCGCAGCGCAGCGACAGGTCCGCCAGGTCCAGCAGCACTGCGGAGTCCGGGGCCAGCCGCGCCGCCTTCTCCAGCGCCACCAGCGCGTCACCCACCCGACCCAGGCGGGCCTCCAGCACACCGGCCAGCTCTCGCAGCGCCGCGGCGGCGAGCCGCTTGTCGCCCTGCGCCTCCGCCACCCGCGCGCGCTCCTCCAACGCCACGGCCAGCCCGGCCATGTCCGCGCGCTTGCGCTGCAGGGCGCACAACTCGCCCAGCGCGGGCAGGTCATCCGGCTCCGCGCGCAGCACTTCCTGGAGGGAATGCACCGCCAGGTCCAGGTCGAAGGCCAGGTCGCGCGCGGCCACCGCGAGGCGGCGGTACTTCTGCGCGCGCTCCTTCACATCCGGCGCCAGTCGCGCCAGCGCGGACAGGCACCGCGTCAGAAGCGGCCCGTCACGCCGCGCCTCGGCCAGCGCCAGCAGCGACTCCAGCGCGGGACGGTGGTCGGCATCCGCCTCCAGCGCGAGCAGGAGCAGCTTCTCCGCCTTCTCCGGCTGCTGGAGTCGGCCGCGATACAGCTCACCCGCCTCCGCCCAGGACGCGGCGCGCTTCGCCGGCTCGTCCTGGAGCGCGGCGGACTTCTCCAGCGCGTCGGCCAGCTCCAGCGACTTCCCGGTGATGCGGAAGTACGGAATCAGCTCCTCGAGCGCCACCGCGTCACGCGGGTCCAGCGACAGCGCGGACTCCAGGTGCTCGCGCGCACGCGCCGGGTCTCCCAGTCGGGAGCGGTACAGCCGCGCCAGCGCATGGTGGCTGGCGTGCGCGGCATGGCGGACGCCTTCCGAGCGCGGCGCCGGCCCCGCGAGCTCCAGCGCCTGCTGGTAGCCCGCGAGCGCCTCCTGCAACCGGCCCAGTCCTTCCGCCACGCGCGCGGCGGCGAACAGCGGCTCGGCCTCCCCTGGCAGCAGCGACACCGCCTCGCGGTAGCGCAGGAGCGCGTTCTCCGGCTGCTTCAGGCCCTCTTCCCACACGCGGCCGGCCATCAGGTCCGCGTGGCCCACGCGGTCCAGCTCGTGCCGGGCCATGGACACTTCACGCAGCCGGTCCAACGCCTTCAGCGCGCGCAGGTGCTCGCCGCCCCGGTGACACAGCTCGCCCAGCAGCAGCAGCGCATCCGACTGGTCCGGCGACAGTCGCAGCGCCGCCTCGCAATGCAGGCGCGCCCCCGCGATGTCGTCCTCCGTCTGCGCGCACAGTCGCGCGAGATGCACGTGCGCGTCCGCGGCCTCATGCGGGTCGCGAGCGAGCGCCGCCAGCCGACGGTACGCCCGCACCGCGCCCGCCTTGTCCCGGGCCTGGTCCGACGCGCGCGCCAGCGCCTTGAGCGAAGGCAGGTGGTCCGGCTTCAGGCCCAGCAGCTCGTGCAGCGCCTTCACCGCCACCTGGGGCGCGGTGTCTCGCGAACAGCGCGCCGCCGCCTCGGCGGAGAAGAAGGCCGCGGCCTCCTCCGAGGTGCGACGGGCCAGCGCGCACAGCGCCAGGTAGCGCTCGGCGGCGCGGGCACCCTCGCCCCGACGCTCGCGCACCACGGCCTCGCCCCACAGCGCGGCGGGACTGCGATCTCGACGACGCTGCAGCGTGGCGGCCACGTCCAGCGCCAGCTCATGCGCCTGCGGGTCCGCCACCAGCAGCGAAAGCAGGCGCTCGGCCGCGAAGGGGTGCGCGTCCTGCGCGTCCCCGGCCTGGAGGTACTGCTGTCGCGCCTCGGCCAGCCGGCCCTGGGCGACGAGTCCCTCCGCGTCCGCGAAGGCCCGCGCGCCCTCCAGCGTGAGGAGCAGCTCCTCGTCCGGCGCGGACGGCGGAGGCAGGCCACCGGCCGCGAAGCGCAAACGCAGCCCCGTGCTGGACACCTCCGCGGCGGACAGGCGCGCGGTGTCCAGCGACGGCATCTTGTACCCACGGCTCACCGCCGCGAGCTGACACAGCGCGGGCAGCACGCGGGTGGAGAAGCCGGAGGCCCCGCGCACCTCCACGTCCGGCACCAGCGCCAGCGCACCCACGGCCGCGGACAGGAGGCCGGGCACCTGCACCGACGGCGTGGAAGAGAACCCGTAGAGGCGGACGTCGTAGAGATAGACGGCGAGCTTCTCCCCGTCCGCGTCGAAGGCCACCTTGAACGTGAAGGGCGTGCGCTCCGGCGCGGGCAGTCGCCCCTGTCCTTCCAGGTACCCGGGACGGAAGTGCAGCCGCACCTCCTCCAGGCCCGCGAGCCGCCCCGCCAGCTCCGCCACCCGCCGCGTCACCAGGTCCGCGTCGACGGACAGCTCCAGGAAGCCGAAGTGCAACTTCTTGCGCTGATAACGCGTGGCACCGGCGCTGACGTTGAACGGGAAGCTGACGTCCGGAATCTGGAGCGCGAAGTCGGAGATGCGCAGGCCCGGCACGACTTCCAGGGCCGGGAAGCCCACGAACGCCCTGCGGTCCAGCAGGCGCAGCTCGGGTGCGGCGGCGCGCGCATCGGGCGCCGCGGTGGGCTTGGGGGAGTCGCTCTCGTTGGCCATCGCGGGAGCCTGGAAACTACCACGGGGTCCAAGCGCCCGAAATTTATGACAATCCCCCGCCCGGGGGGCAACCAACGGGGCTGGGGGACCCCAGGGCCGCATGTGTTGTTCGTCATGCGCGCCGGACTGAAGTCGGACAATATGCGCCCGGCGTGCTGGCTCCCGACTCCCTCGTCCTCGACGGTCGCTTCCGAGTACTCCGTCCCTTGGGTTCGGGCGGAATGGGCGAAGTGTACCTGGGTGAACAGGTCTCCCTGGGCCGCAAGGTGGCCATCAAGGTCCTTCACCACGACCTCAACGCCCAGCCCGGCATGGCCGAGCGCTTCAAGCGCGAGGCCCGCCTCCTCTCCGCCGTCGAGCACCCCGCCGTGGTGCACATCGTCGACTTCGGTGAGTCCGGCGACCACGCGTGCCTGGTGATGGAGTTCGTGGAAGGCGAGAGCCTCTACGACGTGCTCACCCGGGGCGCCATGCCGCCGGGACGCGCGCTGCCGCTGCTCCACCAGCTCGCGGAGGGCCTGTCCGCCATCCACGAGAAGGGCATCATCCACCGGGACCTGAAGCCGGAGAACGTCTTCATCTCCCCCGGCGTGCGCGGCGAGCAGGCCCGGCTCCTGGACTTCGGCATCGCTCGACTGGTGGAGCCGGACGCGCAGAGCAACGTCAGTCAGGTCGGCGTGGTGCTCGGCACCCCGGAGTACCTGTCGCCGGAGCAGGCAGTGGGCGCGAAGGTGGACACGCGCAGCGACCTGTACACCTTTGGCGTGCTGACCTACCGCGTGTTGTCCGGACGGCTCCCCTTCGATGGGCCGCAGGCGCGCCACTTCCTCGCCCAGCACGCCTCCCACGCCCCGCTCCCGTTAGACAGGGCAGCGCCTTCCCTGTCGCGCTACATCGGTCTGCTGTCGCTGGTGATGCGCCTCCTGGAGAAGAACCCGGCCAAGCGGCCCCAGAGCGCGCACGAGCTGGCGGATGCGCTGGCCGCCGCGCACTCGTCGCTGTCCGCCTTCACACCCGGCCTGGGCACGCCCGCCTACGTCAGCGCTCCCACCACCAGCACCACGCCGTCCGGCACGTCCGTCTTCGGCGCGGGAGAAGCAGCGAGCAGCGGCCCCAGCGGGACGTCCGTCTTCGGCGCGGAAGAAGCGTCAGCCCCTCTTCCGAGCCGCTCGAGTCGAGGCACCGCCGCGTTCGGCCTGGAGTCCTCGACGGGCCCCGACAGCGCGGCGTCCGCGCCCGTGGCGATGCGCACGGGCACTGCGTCCTTCGGCACGCGGCCCTCGCTGTCCGGCAGCACGTCGACGGTGAAGCCTCAGAACCTGACGGTGATGCTCACCGACATCCAGGGCTTCACCGAACGCACCAGCCGGCAGACGCACGAAGAGAACGCGCGGATGCTGGAGACGCATGACCGACTGCTGATGCCCCTGGTGAGAGAGCACGAGGGACGCCTCGTGCAGAAGCGAGGCGATGCCCTGCTGGTGGTGTTCCGCTCTCCCACCGCCGGCGTGTTGTGCGGCATGGCCATGCAGGACCGGCTGTGGCGCCACAACCAGTCGCTGCCCAATGAGGAGCGGCTGCACGTGCGCGTGTGTCTGCATGCCGGCGAGGTGCTGCTGACCGCCGACACCGTGCTGGGCGAGCCCATGGAGGTGGTGGAGACGGTGGAGCACGTCGCCGCCGCGGGCCAGGTGACCTTCACGGAGGCGGTGAACCTGGCGCGCAATCGCGCAGGAGCGGACGTCGAGCCGTGCGGCTCCATCACCCTCCCCGGCCGCGAGGAACAGCTCCAGCTCTACCGCTGCCAGCAGGCGGCCGAGGGGCCTCCCTTCGGCGGACGTTTCGAGAAGCAGAACGCCCTCATGGTGCGACTGGCCCCCGCGGTCCAACGGACGCGCGCGGCGCTGGCTCCCATCTCCCAGCGGGTGCGCTCCCTCGGAAGCTCCCTGCGCACGGCGACAAGCACGCTGGGCGCGGGCCTGTCCCGACTCGGCGCGGCCCTGAAAATCCCCCCGAAGCTGAAGGAGGGACTCGGCAGGACGGTGGTGCTCGCGCGCGCGAAGCCGCGTCAGGCGGCTGCGGTGCTCGGAGCGGTGGTGCTCCTGGGCGGCGGCGTGGCCCTGGTGGTGCATCTGAACAGCCCCGCCGTGCGCGCCATGTCGCTGCTGAAGGCTGGAAAGAGCAACGAAGCGCTGGCGCTGCTGAACGCGACGTCGAACGAGGAGCAGAAACAGCCCTCGGTGCGGCGCGCGCTCGCGGCGACCCACCACGCGCTGCGCAACCACGACAAGGAGCGGGTGCTGCTCGCCACGCTGGACGTGGACGGGCGCGCGGAGGTGGAGGACTCCGTGCTGGATGGGCTCGCGGAGGACTTCGGCCGCGGCGACATCGACGAACCCGTGCGCAAACTGCTGGCCACCCTCCCGAAGGAACGGGTGCGCCCTCACTTCGAGTCCCTCGTCGAGGACGAGTACTCGCTGAAGCAGTGGGGGGCGCTTCGCTACCTGGACTCCTCGGAGCTCGCTGACGAGGTGGACCTGGTGGTGGCCTACTCCAAGGCCCTGGAGGCGAAGGAGTGCGGCGTGCGCAGGGCCGCCGCGAAGCGGCTGGGCGTGCTGGGCAACACGGACGCGGTCCCCGCCCTCATCCGACTCGCCGAACTGGGCAGCACCAAGGGTGGCGACTGCGGCCAGGACGAGGCGAACCGGGCCATCCAGAAGTTGAACAAGAAGGGCGGCTGAAACCCGGGCGGCGTGTCACCCCCGGCCCCACCGGTGGTGCTCAGTCGTCGTCGCGCCGCGCGTGGCCCTTCTTCTTGCCCTTGCCATGGCCATGACGGTGGTCGTCGTCATCCCAGTCGTCGTCATCGTCCCGGTCATCGCGCCGGGCCTTCACCTTCTCGTCCACCCTGAGCAGGTTGCGGGAGAAGGCGTCGTACTCCAGATGCAGGTGGCCTCGCGCACCGGGAGCGGCGGCGAAGAACTTCACCTTCCAGATGTCGTTGCCCGTCCGGTGCGCCTCTTTGAGACGGCAGTCATATCGGCGCGAGCGACACTCACCGAAGCCCCGGTCCACCGCCTCATTGTAGGACATGGAGGACGGCCGCGAGGGCGGAGGGGGCCGCGGGAGCGAGGGGCGGTTCGGCGGGCGCGCATGGAGGTGACAGCCCGACGCGAGCAGCAACCCACCGATAAGCAGCACGATTCTCATGCCGTCATGACGCATCAACCGCACGGAGCTTCAAAGCCACGCGGGGTGTGAGTTGACGACTGGAAAACTACAGTCCATCGGGGGACGCGAAGGCCACGAAGAGTTCGCCGGTGAGGTACGCGCGCGCACCCTTCGTCGCGGGCCGGAGGAAGTCATTCACCACGGGCCCACCCTGGGCGAGCTGATGCTTCTCCGGGTGTGACAGGTTCATCCGACTGCGGGCCACACCCTTGCTGCCTCGGTGGATGAAGGTGACGGTGCCATCTTCTGCCACCCCCTCCACTACGCCGACATGGGTCATCCCGTCATTGCGACGGCCGTCGCGGTTGCGGTCATACGTCTCGCGGAAGAACACGAGGTCTCCGGGACGCGGCGCGCGGTGGTGCAGCCGCTTGCCGTCCGTGGCGCGACGGAAGATGGCGGACACGGCGTTCTCTCCCGCGAGGAAGCCATGCGCGACCAGGTCGATGCCGGCGGAGAGATAGGCCAGACGCACGAAGCCAGAGCAGTCGTTCGGCATGCCCCGGCTGACCTTCGCGAGGTTGCGCTCACCGACGAGCTGCATGGAGCGAGACACGATGAGCCGCGCCAGTTGCATCGGCGTGCGGTACGCATCCCAGAAGCCCTCCATGTCGGTTGCGGGGCGCACGACGAGGGCGACAGCCTCCAGCGCGGCCGCGATGACACCCGTCACCAGGGGGCGCTCCTTCTCCTCGAGGACGACGGTGGACACGACTCGCGGCGCCACCTCGGCGTGCGGCGCTCCCTCGGCGGCTTCCGGCGTCGCCGACTCACCGCTCTTCACCGTCGTGGGCGCCTGAGCGGAAGCCTCAGCCGCGGACCCACCCGGTGTCACCGCCCCCACACCCCCGGCGGCGGGTGCCGTCACCACCTGCTCGGAGGCTGCCACCGCCGTGTGTGACGGGACCTCCAGGGCGGTCCCCACTTCGCGCGACTGCACGGTGGCACAGCCGATGAGAGCGCACAGCGGAACGGTGGCGAGCAGGCGAAGACGGGACAACCGAAGGACCTTCCGAAAGTTGGCGCCGCATTCAATCCCACGTTTTTGGGGGTGCCGCCAAGAACTCGAAGTGTCAGCCCTCCCAGGTGGACAGCAGTGCGCGAACCCGTGCGTACCTCTGGAGGAGTGCGGCACGGTGGGCGCTGAGCATCACCATGGAGCCAATGACGAAGAGGCCCAGGAGGAACAGCGATGCGGCGGCCACGCGGTGGTCCCTCATGCCGAAGCGCACGAGGTTCGCCGCGATGCACGTCACCAGGAACGCGGTGCCCAGGTACACGTAGGAGCGGATGCGCAGGGCGATGCCGAAGCCCACGCCCACCACGCAGAGGAACACGCACAGGAGCATCGCGCTGCCGTCGCTGAACATCAGCGGCTTCCACGCTCCCGCCACGTAGATGACGGTGACGGCCAGCGCGCGCAGCCGCGCGTAGGTGTCCTCGTCGATGGCGCCTCGGAACACGCGCAGCAACGCGAGCAGCGAGAGCCCCGCGGGGATGACGTAGAACTGCGGCTCGCCCTGGCCGGTGCCCTGCCACACGAGGTAGAGCGCCACGTTGAAGGCCACCACCGACGCGAGCGAGGCGCCCCCTCGACGCGTCGGATGCGACGCCAGCGCGGCGAAGTGCGCGGCGTGTCCCACGAGCAGGGCCGCCACCTGGAGCGGCTCGCCCCAGGGCGCGGAGAACAACCCCGCCAGCGGGAAGAGGTACGCGCCCCACAACGCGGGCCTGCGGAAGACGGCCAGGCTGGAGCCCTCGCGCTGCACGAAGAAGTAGAGGCCCGTGAAGAGGGCGCCCCCGACGAGGGCCGCGAGGCTGTCCCCGGTGCTCGGGCTCGTCCCCATGCCCAGCAGGCGCACGGACAGGTAGCCCAGCGCGAGCACGGCCTGGGCGAGGAACGCCGCCGGCTCGTCCTTCTCCACGGCGGCGTGGCGCACCAGCGCGACGAACAGCACCGCCAGCGCGATGCAGGCCACCAGCGCTTCACGCAAGGCATCTCCCGTCGCGCCCAGGAACGACAACCCGAGGAGGACCTCGGTGAGCGCGACGACGGTGAAGCCCAGGCCCACACCCCGCCGGAGCTTCGCGCCCGCCAGGAACAGCGCCAACGTGGCGAGCACGGCGCTGGCCGCGCCGAAGTGCGGGAGGATGAACTCCGAGCCCCGCCCGGACGAGTACACCGCGCCCAGGTGCATCAGCGCGCCGTGCGCCGCCGCGAGCGAGGCCAGCCAGCCGACCACCTCGCGCTCGCGCCGACGCCACACCACCGTCCACGCGGAGGCCAGCCCGAAGAGGAAGCACAGCGGCGTCGCCAGGTGCTCCAGGTCTCTCAACGAGGCCAGCGACAGCAGGGCCAGCACCCAGCCGCCGTGGTGCAGGGCCGCGCCCACGCGCACCCCGCGCGAGTCGAGCACCATGCCCCCCACGCACAGCACCAGGCCCGCGCCGCTGATGACGGCGGGGAGCCACAACATTGGCACCGCGGCGACCAGCGAGGCCGCGAGCAGCACGGTGGCCACGTTCGCCATCCACCGCTCACGAGCGACCATCAGCACCAAGGACGTGAGGACCGCGCCCGCCGCCACGTGCGACGCCAGCGCTCCCGGCCCCGCATCCGCCAGTCGTCCCAGGAGCAGCAGCGCGAGCGCTCCGGCGCTCCCCACCCATAGCGGCTCGCTCCAGGTGCCTTCCAGACCGGGAGTCAGCTTCAACGCCACCGCGCTGAGCGCGCGTTGCACCGCTCCGGACTGGCAGAGGGCGGACAACAGGCCCGCGCCCAGCGCCACCGCGATGACGGCGAGCCCCGTCTCCGGCCTCCACTCCAGGAAGTCATACGCCTCGGTCCGTCCCGCCGTCGCCAGCGCGAGCACCCAGACGGCGGGCACCAGCAGCCACCGGCGCGACAGCAGGAACGCGGACGCCGCCACCACGGCCGCGAGCCCCGCCAGTCGCGGCGGCGACGGGTCATCCAGCACCGGCAGCACCGCGATGGCCAGCGCGGTGATGACAGAGGCCCGACGCAGGTAGACATCCGGCGGGCTCCGGAAGAAGGCCCAGACAGCGGAGGGCGCATGGTGCTCAGCCAGGGCCAGTGCGAGCAGCATGCTGGTGACGACAGGCCTCGCCTCCGGAATGACGAGCAGCAGGAGCGAAGCGCCGCACACCCGCATGAACGGACGCGGCCCGGGCATCAACGCCAGCGACGCCGTGAGGAAGTACACGGGCGTTGGCCCCATCCAGGGCGCCATCATCACCATCGGGGTGAGGCAGGCGAGGGCCAACTGCATCCACAGGGACAGCGCGTCGCGCTCCTTCTCCTCGTTCGAGCGGAGCAGCAGGGAGCTGAACGCGGGCACATGCGCGACGGCCCGTGCCACGGCGAGTGACACCAGCGGCAGCGCATACGCCCAGGTGGGCGGAGTGCCGCCCATCGCCAGGAAGCCGACGAAGGCATACGGCACCGCGAGGCTGGCGAAGACGGGCTGCCGGGTGGCGCGCGTCCACAGCAGCGGAAGCAGCATCGCGCCAGAGACCATCCACGCGGGATGCGCATCGTCCCAGCGCACCACCACGATGGCCAGCACCAGGGCCGATGCCAGGGTGGCCACCCACGCGAATCGCTTTCCTCCCGCGCCGACGGCCAACACCGCCGGGATTTCCTCCGCCACGGCCAGGAGCCCCAGCACGGCGGACAACCCCAGCAGCACCACGGGGCCTTCCGAGTACAGGCCCATCGTCGCATACAGCGCCGCCACCGCGACGCTGAGCCCGGCCGGCATCGCCCGCGCGGTGAGCAGGGCCACGAAGGCCGCGCCGAGCAGGAACATGCCGCCCTGTGAGCTTCTCGCTTCCACCACGGCGACCAGCGGGAAGACCCACGCCACCAGTCCGGCGACCGTGGTGCTCGCGCCGCGCCCCCATCGCGCCGCGCAGAGCGAGGCACCCAGACCCCAGAGGAGGAACAACCCCAGGGACATCCCCGGCGTCATCATTCCATTCCAGGGCGCATAGAAGTTCGAAATGTCGGGCAGCAGCGCGAAGGCGGCGATGAACACCGCCAGCGGCCGGCTGAGGGGGAACATGCGCGACACCACGGCGATGGCCGCCGCGGCCAGGAGCACCACCAGCCCCAGTCCGCTCACCTGGCCGACGGCACCCGCCACGAAACCGAACAGCGCGTAGAAGACGGCGACCCCGCCCAGCAGGCGCAGCAGCCGTCCTCGCTCGGCCAGCACCGCCAGCGTCAGCGCCACGAAGACCAGCGAGAACGCCATCGCGGTGGACGAGACCTGGATGGCGAACTTCGGCACGAGGGCCGCCGCCAGGAGGGCGGCATAGGCCATGGCGTACTCACTCCGGAGCGCCCACGCGACGACGAGCGTGCTCACCGCGCACAGCACCGCGCCCGTCATGGCCACGAAGCCGAAGTTGCTGCCGAGGCCCATGAAGAGGCCCGCGGTGGCGATGAGCCCCGCGATGGGCGCCAGCAACGAGCGCGTCCGCGCGGTGCACACCGTGCAGACCCCCGCGAGCGCGAGCGACAGCAGCCCGGACACGACGGCAGCGGCCGGAACCGAGAGCACGTCGGCGGCCAGCACCGGCACCAACAGCGACAGCAGCGCGCCCACGACGGTCAGGTAGAAGCGCTCCACCAGCAGACCCGTGACCAGGCACAGAAGGGACAGCCCGAGCACGCTCCAGAAGCCCGGGCGCGTGTCGGGCCCCGCCAGGCCGTAGACGGTGAAGACGACGCTGGCCACGGCGGTGGAGCGGAAGAGCACCTCCGCGAAGGCGAGGTCCCGCGCATTGCCCGTGCGCTCACCGCGCCACAGGCGCGACACCGCGAGCACGACGCCGGCGAGGATGAACGGCATCGCCGTCAGGGCGCCGTACTGCAAGGGCAGCTTGCCCGCGTCGGGGTAGCCGAGCGCGGCCTTGAGCGCGGCGATCAGGCGCTTCACGGGGCCAGGGATGAGCTGCCCGCTGGTGGCATAGGCGAAGTAGGACGCCGCATAGGCGGGGTACACCCACGGCAGGCGACCGATGGCGCCGCGAGCCAGGGACACCAGGGTCCACGTGGTGACGGCGGCGGTGACGAACAAGGTCGGCGGCGGCGCGCCGATGGCGGCCACCAGACACATCACCTGGAGCGAGGCCACGCCCAGGGCGAGCGGATCCGCCGCGCGCTCGGCGGGCAGCGAGCGGAAGCGCTGCATGGCGGCGAGGAGGAACGCGAGGAAGGGCGCATAGACGCGCACGTCCGGCGGCGTTCCGGCATCGACGAGCGCCACGTGGAGGCGGACGGCGTAGACGAGGAGCAGGTAGAGGGGCGCGCCCAGGGCGAAGGTGAGCTCGGCGCCTTCGCGCGGTCTGGCCACGGGTCGCGCGGACAGCAGGAAGAAGAGGACGCACGGGAGGATGTTCAGCCACAGCGCGGTGCCGCCGAGCTTCGCGGCCAGCGGCGCCAGTCCCATCATCAGCGTGCTCGCGACGAGGGCCACCTGGACGAAGGGACGCGAAGGCGCATCGAACGCATCCGCCGGTTTGCGCACGAGGAAGGCCGCGCCCACGGCCCAGCCGAGCAGCAGCGGGATGAGCATCACCGTGTTGACGCCCCCGAGCAGCAGCGCGTCTCCGAACCCCATGGGCCCCAGCGCGATGCCGGCGATCGGCGCGGACGCGGAGCCGATGATTCCGAGGATGCGCCCCGGGTTGCGCAGCGCCTCGCGACGGGCGAGGTACGCGCCCCAGACGGAGAAGCCAGCGGAGTAGCCCACGGTCATGCCGAAGACGGTGAGCGAGCGGGTGACGGAGGACATTCCGGCCCAGCTCTCGAAGACGAAGTAGAGGGTGCCCGAGAGGATGAGGAAGGCACCGACGAACCACATGATGCTCTCGTAGAGGAACGGCCTCCACACGCGATTCCACGTGGAGGTTTCCTCGACGAGTCGCGCCGTCGCATTCCGGGGAGGAGGCGCCTCGAACGAAGGCTGTGAGGGGTTCTCGGGCAGAGGGAGCTCTTCCGCCCCAGGCTCTCGCTGCGTCGGAGGTTTCACCCGATTCGGAGCACCGGGACGGGCCTGCTGCGCGGCCGAAGCCTGGTTGCGAGGCGCCGACGTCGCATCACCTCGCGAGGCACGAGCCGCCTCCACGGAAGCAGCCAGCAACCGCGCCGCTTCCTCACCCGAAACCACCGAGGCTCCCGAGGCCGCACGCGCGGCACTCGCGGCGGCGGCAGCCTCTCGCGCCGCGGCGTCCCTCGAAACCACCGAAGGAAGTCGAGCCGCGTCCCGCGGAGAGGCGACAGAGGACTCCACGGCATCCGAAGTCGCGCGGGGCGTCGCATCCGCACGCGCCAGTTCCTCATCCGAGAGCGCCGAGGCCGCGAGGTGCAACCCATCCACCTGAGCCACGGCCTCGTCCGAGGCCGCCTGGCGCATCGCACTCGCCTGCGCCACATCCGAAGCCGCGAGCCCTGTCACACCTGACTGCACCACATCCGCATCCGAGTGGCGCACCACGCCGGGCCGTGCCGCGTCATCACCCGATGCAGCGAAGCCTGTCGCACCCGCCTGCACCACATCCGCATCCGTGTGGCGCATCACGCCCGGCCGTGCCGCGTCGTCACCCGATGCAGCGAAGCCCGTCGCACCTGAGTGCAGCGCGTCCGCATCCGTGTGGCGCACCACGCCCGCCCGCACCGCGTCGACACCCGATGCAGCGAAGCCTGTCGCACCTGAGTGCGGAACATCCGCATCCGTGTGGCGCATCACGCCTGCTTGCACCGCGTCGTCACCCGAAGCCGCAAGGCCCTTCACACCTGCATGCGCCACGCCCCCGTCCGTGTGGCGCACCACGTCCGCCCGCACCGCGTCCTCGCCCGAAGTCGCGAAGCCCTTCACACCCGCATGCGCCACGTCCGCATCCGTGTGGCGCATCACCCCTGCGTGCGCCGCGTCATCACCCGAAGCCGCCGAGCCCGTCACGCCCGCCCGCACCGCGTCCTCGCCCGAAGCCGCGTGGAGCATCGCGCTTGCCCGCGCAGCAGCCTCGCCCGTGCCCGCCACCACGACCGTCCGCGCCTCGCCAGCATCCGCGACGCCCTCCACCCGAGCGGCACGCTGCCCGGTCCCCGCGAGAGGAGCGGGCGACTCAGCGAGCACGGATAGGAGGATTCGAGACTGCCGCTCGTAGCGTTCGGAGAGGAAGCGCCGGACGTTGGAGGGAACCTCGGAGGAATCCCAGCGAGTCAGCTCGGACAGGAGGAAGTGGACGTGAGCAAGCTCCGCTTCCAGCTCGGAACGGGGGCGCGAGGTCATCGCCGTACCGCACAAGGCGCACTGGCTGAATTGACCCAGGCGCTCCTGTCGGCAGTCAGGGCAGTACATGAGGTTCCCCCTCTACAACGGACATGCCACCCAGAATGCCTGGGTTCTCCCAGGGGAGGAAACCGGGGCCCCACTTCAGGGTGCGCCGGCTGTGTGCCACCTGTGCAGCCGGGTGCACAACAGGTGCGTGCACCCCGACGCACCCGTCAGCCCCCTGGGTCTCTCTGGCCCTCGGTCCGCATCCATGAAACCGTGTGCCCCGCATGAGTACTGACGAACTGCGACTGCGCCCCATTCAGCCCCAGGACGACAAGCACATCGCCTCCATCATCCGCGCGGTGATGCCGGAGTTCGGCGCGGATGGCCCCGGCTTCGCGCTGCATGACGCGGAGGTCGACACCATGTCCGCCGCCTACGCGCACCCCCGCCACGCCTACTTCGTGGTGGAGCGAGCGGGCCGCATCCTGGGAGGAGGTGGCATCGCACCACTGGAAGGCGGCGACCCCAGCGTGTGCGAGCTGCGCAAGATGTACTTCCTGCCCGAGGCCCGGGGCTTGGGAGTGGGCGAGCGCATGGTGCGCCGCTGCCTCGACTTCGCGCGCGAGGCGTTCTTCCACCGCTGCTACCTGGAGACCCTCGCCTCAATGACCCAGGCCCAGAAGCTCTACCGGCGCCTGGGCTTCACTCCGCTGTGCGCGCCCCTGGGAAGAACCGGGCACTTCGGCTGCGACCACTGGTACGCGCTGGACCTGACGAAGCCGCCCGGCTGACGCGCTCCCCTGCCCTGCCACCGGGCAGGAGGCACCCGCGGACCCGCTCCCGTGAAGGTCCTCATCTTCCCTCGAAACCCAGGGAGGAGAGGGATGGCGACGACACCCCGGAATCGCCGCGCGACAAGCCGTCAGGCCCCGTCCCAGACCAGCACGCGAACCGTGCGAGCACGTCCGGACAACACAGGCGTGGTCACCGAACCCGAGCCGCGCGCCGACAAAGTTCCCTTCGACATCGACGACGTGCTGGCGCGAGTGCGCGAAGCGGTGCGCGGCTTCGCGGACGCGGCGATGTTCGCGCTCGCGGCACGCGGCCACGACAGCCTCTTCGAGCAGCTCGTGGCCTGCATCCTCTCCATCCGCACCCTCGATGAAGTGAGCCTGCCCGCCGCGCTCGCGTTGCTCCAGCGCGCCTCCACCCCCGAAGCGCTCGCGAGCATGCGCCCCGACGACCTCGACGCCCTCATCCGCCCCGTCACCTTCCACGAGGCCAAGGCGCACCAACTCCACGCCATCGCCGTGCGCACCCGGGACGAGTTCGGCGGAAAGCTGCCCTGTGACGCCCAGATGCTCCAGTCCTTCAAGGGCGTGGGGCCCAAGTGCGCGCACCTGGCGCTCGGCATCGCCTGCGGCCACGAGGCCATCAGCGTGGACATCCACGTGCACCGCGTGACGAACCGCTGGGGCTACGTGAAGGCCGGCTCACCCGAGGCGACGATGGCGGCCCTGGAGACGCAGCTCCCGCGCAGGTACTGGGTGGAACTCAATCGCCTGCTGGTGCCCTTCGGCAAACACGTGTGCACCGGCTCGCGGCCCCGGTGCTCCACCTGTCCGGTGCTCGAGTCCTGTCGTCAGGTCGGCGTGACGAACCCGCGCTGACCGTCAGCGGTCATGGCCCACGAGCTGCGTGGCCCTGCGAGCCAACCGTCGCCACGGGTTGGTGCGGCCCCCGTTCTCCAGCGAGATTTCCTTGGAGACACGCAGGTCCTTCGCCCAGCAGCGCTCCATCTTGCGCACGAACTCCGCGTCGTTGATGACGAGCGAGCCCTCACCCAACTTGTTGAGCGACAGCGAGTCCATGTTGGTGGAGCCCACCACGGCGAGCCAGTCATCCACGAGCATCGTCTTCGCGTGCATCATCGACGGTTGGTACTCGTAGATGCGCGCGCCCGCGTCCAACAGTCGCTCGTACGTGGAGCGCTGCGAGGCACGGATGACCTTCACGTCATGGATGGGTCCGGGGCCCAGGATGCGAAGCTCCACGCCCTGCCGGCACTTCTCCTCCAACTGCTCCAGAATCTCGTTGGGCGGAGAGAAGTACGCGTTGGCGATCCACAGGCGCTCACGCGCGGCGGCGATGACCATGCGCACCATGCGCTCCGCATCCGTGATGCCCAGCTTGCCCGAGCTCTCCACGAAGCACGCCTCGGAGTCACCCACCAGCGCGGGCTCCGGGAAGGTGCTCGGAGGCAGCAGTCCGCCGCCCGACTCCTGCCAGTAACGAGAGAAGGAGAGCTGCATCTCGCGCGCGGCGGGGCCCTCGACACGGACGCTCGTGTCGCGCCACTCCTCGGGCGACTGACCGTTGCCCTCCCAGACCTTCCAGAAGCCGAAGCCGCCCGTGTACGCGATGCGTCCGTCGATGATGACCAGCTTCTGGTGCGTGCGCCCCAACAGGCGCCCCATCACCTTGCCCGCGAGCAGCCGGTAGTAGTGAACCTCCACCCCGGCCTCGCAGAGCACCTTCTCCACCTTCTGGTCGAAGTCCTTGTCGCCGCTGAGCTCCTCGCTGCCCACCGGGTCCACCACCACGCGGCACGCGACACCCGCGCGGGAGCGCTCCACCAGCGCCTCGATGATGCGGTCCGACACGTCACACGGCCGCCAGATGTAGACGAGGATGTGGACACTCTCCCGCGCCGCGTGGATGTCCTCCAGCATCCGGTCGAACACCGCGCCGTTGTCGAGCAGCTCCAGCCGGTGCCCCGGCATCAACGCGGCGCCGGTGGACTGATACAGGGAGAACGAGAAGCCCTGGGCCCCGGGGGGCAGCACGAAGGGGCCATGCATCTCGTGCCTGCCGCGCTCCCTGGCGCCGTCAAAGCCGTGGGCGCCCGGCTGGGGCAGAATCTCCGTCTCCGTGAGGTCCTGGGGCTCGTCCATGACGTGGCAAGCTAGGGACACTCTCCGGCCCCGGCATGCAGGGCCCGCCCGCCTGCCCGACAGCCGAGTGCTCTCTCCCATTGCCGCCCGGCGCCATGCTGTCCACACTGCGCCCGTTCCCTCGCCTGCTGGAGTGTCGACTTATGGTGGAAGAGATTCGTCCAACCGCGAAGGAGCTGCTGTCGCTGCCGCGCCTCGCGCCGCTGGTGCCCATGCTGTACGTGGCCTGGACGGACGGAGAGCTGACACCCGCGGAGATACGGATGCTCGGCAACGCGGCCCGCGCCCAGCCCTGGCTGGACCTGCGCTCCACCTCCGTGCTCGCGCGCTGGTTGGACCCGCTGCTGCCGCCCACTTCCAACGAGCTGGCGCTGGTGCGCGAGCACATCCGCGCCGCCGCCACGCGACTGGCCCTCAGCCCCCAGGACAGCCTCGCGGAGCTGGGCGCGAAGCTGGCCGAGCTGGTCTCCGGCACGAAGGAGCTGCCCCCGTCCGTCCCCGAACTGGTGCGCGCGCTGGCCTCTGTCGAGGCCGTGCTGGGGGTCTCCAGCCGGGACGCCGTGCGCGCCCTCGTCCCCTCCGCCGCGCACGAGCCACGCCGCATCGGCCCCACGGAGCCCACGTCCTTCGCCCCGGAGGCACTGCGCGCGGTGCTGGACCGCAAGTACCCAGAGGTCCGCTCGAAGGTGCGCACGTGGCTGGAGGACCCGGCCTTCCGCCAGCAGCCCACGCAGGACACGGCGAAGCAGCGCGAGCAGGTCTTCGACTGGCTCAAGCAACTGGCGGACGAGGGACTGGGCCGCATCGCCTTCCCGGAAGGTGACGAGGCGGGCGCGGACCTGGGCGCCTTCATCGCCGCGTTCGAGACGCTGGCGTTCTTCGACATGAGCCTCGTGGTGAAGGCGGGTGTCCACTTCGGCCTGTTCGGCGCCAGCATCCTCTTCCTCGGCACGGAGCGGCACCACCGCGAGTACCTGCCGAAGGTCGCCACGCTGGAATTGCCCGGCTGCTTCGCCATGAGCGAGCTGGGCCACGGCTCCAACGTGCGCGACGTGGAGACGGTGGCGCGCTACGACGCGGAGGCCGGGAACTTCCTCGTCCACACGCCGTCGGACTCCGCGCGCAAGGAGTGGATTGGCAACGCCGCGGTCCACGGCCGCATCGCCACGGTGTTCGCGCAGCTGGAGGTGGGCGGCAAGGGCCTGGGCGTGCACGCCCTCCTGGTGCCCCTGCGCGATGAGCGCGGCAGGCTGCTTCCCGGAGTGCGCATCGAGGACTGCGGCCGGAAGATGGGGCTCAACGGCGTGGACAACGGCCGCATCTGGTTCGACCACGTGCGGGTGCCTCGGGAGAACCTGCTGGACCGCTTCGGCCAGGTGAGCGCCGACGGCGAGTACACCAGCTCCATCTCCAGCGACGGGCGTCGCTTCTTCACCATGCTGGGCACGCTCGTCGCGGGGCGGGTGAGCGTGGCGTGCGCGTCGCTGAGCGGGGCCAAGAGCGGGCTGACCATCGCCGTGCGCTACGCGGACTTGCGCCGGCAGTTCGGCCCTCCGGGCGCAACGGAAGTCCGGCTGCTCGACCACCAGACGCACCAACTGCGCCTGCTGAGGCCGCTGGCGAAGACGTACGCGCTCGACTTCGCGCTGGAGTACCTGGTGGAGCGCTACGTGAAGCGCACCGAGGAGGACTCCATGGAGGTGGAGGCCCTGGCGGCGGGTCTCAAGGCGTATGCCTCGTGGAACGTGACGGCGGTGCTCCAGGAGGCGCGCGAGGCGTGCGGAGGCCAGGGTTATCTGGAGGCCAACCGGCTGCCAGGATTGAAGGCGGACACGGACATCTTCACGACGTTCGAGGGCGACAACACGGTGCTGATGCAGTTGGTCGCCAAGAGCCTGCTGACGGACTACCGGCAGCGCTTCGAGGATGACCGCGTCTTCGCGGTGCTCAAGCTCATCGCCGACAAGGCGACGTCGGTGACGGACCGAAACCCCATCGCGACGCGGCGCACCGGCAGCGAGCACCTGCGCGACGGCGACTTCCAGCTCCGGCTCCTGCGCTACCGCGAGGAGGACCTGCTGGCCTCGGTGGCGAAGCGGCTGCGCAAGCGGATGTCCGCGGGCGTGGAGGCGTTCAGCGCCTTCAACCAGGTGCAGGCGCACCTGGTCGCGCTGGCGCACGCGCACATCGAGCGGGTGGTGCTGGAGCAGTTCCTCCACGGCGTGGCGACGGTGAAGGACGAGGGGCTCAAGGTCGTCCTGGGACGGCTGTGCGACCTCTATGGCCTGTCGTGCCTGGAGTCGTCGAGCGGCTGGTTCCAGGAGAACGGGCTCATGGAGGGCAACAAGGCCCTGGCCATCCGCAAGGAGGTCGTGAAGCTCTGCACGGAGTTGCGTCCGGACGCGGTGGCGCTGGTGGATGCCTTCGGCATTCCGGACAGCTGCCTCGCCTCGCCTATCGGCCTGGGGCACCTGTCGCCCTGATGTGCGGTGAACACTCGGGGACCTCGGGGGGCTGACGGCCTGGGCGGCGCTGCGCAGCTTCCCAGGCCATGAAAAGCCCCACGACGACGATGTGGCTCTGCGTGCTCGGAATGTTGTCCGCGTGTGCGTCCGTGTCTCCGGTGGAGCGCGCCGCCGCGCTGGAGGAGCAGAACCGCCAGCAGGCGCGACTGCTCACCGAGGAGCTCTACAACCTGCGCAAGCTGGACCGCGTCGCGGAGCTGTTCTCCGAGGACTACGTGGACCACTCCACGGGAGCGCCCACGGACGTGGTGGGCCCGGCCGCCGTGCGCCAGCAGGCCGAGGCAACGTTCCAGGCCTTCCCGGACCTGCGCTTCGACGTCCTCCACGTGGTGGCGGACGGAGACATGGTGCTGGTGCACTGGAAGGCCGAGGGCACGGACGTGAAGCACCCGGACGACACGGGCAAGCCCCGTCCCCTCGCGCTGAACGGCCACTCGCTCTACCGGATGCGCGACGGCAAGGTGGTGGAGTCCTGGGACATCTCCGACCGCCTCGCCCCGCTTCTGCAACGCGGCTACAGAATCGTTCCGCCCCAGCAGTGACGTGGCGTCACTGCAGGACGGCGGGCGCCTGGAAGACCTCGCCGTCGCGGCCCTCCACGCGCAGGCTGGCGCCGTCGGCGGGGCTCACCTTCAGCTCCACGCGAGGCTGACCCCGACGGTCCACCAGCATCAGCCCCGGCGAGCCGTGCTCATCCGCGCCCAGAATCGCGCGAGGCCGCCCGTCCGCGTCCGCCAGCTCCAGCCGCGAGGAGCCGTCCACCTGGAGTCCCACCGCGAACAGGTCCACGCCACCGGGCTTGGACAGCGTCAGGCGCGGCGCTTCATCCGAGTACACGGTGAGTTCGGCCAGGGACTCGCCCCCGGCCGTGGAGAAGCGCAGCCGGGGCGAGCCATCCACCGCCACGCCCAGCAAGGCGCGCGGACGTCCCGCGCCGTCATGGAGCACCAGCCCCGCGGCGCCCGAGTCATCCAGCCCCAGCGAGGCCCGGCGCTGGCCCTGGGCATCGTTGAGCACCAGGCGCGAGGCCACCAGCTCTCCCCCCAGCGTCGGCGCGGGCTTCAACGCCGCGGTGCCCAGCCCCACTCCCGCCAGCGCGAGCGCCGAGAAGGTGAGTCCCTGCAACCGCCGACAGCGGCGCTCCAGTCGCTCCAGCCGCGCATCCACCGAGTCCATCTCGAGCCTCTTTCTGACCGGACCCTGCACGCCCGGAGCCGGGCAGGTTAGCGGAAGAAGGACGGGCGCGCGCCCCACACCCAGAGACAAGGACCATCATCCACCCACCGAGCCCAGGACAGCCGTTGCCCGGGCCCGAAGGGAAGCCACGTCAGATGTCGACGTCGCTCGAGTCGGCGGTGTTGTAGTCCCGCACGTCGCGCCGGATGGAACGACCGCGGCCGAAGAGGAAGCCCAGCTTGAACTGGACGAAGCCTCCCTCGAAGCCCGCGCCCAGCTCCGAGCTGGAATCCGTGGTGTTGAACTCACCGACGATGGGGACGGAGATGCCCACCTCGGGCATCAGGCGGAAACCCTCGGTGACGCGCAGCGCGTAGCCCACCGAGGCACCCACGCTCAGCAGATTCACCGCCGCGTTTTCGGTGGAGCTGCCCGCGGCGATTCGCGTCGCGGACACGCGAGGCCCCAGCACCAGCTCCGAGCCGCCCGCCGTCTTGAAGCCCACCAGCAGGGGCACCGCCAGGTTGACGTAGCTGCCCACGGCGGCGTCATCGTTTCCCACGAAGACACCCATCACCGAGGGCGCCAGGGAGATGGCCAGGTTCGGGTCATCGGGGGTGGTGAGCAGGAACTTCGACTGGAGTTCGGCCAGCGACGAGCCGAAGCGCACGCCCAGGTCCAAGCGCTCCGTCACGCCGAAGCGCGCCGCGAGGTCGATGTGTGGATAGTAGACGCCAGCCGCCCCGCTCTCACCAATGACGGCGGCGCCCCCGACGCCTGGCTCGATGGCGAACTGGAACTTGCCCGCGCCCAGCGTGTCGGCTGTCTGGACATGACTCACCGAAACACAGCCGGTCCCCCCCAAGCCCCCGCACAGCGCGGCGACGACCACGGCACGACGCATCATCTGGATCCGCCCCACGTCCAAACGCCCCCTCATTGGAACGTTGCGAGGGCACCAGACGTTGAGGGGTTCTGAACATTCACCGGGAATATCCAGACACCTTTTTGCCAGAACCTGTCGCCCCCGGGGCTGACAGCGGGGTGTCGGCAACGCGAGAATGAGGCGATGAGACAGCTCGACCAGGAGCGGTTGCTGGGAGCCTACCGGGCGACGCGGTATGTCATTCGCCCCCATGGTTCCACGGAAGGCGTGGAGCAGGTGCTGCGAGTTGGAAGGCTGCACCCCGCCCTCGACGCCGCCCTGGCGGCACGGGGGCATCGGGAGTGGGCCTTCCTGACAGCCTGGAATCCGGGTTCGCGCCCTCGGGGCAAGGACGAGAACCAGCGCGCGCAGGAGCGGCTGACCTCCCAGCTCATCGCGGGCGGCTGGGTGGTGGCGCCCGCCATCGGTGAGGCGGAGGACGGGAGCTGGTCCGAGCAGAGCCTCTTCGTGCCGGGCCTGCCCCGCGCGGAGGCGGAGCGCTTCGGCCGCGCCCACGGACAGGTCGCCGTCCTCGTGGGCCGCACCGGGGGGCCCGCGGAGTTGCTGCTGTGCGGCGGCGAGGCGCCGCCACCCGCTCCTTGAAGCAGGGCGATGAGTCGCAACCCCGTGTCGAGACGAAGTCGAGGCGCGAGCTTCACCGTGCCGCCATGAAGGGCGCGCCATCCTCCACGAACCTGAGTAGGCTCCCCCTCCCCGTTCGTTGGAGTTCCGTCGATGCCTCAAGCCACACCGCGCTCGTCACTTCCGGGAGCGCGCCCCAGCGTCTTCCTGCTCGCCGGAGCGTTTGTCACCGGCATGTTCCTCTTCGCCCATGGCGGCTGCGGAGGTGACGAGTGCCAGGACGCCGCCGACTGCCGTGAAGACAACGGCACACCGGCCGAGGGAAAGGAGTGGGTCTGCGACGACAAGCGCTGCGAGCAACACCCCGTCCTGCAGCCGCCTCCGGACGCGGGGACACCCGACTCGGGGACACCCGACTCGGGGACACCCGACGCGGGGGCGCCCGACGCGGGGAGACCCGACGCGGGGACTCCCGACTCGGGTCCCACCACGGTGAGCGTGCAGGTGCTCGCGTTCAATGACTTCCACGGGCAGCTCGAGGAGCCCGCGAGCCAGATTCTGGCGGGCGTGGCCCCCGACGGTGGGCCGGTGCGGGTGAACGCGGGCGGCGTGACGTACTTCGCCCGGCACATCGCGGCCCTGCGGGCCACCAATCCGAACACGGTGGTGGTGGCGGCGGGAGACCTCATCGGCGCCTCGCCGCTGGTGTCGGCGCTCTTCCACGACGAGCCCACCATCGAGGCGATGAACCTGATTGGTCTTGACCTGGTCGCGGTGGGCAACCACGAGTTCGACGAGGGCAGCACGGAGCTGTTGCGCATGCAGTCGGGCGGCTGCCACCCGGTGGATGGCTGCCTGGACGGGGATGGCTTCCCGGGCGCGAAGTTCAAGTTCCTGGCGGCCAACGTGGCCACGGGCGTGGACCGCACGCTGTTCCCCCGCTACGACGTGCGCGAGTTCGAGGGCGTGAAGGTGGCCTTCATCGGCATGACGTTGGAGAACACGCCGGAAGCCGTCATCCCCACGGGCGTGGCGGGGCTCACCTTCAAGGACGAAGTGCAGACGGTGAACGCGCTGGTGCCGGAGCTGCGGCAGCAGGGCATCGAAGCCATCATCGTGGTGGTGCACCAGGGCGGCAATCCGGCCCCGGGCTCGCTGGTGAACGAATGCAAGGGCGCGGGTGCGGACGGCCTCATCTCAGGTGCCATCGTGGGCATCGCCAAGGGCCTCAACGACGCGGTGGATGTCATCGTCAGCGGCCACACGCATCAGGCCTACAACTGCGTCATCGATGGCAAGGTCGTCACGAGCGCCTCGTCGATGGGGCGGCTCGTCACGGACATCGACCTGACGTTGAGCAAGGCGACGGGCGACGTCGTGGGGGCGCGAGCGAACAACGTCATCGTCACTCGCGACGTGCAGGAGGTCGGCGCGGTGAAGGAGCTGGTGACGAAGTACCAGGGGCTCGTCGAGCAGCGGGCCAACCGGGTCATCGGCTGGGTGGCGCAGACGCTCAGGTCACAGACGGACTCCGCGGGCCAGTCCACCCTGGGCTTCGTCGTCGCGGACTCACAGTTGGAGGCGACGAAGCCCGCGAACCTGGGTGGGGCGCAGGTGGCCTTCATGAACTCGGGCGGCCTGCGCGCGGACATCGGCCAGGGAGAGGTCACCTACGGCGAGGCCTTCACCACGCAGCCGTTCGGCAACAGCCTGGTCACCGTGACGCTGACGGGCGCGCAAATCGAGCAACTGCTGGAGGGGCAGTGGCAGCCGTCGGGAGCCACCATCATGCTGCTTCCGTCGGCGGGCTTCACCTATGCGTTCAGCGCGTCGGCGCCCATCGGAAACCGCGTCGACCCGGCGTCCATCCGGATCAACGGCGTGCCAGTGAGCCCGACGGCGGAGTACCGCGTCACCGCGAACAACTACCTCGCGAGTGGGGGTGATGGCGTCGAGGTGCTCCCCGAGGGGACGAACCGGCTGGGTGGCGCCGTGGACAGCGACGCGATGGAGGCCTACCTGAAGGCGCACAGCAGCGCGGCGAGCCCCTTGCCCGCCCCGGCGTTGAATCGCATCACCGCGCTGCCGTAGCGGCCGGCTCCGGCCGCGTCAGGGGACGGGTCCTCGCCCCTGACCGCCGGAGGGCACGTCCTCTCCCCGTCCGGGGACGTTGTCGGGGGTGGTGGTGGAGCCCGGGAGGATTTCAATCTCCTGGGCGCGCGTCACCCGGCGGGCAATCTCGTCGAACTCCAGCTCCACGCCCCGGCCGGGCTTGTCCTTCAAGCCGAAGCGGATGCGCCAGAGGTTGGGGCGGATCTCCACGGCCTCGCCGGCCTGGGCCAGGACGAAGCTGTTGTTGCGGGCGTATTCCTCACCGGCCTGGATGACGTCGCGCTCGCCCAGCTCCGCCTGCACGGAGGCCGAGGAGGGGGGAACGGGCGGGCGACCGGTAGGCCCCACGCAGCCCACTCCAAGCAGGATGGCGGCGGGTAGCAGGAGGCGACGGAGGGTGCGCGAGCGGGGCCAGGACATGTGTCCAAGTTTGGGCATCGGCCAGGACACTCGCAGCCGAGGGAGCGGGCACGGCGGCGCGCGGATTTCGCGCCTGCTCGGTGCACCAGCGGAGGACCTGCGCGCGGCGGGGGGCGGAATCAACGGGCGGAAGCCAGGGCACCCACCCGGCCCCCGCTCCGCCATGAGAGCGGGGGGCGGTGCGACGACGCGCCGTTACTTCGCGGACGGGGACGGAGAGATGATGCGCTGCTTCTCCACGACTTCGTCGATGAGGCCGTACTGCCGGGCATCCTCGGCGCTCATGAAGTAGTCGCGCTCGGTGTCCTTCTCGATGCGCTCGACGGTGTGGCCCGTGTGCTTGACGATGAGGCCGTTGATGTAGCTGCGCAGGCGGAGGATTTCCTTGGCCTGGATGTCGATGTCCGTGGCCTGGCCCTGAGCGCCGCCGAGCGGCTGGTGAATCATGATGCGGCTGTTGGGCAGGGCGTAGCGCTTGCCCCTGGCACCGGCCAGCAGCAGGAGGGCGCCCATGGAGGCGGCCTGTCCCACGCAGATGGTGGACACCGGACACTTCACGTACTGCATGGTGTCATAGATGGCGAGGCCGGCCGTGACGGAGCCACCGGGCGAGTTGATGTAGAGGTTGATGCCCTTGTCGGGGTCCTCGGACTCGAGGAAGAGCAGCTGGGCGACGATGATGTTGGCCACGTCGTCGTTGACGGGCGTGCCCAGCATGATGATGCGGTCCTTGAGGAGCCGGCTGTACAGGTCATACGCCCGCTCGCCGCGGTGCGTGGTCTCAATGACGAAAGGGACGTTCATGGCTTTCCTACCCTAATCGTCCTGTCGCCCTCGCGCCCGCTCGTTCTTCCCGCAGCGTGAGCTGGCCCACGGTTGGGACGGGGGATGGCCCCCCGGATGCCCCTCGGTGGGGCGTCCAGGCGGGGTGTAGGACACGGGCGGCCTACAGGCCGGTCATCTTCTCCGGGCGGACCCATTGGTCGAACTGCTCGGAGGTGAGCAGGCCCAGCGCCACGGCGACCTCCTTGAGCGTCTTGCCTTCCTTGTGGGCCTGCTTGGCGATTTTCGCGGCGTTGTCGTAGCCGATGTGCGGGTTGAGGGCGGTGACGAGCATGAGGCTGCGCTCCAGGTTCTCCTGGATGCGGGCGCGGTTGGGTTCGATGCCGACAGCGCAGTTGAGCCGGAAGCTGCGCATGCCGTCCGCGAGCAGCCGGCAGCTCTGCAGGACGTTGTGGATGATGAGGGGCTTGAAGACGTTGAGCTCGAAGTTGCCGGAGGCGCCGCCGATGGAGACGGCGACGTCGTTGCCCATGACCTGGGCGCAGAGCATGGTGAGGGCTTCGCTCTGGGTGGGATTGACCTTGCCCGGCATGATGGAGCTGCCCGGCTCGTTCTCCGGGATGGTGATTTCGCCCAGGCCGGAGCGGGGGCCGGAGGACAGCCAGCGGATGTCGTTGGCGATTTTGAAGAGGACGGCGGCCAGGCCCTTGAGGGCGCCGTGGGCCTGGACGAGCGCGTCGTTGGCGGCCAGCGCCTCGAACTTGTTGGGGGCGGTGACGAAGCCGAGGCCGGTGAGGCGGGCAATCTCCTTCGCGACGCGCTCGGCGTAGCCCTTGGGAGCATTGAGGCCCGTGCCGACGGCGGTGCCACCCAGCGCGAGCTCATGCAGGTGCGGCAGCGTCCGCTCCAGGTGGGAACGCGCGAGGTCCAGCTGGGCGACGTAGCCGCTCAGCTCCTGGCCCAGGGTGAGGGGCGTGGCGTCCTGGAGGTGGGTGCGGCCAATCTTCACCACGTCCATGAAGGCGCGGGACTTGTCGGCGAGGACATCGCGCAGGGCCTTCAGTTCGGGGAGGACGTGCTCGACGAGGGAGGTGGCGGCGGCCACGCTCATGGCGGTGGGGAAGACATCGTTGGAGCTCTGGCCCTTGTTGACGTCGTCGTTGGCGTGGACCTTGCGGCCCTCGCCGCGCTCTCCGCCGAGCAGCTCCGAGGCGCGGTTGGCGAGCACCTCGTTGGTGTTCATGTTCGTCTGGGTGCCGCTGCCGGTCTGCCAGACGGACAAGGGGAACTCGGCGTCGTGTTTGCCGGCGAGGACTTCATCGGCGGCGCGGACGATGGCATCGCCCTTCTCGCGAGCCAGGCCGCCGTTCTCCACGTTGACGAGGGCCGCGGCCTTCTTGACGAGGACGAGCGCGCGGATGAGGCCGGGGGGCATGCGCTCGGTGGAGATGGCGAAGTTCTGGAGGCTGCGCTGGGTCTGCGCGCCCCAGAGGCGGTCGGCGGGGACTTCGATGGGGCCGAAGGTGTCCTTCTCGATGCGAACGTTCTGGGTGCTCACGCGCGGGGCTCCTGGCGAAAAGTGTCCGTGAGCCCACGAATAACAGGCTGGAGCCGTTGGCACCCGGAAGGTGTGTGGACCGTCGCTCCGTGAGCAATCCGGGTGTCAGCCGTGAGCCCGGCGGCTGTCGTCGGGGGCCTGCTCGCGCGCGTGGGGTCCGTAGTCGCGAAGGACCGTGGCGACGCGCAGGCGGTAGTCGGCGAAGACGGACTCCCGGCCCCGGGCCTGGGCGGCGCGGTGGGCCTCGAGCTGTCGCCACTGCTGGACGGCGGCCTCGTCCCGCCAGAACGAGAGGGAGAGCAGCCGGTCGGGCGAGGACAGACTCTGGAAGCGCTCGATGGAGATGAAGCCGTCGATGCGAGCCAAGAGCGGCCGGAGCTGGTCGGCCAGGTCCAGGTACTCACGCTGTCCATCGGCGCTGAGCCGGGCCTCGAAGATGACGGCAATCATGGTTGAGCCTCCAGGAGAACAGGAGCAGCGAACACGGGGATGCGAGAGTTGAGCGAGGGCATCCAGGTGGCACCGAGGGCAGCCGCCCGAAGCACGCGAAGGTCCGAAGAGAGCAGCGCCAGGAGCGCGCCGTGGACAATGGACTTCGCGAGCCCATCACCCGGGCAGACATGAGCGCCCGCGCCGAACGCAAGCGCCCGGGGATGCGCCCGGTGGAGGTCGAACCGCTGCGGTTCCGGATGAAGGGCGGGGTCACGGTTGGCGGCGGCGAGGACGACGAGCACGGCATCCCCGGAGGCCATGGCCTGTCCGGCGACAACGGCGTCTTCGGCCAGGAACCGTCGGGTGTTCTGGACGGGGGACTCGAACCGGAGCACCTCGTCGAGAAACGAAGGAAGCAGCGACACGTCGTCCCGCACCTCCATGAGCAGCGAGGAGTCCGTGAGCAGGGCGCGAAGGGCCTGCCCCAGCAACCCCGCCGTGGCGTCATGCGTCTGCAAGAGCAGACCGATGGCATTGGCGACCACCACCTCCGAGGAGTCCTGGGGCCCCAGCGAGGCCGTCTCATGGGCCAGCACAGCCAGGGGGCCGCCGGACGAGCCCGGTGCGAGCTGGGCCTCCAGCGCGGAGCGAAACACCGAGAGCAGAGACCGCGCGGCCAGGGTCGCGGGCCCCAAGGTGTCCGGGTGGGCGCCGGGAACGATGCAGCGCACGAAATCCCGCGTCCAGGAGGCGACCTGGGGGAGCGACTCGGAGGAAAGCCCCAGCAGCTCACCGAGCACGTACACCGGGAGCAGAAAGGTCAGCGTGTGACTCGGAGCCGAAAGCGAAAGCTGTCGGGTCCAGCGCCCGGAGACCTCGATGCCCTGAGGCGGCTCCCACGTGCGCATCAGCGCGACGAGGGCGCGCCGTGCGAAGGCGTGAGAGGAGCCATCGTTCATGCGAGCAAGGCGTCGGAACACCTCGCCGGGAGCCGACCCGAGCAGGGCGCGAGGAACCGGTTCGGAGACAGGACGGACGCGACAGGAGGGGTGGGTGAGCACCGCCTGAACGGCCTCCGAGCTGGAGGCGACCCACAGGCGAAGGGAGTCATCCCAGTACAGGGGTCGTCGGGAGACGAGGTCCGCGTAGAAGGGGTACGGGTCCGGGTGGGTCGCGGCGGCGATGGGGTCCAGAGGGGGTGACATCCGGAGTCCTCGAACCGCCGTGCACGCCGGGATGGAGTGCGAAGCGGTGAGGAGCTTCTACGGGTCCCCGAGGACGAACGTTTCGGTGCGGACCGAAATGAGCCGAAGGGTGTGCACCAGCGCCATGTGACGCAAGGGAGCGGGACGGCCGGCGTGGGGGGCCCCGTCCGCTGACGGGGGGACCCGCGCCGAGCCGAGGGGCCCGCGAGCCGTGTCTACCGTGGCCGCGGGCCCGTGAATCCGCGCCCTCAAACCCGGCGCTCGACCCGAGAAGCTTCCGACTGCCCGAGTCCCGACAGCCACTCCATCGTGCGCTGCAGCGGGGCCTGCCCCACCGGAGACGAAGGAGTGAAGCCCCAGAGGAGCAGATAGACGAGGGGCAGCGTGCCGCCGGAGAACAGGGTGGCGATGACGAGCGCCACGCGGACCAGCGCCACGTCGATGCCCAGCTCGCGAGCCAGCATCGCGCACACGCCCGTCAGCGCCCGTCCTTCCACACCCCGGTGAAGCCGCTCCCCTCGCGTCCCGCAGCGAGGGCACTTCGCCGCTTCCGCCCTCATCTCCTCCGCGCATCCCGAGCACCGCTTCATCGCGTCCATGACCTGTCTCCCCAGAGGGGCAACCCCCTTGGCGTCAAGCACCCTCATCCCTACCTACGCACCCTGGCGTCGCTGATTGCATCCCTTCCGCCCGCCGCCCCCTCCCCGCCAAACCCGCGCCAAGTCTGTTGATTTACAGATTTAATCCGGCGGGTGTTGACAGCATTACAGCCAAGCAGGCACAAATTGACCGACACTTCCTTTCCTCCCTCGGAAGATCCATTTTCCGACCCGTCGAAGCTGATTTACAACGCAGCAAGCCAAGGAGTCGAGATGACCGCGGATGCCCCCTCCTCGAAGACCCCGGCCTTCAGCGCTGGCGTGGCCGTCAAGGGGCCGTGGCACCCCGATTACGCCGAGGTCCTCACCCCGGCCGCCCTCGATTTCGTCGCCCGCCTCGCCCGCGCCTTCGGCGAACGCCGTGAAGCCCTCCTGGAGCGCCGCAAGACGGTCCAGGCGTCCTGGCGCAAGGGCGAGCGTCCCCACTTCCTGCCGGAAACGAAGGCCATCCGGGACGGCCACTGGACGGTGGCTCCCCTGCCTCCGGACCTCCAGGACCGCCGCGTCGAAATCACCGGCCCCGTGGACCGGAAGATGATCATCAACGCGCTCAACTCCGGCGCGAACGTCTTCATGGCGGACTTCGAGGACGCCAACAGCCCCACCTGGGACAACGTCGTCCGCGGCCAGCTCAACCTCCGCGACGCCGTCCGCCGCCGCATCTCCTTCACCGCCGACGGCGGCAAGCACTACGCCCTCAACGAGAAGCCCGCCGTCCTCTTCGTGCGTCCTCGCGGCTGGCACCTGCCCGAGCGCCACGTCGAAATCGACGGCAAGCCCATCTCCGGCTCCCTCTTCGACTTCGGCCTCTTCTTCTTCCACAACGTCCGCGAGCAGCTCGCGCGGAACACCGGCCCCTACTTCTACCTGCCGAAGATGCAGAGCCACCTGGAGGCCCGCCTCTGGAACGACGTGTTCCTGCTCGCCCAGGACACCCTCGGAATCCCCCGCGGCACCATCAAGGCCACCGTCCTCATCGAAACGCTCCCCGCCGCCTTCGAGATGGACGAAATCCTCCACGAGCTGCGCGAGCACTCCGCCGGCCTCAACTGCGGCCGCTGGGACTACATCTTCAGCTTCATCAAGACGCTCCAGTCCGACACCAGCGTCGTCCTCCCGGACCGCGGCCAGGTCACCATGGACAAGGCGTTCCTCAACGCCTACTCCCAACTGCTCATCCAGACCTGCCACCGCCGCAATGTCCACGCCATGGGCGGCATGGCCGCGTTCATCCCCATCAAGGGTGACGCCGCCGCCAACGAGGCCGTCCTCGAGAAGGTCCGCGCCGACAAGCTGCGCGAGGTGAAGAACGGCCACGACGGGACGTGGGTCGCCCACCCCGGCCTCGTCGCCCTCGCTCGCGACATCTTCGACGCGAACATGAAGGGCGAAAACCAGCTCTCCAACAAGCGCGAGGACGTCCGCATCACCGAGGCCGACCTGCTCAAGGTCCCCTCCGGCACGCGCACCGAAGAGGGCCTGCGCCACAACCTCCGCGTCGGCATCCAATACACCGCCGCCTGGCTGGGCGGCCTGGGCTGCGTGCCGCTCTACAACCTGATGGAGGACGCGGCCACCGCCGAAATCTCCCGCGCCCAGGTCTGGCAGTGGATTCACCACGGCGCCCCGCTCGACGACGGCCGCAAGGTGACCACCGCGCTGTTCCAGACGCTGCTCGCCGAGGAGATGGCCGAGCTGGAGCGCGAAGGCGTCCAGCAGCGCTACGGCGCCGACCACGTGACGCGCGCCCGCGAACTCTTCGAGCGCCTGTCCACCGCCTCCACCTTCGAGGACTTCCTCACCCTGCCCGCCTACGCGGCGCTGGATGCCACCCGCTGAAACCTTTCGTTCTTCTTCAACCCTTCACCGCCGCACCGAGGAGCCTGCGATGTACGACGCCACCACGACGACCCCGGATGCCACTCCCCACGCCAAGCTCCACGCTCGACGCTTCGAGGGCATCACCCGCAACTACACCGACAAGGACGTGCTGAAGCTGCGCGGCACCCTGCCCATCAGCTACACGCTGGCGGAAGTCGGCGCGAAGCGGCTGTGGGAGCTGCTCCACACCGAGGACTACATCAACGCGCTCGGCTCGCTCACCGGCAACCAGGCCGTGCAGATGGTCCGCGCGGGCCTGAAGGCCATCTACCTCTCCGGCTGGCAGGTCGCCGCCGACGCCAACTCCGCCGGGCAGATGTACCCGGACCAGAGCCTCTACCCGGTGGACAGCGTCCCCACCGTGGTGAAGAAGATCAACAACGCCCTGCGCCGCGCGGACCAGATCGACCACGCCGAGGGCAAGAGCGACCGCTACTGGTTCGCCCCCATCATCGCCGACGCCGAGGCCGGCTTCGGCGGCCCGCTCAACGCCTTCGAGCTGATGAAGAGCATGATTGAAGCCGGCGCCGCGGGCGTCCACTTCGAGGACCAGCTCGCCAGCGAGAAGAAGTGCGGCCACATGGGCGGCAAGGTCCTGGTGCCCACCAACCACTTCATCCGCACCCTCACCGCCGCGCGCCTCGCCGCCGACGTCATGGGCGTGCCCACCCTGCTCGTCGCCCGCACGGACGCCGACAGCGCCAAGCTGCTGATGAGCGACTCGGACGAGTACGACCACGCCTTCATCGACCGCAAGAACGGCCGCACCTCCGAGGGCTTCTACCGCCTCAACGGCGGCCTCGACTGCGCCATCGCCCGCGGCCTCGCCTACGCGCCCTACGCGGACCTCGTCTGGTGCGAGACCAGCACCCCGGACCTCGCCCAGGCCAAGAAGTTCGCCGAGTCCGTCCGCGCGAAGTTCCCCAACAAGATGCTGGCCTACAACTGCTCGCCGTCCTTCAACTGGAAGAAGAACCTGGACGACGCCACCATCGCCAAGTTCCAGCGTGAGCTGGGCGCCATGGGCTACAAGTTCCAGTTCGTCACCCTGGCCGGCTTCCACGCGCTGAACCACTCGATGTACGAGCTGGCCCGCAAGTACAAGGACCGCGGCATGGCGGCCTACAGCGAGTTCCAGCAGGGCGAGTTCGGCTCGGAGAAGGACGGCTACACCGCCACCCGTCACCAGCGCGAGGTCGGCACCGGCTACTTCGACCAGGTCGCCGAGGTCATCTCCGGCGGCTCCGCCAGCACCCTGGCCCTGCACGAGTCCACCGAGGCCCACCAGTTCTAATCGGGCGCCTTTTTCGCTGATCCATCCGAAGGTCGTGGACCTGGGGCACCCTGCCCGTAAGTCCGCGGCCTTCGGTCGTTTTTCTGGCCAGCGGGCAGGCTCCGCGCGCCCGGACGCAACTTCCCGGGGCTTCGGGCGATAATGTGTGCAGACCTCCGAGAATCGCGCTTCGTGCGCCCTCGGTTTGCCAAGGAGCCCACCATGAGCCGCATCAACAACCTCACCGGTCCTCGGGTCCAGGTCCCCACGCCGCAGGCCAACGCCGCGGCCTCGCGCGCGGGCTTCGGCGCGGTGATGCAGCAGCACAACAACAACATGATGTCGGCGGCGAACCGCCCGGGTGATCCGCTGATGTCCACGGGCGGCCTCGTGGTGCAGTCGGCGCTCAACTCCGTGGGTGGCTCCTCGCACGGCGGGCTGCTGAACTCCTACCTGTCGGCCGTGGGCCGTCCCCCCGTCGCCAAGGACGCCAGCTCCGCGGACGGCGCGCAGGCCGCGTCCACGCCGGCGGCGGGCTCCAAGGAGGCGGAGGAGCAGAAGGTGATGATGGAGTTGGCGGAGCTGTCCGCCGCGACGCTGAGCAACTCCATCTTCCACATGGGCAACCGCACGAAGGTGTCGCTGGATTAGTCGCTAGCGCTTCTTCGTCGTCTTGCGCTCGGCGCGCTTGAGGTACTCGGCGCGCTGGCCCTGCTGGAGGTCCCCGGCGCCATCATACGGATGGCCCACCTCCGTGCGCTGACCGCCGTCCTGCCCCGTGATGTCGTTGAGGAACTCGGCGCGCCCTTCGGCGGGCACCCGGTCTCCATCCGCCTCCGGGTCCTTCTGCTTCTCGGGGTCCAGGGGGATTCCGAGCGGCGTCTGGAGATACTCCTTCGGGTCCATGGGGGTCGCTCCTTCGAGGGTGCACTCAGCCCGTGACTCGAAGGTGGGGACGACGGGCTGCTTCGCGCAGCCAGAGAGCCGGCGAGCAGCCCCCCGTCACCTCAGTTGAGGTACTTCGGGCGAGGCGGCGTCGCGGGCTGCTGGCGCATCATCTCCAGGCCCTGGCGCGTGAGGATGAAGCGCACCACGCCGGAGCCGCGCTCCGTCTCGATGTCCGCCTCGAAGGCAGGCCCGGCGATGCCGCCGAGCGCCACGTCCTTGCGCAGGTT
The DNA here is from genome assembly GCF_013336725.1 of Myxococcus sp. CA040A. Taxonomy (NCBI): domain Bacteria; kingdom Pseudomonadati; phylum Myxococcota; class Myxococcia; order Myxococcales; family Myxococcaceae; genus Myxococcus; species Myxococcus sp. CA040A. Next base: position 1,071,922 of record NZ_JABUMR010000003.1, on the reverse strand, counting down.
GCGCACCTTGCCGCTCAGCATGTCCCCGGCGACGTCCTTCGCGCCCTCTCCCCGCTCGTGCAGCTCGTACGCCGTCTGGTGCAGCGTCATGGCGAGCGAGGGCGTCAGCGGCTGGGAGCTGAAGAGGACGGAGATGAGCAACCAGTAGGGAGGGGTCTCGTCGGAGGACATCGCGCACCCATCCTAAGCGCCTGAGCGCTCGCGGGCCCGAGGAAGTGACGCGGGCAAGGGACGCTAGCCCGCCCGGGGCCTTCGTCGCGAGGCGATGCCCTCCGCCAGCGCCACCTGCTGCTTCCAGTGGCCATACAGCCGGCCCTGGGAGGCGAGCGTGTCCAGCTTGCGCTGCGTCTCCTCATCCACCCGCCCTGGCGCGGCGTCGCGATAGGGCGTGCCGGGCAGCGGCATGAAGGTGTGTCCGTGGACGCGCGCGCCCAGCTTCCCCAGCTTTTCCATCAGGGAGACCGTGGCCTCCACGTCCTCGGGCGTCTCGCCCGGGAGGCCGAGGATGAAGTCCACGTTGGGGACGAAGCCGCCCTCCACCGCGAGCCGCGTGGCGCGCACCACCGTCTCCACGTCATGGCCGCGGCGCGTGGCCTGGAGGATGCGCTCGGAGCCGGACTGCCCGCCGATGATGAGGTTGTCGTTGTGGACGTAGCGCTTGAGGACCGCGAGCGCCTCCGGTGTGACGTGCTCGGGACGGACCTCCGAGGGGAAGGTGCCGTAGTACACGCGCCCATCGGGAGCCATGGCCTCGCGCACGGCGGCGAGCAGCTCCTCCACGGCGGCCAGGTTCATCGTCTCGTCGGCGGTGCCGTAGGACATGGACGTGGGCGTGATGAAGCGGATGTCCCGCCGCCCCGAGCGCCGCAGCTCGCGGGCCCAGTGCGCGATGTTGGCCACGGAGCGATGGCGGAAGCGCGCCTTGCTCATGAAGGGCGTCTGGCAGAAGCGGCACGCGTAGATGCAGCCGCGCGTAATCTCGATGGCGCCGAACATGGCGTGACGGGCCGCGAAGGGAGGAAAGTCGTCGAGCTTCACGCCCTCGCCCCGGCCGTGCTGCACCAGCTTGCCGTCCTTCAGGTGGGCCACGCCGTGCGTGTCACGCGGGTCTTCTCCGCGCTGCACGCGCCCGAGCAGCTCGCGCAGCGAGTACTCGCCTTCCCCAATCGCGATGAGGTCGAAGCCGGCCTGGAGCGTCTGGACGGGCTCGGCCGTCGCGTGGACTCCGCCCGCGATGCAGAGGACGGAGCGGCCCTCCAGTCGCTCGCGCACCCACGCGAGTTCCTCCGCGGAGACGGCGAAGCTGGCGGAGTAGAAGGACCACGCGGCCACCACCGTGTCGCCCGCGTCGGCGCGCTCCTTCACGGTGGAGAGCAGCGTCTGCCTGTCGCGAGGGAAGAACAGCTTCACGTCCGCGAGCGCGGGGTCGGATTCGACGGCGCCCGCCAGCACGGTGAAGGCGTACTTGCCCGGGTACTGATAGCTGAGGACGAGCGAGATGGGACGGTGCGGCACCATGAGCGTCCACCATGATGCCACATGGCCCCAGCCGCGAGGACTCCGAGAGAGCAGGCGACTCAGCGCGCGGCGGGGGCGGGCCGGACGAGGTCGAGCACCTTGCCGGTGAACTCGGAGAACTCCAGGGCCTCGTCGGGAACGCGCTCATCGGAGTCCGACATGCGCACGGCCACGAGGTCGTACTTCGGCAGCACGAGGACACGCTGTCCGCCCTGGCCAATCGCCGCGAAGCCGCTGGGCGGGCCCTCCACCTTCTGTTTGAAGTTGTAGGGAGCGGACTTCTCCATGAAGTCCGTGAGCAGGGAAGCGTCTCCCAGCTTCTCCACGAACGTGGCCAGGAACACGCCCTGCGGAATGGGGCGGTCCGCGATGTCCCGCAGCCGGGCCAGCGGAGCCTCGGGGAAGCCGTTGCGTCGAGCCTGCTCCAGCATGTCCGTGCCGAGCGTGACGGACATGCCCTGCTCGTAGAGGAGCCACCAGAGCAGTCCCGCCGTGGGCGTGTGCGGCTGAGAAGGAGCACCGCCCAACGCCTGGATGTACGACGCGCTCAGGATGCGCTGGCCCTTCCACGTGCCGCCCTGGAGCAGCATCTGCCCCACCTTGGCGAAGTCCACCGGATGGAGCTGCAGGCCCGCCATGCCCACGGGGTTGCCCGACGGGTCCTTGTCCCAACGGAAGTCGCGGATGCCGAGCGGCGTGAAGAGCTTCCGCGCGAGATACACATCCATCTTCTCGCCCGACGCGCGCTCCACGATGCCCGCGACGAGATTGGTGGCCTTGTTGTTGTACGCGTGCTTGCTGCCGGGCTCGTCCACCACCTCGGAGTCCAGCGCGTAGCGCACGAAGTCCTTGGACTCGTAGATGTCGAAGGCGGTGCGATTCGAGGCCAGTCCCGACGTGTGATTGAGCAGGTGCTTCAGCGTCACCTTGCCCTTGAGGCCGTCCTTCCACTCGGGAAAGAAGGTGGAGACCGGAGTGTCCACGGACGGAATCTTCCCCTCGTCGATGAGCAGGCCGATGGCCAGCGCCACCATGCCCTTGGTAGCGGACATGGCCTCGATGCGATGCGTCTCGCCGCCGAAGTACCACTCCCCCACCAGCTTGCCGTGACGCAGCAGCACGAGTCCCGCGGAGCCCGACTTCTCGGCGGCCTTCAGCAGCTCCTCCAACGCGGGCTCAGACAGTCCGGCCTCGCGCGGAGAGCTTCGCTCCAGACCTTCGCCCACGCCCCAGGTGCGCCGGACCTCCAGCGCGTTCTTCCGGGCGCGCTCCACCAACGCGTCGTAACCCGGCAGTGTGCGCAGCGAGGCCATCGCCTTGGCGTGAAGCAGGCCCGCCGGGTCGGCCAGTCCCTTGTCGAGCGCCCGCTCCAACCAGGTCATGGCCATGGCCGTATCGCCCGAAGCAGCGGCCATGCCCGCGGCGGCGCGAGCCACCTCCTCGAACTGGTGTCCCGCGTCCCACACCTGTCGCAGCTCGGCGTGCCCCTTCGCCGCGTCCCCCGCGTGCTGGGCCATCCAGGCCCGCGTCATCGCGGCGCTGGCCTCTGGAGAAGACACCGTCGAGGCCGCGGCGGCCGCTGGAGGAGAGACCGGCTGGGAGTGGGCGCAAGCCAGCAGCGCGCAGAGCGGCAGGAACAGGGCACGTCGTGACACGAAGGACTCCAGGAGAGCGACGGGGGTGTGGGGTACCGCGACAACCAGTTGCCTGGCTGGCGAGAGAACGCTTCGCCTTCCGTCGCATTTCATTACGCCGTGTAAAGGGACACACGGACGTGTCCCCTGGCGCGCGCCCCTCGGCCGTGTTCCTGGAGGACGTCAGCCGACGGACGACGCGAGAAGTTCCCACGCGGCGCGTACGTGTCGCTCCTGCGTCATCGAGGCCCCGATGGCCATCCGCAGCACGTAGCGAGCAGGCGCCCCCTCCACCGCATGCAGCACGGTGTGTGAGAGGAACACCTTGCCCGAGGCATTCACCCGCTCCAGCAGCTCCCGGTTGCGCGCGTCCGTGGCCTGAGGAGGCTCGCCAGGGAGCGGCTTCAAACGGAAGCACACCAGTGACAATGAGCGGGGCACGGCCACCTCGAAGCGCTCATCCTCGGACACCCACGACTCGAAGCGCTCCCCCAGCCGCACGTGCTCACGGATGTGGGCCCGCAGGCCCTTCGCGCCATAGTGACGCAGCACGAACCACAGCTTCAGCGCACGGAAGCGGCGCCCCAGCGGCACCTGCCAGTCGCGGTAGTCGATGACGGCGCCGCTCGCGCTCGCGGCGTTGCGCAGGTACTCCGGCGTCACGCTGAGCGCATCGAGCAGCGCCTTCCTGTCGCGCGTGTAGAAGGCATTGCAGTCGAAGTTGGTGAGCAGCCACTTGTGCGGATTGAACGCGAGCGAGTCCACCCCGGACATGCCATCGAGCAGGTCCCGGTGCTCGGGGCACACCAGCGCCGCGCCCGCCCAGGCCGCGTCGACATGCAGCCAACCGCCCGACGCACGCATGGGCGTGCGGGCCATCACCTCGCCCACCGCGCGAACCGGGTCCGCGGCGCCCGACGACGTGCTCCCCACGGTGGCGCACACGAAGAAGGGCACGCGCCCCGCATCGAGGTCCTCGCGGATGGTGCGCTCCAGCAGTTCCGGCCGCATCCCGTAGCGGGCACTCGTCTCGATGAGCCGCACATGCGTCGTGTCCTCGGCGCCATGGGCCACTCCGCACAACATGGCCGCCTTGAGCACGGAGGAGTGCGCCTGCGTGGACGCATAGGCCACCCACTCGGAATCAGCGGGAGCGCCGTGACGACGGGCGCGCTCGCGAGCGGCCACCATGGCGACGAGCGTGGCCTCGCTCGCGGTGCCCTGGATGACACTGCCTCCGGTGGCGGAGGTGGAACGGAAGTCCTCGGGCAGGCCCGTCAGCTCCGCGAGCCAGTCGAGCACCCGCGTCTCCAGCTCCGTCGCGGCGGGACTGGTGGACCAGAGCATGCCCTGCACGCCCAGGCCCGCGGACAGCAGCTCTCCGAGCACGGCGGGCCCTGAGGCATTCGCCGGGAAGTACGCGAAGAAGGACGGTGACTGCCAATGCGTGAGCCCCGGCAGGATGATGTCCTCCAGGTCCTTGAAGATGCCTTCCCAGCCGGCCTCGCCCGCGAGCCCCTCCTCGGGAGGATGCTCGGGTAGCTTCGACGCGACGCCACCAGGCGCCACCTGGGAGCGCACCGGGAAGGACTCCAGCCGCGCCTGATAGTCGGCAATCCAGTCCACCATCCGGTGACCGAGCTTCCGGAACTCCTCCGGGCTCAGGTGGGGCACGCCTCCATCACCGCCAGTCGAGTCATCGCGCATGCGCGGTTCCTGACACGGGCCCCGTGAAGCTTCAAGCGACGCACAGCGCCATCCTTTCAGGAAATGCACTTATTCACGTTTTCCCAGCATTGATATGGGAAGAGTCATGGTTTGCTCGGGGGCATGACTCCAGACACCACGAGACGTGCTCCGATGTTTCGAGGGCTCGGCCTGTACGGCGTGCTCGCGCTGACCTTCGCCGCGCTGTGCTGGCCCACGCAGGCCCACGCGCAGGCCTGGTCCCTGACGAGCGCACAGCGGCAGGCGTTCCTCCAGTACTACGCGCCCGTCATCCTCAAGCGCGGCAACGGGAACGATGGGCGGCACGGCTATGACTGGGTGACGAACTTCGACTTCGACCGGGATGGGAACTTCTCGAACAACAAGCTGAACTGGAAGCAGATCCCCCAGTACGTCGACGCGTCTCGTACAGGCCCCAGCGCCTATGACGGTTGGCGCATCCGGCCGACGCTGTACACGTCGCTCATCGAGTTCATGGACGGAGGCAAGAACCTCGTCCTCATCTACCACGTGTATCACGCGCTCGATAAGAACGCGGCCGGGGACTACCAGCTCCACGACTGGGAGCGGGTGGAGCTGCTCGTCCAGAACGTGGTGGGCAACCCGGGCAGTGGTGAGTCCGTTGCTTACGGAGTGGTGACGCAGCACAAGCGCAACGTCGTGCGCCGTGCGGGGCACGTGGACCTGAACTTCATGCAGACGGCCACGGGCAAGCACCTGCTCATCTGGCAGGCGGAGTGGTCCGACAAGCTGGCGGCGGCGCATGGGCAGGAGCTGCGCTTCTGCACGGACCCCTATTCGTTCTTCGCGGGCCGAATGGCGAGCGCGGGCAAGGCGGAGGCCGGGGTCAACAACGATGGTAGGAAGAACGTGCACTACGCCTTCGTGCCGGAGGGCTCGGCGGACGCGGTGGCGGCGTTCGGCGCGCGGGCGCTCACGTATGCGACGGCGGACGCGCTGGCGAGCCGCTACGACAACGGGAAGACCGTCACCTGGCCCAACGTGAAGCGAATCACGTACGAGCTTCAGGACCTCGCGGACATCCTGCCCACGCACTGGCAATACGGCGGCTACACGACGCACTGGAAGGACACGTCCCCCATCGACTTCTGGCTGGAGAGCGCCATCGTCAACGAGGCGGGACAGGCGGAGGTGAGCGCGGGGATGCAGCGGTTCTTCCCGCAGACGCGCGACATCGAGAACGAGGATGACCGCGAGGGCTACATCGCGAAGAAGTGGCTGCTGGGCACGTTCGAGTTGAACGACAGCGCTTCCGACTTCGGCGGGGGTGGCTCGAATGCGTTCCACGACAATGCCTATGCCAGCAGCGTGGCGGACTCTCGCGGCCAGACTCGGGCGAGCGCGAGCGGCTACGGCACATCACCGGGCTCGTTCTGGTGGCAGCACGACTACTTCGTGCACACGGGCTTCACGGACTCGAAGGATGGCGTGGAGCATGGCTTCTGGCTGCCGGGCGCGTGGTACTCGCCAACAAGCGGTGGCTTCGACGGGCGCTGGGTCCAGCTTTTCGAAGACCGGCCCGGCCTGGAATCAGGGCAGCGCTGAGCCGAGCCACTTCACTCGGCCACGACACCCCGCCGCACCAGCTCGCGGAAGAAGCGCGCGGCCGGGTCGGCGTGGGTGCGCTCGTGCCAGCACATCGAGATTCTGACGGAATGTGAGGGGTACGGCGCGTCGACCGTCTGCACCGTGAGACGCGCGCCGTGCTCGAGCACGAGCGACTCTGGCAACGTCGCGACCAGGTCGGTCGCGGAGACGACCGCCGCCGCCGCCGTGAACGTGGGCACCGTCATGACCACCTCCCGCGGGATGCCCGCACGTGCATAGGCGGCTCCGACGGCGTCGCCGAAGCCCTTTCCCGGCACCATCTCCACGCGGACATGCCGGAGTCCCCCCAGCGCCCGTGCCGACTGGCGCTTGCCCAGCACCGGGTGTCCTCGGCGCGCCACGAGCACGGTGCGCTCCGTCAACAACGGCTCGAAGTGCAGACCCGCTCCCTGTCCCGCCACGCCCAGGTGCAAATCCACCTGCCCCGACCCCAGGTCCCCTAGCGAGACGAGGGAATCGATACCGACCACGCCCAGGCGCGCGTTCGGCAGCTCCTTGCGCATCAGCGCCGCGATTCGCGGCACCCACGTGAGCTGTCCCGCATCGGCGATGGCCAGGGTGAAGGTCTGCTTGCACCGCAGCGGCTCGAATGGGACTTCATGGAGCGCGAGCTCCATCTCTCGAAGCCCACGGCCAATGGCGGGGGCCAGCGCGAGCGCTCTCGGCGTGGGGACGATGCCACGTCCCTTCCGCGTCACGAGTGGGTCCCCGAGCAGGGCGCGGAGCCGGGCCAGACTGTTGCTGATGGCCGACGGCGTGACATGGAGCCGCTCGGACGCTCGGACCACGCTGCGCTCGGTGAGCACGGTGTGGAGGACCAGGAGGAGATTGAGGTCGATGGCCCCTATCTGAATGCTCATGGTTCGTGAGGTTACTGCTCACGAATCATCACGGCCAGGAAGGTCTCACCGGCCGCATATTGGGCGCATGCACAGACTGCTCGGCTGGCTCGTCACCGGCACGCTCATCGCGTGCCACACGTCTCCACCTGTCCTCCCCCAGCGCACGCCCATGCCCGCCACCCACCAGGCCCCCGTCCTCGACTCCTTCATCTCCTACCGAGAGGAGGGCACCGGCTCGCCCATCGTGTTCCTCCACGGCAACCCCACGTCTTCGTACGTGTGGCGCAACGTGACTCCACAACTCGCCGACCGGGGCCGCTGCCTCGCGCCCGACCTCATCGGGATGGGGAGCTCCGGCAAACCCGACATCGCCTATCGCTTCGCGGACCACGCGCGGTACCTCGACGCCTGGTTCGACGCGCTCGACCTGCGCGACGTCGTGCTCGTCGGCTACGACTGGGGCGGAGTGCTCGCCCTGGACTGGGCCTCGCGACATCCGGACCGCGTGCGCGGCGTCGTGGTCTTCGAGACATTCTTCCGGTCGATGAACTGGAGCCACTCGACGCCACAGGGTGAGCAACTGTTCCGCGCGCTGCGTACGCCCGGCGTCGGCGAGAAGATGGTGCTGGAGCAGAACGAGTTCCTCGCACGCTCCCTCGCCAATGGCGTCAAGACGGGCCTCACCGAGAGCGCCCGCGAGGCCTACTACGCCCCCTACCCCAATGCCGCGTCACGGCGCCCCATGCTTCAGTGGCCGCGTGAGCTTCCCATCGAAGGAGAACCCGCCGATGTCATCGCCGTCATCGAGCGCTATGACGCGTGGCTTGCCCATCCCTCCGTGAAGCCCGCACTCCTCCTGACGTTCGGGGACACCGGCCTGAGCGCGCCGAAAGTCATCGAGTGGGTGCGCAAGTCCCTCCCGGGCCTCGAAATCGTTCCGCTCCCCCCGGCGGGACACCACGCGCCGGAGGACGCGCCCGACGACATCGCCCGCGCGCTCCGAAGCTGGCTCGACCGTCACGGCTGGTGAGCCCCATCGCGACGTGTGACTCGACTTGCACGCCAGCACCTCGAATGCTGGCGTACACACGCCGCGTCAGCGCAGGTCGAGCAGTCCCGCGTCGGTGACCTTCTCGAGGTTCGTCAACCAAGCCGACTCGTCCGTGTCGTTGTCGTAGACCTTGATGACACCGCCTCTCGCGTACAAGACGAGCGTTCGCCCGTCCTCGCTGATGTCGTGCACCCCCTCCATACCTTGAGCCTTCAGCTCACGGACCTCATCCCCGTCGAGCGAGTACTCATACAGTTGGGAAACGCCGGTGGAGAAGTAGTTGCTCTCGATGAAGTACGCCGTCCTGCGCCGCGCGCTCGCCGCCGCGATTCCGAAGCCGCTGCAGTACGTCTCATGGGTCCGCCAGACCTTCTCCTGACCGGTGCGCAGGTCGAGGCGACGATAGGTGGCCGAGTCCGCACCTTCGCAGTTCATACCCTCGTCCTGCGTCCCCTCGCGGTAGAAGATCATCGAGTCCCCGAGCACCACGGGTGTCAGCAGTCCCTTCCGATTCTGTTTCATGGGGGAGCCCAGCTTCCAGGGCTTCGTGCCCGTGGGGTCCAGCGTGGCGACCCGGACTCCGCCACGCTCGTGCCTCACCACGGTGCGCGACTCCCCCAGGACCAGGTCATTGCTCGCGGTGTCCGTCACATGCGCGGGCAACACGCGAACGCCCTCCGGCTTGGGCCCGAAGCTCCAACTCCACCAGTCCGCGGTGGTCAAGGTCCCGTTAGCGACGAGCACACGAGAGCCGTCTGCCGTGAACAACTCGGGACGCTGCGAGTGCTGGACCTGATTGCTGGTCCACTGCGCCGGGACTCCGGGGGTGATGGCCACGACGCCCTCCAGGTCCCCCATCACGAGCAGGTTGCCCTCCTTGGCGCGACCCGCTTTGTCGGTGGGCACATCGACCTTCCGACCCGACAGCGTCATGCTCACCAGTCGAGTCGTACCGATATCCCCGCTGACCGAAACACCCATCGCCCAGCGTCCCGTGGGTGGATGCACGGCGAGGTACCAGAACGAGCACGGCTCGGTCTCCCGAAACAACTTGCCCTTGTCGGGCCCACCCAACATCCGGTGCTCCTCGACCTGTTCGCAGTCCGCGAGGGTTCGCGAGCCCCGCGAGTCGATATGGAGGACCTTCCCAGGGACCAGGGCAATCAGTGGCACCGGGGACACGGTGGCGGCGGGAGACACAGGGGTTTCGGCCCACGCCGTCGCGGACGTGGCCAACAGTGCGGAGAGCACCGTGCTGCGCAAGATGTCGTGCATACACCTGATGACGGACTCACCTGTGCTGTATTCACCATGCGTGTGATTGTTCCACCGGAGCGGTTGAGCGCCCCGGGGTTCAGCGCACGCCGCGCGGCCCCTTCGGCGGCCGGGGTCGCCGCGCACCGTGCAGGTCCGCGAACAACCGGTCCGCGAGTTGCTTCAGGGTCCGCGGGTCATCGCCACCGAGCCGCAGCCTCAGCCGCGCGGGGTTCTCATCGAACCAGGCATGCACACTGAGCGGCCCCGCCTGCAAACAGGCCACGCGGCCCAGCAATGGCAGGACAGGCACGAACCCGGCGCGCTGCAGCAGCGCCACGGCCCGCGGCAACACCCCGCTTCCCTCGCAGCCCTGGGTCACCACTTCGTGGTGCGCACGGAGGCGCAGCTCGAAGTGGCTGAACACGCTCGTGGTGATGCGTTCGCCGAAGGTCTCGTGGGACTCGACGGGTAATTGCAAGTCGAGCGAAACACCCTGCTCCAGCACCACGAGCGGCACGTCATCATCCTCGGCGCGCCGCAGGTCGAGGTAGTGGTCATACAACGCCACCTGCGACTCGTCGGTTTCGAGGGCCACGGGGAAGAAGCGGCTGGACAGCGCGTCGTCGTCCTCGCCGAGCCGCTCTGCGATGGCGGAGAAGCGGTGGTCCTGCGTGGCGCCAAACGGACAGTAGTCGTTGCTGCTACCCCCCATCCGCCGCAGGAACTCCACATAGAACCCAGGCAGGGTGACGTCCCGTCCGGCGGTCAGGGTCGCGATGGCGGCGTCCGGCACCCCCTCCAGCCGGGACAGGAACACCGGGTCGCGCTGCCGGATGAACTCGAACACCAGGGACCAATCCATGAGAGGGTTTCTCCTGAGCAGCACGCCAACCGGACACGGAGCAACGGTTTCAGGCTTCGCTCGCCACGGCGACGTCCTGCTCCAACGCCTCCCGGACCTCCTGGAGCGCCCCCAGCGCGGTCTTCAGTGACGCCACGGACACCCGGCCTCCCACCTTGTTCGCCCAGGCCAGTTGACGCGCCTCCACCTCGCGCAGTCGCTCGCGCCCCTTCGTCGTCAGGGCGATGAGCTTGGCCCGGCGGTGGTGCGGGTTGTCCTGGTACTCGACCAGCCCGTCGGCCTCCAGCGCGTCCGCCGTCTGCTGCACGCTCTGCCGGGTCAATCCAATGGTGCGCGCCACGTTCGCCACAGGCGTCGGCTCATGGTCCACCACACCCAGCACCTGCCAACGCGCGCTCGTCAGCCCCGACGGCTCGGAGAGGCGCTCACCCGCCGCGAGCAGCAGGCCGTTGTTCCGGAAGATTTCGAGCACCAGGTCCGTGAACGTCGACCCGGCCGTCGTGTATTTCGCCATGGACAGAAGGCTGTCTGATTGACAGATGGCTGTCAATCAACCGCGTCTCCCGCGCTTCCGAAACTCCCGTGAATTTCCGGAGGCCCGTGACGTCCCAGGAGCGCACCCACGCCTCCAGGAGCCCGTGATGCTTCGCGCCCTCGCCGGACTTCTTCCCCTGTGTCTGCTCGCCACCGCCTGCGGAACCTCGGCTCGACAGCAGGCGCTGCTGGAGCGCCGAGAGGCCATCCGCGCTTCCAATGACGCCTTCGCCGCCGAGGAACTCGCCCACTACCGGGGCAAGAGCGGCTTCCAGGAGACCCGCTGGGGCATGTCCCCCGACGAGGTCCGCGCGCTCCATCCCGAGGCCCGGACGACTTCGTCCCAGGGAGACCTTCGCGTCACCACCCGCGTCACGGACCGCCTGGCGACGGTGGACTTCAGATTCACGCTGAACAAGCTCGCCACCGTGTCGCTGCGCTTCGACACCGACGCGCCCCTGCGCGAGGACTTCGGTGCGCTCTCGGAGCTGCTGAGCATGAAGTATGGCGCGCCCACCTCGCGTCGGGACACGGCCGAGGACGCGGACGAGCGCCTGCGCATGGCGGAGTCCCTTAACCTGAGCCTGGGCGAGGGCACGAGTTTCTCCCGGACCACCGGGGACGACCACGCCTATGAGGAGCGGCGGCGCATCGAGGCGCTCGCGGCCAGGACGGACTACCAGTTGGAGAAGACGTGGAAGGACTCGGAGACGAAGCTCCAGCTCTCCGGTTGGCAGCAGCCCGACTCCAAGCGGCTCACCCTGAACTATGTGAGCCGCTACCTCGAGCCCCACCTGAGCAAGCGCTCCGAGACCCAGGACCAGGACCTGGAGCTCAAGCGCGCGCAGGCCCAGGAGCTGTGAGCGCGGACCCCAGAACTCGGGAGCTTCAGCGGCGAGCCCCCGAGTCCGCGTCGATGAGCACAGCGTCCCAGCGCGAGCCTCAAGAGCGCCGGCGACGCACCCAGGCCAGGCCCATCAACCCCAGGAGCGCGAGCCCCGCGAGCGGCCCGCCGGCGCTGTTGCAGCCCGCGGCCTCCCCGTCCGTGCCATCGGGAGTCACACCCGTGGGAGGCAGCACTCCGCCAGGTCCCTCCTCCGGCAACGTGCCCGCATCGCTCCCAGGCGGAGTGCCTGCGTCCGTGGGCTCCTCCGGCTCCGGGTCGACCGGCGGACCCGCGTCCACCGTGGGCGTGCCCGCGTCCGTCGGGGGAGGAGTGCCCGCATCCACCGTGGGCGTCCCCGCATCCGTAGGAGGAGGCGTGCCCGCATCCGGCGTGGGCGTGGGCGTCGTGTCCAGCACGTCCGCCAGCGTCGTCGCCTGGATGAAACCGTCGTGGTACAGCACGCCCACCGGCTTCACCGTGTCGCTGCGATACAGGCCCAGCTTCAGATAGTTGTTCTGGCCCGCGTACATCGTCACGGCGCTCTTCTTCGCCAACACCTTCTCCTTGTTGTGCCAGAGCTCCACGAAGCCCGTGCTCGCCTTGGAGGACCACTTCACGTGCAGGATGAACTCGTGCCACACGCCGCGCTGGAGCTTGCCGCGCCATGGAATGGTGGAGTCGTAGTTGAGCGCCATGCGAATCTCCTCGCCGCGCACGTAGAACTCCAGCGGCGGTGAGCCGCAGCACCCGTCATGGTGCCACTGCGTGAAGAGCTGCCACGTGTCCACGCTGGGGAAGTCCGCCGCGAACATCACCTTCCAGCGGTAGAAATACTCGGAGCCTTCCTTCTCCTTGCCCTGGTACACCAGCTCGTTGCGATTGCCGCTGGAGTTGATGGGGTCGTCGCCCTGCTTCACGGTGACCTTGAGCGCGTACTTGCCCTCCGCCACCGGGTTCGTCACCACCAACAACCGGTCCGAGCTCACCACCTGCTCGCTCGAGTATTGCGAGCGGTTGCCCGTCTCGAAGTCACCGCGCCACACGACTCCGGCGAACGCCAGACTGGGGAGCATCCACATCGCAAGCATTCCAGGAACAAAGACTCTCAATGGCACGTGTCCTTGCGAAGGTTTGAAAGCCAACGGTCGACACACGGTAGCCGAAAGCATTCCACGCTTCATTCCCCCCACCGTTTCTTCCCACTCGCCTGACAACAGGGCGAGCGTCCAGTCAGGGGGTTGAACGTTTGATATATGTTTCACCCCGCGCGAGCCCGTGCGTGGGCCACGCGTGCCTGCCAGGGCGGATAGTTCACCTAATGACTCAGCGCGTCACGCGAGGAAACAAGCGAGCGTGAGCTGACCGCCGGCAGGTGGTGTGGTGTATGGTCCCCACCCCTTCCGGCGCCCATTCCAGGGGCGTCCCGGGTGCACCCATGCTTGTCCTGCGTGACGTCCAGAAGACCGACCTGGCCGGCCTCAAGCGGCTCGCCGCCGTGCTCAACACGGTGAACCTGCCGAACAACGAGGAGACGCTCGAGAACATCATCGACAAGTCGGTGAAGAGCTTCGCCGGGAAGGTGAAGAACCCCTTCGAGCGGGAGTACCTCTTCGTCCTCGAGGACGTGCGCAACGGGCTCATCATCGGCACGTCGATGATCATCGCCCAGCACGGCACGTACGAGGCGCCGCACATCTATTACGAGGTGAGCGAGCGGGAGCACTACTCCGCCTCCCTGGAGCGGCACCTGCGGCACAAGGTGCTGTCCATCGCCTACAACTACGAGGGCCCCACCGAAATCGGCGGCCTCGTGGTGGACCCGCCGTACCGGGCCACGCCGGACAAGCCCGGCAAGCAGTTGTCCTACGTGCGCTTCCTCTTCCTCGCCATGCACCGCCGGCTGTTCCGCCCGCGCGTGCTGGCGGAGCTGCTCCCGCCCCTGCTCCCCGACGGGCGGAGCCTCTTGTGGGAGGCGTGCGGCAAGAAGTTCACCGGCCTGACGTACCTGGAGGCGGACCGCCTCAGCCGGCAGAACAAGGAGTTCATCAAGGAGCTGTTCCCCGCGTCGGACATCTACGCGTCGCTCTTCCCGGACCGCGTGCAGAAGGTGCTGGGCGAAGTGGGCCCGCAGACGCGCGGCGTGCAGCGCATGCTGGAGCGCATCGGCTTCCGGTACGTGGAGCGCATCGACCCGTTCGACGGCGGTCCGCACTTCGAGGCCAACACCTCCGACGTGTCGCTGGTGCGCAAGTACCGCACGGTGAAGCTCGCGGACGAGGACTTCGAGATGGAGGGGGACGACATCCTCGTCGCCTACGAGCGCGAGTCCGGTCGCAACCGCTTCCGCTCGGTGCGCTGCCAGGCCCGGCTCGACAACACGGTGGCCTACCTGCCCGCCCGCGCCAAGGAAATCCTCGGCGCCGACGCGGGCGCGAAGCTGTCCATCATCCCCTTCGAATAACCCGCGCCCATCTCACGGCCGGCGCACCACCCGGTGCGCCCCGCGCAAGAGCGCCAACCACCGCGCACCAGCCTCCAGCGCCGGGCCGCGCGCCTCCGCCAGTGCCAGCGCCAGGTGAGTGTCCGCGCGGACGTCATCCAGCGACGTGGGGTCCAAATCCAGCGTGCCCCCGCCCACCAGCGCCACGCGCACCCAGGCGTGGGGCCGGGCCGGGCCGCCGTCCACCACCAGCAGCCCGTGCACCAGGGCCACCTTCACGCCCTTCTCCCGCGCCCACGCCGCGAAGCGAAGCGCGTGCGCCAGACACCCGCCCGCCTCCCCCGCCCCATCCTCGCTCCAGTCCGCCGCGCCGGGCCCCTTCTCCGGAAACGCCGCGTGTACCCTCGCCGACAGGGCCCGCGCCGCCCCCACCGACCAGGGCGTCATGCCATCCAGTGTCGAGGGAACCTCCAGCGGGGGCGCCAGGGCCAGCGCCCCCGTCTCGCCTTCCACCGGCAGCCCCTTCGCGAAGAAGTCCGGCGGGGCGCGCAGCCGCTCACCCGGCGCCGCCACGGTGAAGCGCGACTCGCCCACCTCCAGCACGTCCATGCGTCCGCCCGCGTCGTAGCGCGCCCGGAAGGGTGTTCCGAGCAGCGTGCCCTCCACCCACGGCGCCCTCCCCCCCGTGACGCAGTGCGGGCCCTCGCGGCCGGACAGCTCCTCGCGTCCCGTCACACAGCCCGGCGCGGGAGGCCCCCGCCACAGCCACAGCGCCTGGGGAACCACGGCCCGGCCCGGGAGCCGACCCGCGGCATCCACCTCCAGCGTCGCCTCGCGCCGACGCTCCCCGTGCTCACGTCCTCGCGTGTGCAGGTGCCGGCTCAGATACGTGAAACGTCCGGCGGCCTGCGTCAACGTCACCGTGCCCACCGGCACCCCGCGCCAGGAGAAGACGAAGCGCGCCTCCTCCCTCCGAGGCGGACCGCCGACACCCTCACTTTCAGGGCTGACGGGATTCACTGGGAGAGCGAGGACAAGGAGGGCGAGCAGGACGGACACGGGGCTCCCCAGTCTGCGGCGTTTTGAGGACCGGCGCGAGAAGGCGGGGTAGCCTCGGTCGGTCCATGGGCGCCAAACGGTATCTCTTCGCGTTCGGCCTGGCGGCCGGCCTGCTGTCCGCGCTCGTGTTGGGGGGCGTCCTTCAGTTGAGCGGCCAGCAACTGGAGTCCTCCTCCTGGCTGGCGCTGCTCCTGGCCACCCCCGCGCTGTACCTGACGGGCGGGTATCTGGCGTGGTTCCGGTGGGCGGCGCTGCGGCGGCTGGCGCGCCGGCGCGTCATGGCCCGGCTGGCGGAGGGCGACCTCACCACGACGGGCGGGCACAAGTACGAGGGGCACGAGGATGTGCGCCGCCTGGTGCTGTCCCTGCGCCGTGCCTTGTCGCAGGTGCAGCGGGTGACGGCGAACCTGCACCGCACCAGCACGGACGTGAGCGAGCAGGCCCGGATGCTGCTGGAGGCCGCGCGGCGTCAGGGTGGCGCGGTGGAGCGCACGCTGCACTCCGTCAGCGGCATGGGCGGCAGCCTCCAGGTGGTGGGCAAGCGGGTGCACCAGTTGGAGGTGTTCGCCGTCGACACCACGGGCGCGCTCCTGGAGATGACCGAGCGGCTGGAGCAGGTGGTGGAGTCGCTGTCGCAGGTGAACGACTTCGCCAATCACACCACCGCGCTGATGCAGGCGATGAGCGAACGGCTGGCCAACATCGCCTCCTCGGGTGACGAGCTGGCGCGCTTCGCGAGCGAGGCGGAGGACTTCGTGGCGCTCGTCGAGGGCGGCATCGACTCCGTGCGCCGCCGCGCCAGCGAGACGAACCAGCTGGCCCTGGCGGTGACGGCGACGGCCGAGCGCGGCGAAGTGCTGGTGGCCGACAGCGTCAAGGGCATGTACCGGGTGGAGGAGACGGTCCGCAAGGCCGCGGAGCTGATGGGCACGCTGGGCTCGCGCTCCGCCGAAATCGGCCGCATCGTCGACGTCATCCAGGAAATCGCGGACCAGACGAACCTGCTCGCGCTCAACGCCGCCATCATCGCGGCGCAGGCCGGCGTGCATGGCCGCCCCTTCGGCGTGGTGGCCAACGAGATTCGCAACCTGGCCGAGCGCACCACGCGCTCCACGCGCGAAATCGCGGCCATGGTGTCCGGCGTCCGCGACGCGGTGCTGACCGCCGTGGCGCTGGTGCACGAGGGCCGCGAGCAGGCCACCGCCGGCGTGGCCCTGGGAGACCGCGCGTCCGAGGCGCTGGTGGAGATTCGCTCGATTACCCGGCGCACCTTCAGCGCCGTGGAAGCCACGGTGACGGAGACGCAGCTCTTGGAGGCGCAGGGCGCCACGGTGGTGGAGGCCAGCCGCCGCGTGGCCCGCCGCGTGGAAGACGTCACGCGCATGGCCATTGAACAGTCCGGCCACGCGCGCGAGCTGGTACGGCAGACGCAGGAGATGGCCCGCGTGGGCCATGGCGCCTCGCAGAAGGCGGAGGACCAGGCGCGCACGGGCCGCGACTTGTCGGAGTCCGTGGTGCGCCTGAGCGCGGCGATTGAAGAGCTGCGCACCGCCAACGTGGTGCTCACCAAGGCGGACTCGTCCATCCGCGAGGAAGTGGCGCAGGTGCGCGAGGACGCGCGCCGGGTCATCCGCATCGGCGACGGGCTGACGCGCACGGTGGACCAGCTGAGCCACGAGGCGCTGGGCCTGGAGACGGAGGTCTTCCGCTTCCGGCTGCCCCAGCCGCGCACGGGCGGAATGCTGCGCGTGGTGCTGCATCAGGCGGCGTCGCTGCGCAACCGCCAGGCGGTGGACCCGCTGTTCAGCGTGGAGAACCAGCTGTCGGAGCTGACCGCGTGCGCCTTCTCCAGCCTCCTGCGACTGGCGGACGGCGGACTGGAACCGGACCTCGCCGAGCGTTGGGACGCGGACCCCTCCGCGCGCCGCTATCGCTTCTATCTGCGCCGGGGCGTCACCTTCCACGACGGCGCGCTCTTGACGGCCAGCGACGTGAAGCGCCACCTGGAGCGCCTGCTGGACCCGGCGGTGCGCTCACCGGACCGCAGCCTCCTGGAGGACGTGGAGGGCGCGTCCGAGTACACGTCCGGCCTCGCGCGCGAGGTGTCGGGCATCGAGGCGCTCGACGACGCCACGCTGGAAATCCGCCTGCGCGAGCCCAAGGCGTTCTTCCTGCACCTGATGGCGCTGACGCCCACGGCGGTGGCGCGGGTGGACTCCAGTGGCAGGCTGGTGGGCACCGGCCCCTTCCGCGTCGTGTCCCTGGAGCCGGAGCGCGTGGTGATGGAGCGCAACCCGTCCTACTGGCGCGCGGGCACGCCGCTGTTGGACCGGCTGGAGTTCCAGTTGGTGAACTCGCGACAGGAGGCCGTGGCGCGGCTGCGCGAGGGCGCCGCGGACCTGGTGTCCTTCCTCTCCGCCGAACACGTGGAGGTGCCGGGCCTGGAGTCCTTCCAGGTGCTCGCCAGCACCACGCCCTCCACGGCCTTCGTGGCCCTCAACCTGCGCGAGCCGCCCTACGACGACGTGCGCGTGCGACGCGCGCTGCGCGCGGGCATGGACATCGTCGGCGCGGTGGAGCAATTCCACCCCGGCGCCCGCGTGGCGCGCACGCTCACCCCACCGGAGCTCATCGGCGGCACGGAGGTGGGGCCCCTGCCCGCGCCCGACGTGGCGCTGGCCGAGCAGTTGTTGCGCGACGCGGGCCTGCGGCGGCTGCGGCTCACCCTGCACCACCCCGCGGGCCGGGACACCTCCGCCGAGGACGCGGTGCTCTTCCGCCCCTTGTTGCAGGCGGGCCTGCTGGAACTCAAGCACGTGGAGATGGCACCGGAGGAGTACTCGGCGCGGCTGCGCGACGGAAAGGTGCCGGCCTTCCGCACGCTATGGCTGGCGGACTTCCCGGACCCGGACACGTTCCTCTACTTCCTGCTGCACTCCAGCGCGCAGACGGTGTACCCGCTGGGCTATCGCAACCCGGAGCTGGACCGCATCACCGCCGAGGCGCGTGTGTCCATCGACCCGGGCCTGCGGCAGCAGCTCTACGTGCGCGCCGAGCACCTCTTCCGCGACGACTGTCCGCTCATCCCGCTGTACCACGAGCGCGTGCACGCGGCGGCCACCTCCACGGTGCAGGGCCTTCGCCTGCACCAGACGCCGCCGCAGGTCCGCTACGAGGACCTGTGGGTGGACCCGAACACGACCGAGTGACTCACGGCGACTCGCGCCGCGTGGCTCCCGGCGTCCCGTGTCGCAGGGGCCAGCCGCGCGCATCCACCTGGATGCCGGGCCCCATGCCGTAGGACTCCAGCTTCCACACGCCGTCGCGCTCCAGCACGACGAGCAGCTTGTCCTCGAAGAAGGACGCCCCCGCCACCACCGTCGGGCGGCCCGGCAGCGGGCACATCATCAGCTTCTGCCCCCGCGCGAAGAGCTGGAGCCACACCTGCCGCCCATCCGGGCGCGCCGCGTCCGAGAGCACCCCCACCGCGCCGCCCTGAATCAGCGTCGCGTCGTGCAGCGAGCCGGGCAGCGCGGTGAAGGGCAGCGCGTCCACCTCCCACGTCACCTGTCCCGTGGCCGAGTCCACCGCGCGAAGCACCGCGCGCTCCTCCTCGGGCGTGCACGGCAGGCCATCCGCGCGGTCGCAGGAATGGGCGAACAGGTAGCCGGGAGTCCCCTCCGCCGCGAGCAGCGCGGGCTCGGCCAGCGGAGTCAAAGTCCGCGTGCCCGCGTCCCAGTCCACCGCCACCTGCGTACCGCCGTCCGTGGACACGAAGGCCTGGGTGCCCACCAGCAGCGTCCCTCCCGCCACCGCCAGCGACGCGCGCCCGCCCGGCACACCCCCGTCGCCGAGCGCGGAGATGATGACTTCCGTGCCACCGTCCAGGTCGAAGTCCGCGCGCTCCAGTCGCCCATCCACCGTGTAGCGATAGGCCGAGCCCTCCACGTCGAGCGCGAGCCGCGCCTCACCGCGCCAGGGCTCCATGGGCCCCGCGCGCACCACCGAACCCGCATCCTCATGCCCCGCGAGCCAGACCCACCGCGCACCCTCCGGCGCCAGCGGCGGTGCCACTCCGCCATCCGCGCCCGCGTCCGGCACAGGGCCCCAGGCCACGTGAGCAACCACGTCTCCGTCTGGTGTCAGCGCGACCTGTCCCGCTTCCACGTGCCCCATCCAGGGCCCCGCATCCGAGGGCGCGCCCAGCGACGTCCAGGGGGCCTCCCACTGCCGCGCGCCCGGACCCCGAGGGGCATAGGACTCCAGTCCTTCCGAGGCGAGCACCACCACGCCCGCATCCGACGCGGCCAGCAGCGTGCGGGTGCCACCGTCGGGAAAGGGCGACTCGTAGCGCAGCAGACCGCCGTGCGTGAAGGAGACGAGCCGGCAGCCCCCGTCACCCCCGCACACCGAGGTGAACAGCGCGCCCTCCTGGACGAGCAGCGCGGGCTGGCCCATGGGTTCCCCTCCCAGGTCCTGGCTGAAGTCGACCGGGAGGTCTCCCGCGTCGGGCTTCTCACACTCGCCATCCTGGCAGGTGCCCTCACCCTGGCATGCGGTGGCGGGCGCGCAGAGCATGCCATCCGGCGTGGGCAATTCCTTGCACGAGCCCCCGAAACACAGGTTGGACTTCCTGCAGTCCACCGGCCCGCACGGGACGAAGTCCTCCGCGTCCACCTCCTCGCAGCCGTCGTCGCGGTCGCACACGCCCACCTTGCATGGGTTCTTCGGCACCGGACACGCGACGGGCGCCGTCACGCAGCCCAGGGTGGGCGAGCACGCATCCACCGTGCACGGGTTGTCGTCGTCACACGAGCGGGGGCTGCCCACGCACGCGCCCGACTCGCAGCGGCCGTTCGCCTGGCAGCGACTGGTGGGGATGCAGGTGGCGCCGTCCTCCAGGGGCCGCTCCACGCAGGCACCGGAGTCCAGGTCGAAGCGCGACTCGTGACAGGGACTGGAGGGGACGCAGTCGAGCGGCCTCACTCCCAGGCCCGTGAGTCGAACGGTCTCCGTGCGTCCCGCGCCCGTCAGCGTCAGCGTGCCCTGCGCCGCGCCGTTGCCCGCGAGGAAGTCCACGTCGACGGTGGCCTGGCCACTGCCCGGCACCGTCACCTCGGCGACGTCCACGGAGAAGGGAGAACCCGAGGAGGCCGTCACGGTGACACTGGAGCGCCCGGTGGCCAGCACCGTCACCTGACGACGCGTGAGGGAGCCCTCCAGCGCCCTGCCGAAGTCGACCTGTTCCTCCTGGGGACGGAAGCCCTGGCGCGCACCGCCCACGCCCGGGTCATCTCCACAGCGGCAGCCCGCCACGGACAACACGAGCGCGACGAGCAACGAAGTCCCTGGATGGATGCGCGAGGCCATGGAGGCGACTCAACCGCGCCGGGCCCTGGCCGCGCAATGTCGGTGTGGGAGGCCGTCCGACTGAAGACTCAGGGTTCGGAGGCGGGCGCGCGTCGCCGAGCGAACATGCGCACCAGCACCGCCACCACGCCCACCACCACCAACCCCAGCACCGCGTACTGGTAGCGGCTCATCAACGCCGACAACTTCTCGAGGTTTCCGCCCACCGCGGCGCCCAGCGCGAGCACCAGCCCGGTGTGCGCCATGGCAGACAGCGCGCCCAGGCCCAGCGCGTTGACGCGAGGCATGCGCGCGGCGCCCGCGGCGATGAAGATGAGGCCTCGGATGCCTGGAAGGAAGCGGTTGGCGAGCAGCAGCCACGGCCCGTTGCGCCGCATCCGGGACTGCACTTGCTCCAGGCGGGCGTGGGTGATGCCGAAGTAGCTGCGGCCCGGGTGCGCATCGAAGCGCCCCGCCAGCCAGTGGCCGACCATGTAGTTGATGGCCGCGCCCACCACGCTGCCCGCCGTCACCACGAGGAAGACGAGCACCCATGGGTGCGCGCCGCGCACCGCGTACACGCCGCCCAACAGGGTGATGGTGTCTCCGGGGAAGGGTGGGACGACGTACTCCAGCGCCGCCGCCAGCCCCAGCACCAGCAGCCCCAGGGGGCCGAGCGCTCCGATGAGCTGGTCGATGTATTCCACCATCCGCGCGAACGACCTCCTCCGGGTGCCAGACACCCGTCATAAGGCAGCACCCGTGAAGGGGAAAGCGTGGGTGGTCGATGGTGAACAGAGACAGGTGCGCGGACGCGAGGAGACGTCGGCTATGCTCCGCGCCCACCGCCATGATTCTTCCGCGCTATTGGGACAGGCTCACCGCCACCCTGCACGCCGTCGACCTCCACCGAAGCCCCGAGGAGGCGTGGCGGTTCCTCGTCTACCAGGGGTTCACGGAGGACTCGGCGGAGGGACTGCGGTTCTTCGAGGACGTCGTCCGTCAGAGCCGGGAGATGGACCACCCGACCGGTAGCAGCCCGGTGGGCTTCATCGCCACGGAGCTGATGCAGGAGCGCCTCGTGGAGCCCCGCCACCCCAGGGACCCGGATGGCCGCTCCTCGAACCGCGCGTTCCGCCTGTGGAAGCGCAGGGCTCTACCCGCCTGAGTCCTCGGGCGCATCGCGCACCGCCAGGAGCGCGAGCGAGGTCCCTCCGGGGCGAAGACAGACGACGCCCACGCCCCCGGACACGTTGAACTGGTACCACGTACAGGCGCCCCAGCGCTTCTCCAGGGCATCACCGGCCCACGAGGCCGGGAGACCCCCGAGCCCCTCGAGCGTGCGCCACAAAGCCAGACGCCCATACGCCGCGCCCAGCGCGCCCCGCCATCCTCGCGCGCCCGACACCGCCAGCGCATAGAGCGCCTCCGCCACGTCGGCCAGCCGCGCCCGCTCGCACACGACGGCGGTGGCGTCCTTCAGGAGCGGCAGGTCCAGGTCGACCAGCAGAGAAGTCACGGTATCGGCGGGCGCCTTGGGCAGCGCGGGGCGCAATCGGAGCACCCGCTGGTCGACTTCAGTGGGAGGGCCCTCCTCACCACGGCCCTCGACGACGGCCGCGAACCCCGGGGGCACGGGCTCGTCGTGCGTCACCAGCCGGACGTTCGGGGTGGTGTACTCGTCGTCTTCGTCCTCGCGAGACTTCGCGGCCCTCAGCTCCGCGAGCGAGTCCGCCGCCGAGGCGACATCGTCAGCACCCAGGAGGCGCCCCAGCGTGGACTCCCAGCGATTGCGCCGCGGTGGCAGCGCCGCCAGCGGGTGTCCCCGCCGCGTCAGCTCCGCTTGGAGTTCTTGCACCCCCGGCGCCGACGACAGGTCCGCGCCACGCATGACGTACTCCTGCACGCCGCAGGCGAACAGCTCGAGGAGGTCCTCGGGCCCCAGGCGATGGGACATGAGTTCCACGAAGCTCGACGCGGAGCGATGCGTGGCCAGCAGCGCCGCCAGGTCCTGCTCGCGTCGCGCGGCGGAGTGCCGCCCCTGGAAGCGCGCGGCGCGAGGTTGCCGGGCGACCTCCAGGAGGGCCAGGGCACTGTCCACGTCCTGGCCCTTGGCCAACACCTCTTCGAGGTGGTCCGACAGCGCATGCAGCCGCCACCGCGCGTCCACGAGTGTCGAGGCCTGACGCGCCTCCAGTTCGGCCGCGAGCGCCACCAGCGTCGGGCAGGCACTCTCTTCACCCAGCCGCTCCAGGCGCAGCCGGGCCTCGTTCAAGCCCTCACGGGTGTCGATGTCGTCGAGGAACGCGCTCACCGTCGAAGTCATGGAAGGAAAGCCTACAAGGAAAAACGTGGGAGTGGACCGACAAGCGGAGTCCGGGCTGGGCTCCGCGGCGTGGGGCCAAGGTAACTGGCACCCACCCTGCCCTGGCTTCGCAAGCAGGCGAGTCCCGCGCATTCACGCGCATGGCGCCCGCATGCGCACGCCCCGTCCCGAACACATCAACAATCTGGGTCACAGCGGAATGTCACGACCAGCTTGAACGCGTGCCTCCGTATGCGTTGCGGGGGGCACTCCTTCATCCCTGAGTCGAACCGCGCCCCCTCCGCATGGCACTCGCATGCCTGGTCGCGAGTTCATTCGTCGTCCACCACGAAAGCCCACCATGTCTCGACCTCCAGAGACCCGCGCACGCGCGTGGCGTCTCAGCCAGTCTGTATTGATATTGCTCACGGCCCTCGCCGTCGGCCCGGTCTTCGCGGCCCCGGCGAGCTCCGCCATCAGCTCCCAGCAGGAGCCGAACCTGCTGCCTCCGCCTGGATGTCCCGACTGTGAGCCGGAACCGGACTGTGACCCGGAGATCTGCGACGGGGAGGACAACGACTGCGACGGCCAGATAGACGAGGGCGTCAAGCGCAACGTCTATCGCGACGCGGATGGGGACGGCCACGGCACCGGGGCCGCGCAGCAGGGCTGTCTGGACCATGGCTGGGTCCTCAACAACAACGACTGCAATGACGCCAACGCCTCCATCTGGCAGGCCGGTCGCTTCTACCGGGACGCGGACGGAGATGGCTACGGGGCTCCAGGAAACTGGATCGACTCCTGTGGCCTCCCCGCGGGCTACGTCGCGGATGCCACTGACTGCAATGACGGCAATTCCACCGTCAAGCCGGGGGCCATCAAGCAATGCGGCCAGGGAGCCTGTGCCCGGAGCGTCCAGGCCTGTGTCAACGGCGTGGAGCAGGCCTGTGTCCCCTATGCCGCCTCCGCCGAGATTTGCGACCGCATCGATAACAACTGCAACGGGCAGGTGGATGACCTTTCCCCCATCTCCTGTGGCACAGGAGCCTGCCAGCGCACCGTCGCCGCCTGCGGCAACATCTGCGAGTGGGTGGTAGTCCAGGACGGCAAGCCGCCCGTCGAGTTCTGCGAGTGGGGTGACAACGCCTGCACGCCGGGCGTCGCCAAGGCAGAGACCTGCAACAACGTGGACGACAACTGCAATGGCACCATCGATGACGGGGTCCTGCTTACCTACTACAGCGACAACGACGCGGACGGCTATGGTGCCGGCGCTCCGATTGGCGCGGGCTGCAGTGTGCCGGGCGGCGCTTCCTCCAACAGCCAGGACTGCAACGACTCGAACTACGCCGTGAAGCCCGGGGCGTTGAAGCACTGCGGCCTCGGCGTCTGCGCCGCCAGCGTCCAGGCGTGCGTCAACGGCGCGGAGCAGACCTGCATCCCACGCCCATCCCAGCCGGAGATCTGCGACAAGTCAGACAACGACTGCAATGGGCAGGTGGATGACCTCCCGCCCATCAGCTGTGGCCAGGGCGCCTGCCGGCGAACCGCCCCCGCCTGTGGCGAGCTGTGCGAGTGGGTGGAGACCCATGACGGAAAGCCGCCCGTCCAGGTCTGCGAGTGGGGCGAGCACGGCACCTGCACCCCGGGCGCGCCCACGGCGGAAGTGTGTGCCAATGGCCTCGACGAGGACTGCACCGGCTTCGCCGATGACTCGAGCAACAGCGCGGCGTGGCTCACCTTCTATCCGGACCAGGACCACGACGGTTACGGCACGAGCTGGGGCGAGACCACCACGTGCCGCCAGCCCGCGGACACCTCCCGGGCACCGGGCGATTGCGACGACACGCGAGCCGACATGAAGCCGGGCGCCGCCGAGGTCTGCGACGGCATCGACAACAACTGCTCGGGCACCCTGGACGAGTCCGGTGTCTGCGACCAGTCCCTCTGTCAGTAAATCCCTTTCGACGCACCACGGTCATTCCCACATGAGACACGATTCAGAATCCCCGCGTCCGCCGGGACGCCGCAAGCGGTTCGCGGCGAACCTCACGCTGTTCTTCTATGGAGCCCAACTGCTCACCAGTTGCGGCCCCGCGCTGACGTCCTCCTCAGGAGACGAGGATGGGCAGCCACCAGCCCAGGCACGAAGCGCGCTCCTGGACGTCCCCATCGAGCTGCGCTCCGACACGATTCTCGACACGGCCTTTCCCGGCACGGAGGCACCCGGAGTCACGGCCTTCACGGCGGATGTGACACCGAGCGGAACGGCCACCGTGTCGCTCCCGCTCTGGGTTCCTCCGGGGCGCGCGGGCCTCCAGCCCTCGCTGTCCATTGTCTATGACAGCAACGCCAGCGACGGGCTCCTCGGCCCCGGCTTCAACCTGGCGGGGTTGTCACAAATCACGCTGTGCCCCAACTCGTTCGCACGGGACAACGCGCTGCACTCCGTGGACTTCATGCCGGACGAGGCGCTGGACGCGAAGAACCGCTACAGCAGGGCCTGGTGCCTGGACGGCGTCCGGCTCGTTCCGGCCGGCGGTTCCGACGCCCGGGCCTTCAAGACGGAGCACGACACCTACGCCTCCATCCGCATCCCGGAGGGCACCACCCTCCACGCGCCTGACACCTTCGAGGTTCGGGGGCGCGACGGACTCATCCGGACCTACGGCAAGGGGCCGGGCTCGCGTGAGGACGCGCTCGTCAAGGGCATCCATTCGCAATACGAGCGGGGGCCCAACGAGACCATCCAGACCGCGAACAACAACACGGTGCGCATCGCCTGGGCGCTCGCCTCCATCGAGGACCGCTTCGGCAACCGGATGGAGGTGTTCTACGACCAGGCGCCCCTCGGCGCTCCGTCCGGTGCATGGCACCGCCCTTCGCGCATCGTCTACACGCAGTTCCGCGACGCCTCGGGTGTCATCGAGCCAGGTCAGCGCGAAGTCACCTTCGACTATGAGGCCCGGACGGATGTCTTCACGGGTTATCTGGCCGGTGTGAAGGTCGGCCGCGACTTCCGGCTCTCCCGCGTCAACATGAAGGGCCCCGGGTTTGCCCCAGGTGCCAGCACCCTGTCTCAGGTGCTGCTGCGCTCCTACAAGCTGAAGTACTACCTGGGAACCCTCAGCAAGCGCAGCCTCCTGACGGAGCTGCGGGAGTGCGACGGCAAGGACATCTGCAAGACGCCCGTGCGCTTCGAGTGGGAGCAGGGTTCGTGGGACTTCGAGTATCCGCCGGCCCAGGGCGTGAGCGACGCCGCCGCCGGCGCGGGCCTGAATGCCTTTGGCCTGGGCGCGGGACGTCAGGGCCTCGCGTACTTCGTCCGGTCCGACATGACGCTCGAGGAGGAGCTCGACTTCCATGCCTCCAACGGAGTCACCGAGTTCACGCAGCAGAACTGGCGGGACACGATGCGCCTGTTGCAGTTCCCGGACGCCGCGTCCCCCTCGCTCGAGGCGTCCGACGTCACGGGGCTCTCCCTCTGGCACCCCTGGTTCAACATCCAGGGCACGGGCTGGCTGGAGGACATCTGGGACAGCATCTTCGGGAACGACAACCCGGGCGAGTTCTGTGGGAAGCGCAACGAGCGCGGCCTCTATCCGATGGTGACGGACTGGGATGGCTTTGGCCGCTCCAGCGTCACGCCGCTCTCCTGCTTCTGGACGGTGTTCTCCGGCTCTCCGTTCCCGGCGCCCGCGTATGCGCATGCCAACCGGGGGTCCGCCGAACTCAAGGTGGTCGGCTCCGAGCCGAACTCCCAGTACTGGATTGACGTCGACGGCGACGCCCGCAACGAGCGCGTGTGGATGGGGCAGCACGAAATCGACCTGACGGGAGACTCCGACTCGACGGTGACCGCCAAGCGCCGCGTCGTCGTCGAAAGGACGGCGCGCAACCGAATCACCAAGATGTCTCCGGTGGGCTACTTCCAGGCCGCCCGGCTCGGCATGCGCGTGGTGGACCTGGATGGAAGCGGGAAGATGAGCATGCTGGGCGTGGGTCCCAATGGGAACGCGTTCCTGGATGCGCTCACCTACCGGGAGGTCTCGACGACCAACGTCAACGAGGCGGAGCTGAAGGTCGTCCCGACCTCCGTGCGCACGCCCTTCACGATGCCGGCCCTCTTTCCGTCGCTCTACGCGTCCACGTTCGACTTCGTCGACGTCAACGGAGACGGCCTGCGGGACGCGGTGGCGCTGGGGGTGACGAGCATCTCCGACCCGGCCATCAAGCTCCGGGTCCAGTTCAACACGGGCAAGGGTTTCACCGAGGTCCGGGAGACCGTCATGCCTGGCAATG
Source organism: Myxococcus sp. CA040A (assembly GCF_013336725.1). NCBI lineage: Bacteria > Pseudomonadati > Myxococcota > Myxococcia > Myxococcales > Myxococcaceae > Myxococcus > Myxococcus sp. CA040A. The sequence continues at coordinate 1,044,526 of NZ_JABUMR010000003.1, read as the reverse complement.
TCGCCACGATGCTGTTCGGCGCCAAGACGGAGCATGGCGACTTCGACGGGGATGGCCGGGTGGACTTCGCCATCTTCAAGAACGGCAGCCCGGTGCAGTTGCTGCTCGCCGGTCCGCAGGGCGACTTCACCACCCATGAGAACCTGTCGATCGTCCCGAGCGGCGACAACAAGGAGTGGGCGCAGGTCATCGACACCAACAACGATGGCCTGCTCGACTTCACGTTTCGCCAGGGGAACAACCTTCGTGTCGCGCGTCGCATCAAGGCGACCGACGTGCTCAAGAAGGTGCACGGGAACATCCAGCTCGCCAGCTACCTGGGCTTCTCCGGCCTGAGCTACTCCTTCGAGTACGCCCCGCTCTCGCAGGGCAATCCGCACGGAGCCGTCACGCCGCCCGAGGCGTTCTACGCCAGGAGCTACGTGGAGACCGAGACGAAGCCGTGGCTGCGCCTGGCCTCCGAGTCGATGCGCGTCGTCTCACGCATGTCGCTCAACTCGAATGACGAGCAGGTGCGGAGCTGGCGCTATCTCTACCGGGATGGCCTCTCCGATACCCGGGGCCTGGGCTGGCTGGGCTTCGGTCAGCGCATCGTCGTGGACGAGGTGACGGGCGCGCGCACGACGACGACGTACAACAACCGGCACTCGGTGGACAGCACGCTGGACCGCAAGGCCTCGGCGCCCCTGGCGCACTTCCCACAGGAGGAAACGACCGAGGTCGCCCTGGATGCCAACACGAGGCTCCAGACGAAGCGGACCTGGACCTATGCCCTGACTCCGGCGACCCACGCCTCCATCTGGCAGCAGTACGCCCGTCGCGTCGTGGAGACGGTGCGCGAGTTCAAAGGTGGCGCCGAGACGGTGGTGTCGGAGAGGGAGTCGCTCACGGAGCTCGATGACAAGGGCAACCCTGTCTACAGCACGACCCTCACGCACAGCGCGGACAAGACCGAGCAGGTGAAGGCAGTCACCACGGGGAGGGGGTTTGACTCCACGACGTGGCTGCCCACCGGAGTGTGGACTGTCTCCAGCTCGTGGCAGTCTTGCGCCAGGGCACTGGAGGTCGGCTGCACGGGCTCCGCGGACGCGGCGAACACCCGGACGGAGCAGGTCACCTACGGCACGAAGGGGCAGGTCGAAAGCACGGAACTGGAGCCCTCGCGGCTGAGTGACGCCGTGACTCCGACGACGTCCGAGACGTACCTGAAGACGCTCTTCGAGCGGAACGCGCGAGGCCTGGTCCAGCGAGTCGTCCAGCAGGGCAGTGGGACGGAGCGCGCGGAGTCGGTGACGTACGACACCGTCGACCAGACGCAGGTGGCCACGTCCACCGACGCGGGAGGGGCGACATGGCGATACCTGTACCACCCTGGCATGGGCGTGCTCGCGCAGACGGCGGACCCGAACGGCGTGAATACGCGCTACCAGTACGACGGCTTCGGCCGCCCGCGCGTGGTGACGCCGCTGTACATGGGGCCCTCCGTGGCGCCGGCGGACCAGTCCATCGTTCGCACGTACTACGAATGGAACGGCCCGTTGCCGCAGCACCGCACCCAGGTGGCGACGGACACGGGGACGGTGGATGAAAGCATCACCCGCTTCGACACGCTGGGCCGGCCGGTGGCGACGCAGGGAGCACGCTTCGATGGACAGCCGGTGACCTCCAGCGTCACCTATGACGTCCAGGGGCGTGTGCAGAAGTCCGAGGCGCCTCGCACCAGCACCGAGCAGCCGACGTGGGAGTCCTACGAGTACGACCCCCTCGGCCGCGTCACGGCGCGCCGCTTCGGGGACGGGACGACGGGGCCTTCCGGAAGGCTCGTGGAGCGCATCGCATACACGGTGCCCGCGCCCTACTCCACCCAGACGGTGGTGACGGACGCCATCAACCAGGCGAGGAAGACGCTGCTCGACTTCCGCGGGCTGATGGTGCGGTCGACCGAGGCGGTGGGGACGTCGAAGGAGGCGACCATGACGTATGGGTATGGTCCCTTCGGTCGGCTGGAGTTCACGGATGACCCGCAGGGCCATCGCAGCGCGAACTTCTATGATGGCTTCGGTCGGCTCGAGCGGACGGTGGACCCGAACGCGGGGACGCGGACCTTCCTCTACAACGCGTTTGGCGAGGTGAAGAGCGACTCGGACGGCCCCGTCGGCATGCCCGGCCTCATCACCACGTCGTACGAGCGGGACGTGCTCGGCCGGGTCCGTACGGCCACGAACGAGAAGGAGAGCCTGTCCTATCTCTATGACCAGGGCCCGGGTGCCATCCGGCGCCTGTCGCGTGCGACGCGTACGCCCACCGGCAATCCCGCGGGCGTCGTCATCACGAACCATGTCTATGACGACTTCGGCCGCGAGACGAACACCTCGCAGGAAGTCGCCGGCGGCACGCAGGTGATGAGCCGGCAGTACGACGCCTACGGAAGGGTGAGCCGGCTCACCTACCCCGTCATGTTCAACGGGCAGCCGGTGTCGATTGGCTATTCGTACACCTCGCGAGGCGACCTCTCGAGCATCTACCGGACGAACTCCATCACCAGCTACTGGTCGGCGCTCGCGCGAGACAGCGCGGGGCGGCTGACGCAGGCGCGGTATGGCAGTGGGGTGGTGCGCGACTTCCGCTACGACACCATGGGTCGTCTGCGGTTCCTGGACGCGAAGCGCAGCGGCACCAACGTCCAGCGACTCGCCTACGAGTACACGGACAATCACAACCTCTCCGCCCGGCACGACCTCATGGTCGGCGCGACGGAGAAGTTCACCTACGACGCGTTGGACCGGCTGGAGCGCTGGAAGGTCCAGCAGAACTGCCAGACGCTGGACGTCCAGTTCCAGTACGACGCGCTCGGCAACCTGCTCAGCCGCTCCCCTGTCACCGGCTGGGAGCCGACGTCCACGCTGAACTACACCCTGGGCGCGACGGGTGGACCGCACGCCGTCAAACGGGCGCAGTTCGGAGCGGACTCGCTCACCTACGAGTACGACCACCGGGGCAACCAGACGGCCTCGCGCGACGTTTCGAACAACGAAGTCCGGACCGTCACGTACACGCCCTTCGATTTGCCGGAGTCCATCACCCAGGGGGGCCAGACTGTCCGCTTCGACTACGACGCGTCTGGAACGCGCGTGCGCAAGCAGAAGAGCGACGGCCTGGAGGAAGTGCTCTATGTCGGCGGCCTCTACCAGCGACGCAAGCAGGGTCTGACGACGACGCACGTGCTCAGCATCCCCAGCCCCGAGGGCATCATCGGAGAGCTGTCGTGGGACGAGGGGTCGAGCACGGAGAGCGCCCGGTACTTCCTCAACGACAAGCAGGGCAGTCCGGACACTGTCACCAACGCCGCGGGCGCGGTGGTGGAGCGCATCAAGTTCGAGCCCTACGGCGGACGACGAGACGCGACCAACCTGTTGCAAGCGTCCAGCGCGAGCTACAGCGGCGCGAAGCGGGGCTTCACCGGGCATGAGCAGGATGAGGAACTGGGTCTCATCAACATGCGCGGGCGCATCTACGACCCGCGGTTGATGCGATTCATCAGCGCGGACCCCGTCATCGCGGATGCGGGCTCGGTGCAGGCGTACAACGCGTACTCCTATGTGTTGAACAACCCGATTCGCTACACGGACCCCAGCGGGTACACGCCCTACGGTGGAACGCTGGTGGGTCAGTGGGGAGGCAGCTCGGGCGGTGGGCATGTGCCGGGACCGAACCTGGTGGCGGAATCACTGCTGCGGCACGAGTCCGCACCGGGGGCCACGCCGTTCCTGCCCTCGGTCGACCTCCGTGTCCCCAGCGTGGAGAGTCTGGATGACGCGAAGGCGCAGCCGGATGCCCACCACACGAACGACATCGGGCAGAGCTCCGGCGAGTCCAAGGCCAGCCTGACGTCGCTGATGACGACCGCCGCGGGGAAGATTGGGGCCGCCTACGACCAGTTCCCATGTGGCTTGTCCCTCGGGTGCCATGTCGGCAGGTCCCTGGCCAAGGGCCAGCTCGACAGCATGGTCGCGGCCGCGACGTCGTATGAGCGCTACGAGCCAGTCAGCAAGCTCGCCGCGGTCAGCTACGCCGTCAACGAGTTCATCCCGTTCGTGACGGCGGGAGAGAGCTATCTCCAAACCAAGTCAGCCTGCGGCAACGGAGAAACAGGCGGCTGCGTCGTCGGCGCGGGGAAGACGGCCTTCTACACACTCGCCTCTGGCGCCAGCATCTTTTCCATCATCGAATCGGGAGGCGGCGTTGCATCCGTGCTCAGAGCCCCCGTCACGAAAGTTCGTGGCGTGGTGGACGATGTTGCTCGAGCCTTCGGGACTCGAGCCCCCCCGCCCAGTGGCTCCTTCTCCATGACCAAGAACGCGGCAGGTGGAGAGGTCTGGACCTCCAATGGGGAGATCATCCAGTTCCATTTCGCCCCGCACGTGAATGACGCCCTCACCAAGGGAGATGTACACATTCTCTCGGGGGCTCACGGCTCACGCGGGGGCAGAATCACTCCGGCGCCAAATTTTCTCAGGGATGACAAACTTCGTTGGAGAAAGAACCCCAACGTGAAAATCCATGACATCACCAAGATGACGCCCGACGAAATCACGAACATCCTCCGAGGCGAGGGAACCATCGTCGGCGGCTTTTGCTATAGTGATATCTGCCTCGCACCCTTCAAGTAGACACGACATGACCGAAAAGAACTTGAGAGAGTACCGAGCAATCATCCTGCTCGAGGGCCCCGCTCAGACTCAGCCGGGTCTGCAGGTCACCGTGATGGCAACTGACGGTGACGAAGCCTACACGCTTCTCGAGGAGAAGTATGGCGACGGCACCGTCTTCGACCTGCACAATGAAGAGGATGCGAGCACGATTCGATAACCCTGCCGGCTGAATGTTCGGCTTGGAGTAGCTGAGGCTGGGCTCGCGATCTTCCAGGTCGCGGGCCCTCCTCCTCGGGGTAGGCACAATGGGCGTCCTCCCATGCCGTCCTCCGGTCGCCCATCCGTGGGAAGACGTGAGCACTGGCACCGATTCTGGGAAGCAGCCAGAGGCCAAGAGCCCGCACCGTCCAGACAATCCGCCGATTCAGCCTGAATCCCCGCCCTACCGGACTGGCCTGCCGACGCGCATCCTCGAACAATCGCCCGCCTTCAGCGGGCCCATCGAGGACACGTCATGGCCCATGAACACCTCACTCACTCCGCCCACCACATCGTGCCGGGCTTCGGCGCCGACCGAGCCGCCCACTACGACGCCCAGGCCGCCATCAACCTCGCTGGCGCCCAGGCCATGTATGAGCTCGGTGTCAGCGCGCTGACCGCACAGCTCGACGGACAGGAGGCTGCCTCCCTGCTGTTCGTGGGCATGGGTACGGGCACGGAGCTGATGCCCTATCTGCGCTTCGATGTTCCCGGCTGGAGCTTCACGGGCGTGGACCCGTCCGAGGCCATGCTCGACGTCGCCCGTAAGCGCCTGGAGGCCGAGGGCCTGCTTTCTCGGACGCACCTTCACGTGGGTGAGCTGCGAACCCTGCCTCCCGGCCCACCCTTCGACGGCGCGCAGATGATGGGGGTGCTGCACCACGTGGAGGGCGAGGAAGCCCGCATTGAGCTGCTGCGGGAGGTGACCCGGCGACTCAAGCCCGGAGCGCCGTTCGTCGTGGGCTGCCGCGTCGGCAATGACCCCGAGCTGACGAACGTGGAGTTCCGGCGGCTCCGAGCCCATGGAATCCCCGCAGAGGCGCTGGAGCATCGGCGCAAGCGCATGACGGAGATCCGCCCCATCGAGTCCGACGAGGCCATGTTCGCAATGCTCGCACGAACCTCACTGGTGGCTCCGCGCCCCATCTTCGTCTCCTTGCAGTTCAAGGTGTTCCTCACCCGCTTCGAGCCTGGAGGAATGCGCTGAAGCCCTGTCAACGACGCTCGTGAGCGAAGGGCAGGCGCGCATCGCATGCCGCACCTGCCGTCCCATTGAGGTCGACCTCCATAGAGGTGGTGCCAGGTGGAAGAACGTCCCTGGCATGGACTCATGTGGGCGTATGCTGGTCGCTAGATACAGGTCAGCCTTCGAGAGGAGTTCCTTGCATCCCACCAGCGCCATCGAAGCAGATGCCGTGAAGCGGCCCATGCTGTTCCGCTGGAGGAATCCCCTCCCCGAAGACACCATCCTCCGCTGGGCAGGGAGACACGGAAGTGTCCCCACGGACTTGCTGCGATTCTGGTCGTCGACGGGAGGAGGAGAGGCGTTTGAAACGGAGACGTTTCTTTCACCCGTTGGCGATCCTGCGACTGGCGACGACATCGACAGCGTCACTTCCAGCTATCGACAGGCCGGGCTCGCACCCGGATGGGTCGTCTTCCATGTCGGTCTTGGTCTCTCCGCCTTCCATCCTATCGACGGGCGCTTCGCATGGTTCGACCAGCGGACAGGTGAGCCGACTCAAGTCTTCAAATCTCTTGATGACTGGTATCGAGGCACTCTTCGCCACGAGTACGCGGTCCGCTACGCTCTCTAGAAGGTGATACTGGGAAGCACCTTCATTGCCGCTGCCCGCCACGAAAGCCCCATGAGCCAAGAGACCCAGGATTCCATTCAGGGATTTGAATATGACTGGTTGGCCTGCGACCAGGACGGGTTCGTGGGCTTCTTCAGCACCGCTGGCGGCGGCTACGCGCCGGACGCGTTCCTCCAGGATGTCGACGCACACGACCAGGCGATTTCCATCATCCGGCACATGGCGCCCAGCACGGCGCCGGTCCCCGAACCTGGCCAACTCTCCGAACCGGGCGACCCCTGGCAGCAGATGGCTGCGCGAGGGCTCTATGCTTTCGACTCGTCGTTCCACGGCGGCCCCTATCGGCTCACCGCCGCACCCACGGCCCCCGTGCGGCTCAGCGACCTCCCCGAGGCGGCGGCACGCGTCGCGGGCAAGCTCATCTACAACGGCCTTCGCTTCTCGGAACTCAAGTCCATCAGCGAGGACCTGCTGCTATTGTGATGTCTGCCTCGCACCCTTCAAGTAGACAGGACATGACCAAAAAGAACTTGAGAGAGTACCGAGCAATCATCCAGCTCGGGGGCAGCGCTCAGACTGAGCCGGGTCTGCGGGTAACCGTGATGGCAACCGACGTTGAAGAGGCCTACATGCTTCTTGCGGAGAAGCATGGCAAGGGCACCGTCTTCGACCTGCACAATGAAGAGGATGCGAACACGATTCGATAATCATGCCGGATGAAAGATCGGCTCCGAGGTAGCTGAGGATGGGCTCGCGGTCTTCCAGGTCGCGCGACCTTCTCCTTCCCAGGAAGGACACAGGCCACGGTTCCAGCTCAGGCCTATGCCCCCAACATCAGGAGCAGTGAGGACCCACTACGCGCGGCCCGTACAGCGGCTGACCTGCGTGTGAGTTGGCGCCCACACCGAGCCACCGCCCAGGGCAAGCAAGGGCTCCATCGATTCGAGCAGTTGAGCGAGCAACCTCGCCCCTCATTGCCCGTGCCCATTCCATCTCTCGAATGAGCACGTCAGAAGGCTTCGTTACCCCTTCCAGCTTCGGGAGCCGCTGAGGAACGCCGGAATCCTGGAAGGTCCACCCCAGGTCATCTCGGCCCCATCGCGCGGCCGATTCAGCCATCCCACGTGGGCTGGATGCAGGTCCCGTCTCGTGGACGGACTGCTCGCCTGCGACGTGGACAGGCCCCTCCACGAGCCTTCGGCGCGTCCATTGCAGAACACGTGGACTCCGCGAACGCACCCGGCACCCACCGAGCCACTCACCTGCAAGAGCCAGCCAGGCTCGGTCTACAGCCACGCGTCTCGCGAGACAACTTCTCGCAAGCCTTGAAAGCTCACCATGCCTCGACCCTCCTGTGCCGCTAAGCGGCTGTGGCGCCTCCATGCCTATCGGCTGGCACTGCTCGCCATCATCATCGCCCTTCCCACGCTCGCGGCGGCACCGGCAGCCACAGCGCCCTCACTGGATGCTGGAGCAGCCGTGTCCCCCATGGCTTGTAACGGCTGCGATCCGCCTCCGGACATCTGCGAACCAGAACGTTGTGACGGGTTCGACAATGACTGCGACGACCTCATCGACGAGGGAGTCCTCCTCACACTCTACCGAGATGCGGATGGGGACCGAAAAGGCGCCGGCCCCGGACGACAAGGCTGTCTTGCACAGGGGTGGGTCACCAACAACAGTGATTGTGACGACAGCAATTCCTCCCTCTGGCAATGGGTGCGGTACTACCGCGACGCGGATGGAGACGGATTCGGAGCTGCCGGCAACTGGAAGGATGCCTGCGGGATTCCCGCTGGCTACGTCACTGACGCCACCGACTGCAACGATGGCTCGGCATCCGTCAAACCAGGTGCTTTCAAGTCCTGCGGCATTGGGGCCTGCGCCACCAGCGTCCCGGCCTGCGTCAACGGCGCCGAGGCAGCTTGCATCCCCAGGCCCGCGACGCAGGAAGTGTGCGACCAGGTCGACAACAACTGCAATGGGCAAGTGGATGACCTGCCACCTGTCTCCTGTGGTGTGGGCTTCTGCCGGCGAACAGTCGCTGCCTGCGCCGACCACTGCGAACTGGAGGAGTCGCGCGACGGGAAGCCGCCCATCGAGGTCTGCACCTGGGGAGCCAACACCTGCTGGCCGGGCGCACCTCGAGCCGAAGTCTGCAACGGCACGGACGACAACTGTAACGGAACAACGGACGAAGGCGTCCTGCTGACGCTCTATCGCGATGGGGACGGAGACGGTCATGGAGCAGGAGCCCCGACTGGAGCCAGTTGCAATGTACCCGCGGGAGCCTCCTCCAGCGGCCTGGATTGCAACGATGCGAACGCGGCGGTGCACCCAGGGGCTCTGAAGCACTGTGGCGTGGGCGCCTGCGCAGCCAGCGTCCAGTCCTGCGTCAACGGGACCGAGCAGACCTGCACCCCGTTCCCTCCTGAGCCGGAGTCATGCGACCAGTTCGACAACGACTGCAACGGGCAGGTGGACGACGCTCCACCCAAGACCTGTGGCGTCGGCGCATGCATGCGCAGCGTTCCCGCATGCGCCATGGCGTGCTGGTACGAGGAAGCCAGAGACGGCAAACCGCCAAGGGAAGTGTGCGAATGGGGCGACTATGGCGTCTGCACTCCAGGTCAACCTCGTCCCGAGGTCTGTGCCAACGATCTGGACGAAGATTGCAACGGCTGGCCCGACGACAACAGCAACACCTCCACATGGGTCCAGTTCTTCGCGGACCAGGACCATGATGGTCATGGGGCCAATTGGGAGCCCCAGAGCGCCTGTCGACAACCAGCGAATACATCCCGCACTCCTGGGGACTGTGACGACACCCGGGCTGACATGAAACCAGGCTCCGTTGAGGTCTGCGACGGCATCGACAACAACTGCTCGGGGACTCCGGACGAAGGCAACGTCTGTGACCAGTCCTTGTGCCAATAACCCCGCATTCTCCTTTCGACAATCTCCATCATGAGACACCACTCACAAACCTCACGTCCCCCGGGGCGCCTCAAGCGCTTCGCGGCGAACCTCATGCTGTTCTTCTACGGCACGCAGTTGCTAAGCAGTTGCGTGCCCGCGGGCTCACCTCCGGAAGGAGGCGACGCCTTGGAGGTCGCGCGCGCCCGGGCCACGCTCGACGCCATTCCCTTCGAGCTGCGCCCCGACACGATTCTCGACACCACCTCCGCCACGCCCGAAGCACCTGGCATCACCCCCTTCACCGCGAACGTGACGGCCGACGGTTCTGCCGCCGTTTCGATTCCGCTCTGGGCTCCTCCAGGACGCGCGGGCCTCCAGCCCTCGCTCTCCATCGTCCATCACAGCCAGGGCAGTGACGGACTGCTCGGCCCGGGCTTCAACCTGGCGGGCTTGTCTCAAATCACCCTCTGTCCCAACTCCTTCGCGCGCGACGGCATGCTCCAGGCCGTGGACTTCCGCCATTGGATGTTCGCGACGGGGTCCGACACTCTCGACTTCTACAAGCGAGTCTATTGTCTGGACGGCGAGCGACTGGTGCCCGCTGGCGGCACAGGTGCGTTCAAGACAGAGCAGGATGCCTACGCATCCATCCGCATCCCCGAAGGCAACAGTCCCGCCAATCCAGAGACCTTCGAGGTGCGGGGACGAGACGGACTCATCCGGACCTACGGCAAGACGACCCAGGTCAATGGGACGCAACGAGAGGACGCGCTCATTCGGGGCTTCGACTCCGGTCGCAAGCGCAACGTCGACGGCACCATCTCGATTGAAAACAACGGGATAGCGACCATCACCTGGGCGCTCGCATCCATCAGGGACCGCTTCGGCAACCAGATGGATGTGTATTATGAACAGGCGCCCGCCGTTGACGAGACGTCCGTCGCCTGGCATCGCCCGAAACGCATTGCCTATACCAGCTTCCGCCGCGAAGGCGTCAACCCGGAGACTCAGTCGCCAGAGGTCACCGTCGAGGACGGCCGACGTGAGGTCACCTTTGAATACGAGTCCCGGCCGGATACTTTCACCGGCTACCTCTCGGGAGTGAAGGTCGGACGCGACTTCAGGCTGTCACGCATCAACATGCGAGGCCCGGGCCTCGCTCCTGGTGGCAGCACGGTCACCACTGTCCTGCTGCGCTACTATCGGATGAAGTATTACCAAGGCGCGGTCAGTCGCCGCAGCCTGTTGACCGAGCTGCGCGAATGCGATGGCCGCGACATCTGCAAGACGCCCATTCGCTTCGATTGGGAACAGGGCTCCTGGGACTTCGACTCCCTCCCTGCCGTCAACGTGAGTAACGCCAAGTCTGGGACGGGTCTCAATGCTTTCGGGCTGGGCGCCGGCCGGCAGGGCCTCGCGTACTTCACAGGCTCCGTCCTCATCGACGAGAACGATTCCAGCTTCCCCACGGACAACACCGTGCAGCACTGGGAGGACCGGATGCGGCTGCTGCAGTACCCGGACGCCACCTCCACTACGCTCGACCTTTCCGACATCAGCGGCCTCGTCCGCTGGGATCCCTTCTTCAATAATGATGGGAACCCCGTCGGCGGAGGGGACGCGAACCACTTCTGCGGCGACCGCGAAGACCGCAATCTGTATCCCATGGTGACGGACTGGGATGGCTTGGGCCAATCCACCGTCGTCGGCCTCTCGTGTTTGTGGGGGGTATTCCGGGGCAGCCCCTTCTTCACTCCCGTCTATGCCCATCAAGTCAATCACCTGTCCGATGAGACGCATGTAGTCGGCTCCGAGCCGAATCCGCAGTACTGGCTGGATTTGGATGGTGACCGGCGCAATGAGCGCGTGTGGGTGGGGCGACATGAGGATGATCTCAATAATCCGAACTATCCGGACCCCTCCGTCAGGCGTCGCGTCGTCATCGACAATCCCATTCCGCCCTCGACACTCAGACCGCCCATGGTGCCCAGCACCAGGGCGAGCCCCATGTCGGAGTCGCTCATCTACCAGAGTTCCCGCCTCGGCTTGCGGGTAACGGATCTGGCTGGCACCGGCAAGATGAGCCTGGTGGGCCTGGGCCCGAGCACGAGCCCGAGCATGTTCCTGGATGCGGTCAGCTTCCGGGAGGTCCCGTCAGGCTATTCGACCGCAGGTGAGCTGAAGGTCGTACCGACCACGTTGCGCAGGCCACCCAACTTTGCCCCGGTCTTTCTGAACCTGTTCGCCTTCACCTTCGACTTCATCGACGTGAACGGTGACGGCCTCCAGGACGCTGTGACGCTTGGGCAGCTCAAGGCGACCGACGTGACGCTCAAACTCCTGGTCCAGCTCAACACCGGCAGGGGCTTCACCGAGGTGCGTGAGACGGTGCTTCCCAGCAACTTCAGCACCGTGCTGCTGAACGCCAAGACGGAACACGGCGATTTCGACGGCGATGGCCGCGTGGACCTCGCCATCTTCCGCCCAGGCTCTCAAGTCCAACTGCTGCTCGCGGGTCCCCAGGGTGACTTCACCCAGCTCATGACCCTGTCGAGTGTCCCCAGCGGGGACAACAAGGAGTGGTCTCAGGTCATCGACGTCAACAACGACGGCATCCTGGATTTCACCTACCGCGTGGGCAACGAGCTGCGCATCGCGCGGCGGCAGAAGCCCGTGGACGAACTCAAGCGGGTGCACGGCAACATCCAGCTCGCCACCTACCAGGGCTACTCCGGCTTGAGCTACTCGTTCGAGTACGCGTCGCTCGCCCAGAGCAACCCGCACGGCGCTGTCACACCAAGCGAGCCTTTCTACGCCAAGAGCTACACGGATACGTCGGCGAAGCCGTGGCTTCGGCTGTCGCCAGAGACGATGCGGGTCGTATCGCGCATGTCCATCAACTCCAATGAGCAGCGAGTGCAGAGCTGGCGCCACCTCTATCGAGATGGCCTCTCAGATGCACGAGGACTGGGCTGGTTGGGCTTCGGGCAGCGCATCGTCATCGACGAGGTGACGGGGACTCGCACCACCACGACCTACGACAACAGGACGACGGTCGAGGGCTCGAACCGTCTTGCGAAAGCGCCCCTGGCACACTTACCCAAAGAGGAGCTCGTCGAAGTGCCGACGGATGCGAACACGCGCATCCAGACGCAGCGGCAGTGGTTCTATATCCGCACGCCAGAGGTCCATGCCTCGACGTACCGGCAGTACGCCAGACGCATTGTCGAGACGGTTCGCGAAATCAGGAACGGCTCCGCGACGGTGGTCTCCGAGTCGGAGGCGCTCACTTCGCTGGATGACTACGGCACCCCGCTCTCGCAAACGGTGCTCATCCACGGGGCGGGCACGACCGAGCAGGTGAAGACGGTCACCGTGCCGACCTTCAACACCACCACCTGGCTTCCCCAGGGGACCTGGACCATCACCACGTCCTGGATGTCCTGCGCCAGGGCTCCCGTGGTCGGTTGTTTGGGACAGCCCGATGCCGCCAACGTTCGCACGCAGCAGGTGACCTACGACTCGCGCGGTCAGGTTGAAAGCGCCGAGCACGAGCCGTCGCTCATCGGCGAGGCCGTGACACCCTCCACCTCGGAGACGTACCTCAAGACACTCTTCACCCGAAACACCAAGGGCCTCGTCGAACAGGTGTCACAGCAAGGCAGCGGCGTCACCCGCACCGAGTCGGTGACGTACGACAGCCTCGACCAGACGCAGCTCACGACCACCACGGACGCCGAGGGCGCCACCTGGCGATATCTCTTCCATCCGGGCCTGGGAGTCCTCGCGCAGACGGCCGACCCCAATGATGTCCACATGCGCTTCCAGTACGACGGCTTCGGCCGCCAGCGCATCGTCACACCGATGTACCAGGGGCCCTCCGTGGCACCCGCGAACAAGTCCATCGTCGAGACGCACTACGAATGGAACGGTCCCCTACCACAGCATCGGACCGAGGTGGCCACGAGCGCCTCCGTGAAGGATGAGACTGTTACGCGCTTCGACGCGATGGGGCGTCCGGTGACGACCCAGTCCGCGCGCTTCGACGGCAAAACGGTGACCTCCACCGTCACCTACGATGTCCTTGGGCGCGTGGTGAAGCGGGAGATGCCCCGAACCAGCAACGAGCAAGCCACGTGGGAAGGCTACGAGTACGACGCGCTCAACCGAGTCGCTGCTCGCCGCTTCGGAGATGGCACCACGGGTCTCTCTGGCAAGCTCATCGAGAGCTTCAACTACTCCGCGCCCGCGCCCTATTCCTCGCAGGCAATGTCTACAGATGCGCTCGGCCAGGTGAAGAAGACGCTCGTCGACTTCCGTGGACTGATGACCCATGCCACCGAGGCCGTGGGAACCTCCAAGGAAGCGACCATGACGTATTCCTACGGCCCCTTCGGCCGCCTGGACTTCATGGACGACCCGGCTGGCAACCGTAACGCTCTCTTCTACGATACTGGGGGTCGCTTGGAGCGCACCGTCGACCTCAACGAAGGGACTCGCTTCTTCCACTACAACGCCTTCGGCGAGCTCAAGAGCCAGTCAGATGCAGCCACGGGCGCGACCGGGCGCATCACCACCACCTACCAGCGCGACCTCCTCGGTCGCGTCCTCTCCTCCACCAACCAGAAGGAGAGCCTGGAATATGTGTACGACGACGGGCCAGGTGCCATGCGCCGCCTGACGCGCGCGACTCGTACCCCTGTCGGCAACCCCAGTGGGGTCGTCATCACGGACTACATCTTTGACGCCTTCGGTCGCGAGACGGACCTCGCGCAGCGCGTGGGCGGCGAGACACTCGTGATGAGCCGGCAGTACGACGACTACGGCCGAATGAGACGCCTCACCTATCCCGCGGCGATCAATGGCGCGCTCTTCTCAATCAACCGCTCCTTTTCGGACCGAGGGGAACTGTCAAGCATCTACCCGAGTAACTCCATCACCAATTATTGGCGGGCTTACGAGCAGGACAGCATGGGCCGGCTCAAGACAGCCCATTATGGCAATGGTGTCGCACGCCTCTTTCGCTACGACACCCAGGGCCGTCTGCGCTTCACGGAGGCCAGGCGCGGAGGCACCCACATCCAGCGGCTCGCCTACGAGTACACCGAGAACGACAATCTCTCGGCGCGTCACGACCTCGAACTCGGCATCACCCAGAAGTACACCTACGACGCGCTCGACCGCCTCGAGCGCTGGAAGGTTCAGCAGAACTGCCAGAACCTCGACGTCCAATTCCAGTACGACAAGCTCGGCAACATGCTCAGCCGCGCTCCCGTCGCCGGCTCGGAGCCCTCCGCCACGCTCGACTACACGTCTGGCACCACAGGAGGTCCTCATGCGGTCAAACAAGCCCAGATTGGCGCTGAGTCCTTCACCTACGAGTACGACCATCGCGGAAACCAGATTGCCTCGCGCAATGGCCAGGGAGCCCTGGTTCGCGCGACGCAGTACACCTCCTTCAACCTCCCCGAGAGTGTTACCTCGCCGAGTGGCACCGTCTTCTTCGATTACGACGCCTCCGGCACCCGCGTCCGCAAGCGTTCCTCGGACGGCCAGGAGGAGACCGTCTATCTCGGGGGCCTCTATCAGCGTCGCAAGAAGGGGCTGACCACCACCCACATCCTCAACATCCCCAGTCCCGAGGGCGTCATCGCCGAGGTCTCCTGGGATGAGGGCTCCACCACGGAGTCCACGCGCTACTTCCTTAACGACCCGCAGGGCAGCCCTGACACCGTCACCGACGCCTCGGGCACCGTCCTTGAGCGCATCAAGTATGAGCCCTTTGGGGCCAGGAGGCAGGCCAGCAATCTGGCTCAGTCCTTCACTTCAGGCCACTTCGGGGCACGAAGGGGATTCACAGGGCATGAGCATGACGACGAGCTGGGCCTCATCAACATGCGTGGGCGTATCTATGACCCACGGCTGATGAAGTTCCTCAGCGTGGACCCGGTCATCGCCCAGCCGGGCTCAGCGCAGGCGCACAACGCCTACTCCTACGTGTTGAACAATCCCACGCGATACACGGACCCAAGTGGCTTCGCGCCTTATGTGGGAGGACTTGTGAGCCGATGGGACGGCGGCTGGACGGGGGCGCCACAGTCAAACCAAAGCATGATGATGAGCGCGCTGGAGCGGCACATGTCCGCGCCAGGGCCCTCTTTGTATCTGCCCAGCATCGACCTCAAGGTTCCCAGCGTCGAGACCCTCGACGATGCGAAGGCCCAGCCCGATGCGCGCCACACGAACGACATCGGGCAGAGCTCCGGCTCGTCCACGTCAGCCCTAACGTCCCTTCTGACCAAGGCCTCTGCGACCTTTAACGAAAGCTCGGAGATGGTCCCCTGCGGACCACATCTGGGTTGCCGCGCAGGCAAAGCCCTCATTGGTTCGCAACTCGACAGCATGCTGAATGCGTCGGCGGCGTATGACAGGTACGCCCCTGTCAGCAAACTCGCCGCAGCCAGCTTCGCCGCTAATGAGTTCATTCCGTTCGTCTCCGCAGGCGAGAGCGTCATGGAGGCCAAGTCGGAATGTGGGAGCGGCGCTGTCGGCGGATGCCTCATCGCAACAGGAAAAGCAACCTTCTACACGCTTTCGTCGGGGCTTTCCCTCTATTCAATGGGCCGCAGTGGCGCAGGACTGGCAAACAGACTGCGACCTTCATCCACTTCCCTTCCGCGCCGGCTCAGCATCGATCTGGGGCCTGCGGGAGCAAGCGCCAAGGCGGCAGGCAAGCCTGGAGCGATGGTTGCTCAGCTCACTGAGAACACCTGCGGGCCAGCCTGCGGTGTCCAGCTGCTGAGGGAGGCTGGAATCGAGGTTTACCAGTCCAACTTGACGTCAGGATGGTACCGAGGGCTCAGGCCTGAGTTTTTGGCGGACAATCTCAACAAGTTCCAGTCGGGCTGGCGGGGGGGGATGCAATATCTGACGGAGGCGCAGGTCAGGGGACTGGCATCGCGAGGTTCCTACATTGCGCGTATCGGCAGCCTACCAGGCCACTTCGTCATCGTTGACAAAGTCACGAAGGCCAAGGTCTTCTTCCGAGACCCAGCCGGAGGGGTTGCCCGACAGATGGATATCGCCGAGTTCCTCGACCTAGTGAGTGGATTCGTCTTCAGAGAATGATCTCCCCACACATTCGAATCAGTTACCACAGCATCAAGATACTCTTGACCGTCGACCTGAACACCTTGATGGAGGTCTTGCTTGAGCAATTTGGCCCTCGCGTCACGCTGGAGGTTCAACCCATGACAGAATCGGAGAAAGCCCTGGCAGAGGAGAACCTCGGCATCGTCACGGCTGTCAGGTCTCGATTCATCCTCACGGAAGTGCGCTCTGACCAGGAATCGATTCGACATAAGGACCTGGAAGAAAGGATCATTCAAAAAGGCCGGAAGTAGCTTCATGACCCAGGAAGGGATGCGCGAATCCCCTTCAAGGACATCAGAAACTGCTTCACTCACCACCTGGCGGTTCCAATCCGTCAGGTGGTCTTATCTGCGTCTGCACCGCGTCGAATTATTGAAACACCAAGTTGGTAATGATCGGGGCGCCTGCTTCTGCATCAACTCCTGACGGGCCCGACTCAGCGAGAGGAAGTCGTAGCGCTCCAGCAACCAGTGCTCGTTGCACCGGTGAGCATACTCCCCCGCGCGGGTGTGGAGTTGATGCTTCGAGGGGACCTGACGGACGACGAGCTGGGTGCGTTCCTCGAGCCGCTCCTGCTACGCTGATGGGAGTCGCGGGCACCCGAGAATGTCACGTGGCCCGACAGGTGCATCCAGGCGTCACCATGAACACCCCCAAGAACCCCTGGCGACGACTCAAGGCGGAACGGGCCAGGGCTGGCAGCCTTCCTTATCCAGTCCAAGATGAATTCACCTCGCTGAAGGCCGAAGGCTTCGACTTCGTGATGAACATCGTCGAGCAACGTGACGGGTCGACGCGTCAACTCGTGAATGCGCTCTTGATGGCATTCACGATGCGGAGTTGGGACCGGATACGTCTCGCGAGAGCACTCCCCAGTCTTTGCATCCACAACGAGTCCGGACTGAGGGAGACTGCGGTACGCATCCTGGTCGTCCTGCTCAATCTGAACAGGCGGGCCCCCGGTGAACGAATCCCGTACGATGATGCTCGTTCGTGCGCGGCGCTCCTTCGCGAGGCCCTCGCCTTGGGCGTCCAAGAAGACACAGCGGCTTTCGCACTCGAATACCTCGCACTGACTCCCTGACACAGGGTGCATCCTACGAACTGATGCCGGAAGCTCTCACGAATACTCTTTGGGAGAAGCCTTGGTTCACTCGATCATCACTTCCATCAACACCATTTAAACAGGGCTCTACGAGGTCACTTTTTAGAACGAAGGAGTCCTGACCACTGCTCAATCCTCCGTCAAACTCACCAATAATTTGCAGATAGTCAACCCCGTCCCGGACATATTCACGAGGGGGGGGGCTGGTTGCCTACCCACGCGACATCTGCGCTGCCGTTGTCGCCTTTGATCGAGCACGAATCAGAGGAGAGGAGTTCAATGAATCACAGCGCCAGGAATCCGAACCGTGAGACCCGAATACAATTACCCTTGAATCTACGTCGCATGGCTCGATGGCCGCACAGGGATGACGACTGTACTCTTCAGCCCTCTGGATGACTGGAATCAAGACACTCCACTAGCACCTCCGACGCCCTGGAACACTCGCGCCGAGTACACCTTTCACCGCATCCTGGGAAACTCCCACCGTGCCGCCATCCACTCCACATCGCCGAGGCAACAGCAAGAAGAGTACGTCCTCGGCTTCTCCTCGGCGCAATCCCTCACACCTACCCGATGTCCTGAACCACGTCAGAAAGTTTCCGAAGATGTATCTCGCACACCCAAGTTCTGACGCCTGCGCCAACTTCGTTCATGGATTCGACGCCGCGTGGGGTGGTGGGCTCCTTTTCGGATTTCGTGAGTGGCTGATCGTCAAGGTCGACAGTGGGTCCAACTTCGGTTGGTCATGGCTCGTGGTTCTCCTGGCACGCAAATCGGGTCACCCGAAGTTCGACCCCACGGAAGAGAAGCCCGAGAACGTCGCCTTCCTGCTCGACACCCTCGAGACCTTCCTCGCCGAGCGAGAGACCATGGACGGCCCCAGGACCCTCTTCCTTCGCTTCGACGACTGGCTCAGAAAGCAGGAGTGGTACGACTCCGAATCCCCCGGGTGGGTGCCGCGACAGTCAGACCTCGCCAAAAAGCCACGAAGCACCAAGGGAAGTCGAAATCGCGCCAAGAAGCCCAGCCGCCAGGCTCCGTGAAGCCGGTCGTCCGGTGTGAAGCACCCGCAATCACTTCACACCGTCACCAACACCGAAGTACACGCCCGGCACCGCCGGGCCTCCACCGGAATCGTCTCACGGCACTCCGGGCACACCTTCGTCGCGACCGGCGCGGGCTCACCCTTCTTCCCGCGCTTCGCCCACGCCTGCCCCACCTTCGCCACCACGATGAACAGCACCGACGCGATGATGAGGAAGTCGAGCACCGCGCCCAGCAGGTGCCCCAGCCGCAGGTTCAGGGGCGTTGCCGTCGCGTTGCGCCAGTCACCTCCAGGCAGCACCGCGCCGACCACTGGCATCACCAGGTCCGCCACCACCGCGGTCACAATGGCGGAGAACGCGTTCCCCATCACCACCGCCACCGCCAGGTCCACCACGTTGCCCTTCAGGGCGAACTGCTTGAACTCCGAGAGCAGGGACACGGGTACGCGCCTCCGTCACCGGATGGCCTGCTCCCTGAATGCCTTGGCACCAGCCGGAGGGCCCCGGAAACCCACGCACCCTACCCGCCCCACCCCGCACCCTCGGCTCGTCCGACAGGGCCGATTGTCACGTGGTGGTCGAAGTCGACTCGGACACGGGCGCCGGCATCACCGTGCCCCCGTACTGCGTCGCCGCCAACGTGCCGCACGCCGCCCCAATCTCCTTGCCCCCTGAATACCGCCGCGCCACCGGCGCCTTCAGGATCTGCAAGTAATCACGGAACGCGCTCAGCTCCTCCGCCGTGGGCGGCTCGTACTTCCCCGTCGGGTCCGTCACGTCGATGAGGTCCACCTTGATGGGAATCCCCTCGAAGGCCACCTTCAACGCCTCCGCGTCCTCCCGCTCCAGGTTGAACCCGCGAATCGCCACATAGGCAATCATCGCCCGCTCGCGCCGCACCTGGCTGTACTCGCGAATCGCCTCAATCAACTCCGGCAACGGATGCGTCTTCTCAATCGGAAGCACCTTCATCCGCTTCTCCGGAATCGCGCTCGTCACCGAGAAGGCCAGCCGGTACGGATGCCCCTCCCGCGTGTAGCGCCGAATCGCCGGCACATGCCCCGCCGTGGAGAAGGTGATGGACTGCCCCGAAATCGAGAAGCCCGCCGGATTCGACAGGATGCCCGCCGCTCGCAACGTCTCCTTGTAGTTGAGCAGCGGCTCCCCCATCCCCATGAACACCACACCCCGCACCGGCCGGTCCGCCTCCGCCCTCACCTGAAGCACCTGGTCCAGAATCTCCCAGGTCTGGAGGTTCCGTTTGAAACCCAACTTCCCCGTCATGCAGAAGTCGCACGCCAGCGCGCAGCCCACCTGGCTGGACACGCAGACGACGTACTTCTCATCGAAGATGGGAATCCGGACGGCCTCAATCCGCCCGCCCAGGGGCGAGTCGAAGAGGTACTTCACGAAGCCGTCGTCCGCCCGACGCCGCTCCACCACCTGGAGGCTGGGCATCTCGGCGTGGGCCTTCAGGTGGTCGGCCACCCGCCGGGGGACCTGCGGCGAGCGCGCCACTTCCTCCACCGAGCCGAGCCCGTGGGCGAAGACGGCGGCGAACACCTTGCGGACCGCGGTGGGGGACGGGGAGAAGGGCGCGAGCGCCTCCGCCAGCTCCGGCAGCGACAGTTGCTTCAGGTTCACGAGGCGGACTTGATTTTGGTGCGAAGGAACTCCGTCAGCTTGGAGCTGACCTCCTTCGGCATCCTCGCCGCCAGCGCGCGCTTGCACAGACTGGGCGTCGCCCGGTACGTGTTCAAGAACTCCTCACAGGGCGAGCACCCCGACAGGTGCTCCTGAAGGTGGCGCGACTCCTCGGGCGACATCTCGCCCTCGAGGTATTCCAGCAGGAGGTTGATTGAGTCTTTACAGGTGTACATCCGAACCTCGGCTGGCTGCGGCACGCCCTCGTCCTCGCTTCGGAAGATGCGGAGCCCCCCAGTTGCGTTTCACGGCCCGCGATTGTCCCGGTTGTAGAAGGCGTCAATGGCCTCCCGGAGCGCGAGACGAGCCCGGTGCAGGCGGCTCTTGATGGCGGGAATGGAATCCCCCGTCACCTCTGCAATCTGTTCGTAACTGAGGCCGTCCACGTCTTTCAAGAGGAAGACCTCACGATACCCCTCAGGCAGCCTGTCCGCCGCTTGTCGGATGGCCTGCCCCAGCTCGGCGTCCAGCGCCTTCTCCTCGGCGTCCCGGCTCCAGTCGGACACCGGGTAGTCCGCGAGCGTACCCCGGGGGGTGAATTCCGGCCCCTGGAGCTCCGCCTCGGCGGCCTGCGTCACCCGGCGGTGGCGCAGGCGCATCAGCGCATGGTTGGCCGCTATCCGGTGCACCCACGAGCCGAAGGCCGCATCCCCGCGAAAATCCTTGAGATGTTGGTAGGCCGACAGGAAGGTGTCCTGGGTGATTTCGGCGGCGTCCGCCTCCGAGCGGGTCATCCGCAGGGCGAGACCGTACACCTTGTCCTGGTGGGACTCCACCAGGGCCTCGAAGGCGGACATGTCCCCATCCTGCGCGCGGGCGAGGAGCTGGCGATCATCTTCCGTGGCGACCTCGTCAGGCATGGCGGGGCGCACCCAACCAGCCGGAAGCGCCTTCGTCAAGGCCGGTTACGAGCCCTCGTCGCCGGCCGCTTGCTGACGTGTTGACTGTCCCGGACCCAGAGTCGGAAGGGCTCCTGGGCCCACGCCCCCGCGTAGTCCACGCCGATGCGCGGCCCGCGCTCCACCCGCGCCTCGGCGATGTCCACCCCCGGCAGCAGGTGCAGCCCGGGGGAGGCCAGGTCCATCCGGTTGTGCGTCAAGGTCAACCCCAGGGCCTTGCACAGCTTGCCGGGCCCGTCCGTGCGCGCTCCGGCCTCCAGGCCCTCCACCGGCTCCACCGCGCGCACCAGCACCGCGGCCCCCACCCCGGGCGCGTCCGTGACGACGTTGAAGCAGTGGTGCATGCCGTAGATGAGGTACATGTACGCCCGCCCCGGGGGCCCGAACATCACCTCCGTGCGCGGGGTGAGCCCCTTGGCCGCGTGACAGGCCAGGTCGTGTTCACCGATGTACGCCTCCGTCTCCACGATGCGCCCCACCCGACGAAGTCCGGTGGCGTCTCGCACCACGAGGAGGGTCCCGAGCAGCTCCCGCGCCACCACCAGGGCCGGCCGCGCATAGAAGGAAAGGGGCAAGACAGTCACGCTCACCCCAGGATTGTACCGGCCAACAGACGGGTGCGCCGGGGAAGGTGAATCCGTCCTCCAGCGAAAACCCGCCGCGCATTTCCTGTCACGGGACCAGTTCACTCCGGGGCAGGGGTGGTGCAGATTGCGCCGCACCATGTCCACCCCCGGCCGGCTCTCCGGTCTCCTGCTTCCGCTGTTCTCACTCCGCGCCCCGACGGATTTCGGCATCGGCGACTTCGGCGCGCTGGATGGCCTGTTCTCCTGGATGAAGGTCGCGCGCCAGCGTCTCTTGATGCTGCTGCCGCTGCTGCCCACCGCGCCTGGAGACTCCAGCCCCTACGCCACCCGCTCGGCCTTCGGACTCAACCCGCTCTTCATCGACCTGCACGCCCTGCCGGAGTTCATCACCTCCGGCGGCGAGGGCGCGTTCTCCGAGGAGCAGCGCCGGCAGCTGGCCGAGGCCCGCTCCGCGCCCCGCGTCCGCTACGACCTGGTCTTCCCCCTCAAGGACGCCGCCTTCGCGCGCGCCTTCGACACCTTCGAGGAGCAGCACCAGTCCCGCCAGTCCGAGCGCGCCCGCGCCTTCCACCAGTGGCGCGAGGCCCAGGCGGACTGGCTGGAGACCTACGCCCTCTTCACCGCCATCAGCGAGCAGGAGCAGCGCCGCGCGTGGTGGGAGTGGCCGGAGGGCCTGCGCACGCGCCAGCCCGAGGCCCTGCGCGCGAAGGCCACCGAGCTGGAGCGCCGGGTGCGCTACCACGCCTGGCTCCAGTGGGTGGCCGAGCAGCAGTGGGACGCGGCGCGCGCCAGGGCCAAGGCCCAGGACGTGCTCCTGTGCGGCGACGAGCCCTTCATCATCGGCCAGGACAGCGCGGACTGCTGGGCCAACCCCACCATCCTCCGTCGCGACGCGCGGCTGGGCGTACCGCCGGACGACTTCTCCGCCACCGGCCAGGACTGGGGCCTGCCCTACTTCGACTTCGTCGCCATGCAGAAGGACGACTACGCCTGGCTGAAGGCGCGCGCGAAGAAGGCGGCCAGCTATTACGACTTGCGCCGCGTGGACCACGCGGTGGGCTACTTCCGTCAGTGGATTCGCGACGAGAAGACGCCCACCGGGCGCTTCACGCCGCCGGACGAGGAGAGCCACAAGCGGCTGGGCCGCAAGCACTTCGAGCTGCTCTCGGAGGGCGCGGGCATCGTCGCCGAGGACCTGGGCGTGATTCCTCCCTTCGTCCGCCACATCCTCGCGGAGCTGAAGCTGCCCGGCTACCGGGTGATGCGCTGGGAGCGAGACGACAGCGTCTACCGCGACCCGCACCAGTTCCCCCCCGTGTCCCTCGTCACGACAGGCACCCATGACACCGACACGATGGCCGAGTGGTGGGAGGGCGCCCGCGACGACGAGCGTCAGGCCGCCGCGCGCGCCTGGCCGGAGCTCAAGGGCGTGACGGTGACGCGCGAGTTCACCCCGGAGGTACACCGGGGCCTGCTGGCCTCGGCGCTCAACGCGAGCAGTGACTTGTGCGTGCTGCCCTGGCAGGACGTGCTCGGCACCCGGGACCGCATCAACCTGCCGGGCTCCATGAGCGACTCGAACTGGGCGTACCGCATCACCCAGGACGTGGGCGCGCTGATGTCGGATTCGACCACGCGGGAAGCGGCCGAGAAGCTGGCCTGGCTCACCGCGTCCGCCCGGCGCTGAAGGCCGGACTCCGCTCGCCCGGGGACGTCCTCCCGGGCGTGGCTCCACTCAACTCGCGCCGCTTACTTGATGCACTTCACCTGACCGGGGAAGCCATCGAAGATGGCGCAGCGGCGGTTGGTGTTGGCGCACTCCAGCCGTTCGCACACGTCCTCGGTGATGCAGATGGGCGGCGAGCGACCGAATTCCAGGAAGACCTCGGCGCAGAACTCGTTGAGCTGGTCGCAGCCGAACGAGCCGCAGTACTCGGCGTCGGCGAGGCTCTCGCCCTCCTTCACGCGCACGACTTCGTCGTCATCCACGCCGCAGGCGGTGGCGAGCGCCGACACCACGCAGAACACCAAGACTCTGATTCGCCGGGACAGGAGCATGGCCCCCAATCTGGCGCACCTTGGCGCGGCTTGCACGTCTCCGTGTGTATCCAGCAAGGACCAGCCGACAGGAACCGCCGACGAGACGTTGGAATGCGACAAAGGGATGGGGGCGTCCGACAGGAGACGCGTCAGGCGCTTGCCTTCCGGGTATGAACAGTCCGTGGCCGTTGACCTGCTCCGACTCCTTCGCCTCGCCACTGTCGCCGCGCTCCTGAGCGTCGCGGCGTGCGCCACCACGTCCACCCCGCCCCCGGGGCCCAAGGTCTCCCGGCTGGAAATCGAGGGCACGAAGCAGGTGAAACAGGGGGACATCAAGGACCGCATCCTCACCTCGGAGACCCCGTGGTGGGCGTTCTGGCCCTTCGGCAGCCCCCACTACTTCGACCCCAATGCGTGGCAGGCGGACCTGCGCCGCATCGAGCGCTACTACCAGGCCCAGGGCTTCTACCAGGCGGAGGTGGTGGACAGCGCGGTGAAGCCCAAGGGCAAGAACGAGGTGGAGCTGGAGGTGCAGGTGAGCGAGGGCGAGCCCACGCGCATCAGCGAAATCCAGGTGGAGGGCCTCCAGACGCTGCCGGAGGAGCACCGCAAGGAACACCACGAGCGGGTGAAGTCCGAGCTGCCCCTCAAGGAAGGCGACATCTTCCGCGAGGCGCCCTGGGAGGAGGCCAAGGCCCGGGTCCAGGAGCAGCTGCGCGAGCTGGGGTACGCGGAAGCAGAGGTGTCGGGCGAGGTGCAGGTGGACGTGGACACCCGGAAGGCCCGGGTGCGGTTGGACGTGAAGCCGGGGCTGCGCTACCGCTTCGGCAACACGTTCGTCGCGACGGACGCCAATCCCCAGGTGCCGCCGCGCCGCATCATCGAGCAGGTGCAGGGCGCGCTGAAGAAGGGGGACTGGTACAGCGAGACGGCGCTGGCGGAGGCCCAGGCCCGCGTGTTCCGCATGGGCGTGTTCGGCGCGGTGAAGGTGAACCGCGGGGCGCCAGACCGGGAGTCAGCCACGGTGCCCGTCGTGGTGGACGTGCGCGAGGCGCCGTTCCGCTCGGTGCGTCTGGGCGGCGGCATCGGCGTGGACGCGGCCCGCCAGGAAGCGCGCGTGCTGGGGGAGTGGACCAACCGCAACTTCCTGGGTGGTCTGCGCCGCGTCACCGTGCGAGGCCGCGCCGGCTACGCGTTCATCCCCCACGTCCTGTCGCCGTCGAAGCAGGGACCCGTCTTCGAGATAACGGGAGAGTACGAGCAGCCGCGGTTCCTCTTCCGGGATTTGCGCCAGCAGACGTCCCTGACGCTGGAGAAGGGCCTGGAGCAGGCCTACGACTTCTATGGCGGCAGGTTGCAGACGGGCGTCATCTGGCAGCCGCACCGCAACTTCTCCGTCTTCCCCTCCTACAACCTCCAAATCTATCGGCTGTCGGGTCGGGTGAGCGCGGACTCGCGCGTGCCGCCCGTCGTGCTGGGCTGCGGCGAGGACACCATCCAGTGTGACGTGGCGCTGAGCTTCCTGGAGGTGGCCTTCGCGTGGGACCGGCGGGATGACCCGGTGGAGCCTCGGGATGGCTACTACCTGAGCCTGTCCGTGCAGAAGGGCGGCAGCATCTTCTTCGGCGACTTCAACTACATCCGTCTGCTGCCGGACCTGCGCTTCTACCACTCGTTCGACGAGGACAAGCGCGTGGTGCTGGCGGCGAAGCTGCGGATGGGCACGCTCAACCCCGCGGGTGGCTCACAGAGTTCCATCGTCACGCGCTTCTTCTCCGGTGGCGCCACCTCCATGCGCGGCTTCAACGGCCAGCGCCTGTCGCCCCTGGCGGCGCTGGCCAAGGAGGAGGACACCGACGGGGACGGGGTGCCGGAGACGACACAGACGGAGGAGTGGGAGACGGTGCCGGTGGGCGGCAACAGCCTCTTCGAGACGACGGTGGAGCTGCGCTACCAGATTTCCACCAGCATCGTGCTCGCGGCGTTCTGGGACACGGGGCTGGTGGGCGTGGAGGGCTTCGACTCGAGCGACTCGCCGCGACTGTTCGGTCCCGACCACTACCACGCGGTGGGCGTGGGCCTGCGCTACCTCACGGTGGTGGGGCCGGTGCGCCTGGACATCGCGCGCCGACTGAATCTGGGCCAGGGATTGCCCGTCGCCACCCCGGGGTACATCTATCCGACCTCTGGAGGCTGCTTCGGCATTGGCAGCAAGTGGAAGCCCGACGGCCCCACGTCTCGCGGGGCCACCTTCGCGGGAGCGCCTGACGGTCAGTGCGCGCTGCACCTGTCGATTGGAGAGGCGTTTTGAGAGGGCGACGCTGGGCACGACGACTGCTGTGGGGCCTGCTCGGCGTCGTGTGCCTGGGAGTGGTCGCCGTGCTGGGCGTGCTCCTCTGGGCGACGTCGTCACCGGGTGAGGGCTGGCTCATCCGCAAGGGCCTCCATCTGGCCAATGAGCAGTTCTCCGGTCGGCTGGAAGTCGGAGGGCTGGACCTGGCACCACCGGGCGCCGTCCTCACCGGCGTGAAGCTGTATGACCCGGAGGGTGAGCTGGTGGCGGAAATCGCGCGCGTCGAGGCGCGCGTGCGCCTGGGCGGCCTCATCCACCAGCAGGTGGAACTCACGGACGTGCGCGTGGAGAAGCCGCGCCTCTATCTGGCCCAGGACGAGCGCGGGTTGAACCTCGCCCGGGCCATCGCGCCTCGCGTGCCCAAGCCCGAGGAGCCGCCCTCTCCGCGCGGCAAGCTGCGGGTGGAGCTGCACGAGTTGGAGCTCGAGGACGGCTACGTCGACTTCAGGCAGGAGCTGGAAGAAGGCGGCGAGCGACACGTGCGCCTGGAAGACTTCGACGCGAAGGCGTCCGGCCACTACGCGGCGGCGACGCAGGGCTTCGGCGCGACGCTGGAGTCCACCGGCGCGCTCGCGCTGCCCGCGAAGGGGCCCCTGCGGCTGGCATTGAAGGGCGGCGGCGAGGAGGGCGCGCTCAACGCCGACGTGGACCTGGACCTCGCGGGGCTGCTGTTGGACGCGAGCGCCACGGCGCGACTTCCTCCCGAGACTCCGCCCGGCCAGCCCCCGGGCACCCTGAAGGCGGACGTGGACGTGCGGCGCCTCACCGTGCCGCCGGAGCTGACGCGCGGCGTGCTGCCCACCTGGCCGCTGCTGGTACCGGTGAACCTCGCGGGCAAGGCGGGCATCGACGGCGAGCTGGCTCAGGTGGACCTCCAGGGGACGGCCGCGGACGCGAAGCTGGACGTGAAGGGCGACCTGGACCTGGAGCGGATGCGCTCCACCGGCGTCTCCGTGAAGGCTCGCGACGTGGACCTGTCCGCGCTGGTGAAGGAAGGGCCAAAGACGAGCCTCTCCGCGGACCTGTCCGCGAAGGGCGGCGGCACCAGCCTGGAGACCCTCGACGGCGAGGTGGACCTCACCGTGTCGCCCTCGCGCTTCCGGGGTCAGCCGCTGGGGCCCGTGGAGCTGCATGCCCGCGCGAAGGACGGCCGCTACACGCTGTCGCGCCTGCTGGTGCTGGTGCCGGGCGCGTCGCTTCAGGCCAAGGGCGAAGGCACCACCGAGGCGATTCGCGTGGACGGCGGCCTGACGGCGGGCAACCTCGCCATGCTGTCCGACGCGCTGACCCGGCTGCTGCCTGGCACCGTGCCTCCGCTGTCTGGCAGCGGCACGCTGGAGTTCCGCGTGGAAGGGCCCGTGCGCGCGCCGGGCGTCGTCGCCCACGGCAACTTCACCTCGCTCTCCTATGGGGACTTCGCGGTGAGGAACCTCACGCTCCAGGCCGAGGTGCCGGACATCACCCGCCCCCTCACCACGGACGCCACGCTGGTGATGGGTGAGCTGCGTTCGGGCGAGCGCTCCTTCCAGGACGTGTCCGCCACCATCACCACGCACGAGCGTCACCTGGAGGTCAGCGTGAAGGCCCTGGGGGGCGCGACGCTCGGCCTGGCGCTGAACGGGCTGGTGGATGAGGACAACCAGGGATTGGAAGTCCAGGCGCTGGTGCTCTCGTGGCCGGAGGCCACCTGGAAGCTCCAGGCCCCCACGCACGTGGGCTTCGGCGGCGGACGCATGGAGGTGGAGCCCGCGCTGAAGCTCGCGTCGGGGGCGCAGTCGCTGGCGGTGCGCGGCTCGCTCGCCAACGAGCAACTGACGGCGCGCGTGGACCTGGAGGCGGTGGACCTCACGCTGCTGCCCCGCATCGTCATCCCGGAGTCGCTGGGCCTGGGCGGCACGGTGTCGGGCTTCGTCACCGCGAAGGGCAGGTTGCCCCGGCCGGACGCGGAGACGAAGCTGCGCTGGCAGGACGGACGGGTGAGCGGCTACGAGAACCTCCAGGTGGCGCTCGACGGGCGCTACGTGAAGGACCGCGCCACGGGCACGCTGTCGGCGGGGCTGCCGGTGGCGAAGGTCGTCGCGGACTTCGACGTGCCGGTGCAGGGCGTGCTGAAGCGGCGCAAGGACGCGCTCTCCCTCAAGGTCGACCTGGATGACCTGGACCTCGCCGGGGTGATGAAGCTCCTCGGACGCACGGAGCCGGTGAGCGGCATGGTGGCCGGAGAGCTGCGCATCGACGGCACCGCGCGCGAGCCCCGGCTGGACTTCGTGCTGCGCGGCCAGAAGCTGAACTACGCCGCGCCGCCTCCGGGCTTCGCGCTGAAGCAGCCGCTGGATTTCGAACTGCGCGCGGCGTCGGACCGCGAGGACGCCACCCTGGACGCGCGCCTGGACGTGCAGGGGCTGGGCACCCAGACGTACGTGGTGCTGCACACACCCTTCACCCTGGGCGGGATGCTGGCACGTCCCCCCAAGGCGGACGACCTCCTCTCGGCCTCGGTGGACCTGGAGGCCCGCGTCGCGGACCTGTCCCTGGCGCAGTTCGAGGGCGTCAATGGTCTGCAGAAGCCCGCGGGCACCGTGTCCGCGCAGCTGTTCCTCTCCGGCTCCGCGCTGGTGCCGCAGGCCCGCCTGAGCGTGAAGGCCGTGGGCCTCACCGCGTACGGCCTTCCTCCGGTGAACGGACAGCTCGGCGTGGTGGGCGATGACCAGGACGTGAAGGTGACGCTGGCGGCGCAGCGGGACGAGGGGCCGCTGGCGCAGCTCGACGTGACGCTGGACGCTCCGCTGGGCGCGCTGCAGGACCAGGAGGTCTACGGACACATTCCCTTCCAGCTCAAGGGCCGCCTGGGGCCGGTCGCTCTCCAGCATCTGCCCGGCGTGGCGAAGGCCCGCGCGACAGGCGCCGCCGCGCAGAAGGCGAGCGCCGCGTCCAAGGGCATCCAGGGCGAGCTGTCGGTGGAGTTGGCCGCGCGCGGCACGCTGGACACGCCTCGCATGGAGCTCACCGCCGGCGTACAGAAGCTGGGCATGGGCGAGCTGGCCTTGGGACAGGCGCGCCTGCACTACGGCTACCAGAACGCTCGCTCCGCCTTCGACGTGCTCCTCACCGCGCCGGCGGGCGGCACCTTGATGGTGGAAGGAGGCGTGGAGCTGGACGTGTCCCTGCCCGCGATTCAGCGCGGCCTCGACACCTCCCGCGCGCCGCTGGACGTGACGCTCAAGGCGCGCGACTTCGACCCCTCCTTCCTCTCTGGCGCGGTGGAGATGCTGCGCAGCGTGGGCGGGCTGATTCAGGCGGACGCGAAGCTGGCGGGCACTCCCGCCGTGCCCACGTTCCAGGGTTCGCTTTCGTGGAAGGACGGCAAGCTCGGGCTGATGGGCCTGGGCGAGTACCGCGAAATCCAGCTCGCGCTGGAAGCCAGTCGCGAGGCGCTGGCCATCAACACGCTGTCCGCCAAGGCCGGAGGCGGCACGCTGTGGCTCGACGCGCCGCTGACGGCCACTCGCACCCAGAATGGCGAGTACGAGCTGAACAGCCCCGCGGGGAAACCCTACCCGCTGATGGCTCGCGACTTCCCCATCGTCTTCGACGACCAGCTCATCGCCGTGCTGAGCATGCGCGCGAAGGTGGAGGGCACGCTGTCCGAACGGCTCGTCAACCTGCGCAACGTCTCCATCCCCGAGGCCACCATCGAGCTGCCGGAAGTCAAACGCAAGGACCTCCAGGACCTGGAGCGGCCCAGTGACGTGGTGCTGGTGCGCAACGGCACGCCCATCGAGCGGCGCAAGCGCAGGCAACAGCAGCAGCCCTCACCGGGCGCGCCCGAGCCGAACCAGCAGCCCTCCACCGAGCCTCCTCCCGTGGCCGACTCCGCGGAGGACCTGGAGCCGGGCGAGACGCCACCCGGGCGCGCGTACTGGGTGAACGTGAATGCGCCGCGCAACATCTGGGTGAAGGGCTCTGACGTCAACGTGGAGCTGGGGCTGTCGGAGGACTTCCGCGTCGAATACACCGACGTGGCGCGCCTCTTCGGACAGGTGCGCGTGCTGCGCGGACGGGTGGACGTGCTGGGCCGGCGCTTCGACGTGCAGCGCGACAGCATCGTGAGCTTCACCGGGCCGCCCACCGTCCCGTACATCAACGTCACCGCCGAGCACCGCAACGACAGCGCCAACATCACGGTGTTCGTCACCATTCGAGGCCAGGGCCGGGACATCACCCTGAAGCCCACCAGCGAGCCGCCGCTGCCCGAGTCCGAAATCTACACGCTGCTCGCCACCGGCCGCCGCACGCTGGAGCGCGGCTCCGGCGCGTCGATGACGGCCAGCGCCCAGGCCGCTTCCGTGGTGGGCTCGCTCGTCGCCAACGAGGCGCGCAAGGCCCTGGCCGCGAAGCTGCCGCTGGACGTGATTTCGATTGAAGCCGGCGGCGCGGGCATCGCCGGCACCAAGCTGGAGGTGGGCACCTACGTCACCGACAAAATCTACGTCGGCTACACCGGACGCGTGGGCGCCAACATCCAGCAGGGAGAGAACTCCAACGCGGTCCGGTTCGAATACCAGTTCGGACCGCGCTGGAGTCTGGAGGGCCAGTACGGCGACGCGCGCTCGGGTGGTCTGGACCTCATCTGGACCAACGAGTACTGACGCCGCGGGCTTACAGCCAGTACATCTCGAAGCACGCGCCCACGGGGCCCGCGCCGCTGTTGGGCGCCATGGGCGAGCTCACCCACGCGCCGCCCACGCCGCACTGGCTCCACTGCTGGTCCGACGAGGACTGCACGCACGTGCGCGCGGGCACCGTGCGGCCCAGCGTGGCGGAGGAGCACCACGGCCACGACTGGGTGCAGTTGGTGGGCTTCGTCGTGGTGCCCGCGGTGAAGACACCGGACACGCACTGCCGCCACACCGCGTCCGACGAGCTCTGCACGCAGCCCAGGTTCGGCACCGTCGTGCCCGCCGTCTCCGACACGCAGCCCGACGTCGTCGGCGCGTCCCAGTTGAAGCCGCCGTCCGCGTACCGGTGGTAGATGACCGCCACCAGCGACGAGCCGCCCACCGTGGTGCGGCCACACTGCGTCGCGTACGCGCCCACCCAGGGCGTGTACGTGTACAGCGCCGCAGTGGCCTTGTTGGTCGGCTTGATGGAGCACGGGTCCAACGACGCCTTCGTCGTCCCCACCTTCCAGCCAGACACGGTGGTCCGCCCCGCATCCAGGTCCGTGAAGTAGCCGCGCAGCTTCTTCGCCGAACACTCAATCTGCTTTCCGAAGCCCGTGTATTGCGCGTCACACCCGCTGCTGTCCGGACAGCCACAGCCGGTGGCCTTCGCCAGGTTGGTGGAGGTGCCGCTCTGCACCAGGCTCGACTCCACCTGGATGCGCGCCAGCATGTACAGCGGGCTGATGTTGTACGCCTTGGAGCGCTCGACGATGAGCGCCGCCGCCGTCTTGTTGCTGAAGGCCGGGTCCTTGTACGTTGCCAGGTACGAGCCCTGCTGCGTCAGGAACGCCTGCACCTGCTCGGTGGTAATCCACTGATGCCCCAACAGATGCGTGTCCTCCAGGAGCCGGTGCATGTCGTACTTCACCGTGGCTTCCTGGAGCACCTGCCCGGTCAGCTCGTCGATGACCTCGCCCTGTCCGTCGTCGACAGGACCACAGCCAACCGCCAGCAACGCGGGCACCACCAGCCACCACAGTCGCGTCTTCATCACGGCCTCGAGGGGATGTGCCGCGCCCGCGAGGAAGCCCAGACCACCCGGCGGGCTCGGCAGGGGGGAACCCTGACGTGTAGTCGGCGCGAATACCGAGTTTCAAGAATTTCTTGAATTGAAAGATTAACAGATTGTTATCGCGAGGCTGGATGTCGAGCGAGGAAGCAGTCAGGACGGCCCCCTGTCCCGGAGTCCCAGGCCCTTGAGCCGTGCAGGGCGTGGCGAGGTAGCGTGACTGTCGTCATGCGCATGCACACTTCGACGTGGCTGAAGCGACTCGCTCCGCTCACCCTCTGCCTGCTCGTGCTGGGAGGCTGCTCCGACTCGGGCACGGACGGCACCAACACCCCAGACGGCGGCAATGGCATACCGGACGGTGGCGGCGGGACGCCGGACGGTGGCCCTGTCGGTACCGGGTGCATGGGCGAGACGTTCCTCGCGTCCCTGGGGAAGAACCGGCTGCTCGTCGGCGCGCAGATGGAGCCTGGCACGGCGGCGGGCGCGCCCTTCGATGTGCACTACCTGTACGTCGCCAGCGGGCTGGTCGACTCGACGAACGTGTGCACGTCCTGCACGACGGGCTGCACCACGTCCGGCACCTCCTGCGCGGGCGCGGCATGCGCGTGGTGGGGCTGCTGGCAGGACGTGTCGGATCCGCCAGGTGCCTACGTGCGCGGCCACGTGTCCGGGGCGAAGGGGCGCCAGCAGCTTCCCTTCATCACCTACTACCAGCAGCTCCTGGGCGGCGTCGGGCCCGCGGGCGAGGGCGAGCAGCAGCTCCAGGCGCTCAACGACGTGGCCATCATGCGGCGCTACTTCGCGGACTATCGCTTCACGTTGCAGCAGGTGGGCAGCGAGCCCGCGCTGCTGCACCTCGAGCCGGACCTCTGGGGCTATCTCCAGTTCTTCTCCAATGGAGACCCGGCCACGGTGCCCGCGCAGGTGGCGAGCGCCAACGCCACGGACTGCTCGGGGATGGCCAACAACGCCGTGGGCGTGAGCCGGTGCATGATTGCGATGGCTCGCAAGTACGCACCCAACGCGAAGGTGAGCCTGCACGCCAGCCCCTGGTCGACGCGCACGGACGTGTACCTCAACACCAACGCGTCCTTCGACATCGCCGGTGAAGCGCGCAAGGTGGCCGACTTCCTGTTGAAGCTCGGCGCGGCGGACACGGACTTCATCGTCGTGGAGGCGTCGGACCGTGACGCGGGCTTCTACGACAGCATCGGCGAGGACACGTGGTGGGACGCGAACAACACCACCCTGCCCCACTTCCGTCAGGCGTTCACCTGGGCGAGCGCCATCTCCGAGCGACTCAACAAACCGAACTTCTGGTGGCAGCTCCCGGTGGGCAACATGAACCTGCCGAACACCAACGAGCGGTGGAAGGACAACCGCGTGGACTACTTCTTCTCGCACACGTCGGAGCTCGCCGCCGCGCACTCGGTCGGCTTCTCCTTCGGCGCGGGTGAAGGCCGGCAGACCTCGCCGGAGACCGACAACGGCAACCTGTCCAACCGCGTGAGCGCCTACAAGCGCGCCGGCGGTCAGGCGCCCTGCGCGCCGTAGCGAAGCGTCCGTGTCGCAGGTGTCCTCCGAGCGTTCTTCTCGGAGGCACCGACGCGCGGCTCAGAACAGGCGCGAGTAGGTGGGTTTCGCCTCGGGACGCGGCACCCATCGCTGACCGTCACGCGGGAGCCACAGGAGGTGCAAGCGCCCCTCGGGGCCCTCGTACCGCACGGTGTGCTCACCTCGCGACAGGGTGAGCTCCGCCTCCGTGACGCGGGCCCCGTCGACGAACAGCGCGCCTGACTCCAGCATCGACGCGGGCTCGACGAAGTAGCGCCCATCACTCACCGCCAGGAAGCGGTCCTCCAGCGCGCTCCCAGGGGACACGTCGTACCGCTGCCCCCACAGGAACAGGTCTCCGTCGTAGGGCTGGTAATACGTGTCGAGGAAGCCTCGCAGCGACGGCGGCAATCCCGACGTCCGCAGGTCATCCACGCGCAGCACACAGCCGCGTTCCACCAAGGCCTGGGGCACCTCGCGCGCCAGCACGTCCGGGATGGAGCCCCGTAGATAGGCATCCGTGTAGAAATAGAAGTGGGCGTGTGGCCGGCTCACATAGCCCCCCGAGTTGTCGTAGACGACGTCCTCGGGCCCGGTGAGCATGGCGATGCGCGCGAGCACGTCTCGCTGTCTGGCATTGCCCCCTCCGTCCACCAGGGCTTCCAGCCTCCAGAGCTGAAGACAGAGCAACACTCCGAGCGCCAGGGCCGCGACGACTCGCGGCAAGGGCGTACTCCAGCCGCTGAAGATTGCCACCGTGCCTCGCGCCATGAACGGCGCGAGCACTCCCAGGAAGGGCAGCAGGCTGTACGGAAACGGCGCGCGCTGGAGCGCATACGAGCCAAACGTCGCCAGCACCGCGAGCAGCAACGACAGGTCCGCGCTCCCCCAGCGCTCCGCGCCCGAACGCCACCACGCGCGCACGGTGACGAGGAACCCCAGCACCGCCAACGCGAAGAGCCAGGGCTGCTCGCGAACCATGGGCAGCAGATAGTCCCGCCACGAGAAGCCGGGGTAGTGCCGCTGATGCTCCGCGGCCCACGCGAAGCACCACTGCCACCAGGCGCCCCACGAGCCCGTCACCGTCAGATACGACGCCACCGCCGCGAGCCCCACCCCCGCGCCCGCGAGAAACGCGACGGGCCGAGCCACGAGCGCCGGTCCCCTGCCCCGCCGCCAGACGATATCCACCGCGAGCACCGCGCCCACCACGCCGCCGTGAAACAACACCTTCTGCGAGGACCAGAACGCGGCGGAGAACAACACCCCCGCCACGAAGCCGAACCCCCGGGTGCCGGGCCGCACCGACAACGCGGCGAGCCCTCCCAGGAACAAGGCACAGGCCAATGCGTCCGGACGAATCTCCACCGCGAAGCGCGTGAAAGGCGTCAGCGCCAACAACAACACCGGAGCCAGCCACATCGACACGCGGCCCTCGCGTCGATTGAGCACGGCCACCGAGACACACGCACCCGCCAGCGGTACGAGCATCGCCAGACGCAGCGCGAGCACACCCCGAGGCGCATCCCCCACGAGCCAGAACAGCGGCGCCAGCCCTTGATAGACAAGCGGGAAGTGGACCTCGAAGAAGTCCCGGTAGGGCACCTGCCCTTTCGACACGAGCCAGGCCGCGTGCGCGTACTGGAACTCGTCGATGCTGAAGCCCTTGTGCAACGCCAGGCGCGCGGCCTGGAGGGCAAGTACGAGGAGCGCCAGCGTGAGTCCCAGGCGCCCCCAACGTGCAGACGTCATTGGCGCCTCATACCTCGAAAGAGCCATTCCCATATTCTGGTAGGGGGGAATTTTTTTGACCCAGTTGTGGCACCCATTCTTTCCGTGTATCTCTTCTTTACCCTGTGAGCTTCATAGGGAGCGGGCCGCCCTCCTCATCGTGATGACACCTCCAGGTCGGGGGCGGCCCGTGCCACATCCGTAGAGGGGGAACCACCGAAATGACTCAGACCCATCCGTGGGGCGCCTGGCGCTCCGCGATTGCTCGCTCATGTCGTAATGCTGGCGGCGCCGCGCTGTTGGTATTGGGAGTGGCCGCGCCGGGGAGCGCCCTGGCCACCCTGAACCTGCCGGGCATGAACCTCAATGCGTATTGCGCCTGGCAGTACGGCGCAGGCGCCTTCTCCACGCTGACGCAGCAGAATGCCTTTGGCTGGTCTTGCTACAAGAATGGGCAGTACCTGTCCATGGACCTCACCCAGGCCTGTCTGACGCAGCACCCGAACTCCAACATCTATCAGGCCGCCTACCAGACCTTCAGCGACCCCTATTCCTGGTACTGCCAACGCCGGGGGACGTACACCTCACAGCCGGGCGCCCAGCACACGCTCTACATCTGGAAGGGCCAGAAGGTCACGCTGCACACCCCCGATGTGACGACCTGCACGGTGTCGCAGATCAAGCTCGTGGTCGACGGGCTGGACAATGGCTACACCTTCTACCAGGACATGACCGGCCGGACGCCTGGCTCGGGCCGCAACTACCAGGGCACGGACAGCCTCGCCATCCTCCCCTCGGGCGTCGCGACGGGCTGTGGGAGCGCTTCCGACCCTGCCTGCGGTGACCTCGGCACGCATGGCATCGAGTTCAAGTTCGACCTGTTCCAGCTGAACATCTGCACCGATGCCGCCGCGGGCAAGCACAACCAGGTCGGCTTCTACGAGCTGGGTCGCAACTTCTGGTTCTACGGGCCCCAGCTCGCGTCCAACAATGGCAACTACGGCCACGCCATGGTGACCGGCTACGCGGTGCTGAATCGCTTTCTGGCCATGGAGTACTACGGGCTGCCCGTGTCCTCCAGCCACACCACCCTCTACACCAACGTCAAGAACCTGATGACCGCGTACCAGGCCGACGTGGCCTGCGGCACGGCGGGCGCCACCAGCACGCCCATCAGCCCGGGGAGCACCCGCTGCTTCAAGCATGACTGGGCCAACACGCTGCTGGTGAGGCAGGGCATCGGAGGGTTCGACACCACGGACCTGTTCGCGTCCTTCGTGCTGAAGCTCAAGAGCGTCCACAACTGGAGCTTCATCTTCCAGCTCTGGCGCAAGGTCGAGCAGCTGGGCAGCGTGACGAGCCCGTACTCGTCCGCGGACAACTTCGTGCTCGCGGCCAGCCGCGCCGCGAACGTCAACCTGTCCGACGTGTTCCAGTACACGTGGCGGTGGCCGGTGAGTTCCTCCATCCGCATCACGCTCCAGAACGAGCTGGGCAACCCGGTGAGCGGCACGCCGTACCTCTAGCCGCCACTCACCGGTCCAGTCGACGACGAGAGCGGGCGCGCGCGGCCTCCAACGCGGAGTCCACGCCGCCCTCTTTCGGCTTCGCTTCACCTTCGGGAGCGCGGGGCCCCGCCTCGGGAGCCGCTGGGGCCGACGTCACGGAAGTCACCGTGGAGGGCGCGGGAGACGACGGCGCCAGCACGCTCCCCGCCACGGACACCTCCGACACGGCTCGAGCCTTCACGCGCTGCCGAGGCGCCGAGAGGAAGCGGCGCACGGCCACCTCCGACAGCAGCACGGCCACGGCCAGCGCCACCAACCACGGAGCCAGGGCCAGGTGTCCCTCCGACTCGGGGGCTTCCTCGAAGAGGCCCGTCATGGACAGGCGCTCCACGCCCCCTCCCACGGCGGCGACGGCTCGCAGCAGCACGAGTCCTTCCTTGGGACTTCCCGGCTCGAACTCAGGGGCATACGGCAGCGCGACGGGTGGCGCACGCAGGGCGCGCGTGCCCACTCGCACCACCGGGTGCCACGTGCCGCTTCCTTCCAGCGGGAGCTCCGCCACCAGCCGGTCGTCTTCCTCCCAGCGCATCGGATGCTCGGTGGGCGCGGACGTCCCGTCGCCAGACAGCAACATCAGCGTGGGCAACGTCGCGGGCAGCGGCTCGTCCGGAGGCAGGTCCAACGTCACGCGCAGCAGGTGACCGCGCCGCTCCGAGCGCACCACCGCTTCTCCCAGGGGAGAGCTGCCCGCCAGCGTCCAGCGCACCATCGCCTCCAGCGTCGCGCGCAGCGAACCCCACTGGCGCAGCTCGCCGGTGAACGGGCCATCCACCTCCGCGGTGAAGGCCACCGTGCGTCCCGCGCCGCGCGGCCACATCGCGAGCAGGGGCGCGGCATGCGTGTCGAGCGTGCGCAATGCCACGCTGGCCCGGGGTCTCAGATAGGTGAGGTTGTAGCCGCCCACCTGGGGCAGTCCCTCGGAGGGCAGCTTCCCCAGGAGAGGCAGGTCCGGCGCGGCCTCTATCGAGACGGGCTCGTCGATGAACGTCGCGCGCGCGACGGCGAGCGTCTCCTGGCTGAAGATGCGCGGGAGGCTCATCGCGTCCTCCGCGAAGTAGATGCGCCCGCCGCCGCGCTGGGCCACTTCCTTCAGCAGCGCCGCGTCCACGTCCTTCGGCGTTCCCAGGCCGATGACGGACACCGTCACGCCCTCGCCCTGCAGCTCCGACAGGGTGCGACGGTAGTCGTCCGGCTCCTCGGAGTCGGCCGCGTCGGAGAAGAGGAGGACATGGCGGGTGGGCTTCTCGCTCTTGAAAATCTGCTTGCGCCCCGTGCGCAGCGCTTCGCCCACGTAGATGCCACCGCCGCCGCTGAAGCCCTTCGCCACCTTGTCGTACGGCAGGCCCGCCTGCACCGAGCGAAGGGGGAAGATTTCATGGGTCTCCGTGTCCACCATGTGCACGGAGGCTTCGTCCTGGGGATTGAGCAGCGTGAGCGCGGCCACGACACCCTCGGCGGCGACCTCCATCTTCGTGCGGCCGTCGGGCACCGTGGCGCCCATGGAGCAGGAGCAGTCCATCAGGATGCTGATGGCGATGGACGCGCGCCGCTGCTCCTCTCGCATCTCCAGCGACACGGGCAGCAGCGGCTCCACGGGTGAGCGGCGATAACCCCCTTCGCCGAAGCTCTCACGCCCTCCCGTCATCACGAGCCCCCCTCCCGCTTGCTCCACGTAGGCCGCGAGCGCGTTGAGGCCCGGCTCGCCCAGGGTGTTCGCGTCCACGTTCTCCAGGACGACGGAGCCCACGCCGTCCAGGTCATCGAGGGTGAGGCGGAAGGGCGCGCGGACCTCCAGCACCAGCCCCGTCGCTTCGAGCGCCTTCGCGAGGGTGCCCTTGGGCTGGTTCGTCACCAGCAACACGCGGCGGGGTCCTTCGACTCGCAGGACCGCGAGCCCCTTGTCGTTCTCCACCACGCCGTCTCCCGGGACTTCGACAGTGAGCTGGTAGCGCGCGAGGCCGGGCTCCTCGATGAGGTCCCTCAGCGGGAGGACGTTGGGGCCGGGCTGGAAATCGAAGGGGCCCTTCACCAGCACGCGGCCATTGCGCTCCAGTCGCACCGTGCCCGTCACCGCCGAGGAGGCGTACACGCTGGCGGAGAACTGGAAGGGCTCGCGGGAGGACACGGCGGTCGGCACGTCCAACGAGACGACGGCGACATCGAGCGGAGGCTCGGGCCGCGCGAGCTGGCGCCAGTCCACGGCGATTCCCCGGGCCGCGAGTCTTCGCGCGGAGCCTCGTGCATCCGTGCCCGTGGCGCGGCCATCGGAGAGGACGAGCACCCGGCCGGTGCGCTCCTGGGGGATGAGGGCGTTGGCGGCATCGAGCGCGGCGGACAGGTCCGACGACTCCGCATCCACTGGACGGGTGAAGCCGCCGAAGGCTCCGCCCGAGGACAGGGGTTGCTCCACCCGGGGCTCACGGCCGAAGACGATGACGCCCACCCTGTCACCGGGTCGGCGCTGTGACTCCAGATGGGAGACGAGTTCCTGCGCGGTGCGGTCGATGTCCCGAGGCATCGAGGCGGAACGGTCCACCACCACCACCACGTCGCTGCCCGCGTCGGCCCGCCGCAACTCCGGCCCCGAGAGCGCACCCACGGTCAGCACCAGCAGCGCCGCCCGCAGCCACATGGGCGGACCGGGCCGCCGGCCGAACTTCCAGAGGAAGAGGCCCAGCGGCAGCAACAGCACCCACGCCTGGGGGAGGGAGAAGGTCATGACACCCGCCTCGTGACGTAGAAATCTCCCACCAGCGCGAGGAGCAACAACACCAGCGGCCAGCGCGCCCGGTCCGAGGCATTCGCGCGCGCCTCGTCGCCTCCCGATTCACGCGCCGGCACGTCCGCGCGGCCACGTCCCCGCAGGTCCGACTCGCGTGCGTCCAATGCGAGGACTTCCGCCGCGTCCACCACCTCCGCGTCATCGCGTTCCAGGACGTAGCGCCCCGGCATGGCAGGGGGAGGAAGGCTCACCGCGCCCGCGCCGAACACCGGCTTGCTTCCACTCGGGCCCGTCAGCGTGTAGCGCTTCCCGGGCAGTGTCACCAGTTGGAGCGGCTCGCCCAGGGTGAGCTGTCGTCGGACGAAGCCCTCGCGGGCGCGACGCGACTCTCGCACCACATTGCCCAGCAACACGGGCCAGGCGGACACGCGCTGCACGTTGGAGCGAGACAGGTCCACGTTGAGGTGCAGCCGTCCGTCGTCCTCCTCGGAGACCAGCACCGCGTCACCCGCCGTGATGAGGGGATGCCCCGGGGGATTCTCTCCCGCCGACCACCTCACGCCCGCGAGCTGTACGTCGTCCAGCAACGGGTGTCCCTTCTCGGAGAAGAAGGGCCCCACGAAGGTGCGCACCTTTCCCGTCGCGCCCACCGTCACCTTTGCATCCGTGCCTCGTGGGCCCATGAGCAATGTTTCGCCCGCGGCGCCGTCTCGTGCCACGTCGGGGGAGGCCGCGAGGAAGCGCTCCAGGGCGTCACGTTCGAGCGGACCCAGGCCCTGGGCCAGACTCACCGCGAGGGGCCGTGTCGGAGAGGCCGTGAGCCGGGCCTGACCGTCTTCGAGCAGCGCGTCGTCCGGCAGGGAGACCTCGACGTCGCCCGCGTTCTGGAAGGTGAGGCGCACCGTGGCGGAGCCCTCGTCTTGGAGCGAGACCTTCTCCACGCGCTCCGTGCCTTGCTTCGCGTCGGCACCTGGGAGCGCGCGCAGCCGTACGGACACGGACTCAGGGCCCGCGCCGAAGCGGGCCACTCGCAGCGTCACGGTCGCCGTGCCGCCATCGTCCTTGCGCTGCGCGGAGACGAACGCCACGTTTTCGCGCGCGGTGCCCAGCGCCGTCCACCGCACGGGGGCTGGGATGACCAGTCCCTCCACGGGGGCGGCGTCGGTGAAGAAGGCCACGTGTTTGCCCGCTCCCGCGAGTTCCTGGGCCCACAGGAGCGTGGGCATCGGGTCGTGGTCCGCGCCTCGAGACTGGAAGGACTCGAGCGCCGCCAGGGCGCGGGACGGCTCTGCTTCCGGACCCGCGACGACACGCGGACTCAGCCCGGTGGCCAGCACCGTCACTCGCGTGGCGGCTTCGTCTTCCACCCGCTTCGCGGCCTCGCGGCGTGCGAGTTCCAGCACCGTCACGCCATCCGGCCCTCGCGCGGACATGGACAGGCTTCCGTCCACCACCAGCACCAGGTGCTTCGTCCGCGCCGTCTCGCCCAGGCGCACATCCGCGAGGTACAGCGCCGCCGCGATGACCGCGAGCGCCTCCAACAGCAGCGAGGCCTCCCGCGTGAAGCGCTCCCAGCGAGGTCCTGCCTCCGCGCGGGGACGCGGCGTGCGCCACAGGAACAACGCACTCACCACGACCGGCTTTTGCCGACGCCGCAGGAAGTACGCCGCCACGAGGGGCACCAGCGCGCCCAGGGCGAGCAATCCCCACGGGAAGCCGAAGCTCATGCCACACCTCGCGCGACGGCACGGGAGCACGACGCACAGGCCCGCAATCTCCACGAGAGGTCGGCGCTCATGCCGCACCTCGCGCAACGACACGGGAGCTTCGCGCGCCATGCGTCCCTGAGCGGTCGAAGCTCACGCTCGACCTCCAGCGACGAACAAGGGCCGCAGCGGGCCCATCACCAGGGCGTTCAGTGACTCCGTGGCGGGCGCCGTCAGGAGCGCTCCACGCGAGCGCAGGGCCGCCGCCCTCAACACGCGCTGGTGCTCCGCGAAGCGCCGTGCATACGCGGCCAACACGTCCTCGGTCAGCAACTCCTCCAGCGCCGCGCCAGTCTCCGAGTCCACCAACCGCGCGCCCTCGCCCCCCGTCGGAGCCAGGTCCTCCGCGTCCAACACCTGCACCAGGAAGACCCCCGCCGCGCCCCGCGACAACCGCGCCACCATCGCGGGCAGGTCCGCCTCGAACAGGAAGTCGCTCACCACCACGCGCAGGCCACAGGACCTCGGCGGAGGCATCCGCCCCAGCGCCGTCACGAGGTCATCCTTCGCGTCGAACTCCAGCGCGCGCAGCGCCGCCCGACAAGCCGCCCCCTGCACCCGCTCCGACCGCACCCCCGTCGCAAGCAACGTGGGACTCAATCCCTGACGAGCCCCCACCTCACACGCGAGCAACGCCAGCTCCCGCGCACACGCCGCCTTGCGCGGTGACAACGCCATGGAGCGCGAGCCATCCAGCACCACCTCCACGCGCGGCGACACCTCGTCCTGCCGCACCCGCAAGATGAGCTCATCGGTCCGCGCCACCGCGTTCCAGTCGAGCTGCCTCAGGTCATCGCCCGGCTGATACGCCCGGAAGTCATGCAGCTCCAAGGCGCTCCCGGTGGACGCCGCGCGGACCTCACCCACGCGGCCCCGGTGAGGCCCTCGCGGCAACGCCAGCCCCAACCCGGGCGCCAGTCGTCCCACCGCCGCTTCATCCAGACGCTCGCTCACGGCAGATGGGCCCGCTTCTCACGCTCAGCGAGCACCCGGTCCGCCATGAAGGCGACCAGCAACGCCACACCCACCACGAAGGCGACCAGCGGCCACGCCATCCCCGGCTCGGCCGTGGCGTAGTCATGCGCCCCGAAGTTCGCGATGCCCACCACCGGATTCAGGAGGTTCAGCAGCGGGTCTCCCATCTCGATTCCCACCAGCGCGGCCACCAGCGGAGGCAGGCCCGCCGCCACGCCCACCGCCGCCACGAAGAGCAACCGCACCGAGGCCGGCGACGAGAACCGGTCCGAGCGAGGCATCCTCCCGAGCACCAACGCCAGGGACAGATAGAGGATGACGTAGGCCGGCATCACCGCCATCAGCATCCGCATGGACTCGCTGCCGTGGTTCGTCTTCCCCGACACCAGCGCCAGCGCCCCCCACACCCCGGCCCACCCCACCAGCAGGAGCATCGTCAGTCGGAAGCCACGCAACGCGCCGGGCCGGAACAGGGACACCGGGCCGGTGGCCGCTCGCAACGCGCGCGCCTGCCCGTCCACGTCCGTCACCACGAAGAGCCCCACGACGGCGAGATGCAGCGTGCCGCAGACGGCGAAGATCTCCGTCACCACGTGCCCCTGGTCCTCGTGCCACCAGAACCCCAGGCCCACCACCAAGGCCACCAGCATCTGCACCACCATCACCCGCCGGGGGCCACGCGTGTAGTCCTCCGTGGAGAGCGACAGTCGCGACGCGGCCACCTCGAACAACAACCAGCCATCCAGGAGCATCAACCCCAGCCCGATGCCCATGGCCAGATGAACCCCATCGTTGCTCAGGAGCCTGTTGCCCGAATCACTCAACGCGCCCGAGACGCCCAGCGCCGCACTGAAGGCAAGTCCCAACACCCCCAGCACCACGAAGTGCACGAAGGCGCGCCCCATGCGGCTGTCCGCCAGCGTCG
This sequence comes from Myxococcus sp. CA040A, assembly GCF_013336725.1. Lineage (NCBI taxonomy): Bacteria > Pseudomonadati > Myxococcota > Myxococcia > Myxococcales > Myxococcaceae > Myxococcus > Myxococcus sp. CA040A. Next base: position 1,001,233 of record NZ_JABUMR010000003.1, on the reverse strand, counting down.
CCGCGCACACCGCCACCACGGTGAGGAACACCAGCCACGCCCCACCCAACCCCAGCACCGCGAGGATGGACGGCAGGGAGATGCCATTGAGGTAGTAGCTGAACAACAGGAAGGGCCCCACCGCCGAGGCATACAGCGCCGCCTGCACCAGGAAGGAGGACACCTTGCCTCGCAGAATCCTCCGAGGCCCCAGGCCCGTGAGCACCAGCAGCACCCACGTGTCGTCCTCCCGCTCGCGCGCCAGGGAGCGATACGCGCTGTAGGGAATGACGAAGAAGTGCACCACGGCCAGGCAGATGAAGAACGCGAAGAAGTAGCCCTGGCCATGGTGGGCGAACGCCTCCTCCCGCGTATGCACGAAGGCCACGAGCGCCAACACCAGACAGGCCAGCAACATCAAACCGAAGCACGCCCAGAAGACACGCGTGCGCAATCCCTGACGGACCTCCTTCACCACCAGCGGATTGAGGCGATCTCCCCACCGCTCCTGGAAGGACAGGCCCGCGGTGCTCGCGTCCGCCGTCTCCACGGATGCGGACACCTCCGTCCCCGCCCCCGTGCTCGTCTCCACCGGCGCGCTCACGCCAGCCTCCCCTTCGTCACCGTCATGAACGCATCCTCGAGGTTGCGCTCCCGCATCCCGAACGAGCACACCGGCAGGCCCGCCGTCACCAGCGCCGACAACAGCCCCGCCGCCGCGGCGTCCACCTGCCCCGCGCCTGCTCCCGCCTCCAACTCCAGCCCCACCCTCAAGGACTCTCCCTCTCGCGAGACGCGCGCCACGCGCGGCTGCTCCAGCAGGAGCCGCTCCGCTCGCGCCCACGCCGCGTCCGCTTCCGCGCCCACCGCCAGCCGGACCATCAGCTCCACGGCGGCGACACTGGCACCCTGCCGGAGGATGTCCTCCACCCTGCCCGTGGCCAGCAGGCGTCCCTGCTCGATGATGGCGCACGTGTCACAGATTTCAGCCAGCTCCGTGAGGATGTGGCTGGAGATGATGACGGCCTTGCCCTGGTCCGCCAGGGCGCGCAGCAGCTCGCGCAGCTCGATGCGCGCACGCGGGTCCAGGCCATCCGCGGGCTCGTCCAGCAGGAGCAGTTGCGGGTCGTGCAGCAACGTGCGCCCCAGCGCCACCCGCTGCCGCATGCCCTTCGACAGCGCGGTGGTGAGCTTGTCCGCCAGCGGGCCCAGCCCCGTGAAGCCCATCACCGACTCCACGCGCTGGCGCCGCTTCGCGCCCGTCAGCCCATACGCCCGCGCGAAGAAGTCCAGGAACTCGAAGACGGTGACGTCGTCATAGGTGCCGTACCGGTCCGGCATGTAGCCGATGAGCGGACGCACCCGGTCCGGCGTGTCCACCAGCGAGTGGCCCCCCAAGAGCACCTCTCCCGCCGTGGGCGAATCCAGCGTCGCGAGGATGCGCAGCGTGGTGCTCTTGCCCGCGCCATTGGGGCCGATGAAGCCCAGGATGCTGCCCGGCTCCAGATGGAACGACACGTCGTCCACCGCCCGCAGCGCGCCGTAGTCACGCCGCAGCCCCTTCACCTCCAGCAACGGACTCATGGCCTCACCTCGCCGCGGACCAGATGCACGGCGGTCTCCACTTCGGAGGGCATGCCACTGCTCGGCAGCGGCCCCTGCCCGCTCAGTCGCGCGATGAAGCCTCCCTCGGAGAGGTCCGCGCTGAAGGGCGTCAACGCATTCGACAGCCGGAGCCCCGCGCCATCTCCCAGGTGCCGCCCGACCAGGGTGTCCGCCACGTTCCCCGGCTCCGGCTCGGGAGCCCCCAGCGCGCCTTCCTCACCGTCGGACAAGGCAGGCAGCCGGCGCACCGCCCCGTCCAGCCGCACGTACCCCTCCTCCAGTCGCGCGCCCAGCGCGTTCTGGACCCGGGGCGCATCACCCTCACGCTTGAGCACCAGCCGGGCCCGCGACGGGAGCACCGCGACCTCACCCCACTCGCGATAGGTCCTCGGCGGAAGGAAGCCGTCCCCCACCGTGAGGCCCGCCGTCCAGTCCAGGTCCGCCAGCGCGTCGTCCAGGTCGGGCGGCGGCAGGAGCACGCTGGAGGCGGGCAGGTGCAGCGCGTCGGGCGACAGGTTGGCGTACCAGGCGCTCAAGCCCGCCGTCACCGCACGAGCCCGCGCTCCGTCCAGCCACGTCAGGCTGTAACGCGAGGTGTGCACGGCGAAGCCATCCACCAGCACGGACCAGAAGATGAGCGCCAGACACGTCACCACGGAGACGGCCGGCACCATGATGAGAACCGACACCGGCCCCCGGCGTCTCGCCAGCCACCAGGCCCCGGGGCCCACCACCAGCGCGAAGGCGGTGATGACCAGCAGGAAGCGCCCCACGGGCGTGCTGGCATTGGACAGCAGCGGCCGCGGGTCTTTCGTCTGCATCAAGGGCGCCACCCAGCGCTGCGTCATGCCCAGGGGAATCACCACGCCCCGCTGGTAGGCCTCGATGCCGACGGAGCCCCCTTGAATCAGCGACGCACACTCGAACTCGCTTTCCAGGCACCTCCACACCTGGCCAAAGCCATACCGTGCCTGGGTGCTGGCCGCTTCCGGCAAGAGCGGCAGGCGCTCACGCAGGTCGCGGGAGGGGCGCGTGACGACCAGCGTTCCTCCCGTCGCGGCGTAGGCTTCGAGCACGGCCCACACATCCGCCGGAACCGCCGCGGCCTCCGCCGTGACAACCACCAGTTGGAAGCCCACGTAGGCGGCCAGCTCACGAGGAGCATCCTTCGCGTCGAGGAAGCGGATGGAGAAGTAGGGCTCGTCCCGCTCCCCCGTCTTCGTCAATCCCGTGGCGGTCTCGAACTCCGACACCGTCCCCACCGACAGCACCGGCTCGAAGCGGTCGGAGTCGGCGTAGAGGGACTCCACGATGGGCTTCAATCCAGGTGAATCGACCCGCAGGGTGACGGAGTGCCACGCCACGGGCAACGGCACCCAGGTGACGACGCGCTGCCGGGGCCCCACCTCCACATGCCGCATGGCGGAGCGCGAGGTGTCTCCGTAGGCGGGAGAGAAGGCGATGCGCACCGGGAGCGCCTGCGCCCCGCTGTTGTTCAGCACCACCTGCGCCGCCCAGTACCCGCGCTGGGGCTTCAGCACGGCGCCGTGCATGGTGACCCGCAGGGGGCCCTCCGTGACGGAGTCCACGGTGCCCGTCGCGTCGCGATAGCCGTTCGGAGCGTTGGCCTCGACCGCGTCCTCGGCCTCGGCCACGGCCTGTTCGACGGCGACGGCCGCCGGCGGGGGCGACGTGCCCAGCAGGAGCCACAGCGAGAGCATCGCGACGCTAGTCACGCGGCACCTCGGGCACGGCCTGGAGCAGCGCGCGCACCACGTCCGGAGCGGACACCTTCTCGAGCGACGCCTCGTACGCGAGCACCAGCCGGTGATTGAGCGCGGCGGGAGCGGCGGCCACCACGTCGTCGAAGCTCACGTTGGGCCGTCCACTCAACAGCGCACGCGCGCGGCCCGCGGCGGCCAGGGCAAGCGCGGCGCGCGGACTCGCGCCATAACGCACGAAGCGGCGAACGGCCTCCGGCGCGGAGGCCTGGCGCGGGTCGCTGGCCTCCACCAGCCGCCCGATGAAGTCCGCCACCGGCCCCGGCAGATGCACGCGGTCGGAGGCGGCGAACAGGCGCGCGAGCCCCTCCCCATCGAGGACGGGAGACAGCTCTGGCGGCGCGCCGCGCACGCGCGTGGTGAGCAGCGCGCGCAGCGTCTTCGCGCCCACGGGCGGCACCTGGATGCGGAAGAGGAAGCGGTCCAACTGCGCCTCCGGCAGCGGGTAGGTGCCCTCCAGTTCGATGGGGTTCTGCGTGGCCAGCACGAAGAACGGGTCCGGCAGGGTCCGCGTCTGGCCGAGCACCGTCACCCGGCGCTCCTGCATCGCCTCCAGCAGCGCGGACTGCGTCTTGGGACTGGAGCGGTTGATTTCGTCCGCGAGCACCAGGCTCGCGAACAGCGGCCCCTCGCGGAAGACGAACTCGCGGCGCCCCTCGCCCTCCAGCACGTAGGTGCCGGTGATGTCTCCGGGCAGGAGGTCCGGGGTGAACTGGATGCGACGGAAGGGCAGCGCGAGCAGCTTCGCCAGCGACTTGCACAGCTCCGTCTTCCCCAGGCCGGGCAGGCCCTCCAGCAGCACATGCCCGCGCGCGAGCACGGCGACGACGACCTGCTCGACGACGGACTCCTGGTCCAACAGCACCGTGTTCAGGCTGTCCCTGAGCCGGGCCGCCACCTCCGCCGCCCCCTGTGCCTCGGCGGGACTGAGAAGCTCCGCTGCCACGTGTGTCTCCCCTTCCAGACTACTCGCCACCAAAGTACCGCTTCACCAGGTCGCGGTTGCGCGGCAACAGCGGCTGCGCACCAGGCCCCGCCGTCGCCTCACCCCGCGCGCTCGTTCCCCGCGAGCCCGCCGCACCCGCCGACCCCGTGCCGCGCCGAGGGTCCGCCGCCTCGAGCCCCCAGAGCTCTCCGGCCTCGCCGCCATGCCCCTCCGGAAGCGGCTCGAACGAGAGTCGGTCCGGGTCCATCTCCGCCGCACCGCCGAAGACGAGCGGACTCGGCCCTCCGCCCTGTGTCCCCGTACCACGACGAACGCCCCGGCTCGCATGGCCCTCATTGCCTGGCTGCCCCTGTCCCTCGCCCTGCCCCTGTCCCTCGCCCTGCCCCTGTCCCTCGCCCTGCCCCTCGCCCTGTTGCTCGCCGTCCTGTCCGGGTCGCGACGCACCTTCGCTCCGCTGGCGCGCGCCCTGCTTCCGACGTGAGCCCGACCGTTGTGAGCTCGCCTGGGCGCCTTGCCCTTCGCGGGGCTCGAAGCGTTGCGAGAGTGACTGCTGTCGACGCTCCAGCGACCGGCGGAGTTCCGAAATCTGGTCCGGAGCACCCGAGGCCTGGGCGCGGGCCTGGGCCTGCCGCCGCGCCTGGGCCTGCTCTTTCGAGCCCTCCGACTGCGAGGTGCCCTGCTGTCCCGACTGCGAGGTGCCCTGCTGTCCCGACTGCGAGGTGCCCTGCGTCCCGTTCGGGTCCTCTCCCTGAGGCCCCTGTTGGCTCTCGCCCGAGTGGGCCGATGCCTCACCCGGTCCCTGGGAGTCCTCACCCTCGCCCTCACCCTCCAGGCCCATGAGCGCGCGCTCCAGGGCCTCGCGCTCACGAGACGAGGACTCGGCGCCGCCCGCCGCCCCCAGGGCTTCCTCCAAGTCACGCGCGGCTTCGGAGGCCTGGGCCAGCTCGGCGGCGGCCTCCGCGGCGCGCTCGGCGAGTCGCTGCTCCAGTGAATCAGCAGCCTCCCAGTCGCCCGAGTCGAAGCGGCCCGCGGCCACCTCCTCGGCCAGTCGGCGCAGTTCGTCCTCCACGGCCTCGCCCAGAGGTTCCTCCCGGGCCAGGGCCTCCGCCTGGGCCTTCACCGCATCCACCTTCGCGGCGGCAGCGGCATGAGGCGCGCGCGGGCCCTTCGGCGCGGGCAGCGGGAGCAGGAAGCCGACGAGCAGGAACAGCAGCGCGCCCAGGAGGGCCCCCACGGGACGCCGCCACGCCACCACGGGGAGCTTCACGTCACGCACGAGCTGATTGACGCTGAGCTCCCATTCCCCCATGGGCCGCTCCAGCCGGGTGAGGAGCAGTCCCCCCGCGTTGGCCGAGCGGTCCGCGAGCACGGCTGCATGCTCCAGCGACACGCCCCGCGTCCGTGCGCGGAGGAAACACCACGCCAGTCCCGCGAGGACCAGCGGAGGCAGGGCCCAGACCACCGCGCCCCGCAAGAGCAGCCGGGCAAGCACACACGCCGTGACGGTGGCCCACAAGGGAACGAGGCTGGCCTGTGCCCAGGCGAAGGCGTTGAGGCGCCGCTGCACACGCCGCACCGGGGCGAGCACGAGAGCCTGGAGGCGACGTTCTTCGCTGGCGGCCATGGGGAGGGGCCAGTGTCGGACACTCGGCCGGCCCCCACAAGCCACGCGGAGCGGTAACAACCGGCCAGGTCCCCCGTGAAGGATGACCCGGCCGTGGAAGACAGGGACTACCGGGCGCGGCTCGGGTCCACGGTGAGGCAGGGCTCCATCTCATCCGGGGCGACGAGGAACAGCTCCTCGCGGTTCAGGCTCTGGAGGAAACCCAGGGCGGGGTCGCCAATCTGCCCGCCTCCGTCATAGAGCAGGGCCGTCCAGTCGTTCTGTGACGCGGGAAACACATCCGCGACGCCATTGCGATTGAAGTCCCGGGAGTAGCTCGCGGTCGAGATGTCCTCGTCGCCATTGAAGTCGATGTTGGTGCTCGCGTTGCCGATGACCTGGACCTCGTTGAAGCGCAGCCCGCTGATGCGCGCGAGGTCCGCCTCCCTGGCGGGAGCGACCGGCGCGAAGGCCGCGACCTCGTTGATGGTCGCTTCGTTGAAGGAAGCAACCCGCACGCGCGAGTAGTCGAGCACATTGGCCACGCCGCCAATGGTGAAGCCGTAGAACTGGTACTCGTAGTTCATGATGCTCAGGTAGTTGGGCTTGTAATTGGCGTTGTCGGTGCCGCCGTGGCGCAGGCCGATGTTGTGCCCCAGCTCGTGCATGATGGTCCCGGCCAGCTCCAGCGCCGTGCTGTCTCCGGCGTAGCCCAGGGTCACCACCAGGTCATGGGCGGGGATGCCTCGAGAGATGCCACTGGAGTAGTCCCCGTTGTAGTGGTTCGCGATCACCATGTAGTGGAAGAACGGCCCCCGGCTCGCCGCGAAGTACTTGGACTTGAGCTTGTCGAAGTCCTTCCAGACGGGGTTCAGGTCCGGGTCCGCGTCCGCCGCGGCGATCTGCTGGTCCACCACCAGGTGCAGCGAGACGCCCGTGGAACCATCCGGGTTGCTCACCGGCGCGTTCGCGAACGCACTGATGACCCGGTTCAGCGCGGCCTGTGCGGGCCGGAGGCCGGGGTAGTAGTCCACCTCCACGAAGATGTCCTTCTTGAGCGCGTTCGCCCCGAGCGCGGCCAGGTCGAGACGGCCGAAGCCGAACAACTCCGCGTAGTCACTCAGGCGGTCGCCGTCCGTGTCGGAGCTGTTGGGGTTGGTGCCCCATACCATCTCGATGAAGTCGCAGATGCCATCCTTGTCCGCGTCCGGTGAAGAGGGCAGACACCCCACGGGGAGCGGCAGGGGCGCGGCTTCGGCGGACGCCATCTCCCGAGCGGTGGTGGTCGTCTCTTCCTCCCGCACGTCGGCGACGCCACAACCACTGACCCCCAGGAACATCAGGAAAGATGACAACAGGTTCTTCTGAAGCGGACTCATACCCATCCTTTGCGCTGCACCCATTTGCATCACGCCATGCAACACCTCGCTTACGCCTCACGGACACGCTTCGATTTATCGCATCCGCCGACGACAAAGAAATCCCACAATCCTGTATCACGGAGTGCCAGGGATTGGACAGGCACGAACCCTCCAGGACACTGCCGCTCCAACGGCGCGCTCAATGGCAGACAAAAGGCCGGGCCCTCGGAAGGAGGACCCGGCCTTGGGATGCGAAGGCTTCCGCGAAACGAGGGACTACGGCATGCGGCTCTCGTTCACGGTCTGGCAGGGCTCCAACGTTTCCGGGGCGTCGAGGAACCGCGCCTCGCGGTTCAGGCTCCGGAGGATGCCCAGCCCGGGGTCACCAATCTGCCCGGCCCCGTCATAGAGCAGGGCCGTCCAGTCGTTCTGCGACGCGGGATACACGTCCGCGACGCCATTGCGATTGAAGTCCCTGGAGTAGGTCGGGGCATCGGTGACGCCATTGCCGTTGAAGTCGGTGTTGTTGCTCGCGTTGCCGACGACCGAGACGTTGTTGAAGCGAAGTCCGCTGATGCGGGCCAGGTCCGCCTCGGTGGTGGGGGCGACAGGCGCGAAGCCCGAGCCCTCGTTGACGGCCAATTCGTTGAAGGAAGCGACCTGCACGCGCGAGTAGTCGAGCACGTTGGCCGCCCCGCCGATGCTGAACCCATAGAACTGGTACTCGTAGTTCATGATGCTCAGGTAGTTGGGCTTGTAGTTGGCGTGGTCGGTGCCACCGTGGCGCAGGCCGATGTTGTGCCCCAGCTCGTGCATGATGGTTCCGGCCTGGTCCAGTGACGAGCCACCTCCGGCGAAGCCCAGGGTCATCACGAGGTCATGGCCGGGGATGCCGCGAGAGATGCCGCTGGAGTTGCCCCCGTCGTAGCGGTTGGCAATCACCATGTAGTGGAAGAACGGCCCCCGGCTCGCCGCGAAGTACTTGGACTTGATCTTGTCGAAGTCCGTCCAGACGGGGTTCAGGTCCAGGTCCGCGTCCGCCGCGGGAATCTGCTGGTCCACCACCAGGTGCAGCGTGATGCCCGTGGAACCGTCCGGGTTGGCGATGGGCGCGTTGGCGAACGCATTGATGACCCGGTTCAGCGTGGCCTGGGTGGGCTGGAGGCCGGGGTAGTAGTCCATCTCCACGAAGACGTCCTTCTTCCGCGCGTTCGCCCCGAGCGCGGCCAGGTCCAACCCTCCGAAACCGAACGACTCCGCGTAGTCGCTGAGCCGGTCACCATCCGTGTCGGTGCTGTTGGGATTGGTGCCCAGCAACGCCTCGACGATGTCGCAGATTCCATCCTTGTCCGTATCCAGGGAGGCGAGCAGGCACCCCACCGGGAGAGGAAGGGGCACGGCCTCCGCGGTCATCTCCTGGGCGGTGCTGTCCGTCTCTTCTCCCTGCACGTCGGCGACACCACATCCGGTCAACCCCAGGAACACCAGGGAGGCTGACACCAGGCTCTTGCGAAGAGGGTTCATACACGTCCTTTGTGCTGCGAGGAATTGCATCGCATCGTGCAACGACTTACTTACGACTTGCGGCATTTTCAGGTTTTAATCTATTTGCTGCTTCTGACAAATCTTTGGAGACGGGAGGCCCCAGGGATTGGAGCAGGGTGAAACGCGGGGGCCACTGCCTGGAATTGAACGAGGGCCGGCCCTCCAGGGAGGATTTACCCTCGGGTCCTCCCGCTGTCGGAATGCGGCACATCGCGCGACGTCCGCGGTGCGGGGGAATGAATGTCGAACCGAGAAACGAATCCGAACGAAGCACGTTCGCCGCGCAAGGACTTCAGCGAGTCCGCGTGCAGGGCTCGCGGAAACCAGGTGGCGGAGCGCACCGCGCGTTCTCGCGCCGCGCCGGAGTTGTTCGGCCCCGCGGACCAGCTCCAGGCTCCCGGCTTCCTCACGGCCTTCGTCCCGCTGGAGCCCCAGCCCGAGCCCTCATGGCGTCCCGGCATGGGCGCCATCCCCTTCGATGGCGGCGCGACGTTCCGCGTGTGGGCGCCTCATGCGCAGCGCGTGCAGGTGGTGGGTGACTTCAGTCACTGGCACGCGGTGGAGCTGGCGCGCGAGCCCTCCGGCAACTTCTCCCGTGACATCCTTGGCGCGGGCAACGGCCAGCAATACCAGTTCATCATCCAGGGCCGCTACGGCGACTGGCGCTGGCGCAATGACCCGCGCGCCGCGGACGTCACGAACTCCACGGGCAACAGCGTCATCCTGGACCATCGCGACTTCGTCTGGCGCTACGACGGCCTCTTCCGGATGCCGGACTTTCGCGAGGCCGTCATCTACGAGCTGCACATCGGCACGTTCAATGACTCGGCCGGGTGGGGACCGGGGCATTGGCTGAGCGCCATCGACAAGCTCGACTACCTTCGCGAGCTGGGCGTCAACGTGGTGGAGTTGATGCCCTCGGCCGAGTTCGCGGGGGACTTCTCCTGGGGCTACAACCCCACCTTCCCCTTCGCGCCGGAGAGCTCCTACGGCACGCCCAACGACTTGAAGCGCTTCGTGGACGAGGCGCACCGGCGAGGCATCGGCGTCATCATGGACGTCGTCTACAACCACCTGGGGCCCAGTGATTTGCCGCACTGGGACTTCGATGGCGAGACGTTCGGACGGGGTGGCGTGTACTTCTACGCGGACTGGCGCGCGAGCACGCCGTGGGGCGACACGCGTCCGGACTACGGCCGCTCCGAGGTGCGCGACTACCTGCGCGACAACGCACTGATGTGGCTGCGCGAGTACCACATGGATGGCCTGCGGCTGGATGCGACGAAGGAGATTCGCACCGCCAGCGGCGTGGACAATCCGGCGGGCTGGGAGCTGTTGCGCTCCATCACCGAGGCGGTGAAGCGCGAGTTCCCGTGGAAGCTGCTCATCGCGGAGGACATGGCGTCGGACCCCGCCGTCACGCATTCCCAGGGCGCGGGCTTCGACGCGCAGTGGGACGCGGCCTTCGTGCACCCGGTGCGCGCCGCGCTCACCGCGCCCTTCGACGAGGGGCGCGACCTGAACGCCGTCCGCGACGCGCTGTACTTCCGCTACAACGGCCAGGCCTCCCAGCGCGTCATCTTCACGGAGAGCCACGATGAAGTGGCCAACGGCCGCAGCCGGCTGCCCACGGAGGTGTCGCCCTACAACCCGGGGGACATGCTCGCGAAGAAGAAGGCGCTGCTCGGCGCGGTGCTGACCTTGACGGCGCCGGGCATTCCGATGCTCTTCATGGGACAGGAGTTCCTGGAGGACGGGCACTTCGACGACGGAGACCCGCTCGACTGGAACAAGGCGGGCTGGTTCGGCGGCATCCTCCAGGCGCACCGGGACCTCATCCAACTGCGCCGCAACTGGCATGACACCAGCGCGGGCCTGCGCGGCGAACACGTCCACGTGTTCCACCTGAACCACGAGGACAAGGTGATGGCGTTCCACCGCTGGGAGCACGGCGGCGCGGGCGACGACGTCATCGTCGTCGTGAACCTGGGACACCGGACCTTCACGGGGTACGAGCTGGGGCTGCCCACGGATGGCCTCTGGCGGGTGCGCTTCAACGGAGACTGGCGGGGCTACTCACCGGACTTCGGCGACACCTCCGTGCACGATTTCTGGGGCGAGTGGGGCGGACGGGACGGACTGCCCGCGCGCGGCGCGCTCTCCCTGGGGGCCTACAGCGCGGTCATCCTCTCGAGGAATCGCTGGTAGCGTCCCCGCTGAATGCTGCTCGCGCGACCGCCCGACCTCGCTCCCCGTGCCCCGTGGCCGGACATGCCCCTGGTGGTGTGGCCGGCCGCGCTCGCCATGTGGGGCCCGGGCGACGCGTCGTCCAGGCACGCCCACCACGCGATGCACCTGCTGCTCCGTCGCGAAGGCACCCTGACCTTCCGCGCGGGCACGGCGAAGGGGGACTCCCGCGCGGCGGGGGTGCTCGTGGGCCCGGACGTGCCCCACGCCATCGACGCGACGGGGGGCGAGGTCCTCCTCCTGTTCATCGAACCGGAGAGCCAGGACGGCGAGCGGCTGCGCGCCTCGCTCGATTCCCCCGCGCGACTCTTCGACGAAGCGGCACGTGACGCCCTGCTCGCCCGGCTGCCGCGCAAGGGCCCCATCGCGCACGAGGCCATTGGCCCGTGGATGGAGGCCACGCTGGAGGCCCTGGCCGGTCCCACGGAGGCCCCCGCGCCGCGCATGCACCCGCGCGTGCGCAAGCTCCTGCGTCACCTGCGCGCGGAGCCCGCTCCCGAGGACACCTCCCTGGAGGCCCTCTCCGAGGTCGCCGGCCTGTCCTCCGGTCGCCTGATGCACGCCTTCACGGAGTCCACGGGCGTTCCCCTGCGCCCCTATCTGCTCTGGCTGCGACTGCAGCGAGCAGCGGGCGCCCTCGCCTCGGGCCGCACCGCGGGAGAGGCCGCGCACGCCGCGGGCTTCTCCGACGCGGCCCACCTGACGCGCACCTTCCGCCGCATGTTCGGCACCACGCCCTCGTTCCTTCAACGTCGCAGCCAGTTCGTTCAAGCGAAGGCCCGCCCCACCGACGCATCTTGAGCATCGACCCGCCGGACCAGTCTCCGGCTCGCTGCTCTCGAGGTGCCTCGCCATGTCCTTCGCCCTGATACTCATCTCCACCTTCCTGTTGCTCCACCTGCCTCCGCTGCGCCGCCTCCCCTCGCTCTCCACGCCCACCCGTCGCGCCGCCGTGGCCGCGGGCCTCTTCTTCATCGGCGCCGGCGTCATGCACTTCGTCGTGCCCGCCCAGTACGACGCGATGATTCCGCCGCAGCTCCCCTCGCCGCGCTTCTGGACGCTGCTGTCCGGCGTGTTCGAGGTCGCGGGCGGCGTGGGCATGCTGATTCCCCGGACGCGGAAGCTCGCGGCCCTGGGGCTCATCGCGCTGCTGCTCGCCGTCCTCCCCGCCAACATCCACGAGGCGGCGTCGAACCAGGGCTCCCACGTGCTGCCCTTCCCGGAGTGGTACTTCTGGCTGCGCATCCCCTTCCAGCTCATCTACCTTGCGTGGGTGGCATGGGCCGGTGGACTGTGGCCGCTCGGAAGCCGTGCGAGCCGACCTGTCACTGGTTAGGCTGGCGCCCCATGCACTTCCGTCATCTTGGTCGCAGCGGTCTGGCCGTCAGTGAGATTTCCTTCGGCAACTGGCTCACGCACGGCTCCCAGGTGGAAGAGGACGCCGCGCTGGCGTGCGTGAAGGCGGCGCAGGACGTCGGCATCACCACCTTCGACACGGCCGACGTCTACGCCGGCACCCGCGCGGAGTCCGTGCTCGGCCGAGCCCTGAAGGGTCAGCGCCGCGCCGGCTATGAGCTGTTCACCAAGGTGTTCTGGCCCACCGGGCCCGGAAAGAACGACTGGGGCCTGTCGCGCAAGCACATCATGGAGTCCATCGACGGCTCCTTGAGCCGCCTCCAGACGGACTACGTGGACCTGTACCAGGCCCACCGCTTCGACACTGCGACGCCGCTGGAGGAGACGATGGTCGCCTTCGCGGACATCGTCCGTCAGGGCAAGGCCCACTACATCGGCGTCTCCGAGTGGACCGCCGACCAGATTCGCCAGGGCGCCGCGCTCGCCCGCGAGCTGCGCATCCCCTTCGTCTCCAGCCAGCCCCAGTACTCCATGCTCTGGCGCGTCATCGAGGAGAAGGTCATCCCGGCGTCCCTCGAGGAAGGCCTGGGACAGATTGTCTGGTCTCCCCTGGCCATGGGCGTGCTCACCGGAAAGTACCTTCCCGGCCAGCCTCCTCCGGCCGGCAGCCGCGCCACCGACCCCACCGGCTCGCGCTTCATCGCCCGCTTCATGAAGGACGACGTGCTCAACCGCGTGCAGCAGCTGCGTCCCCTGGCCCAGCAGGCGGGACTCACCATGGCGCAGCTCGCCGTCGCGTGGGTGCTCCAGAACAAGGGCGTCTCCTCCGCCATCATCGGCGCCTCGCGGCCCGAGCAGGTCCACGACACCGTGAAGGCCTCGGGCGTGAAGCTGGAGGCGGAGTTGATGCGCCGCATCGACGAGGTGCTCGGCCCCGTCGTCGAGCGCAACCCGGCCCTCACCGAAGTGCCCGACCGGAAAATCTGAAGCAGGGCTGTCATGCATCAACCCAGCTCTGTCCCCTCTCCGACACTTGAGAGGGGATTGAGTTGAAGGCGACAACCCCAGACATGGCCTAATCCCTCCCCAGGCGCGCCCGTGTGGGACGCCCTGGACGCAATCACAGCCACACGTGACGAGGGATACATGAAGAAGACTCTGTTGATGGGACTCCTGGGCGCGCTCATCGGCATCGGCACCTCCATGGTGTCAGGGACCGCGGCGGCCTCGGAGGATTCGCTCGTGCCGTGCTGCTCTGACTGTGATGCCGGCTATGACAGGTGCATGGCCAACTGTCAGGGCGAAGACTGCGATCTCTCCTGCTTCAGCAGGTGGAGGCCTTGCTACAACGTCTGCTCCCACGCCTGCTAGGTGAGGTCGTCATGATGTCGGAGGGCGCGGGCACGAAAGCCCGCGCTCTTCGATTCAAGGACCTCCGCCGCCGCCCTATACTCGTCCCAGGCTCTTCACCTGGAGGTGGCGTATGCGCTGGTTCGTGGTCACCGCAGTGCTGTTCGCGTCGAGTGCGTCCGCCCAGTCTCCTGAATGCAAGTCGGCGAAGAAGGAGTTCGCGGAGCGCGAGGAGCAGCTCACCACCTTGAAGAAGGCGCGCAAGGACATGCGCGACGTGCTGGTGACGGCCAAGAAGGGGCGCGCGCACAGCCGCGCCCTGGACTCACTGGAGAAGGCGGATGATGCCCTGGAGGACGCCGTCAAGCGGGCGATGGCGGAGCAGCTCCAGCGCGACAAGCTGACCCGGGAAATCTGCAAGTAGCCGTCGCGCTGTCCAGGCGGCGTGAGGGCCTCACGCCGTCTCTCACGTTCTCAAGTTCCTGATGTTTCAGGGCTACAGCTTCGTCCCCCTTGGGATTCAGCGGGGATTGAAGCATGGTCCTCGCCATGAATCGGCAAGAGTCCGCGATGTTCGTCGGGGTGGCGGTGCTGTGGGTCCCCTTGCTGCTGGGCGTGTTCATCGGGACGTGGCTCAGGAAGCACGTGCATCCCAAGGTGATGGCGCACTCGGAGCTGCTCAGCAGGACGGCGAACTCCAGCGTCACCCGGCTGTCGAACATCGTGTTCATCATCTTCTGGGTGGGAGTGACGCTGGCCTGCAGCGGCATGATGGCCCCGAGGACTCTCACGTGGCTCCAGTCAGTGGGAGGGCTGCCCTTCGTGCCCACGCTCGAGCTGCTGCGAGGGGTCTCCCTGTTCGCGGCCTTCATGATTGGCTACACCGTTGGGGCCATGCCCCGGGGAGACTCCGCGCGGCAGGCCTCACAGGCGCACGGCAACGCGTCAGGAGCGACCGCGTCCGGTCCCAGCAACGGCCAGCACGTCAACAAGTACCCCAGCATGCGGGTGCTCGCCATCATCGGAGGCACGATTGCCGTCGGACTGGGCGTGGGCGCGCTGAGCACGGGGCTCAAGAAGGGTGGCTTCCTGACGACCTCGGACGTGGGCGGGCTCCCCGAGCTGGCGCGCATCCAGGAGCAGCTGAGGCCGCTCGAGGCCTGCTCGCTCAGCTACATGAAGCGGGACCGGCGAGGCTCACGCAACTACCCGACCACGGTCTGGCTCAGGACCTGTACGCACAACGAGTACTTCTCCGTCATGATCACCGTCCCTGGGACCTGGGCGAGCCGGGGCGTCGGTTTCGAGATGGAGCGCGGTTCCAGCTCGGAGCCCTGGGAAATCCTGGTCGAGAAGAACGATGTGCCCTTCCCCGACCTCAAGGAGGCGCTGGAGCACTTCGCGCCCATCATCGCCGCGCAGTATCCGGAGGAGCTCCGAAAACGACGCACGAGCTCGGATGAGATGGACCGCCACCTGGAGGAACGCTCGCGGCTGGAGAAGGAACGCAAGGAGCGCGCGAAGACCTCCTATCCGGAGTGAGTTCGCTCACTGGCGTGGACTCCTCCAACCCCGCTTCTCCAGCACGCGCACGTTGGGGACATCCGCGAGCGTGGCCAGGTAGTCTGACAGCGCCAGCAGTTCGATATCGTCCACCTGCCCCTCGAAGGGCCGCACGTAGATGGCATTGCCGTAGTTGTGCAGACACTTCGCGGGGGTGTCGTCGACGATGAGCACCCGCTCCAGTCGGAAGCCCCTGCGCTTCAGCTTGTGGAGCTTCTTCGCATATTCGTAATGCGAGGACGGGTCCATGAAGCCCTCCTCCAGCACGCGCGCGCGGTCCACGCTGAAGGTGCACCGGCTGCGGCCCCAGACCAGCTCGGGGCGGAGTTCCGGAGGGAAGAGGTGATGGACGATGGCGGCGACGTAGGCGTCCGCCGCGGATGACCAGACGGCGAGGCGGAACCGGGCCGCGCACTCGGTGAGGAACCGCTCCAGGTGGGGCCTCGCGTAGACGTGGAAACCGAACACACGGAAGTCCGCCGCGCGCTCCAGCGGGGCCTCGCGGGCGTGAATCAGCGTCTCGTCCAGGTCCAGCACCAGGAGCAGCTTGTCCGGGTCCATGCGGGTCACCACTCGTCGCGCTGCGGGATGCGCCACATCGCCAGGAGACACATGCCAGGGACGCCTCCGTGCCTCCAGTGCTGACTCTTCCACGCATGCCCTGTTGGAACGCGCACACCCCGCCGTGTGGCCGGGCGGCACGCCGCGCCCCGGGGCTAAGTGCTGTCGGGTTCATCCCTCTCATCCGCCCCCTGAGGAGCCCCATGCACCTGCGCGTCTTGTTGACGACCCTGGCCTGCGCCGCCGTCCTGTCCCTCGCCGGACCCGCCCGAGCCCAGGACGCCACGGAGAGTCCTCCGTCCGAGCCCGGCGTGTCCCCGTTCGACCCGGCCTTCCCCGGCCAGACGCGCGCCCCCGCCGTGCAGACGCAGACGCCCTATCAAGTCACTGAAATCGCCTCCGGCTTCAACTACCCCTGGGCCGTCGCCTTCCTGCCGGACCGGCGCATGCTCGTGACGGAGAAGCCCACCGGGAAGCTCTTCATCGTCACACCCCAGGGAGTGAAGTCCGCGCCCGTCGCGGGCCTGCCTCCCGTGGACGGCCGCGAGCAGGGCGGCCTGCTCGACGTGGAGGTCGACCCCGACTTCGCCACGAACAGCCTCATCTACTGGACCTATTACGAGCCACGCGAGAACGGCAACGGGCTCGCGGTGGGACGCGGGAAGCTCAAGGACGGCCCCCAGCCGCGCATCGAGGCGCTGCGAATCATCTTCCGCATGAAGCCCACCCTGGACTCGCTGTGGCACGCGGGAGGCCGCCTCGTCTTCGCTCCCGACGGCACCCTCTTCGTCACCCTGGGCGAGCGCTCCATCCTCACCGGCCGCGTCCAGGCCCGACAGCTCAACAGCCACTTCGGCAAGATTGTCCGCATCCACACCGATGGCACCGTGCCCGCCAACAACCCCTTCGTGAACAACCCCGCGGCGCGTCCGGAAATCTACTCACGCGGCCACCGCAACGTCCTCGCCGCAGCGCTCGACGGCCAGGGCCGCCTCTGGGAAGTGGAGATGGGACCGCTGGGCGGCGACGAGCTCAACCTCGTCGAGCCAGGCAAGGACTACGGCTGGCCCACCATCGGCTATGGCAAGGAGTACTCCGGCGCGCCCATCCACGAGAGCTCCCAGGGCCCAGGCATGGAGCAACCTGTCTACTACTGGGACCCGGTGATTTCCCCCTCGGGGTTGACCATCTATTCCGGGAACCTCTTCCCCGAATGGAGGGGCAACTTCTTCATCGGCGGGCTGTCCAGCCACGCCCTGGTGCGGCTCGTCCTGCGCAATGACCGCGTCGTGGGCGAGGAGCGCCTCAAGCCCGCGGGGAACAACCGGGTCCGCGACGTCGTCCAAGGCCCCGAAGGCGCGCTCTACCTGCTCACCGACGCGCCAAACGGCCGGCTGCTCAAGGTGACGCCCCGCCAGGCGCCGCCGCTCTAATCGGGCCTCCCGCGAGGGGCGCTGGAACCAGAGGCGACGGCCAGGCGACAAATGTGTTTCCAGCCGTTGCCAGACGGCCCGGGAAGCGGACAAACCGGCCGATCCATTTGACTTTCAGGGCGGACGGAACAACAGATGGGCGCGCGAGTTGGCAACCGGGTTACTGACACCCGTCACCCACTTCCCCCCAGGCTTCCCTTCATGACGCTCTCCCTCCTCCTGGCCCAGACAGGGCAACCCGAGCTCGGCTGGCTCAGCAGCAAGCTGCTCGGTGTCACGCTCACCTCCGCCGAGTGGGTCCTCTGGATTCTGGTCGTCCTCTCCGTGCTCTCCATCGCCATCATGCTGGAGCGCACGGTGTACTTCGCCCGCAACCGCCTGCCGGACTCGGAGGCCCTGGCGGTCCGGCTGGCGCGCGGCGACTTCGAGGCGGCGCGCAAGGCCGTGGAGGGCAAGACGGGCATGGAGGCCGCCATCATCCGCGAGGCGCTCGCCTCCGCCTCGCAGGGCGCGGACACCGTGGAGCAGGTGATTGCGTCCACCATGTCCCGCGAGCGCCCCCAGTATGAGCGCTTCCTGTCCTTCCTGGGCACGCTGGGCAACAACGCCCCGTTCATCGGCCTGTTCGGCACGGTGCTCGGCATCATCAAGGCGTTCCACGATTTGGGCTCCGCCAACGTGAAGGGCGCGGCGATTCAGCAGACCGTCATGGCCGGCATCTCCGAGGCGCTCGTCGCCACCGCCGTGGGTCTGGCCGTCGCGATTCCCGCCGTCGTCGCCTTCAACATCTTCAACCGTCAGCTCAAGACGCTCACCAGCCGCGCCAACGCCCTGGGCTACGCGCTGGTGGGCAGCATGCGCGCCGAGGGCCGCACGCCCGATGCGGCCACTCGCACGGCGGAGGGCCGCTAGCCCATGGCCGGAGGCGCGCAGCAAGACGACGAGGAAATCACCGGCATCAACGTCACCCCGCTGGTGGACATCGTGCTGGTGCTGCTCATCATCTTCATGGTGACGGCCAACTTCATCGTCCGCGAGACGGTGGAGGTGGACCTGCCCCGCGCGGCCAACGGCGGCGAGACGGTGCAGGGGCTCGTCAACGTGGTGCTCGACAAGGAGGGCAAGCTCTACTTCGACGGCGCCGCGGTGAGCGAGGCGGACTTGAGGGCGAAGGTCGCCGAGGCCATCGCCAAGGACAAGGACACCCGCGCCATCATCAGTGCCGACCAGAGCATCGCGTATGGACAGGTGATGCGGCTCATCGACACGGTGAAGGGCCAGGGCATCGCCAAGTTCGCGCTCAACATCGAGAAGGACGTGGCCCCCGCGGCCGCGCCCGCCACACCCTGACGCAAGGCCCAGCGCATGAGCCAGGCGGTCGTCGACTCCCCTCCCCCGATGTTCCCCCGCCGTGAGCGCTCGCTCTGGGTGGTGGGCATCTTCCTGCTCACCTCGCTGGTGCTGCACGGCGTGGGCTTCTGGTACCTCAACCGCATCGCCGAGCGCCCGCGCCCCGTCGCCCAGCGCCCGGTGGAGCTCGTCATGGTGGAGGTCCAGAAGCCGCCTCCTCCGCCTCCTCCCGAGGAGAAGAAGGAAGAGCCCAAGCCGCCTCCGCCCAAGCCCAAGGCGGTGAAGCCCCCGCCCATCAAGGTGGCCGAGGTGCCCAAGCCCCAGCCGCCTCCGCCGGAGCAATTGCCGCCTCCGCCCAACGAGCCGCCGCCCACGCCGCAGGCCAAGCCGCCGCCGCTCGTGGTGGGCATGACGATGTCCTCCACCACCAGCGCGGGCTCGTTCGCCGCGCCCGTGGGCAACACCGCCTACGGCAAGGCGGACGGCGTCGCGAAGGACCCCAAGGACGTGAAGGGCTACTCCGCGCCCAAGTACACGCCCATCTACCAGGTGGACTCCGAGCCCACCGTGGCCTCCGAGGTGAAGGTCCCCTATCCGGAAGAGGCCCGTCGCGCTGGCATCGAAGGCACGGTGACGCTGTCCATCACCATCGACAACGAGGGCCGCGTCGTCGCCGCCAAGGTGCTCTCCGGCCCCGGCTACGGCCTCAATGAAGCGGCGCGCGATGCCATCAAACGCTTCCGCTTCAAGCCCGCCATCAAGGGCGGCGAGGCGGTCTCCACGGAGATGAAGTACTCGTACACGTTCCTGCTGGACTGAAGCACGCCGGGGCCCCACCTCCCTGCTGGAGGGACGGGGCCCGCGCGAGCCTCACTGCGAGCGCAGCGCCCGGCGCATGATGTCGCGCAGCGCGCGCAGGTCATCATCCGACAGCGCGGCGATGAGCTCCGGCGGCTCCGCCAGTCGCTCCAGGAGCCGCTCGCGCAGCGCCACACCCGAGTCCGTCAGCACCAGCATCTTCACCCGCCGGTCCTGCTCGCTGCTGCGCCGCTCCACCAGGCCCCGCGCCTCCATGCGGTCCACCAGGCCGGTGACATTGGACGCGTCACACGACAGGTAGTTGGCCAGCGTGCTCATCGCCAGCGGGCCCTCGCCCAGCTGACGCACCACGTGCGCCTGCACCGGGGACAGCTCGAACTCGGCCGCCAGCGCCGGGAAGTTCCGCATGTGGGCGTGCATCAGCTCGAACAGCAGCGTCCACGCCTGCTTGGGCAGGTCCCCCTCCAGGGCCTCCGGCCCGGAGTTCGGCGGCTTGCCCCGTCGCTCCAGATTCTCGCTGCTTCCACTCATACCGCTCATGGTAATTCACCCCCATTACCTAAACAATTGACTTCATCAAATATTGAGGGTTACTACATTCCGGAGCTTCCAAAATCGAACGACATGGCCTATGTGGGGCCCGACCCGAAACAGGACCGTGGAAGAAGCCATGCGGCGGCGGATGACCTTCATAAGAGCCGGTTCGGCCCTTCGCGCTGAATTCCTGTCGTTCATGACGCGCTCGGGCAGAACGCCCGGAACGCGGACCCAAGACACACCCCCGTAGTGAATCCATCTAGGACCATTGGGGTTCGCGCCGGCGCGGACCCCACGAGGAGGCAGAGGCGGTTATGAGCTCACTTCTGGCGTTGACCCTGGCGGCCACCCTGGCCGCGGCACCGCCCCCCGTGCTGACCCTGGAAGACGCACTCATCCAGGCGCGAAAAGAGAACCTGGACCTGAAGGCGGCGCAGGCGCGGCTGCGTCAGGCGGACACGGCGTCCCGCAAGGCGTGGGCGGGCTATCTGCCCACCATCACCGTGGGCGCGGCCATCGTCCGAAACTCCAATGCCGCCGTCATTCCCCCAGGCCCCCTGGGTCCCGAGCCCGTGGTCATCCAGCCCCTGGTGCAGCGGCAGTTCCAGGCGGAGCTGCGCCAGGCCCTCATCGCGCCCCAGCTGTGGGCGGGCATCCAGGCGGCCTACAAGAGCGAGACGGTCGCCGCGCTCAACGTGGAGCAGGCGCGCCGGGAAATCCTCTTCGGCGTGGCGCAGGCGTACTACGGCGCCGCCGCGCAGGCCCAGGCCGTGACGGTGCAGGAGCGGCTGGTGGAGCTCAACGGCGCTCGCTCGAAGGACACCAAGGTCCGCTTCGACGCCGGCACGGTGACGCGCGTCGCGCTCCTGCGCGCCGAGCAGGATTTGTCCCGCGCCGAGCAGGACCTCATCCGCGCCCGCAACGCGCTGGCGTCCGCGAAGCTGGTGCTGACCACGCTGCTGGCGTTGGACAGCCCGGACTTCGAGGTGGCCCCGCCGCCGGAGCCGCAGGTGCCGGTGAAGACGGAGTCGGAAGTCCTCGTGGAGCGCTCGCTGGAGCAGCGCGCGGACGTGGCCGCGGCCCGTGAGACGACGGAGCTGGCGCGCATCAACAAGCGCGGCGTGTGGTTCAGCTACCTGCCCACCGTGGGCCTCACCGGCACCTGGCGCATCGCCAACGCCGCGGGCTTCGCGGGCCGGGCGGACGTGTGGCTCATCACCCTCGGCGCCAACTGGACGCTGTGGGATGGCGGTCTGCGCGAGGCCAACCTCGCGGACACCTCCGCGAAAATCGTCGAGGCCCAGGCCAACGCCCGCAAGGCGGAGCTGACGGCGCGCGAGGAAGTGAAGCGCTCGCAGTTGGATTTGGAGAGCGCCCTGGCCAATCGCCTCAAGGCGGAGCAGACGGTGGAGCTGGCGCGGGAGTCCCAGCGCCTCACCGACGTCTCCTTCAAGGCCGGCGTGGCCACGTACCTGGAAGTCGCGGACGCGAACACCGCGCTGACCAACGCCGAAATCGGCCTGGTGAGCGAGCGCCTCCAGGCTTCGGTCGCCGCCCTGCGCCTCTTGCGCTCGGTGGGTGCGTTCGAGGCTCGCCCGCTCGACTCCGACCTGAAGGACGAGAACGCGGTGCCGCCCACGGTGCAGCCGCTGCCCGGCGCGACGGAGCAGAACCCCGCGCAGATGCAGCAGCCGGAGCAGTCGCAGCCGGAGCAGCCGCAGCCCGCGCCGCAGCCCTAGAGACTCACCCGTCCGGCGCCTGAACTCCAGGCGCCGGACCGACCGCCTCCCGGGGCGGTGGCGCGTCCCCGCTTGTGAGGCTTCGCCACCGACCCCACCCTCGGAAGGAAGACAGCAGCACCCCTTTTTCCGAGGAGGTCATCATGGCGGAAGGACAGTGGGGCAACTGCAAGAGTTGTCGCTACTTCGCCAGCGGTAATGCGAACCCCAGTGACAACGAGACGCAGCGCTGCATGCAGGCGGACCTGCGTGCGTACGACCTGAAGGTCTCTGGCGCCAGCGGCTGCAATGCGTTCGAGGCCCGCACCGGCGTCGGACCCCAGCAGCGGCAGGAGCCCGCCCAGCCGGCGCACTGACACCGGCAAGCGGTTCCCGTCGAGACTTCGTGGAGCACAAGACTCCACGAAGCAAGACGGCCACGGCCCGTCGGGCCGTCCTCCCTCTCAACACCCTTTGACACCCGCTCCGTGAGAGCGAGCAAATCCTGCTCGTTTACGAGCAGGTGACGCATGGACTGCTTTGGGGCCGCCTGGAGTCTGCCCTTGGAAGCGCCGTGCGAAGGCGTCAGCGCGACATGGTAGGAGCCTGCCGGGCCATTCACGAAGGTCCCCGTTTGGATTCCCCCATGAAAAGACTCCTGCTGCCGTTGTTGATGACAAGCATGGCCTGTACCCAGTCCACTCCTTCTGACCCCGTCGAGACGGCCCAGCGCCGTGATGCCGTCCTGACGGACGCGCAGATTGGGAATGCCTGGAAGGACCCACCCCTGCCGTACCGGACCGTCTCCTTCACCTTCGATGACGGTCCGGATGACAATCCGGAGGCCAGCTTCAATACCAGTTGGCAGATCGCGAACTACCTGCAGCAGCAGGGGATTCGCGCGACCTTCTTCATCAACGGGTGCCGCATCGACGCGGGTTGTCCGCGGTTCGACGGCGACCTGGGCAACACCACCTATCTGTCCCAGATTGTCGAGATGGGCCACCGGGTGGCCAACCACACGTATGACCACGAGGCGCTCACCAACCCTTCGCTGGGGGCCGCGGGGCAGATCGCCGAGCTGAAAGTCAACCAGGCCATCCTGGACCCCTACATCACGGATGGCATGTTTCTCTTCCGGGCCCCGGGCGACAACTGGGGGCAGTCCCCCACCGGTGGAGTCCACGCGTGCGACGGCTCCTCCTCGATCGCGAACAACGTCCGGAGCGACCCCGCGCTGTCCAAGATGAGTGGCCCTTTCTGTTTCGACTGGGACGCCCACGATTGGGCTTGCACGAATGACGATTTGACGCCGGAGGCCTGCGCGGACCTCTACGTCGCCAAGAGCCTCGAGCTGGATCCTGCTGGGGACAGGACGGTGAACGGGCTCGAGCGAGGCATCATCCAGATGCATGACTTCAATCCCACGGGGGACATCGCTGGGACGGACTGGGCCTACCGCTTCGTGGTGTCCCTGGTCGGAAAGCTCAAGGCCGTGTCTGGCGCCCCGTACGTCTTCGTCCCGCTCGACGCGCATCCCGGCGTCCGGGGAATGTTCAGCTTTCCCGCTCCGACCCAATGGACCACGACCTACCTGTCCGACTGGGAGACGTGGAACAGCGACGTTGGCTACTACGGGACGGTCCGGCTGGGTGACATCAATGGCGACGGCAAGGCGGACGTGTGCGGGCGTGGCTCCGGGGGGATTCGGTGCGCGCTGTCGCTCGCGGACGGCTCCATGGACACCGCGACCAACTGGCTGAGCCTGGTGGCCGACACGGATGGCTACAAGCCGGCCCAGTACAGCACGACGTTCCAGTTGGCGGACATCGACAATGATGGCAACGCCGATGCTTGCATCCGTGCCGTGGTTGGCTACCTGTGCTTCAAGTCGAACGGAACGACGGCGTTCGCGACGTCGGCCTGGAACGCGGCTGAGTTCTCCAATGCGAACGGGTGGAATGCCTCGGAGGCGCTCTATGGCTCGATCCGGATCGGGAACGTCGACGGGGACATCGATGGCTATGCCGACATCTGTGGCCGGAACGCGGCGGGTGAAATCGTGTGCAGCCTCTTCAATGGGACGACCTTCGAGGCCGCGACGTCCTGGAGTTCGGACTTCACGGCCCCGTCGTGGGCCCTGGCGAAGCACGCCACGACGTTCCAGTTGGCGGACCTGGACAACGACGGCAAGGCGGACATCTGCGCGCGTGGGGCGGACGGCATGTGGTGTGGACGGTCCGAGGGCGTCCCCACGGGCTTCGCGACGGCGTCGCGCTGGACGCAGATGTCCTTCGATGACGCCCAGGGCTGGGGAACCCTGCCGTCGCGCTACAAGTCCATCAAGCTCGGCGACGTCGATGGAGACGGCAAGGCGGACGTCTGCGGCCGGCACTCGACGGGGCTGGTCTGTTCTTTCTCGACAGGGACCTCCTTCAGGAACTACCGCTACGTCACCAACATGCACTTCGCTGACTCCGGAGGGTGGTCCGCCGAGGAGTACGGCTCGACGCTCGCCCTGGGAGATGTCAATGGCGATGGCCGGGCGGACCTCTGTGCTCGCGCGAGCACGGGGTTGACCTGCACCCTGGCCCCCATGCTTCTGGCCACCTACAACACGACGCGACAGACCGGGCTGTGCTCGACGGCGCAGGCCTCCTGCGACTCGGGGATGTTCTATGAGGGCCGGGGGACGGTGTATCCGGAGGCCCAGCAGCCCAACACGCTGCAGGGCACTTGCGCGGATGGCACCGCGGTCACCACCGTGGGCACGGACGTCACGGGCGGCTACCTCAAGGATGGCTCGGTCGAACGCGTCCGGGTGATGACGCTCGACAAGACGCCGTTCGCCTCGGGGAAGACGGTGCGCGTGGAGGTCAGCGCCTTTGCCTCGGGCACCGGGGAGCAGTTGGAGATCTTCACCGCGGCCAACGCCGCCAGCCCGACGTGGGTGAGCCTGGGCGCGACCACCCTGTCGAGCGCGGGGTATGCGTGGGTGACGCGAACCTACACCCTGCCCTCGGGCGCGCAGCAGGCGGTGCGAGCCGTCCTCCGCTCCACCAGCCTCTCGGGTGCATGCCCCGGTGGCGGCTTCACGGACGTGGATGACCTCGCCTTCACGGTGCAGTGACGTGAACGACTGACCTACCAGAAGCGCCTGGGGCCGGAGTTCATCCCAGTCCCGGGTGCCGTTGGGAGGTGTGCCCTTCAGGCCGTGACTTCCGCAGGCTCCAACCGGCCCAACCCTGGCAGGAAGCGCCCCACCCGCGCCGCGTACTCGCGATACGCCGGGCCGTGCAGCCGCGCGAGGTGCTCCTCCTCCAGCCTTGCTTGAAGAGACACGAGTAGCACGTAGTCGGCGCACGCCATCCACGTCCACGCGCTCGGCGTCACGCAGGCCATCCCCACCACGACCCACAGCATGCCCGCGAAGATGGGATTGCGGACGACGGAGAACAGGCCGTCCGTCACCAGCGCCGTGGGCTCCCGGTCGATGCCAATGCGCCAGGACGCGCCCATCTGCACCTGGGCCACCAGCACGACGACGAGCCCCGCGAGCAGCACCGCCCAGCCCAGCCACCGGACGGCGTCCGGCACCGGCCACACACCGAGCCGCTCCGAGCCCAGCGCCGCGTACAACGCGCTCCAGGCCGTCAGGCCGAGGATGAACAGGCCCATGCACACGCCGATGACGCGCTGGAAGGGATTGGCGCGGCGGTGCAGCACGAAGGCAGCCTGGCCCGTGCGGCGGCGCAGCCGCGCGGTGGGCAGCACCATGGCGAAGAGGAGGAAGGCGACGGCGCTGGCGGGCAGCGCGAGGCGGTGGAGGGTTTCGGCGTCCATGAGAGGTCCTCGACGAAGGGGGCGAGCACCCGCCCGCCCCTGACGCCAGGGCTGACGCCCGGACTCCTCGCCGCATTACACCGGCTTTTGTCGGGCCTCTTCGGTGACTCGGGGACGCCCCGGCTCGCAGGCGCAGTCCACGCAGCCGTGGGTGCAGCAGGTGCCGCACAATTCGATGAGCCGACGGCCCAGGGCCTGCCGGGCGCGGTGCAGGCGGACGGCGGCGTTGTTCGCGGTGAGCCCTTCCTCGCGGGCGAACGTCGAGACGGGCGTGCCCTCCAGGTCCACGCGGCGGATGGCGGCCGAGTACTCCGGCTTGAGCGTGTCCGTCAGCCCCGCCACGCACGCGCACACGGAGGACTCCAGCGCCTCGGCATCCTCGGTGGAGCGGGGAGCCTCGGCGTCCTCGACGGCCAGGGCGCGCTCCTCCCTGCGGGCGCGGCGGTGGCGGTCCACCAGGACGTTGCGCAGCAGCCGGTAGAACCAGGCCACCGCGCTCTCCTCGTCGCGCAGCCCCTCGCCCTTCTCCAGCCCCTTCACCAAGGCGAGCTGGAGGACCTCCTCGGCTTCCTCCGGGCTGCCCACGCGCGGGGCCAGGAACGCGAGGAAGCGGCGCCGCTGGGCGACGAGGGTCTCCATGACGCGCGCGTCCAGGCTCATGCGGGCTTCAGCCTACCGCCTCGCGCGCGAGCGTCACGGCGGGCAGTTCGTCCTCGGTGGTCGTCGTCCGAGGCTGACGGAAGTAGATGCGCTCCATCAGGCGGCGCTGGTGCACCAGCGGCTTGTCGTACCGGTCCAGGCGCATGCCCCTGTGGCTGTAGGGCGTGTCCGCGACGGTGGGGATGAAGCGCGCGTCGTCGACGACCTCCCAGCGGGTGAGCTCCATGGCCACTCGGGCCGCCACCGGCAGGAAGGGCTTGAGCAGCGGCTGCACGCAGCGCAGGAAGGAGAAGACATGCAGGCGCGTCGTCTTCGCCGTCTCCGGCACGAAGAAGATGTTGGCGCGGGTGATGAATGGACGCTGCTTTCCGGAGGGCGCCTCCCAGCTCACGGTGTACTGGCTGTGCACCGGGTCGAAGCGCGTCACCCACTCGTTGCGGAACAGGTCGCCGTCGCGCACGCCCAGAAGCTTCATGAGCGGCGCGGGCCGCTGGGGGGCGCGATAGAAAACCTCCGTGTGGTCCTCGAGGTTGTGCGCCTCGAACTCCACCTGGCCCGCGTGAGGGTCATCCCAGCCCAGGCGGGTGTGGACGTAGGGCGTGTGCTCGTCCTCGCTGAAGTTGTCGAGCGCGACATGCAGCGGCGCCTCGAAGAGCACGGAGAAGCTGCCGCCGAAGAGGTAACCGTCGTTGGCGGGCAGCTCCGGCAGCGAGGACAGCGGGGTGTCGCGGTGGGCCAGCCACAGGTAGCCCCGGTGCTCCACCACCTGGAAGCTCTTCACGTCGCAGTGCCGCAGCTCCGGCTGACTGGGATTGGCGCCCTGTCCCTGCGCGTCGAAGCGCCAGCCATGGTACGGGCACTGGAGCCGACCATCCGCGCGCACGCGGCCCTTGGACAAAGGCGCGAAGCGGTGGGGACACGCATCCGCGAGCGCGGCGGGACGCCCTTCAGCGTCCCGGAAGAGGGCATAGGCACGACCGGCCACCTCCACTCGCATGGGTTTCTTACGGAGCGCGGTGGCTGGGAGCACGGGATGGAAATGACGGAGGACGTCGGGCAGTGGCTCCATACTTTCCAAGTATAGCGAGCGACTCAGGACAGGGGAGGAAGGCGCTCCAGCAACCGTCGCAAGTCGGGCTGAAGCTCATCCGGTGTTTCACCGGCCAGTTCCTCCACGGGGTGAGTGCCCCAGGTGACACCGTAGGTGCGCAGTCCGGCCGCCTTGCCTGCACGCAGGTCCAGGGTGGTGTCACCCACCATCCACAATCCGCCCGTCTCCAGCGCGGCGAGGGCGCGGTGGAGCACGTCGGGTGCGGGTTTGTGCGGAAAGTCATCCGTGCCCTGCACATGGTGGAGCACGGAGCCCAGGCCCATGGCGTCCACGAAGCGGCGGGCCATGGGGCTCTTCTTGGTGGTGGCCACGGCCAGCAGGTAGCCGCGCTCGCGCAGCGTGCCGAGGGCCTCCAGCACACCGGGATAGGGGCGCGAGCGGTTCATGTAGTTGAGGGGGTAGTGCTCGCGATAGGTGGCGCACAGCGCGGGCACGTGCTGGGGCGCGAACTCCGCGTACATCAAGTCGAGCGGGTAGCCGATGAGCGCGCGCACCTGGGCGTAGGTGGGGGCGGTGAGGCCATGCACGGGGAAGGCTTGCAGGAAGCTGTCGATGATATCCGGCAGCGAGTCCACCAGCGTGCCGTCGAGGTCGAAGAGGATTCCACGGGAGTCAGCGCGGCTCATGCGCTCCTGCATACGTGGTTCGTGCGCGCGCGGCACCTGTTCCCGACGTGGCCCTCGCGGGCACCCGGCCTGGGAAGCGGACGGGTGCCCGGGAGGGAGGCCGTCACCGCCCCGAGCGTCCGCCGATCTCCGGGAAGCGCTCGTAGGCACTCAGGAGGGCATTGAGGTGGGCTGGGTCGTCGAGGTCGAGCGGCGCATCCGTCAACCCGACCACCCATCCTCCCGTCGTGGTACGCCGCGCCCGCGAGAGCAGCGCCGCGTCGCGCATCGGGTCTGGAAAACCGATGGCCTGTGCGGCGGCGGCCGACCAGTAGCTCAGCCAGCCCAGCCGATGCGGAATCTCCGGTGAGCGAAGGTCCTTGGGCAGCTTGAGCGCTGGGAGCCCGCGTGGCGGTGGCTGCGGATTGGCCGCCCAGTTCTTGGTCTGGCGCGCGATCTCCACCCCCGCGCGGAACGGCGTCACATGTCCCCAGAACGCGCGAGCGGCCTCCGCGACCGCCGCCAACATCTCCGCGGCCTCCGCGATGCTGGCGCCATTCAGTGGCAGTGCGGCATGAACCTCGAACAGCGGGTGCCCTGCCGGCCCGAAGTCCTTCGGTAGCTCCAGGCCGTAGAGCGTCACGAGGTCGCTCTCACCGCCACCGTTGCAGACGAGCGGAAAGCCCGGTGAGTCCGACCTCCCCTGGGCAATCCACGCGTCGCGCTCTGGCAGTGACACGGGGTTTCCCTCGTCGGAGATCGTCCACTCCAGGCGCAGACCAGGAGACGTGCGCTCCATGGCGCGGACAACAGCCAGTGGGCGGTCATCACCGCGCATGAGGGCGGGGCCGTAGACGATGATGCCGAGGTCGTTGCGTTGCTTGGCCGTCATCTCTCTCAGCACCATTCCATGACGACGATGATGCCCTCAAGTTCTGGCGCTTCGACCTCCAGGGCATCTTTGTGCTCGGCGCTTCGCACGCCGATCCGGAAATCGAATCCGCAGGACAGAGCGAGGGCACGCTCTCGCCGCAGCTCCGCCACCTGTTTTCCAGGCACAATCCTCTGGAGGTAGACCGAGAACGTGTCGAAGTTGTCGGTCTTCACCTCCCACAACACACGCTCGCCGACTTGAAGGGCGTCGAAGCGCTTCCCGTTGACGAGCACATCCGAACCGGGGAATCCATTCCGAGGAACCCTGTCGGCGCACCGGTTGTGCAGGGCATCGCCGCCCAGGTGCGGCACGGGCCGGGGGGTGCAATCAGGGCGGTGCTCTTGCTCCAGGGAAACAGGGGGCACCGTGGGAGGGACGTCCTGTCCTGATGACTCGGGCTTCGGGCTTCGCTCCACCACGGGTTCCTTCGGCGAAGACCCTGTCTGGAACACAGGCTTCGCTTGCTCAGAATGGCCCCGTCGCAACTCGTAGGCATCCAGGGCTTCCTTGATGACGACGGCCACCACCACTGCACCGGTGATGATGACCGCGCCGACAACAATCTCCGGTGCCGCCAGGATGCAGATTCCGATTCCCATGGTTGCCGCCCCCACGGAGGCAATGGCGCACCTTCCCGTGGGGTCTTGAAAACGAATCCTCTCGTGGTCGAGCACGTGAAAACACTGCTCCACCATCACCGGCCACGGCTGGGAAGCCTCTTTGACGACGCACCGCCCCTCGTCGATCCAGGGCAGCGTCGCCGCCCTCTGGAGGTTGGCGAGCCTCCGGCTCCGGGGCACCAACGCGCTGGGGCTCGGCGCGGATGTAGCGCAGGAGGAGAGAAGAAGGAGCAGGAGCGAGAGGCAAGAGCGCAAACGCAAGGGCATGTCCTTTCGAGGACGCCAGAATGTCGCGGGGCAAGGCTGTGATTGCCGCCGTTCACTGGAGTTCGGCACGTGTTCCCGACGTGGGCCCTGACGGGCACCCGGCCTGGGAAGCGGACGGGTACCCGGGAGGGAGGCCGACACCCTCACCGTGCCGGTCACACGATGAAGATGTCGGCTTCGCGAGGCTCAGGGCGTGTAGAGCACCGCCGTGTTGAAGTAGGTGGTGCCATCGGCGAGCCCGCCTCCCGCGATGAGCACCTTCCCGGAGGGAAGCAGGACAGCCCGACCACCATACCGGACCGACGGCAAGCTCACGGAGTAGGCGGTGACACCTGTTGCAGGGTCGAACAACTCCGTGGTGAGCCCCACGCCTTCAAGGCCTCCCGTCAACATCAGGCGCCCCGAGGGCAACATGACCAGGTGCGCCCCACTCCGATTGTGATTCCACGTCCCCACACTCCGCTGGACGTTGAGCGCCGGGTCGTACTCCCACAACGAAGTGCCGACGTGCATCAGGACCTTCCCGGAGGGCAACAGGAACGCGTGTGTCCAGCCCCCGGTAAGCCCCGTCGCGGCGGCCCATGAGTTCGTGGCCACGTCATAGAGTTCGGCGATGGAGTTGCCCCCCGCAGCCAACACCTTGCCCGAGGGCAACAGGAGCGCGAAGTGGCCGCCCCGGCCAACCGCACTCGAGCTCGCGACAGGGACCCAGGAGTTCGTCTCGGGGTCATAGAGTTCGGGGATTCTTCCCCCTCCCGTGGGTTCAGCAGCGCCGCCGACGACAAGCACCTTGCCCGAGGGCAACAACGTCGCGGTGTGCGATTGCCGCTCGAAGGTCATCGAGGCCATGGCCGTCCAGGCGTTCGCCTGAGGGTCATAGAGGTCCACCTCACGCATTCCGTTCCCTCCATGCGTGGTGGTGAGCCCCCCCACCACCAGGACCTTGCCTGACGGAAGCACCGTCATCGTGTGGCCGATGCGCCCCCTGCTCATCGAGCCCGCGGCGCTCCACGCTCCCGTATCTGGAGCGTAGAGTTCCGCCGAGGCCAAGGTGCTACCGATGGCATTGTAGCCCCCTGCCACCAACACCTTGCCCGACGGGAGCAGGAGCGCTTTGTAGCTAATGCGCGTCGTGAGCATGCTGCCCGTGGCATCCCACCGCGCCACCGTGCCGCTGCCACAGTCCGGCCCATTGACCACGCTCACGCTGAACGTGTGCGCCACGGAGAAGCCGCGCACGTTGGTCACCGTCGCCGTGACGGTCGGCGCGCTGCCCGTCGCCACGCAAGCCGGCGCCGTCCAACGGACCTCGCTGGACGTGAAGCCGTTCGTCGCCGTGCCCAGCGTCCCGACACTCGAAGCCCAGCCAAACGTGAGCGCCGCCCCATCTCCATCCTCCGCCAGCACTCGCAGCGTCACGGCCTCGCGGCCCGCCACCGTGTTCGCGGACTGGTTCGCCAGGACGATGCGCGGAGGAACGCTCGGGCCCGTGCCAGGCCCCACGCAGACGCGCAGCGTCCCCTGCCCTCGTCCACCCTTCGCATCCGACACCGCCACCGTGAGCGCGCAGTTGCCACACGGGTCTCCCGACGGCACGGCGCTCGGCGTGAAGGACGCCGACGTGGACGTGGGCTGCGTCCACGCGCCCGCGCACACCGTGGACCACTGATACGTCAGCGCATCCCCATCCGCGTCGACCGCGTCCACCGTGACAGTGGTGCTCTGCCCCACCGGCACCGGAGAACGCGTCACGGTGATTCCCCGCACCGTCGGCGCCATGTTGAACGCCACGCTCACACTCGCCCCGCCCGAGTTCGGCCCGCCATCCGTCGACATCGTGCGGACATCGATGCGCAGGCTCGTCGCCGCGCCGCGCGAGTCCGTGACAGTCAACGTCAGCGCGAACTCCCCGGAGACCTGCGGCGCCGTCCACGTCGTGGTCGACGTGCCCGTGGTGGTGAACACCCCACCCGTGGCGCTCCACGCATAGGAAAATGTGTCTGTCACATCCTTGTCGTGAGCCGTGGCCCGCAACACGATGTTGCCACCCGGCAACACCACGCTCGACGACGCCACCAACGAGTCGATGCAGGGCACCGTGTTGTCGAACGGCGCCCCCGTGGAGAGGGATTGCAAGGTGATGGCCACCACCGCCGTCTCACCCGCCACAATCGTGACACCCTCCGCCACGCCGCGATAACGCAGCGCGCCCTGTGAATCGAACGCCTCCGCGGTGAACGTCCGCGCGGTGCCGGCGGGAACCTGGTGGAACGACCCTCGCCACGCACCGGCGTCCTGGACCAGCGTCACCGTGGACGCAGGGACACCCGTGGCCGTCAGGGTGACGGTGACACGCGTGACGTCCTCTCCCGCGAGCGCCTCCGAGACAGCTCCCACGAACTCCACCGCGCCCAGCGACTGCACCTCTCCCGACGAGCCACAGCCCAGGGCGGCCCCCAGCATTCCGATGATGAGACAGGCCCAGCCCCAGCGCGTCTTGCCTTGCATTTGCATTCGAGCTTCCTTTTCCCAGCGTGAGCAGGAATCGGCCGGGCTCCCCCGACGAGAGGGGGCGCGAGGTGAGGGAAGGGAGACAGGCCGGTCATGAGCCCGCACCACCCCGAGGGAGGCAGGTGCGGGCCGACGAAGTAGAGCATTCCCGCACCGCCCCGGGTGACCTCATGCAAGACAAACAATGGATGTCAACCCCGACCCTCGCATGACAAGGATTGACCCATGGGACAAGACAGCCTCACTCCCGGTGCTACACTCGAGTCAACCCGAGGTCTACAGGGGGAAGGACCTGACATGCGACTCGATATCTTCTCGGAGATGCAGCACCCGAAGGAACACTGGACCCAGCCGGACCATGAGCATCGGCTCATCCGCGAAACACTGGAGCAGGCGCGGCTGGCGGATGAGATGGGCTACGGCGTCTGGTGGCAGGTGGAGCATCACACCGCGGTGGAGTTCAGCTACAGCTCCGCGCCGGAGGTCATGCTCACCGCCATCGCGATGGGCACGAAGAACATCCACGTGGGCCACTCGGCCGCGCTCGCGCCCGCGCGCTTCAACCACCCCATCCGCATCGCCGAGCGCTCCGCGTTCATCGACCACCTGAGCGGCGGCCGCTTCCAGCTCGGCATGGCCCGCAGCACCATCCCCGAGTGGCGCGTCTTCAACATCGACGCGGACGCCACCCGCTCACAGATGCAGCAGGCTTTCGAGATGGTCCCGAATCAGCGTCATCCCCAAGCCCTACCGCAAGCCGCACCCTCCCCTGTGGCAGGCGTGCTCCAGCCCCGCGTCCTTCGAGCAGGCGGGACGCAATGGCGTGGGCGCGCTCGGCGTGACGCTGTGGGCGTCTCCGGAGCAGGTGGGAGAGATGATTCACATCTACCGCGAGGCGCTGAGGACGCGCTGTGAGCCCGTGGGCGAGTTCGTGAACAACCAGGTGGCCTTCTTCACCTTCGTGCACTGCGCGGACTCGGAGCGCGAGGCCATGGAGAACGGCGCCGCCCAGGCCGCGGCCTGGTACACCAACGGCTCCTTCACCTTCTTCGAGGCCAAGGATTTCTTCGTCAAGTCGGCCGCGGAGCTGGAGGCGCTCGCCAGGGACCCCGCCGGTGGCGGCCTGACGGGCCAGTACCTGCGCGGCAAGGACCCGAACGCCCCCGTGTCCAAGGCCCAGCGCATCCTCGGCCGCATCATGTCCGGCGAGGACGTGCCCCACGAGCAGGTCTGGGAAGTCTTGAGCGCGCAGGACTCGCTCATCGTCGGCACGAAGGACCAGGTGCGGCAGGGCCTCAAGCGCTACGAGTCGCTGGGCATCGACGCCCTCATGTCCTTCCACCAGGTGGGCGCCCTCTCGCACGAGGCCGTCCTCAAGAGCATCCGCCTCACCGGCGAGCTCATCCCCGAGTTCAAGACCCCCGCCCCTCCCTGAACCCCAGCCGCAACGACAGGCCCCTTCCCCGCTTCCCAGCCGCGCCATCGTGCGCACCTTGGGGAGCGGGGTTTGTCCGACGGGAGGGGATGGGGATGAGGGTCAGCCAGCTGACACTGGGATGGGGCCTTGCCTGCGCGCTGTGGGCGTTCAGCCCCGCATGGGCGGCGAACACGACCTCGCCCGCCAAGAAGGAGGGCGACCAGGGGAGCGGCGACACCGTGCGGCACGCCACGCGCCGCCCGAAACAATTCTCCCGGGAGTGGCACGTGAGCACCTCGGGCTCGGACACGGCGGCGGGGACGAAGCAGGCGCCGTTCCGCACCATCGGCCGCGCGCTGAGAGTCGTAAGTCCCGGCGAGGCCATCCGGGTCGCCTCCGGCGAGTACGCGGAGGGCCTGCTCATCGACAACGCGGTGAAGGCGGGCCGCGCGGATGCCCCCATCACCCTGGTGGGCGAAGGGCGACCGCGCATCGTCCCAACACCGAAAGGCGGCACGCTGGTCCAGGTGCGCAAGCCCTACTGGATTGTCGAGGGCTTCGAAATCGACGTGCGCGGCCAGCCCCGCTTCGCCGTCCTCTTCGAGGGCAACACCACGGGCTCCGTGCTCACCGGCAACGACCTCCACCACGGCACCCTGGGCGCCGGCATCGCCACCTACGGCGGAGCCCGGGACGTGCTCATCGAGAACAACCACATCCACGACTTCCGCAAGCAGCCCAAGGGCGACTCGCACGGCGTCGTCATCCAGGCCACGTCGCGCGGAATCACGGTGCGCGGCAACGACATCCACCACAACTCAGGGGACTCCGTGCAGTGCCTGCTGCCGGACAAGAAGGAAGACGCTCCGGCGAGCGACATCCTCATCGAGAACAACCTGCTCCACGACAACGACGAGAACGCCGTGGACATCAAGACGTGCCATCGCGTCGTCATTCGTGACAATACGATGTACGGCTTCCGCAAGTCTCCCACGTCCTCCGGAGAGGCCGTCGTCATCCACTACTCCGCGCGGGACGTGCGCGTGGAGGACAACACCATCCACGACGCGGGCCGGGGCATCTCCGTGGGGGGCTCGCGAATCGGCGACCAGCCCAGCCCCGTGGGCGTGGTGGTGAGCGGCAACGTCATCCGGGACATCACCCAGAGTGGCGGGAGCGACGGCACGGGCATCCGCGTGGAGAACTCGCGCGAGGTGCAGGTGGTGGACAACGCCATCTCCGGCACGCAGGGCTACGGGATGATGCTCGGCCTGGGCTCCAACGGCGCGCCCAGCGAGAACCTGACGGTGCGGGGCAACAGCATCCAGGGGCGCAGGCTGGTGCGCCTGGGGCAGCGGCAGCACCGGCCCGGCCTGAAGATGGACCGGAACCGGTACGGCTCCAACGGGACGTTCAAGATGGACCCCCAGGAGGAGACGAACCTCACCGACTGGCGCAAGTCCTCCGGCGTGGACCAGCAGTCCACCCCGCTCCAGTGAGCCCCAGGTCCCCTTCCGCTCGACGAACAGCGGAAGGGGCCTGCTTCACCGACGCTCAGGGCGTCTCGTCGGACGGCACGTCACCGGTGAGCACGCAGATGAGCGCGTCCGGGTCGCACTTCACGGGGAACAGCGGGTTGATGCCGGAGCCGCGCAGCCGGCCCACGGAGTAGTCCGCGTACGGGTCGCACTTCGTCTCGTCCGGCGCGCCCTTCGTCGCACAGCCCACCACGGGCCAGATGCCCTTGGCCTGGTACGTCGCCGTGCAGCCGTTCTCCGTGTAGGTCAGGTCCGCCTTGAACTGCGTGCCCGGAATCCCAGGCGTGTTGTAGATGCGCAGGTTGGACCACTCGTAGCGGAAGCTCTGCGCGGGCAGCGTGGCCGTGGCGGGCACGTCCAGCCGCGTGGGGCTCAGCTGGGGCACGTCGCAGAAGTTGTCCGCGCCGGGCCCTTCGCTCGAGAACGGGCCCACCGAGAACGGCGTGTGCGAGGGGTCCGGGTCCGGCCGGTCCTCCTCGAAGTCCGCCACCAGTTCGCCCAGCCGCTCGCTGCGCACCGCGACGGTGTCCCGCGCGTTGGGGTCCTGGCTGTAGTACTTCTGCAGGCCCAGCGGCTCCGGCTTGAGCTGTGCGCACTGCTGGTCCGGATTCTGTCCGGGCAACAGCGTGTACACGGTGGCGAACGAGCCGATGGAGCCGTCGCTCACCGCGCGCGCCACGACACACTGCGGCTCCGGGTCCTCGACGCCACAGCCAGCGAGCAGAACCAAAGCGGCGACGCCGGGTCCCCATCCCATCCAACGAGTCTTCATGGGTGATTGTCCTTTCATGGTGGGGGCCTAGAAGCTGAGCTTCGCGCCCAGACGGACGGAGCGCGGCGCCTGGTAGGCGGTGGGACGCTTGAAGTTGGGGTTGATGTCGGAAGTCGTGATGGGCAGGTTCGTCGCCGTGGAGATGACCTTGCAGCCCGGGTTGTTGGCCGTGAGGCACGCCGTCAAATCCTCCGGCTTGCCGCCCTGCTCAATCGCATAGACGCGGGTGAAGGTCAGCGTCTGGTCCACCGCGGTGTACTGCTGGAAGTTGAAGAGGTTGAACACATCCAGCGACAGGCTCAGCGTGTAGTCCTTTGCCAGCTTCTGGCTGACGCCCACGTGGGTGTCGAGGTTGTGGACCCAGGGCAGCCGGCCGGCGCTGCCGCGCGGCAGGATGAACGTCTCGGAGCCGCTGCGCCGGGGGTGCGCGCCCAGGTAGTTGAGCGGCGTGCCGGAGCGGCTGCGGTAGCCACCGCCAACATTGACGCTCGTCGTCCGCGTCACCTGGAACTCCCGCGCGCCGAACACCTTGATGGCGTGCGTGCGGTCACCGGGCAGCGGACCGTCGCGGTTGGTGGTGAGCGACAGCAGGTCGAAGTCGCGCGTGAGGTTGGGCGACAACTGGCCCGTGTCAGCGCGGAACAGGCCGGAGTAGTTGCCGCGCAGCTGGGACCACGTGTAGCTGGCCTGGGCCAGCCAGCCGTCGGAGAACGCCTTCTGGTAGTACAGGTTCACCGCGTCGTACTTGCGCACCGCCTCCGGGAAGTCCGTCGAGTACCCCTTGCCCGGGTTGCCCAGGAAGAAGGTGTTGCCGTCGTCACGGCTCATGTCCT
Source organism: Myxococcus sp. CA040A (assembly GCF_013336725.1). Lineage (NCBI taxonomy): Bacteria > Pseudomonadati > Myxococcota > Myxococcia > Myxococcales > Myxococcaceae > Myxococcus > Myxococcus sp. CA040A. The sequence continues at coordinate 964,368 of NZ_JABUMR010000003.1, read as the reverse complement.
CGATGACGTCGTTGAGCTGGCGGCGGGTGTACGTCAGGCCGAAGCGGCCGAGCAGCACCTCGTACTCGCCACCCACCATGATTTCGTCCGCGGACTGGGCGCGGATGTTCGGGTCCACCGGCACGCGGTCTCCACCCTGCGCGTCCCAGGCCTGGTTGGGGCTCTCGCTGTTGCCGATGAGCTGACGGTTGCGGCTGGCCACGCAGTCCGTCACCAGCGAGTTGCGGTCGTCGGGGCGGCACGGCGGCGAGTCATACGTGGCCGACAGGAGCTGCTGCTGCGGGAAGGACAGGTCCGCCATGTCCAGCGGCACGTTCTCGAAGAAGCGCGCGAAGTTGACGAACAGCTTGGAGCGCCCCTGCTGGGTGAAGTCGTAGACGGCGCCCACGCGGGGTGACCACTGGTTGGGCAGGTGCAGGCCCACCTTGTCGTCCAGGCCCCACAGCGTCTGCACGTCGTAGCGCAGGCCCGCGTTGAGCGTGACGGTGTCCATGATGGACCAGCTGTCCTGCACGAAGCCGCCCACCGTCATCGACGTGGACGTGCCTTCCTTGCTGGCCAGGAACACCGGCGAGTCCGGCCCATCCAGGTAGCCGTACTGGTTCAGCGTGTAGAAGCAGTCGCCGCCGGTGCACTCCTGCCAGGGCGTGCCGCCGGTGCGCGCGCGGTTGTTGTAGAAGCTCATCCGCTCCGCGTCGAAGCCCGCCTTGACGATGTGGTGGCCCAACGCCTGGAACAGGTACGTGCCCATCACCTTGCCCTGGACGCGGTCCAACTCCTGCTCGCTGATGGTGCCGGGGCCACCCGTGGAGTAGGCGGTGACGGGACAGTTGCGGCGCTGCTCGGCCTCCGTGGCGCCACAGACGGACGGGTCCAGCAGCGACTCGAACTCGGTGATGGTGTGGGGGCCGGGGTTGCGCGTGCGGCGCCAGGCGATGTTCGGCCGGGAGGACAGGCCCGAGTCCGACAAGAGCCCGGAGCCATCCGACGGCAGCTGGCTGTCCGACTGGTGGTGCCAGCCGACCGTCGCGTCGACGAGGAACTTCTTGTCGAAGAAGGACGAGGACTGCTTGGCGACGATGTCCATCACGCCGTTGGAGCGCCGCGTGGCGATGGAGTCGTAGGTGCCCTGGACGTAGGCCGTGCAGGACAGGCCCACGCAGACCTCCGGGTCACCGTCATCGCTGAAGGCATACTTGCCGTCGCCGCCGGAGGAGCGCGGCGTGCCGAAGACGGAGAGCGACAGGTTGTGGTCCGGGTTGAAGAGGTACGTCAGCTTGCTCATGTACTGGATGCTGCGCTCGTCCGCGAAGCGGGTGGTGCGCGAGCCTTCAATCGGCGTCACCTGACCGAAGCCCGTCTCCGGGTCCCTGCGGCGCTGGCCCACCGTGGCGCAGCCGATCGCCGGGTCCACCTCCGTGCAGAAGTCCAGCGTGCTCAGCTGCCGGTCCACGCGGATGCGATTGAACGACGGCGCCACGCCCACGTAGAACCAGAGCTTGTCCTTGAGGATGGGGCCGCCCAAATCAAAGCCGAAGTCACCCTGGTTCCAGGGCTGACCCTGCGCGGAGATGACGGTGCCTTCCTGGCGGACCACCGTGCCGTTGCGCTGCAACGCACCGGGGGCCATGTTCGCGAACACCGAGCCGTGGAACTCGTTGGAGCCGGACTTGGTGACGACGTTGAGCACGCCACCCGTGGAGCGGCCGTACTCCGGCATGTAGCCACCGGTGATGACGTTGACCTCCTGGACGAACTCGACGGACAGCGGCGTGCCCAGCGTTCCCACGCTCGGGTCATTCACCGACAGGCCATCCACCACGTACTGGCTCTCCGGCGAGCTGCTGCCGCTGACGCTCACGCCGTAGCGGTCCTCCGTGGCGCCCGGGGCCAGCTCCGCCAGCGACTCGAAGGAGCGCGACGCGGAGCCCTTCGTGCCGGGGCGGATGACGGCCATGGTGCGCAGGAAGTCCGCGTCCACGCTCAGGCCCGTCGTGCTGGAGCCCACGTCCACCGTGGGCGCCGCGCTGATGGAAATCTCCTCGCCGAAGGCCGAGGGCAACAGCTGGATGTTGACCCGGATGGTGCGGTCCAACCGCAGGACGATGTCGGCGCGCACGAAGGGCTCGAAGCCCTCGCGCTCCACGCGCAGCGTGTACGTACCCGGCGGCAACTGGGCGAGCCGGTACTGGCCGCTCGTATCCGAGACGACCACCCGCTCACCCTGCAGCTTCGGCGACGTCGCCGTCACGACTGCGTCCGCGAGCGAACGCTTGTCATCCGCGCTGGTGATGGTGCCGGTGATGACCGAGACGCCCTGCGCGAATGCCCCCGCGCCAAAGAGCAGGACCGCGAGACACAGCCCGCGAGCAAGACCTACACGTATGGACAAAGCTGACTCCCTCCCGTGATTCAGGGAGCACTCTGTCTCAAGACACGAGAAAGCAACAATCCCTAATTAAACAGTGCGGATTGGCGAGCCGCGCCATGCGCGCTAGGGGGCGCAGGCGGCGGTTGCCTGCTCCAGGGAGCGATCAAACGCCAGCCGCAGGAAGGCATCCAGCGGGGCTCGGCCCTTCTCCACGCGGCTGCGCAGCACGGCGCCCTCCCAGGCCCCGAGCATGAAGGTGGCGAGCATCTCTGGAGCGACGTCCTTGGCGACCTCTCCGGAACCCTGCGCCTCGAGCAGCACTTCCTCCAGGCGCGAGGACCACTCGGCGAAGGAGGCCGCCACGCGCTCGCGGATGAGGGGGCTGTGGTCGGCCAGCTCCGCGGCGAAGTTCGCCAGCAGGCAGCCGCACTCGAACCTGCCCGCGACGAGCACCTCCACCTGCGCGGCGAAGTAGGCGCGCAGCCGTCGCAGCGGTGTGAGGGACGTGTCGCGCAGCAGCGACAGGTCCGCGCTGCTGGCGCGCATGTACTGGTCCACCACCGCCGCGCCCAGCGCTTCCTTGCTTTCGAAGTGGTTGTAGAAGGAGCCCTTCGGCACGCCGGCCGCGTCGGTGATGTCCTGCACGCCGCAGCCGTTGAACCCTTGAGTACGCAGGGTCTCCAGACCGGCGGCGAGCAGCTTGTCGCGAACGCTGGCTCTCGGCATCGCTCCCTTTTAGGGCCCGTGCCCCGGGCCGTCAAAACCCGCCTCGAATTCGCTACAACCCCATGATACTCCACGGCTTTTCATTGAATATGACCAGTCGTCTTGAATCCACGGAGGTCGCTCGCTAGCCTGCCGGCCGGGAGCGGAGCCCGGACTGGCGCGGCGCCGCCCCGTCACCTGCGGAGGAGTGGAGCGATGGGCAAGTCGAGCGTGTCGGACAGGATTCGGGTGGGCATCATCGGGGCGAGCCCGCAGTGGGGGTGGGCGACCTACGCGCATCTGCCCGCGCTGCAGTCCCTGCCGGGCTATCGCGTCACGGCGGTGAGCACCACGCGGCAGGTGAGCGCGGATGAGACGGCGCGCCGGTTCGACGTGCCGCATGCGTTCGCGAGCTTCGAGCCGCTGGTGGAGCATCCCGAGGTGGACCTCGTCGTCGTCTCGGTGCGCGCGGCCGAGCACGCGCGGTTGGTGCGCGCCGCCATCGCCGCGAAGAAGAACGTGTTCTGCGAGTGGCCGCTGGGCGTTTCGGTGGAGGAGACGACGGAGCTGGCGGCGCTGGCGCAAGCGGCGGGGGTGCGCACCGTCATCGGGCTTCAGCGTCGGCTGGCGCCCGGCGCGCGTTATCTGAGGGATTTGCTCCAGGAGGGCTACGTGGGGCAGGTGCGCTCCGCGACGCTCCAGGTGTCCACGGCCATGCTCGGGCACACGCGGCCCAAGGCGTATGACTACACGGCGGACGCCACCAAGGGGGCCAACGCGCTGGCCACCATCACCGCGCACTTCCTCGACACGGTGCTGGCGGCGGTGGGGGATTTCCAGAGCGTGGCCGCGCTCGTCACGCGCCAGTTCGAGCACACCACGCTGGCGGAGACGGGCGAGGTCATCCCCGTCACCGCGCCGGACCAGGTGCTCATCACCGGCACGCTGAAGAGCGGCGCGGTGCTGTCCGCCCATGTCGAGGCCGGCAAGCGCAATGGCGGCGTCATCGGCTGCACCATCACCGGCACCGAGGGGGACCTGTACCTGTCGCAGGACCTCACCGTGTCCGGAGCGCGAGGCGACAACCAGCCGCTCCAGCCGCTGCCCACGCCGGAGAAGTACCTCCTGAGCGCCAAGGGCGCGCTGACCGACGACGCGCACCAGACGGCGCAGCTCTACGCGGCGTTCGCGAAGGACGTCGCGGAGGGCACGTCGCTCGCGCCCGGCTTCCAGCACGCGGTGAAGCTGCACCGCTTGCTGAACACGTTCGCGGAGTCGTCCGCGTCGGGACAGCGGCGGACGCTGTAGCGGAGTCGTCCGAGTCGGGACAGCTGCGGACGCCGTAACGGAGTCCTCCGCGTCGGGACAGCGGCGGACGCCGTAGCGGAGTCCTCCGTGTCGGGACAGCTGCGGACGCCGTAACGGAGTCCTCCGCGTCCGGGAGGGCGCGGACGCCGTCGTGGCGTCGTCCGCGACTGGGAGAGCAGCGGATGCCGCAGCGGCTTCCTTCACGTCTGGCAGGAGTGGACGCCATCCGCCGAGCCCTCCACCTCAGGACGTCGTAGGCGCCCCCAGGGTGGGTGGCCGGTGGGCATGGCGTCCTTCTGTGTGCTCGCCGGGCGGGAGACCGGTGGGGCCAAGGTGGCGCGGGCTCGCGTTGGTCTATGCTGCGCGCCTCGTGGACGCTCCCCTGCCCTCCCGACGACGCTACCTGGTGGCCGCCGTGCTCTTCGCCAGCGTGAGCATGCTGGCGGCGCTGGCGACGCTGTACGTGCAGGGCCTGCTGCCCGCCTCCGCTCCTTCCGCCGACGAGCCCTTCCACTACCAGGGCTTCGAGAAGGTGCTGCGACACGTCCAGCCCGACGGCGACGTGGACTTCTCCTCCATGGGGCGCGAGCGCGCGGAGCTGGACCGCTTCGTCGCGTCGCTCGCCTCGTTCTCTCCTCACAACCGGCCAGATGTCTTCCCGACGTCGGAGGACGCGCTCGCCTTCTGGCTCAACACCTACCACGCGCTCGTGCTCCAGCAGGTGGTGGATGGATATCCCTATCTGGAGAGCGTGGAGCAGCCCTGGCCAGGGCGCTTCTTCTGGGCCCGCTCATGGCCCGTGGGCGGCCGGCGGATGACGCTGTGGTCGCTGCGCCATCGCGTCCTCTCCGGGGAGTTCGCCGACCCGCGCGTGCACCTCGCGCTCTTCCACGCCACCCGGGGCGGCCCGCGCATGGACAGCTCCCACTTCCAGCCCGAGTACCTCCACTCGCAGCTCAACGAGGCCAGCCGCCGCTTCATCGGCGACAAGCGCAACGTGCGCCTGGACAGGGACACCGTGCACCTGGCGCGCCTGTTCGAGACGTACCGCGAAGACTTCCTCGCCGCGCTGCCCGAGGGACGCCGGGGCAACGTGCTCCAGTTCGTCTGGGCCTTCCTTCCCGACACCTGCGAGGAGCGTCCCGGCTGCGACACCCGCGCGGACCTGGACCACGCCTGCGGACCCAAGCTGGACCGCTGCCACATCGTCTTCGAGGCCGAGGACACCTCGCTCCCGGACGCCGCCGCGCGCCCCTCGCGCACGGAGCGCTGAAGCACCTCACGCCGGCAAACGCTCGTGAGTCCCGGGAGGCGGCGTGTGCTCCTCATCCTCTCGCGAGCGGGGGCGGGAGCGGGAGCGCTCCACCGGACCGCCGTCCTTGCGTCCGCGCAGCCACTTCTCCAAGCCCACCGCGGGCACCACCACCGCGCCCACCAGCACGGACAGGCCAATGGCCTCCAGCGACAGCGGCGCGGTGCCGAAGATGCGCCGCATGAAGGGCACGTACATGAAGGCGAGCTGCAAGAGCACCAGCGCCCCAATCCCCATGAACACGGAGGGGTTGCTGAACAGGCCCACCTTGCGCAGCGAGCCGGTGAGCGTGCGGCACATCACCATGTAGAAAATCTGGAAGCTGATGACGGTATTCACAGCCATCGTCTGCGCCTCGGCCAGCGCCCGCGCATGCCCCACGTCCGGCACCTCGTGCGCGTACTCCCAGAGGAACAAGCCAATGGCGCCCGCCGCCATCAGCAGGGCGACGAGGCCCGTGCGCATCACGATGAAGTGACTGAGAACCGGCGCGTCCGGGTCGCGCGGCCTGCGCCGCATGACGTCCGACTCACGCGCCTCGAACGCCAACGGCAGCGCGAGCGACACCGTGGCCACCAGGTTTATCCAGAGCAACTGCGTGGGCAGCATCGCCATCAACGGCACCGGCCCCCCTCCGAAGTCCTGGATGGGAAAGAAGGCCACGCCACACAGGAGGATGAGCGCGAGCCCCAGGTTGGTGGGCAACACGAAGGCCAGCGACTTGATGAGGTTGTCGTAGACGCGCCTTCCCTCCTCCACCGCCGCCGCGATGGAGGCGAAGTTGTCGTCCGTGAGGACGATGTCCGCCGCTTCCTTGGACACCGCCGTGCCTGTGATTCCCATGGCCACGCCGATGTTCGCCTGCTTGAGCGCGGGCGCGTCATTGACGCCGTCCCCCGTCATCGCCACCACGTGCCGCCGCTGCTGGAGCGCGCGCACCAGCCGCAGCTTGTGCTCCGGCGCCACCCGCGCGAAGACATTCGTGCGCTCGGCCACGTCCGCCAGCGCCTCATCGTCCAGCGCCCCCAGCCTCGCGCCCGCGACACCGGGCGTCCCTGGCTCGTGCAGCCCGAGCCGCGCGCCAATGGCCTCCGCTGTCGCCAGATGGTCGCCCGTAATCATCTTCACGACGATGCCCGCCTCGTGGCACGCCCGCACCGCCTCGATGGCCTCCTCGCGAGGCGGGTCCATCATTCCCTCCAGTCCCAGCAGCTCCAGTCCCCCCTCCACGTCCTCCAGAGCCAGGGTGTCTCGCGTCTCCGCCAGCTCGCGCGAGGCCACGGCCAGCACGCGCATCCCCCGCCGCGCCAGTCGCTCCACCTCCTCCAGCACGGCCTCGTTCGACGCGGCGCCGTCCGGCGCGCACCGTGCCAGCACGACTTCGGGCGCGCCCTTGAGGAGCAGCACGCGGCCTCCTCGCGCGTCCTCATGCAGGGTGGCCATGAACTGGCTCTCGGACTCGAACGGGATGGCGTCCAGCCGGTGGAAGCGGGCGCGGGCTTCGTCCACGCCGAGGCCCGCCTTCTCCGCCGCCACCACCAGCGCGCCCTCGGTGGGGTCACCCGTCATCCGCCAATCACCGCCCTGCCCGTGCAGCGCGGCGTCGTTGCACAGCGCGCCCGCGAGCAGCAGCTCCCGCACGTCCTCGGGCACCAGCAGAGCGCTGAGCGGCGGGCCATCCCTGCGCAGCTCTCCCCGAGGCGCATAGCCCACCCCGGTGACGGTGTAGCGCCCCGTCGGTGTCCACAGCGCCTGCACCGTCATCTCATTGCGCGTGAGCGTGCCCGTCTTGTCCGAACAGATGACGGTGGTGCTGCCCAGCGTCTCCACCGCCGGCAGCTTGCGGATGACGGCGCGACGGGCCGCCATGCGTTGCACGCCGATGGCCAGGGCGATGGTGACGATGGCGGGCAGGCCCTCCGGAATCGCCGCCACCGCCAGGGTAATCGCCACGACGACGGCCTCGCTGAGGTCATAGCCGCGCCACAGGCCCACCCCGAGCAGGAGCACGGACACGACGAGGATGGCCCCGGTGATGACCTTGGCGATGGTCGCGAGCGCCTTCGTCAACGGAGTCTGGAGGTCCGTCGCCCCGCGGAGCATCTCCGAGATTCGGCCCAGCTCCGTGGCACCGCCCGTGGCCACCACCACCGCCCTGGCCGCGCCGGACGTCACCAGCGTGCCGCCGAAGACGACGCTCGTCCGGTCGCCCAGCTCCGCGTCCTCCTCGACGGGCAGGGGCTGCTTCGACGCGGGGACGGACTCGCCGGTGAGCGCGGCCTCCTCGATTTGGAGGTTGCGTGAGGACACCAGCCGCATGTCCGCGGGCACCTTGTCCCCCGAGGCAATCTCCACCACGTCGCCAGGCACCAGCTCCGCCGCGGGCACCGCGCGCTTGTCGCCGGCGCGCACCACGGTGGCGTTCTCCGGCACCATCCGGCTCAGCGCTTCGATGGCCTTGCCCGCACGGAACTCCTGCACGAAGCCGATGACGGTGTTGAGCACCACCACCGCCGCCACCACCAGCCCGTCCGTCACCTTCCCCATCACCACCGCGAGCACCGCCGAGACGATGAGCACCCAGATGAACGGGCTGTTCACCTGACGCCAGAGCAGCCTCAACGGCCCTTCACCCTTCTGGCGCTCCAGCACGTTGGGCCCATGAAGCATCAACCGCTCTCGCGCCTGCTCGTCCGTCAGGCCCTCGGCGCCACTCTCCAACTGCTCGAACACGCGCTCGGGGGGAAGGGCATGCCAGGGCACGGCTCCGCGAGAAGACGCACGGCCATCCTCTCCAGAGGCGGCGGGTGGCGGCTCGTGCATGGGACTCCCCCTGCCAGGCATCGGCTGTGATGGGAGGCGTCACCTCCACCTCACCCGGGAAAGCTATGTCCGCCGCTTCCGCGCGCTTCACGCCCGCCCTCGCAGGGAGCAGGCGTCGCGTCGGGCCCGTGACAAATCCGTTGCCATCCGCGCATTTTCCAAGTAATCGAGAATTCATAGTTTTAACAACCTATCGACTTTCTCCTGATGACCTTCAGAAAGCCTGGTTGGGCCCTGGTGGGCGCGGTGCTGGTGGGGGCGGCTGTCGCCCTGCTGCTCTCCCGAGGGACACCTCCCTCCGTCGAGGACAGCGCGCGCTCCGATTCCGCCGCGAGGCCGCCCTCCGCGAGTGGCGTGCTGGTCGGCACGTCTTCAGGGATGCCGTCTCCCAACGAGCCGAAGCTGGCGGTTGAACAGCTTCCCATGCCGGGGTGCTGGGACGGCCTGAGAGACCTCGACAAGACGGCCACGCTGGACTCGCTGCGCGAGGCGCTGGGTGTCGCGGTGGGCAAGCGGGACAACCTGCTGGCCAGTTACCTCCAGGAGCGCCTGACGGAGGTGGTGGGCCAGGACGCGGGCCGCGGGCTCCAGGTGGTCGAGTGGGCGAAGCAAGCCAGTCCTCCCGAGCTGGGGCTCTACCTGGACGCGCTCAAGGCGGCCCCGGCCGTCCACGACGCGAAGGTGTCGGAGGCGCTGCTGAAGCTGGGTGAGGACCGGAGCATGCCGCTCCAGAACCGCTCGGCGGCGCTGGATGCGTTGGAGACCCAGCGCCGCCTGTCCCCCAGTGATTTGGCGCGACTGAAGGCCGTGGCGCTGGACGAGACGGCGGACTCCACGGCCTGGGTGGCCACGCGCACCCTGGGCCGGGTGATGAAGGAGGACTTCGAGCGCACCGGCACCCATGCCCCGTACTGGAAGGAGCTGCTCTCCATCGCCGGCAAATCGGACGACATGGCGGTGCGGCTGCTCGCGCTGGAGATGCCGTCGTATTCCAATCCGCTCATCGGCTCGGAGTCCTTCGACGAGCTCCAGCGCATCCTCACCACGGACCGCGAGCGCGACGTGCGGGAGATGGCGGCCTTCCGGCTCGGCGTCACCCGCGAACCGGAGGAGGCCCTGAAAATCTACGAGGCGGCCTTCGAGAAGGAGCACGACGTCTGCGTGCGCTGGGCCATCTTCCGCTTCGCCGTGCGCGCCGCCGGAGAGAAGGCGCTGCCGCTCTTGGCGAGGCTCGCCGCGAAGGACCCGCGCTTCCAGCGCGACTACGCGGAGTTCAAGCAGCTCTACGCCTCCGGCACGGTGGACTTCGCCCGCATCTGGCTGGGCAAGGGCGAGCACCACGCGTGCCTCGTCGAGGAAGGAGCGCCGCACTGATGGACGCCCTCGTGAGGAAGCACCTGGGGCGCGCGCTGCTGCTGTCGGCCCTGGCGGCCGGGGGGATGTCCGCGAGCGCGGCCCAGCCCCTGCTGACGCCGTCCACCTGCACGGTGGAGACGATGCTGGTGGACGTGCGCGCCGCGCTGAAGGGCGGCTCGCCGGCGCTGCGTCGCTACGTGAAGCTGCGGCTGCGAGAGGCGGCGCTGGCCCTGCCCGTCGCCGAGCTACAGGCCGCGCTGGAGCGGGAGCGAGAACCCGAGGTGCTGGAGGCCCTGGGCGCGGCGCTGGCCACCAAGGCGAGCCACGCCGAGTCGCCTACGCTGGTGCAGCCGCTATTGGCCCGGGCCGCCGGAGACGCGGACCCGGCCGCACGCGCGGCGGCCGTGCGCGCGCTGAGGGCCACGCCCTCCGTCGAGTTCATGGCGAAGAACGGCGGCGTGGTGACGTACGAGCAGCTCGCGAGGGATTCATCCCCCGAGGTGCGTCAGGCCGTGGCCGACAACCTGCGGGAGGAGAGCGCGCAGGTGTACTCCGGCCATGACCGCGCGGTGTCGGAGACGGCGGTGTCCGTGGCGGCGGCGACGGAGGACCCGGCGGTGGCGGCGAAGCTATTGGGCGAGGTCTCCATGGAGGCCGTGGGCCACGACGCGGTGGAGAGCGTCACGCGGCAGCTTGAGGCGGAGGACCCGGGCCTGCGCGCGGCGGCGGCCACGGCGCTGGGAGGCGTGCCAGGGGCGGAGGCGGATGGGGCGCGGCGCTCGCTGGTGGAGACCTTCCGACGTGACGCGAATCCCGCGGTGCGCAAGGCGGCGCTCGAGGGAATCGCCCGGCTGGGTCAGGCCTCCGCGCGGCCCCTCTTGGAGTCGCTGCGGGGCGTGGACGCGAGCATGGACTTGGAAATCGACGCGTGGCTGTCCGCGCTGAAGCTCAACCTCCAGGAGTGGCACCTGCTGCTGCGCGAGAAGCAGCGGCTGCGGAGGTGACCCCTGCATCACCGCCGTAGGCAGTGCCACAGCGAAACAACCCAGAGGAGGTTTCCATGAAGGGAATGAAGTGGATGTTGGCCACGGTGGTGCTCACCGTGACGGGATGGGCCACCAGCGCGCTGTCCGCGACAGCGGTGGGCCCCATCTGTGACACGGCCGCTCGCGTGGGCTCCACGACGTACTACTCGTGCTCGGGCAGCAGCCACAACGCGCTCGACATGAGCAATGGCACGTGCAGCGAGTGGAACCACCGGGGGATGATCAACGTCAGCCGCTACTACGCCTACTACGGCGGCTGTGCGAACAACTGCAGCGGAGGCACCACCTGTAACGGCGGCGCGGGCAACTACTACGTCGTCACCGGCGCCACCGGCTGGGACTTCCGTCAGCTCCACCTGAACTCCAACGTGTCCTCCGGCTCCAAGACGTGTGACCGCTGTGCGCTGGGCCTCGTGGGCTCCACGGGCAACTCCACCGGCGCGCACGTACACGCGGACAATCGTCAGTACGGCACCCGCAAGACGGCCTGGTACACCAGCGTCGGCACCACTTGCGGCTCCAGCGCGTACTGCAGCAATCGCGTGGGTACGCCCACGCTGTAGTCGCGGTCGCCACACCCCGCGCCCCGCTCCGGTTACCCTATGGCCGGAACGGGGCGTCCCTATTTTCAGGCGTCGGTGTGTCGCGCCGCTTCGGCCGCGGCCTGGCGCAACAGCTCCCCCGTCGCCGCGTCCGCCGGGAAGAACGACTCAATCGCCAGCTCCGCCAGGGTGATGTCCACCGGCGTGCCGAACACCGTCGTCGTGCCGATGAAGGACATGATGCCTCGCGGCGTCTGGATGCGCAGCGGCACCACCACGCCCGCGAAGTCCGGCTCCGCGGACGCGCTCGGGGCCCCCATCGCTCGCAGCTCCTCGAGCAGCACCGCCAGCGTCACGTCCGCCGTGCTCGACACCTGCCGCTGCAGCCTCGTCAGCACGTGCGCGCGCCACTGCTCCAGGTTGAGGATGCGCCGGCCCAGCCCCTCCGGGTGCAGGCTCAGCCGCAGCACGTTGATGGGAGGTTGGAGCAGCTCCATGGGCACGCCCTCCAGGAGCACCCCGATGGCGCGGTTGGCCGTGACCAGTTGCCAGTGCCGGTCCACCGCGAGCGCGGGATAGGGCTCGTGCCCGGAGAGCACCAGCTCCACCGCCTCGCGCGCCGCGCCCATCCGGGGCCCATCCAGCTCGTTCTCCGAATAGACAGGCGCGAAGCCCGCGGCCACCAGCAGCGCGTTGCGCTCGCGCAGGGGCACCTCCAGCTCCTCGGCCAGATGCAGCAACATGTCCCGGCTCGGCGTGGAGCGCCCCGTCTCCAGGAAGCTCACGTGCCGTGCCGACACATCCGCGCGGCACGCCAAATCCAGCTGACTCAAGCTGCGGCGCTGGCGCCACTCCCGCAGCAACTCACCCACCGGACGGCTCGGCATCATCATGCCCCTGACACTAGGAACCCGGGGGAAGCGCTCCAATTACCTCCCACGTAATCGACTTCAAATCCCCCGGCGCGCAATTTGTGTCTCACACGGCGGCCGGATTCACCGGCGCCGCTCTCCAAGGACACACCCATGAGCGCCATTCCCGCTTCCCGCACCCTGCTGGGCCACATCCTGCTCGCCGACGGTCTCATCAGCGGCGCCACCGGGGCCCTGATGTTCTTCGCCGCGGGGCCCTTGAGCGACTTGCTGGGCCTTCATGTCACGCTGCTGCGCTCGGCGGGCTTCAGCCTGCTGCCCTTCGCCGCGCTGCTCGTCTTCCTCGCCATGCGCCCGCTCGTGCCCCGAGCGCTCGTCTGGGCCATCATCGTCGCCAACGTGCTGTGGACGGTGGACAGCTTCGTCCTGCTCGCCTCGGGCTGGGTGCAGCCCACCGTCTGGGGTCAGGCCTTCACCCTGGTGCAGGCCCTCGCCGTGGCGGGCTTCACCTGCCTGGAGCTGATGGCCGTCAAGCAGGCCCGCGTGGTGCACGCCTGAGCCGCCTCACACTCCCGCGCCTGGAAGCGGCGCGGCGCTCGACGACTCAGAGCGCCTTGCGGACCGCTTCCAGCGCGGCGTCGTAGTCCGGCTCGTGCATCATCTCCGGGACGACCTCCCGGAAGACCACTCTGCCGTCCCGGCCCACCACGAAGGTGCTGCGCGCCAGGAGGCCCAGCTCCTTCATGTACAGGCCGTACTTCCGCGCGAACTCGCGGTTCTTGTAGTCCGACAGCACCGCGACGTTGTTGATGCCCTCGGCCGCGCTGAAGCGGTTGAGCGCGAAGGGCAGGTCCAGGCTCAGGTACCAGACCTTCACGTCCGGCCCCATGTCCGTCGCCTGCTTGTTGAACATGCGCAGCTGGATGGCGCAGACCTTGGTGTCCACGCTGGGCGCCACGCTCAGCACCACGACCTGACCCTTGAGCTCCGACAGCTGGTGGGACTCGAAGAACCCCTTGAAGACGGTGAAGTCAGGCGCGACGTCGCCCACCTGCACCTGTCCGTCCCCCTCCAGCGTCACCGGCTGTCCCCGGTAGGTGACCTGGTTCTTGAACTCGGCCATGAATCCCCACTCCTCTCATCACGCGGCCAGCAACGCCGCACCAATGAGGCCGCTGTCGTCACCGAGCTCCGCGTCGGCGATGAGCAGCCCCTCGCGGGACGTCTGGGACGCCCACGCCCGCACACCATCCAGCACCCGGCGCCGCATGCCGGGACAGTGGTTCAACACTCCACCGCCCAGGATGAGTCGCGCCGGATTCAACACCGTCACCTGGTTGGCCACCGCCAGCGCCAGGAACCGCGCGGCCCGCTCATACACCTCTCGAGCCGCCGCGTCGCCTGCTTCCGCCGCCTGCTCCAGCGTCACCGGCGTGAGCTTCGTGGCGTCATTCCCCACCAGCTCCGCCAGTGCGGGCGAGCTCCCGGCCGCCAGCAGCTCCCGCGCCTGCGCGATGAGGTTGTGTCCGCCGGCATACGCCTCCAGGCACCCCTGCTCACCACAGCCGCAGCGCCGGCCATCCGGCACCACCTTGATGTGGCCCAGCTCTCCCGCCACGCCGCCCGCGCCATCCAGCAACTGTCCGCCCGCGATGATGGCGCTGCCCACGCCCGAGCCCACGAAGACCACCAACAAATCTTGAGCGCCGCGCCCCGCGCCCGCGTGCAGCTCACCCCAGGCGGCGGCGGACAGGTCGTTCACCACCTTCACCTTCTGCCCCAGCCGGTCCGTGAGCAACTGGCCCAGCGGCACGTTGCGCCAGCCCAGGTTGGGGGCGACCGACAGCACGCCGGAGTCCTTGTGAATCTGCGCGGCCGCGCCCACGCCACAGCCGCCCACCACGACGCCCGCGGACTTCACCGCCGCGGACGCCGCCTGGGCGATGGTCTCCACCACCCCGGTGGGGCTGCGCTCGTCGAGGGCCACCTTCGCCGACGCGAGCATCTTTCCCGCCGCGTCCACCACGGCGGCGCGGGCGAACGTCCCACCCAGGTCGATTCCTAGCGTCGCCATGGCGGTGTCCTTTCTCAACCCTTCACGCGCTCGAACAACTCGGTGACCAGCGCTTCGACTTCCTTCTTCCGCGCGTCGTCCTTCAGCGCACCCTCGGGCGTGAAGGCCTCCATCGCCCGCGCCAGGTGCACCTGGGTGGGCAGCACCAGCGCGCCCACCGAAGACATCACCTGCCGCAGGTGCGGCTGCATGCGCGACGTGCCGAAGTTGCCGGGGCTGGCGCCCATGAGCGCCGCCCACTTGCCCTGGAACAACCGGCCCGGCGCACGCGACGCCCAGTCGATGGCGTTCTTCAGGCCGCCGGGAATGGACGAGTTGTACTCGGGGCTCGAGATGAGGAAGCCCTGGGCCCTGGCCACCCGCTCGCGCAGCGCGACGACGGGCGCCGGCAGGCCCTGGGCCTCCACGTCGCCGTCATAGAGCGGGACGCCGAGCGACTTGAGGTCCACGACGTCGACCTCGGCCCCCAGCGCGCGGGCCTTCTGGACGCCCACCGCCAGGAGCAACTGGTTGAACCCGCCGTTCCGGAGGCTTCCGCTGATGGCGAGGATGCGAGGCGACGACATGCTCACCCGCCCACTTCCTTCTGCACACGGGCCACCGTGCCCTCGATGAGCGCCTGGATTTCCTTGAGGCGCTCGGCCGTGTTGGCCTCGAAGCGAAGGACGAGGATGGGCTGCGTGTTGGAGGCGCGGATGAGGCCCCAGCCGTCGGGGAACGTCACGCGCACGCCGTCCACGTCGATGATGTCGTGGCCCGCCGCGCGCAGCGTCTCCGTGGCGCGCTTGACCATCTCGAACTTCTTCTCTTCCTTCGTCTCGAAGCGCAGCTCGGGGCTGGCGTACGTCTTGGGCACGTCGGCGAGCAGCTCGGACAGCTTCTGCTTCTCGTGGGTGAGGATTTCCAGCAGGCGCGCGGACGAGTACACCGCGTCGTCGAAGCCGAAGTAGCGGTTCTTGAAGAAGATGTGGCCGCTCATCTCTCCGGCCAGCTCCGCGTGCTCCTCCTTCATCTTCGCCTTGATGAGGGAGTGGCCCGCCTTCCACATGATGGGCCTGCCGCCGCGCTTCGCGATGTCGTCGTACAGCGTGTAGCTGCACTTCACCTCGCCGACGATGGCCGCGCCCGGGCTGTCCTTCAGCACGTAGCGGCTGAAGAGGACCATGATCTGGTCACCCCAGAGGATGTTGCCCTGGTCGTCGATGACGCCGATGCGGTCGCTGTCGCCGTCGTAGGCGATGCCCACTTCCGCCTTCTCGCGCTTCACGGCGGCGATGAGGTCCTGGAGGTTCTCCACCACCGTCGGGTCCGGGTGGTGGTTGGGGAACGTCGCGTCCATCTCGCAGAACAGGGGCACCACCTCGAAGCCCATGCTCTCGAACAGCGGGACGGCGATGGCGCCGCCGGTGCCGTTGCCCGCGTCGATGACAATTTTCATCCCCTTGCGGCCCACCTTCACCGTCTGCTTCACGAAGTGGTTGTAGGGGGTGATGATGTCGAACGGGGTGACGGTGCCGGGCGTGGCGGAGACCTCGAAGTCAGCGGCCTCGATGAGCTTTCGCAGCGCCTGGATTTCGTGGCTGTGGAAGGTCGTCTTCCCCGCGCCAATCTTGAAACCGTTGTACTCCGGCGGGTTGTGGCTGCCGGTAATCATGGCCAGGCCATCCACCGGCAGGGTGTTGGCGGCGAAGTAGACCAACGGCGTGGGCACGACGCCCACGTCGAAGACGTTGAGGCCCGTGGACGTCAGGCCGGCACAGAGCGAGTCGCGGAAGCGGGTGGACGACTCGCGGCAGTCGCGGCCCACGGCGATGAAGCGGCCGCCCTTGCGTCGGATGATGGTGCCCAGGCCCTTGCCCAGCAGCTCCACCACCTCGGCGGTGAGGTCCTTGTCCACCAGACCCCGGATGTCGTACTCGCGGAAGATATGCGCGTTCATGAAGGTGTCCCCGCCCTCGGAAGACCGGAGGGCATGACGGAGGGCGGCGGACTCTACACGAGCCCCGACCTTCCCGGCACCCGCCGAGACGGGGGCGCAACCTGCTGAACGGAGGCCCCTCGGGGGCCCTTCAAGTCCCTGGGGTGCCAATCAACCCCTGGATGTGCCCGCCTGTCGGGCGGGCGGCGGTACACGCCGGGTCTCCACGCCCCCTGGAAGGTCTCCCGGAAGACACGGCCCTCAGTGCGTGAGGGCCTCCAAGCCAGGGGCCTCGACGGCCGGGAGGACCGCCAGACGCACCCGTCCGCGCAGCTCCTGGTAGTGCCGCAGCCAGGAGGCGTTGAGGGGGTCCAACGAGAGGGCCTCCGCGTAGCGCTCCAGCGCGGCGTCCAGCGAGCCCCGCGCCTCCAGCGCGTGCCCCTGGGTGAAGAGCGCCCGGGCCCGGGTCTCCGCCAGGGGACGCGCCGCGAGGAAGGCCTTGCGCAGCACGTCCGCCTGAGGCTCCGACAGGCCCGCGTCGAGGCAGCGCGCCACTCCCGCGAGGTTGCCGCGCGTGGCATCGAAGCCCGCGCGTGACACGGGCTCGCCCAGCACGCGTCCCGCGGCCTCCACCCGGCGCAGGAGCGACTCCAGGGCCTGACGTTGCCCCAGCGGAAGCGCGCGCTGACGGAACAGGTTCAGCCGGCGCAGCCCGGCGCTCGCGCGACGACGCACCTGCTCGAAGTCCTCGTGAGGCAACGCGCCCAGGAGGGCGTACGGGTCCTTGGCCACGACGGCCGCGCGCGACAAGAGCCGCCCCAGCTCCGCGTCCGGCACGGGCTCCGCGTCCAACTCCCCCGGCATCACGCCCACGCCCAGCGCGCGGCCCAGCAGCGCCCGCGCCGCCTCGCCCGCGAACTGGACATAGAGGCCCGAGGCCCCGCCCCACGCCCGCGCTTCTTCACTCGTGACATGGCGGACCACGTCGCAGTCACACGCCACCTTGCGGCCCCCCAGTGACAGCTCCACGGGGAGCTGCGAGGCCAATTCCGGCAGCGGGCCCGCCCAGGTGGCGAAGAAGCCATCCACCGTCACATCGCCCACGCGCACGGGCACCAACTCCGTGTCCGTCGCCAGCCCCAGCCGGACGCCCAGCCCGCGCGGCGACTCCATGCGCGGCGGGTTGACCTCGGTCGGCGTGGCGTTCCCATGCGCCGCGTCTCGCAGCGCCAGGTGCAGCGGCGTGGCGCCGTCCTCGGGGAGGATGTGCCCGAAGATGGAGACGCCGCCCTTCGACGTGCGCGTGCGCGTCGACGAAGAGGGCTCCAGTCGCCCGATGCCCTGGCTCTCCAGCAGCGCCTCGCGGAAGGCCCTCGCGTGCGGGAAGCGCTCCCCGGGGCGCTGGGCCAGCGCGCGCAGCAGCACCGTGGAGAGCGCGGGAGGAACCCGCGGGTTGAGCACGTGCGGCTCGGTGGGCGACAGGCCTCCCACGCGGCCGAAGCCGAAGGGCAGCCGTCCCGTGGCGAGCAGGTAACCCACCACGCCCAGCGCATACAGGTCCGTGCGCCCATCCACCGCGTCCCCCGCCCACTGCTCGGGCGCGAGGAAGGCGGGCGAGCCCACCACCATGCCGCACGCGCGCTCCTCCGGAGAGAGGCTGGCGGAGAGCACCGCCTGCGTGCCGAAGTCGAGCACCTTCACCTGCCGCTCACCGCGCGAGTCCCACGTCAGGATGAGGCTGTCCGCGGACAGGTCCCCGTGCACCAGCCCTCGCGCGTGCGCGGCCTCGAGCGCGCACAGCGCCTGGGCCAGCAGCAGCACCACCTCCGCCGAGGCCAGCGGCATGGGCAGGCGCGAGAAGGGCTCACCCTCCGCGTACTCCATGAGGAGGCACGGCAGTCCCTCGGGGCCCCGGCGCACATCCAGCACGCGGGCCACGTGGCGGTGCTTCAGTCCGCGCAGCGCCCGGGCCTCCGCCTGGAAGCGCGCGAGCACCGCGGGCTGGGCGGCCAGGTGCCGATGCAGCACCTTCACCGCGAAGCGATGGCCCGTGGGCTGGTGCTCGGCCAGGTACACCGTGCCCAGCGCTCCGGCCCCCAGCGGCTGGCGAAGCACGAGCGGACCGTGACGCTGCCCTTCCAGCGACGGCGCCTGGGGACAGCCCGTACCCACCGGATGCTCCACCGCGCAGTGCCTGCATGCCATGTTCGCCACCGCCCCTGCCGCCCCTGGATGGGGCGGGCGGCGGTGGCACTGCAACCCCCGTGCACCCCCCGCTTCGTCACCGACTGGACAGGACAACCTCCCGACGGGACGAGAACCCGGGGAAACCCGTTACCCACGAAGCGGAAAATGTTTCAGCCCCGAGAGTGGAAGTTTCTCCAGCGCACACTGGGCGCCTGCGCCTACAGATACTTCTGAAGCTTGCGGGCCTTGAGGGCCTCGACCACCTTGCGGACGTCCTGGCTCTTCTCGCGAGGCACCACCAGCACCGCGTCGCCGGAGTCCACCACCACCACGTCCGTGAGGCCGACGACGGCCAGGGGGCGCTTGTCCGCGAGCACCACGCAGCCCTTGCAGTCCACCACCACCGCCGAGGCACCGGAGATGACGTTGCCGTTCTCGTCCGCGGGGCGGACCTCCGGAATCGCCGCGAAGGAGCCCACGTCGGACCAGCCGAAGTCCCCGGGCAGCACCGCGATGTTGGACGCCTTCTCCATGACGCCGTAGTCGATGGAGATGGAGGGCAGCTTGGGGAAGACCTTCTTCAGCACCGGGCCGAAGGTGCGCTTGCCCGCTGCCTTGCTCAGCGCGGCCAGGCCCTTCTTCATCTCCGGCATGTGCTGCTCGAAGGCGGCCAGGATGACGTCGGCGCGGAAGACGAAGATGCCGCCGTTCCACAGGTACTCGCCGGAGGAGACGTACGCCTTGGCCGTCTGCGTGTCGGGCTTCTCCTTGAACGCCTTCACGGAACGGCCGCCACCCGAGAGCGCGTCACCCACCTGGATGTAGCCGTAGCCCGTCTCCGGGCGGTTGGGCTGGATGCCCAGGGTGACGATGTGCCCCCCTTCCGCGATGCGGGCCGCCTCCTCCAGCGTGCGCTTGAAGCCGGGGACGTCCGCGACATGGTGGTCCGAGGGCAACACCACCATGATGCCCTTCGGGTCTCTCGCTGCCACGTGCACGGCGGCCAGCGCAATCGCGGGCGCGGTGTTGCGCGCCACCGGCTCCACCAGGATGTTCGCCTTGGGCAGGCCCTTCACCAGCTTCGCCGCGGCCTTCGCGTGCAGGGGGCCGCACACGATGAAGGTGTTCTTCACCGTCGACAGGCCCTTGAGACGGGCGGCGGTGTCGGTGATGAGCGGCAGCTTGGAGGCCAGGGGAAGGAACTGCTTGGGCCGCGCCTGACGGGACAGGGGCCAGAAGCGAGTGCCGGAGCCACCGGCCATGATGACGGGGTAGAGGGCCATGCGGGGTACGACTCCTGCGAGTGCCGGCTCGTCGCCAGCGGGAGGCGCCAGGGTCTTCCCCCAGCGTGAATGGCGGCGCACCATACCGTTTCGGCCTTTCCGGGAAAGAGGGGAGCCGCTTCCCATGAAGCCCCCGTCCAGGCCGTTGCGCCTCCCACCTTCCAGCCAAGACCGCCCGCCTGTCCGCCCTCCGGACGATGAAGCGGCCCCGAGCGGCGAGAGTTTTGACCCGCCCCCGAAAAGCCAGTCTCATGCCGCGCTGTTGGACTTCCTCAAGGCCAGAACCACCGGGCTGACGCTCACCCTCACCGTCGCGCTGGCGCTGGGGCTTTCGCTCGCCCCGATTCCGGAGTCGTGGCGCCCCCTGCCCAGTCTCCAGCGAGGCCCCCTGGGCCCGAAGCTGGTGGCGCTGGCGGTGCCGGCGTCCTTCACCGGCGGCCGCCCCGCCCCTCCGCCGGAGATTGAGGTGGTGGCGTCGGACACGCCCAAGCAGGGCGCCGTGCCGGAAGAGGACCCGGCCGACGACGCGGGGACGGAGGTGGTGGACGCGGTGCCCACGCCCGCGGTGCCCACCGTGCCCGGCATCGGCCTGGAGGAATTGAGCGCCCCCTCGCTGGCGCGCGCCGTGGAGCTGGAGGCGTTGCGCGAGCGGATGAGCGCCCAGCACGTGGATATCGAACCCAACTGCCGCAAGGCACGCGCGGACGGCACCTGTGAGGAGGACGGGCTCGCCCCCTTCCACCGGGCGCTGACGGAGCTGCGCGCGGACACGCGGCGCACGCCGGTGCGCGTGGTGCATCTGGGAGACTCGCTCGTCGCGTCGGACTACATCACCGACGTGGTGCGGGACAGGCTCCAGGAGCGCTTCGGCTCGGGCGGCAAGGGCTTCCTCTTCATCACCCGCCCCGCCAGCGCGGGCCGGTGGACGCGCTCCGGACGGGGCTCGGACGGCTGGGAGATTGCCCGGCTGGTGGACACCAAGTGGCCCCGCGACAGGGTGGGCTGGACGGGTGTGGCCTTCACCTCGGCGGGTGGCTCGCAGAACACGAAGTATGACGTGGAGGGCTCGCGGGTGGCGGAGCTGTTCTTCCTCGCCCAGCCTTCCAGCGGCTCCGTGCAGCTCTCCGTGGATGGCCGGCCGCTGCAGCGCATCCAGACGCGCGGCTTCTCCAAGACGAAGTCAGAGGCGGCCTTCGCGCGGGTGAATCTGCCCGAGGGCGCCAAGACGCTGACGCTCACCACGTCCGGCAAGGTGGAGCTGCACGGCGTGACGCTGGAGACGGGCACGCCGGGCGTCATCTACGACACGGTGGGCCTCTTGGGCGGAATGGCGGAGGTGTACCTGCGCGCCCAGCCCGCGGCCTTCCGCGCGCAGCTTCGTCAGCGCAAGCCGGCCATGGTGGTGTTGATGGTGGGCGGCAACGAGGCGTTCTTCTTCTCGAGAGACCGGACCACGCTCGAGGAAGTGCGCGCGCAGATGAAGGAGCTGGTGTCTCGCGTGCGAGCCAACGTGCCGGACGCGGCGTGCCTCGTCATGTCACCCATCGACGCGGGCGTGCGGACCATGGGCGGCGAGCTGGTGCCGCGCCGGGGTTCCAAGGAGGTCTCCGACATCTTCCGCGAGGAGGCGCGCCTGGGTGGCTGTGCCTTCTGGGACGCGTACACCGCCATGGGTGGCGAGGGCGCGGCCCTGCGATGGTTGGAGGCCGGGTTGATGTTGGAGGACCTGGTGCACCCGCGCGCGAAGGGCTCCGATTTGCTGGGCCACCTGTTCGACCTGGCGCTGCAGCGAGGGTTCGCGAAGGTGCACGCGCCGCTGGTGCCGGTGGCGGACGCGCCGGGCCTGCGGGACGCGGACACCGCGCTGACGAAGACGTTCGACCGGCTGCGCCGCCGCGAGTCAGGAGAGGCTCTGCGCGTGGGCATCGCCCAGCTCGGCGCGTCGCATACCGCGTCGCACTACTTCACGGACGCGGTGCGCGGGGTGCTGACGAAGCGCTTCGGTGACGCGGGCCGGGGCTTCATCGCCGCGGGCAAGTCCTCGCCTCGGCTGGAGAACGCGCGCGTGGCCCGTGAGCTGGTGGGCGACTGGACGGTGGAGGACGCGATGGAGGCACCGCCGGGCGGACTGTGGGGCCTCACGGGCATCCGCGCCGTGGGCGCGCCGGGCGCGAAGCTGCGCATCGAGTTCTGCAAGGACTGCAAGGACGCGAAGACCTTGACCGGGCGGCTCGACCTGTACGCGCTCGACGCGCCCGACACGAAGGCTCCAGACATCCGGGTGGACGGCGAGGCCATGCCTCCGGACGCGCCGCTGCCGGAGCCGCTCGCCGCGCCGATGGTGCGCATCCGCTCCTTCCCCGTCACGGGCGCCTCGCACGAAGTCGAGGTGGTGGCGCCGGCGGGCAGTGGGGTCACCGTGCTGGGCGCCGCGCTGGAGTACGACACGCCGGGCGTGGTGCTGGACGCGCTGGGGCTGCCGGGGGCCATGGCCTCCACGCTGCGGGACATGGATGCGTCGGCGGTGGATGCGCAGCTCGCCTCGCGCCGTCCGGACCTGCTCGTCTTCTGGTACGGCACCAACGAGGCGGGCAAGGCGGACCTGGACGCGGCGGCGATATCGAACGACTACCCCGCGCTCATTGCCCGCCTGCGCAAGGCCACCGGCAACGCCGAGTGCCTGTTGATGGGGTCCACGGACCGGCTGGCGCAGGACGCGAATGGCCGCTGGACGGAGGCGCCCGCGCTGGCGTCGGTGCTGGACACGCTGCCTCGGGTGGCGCGTGACGCGGGCTGCGCATACTGGTCTCCTCGCGCGGCCATGGGCGGCGAGCGGGCGATGCTGCGCTGGCAGCGGGCTCGTCCGGTGCTGGGCCATGCGGATGGCGTGCACCTGACGCCGGAAGGCTACGAGCGGCTGGCGGCGAGCTTCGCGCGGGACTTCCTGGCGGCGTACGAGCTGCGCAAGAAGACCGAGCCCACCGCGCGCATGGAGGGGAACTGACGTGCTGTCGCACAGCCTCCAGTACCTCGTCTTCGTCATCGCGGTGTTCGCCCTGTACTGGGCGGTGCACCGTCACTACTGGCCGCGCCTGTTGGTGCTGCTGGTGGCCAGCGTCTACTTCTACGCGGCCTTCACGCCCTTCCCGCTCATCATCTTCCTCATCGGCGTCACGGTGGACCACCTGCTCGTCAAGGGGATGGGACGCGCGACGTCGCAGGGCGTGCGCAAGCTGTTCGTCACGCTGTCGGTGGTGTCGAACCTGGGGTTGCTCGCGGGCTTCAAGTACCTGGAGCTGTTGCGCAAGACAGCGCTGGAGCTGGTGCCCGAGTCCTGGGGCCTCCACGTCCGCGAGACGCCGTTCAGTTTGATTCTGCCGCTGGGCCTGTCGTTCTTCGTCTTCCAGGCCATCAGCTACACGGTGGACGTGTACCGGGGGAAGGCCAGCTCCGAGCACTCGTTCCTCGAGCACCTGCTGTACATGCTCTTCTTCCCGCGCGTGGTGAGCGGGCCCATCGTCCGCGCGTCGGAGCTGATGGCGCGATTCAAGGACGTGCCCACGCTGACGCCGGAAGAAGGCGGACAGGCGATGTTCCGCATCGCCGTGGGCCTGGTGAAGAAACTGGTCATCGCGGACGTGCTGGGCAGCGGCATTGTCGACCCGGTGTTCGCCTCGCCGGACAAGTACGCCTCCGCCGAGTGCATCGTCGCGGCCATCGCCTACACCTTCGAGCTCTACTACGACTTCTCGGGCTACTCGGACATCGCGCTGGGCGTGGCGGCGCTGTTCGGCTTCAAGTTCCCGGAGAACTTCAACCGGCCCTATCTCGCGAAGAACCTGGGCGAGTTCTGGAACCGGTGGCACATGAGCCTGTCCACCTGGCTGCGGGACTACCTGTACCGGCCGCTGGGCGGCAACCGGGTGTCGAAGCCTCGGGTGTTGTTCAACCTGATGACGGTGATGGTGCTGGGTGGCCTGTGGCACGGCGCGGACTGGCGCTTCGCCGTCTGGGGCGGCGTACACGGCGCGGTGCTGGGCCTGTCACGGTGCTGGGAGTGGTGGGTGGGCAAGCCGGAGAAGCCGGGGGTCCCTCGCATCGCCCTGGGGATGCTGGCCACGTTCACCATCGTCGTGCTGACACGCGTCGTCTTCCGGGCGAAGACGATGACGCACGCGGGTGAGTTCTACGCGCGGATGATGGAGGGCGTGCCGGGCATCGCCAACGTCAGCCCGCTGGTGTGGGGCATGTTGGCGGCGGCGGTGTTCTTCCACGTGGTGCCGATGAAGCTCTACACGGTGACGTCGGAGCTGTTCGTGCGGATGCCGGTGCCGGTGCGCGCCGTGGCGCTGGTCGTCCTCGGCCTGGGCATCCGCCACCTGTCCGCCGTGGAGACGCGGCCGTACGTGTACCTTCAGTTCTGACGGCGTCCGGGCGCGGCGAGCACGGACTCCAGGCCGGGCACCTGCGCGAGCTGCCCCAGGAAGTCGCGGAGGATGCGCGCGGTGGCTCCCCAGATGACGTGGGAGTCGTACGTGTAGAAGTACAAGTCCCGCTCGGCGCCGAAGACTTCCTTGCGCTCCACGCGGAGGATGGCAGGGTCCATCAGGGCGACGAGTGGCACCTCCAGGATGAAGGCCACCTCTTCTGGACTGGGCTGGTACTTGCCGTCGCCCGGAATCACGCCGACGAAGGGGCGCACGCGGTACTGGGAGATGGTGGGCACCTCGTCCAGCATGCCCAGCACGCGCACGCCGCGCCGGTCGATGCCCAGCTCCTCTTCCGTCTCGCGCAGCGCGGTGTGCAGCGGCGTGAGGTCCTCCGCGTCGCGGCCTCCGCCCGGGAAGCTGTACTGATTGGCGTGGGTGCGCAGGGTGGCGGGTCGTCGGGTGAAGACCACGTGCGGCACGCCGTCGCGCTCGAACAGCGGCACCAGCACGGAGGCCTCGCGCAGCACGAGCCCCGGCAGGTCCACATTGCGCGCCGGACGCGTCGACAGCCGCGCCTCCACCCCCTGGAACAACGCCTCCACGCTCACGACGCCAGCCTCCCTAGTCGGTGATCTGCTTCTCGATTTGCTGCTTCCCCGGCTCGCGAGGCACGTCCACGTTCTCCACGCCCGACAGCGGCTTGAGCACGCCCGCCTGGAGCAACCCGAGGAGCAGCAGACCGAGCGCCACGCGGTACACCACGAACACCAGCGTCGTGCGCGAGCGCAGGTAGTTCAACAACCACGCGATGGCCGCCATGCCCGAGGCGAACGCCACCAGGGTGCCGACCCAGAGCGACACGGCGCTGGGCCGCTCGGTGGCTTCCAACAGGTGCTTCAGCTCGAAGATGCCCGCCAGCGAAGTGGCGGGGATGGACAACAGGAACGAGTAGCGCGCCGCGTCCTCGCGCTTGAGCCCCAGCGACAGGCCGCCCGTGAGCGTCGTGCCCGAGCGCGACGAGCCGGGGATGAGCGCCAGCGCCTGCCACAGGCCGATGAGGATGCCGTCCCGCCACGTCATGTCGGCCAGCGTCCGCTGGTGTGAGGCGCGCTTCTCCACCACGAAGAGGATGATGGCCAGGATGATGAGGCTGCCGGAGATGACGTAGAGCGAGCGGAACTGCGTCTCGATGGCCTTCTTGAAGGCCAGGCCGCAGAGGCCGATGGGCAGCGTGCCCACCAGGACGAACCACGCCAGCCGGGACTCCACGGTGCCGAAGGGCTCGCGCTTCGCAAGCCCCCGGAAGAACGCCGTCACCAGCGAGACGATGTCCTTGCGGAAGTAGATGAGCACCGCGGCGACCGTGCCCAGTTGGATGACCGCGGAGTACGCGGCCCCCGGGTCCTTCCACCCGAACAGCTCCGGCGCGATGCGCAGGTGGGCGGTGGAGCTGATGGGCAAGAACTCGGTGAGACCCTGGACCAGTCCCAGGACGATGGCTTCAAGGAGGCTCATAGGCGCGGTCCCCGGATGTATGCCCGGACACCGCCGCCAGCAAGGGCGAACCTCCGCGTGTGTGGCGGGGCGAGCACGCGGCGTCCCCCTTCCCCCTCGGTCCAGGTAGGCTCGGGTCCGCGACATGCCCCCTGCCCCTCCGTGCCCCTGCTGCTCCGGACTGCGCTACCGCGAGTGCTGCGCCCCCTTCCACCGGGGCGAAGCAGAACCGCCAGACGCCGAGCGACTGATGCGCAGCCGCTACAGCGCCTTCGCCCAGCGCGAGCCGACGTACCTGTGGAAGACACTTCACCCCAGCCACCCGGACCGCGCGCGGCCCGAGGACGTCGTGGTGCGCGAGCTGCGCGCCTTCGCGCAGGCCCACCAGTTCCCGAAGCTGGTGGTGATGGACCGTCAGGCCCCCGACGCCCAGGGCACCGCGCAGGTGCTCTTCTTCGCGAAGGTATTCGAGAAGGGCAAGGACCGCTCCTTCGTGGAGCGCTCCGACTTCCGCCACGACGGCACCGGCTGGCGGTACCTCTCCGGTGACACGCTCATGCTCCGCGAGCTGACCGTCCCGCCCGAGTCCCTCACACTCGCGACGTTTCCCAGGTAGGCCAGCTCCGCGCCTCGAAGGACCCTCGATGCCCACCGCGACCTCGAAGCTGTCTTCCCTGCTGAAAGCCGCGAGCCAGCACGACTGGAGCCGCGTCCTCGACGACCTGCTCGTCGCGTGGCGTGCCGCGCCCCACACCGCGCTGGCCGACCGCATCGTCACCGTGGGACAGAAGCTCTCCGGCGACATCCCTCCGCCCAAGGACTGGGATGCGCTCGCGAAGAAGCCCGACGCGAAGAACCTCACGACGCTGCTCGCCGCGTTGCTCGACAAGGGCTCGGTGAAAGGGAGGCCCCGGCTGGAGACGCTCGCGGACTGGCCCGAGGACCCGCGCATCGACCGCTGGGTCGCGAGCCAGTTCATGGACCCGCCCTTCACCAGCACCGGGGCCCGTCCATACTGGACACGGCTGGGCCCCCTGGCGCGCCGCGTCCGGGATGCCCAGGCCGCGAGTTCGATGCTGAAGGCACGCGCGGGCTACGACAAACAGGATGACTTCGAGGAGTTCCTCGCCGGCCACGTCGACCGGATTCGCGTCGGGCTCGAGGCCGCGAAGGACGCCGAGCTTCACGCCGACGACGTGAAGGTCCTCGCCGGGTTCGACGCGGCCCTCCAGGAAGCCGCGCCACCGAAGCCCCGGAACGCCGCGGACGCGGAGGCATTGCTGGCCCAGGTGCTCGCGAAGCCCGAGGACGACGAGGCCCGCGCCGTGCTGGCCGACGTGCTGCTGGAGCAGGGCCACCCTCGCGGCGAGCTCATCGCGCTCCAGCTCGAGGCCGCCCGGCGCCCACTCACCGCCGCCGAGCGCAAGCGGGAGCAGGCGATTCTCAAGAGCGCCCGGAAGGAGCTGCTCGGCCCGCTCGACGAGGCGCTCAAGCCCGACTGCGTCTTCACGCGGGGCTTCCTGTCCCACGCCGCGCTGAAGCAGGGCAACGCGCGCGCCACCCAGAGCGCCATCGAGAAGACCATCGGCCATCCCCTGTGGGCCACGGTGGAGCACCTGGAAGGTCGCGGCGACTACGACATCACCACCGACCCCGTGATGAAGTCGCTGCGTTCGCTCGCATACAGCGACGTGGGGCTCCGGGATCAAGCGAAGATGCCTCGGCTCGAATCCCTGGCGGTGCGTGGCGCCGTGGACGCCTGGATGGAGCTGGGCCAGGACCCCAGCGCGTTCCCCTCGCTGCGCCACCTGGACCTCTTCCTCTTCCCCGCGTGGGTCTCCCGTTTCCTGGCGACACCGCTCGTGTCGCGACTGGAGCGACTCCAGGTCCGCATCTACGTGAGCGCCCAAGACTCGTCGGCGGCGCGGGAGTTCTTCTCGCTCGTGCCGACGCTGAAGGTCCCTGACCTCACCTTCCGACTGGTGCACAACGACACCAAGGACTGGAGCTGCGGCTTCCGCTTCGTGCGCGAGCCGGATGGCCAGCACGCGGTCCACGTCTTCACCACGAAGATGAACGAGCCCTACGAGGAACTCGTGCGCGACGACCTCGTCGCCGGACTCGAGCAGATCGCGCGGCTCAAGCGCTCGAAGCTCACCCTGGCCCATCGGCTGAGCTCGGACGTGAAGGCGGACATCGAGCAACGCGTCAAGGCGCTCGGCGGCACGCTGGAGACCTGACGCGCCTGCGAGGAACTACGACGAGGCCCGGCGTGACAGCTCCGGGCCTCGTCCCTTCATCCGCGCTTAGCGGGGCACCGTCGTTCCAGCCGGCGGAGCAGTGGCCGCGGGCGAGGGGTCGCTGGTGTCATCGACGGCATTGGCGGTCCTCCAGGCCAGGGCCGCGAAGCCATCCGGCACCGCTCCCCCCTCATCCGTCGGGTCCGGCGGCGGCTTGTCGCCAATCTCGTCGGACTGGTTGGTGCAGGGGTCATACGGAGGTGGCGCGCTCTGCTCCTCGCCTCCTCCCTGATTGCCCTGCTGAGGGTTGGAGCCCGCGTCGACGGCGTCCGTCCCCACGGAGCCCCCGCTCCGGACCCTCACCGGCGCGGTGAACGTCGTCGTGGGGATGCCCTTGCGGCGGACGTTCGCGAAGAACGCGTCGCTGGAGGCACGGTCACCCGACACCGCGTACGCGAAGGTCTTCCCGCCAGGGTTGACGCCCAGCGCGAGGAACTTGCCCGTGCGGGGGCACAGCCCGACGACCATCTGGGTGGCGCCCTCGGGCAGCTGCGCGTTGGGCGGCAGCGGCTGGACCTTGGGAGTCTTCGGCATCGGGCCGGGCTCGGGGCACGGACTCGGCGTCGGTCGCGAGCCCATCGTGCGGCACCCCGTCACCGCCCCCACCAGCACCAGGCACATCATCCACTTGTTCATGTTCTTCATTGTCTTCCCCCTCCACTCGAACCAGGCGGGCCCATCCCGCCTTCATTCAAAAACCAGGACGGAGCGCACCCAACTGCGAGGGTCTCGCCGCATCCACGTCATCCGCACATCTCGCAGGGCATTGGCCGCGCGCTCTCCACGCTGAATCCGCTCACGCACCGCATTGAAGAAAGGTCCCGCTTCGGCATCGGGCACGTCCACGGTCGCCGCGAGCACGGTGCGCGCCCCCGCATCCAGGAAGGCGACGGGCAGGCTGAAGCGCTCATATGTCCAGGTGACGCCATGCGCGGCCCGGCACGCCGCCAGGATGACCAGGGGCTGGCCTCGCAGCTTCGTCGCACGCACTTCGCCCGCGGTGAGCGCATAGCGACCGTTCGACTCGGGCGACAGCACCAGCAACGACGCCTCGGACACATCCGGGTTCATCAGCCCGTGGGCATGGACCTCGATTTGCGTGGCGTCCGCCATCGCATCCAACACGCGTGAAGGCGTGGCCTGCCGTCCCAGCAACATCGTGGCGTCATCCCCGGGCAGCCCCGCCCACCCGCCGAGCGCTGGCAGCCCCAGCGACGCGGGCGCCTGCACCTCCGCCACCACCAACCGACGTCCCATGCTCGGTGCCGGTACGGCCGGCCCTGGCCTGACAACATGGTAGGCCCACGCCACATCCTCGGGCAGCAGCCCCGCTCGGCCATGAAGCGGAGGACGCGCCACCACCTCCACCGCCGGGCAGGCTCGCAGCATCGTCGTCACCGACTCGGGCACGAGTCCCTGAAGCTCCTCATCCAGGGGCGCGCGGCGGCTGGCATCGTGATGCTCCACGAGCTGCCCCTCCGGTCCTCGCGCCAGCACGAGGGTCCGCTCGACATCCACGGTGACGGCCAGGACACACCGCTCGGGAAGCGGGCCGCCCAGCTCCTCGCCGAAGAGTCGGAACGCCTGTTCGGACTCTCCGGCCCGGGCCGCCGCGAAGAGCAGGGACGTGTAGCTGTAGGCGCGGGCCTTGCGCGCATCGACGCTGGTGGAGGGAAGGCGCTGCGCCTCGGCGATGGACCGCCGCAGCAACGCCTCGCCCCGCACCCTGTCCTGCTCCACGAGGAAGCGCCCTTCGATGTGCGTGAGCAACGCCGCCTCGCCCGGGGTGAGCGTCCCCTGCTGGCGCCGCTCCGACATCCCCGCCACGAGCCGAGCATCCTGTTCCGGGTCCGGCCGCAACCGCGCCAGGTCCGCGAGCGTCTTCGCGCCCGAGAGCAGCAGGGGCGTCTTGCAGGAGAGCGCCTCACGCATGCGCTCCCGGGCCGGCGCCACGGACAGATTCCCCAGCAAGGCCAGCGCGTCGTTCGAGCGGACGAAGTGGCGGATGGTGCAGTCCTCGGGACGCTGCGCGAGCGCCTCCTCCAGATAGGCCCGTGCCTGCGCGCCATCACCCTGGTAGCGGGCGAGCTGTCCGAGATGGAGCAGCAGTTGCGCCTCGCCCCACCTCGGGTCCGTGCGGTACAGGGCGCGCGCGGCCTGCAGGTGACGATGGGACTCCGCCAGCCGGTGGAGCTGGCGATAGAGGTCGCCCAGGTCCGACTCAATCGGGATGCAGCGGTAACCCAATGGATGTTCCTGGCAGAGCGCGGCAGCGGCCAGAAGGTGTTGCTCCGCCTGGAGCAGCTCTCCTCGGGAGATGGCCACTCTGGCGCGCTCGTGCTCCAGCAGGAGCGTGAACCACGGGTCCCCCAATCGCGCGACGAGCGGGGTGAGTTCGTCCAACCGCTCCGCCACCTTCCCCTCGCGCACCAAGGCACCCAGGTACAGGTCCAGCTCGCCGGCGCGCCGCAGCTCGTCCAGGAACGCGGCGAGCCCCCCGGCGACCTCGTGCGTGCGGTACAGCTCCAGGTAGCGACGGGCCAGGGGCGCGCGGACGTGGAAGTCCCGTCCGCTCGCCCAGCGGAGGGCATCTCGCAGCACCGTGCCACCGTCGCGTGCATCCAGGACCGTGGCCGCCGACTCCAGGGCGCGCAGCCGCTCCAGCGAGGGCGCCGCGCGGATGGCCTCGTACAGGAACATGCGGAAGATGCCGGGATGCGCCTGGAGGACCTCGACGGACACGGGCTCGCCCTGAGTCACCAGCGCCTGTCCTAGCGCCGACGGCTTGCGCCAGTCCTCCGTGCTCATCAGCCGAGCGCGCGCCGCGGACGCGCGGGTCCTCGCCTCCGCCGCCCAGCCCGGCTCCCCCAGCGCGGCGACGGCGTCGAAAGACAGCGCGGCGAGTGCCCACAGCTCCAGGTCTCGCAGCACGAGCGCCCGATTCCACAGTGCCTGCGCATGCGTCGGCCGCGCCGTCAGCACGCCCTCCAACAGCGCCAGCGCCGTGGCGGAGTCTCCCTGGTCCAACGCCATGATGGCCCTGTCGCTGGCTACGTCCGGAGACGTCCCCGCCTTCGCCAGATAGGGCGCCGCCAGCTCCGCGTTTCGGCGCACCAGATAGGCCGCTGCGAGCCCATGCATGTCGCCCTCGGCCTCCAACCGCGCCAGCTCACGCAGCGGCGCGGGAGGCGGCCCGCCGGCATCCCCCGAGCGCAGCGGTCCGTAGGGGCGGTGAACGTCCGCGCCGGGATGGCTCACCCGCGCCTCCAGCGTGCGCACCGGAGCGCCCGTCAGGAACAGCTCCGGCGACACAGGCTCGGAACGTTGCCGCGAGCGCACGCCGGCCACGACAGCGGCGGCTCCCGCGACACCCACCACCACCACGAGCGCGGCCCACCTCGGCCGCGGAATCCAGGACCAGGACCCGTCATCCACCGCCGTACTCCCCGCGTATGTGCCCTGGCAGCCCATGCCCACCCAACGGCGGGTCGCCAGAATCTTCCCGCCGGGACGCTACGCCGCTTCTTTCGTCATCGCGATGCCGCCGCGACGCGAGCGCGGTCGATGTTGACGAGCGCGGGCTTCGCTTCAGGGCTGACGTCACCTGCGCCGCGTGCCCAAGCCCGTGGCCCCGGCCCGGGTGCGAGGAGGAACGGGCCGACCAAGACGCGCACGGAGGAGCGCACCCCAGGTGGGCGCACGACGCGGGCTTCGAGCCACGAGCCCGTGGACGGGGCGCCACGGCTTCGTGTCCGGAGGACCACGCGACCCCTCTCACGCGCCTCGCAACGAGCCCTGGCGCGAGCCTTGCTCTCGCCCCGGCCCCAACGCGCGAAGCTCGGCCCACGTCGCGCGGAACCGGAGCCCCATGTCCCGCAGCCCCTCGACACTGCTCGCCCTCATCACCCTCGCCACCACGAGCGCGCTCGCCGCCGCGCCGAAGGCTCCAGCGGCCCACCCGGGCTGTTTCCTGTTGATGGACCTGGAGACAGGCAAGGTCACTCGCAACGACGCGGTGAAGTGCGCCGCGCGGCTGCCGCCCGCCTCCACCTTCAAGGTGCCTCACGCGCTCATCGCCCTGGAGACCGGCGTCGTGGCGAGCGTGGACGAGGTGCACAAGTGGGATGGCACCAAGCACTCCATCGCGATGTGGAACCAGGACCAGACGCTGGACACGGCCATGCGCCGCTCCGCGGTGTGGTTCTTCCAGGGCACGGCGAAGCAGCTGGGCCGCGAGCGCATGGAGGACTGGCTCGGCCGCTTCGACTACGGCACGAGGGACGCCTCCGGCGACATCACCCTCTTCTGGCTGGGAGGCCCGCTGCGCATCTCTCCCGACGAGCAGCTCGACTTTCTCGCGCGCATGTTCCGGGGCCAGCTCCCCGTCAGCCCGAAGGTGCTGGAGCAGGTGAAGGGCACGATGACGCACGGGCCGGACACCGTGGCCAGCGTCCGCGACGGCATCAACCTGGGCGGCCCCTGGAAGGACGGCGCGGTGCTGAGCGCCAAGACGGGGTGGTACCCGAACAAGTCCGGTGACGTCACCTGGCTGGTGGGCCACGTGGCCTCGCCCAAGGGACGCCACGTCTTCGTCAGCGCCGTGCGCTCTCCCGCGGGCAAGGCCCCGTCGCGCTCGCCGGCACTCGCGTCGGCCATCGACGCGCTCAAGGCGCACGGGCTGCTCTGAAACGACGATGGGCCGCCCCCATGGTGGGAAGCGGCCCATCTCGGTCCCACGTCAGCCCCCATCAGCGGGGCGAAGGCGCGGGTTTCAGACCACCTTCAGGCGACGACCCGTGGAGGTGCTGTTCGCCGCATCCCGGAGCGCGTCCTTCTTGTCCGTGCGCTCCCAGGTGAACTCCTTCTCCGTGCGGCCGAAGTGCCCGTACGCGGCGGTCTTCTGGTAGATGGGCCGCAGCAGGTCCAGGTGCTCTGTGATTTCGCGCGGCTTCAGGCCGAACGTGTTGCGGATGGCCTTGGCGATGCGCTCCTCGGGAACCGTGGCGGTGCCGAAGGTCTCCACCATGACGCTGACGGGCTCGGCCACGCCGATGGCGTAGGAGACCTGAACCTCGCAGCGAGTCGCCAGGCCCGCGGCCACGACGGTCTTCGCGATGTGGCGCCCCATGTACGCGGCGGAGCGGTCCACCTTGGACGGGTCCTTGCCGCTGAAGGCGCCGCCACCGTGACGGCCCATGCCGCCGTAGGTGTCGACGATGATCTTCCGGCCGGTGAGGCCCGAGTCGCCCATGGGGCCACCCACCACGAAGCGGCCCGTGGGGTTGATGTAGAACTTGGTCTTGTTGTCGATGAGCTTCTTGGGGAGCGCCTTCGCGATGACGTCCTCGCGGATGGCCTCCTGGATCTTCTTGTTGGAGACGTCGTCCGAGTGCTGGGTGGACACCACCACCGCGTCGATGCGCACCGGGCGGCCCTCGCGGTACTCCACCGTCACCTGGCTCTTGCCGTCGGGACGAAGCCAGTCGTGCTGCTTGCGGCGCACGTCCGCCAGCTTGCGGGTCAGCGCGTGGGCGTAGTGCAGCGGGGCGGGCATCAGCTCCGGCGTCTCGTCGCACGCGAAGCCGAACATCATGCCCTGGTCACCGGCGCCCTGCTCCTTCTTGTTGTCCACGCCGCGGGCGATGTCCTGGCTCTGCCCTTCGATGGCCACCATGACGCCGCAGGTGTTGCCGTCGTAGCCCATGGAGCTGTCGGTGTAGCCAATCCGGCAGATGGTGCTGCGGACAATCTTGGGGATGTCCACATAGGTGTTCGTCGTCACCTCACCCGCGACGATGGCGAGGCCCGTCTTGACGAGCGTCTCCACGGCGACCCGCGCCTGCGGGTCCTTGGCGATGATGGCGTCGAGGACACCGTCGGAGATCTGGTCGGCGATCTTGTCCGGGTGGCCCTCGGTGACGGATTCGGACGTGAACAGGTAGTCGGTAGGCATGTCGTCTCAGTGCAAGGGGGGCGCATACCGCGCGCGCGGGCGGACACTAAAGTGTGGTCCCAAGGGAGTCAAACAGACATCCGGGCCGCTTCATTCGGGTGTCCGACATGCAGGGCGACCGGGCATGGTGCCCGCCCGCCAGGCGTCTGGGGTTGAATTTCGCGAAGCGCCCAGCGTTCTCCTGGGCTAACAGAACGCCGAGCATTCCCTGTGGAGGACTCGCCCGACATGAACGCCCGCTTCCGTACCCTCTCCCTCCTGGTCGCCTTCACCCTGTCCATGCCCGCCCTCGCCGCGGCCCCGAAGAAGGACGACCCTGTCGTCAAGCCGGTGAAGACGGTGGTGACGTCCGTGCGCTACGAGCGCGACGCGGCGGCCCTCAAGCTCTTCGGGGGTGAGGAGCAGGGGAAGTACCTGCTTGGCGACGCGTGGGCCAAGGGCACCGACGAGCAGCGCAAGGAGTTCGTCACCCTCTTCCATGGCCTGTTCGCGAAGATCGCCTTCCCGCGCGTGAGGGAGAACTTCAAGTCGCTGGAGGACATCGTCTACTCCCCCGCCGAGGTGACGGGCAACGAGGCCACGGTGGACTCGGTCGTCTTCATCAAGCACCCGCTGAAGACGCAGGAGATGAAGTTGAAGTACCGGCTGGTGAAGGACGCCGCCGCGTGGAAGGTCGTGGACGTGACGGTGCTCGGCTCCTCCATGCTCCAGGACATCCGCGACACGCAGGTGCAGCCGCTGCTGGCCCAGGGCGGATGGGACCTGCTGCTGGGGCGCATGCGGCAGGAGCTGGCGAAGAAGTAGTCGCCGCGCCCACTCCCGACGGCCGGGCCACCAGGCCCTCGGCCGTCGGAGGGGTTCCGAGGGGGCGACGCATGGCGTAGTCTCGCCCTCCCCTCTCGTCGGGTCGATGAACACCACCTCCTCCTCCGCTCAGCTCTCCGTGAGCCGCACCTCCCACGCTCCTTCCGAGCGGGAGGTGGACGCGTTCTGCGTGCAGTACGCGCCGCGCGCGCCCGGGCACCCCGCGGTGCGGGACTTGTACCGGCTCTTGCGCGACGTGCCCGAGGACGGCCTGGAGTCGCGGCTGGACTGGGTGGAGCGCTGGATGGCGTGGCTGCGCGAGCGCATCCCCGCCCACGGGCTGGTGGACGCCACCGAGCCGGAAGCGCCCCCCGCCGACACCCGCCTGTCGCTGATGGTGCGCATCATGGAGGGCGAACCGGCCATGCGGGCCGCGGTGACGCACCTGGTCTCCGCCGTCTGTGATGGCAGCCGGGGCCTGAAGCTCTTCGCGCAGGTGGGCCTGCCCGCGGGCCAGGGCTTCTTGTCGGAGGCGTCCGACCGGCTGGCCCGCACGCTGCTCCCCTCCCCGCCGGAGCCCGGCAAGCTGTCGGAGCTCCTGCTGCGGCTGTTCCCCGTACCGGAGGACGCGGTGTGGCTGGCGCTGCTGTCGCCCGCACTGCTGGCGAAGCTCGCGTCACTGGTGGGCGAGCCCCGGCCGCCGGACCCGGTGCCCGCCGCCCGCGTGCGCGCGGACCTGCTGGACGCCCTGATGCTGCTGGCGGTGCAGACAGCGGCGCTGGGGACCATGGAGGACGTGAGGGAGCGTGCCCCGGAGACGGCCTTCCGCGCCTCGCCCTTCCTGCGGCTGCGGATGGTGTGCGACGCGGTGCTGGCGCGCGACGCGGCGGCGGACACGATGAGGGACCTGGCCACGTGCGTGGACGACTGCCGCCTCGTGGTGGGCAGCGTGTCACGGCACCTGGAGGCCTCGGGCGTCAGCGTGGACCTGGTGTACCGGCTGGAGCGCATCCGCCGGAGCCTGGAGCGCATGGAGGCCATCGCCCGCGTGCTGGGCGCGCCTCGGGGTGAGCCGCGCTGGCGCGAGGCGCTGGGGCTCCTGTCGGACCTCCTGCGGCGCGCGCACGCGGACCGCTCCGTGGGCGAGCTGGTGCGGCGCAACGTGCGGATGCTGGCGCGTAAAATCATCGAGCGCGCGGGCCACTCCGGCGAGCACTACATCACCAGCACCCGCTCGGAATTCCACGCCATGGTGCACTCGGCGGCGGGCGGCGGGCTGGTGACGGCCGTCGCCGTGGCCCTCAAGTTCGCCCTCACCGCGCTGGCGCTCGCGCCGTTCTTCTCGTTTCTGGCCGTGGGCCTCAACTACGCGGTGGCCTTCCTCCTCATCCAGGCCCTGGGCTTCACGCTGGCCACCAAGCAGCCCTCCGTCACGGCGGCCACGCTGGCGGGCGCGGTGGGCGAGGGCGCCCGGGGCGACCGGCTGTCGAGCCTGGTGGACATCATCCCCCGCATCACCCGCTCGCAGCTCGCCGCCTTCACCGGCAACCTGGGCTGCGTGCTGCCCGCCGCGGTGGCCCTGGCCCTGGCGTGGCAGGCCGCGCGGGGCACGCCCTTCCTCTCCCCCGCCAAGGCCCAGGCCACGGTGGCCTCCATGCACCCCTGGCGCAGCGGCGCGCTCCCATACGCGGCTCTCACCGGCGTGCTGCTCTGGCTGTCCAGCGTGGCGGGCGGGTGGATGGAGAACTTCGTGGTGTACCGGCGGCTGCCGGAGGCCCTGGCCCACCATCGCATGCTGCGCCGCGTCCTGGGCGTGGGCGGCGCGCAGCGGCTCGCGGACGGGCTGGTGCACGGGGCGTCGGGCCTGGGCGTCAACGTGACGCTGGGCTTCCTGCTGGCGCTGATGAGCGTGCTCGGGCGCTTCTTCGGGCTGCCCCTGGATGTCCGCCACGTCACCTTCGCGCTCGGCTCGCTGGCCATGGCCGGGGGCGCGCTCGGCCCCCAGGCGGTGCTCCAACCCGACTTCCTCATGGCCCTGGTAGGCGTGGGGCTCATCGGGGTCATGAACTTCACCGTGTCGTTCTCGCTGGCCCTGGGCGTGGCCGTCCGGGCCCGTGACGTCCCCCTGGGAGAGGCCCTGCCCTTCCTGCGGGCGGTGGGGGTCCGCTTCCTCGCCGACCCCCGCTCGTTCTTCCTGCCCCCCCGCGCCCCACCCGAGCCGCTGCCCGCCGCCCTCCCCGTGGAAGAGGGGCACTGAGGGCTCGTCGGCACCCTGTCAAATATTCCCGAAGCCGCCTGGCGGGTTTCTCCGTGGCCAGGAAGCCAGCCGGGCAGGTGGGCCGTGCTTCCGGGGCAGCGCGTTTGTCGGTAGGGTCGCCCGCGAATGAGCGGCGCTCCTCGAAACCCGAACTCGCATTCTCGCTTCGCCTACGCCTTCGCCGAGCTGCTGGTCCGTCGTCCAGGCACCATCCTGGCCGTACTGCTGACCCTGCTCGCCGTGTCCACGTGGGCCACGCTGAAGCTGCGCATCAACTCCAACCAGCTCGACCTCATCTCCCAGGATTTGCCGGAGGTGAAGGACGTCAAGCAGGTCATCGACATGGTGGGGGGCAGCGGCTTCTTGATGCTCGCCCTGCGCTCGACGGACGAGGCCGCGATGAAGCGGACCGCCGACGACATCGCCGGCATGCTCGAGGCCGACAAGCAGAACGTCCGCACCGTCTCCTACAAACTGCCCGTCGAGTTCATCCAGCAGAACATGGTCCTCTTCGTGAAGACGGAGGACCTGGTGGAAGGCAAGCGCCGCATCATGGCCTTCCTCGAGGACAAGCTGCGCCGCAGCAACCCCTTCTACATCGACATGGGCGCCACCAAGCCGGTGGAGCTGGACATGCAGGACCTGGTCGACAAGTACTCGTCCGTCGGAAAGAAGAGCATCCGCGACGACTACAACATCTCCAGCGACAAGAAGATGGTGCTCATCCTCGTCAAGCCGATGTGGGACACCACGGAGATTGGCAAGACGAAGGACTACCTCGACAAGCTCAACAAGGACCTGGCCGCGTACTCCACGCAGGCCGGCAAGGTGAAGCTCGTCGAGGACTACAAGCTGATGGGCGACTCGAACCTCATCGCCTACGGCTACACCGGCTCGTACAAGACGACGGTGGACGACTCCTTCGCCATTGAAGAGTCGCTGCAGCCTGTCACCGTCATCGCGCTGGTGACCATCTTCGCCATCACCATCCTCTTCTTCCGCAAGCTGGCGCCGACCTTCATCGTCGTCAGCGGCACGGTGATTGGGACGATTTATACGCTGGGCTTCACCTACGCGACGATTGGCGAACTCAACATGATTACGTCCATCCTGGGCGGCATCCTGATGGGGTTCGGCATCGACTACGGCATCCACTTCACCTTCCGCACGAGGCTGGAGCTGGGCGCGGGCAAGCCGTACGACGTGGCCATCATCGACGCCTTCGTCAACGCGGGCCGCCCCGCGGCGGTGGCCGCCATCGTGACGGGTGGCTCCTTCTTCGTGCTGATGGTGAGCGAGTTCCGCGGCTTCTCCCAGTTCGGCTTCCTGGCCGGCTGCGGCACGCTCATCCTGGGTCTGACGCTCTTCGTGTGGAGCGCGTCGCTCTTGGCGCTGGTCGGCCGCATCAACCCTGAGTGGCCCAAGAAGCTCATCGGCGAGATGAAGCCGCCGCCGGTCAACTCCTCCAGCGGCCAGGAGCTGCGCATCCCCCGTCCCGGCCTGGTGCTGGGCGTGAGCACCGCCATCGTCGCGCTCATCTGCGCCGCCGCCGTCCCCTGGGCGGGCACGGGCGAGCCGCCCGAGGGCGCACTGAGCTTCTTCGACCGCGTGAAGCACGGCGTGGGCTTCAACTACAACACCCGCGCGCTCATCCCGGACGGCATGTCGTCGGTGCTGCTGCAGGACGAAATCAACGTCCGCTTCAACATCTCCAGCGACCCGATGGCCGTCTATACGAAGGACCTGGACGAGGCGGAGGGCGTGTACCGGGAGCTGACGCAGAACGCGCACAAGTACCCGTCCATCGACCAGGTGGTGAGCATCTTCACCTTCGTGCCGCCCGAGGCGACGGCGAAGGCCAACGAGAAGGTGCTCCAGGAGTGGAAGCAGGACATGGCCAACCTGGAGGCGCGCGGCTTCTCCATCTCCGCGCTCCCGCCGGACATGCAGGACAAGGCCACGTTCTTCATGAAGGTGCTGGATGCGAAGCCCTTCGACGTGCACGGCGTGCCGGACAACTACAAGGCCCAGTTCAAGAACCTGCCCACCGCGCAGAACAAGGGCTACCTCACGTTCATCTACTCGAGCGTGGACCTGTTCGACGGCCAGAAGATGATGCAGTTCGCGGACGAGACGCGCGGCATCCCCGTCACGTACAACCCGGGCCGCTTCGACAAGGACGACTTCGACCCGCCGGGCCCCACCGCGCAGAAGGAGTTCCGCGCCGCGGGCGCCACCCAGCTCTACGCGAAGCTGGCGCGCATCGTCCTCTGGGACGGCAAGGTGACGGTGGTGCTCACGGCGCTGTGGATTCTGGCCATGCACTTCCTGGACTTCCGCAACGCGAAGCTGGCGCTGGCGTCGGTGATTCCGCTGGGCGTGGGCGTGGCGATGATGCTCGGCATCATGTCGCTGACGGGCCTGCGGCTGAACTTCATGAACATCATCATCCTGCCCATCCTCCTGGGCTTCGGGGTGAGTCACGGCCTGTACCTCCTGCATCGCTTCCTGGAAGGCACCTCGCCGCTCGTCGCCCTGCGCAGCGTGGGCGCGGCGGTGGCGTCCTCCACGCTGACGGCGGTGGCGGGCTTCGCGGCGCTGCTGGCCGCCAAGCACAACGGCCT
This sequence comes from Myxococcus sp. CA040A, assembly GCF_013336725.1. Lineage (NCBI taxonomy): Bacteria > Pseudomonadati > Myxococcota > Myxococcia > Myxococcales > Myxococcaceae > Myxococcus > Myxococcus sp. CA040A. The sequence continues at coordinate 924,709 of NZ_JABUMR010000003.1, read as the reverse complement.
GCGCTCCATGGGCATGGTGGCCTGCATCGGCCTCATCACCACGCTGGTGGTGTCCTTCACGGTGCTGGCCGCGGTGATGCAGCTCATGCATGACCGGCGGCGGCGCGAGTCGGCCCCGGGGGGAGATGCGCCCCAGGCCGGCGGCGGTGAGGACAGCTCGACGCGGGCGGCCTGAAGCACGCGGTACGCGTCACGCAACGGCGCGGTAACGAGGCCCCCTTCACCCGAAGGGGGCCGGGAGAGGGACATCATGAGGATGATGCGATGGGCGCCCCTGCTCGGGCTGGGGCTGTTGGCGGGTTGCTCCGCGGTGAAGACGCACCGCGTACGAGGCGACTACGCGCAGGTGGACCGCAAGGCGACGAAGCGGCTGGTGGTGGTGGCGCAGCCGCTCCCGGACGAAAAGCCCGCGGTGGGTGAGCTGTGGAGCCTCATCGCCCGCCAGTGGGTGAACCAGAACCGCGACTTCATCGTGAAGGACAACGTCGCGCTGCCGGGCCGGCCCTCGGACACCACGTTCAAGGGGCTGTGCGTGGAGGGCGTGGAGGGCGTGCTCTGGCTGGACCCGAGCGTCAGCCTCAAGGGCGACGGCGCGGAGGCCGAGGTGAAGGCCCAGCTGTTGCGGTGCACCGACGGCCAGGAGGTCTGGGCGGCGGAGGCGGCGGGGAGCTGGAGCTCGCGCGACGAGGACTACGCGGCGCGCGTGACGAAGTTCAGCGAGGAGCTGGGCGAGGAAGTGGCCCCCTACGTCGTGCCCACCACGAAGCTGTTGGCGGCCACGCTGGAGACGCTGCCCAATCCCGAACTGACGGAAGCGGACAAGGACGAGAAAATCGAGCTGGGTGAGTAGGCTCGTCCCTCGTGGACGAGACCCTCATCGCCCTGCGGCTCGGCGTCGCGGCGCTGCTCGGCGCCGTGCTCGGCCTGGAGCGGGAGCTGCGGGGGCAGGCCGCCGGGCTGCGCACGCACATCCTCGTCTCCCTGGGCGCCTGTCTCTTCACGCTGGCCAGCGTCTTCGTCGAGTGGACGCTGGGCGGCGACTCCCCGGATGGCTCGCGCGCGGATGTCAGCCGCATCGCCAGCCAGGTGGTGGTGGGCATCGGCTTTCTGGGCGCGGGCGCCATCATCCGCGACCAGGGCCAGGTGAAGGGCCTGACGACGGCGGCGAACCTGTGGCTCACCGCGTCCGTGGGGCTGGCCACCGGCATGGGCTTCCACTGGGCGGCCGGCACCACGGTGGTCATCGCGCTCCTGGCGCTCGCGGGCCTGCGTCCCCTGGAGCGCGCCATCCGACGACACCGTGTCCGCAAGGGGCTGAAGGTGGAGGGCGGGATTTCCGCGCACCCCGACGAGGAGGGCCCGGACTGAAGCGCGGTTACCGGTCCAGGTCTCCGGGAATGACGCCCAGCGCGCCCGTCGCGTCATGGTGGAGGACGGCGTGGCGGGCCGCCTCTCCGCGCGCCTCCAGCACGTCCGGGCGGACCCCCGGCAGGCTCGCCAGGTCCTCGCGCAGGTACACGTCGTCCCGGTCGATGTCCGACACGTCCGAGAAGGCCACCCGGTGATCTCTCGGGAAGTAGCTGCCTTTCTCGATGAGGAAGCCCATCTCGTCGACGGAGACGATGAGGCCCAGGTTCTCCCCGTCCCTGTCCCGCGCCGTCATGCCCTTCTGGATGTCCGCTGGATTGAACACGCCCGCCTCCCAGGTCAGGTTGTTCGACCTGCTGACTTGAAAGCTGGGCATGGCCCGCGCGCTCCGGCATGGGCCACCCGCCGGGCAGCCAGACGGGCAGGCCCCCGCACCACGCCCCGGCTGAGGGCGCGGGGGTTTCAGCCCGTGGTGCGCCCGGAAGGCGCGTCACCGGTCAGCTCCGGCGCGCGGTCCGGCGTGTCGACGAAGCGCCGGTCCATCTCCGTGCGCATGAAGCGCTCGATTTCCTCGGCGGTGGTCAGCTCCATCGCCTCGCGCAGCAGCTCCGCCGCGTCCACGCGGCTCACCCGGCGGATGAAGCGCTTCACGGCCGGAATCTGCCCGGACGTCATCGACAGCTCGTCGAAGCCGAGCGCCAGCAGCACCAGCGTGTAGAGCGGGTCTCCCGCCATCTCCCCGCACATGGACACGGGGATGTTGGCGGCCTTCGCCGCGCCGACGATGGTCTCCAGCATGCGCAACACGGACAGGTGCAGCGGCCGGTAGAGGTAGGCGACCTCCCGGTTCTGGCGGTCGATGGCCAGCGAGTACTGGATGAGGTCGTTGGTCCCCACCGAGAAGAAGTCGGCCTCCTGCGCGAGCCGGTCCGCGATGATGGCCGCGCTCGGCGTCTCCACCATGATGCCCACCGGGAAGCGCTTGCCCACGGGCAACCCCGCGCGGCCCAGCTCGGTGCGGCACGCCTCCAGCTCGCTCCGGGCCTCGCGCAGCTCGCTCACCCCGCAGATGAGGGGGAACATCAGCCGCAGGTTGCCGTGCACGCTGGCGCGCAGGAGCGCGCGCAGCTGCGTGCGGAACAGCTCGCGGTTGGACAGGCAGTAGCGGATGGCCCTCAGGCCCATCGCCGGGTTGGGCTCCTTCTCGTGCTTCGTCTTGCCCGGCACCTTGTCGCCGCCCAAATCCAGCGTGCGGATGGTGACGGGGCGCCCGCCCATGGCCTCCAGCACCTGACGGTACGCGCGGTAGTGCTCCTCCTCCGTCGGCGCCGTCTTCCGGTCCAGGAACATGAACTCGGTGCGGTACAGGCCAATGCCCTCCGCGCCGTGCGCCAGGAGCGACGGAATCTCCTCCAGGAACTCCATGTTCCCGTTGAGCCGGATGCGGAAGCTGTCGGTGCTGATGGCCTCCAAATCCTTCGTCGCCAGCGCGACCTGCTCGGCTTCCTGGTGACGGCGCTGCTCCTCGCGGAAGCTCTGGAGCTGCTCCTCCGTGGGGTTGACCAGGATGATGCCCCGGGTGCCATCCATGGCCACCAGGTCCCCGGGGGAGATCTGCTCGCTGGCCCTTCCAGCGCCCACCACCGCGGGCGTCTCGCGCGCTCGGGCGACGATGGCCGTGTGGCTCGTCTGGCCGCCCAGGTCCGTCACGAAACCCGCCACCCGACCGCTGCGCGCCATCATGGCGGCGTCGGCCGGGGGCAGGTCATGTGCGACGACGATGGCCTCCGCGGGGACTTCCACTTCCTCGTCCACCACCTGGCCCATCAGGTTGCGGATGATGCGGTCGGCGACGTAGTCCACGTCGGAGCGCCGCTCGCGGAAGTACTCGTCCGGGATGTTGTCGAAGAGGTGCTTGATTTTGCGGGCCACGCGGCGGACGGCCCACTCGGCGTTGATGCGGTCCTCGACGATGAGCTGGTTGACGGCGTCCACCAGCATCGGGTCGTGGAGCATCAGCCGATGCGCCTCCAGGATGAGGGCGTGGTCGGAGCCCTCGGTGCGCGTGATTTGTTCCTTGAGCTCGGCGAGCTGGCGGTCGGACAAGTCCACCGCCGTCTTCATCCGCATCCGCTCGGGCTCGACCTCCGCCTCCGCCAGCCTCAGCTTCGGCGTGCGGATGCGTTTGCGGTCCAGGATGAAGGCGTGGCCTACCGCCACGCCGGGTGAGGCGCCGATGCCCATCAACCTCAGTGTGGGAGTGGCCTGGCTGCTCACGTGTCTTTCTTCCCTCCGAGTCCTACCGCATTTTCATTCTCACCCGTCACTTCGACTCGCCAAAACGGTCGGCGATGAGCTTTGCCAGCTCCTGGAGACACGCCTCGGCGTCGTCTCCCTTACACGTCAGCTTCACCTGGACCCCCTGGGCCGCCGCCAGCATCAGCACGCCCATGATGGACTTGGCGTTGGCCCGCTGACCCTGGGCCTCGATGAGGACGTCGCTCTTGAAGCGGTTGGCCACCTTGACCATCTGCGCCGCCGCCCGGGCATGGAGCCCCAGCTCGTTGATGATCTCGTATGTTCCTACAGCCTCGGTTGCCATCGCGACTCCTACCTCTCGTCTTAAAGGAAGGCACCCGCCGCGCCGGCCAATATCGCCGCGAGGTAGAGCACCACGTAGTTGGGCACCCGACGGCTGACCAGCACGTAGGATGCAACCCCCAGGGCCAGGCACCCGGCCGCCAGCAGGGGCGCATGCGCCCCACCCGCGTTGGCCCCAAAGGACACCGCCAGCCAGGCCGCGAGCCCGCCAGCGCACAGCGCCGCCACCGTCCTGAGCCGCGCCCCCCGGGCCGGCAGGTTCGCCCGCGCCACCGCCTCCACCAGCCGGTCTCCCAGGGTGAGCCCCAGCCAGTACAGCCGCACCCGCAGGAGCAGGTGCACCAGATTGTAGAACACCAGGAACACCGGCACCGCCCACAGCCCCATGAGCGGCACCAGCGCGGCGCCCACCGCCCCGGCCGCGGGCTTGAGCGACAGCCAGAAGAAGCCGTCCCCCAGCGCGGCCAGCGGCCCCATCAGCGCCGCCTTGAAGGCCACGACCTTGTCCGGAGTCTCCTCGCCCCGGGCGATTCGCTCCTCGTGGAAGACGACTCCGCCGACGATGGCCGCGGCCACGTAGGGGTGGGTGTTGAAGAAGACCAGGTGCCGGCGGACGGCCTCCTCTCGCGCGGCGCCGGACGCGTACAGCCGCTCCAGTGCGGGGAAGACGGCGTAGGCCAGCCCCAGGTTCTGCATGCCCTTGGGGTTCCACGACGCCTGGAGGAAGAGCGAGCGCATGAAGACGCGCAGCAGCACCGTCCAGGGCAGCGGGGCATCGGGAGCGCTCACGTGCGCTCCTGGAGCAGGAAGAAGACGACCGTCACCGTCACGGCCGCCGCGCCCAGCGCCGCGTAGAGCGGAGCGCGCCTGGCGTGGCTGCCCTGCGCGGCGATGGCCGCCGCCACGGAGGCCATGGCGGGCCACGCCCACGCCAGCCCGCGCACCATCATGGGGGGCATCGCCTGGAGCAGCGGCTCCACGAAGAAGCCGGCGAGCGCGCACAGCGACGTCAGCACGCCGTACACCACGAAGTGCGGCCACATGCCCCACAGGTTCTGCCGCATGGCGCGCGTGAGGTCGCCGGTCTCCGCGGACGACAGGGCCACGCGCGCCAGCCTCGCCGTATACCCCTCCAGCAGCCGGTCCGCGCGCCGCCCCACCCGGCCCATGCCGATGAAGAGCAGCACCGCCAGGGACCAGATGGCCGGCGTGGAGCCCGCGCCGGAGGCCAGCGTCATCGTGGCCGCGGCAGCGCTGGTGGCGGTGGCCGCCAGGGTGTCGTTCTCCGGCAGCGCCGCGCCCAGGTTGGCGGTGCCCAGGAAGAACAGCTCCAGCAAGAGGCCCACGCCCAGCCCGGAGGGCACGTCATTGAGGAGCAGCCCCATGACGGTGGCGGCCACGAGCGGCCGGGACAGCATGGCCTGGAGGAACGCCTTGCGCTCCACGGCCACCAGTCCGCCCCACACTCCCGCCAGCGCCACCTGGGTCCAGACGACGCTCACGCGCTCACCCGGCCTTCGCCCACCGCTCGGACAGGTCCGGCAGCTCCACCGGCTTCTCCGCCGGCACCGCGCGCGCTTCCACGCGCACGCCCTGCTCCGCCAGCTGCTGGAGGGTGCGCAGCTCCGCCTCCGCCAGGAACACGGATGGGGACACCTGCCGCCGGCCGGTGCCGAAGTGGACGTTGCCCAGGTTGAGCTCTCCCAGGTTCAGCCCGTGCGCGTACGCGAAGGGCACGGAGGCCACGTCGCGCAGGAGCACCAGCGTGCGCACCCCGTCCTTGGACAGGGCCGCGAAGTCCACCTGGGACAGGGGGAGAATCTGCACCTCGATGGCGCTCTGCACCGCCAGCGCCATGGCGGCGCGGATGAGCGGGCTGGAAGCAGCCTCGTCATCCGCGACCACGACGCGGGACACCTTGAGGTGGGGCAGCCAGGCCTCGACGACCTGGCCGTGGATGAGGCGGTTGTCGACGCGGACCAGGGTGATCACGGCAGTCTCGAATCGCCGACCCGCGCGGGTCCGTCAAGTTCGCGGTTGCTGCTGGGCCTCGCGAAGCAGGGCGGATGCACAGGTGATGTTGCGCTGACCATGGGATGCCAGCTGGTTGGCCATCTCAGGGAGGGTGAGCTGCTCGGAACGAAGCGAGTTGGCCTTGAGGAGCATGGGCAGGTTGACGCCCGCCAGGACCTCCAGGTTCATGCGCTGACACATCATCAGCGACTCCTTACAAGGCGTACCTCCGAACAGGTCCGCGAGGATGATGACACCGTCACCGGTGTCCACGCGCGACACTGCCTGCTTCATCTTCGCGCGGATGTCCTCGACAGGAGTCCCCGGCTCGATGTTGCAGGTTGCCACCGCGGGGAGTTTCCCCACGATCTGTTCCGCGGTGGAGACCAGCTCCTCCGCCAAACGCCCGTGCGATGCGACGACGAGGCCGACCATGTTCACTCCTGACCAACCCCCCGGAGATCGCGTCCTACGCCTGAACACGACGTTGCGCAACTCCGGCGAAAGTTTCCGCCCTGTACCCTAGATAAGCTCTCACGTCTTGTCTCGAAAGGTAAGACGCCATTGCCTCCCGTGCCCGAAATTTCGGGTCCGGCCTCGCGCAGGGCTGTCGCCTGCCGGACGGGGGAGCGCCGTCGCATCCCCCACGTTCATGAGATGCGGAGGGGGTGGTGGAGATGCTTCGCGCCAACAAGCGCGCGCCCACGCCCCCCACACCCTCGGGCAGCGAGGGTGCAGGCACCCCACTCAGTGGGAGGGCTCGTCCGCAAGCTCGCCCCTCCCCTCGGGGCATGGTTGACTGCCGCACCTGGGGCACGCCGGGCCCCACCTCCGGCGATGCGGGAGGACTGCGTGGCGAACCAGAAGCTGCTGAAGGCCGGGGATGCGCTGCCGGACGTGACGCTGCCGGGAGCGGGCAACCAGCCGGTGCGCCTGCGCGACCTGGCAGGGCAGAAGGTGCTCGTCGTCTACTTCTATCCGAGGGACGACTCGCCGGGTTGCACGGTGCAGGCGTGCGGCTTGAGGGACCAGTACGAGGACTTCGTCGCGGCGGGCGCGGAAGTGGTGGGCATCAGCGGTGACTCCTCCGCGTCCCACCAGGGCTTCGCCGCCAAGCACCGCCTGCCCTTCGTGCTGCTCAGCGACGAGAAGGGCGAGGCGCGCCAGGCCTTCGGCGTCGGCACCTCCTTCCTGGGCATGCTCCCCGGCCGCGTGACGTTCGTCGTGGACCGCGCCGGAGTCATTCGCGACAGCTTCGAATCCCAGATTCGCGTGGGCGAACACGTGCGGCGCTCCCTGGAGCTCGTCCGCTCGCTCGCCGGTGAAGCCGCTCCCGCCACAGGGAAGTGATGGGGTGGATGCGCGCGTGCGCGCCTCGGAATGTCGCGGCCGCACGGGCGCGTCCCATGCGCGAACACGTTGCGCGGCCCCTGGGGCAGCGCACCCCCGCTCCACCGCGCCAACCCCGCGAAGCGCCTGGGTTTCCGCCCCCGTAAAGCCCGTGGCCCATGCCTTGCTCTTGTGTCCGGATGCCACGCGATGACCGCGCGGCACGACGCAAGGAACACGGCCATGAATACCCAACCCGAAAGCTTCTACGACACGGTCCTCTTCGCGCTCGGCCCCGTCGTCCTCGGCTACGCCGCGTGCATGGTGGCGCTGCTCGTGTCGTACGCGCGCCCCTAGCCACGCCCACGTGTCGGGGCCTGGACGGGATTCCTTGGGAAGAGCTATAAGCCGAATACCGCGACAGGGCCGCATTCTCTGAATGAGGACCGCCGCGTACTCCGCGAAGTCACTCCCAAGCATTCCCCGAAAGGAAGTCCGACATGAGCTTCAGCTCAGGTGGTCGCCTCAATTGGTGGATGGGTGCGGTTATCAGTGCCTCGTTGCTGGGTGCCTGTGGTTCGCCAGAGGAGCGGGCGGGAGAGGTCCCCGTCGAGGCCGAGACGGCGCGAGACGCGGTCGCCGGAGATGTCGCCGTGAAGTTGTCCACGCCGCGCCAGTCGCTGGCCGCGCGTGAGGGTGTGAGCGTGACGGTGACGCTCACCAACGTGTCGAAGGACACGGTGCGCCTGCTCAAGTGGCACACGCCCACGGAGGGGCTGAAGGAGGACCTGTTCGCCATCACCGTGGACGGCGCGGCGGTGGAGTACCAGGGCCGGCACTACAAGTGGGCCACGCCGGTGGAGAGCGACTTCCTGCGCATGGCCGCGGGCGAGAGCGTCTCGTACACGGTGGACCTGGGCGAGACGTATGACTTCTCGCGCACGGGCAACTACAGCCTGCGCTACGACTCGGACGCGCACGACTCCACCGTGGGCCACGAGGGCATCTCCCAACTGCGCTCGGACAGCCTGAACCTCTTCGTCGAGGGCCGCCCCTTCGTCGACCTGGGCGCCGACCAGGACGGCACCGTCTCCTCCATGGCGCTGTCCACCGCGAACTGCACGGCCGCGCGGACGACCCAGGTGACGACGGCGTTCGCCAACGCGAAGACGATGTCCACGAACTCCATCAACTACCTCGTCAATGGAGTGCCGCCGTACCTCCGGTACACCACGTGGTTCGGGACGTACAGCGCGGCCAACAAGACCATCGTCCAGAACCACTTCAACGCCATCCTGAGCGGCTTCAACAACCAGTCGGTCATCGTCGATTGTGGCTGCACGGACAGCGCCTACGCGTACGTCTACAAGAACCGTCCCTACCGCATCTACGTGTGCAACGCCTTCTGGCCCGCGCCCGCGACGGGCACGGACTCCAAGGCCGGCACGCTGATTCACGAAATCAGCCACTTCACCGTGGTGGCGGACACGGACGACCACGCCTACGGACAGAGCGCCTGCAAGAACCTGGCGAACTCCAGCCCGACGAACGCGCGCGACAACGCGGACAGCCACGAGTACTTCGCGGAGAACACGCCCGCGCAGTAGTGACGGGCCTCCAGTGACATGATGTGACGCGAAGCGGGGGCGCGGCCGGGCGCCCCCGTTTTGTTTTCCGGGCGGCGCGAGGCCTCGGGCCCCACGCCGTCTTCCGAGGGCGGAGGAAACCATGACGCGTGGACATGTGGGCCGCATCGCGCTGCTGACCCTGGCCATCACCGGGGCGGGCTGTGCGTCGCGCAAGGAAGAGACAGCGCCGCCAGCGGACGCGCGGCAACAGGAGGAGGCAGCCGTGGCGAAGACGCTGGAGTGCTCGCTGAGCGGCCCCGCGCAGGTGAAGGCGGGTGAGCCGGTGGAGCTGGTGTTCAAGCTCACCAACCCCACGAAAGAGCCCCTGTACGTGCTCAAGTGGCACACGCCACTGGAAGGCATCCGCAACAACATCTTCACGGTGACACGCGCGGACTCGGCGGCGGAACTCTCCTACGGAGGTCCGATGATGAAGCGCGGGCCACCGGATGCGTCCTCCTACGCGACCATCGCCCCCGGGGAGTCGGTGGAGGGCACGGTGGACGCGGCGCTCGCATACGGGCTCCAGGAGCCGGGCACCTACCGCATCACCTTCCGGGGACCGCTGATGGACGTCACCTCGGACCAGGCGAAGGTCCCCGCCCTCGCGGGCGAATACCACGACGTGGCGCTGAAGTGCCCCGAGGTCGTCGTGACTGTCACGTAGGTCGCGAGGTGGAGGCGCTCGGGGCGCTCGCGCGCGGGCTACAGCGCGAGCACGCCCTGCACGGACTCCATCATCCGCACGCGCCGCTGGGTGACGGGGCTGCTGCCATCCAGCAGCGCCGCCGTCTCCGCCAGCACCTGCTCCAGCGGATAGCGCTTCACATACGGGTCCGGCGTCGTCTGGCCGCCGGGCACCGTGGACTGCCAGCCCACCATCAAGTCGGTGGCGCCCTCCAGCGCGGCCTCCACGGCGGCGAACGCGAGCCGGCCCGCAATCATCCGGTCATGGTGCGTGGGACTGCCGCCGCGCACCAGGTGGCCCAGCACCATGCCGCGCGCCTCCACGCCCTTCAGGTCCTTCAAGCGCTCCTGGAGCCGCGAGACGAGCAGCGGCGTGGGCAGCTCCACGCCCTCCGCCTTCAGCACGAGCACCCGGCGCTTGGTGCGCCCCTCCGCGAGGTTGCGCCGCACCAGGTCCTCCAGCGCCTGGAGGATGTCCGCCTCGCCCCTGCCCTGCTCCCGGAACAGCACCGCGTCGGCGCCCGCGGAGACGGCCGCCGCCATCGCCAGGTAGCCGCAGTGCCGGCCCATCACCTCGACGATGAAGGCCCGGCGGTGGGCGCGCGCGGTGTCGGAGATGCGGTCGCATGCTTCCACAATCGTGTTGAGCGCGGTGTCCACGCCGATGGCGGACGCGCTGCAGCCGATATCGTTGTCGATGGAGGCGGGAATTCCGACGATGGGCGTCTTGCACTCGCGCGCCAGCAGGTGCGCGCCGGTGAGGCTGCCGTTGCCACCGATGACGACGAGGCCCGACAAATCCTCCAGCCTCCGGGCCGCGTCCGCGCGTCCCTCCGGCGTCATGAAGCGCTGGCTGCGGGCGCTGCCCAGGATGGTCCCGCCCAGCTGGCCGCTCGCATCCAGCTCCGGCTCCGGCACCAGCGGGCCACCCTCGCCGTCGGGCCGGGTCAGCTCTCGGAAGCGGCCCTCCATCAACCCCTCGTAGCCGAACTCCACGCCCAGCACGCGCACGCCGCGCACCGCCGCCACGCGCACCAGGGCGCGCAGCGCCGTGTTCATCCCCGGCGAATCCCCGCCAGACGTCATCACCGCGAGTGTCCTGGCCATGAGCCTCTCCTCGTGCGTGTTCCAGCGCGGGACGCCGCGAGCGTCCGTGAGGCGTCACCATAGCGCGAGGAACACCGCCCCCGTGAAGCTCAGCCCACCACCAGTCGCGCGCGCTGCCGCGCCGGACGGATGTGCGCCCGCGCCCCCGCGCCGAAAACCAGGAAGTCCTCTTCCATCCCGTCACTGAAGATGACGCCCCCCGACGGCATCCTCGACTCCAGCACCAGCTCCTGCTCCTCCGTCACGAAGCCGCCCACCACCTCCGCGCCCGAGTGACGACTCACGAAGGGCTCGCGCACCACGAAGGCCAGCCGGGGCTCCTCCCACCCCAGCCGCCACGGCGCGCCCGGCACGCCGCCCGTCCGCGCGGTGAGGCTCCGGGCCAGGGTAAAGATTGAGGACAGCCACCCGCTGGAGCCCGCCCCCGTGGACACCAGCACGCCACTGGACGACTGCGACTCCTCCTGTCCGCCATGGCTCAACCTGTAGCGCGCCGACACGTGCGTCCGCGCGCCGATGAACAAGTCATTGAAGGCCAACAGCCGCTGCCCATCCTCCAGCCGGGCCTCCGCCAGCGTGACGCCGCGCAGCCGGGCCTTGCCCTCGAGCACCTTGCGCACCGCGCCACGCGCCCCCGCGACTTCGTAGGGCAGGAGCACGCCGTCGAAGCGCTCCGGGTCCGGATTCACGCCCACCAGCGGCTGCTCCCCCACGTACTTGGCCACGTTCGCCACCAGCCCGTCCTGCCCGGCGACCACCACGATTTCCTTCCCGCTGAAGAGGAAGGTGGGCGCCAGGCCGCGGTCCACGTGCTGCACGGGAAGCCCCACGTCCAGCGAGTCCCGGAGCCGGTCCACCGCGCGCACGTAGGCTTCGTCCTCGCGCTCGAACTCCTCGAAGTCCTGCCCGGCGTGCTCCACGTAGAACTTCGCCTGCTTCTTCGTGTTGAAGCGCTCCACCAGCCCCGCCAGCCGCGTGCGGCGGGTGACGAGCAGGATTTTCTCGAACATGGCCCGGCCCTCCCCTCGTGGTGACTCAGCGCTCGCGGGCAGGCCCCTGCGTGGCATTCCGCGGGGTGTCCCTCGGCGGCTTCGCACCCGCGTTCATCAGCGAGTTCAAGAGGTCCGGCGACACGTTCAGCTCGCCGATGCGGTGCGCGTTCTCCGCCATCTCCCGGAAGGCGAGCGCGATGTTCAGCGCAGGGTCCCCACCGCTCGCGGACGTGGCCATCAGCGTCTTCCAGTCCACCCCGCGCACCGGCGCCAGCGTCTTCTCCAGCGCGTAGGCCCGCGCGTCGGCGGCCTGCTTCTCGTTCTGCGTCCAGCGCTCCATCAGCGCCGAGCGCTGCTCCTCCACCGCGATGTCCCCCGCCATCTTCGCCTCGCGAATCTGCCGCTGCCGCTCCTGCACGGCCAGCTCCGTCGCCAGCTCGCTCTCCTTGATGCGGCGCTCCTGCTCCACCGCCGCGTTGCGCCGCGCGTAGATGGCCTCGTCCGCCTGACGCTGCAGACCCTCGCGCGCATCGGCCTCCAGCGCCCGCGCCATCTCCGGCGTCGGCTTCGCGGACAGGAGCGAGAACGCCATCACCTCCACCCCCAGCGCCCGGATGGGCTCCGCCGCCGAAAGCGACGCCAGCACCTGGGCTTCAATCGTCTGCGCCCCCACCAGCACCTCGCGCAGCGCCATCCCCTGCACCACCGTGCGCGCCCGCACCTGCGCCACCTGCACCAGCCGCTCCGGCAGCTTCTCCGGGTCCTCCGAGCGATACCGCCCCGACGGCCCCAGCGAGTAGTCCAGGAGCGACGACAGCTTGCGCGCGTCCGCCACCCGGTACGTGAGCTGCCCCTGCAGCGTCACCGCCTGGAAGTCCCGCGTGATTTCGTTGAACGCGAAGGGCACGTCCACGCTCGACAGCGGCACGCTCACCAGCGTCGCGGACGGCTTCCAGTAGAAGAACGAGAGCCCCGCCCCCTCTCGCACCACCTGTCCCCCCTCGAACTGCATCACATACGACGTCGGTGCCGCCTTCATGTACCCGATGACCATGCGCCCGCCCTCGCTGCTTCGTGTACCTTCGACACATACTTAGTGTCCAATTAACACAAAATCAAATCAAAGCGACGGAGCGGTCCACCGACCCACGCGCCGTCGGCGTCCGTCACCGCGAAGCGGGAGGCCGTGCGTCGCCTCGACAGGGGTCCAGGGCGAGGATGCGCTGCTCGGCCACCCCACTCCCGGCCCGGCGCGTCATCACCGCGTCAGGGTCGATTCCCGAGCCGCTGAAAATCCGGGGGGCGACAAAAGAGGGGCTTCAGTCGTGGACGAATGGGGCTCGCGTGCGCAGGGTTGCGGGGAAGCCCTGGTCCGGTTCCTTCGGGACGAAGTCGGCGGTGAAATCACCAGGAGCAGCATGCCTCGACACCAAGGGACGACTCGACGCCCCAGGCAGGGAAGCCACGCGACACACCCGCTCGGGCGAATCATGCCGCTCGCGGCCCGCCGCCCCCGGCCCCGCCCTTGCAAATCCACGGGAGGGGACACGCCATGCACATCGCGGTGATTTCAGACCTCCACCTGGGCAGGCGCGACGTGGCGGACCACTTCGGCCACGAGGACTCCGCCTTCGCCCGCTTCCTGCGCGTGCTGGAAGGCAACTTCGAGCGCATCGTCCTGCTGGGCGACATCTTCGAGACGCTCACGTCCCGGGCCCCCGGGCACCAGGCAGCCGAGCTGGCCGCCGCGCGCGCCGCCCATCCGGAGCTGGTGCGCCGCTTCGCCGAGCCGCGGTACCACTACATCCACGGCAACCATGACCTGGTGGCCGGCACGGTGCTCGGCGCGCCCGAGCAGCTGGTGCTCGAGGCCGACGGCGTCAGGATGTTGTTCACCCATGGGCACCACCACGACTGGGTCATCCGCAAGGCGCGCTGGTTCTCGGAGGCCGCGGTGTGGACGGGCGCGTGGCTGCGGCGCATGCACCTGCGCGCGATGTTCCGCATGTTCCAGGCCATGGACGCGCGCCTGATGCACGCGGTGCCGGACCCGGCGCGCTGCACCTTCCAGCAGTGGGCCCTGGCTCGGGCCAGCGACAGCGCCGCGGACATCGTCGTCACCGGCCACACCCACCTGGGCATGCGCGTGGAGCACGGCAGCCGGCTGTTTCTCAACAGCGGCACCTGCTCGGAGGGCCAGTTCTCCTTCCTCAGCCTGGACACCCGCGCCGGCCAGTACGCGCTGCACACCACCTGGTAGTGCACAGGCCGGCCGGACGCGGAGGGGGCGACGGGCCGGGCCCCCTCACGTTCCGCTCGCTCCCACCCGGGACGGGCGAAGTAACATCGCCGGATGTTCAGGCGGCTCACCCAAGCGCTCCGGCTTCTCGCGCGGAGCATCCCGGGTCCGAGCTCCGACGAAGGGTCTCCACGCGGCGGCGAGGTACCTTCCGAGGAGGCTCCGGACCGCGCCCGCCGAGCACCCGCCGCCCGCCGCGCCTCGCAAGCTCCGGACCGCGCGGCCCGCTACTTCGACCTGCACGACGACTTCCGCACCCCGGACCGGCGCGAGCTGAGCGACCCGGTGTCCCTGGACGGGCGGAAGATGAACTCCGTCTGGTTCTTCACCTCCGGCGCCGCCGTGCCGCACCGGGGCCGGCTGAAGCTGACCGCCGAGCCCCCCGGCCGCCCCCTCGACTTCTCCCTGGCGGGCGCGGGCCTCACCCCCGTCGTCCACGCCTCCGTGGCCGCCATCTTCCGGGAGCTCGCCCCCGACGACGTGCAGCTCATCCCCGTGGAAGTCGAGCGCGAGCCGGAGTCGTTCTTCATCCTCGTCGCCACCCGCCTGGTCCGCTGCCTGGACGAGACCGCCTGCGCGGAGGTCTCCCACTACACCGCCGAGGACGGCCCCCCCGAGCGCGTGGGTCACTACCGCACCGTTCGCGGCCTGCGCATCGACCCCGTGAAGACCGAGGGCGCCCGGGTGCTGCGCACGTGGGGCTGGCCCGTCAGCCTCATCGTCTCCGAGGGAATCAAGGAGGCCCTGGAGCACGCCGGCGTCTCTGGCGTCCGCTTCGCCGAAGTCACCCCTCCGGCCGCCCCCCGCAAACGCCGCCGCAAGTCCCGGAGCAAGCCGCGCCGGGGCTGACCCACCCGACTTCCAGAGTTTGATGCCCAAAGTGCTTGACACCGAGGGGTCGTGAACTTGTGGGGTAGGTAAACCAACTGTATCTTTCTCGCCTTACAGCTAATTCCTGAGGCGAAAGTTGGACAGGCTCGACGCGCCAGTGCCGGTTCCCGCAGATGACGTTTACTTCGGGAAATACA
Source organism: Myxococcus sp. CA040A (assembly GCF_013336725.1). NCBI lineage: Bacteria > Pseudomonadati > Myxococcota > Myxococcia > Myxococcales > Myxococcaceae > Myxococcus > Myxococcus sp. CA040A. The sequence continues at coordinate 909,657 of NZ_JABUMR010000003.1, read as the reverse complement.
GAATTCTGCAACGGCTCGCGGCGGGTGGGATGGCGCACATCTTCCTGGCCTCCATCGACGGGCCGGACGGCTTCTCCAAGCCGTGCGTCATCAAGCGGGTGCTGCCGGAGTACGCGAACCTGGAGGCGTTCAGCCGGATGTTCGCGGACGAGGCGAAGGTCGCCGCGCTGCTGACCCATCCGAACATCGTGCAGGTCTTCGACTTCGGGAAGATTGATGGCCAGTACTACCTGGCCATGGAGTGGATTCAGGGCCAGGCGTTGGACCGGGTGCTGCGGCACGCGTGGAAGTCTCACTTCCCGCTGGGCCAGCGGGTGGCGGTGGACGTGGGCATCGCGGTGGCGGACGCGCTGGCGTACGCGCACTCGAAGACGCTGCCGGACGGCACGCCCCTGAAGCTGGTGCACCGCGACGTCACGCCGGGCAACGTGCTGGTGTCGCGCGACGGCATCGTCAAGCTGGCCGACTTCGGCATCGTGAAGAGCGCGGTGAACGTCGAGCGCACCAGCGTGGGCGTGGTGAAGGGCAAGTACGCGTACATGTCCCCGGAGCAGATCACAAACCGGGAGCTGGACCACCGCTCGGACCTCTACTCCCTGGGCATCGTCCTCTACGAAGCGTCCACCGGACGCCGGCTGTTCAAGCGCGAGACGGTGGAGCAGACCATCATCGCCGCCACCCAGGTGCAGGTGACTCCGCCTTCACAGGTGTCACCGGGTTTCATGCCAGAGCTGGAGCGCATCATCCTGCGCCTGCTCGAGAAGGAACCCGACGCGCGCTACCAGAGCGCCCGTGAGCTGGCCATGGACCTGGAGCGCTTCCGCGCCGCGCAGAACTGGACGTCGGGCGGGCGCGAGCTGGCCACGCTGGTGACGTCGCTGTTCCCCGCCGACAAGACGGGCCACCACAACACCGCGCTGTCCGCGTTCGGCTCGTCATCCACCAGCGGCATGTCCAGCGGCGGCGTGCCATTGGAGCGCACGCCGAACCCCAGCGTGCGGCTTGGACCTCCCGTGGAGGAGCGGACCTCTCCCACCACGCGCGGCCCGGTGGCGGACGCCGCGCTGGCCATCCCCGTGGACCTGGCAGAGCCGCCGTTCCCCTGGCCCATCGTGTTGACCGCGGGCGCCGCGGCCTGCGCCAGCGCCTTGTTCTGGTACTTCGTCGCCTGAGAATGACGGCCTTCGTGCCCGGGCTGACGTGGCGCATGCGGTGAGACCGAGAAGCGGATGAAACAGAAGACCTGGATTGCCGTCATCGTCGTCGGAACACTCGCCGTCAACGCCATGGCGTACGTCGTGATGCGCAAACGCCGCGCGACGGAGGCCATTCCCGCCACCGCCTCCGTCACTCCGCCCCGGCCTCCATCAGCGACGGCCGCGCCGCCACCGCCCGACCCCGTCACCGCCCCGCCGGTGGATGACGCGAGCGAGGGACTGGCCCGCGCGCGCCGCGCCGCCGGACTCGCCGCGCTGGAAGACCGCGACTACGACACCGCCGTCAGCGAGTTCACCGAGGCGCTGAGCCTGCGCAAGACGCCGGGCGGAGACCTGGTCGAGCTGTTGCGCATCGCCACCGACCTCCAGTCGCGCGAGCGCAGCCGGGGACGCGGAGAGCAGGCCAAGGCGACCCGGGAGCCTCCGACGCGGCAGACCGCCCGCACGCGCGCCTCCAGGGCCGCCGCCGCTCGCGCGCAGCAGCAGCAACCCAGGGAAGAAACCACCGTGCTGGAGGAGCCTCGCGGCGGCTTGCTGCTGGTGACGTCCACGCCGCCGGGCCTCGTGGTGCAGGTGGATGGGAAGGCCGTGGACCTGACGCCCGCGCGACTGCCCCTGCGCGCGGGGACGTACCGCGTGGCGCTCGCACAGGGTGACCGCCGGCTGGTGGAGGAGACGGTGGAGCTGGAGGAGGACGGTGTGCGCTCCATCAACCGCGACCTCAGCGAGCAGTTGGCCCCACCACCGCCCGTCGCCGCGAAGCCCGCCGCGCCCGCTCCCCCCGTGGCCGTCGCCGCGCCTGCCGCCGCCGTGGAGCCTCCGCCCACGTCCGTGGCCACCGCCGCGGTCGCGAAGAGCGCCGCGACGGGCAGGGGTGAGCTCGACATCACCTCTCCGTCCCTCTACGGCGAGGTCTGGGTCAACAACCGTCCCTATGGCTTTCCCCCGCTCGTCGCCCAGAACCTCCCCGCCGGCCCCGCCCGCGTGGAGGTCCGCGTCAACGGCGAGGTGAAGCGTCGCATGAGCGTCGAGGTCGAGCCGGGTCGTCGCACGGCCGTCCGGGTGCGCTGAAGCCCCGCCGCGCACCGCTGTCTCCCATTCCTTTTCAGACGCGGGCCCTGGCCGCCCACGCCCCGTCCTTGCCCAGAGGTCCGCCCCCATGCCGTTCCGCCCTCGCTGGCCCCGCCCCGTCCTGCTCTCGCTGCTGCTCTCCGCCACGCCCTCCGCCATCGCCCAGTGGGAGCCGGAGACCTCCGAGCCCACCACCGAGGCCGAGGCCGCGCCCCCGCCGCCCGCGTCGGGACAAGAGGTGCTGCCGCTCGATGAAGAGTCGGACGTGCACAGCCAGGTGGCCTCGTTCGCGATAACGAAGCTGCGCGACTCGCCCGCCGTGGTGACCTCCATGACGGCGGAGGAGATTCGCAACTCGGGTGCGCGCGACCTGATGGACGTGCTGCTCCAGGTGCCGGGCTTCTTCTTCGGCGTGGACACCCAGGGCGCCGTCGGGCCGGGCTTTCGAGGGCTGTGGGGCTACGAGGGCAAGGTGCTGCTCGTCGTCGACGGCAAGGAGCTCAACGAGCAGCTCTACTCGACGATGCAGCTGGGCAACGAGCTGCCCGTGGAGCTGATTGAGCGCATCGAGGTCGTGCGCGGTCCCGGCTCGGTCATCTACGGCGGCAACGCGGAGCTGGCCGTCATCAACGTCATCACCCGGGGCGTGCAGGGCAGCACGGACCTGATGGTGTCTGGCACCTACGGACAACTGGCGAAGGTCAACGGCCGGCGGAGCCTGACGCTGTCGGGGCGCAAGGTGTTCGAGTCCGCGCCGGGACTGAGTGTCTTCGCCTCCGCGTCGCTCGGCCAGGGCCAGCGCAGCGACGCCCAGTTCCAGGACTTCTTCGGCAACAGCGCGGACATGGGCGGCAACACGAAGCTGAACCCGACGACGGTGCAGGCGGGCGTGGGCTACCGGGACCTCCAGCTGAGCGTGCTGTACCAGCGCTTCGCGACGTCAGCCATCGTCGCCTTCGACGAGGTGCTGGACGCGCCCTCGTCCTCCGACTTCGAGTCCTTCCACGCGGAGCTGAGCAACCGCTTCCGTCCCAGCGAGCGGGTGGAAATCATCCCCCGCTTCAACCTGACGCTCTCCGAGCCGTTCCGCGACGCGGACCAGGCCTCCGAGTTCTATTACGAGAAGCGGGTGATGCGGCTGCGTGGCCGGACGATGGCGCGCTGGGCGGCGCTGGACGTCCTGCAGCTCACCGGTGGCGTGGACGTGGCATCGGACCAGGGCAAGCTCAGGGGCCCCGCGGACGTGGGCCTCCAGACGGCCTTCGGGGAGGACGGCGCCACCAGCGTCTCGTACCTCAACGTCGCGGGCTTCGTGGAGGCGTTCTCGGAGAACCCCATCGTCACGGTGGTGGCGGGCGCGCGGTATGAGAACCACAGCGACTTCGGCAGCTCGTTCGTCCCCCGGCTGGTGCTCTTGCGCGGCTTCGGCCCGTTCAGCGCCAAGGCGCTCTTCAGCCGCGCGTTCCGCGCGCCGGGCATCGAGAACATCAGCCTGGGCGCGGACGTGAAGCCCGAGCGCACCACCGTGTACGAGCTGGAGGGCACGCTGCGCTTCGGCGACGGACACGCCCTGAGCGCCAACGCCTTCGACGTGGGCGTGTCGGACCCCATCATCTACTCGTACGACGCGGTGGCGAACGAGGAGGCGTACCGGAACCTGGGACGGCTCGGCAGCCGGGGCATCGAACTGGACTACCACGTCAAGGGGAGCTGGGGCCGCGCGGCGCTCAGCTACTCGTTCTACGCGCCGTCGGGCCGCAACGACGTGGCGGACTACCAGGTGCCCGGGCACTCCAACGCCTTCACCGGGATGCCCACGCACAAGGCCTCGCTGTCGGGCAGCCTCAAGGTGCAGCCGTGGCTGTCCGTGAATCCCACCGCGGTGCTCGTGGGCCGGCGCTTCGCGGTGGACGTGCCGGACGACGACGGCGACTCGGCCGTGGAGGAGCTGCCCACGCAGTTGTTGCTCAACCTCTACGTGCGCGCGGAGGACGTGGGCACGAAGGGGCTGGAGATTGGCGCGGGCGTCTACAACCTGCTCGGCACGAACTTCCGCATCGCCCAGCCGTACAACGGCGGCCACGCGCCCATGCCCGTGTTCTCCCGCGAGTTCCTCGTCAAGCTCAGCTACCTGTTCGACCCGGGCCTGAGCGAGCTGTAGTCGCGCCCCCGAGCCGGGTCCCACGTGGGCCTGGCCCCCGGATGCCGCCCCGAGCTCGGAAGCAGCCCGCGCGAGGCCGTCAGGCATGTCGCTCCCCAGACTCCGAGCCGCTGGCCCGTTGAACGGTGGGCGTCAGCGTCTCGGGAACTCACGGGAGAACACAAGCATGAGCACCTCGCGACAGGGGCCGGACTCGCGAGGGCGCCCACACCATCGCGACGCCTGTTCATCGTCATTGTTCGGGTCTCTTCGGTCCCATTCTCGGGAACTTGTGGGGGCGCCTCGCGACGGGAGCGGACTCCCTCTCCTGCTCGTCTTGACTCGCGTCGTCTTCGACAGGAGCCGCGTCGTCTTCGACAGGAGCCAGGTCGTCTTCGACAGGAGCCGCGTCGTCTTCGACAGGAGCCAGGTCGTCTTCGACAGGCGCCGTGTTGACTTCGACAGGGGCCGTGCCGTCTTCGACAGGGGCTTCGTCGTTGTTCATGTCGCGCCTGCGCTTGGTGCGCGCGCGCCCCCGGGCCACGCCCTCTCCAGCGGTGGTGGAAGAGGACAGGGAATTCGAGGAGCTGGCGACTTGCACCTCCTTGCAGCGCTGGCACAGCCCCTCGAGCCTCCCGCGCAGATAGGCCAACGTCTTCGGCGCGTACACGTCCAGTTGGCCCAGCTCTGTTCCCAGGAGTATCTCGCCGTCGCTGTTCCGCGGGAGCACGAGCCTGCGGAATTGGCGACTCTCCACGCGGTCAATCAGCGCCCGCAGGTCCTCGTCGAGAATCGCCGTGTTCTGCGCATAGGTGGCATCGGACCAGCGCCCCATCGCCGGTGACGTCCCGCCCGAGATGCGCAGCGTCCGCAGGGGGACGACATTGGGAACACCCACGACGCTCGTGCTGGAGTCCTCACGGACGGACGGAGCCCGCTGCATCGCCTCCGAGACCTCCTGCACGTAGAGGTCCTCCTGATTGCGCGTCACCACCGACGGCACGAGCAGGGTCAACTGGGGGACGACCCGCACCTTCCCCAACTGGGCGTTCGCCCAGTCGATGAGCTCCTGGACCTTCTTCTGCAAATGAGCCCACGTCCTGGGCGCGCCCTTCGGCAGGTTGGCGACCCCCGTGCCGATATCCAGCGTGTTGGACGCGAGGTTCCACGGCACGACGAGCGTCGTGTACAGGCCCTGCGTCAGGAGCCGGAGTGCCTCTGCGCAGTCGTCGTCGATGGCCTGCTGGTTCCTGGCGAAGTCCGTGTCGACCATGCCCACGCCAGGCACCCAGCACGTGCGCACCCCGAGCGCGTTCGGGTTCATGCGGATGATGGCCTGCGTACTGCTCTGGAAGTGTTTGTTCTTCTTCGACGCGTCGTTCTCACCGAAGAGAAAGAGCCCCCGTGGATGTCGGGTCGGGGTGTCGTGCTTGAAGTGGTTCGTGCTCGGCCAGAGGCACACGGGACCGGTCATCGCCGGGTCCGTCGAGGAGCCCCCCGCGCTCGAAGCCGTGCTGGACGAAGACGTGGCCGCTGACTGCGCGAGGGCCCTCAGCGCCCCTTCTCCGCCTCGGCGGCGCCGCACGGCGAGGGCGGCGTACCGCTCGGGCGACCCCGCCACCGAGGGCCCCAACCCCTCCTCCGGGCATACCGCCTCGTAGTGCGCGTTCCTCAGGTTGGCGAGCCGCAGCAGGGGCGCCGCCTCATGCCCCTCCTCACGGGGCACGAAGTCCACCTCGTCGCTCCAGTATGCGAGGGCGCCCGTCCTGGCGAAGGTCTGGAAACGCACGCGGAACAGGTTGGAGACCGCCGCCAGCACCACATGGTCTCCCCACACACCGTCCCGGCTCATCGCCCGCAGGTACTGACTCCAGGCATCTACCCCGTTGACGCGCCGGTATGCCGGCTCGTTCGGCCAGCCCGCCCGATGCCAGTCGAGCAGCAAACCCATGTCCCGCCGGAACGTCTCCACCGACACGGGCCCCACCCGTGCTCCACCGCCCCCTCCCCGCCCGGCGAGCAGGTCATCCAGGTGATTGACCGCCAACTGGCGCACCGCGCCGTGGTGCCGCTCGTCGCCGAAGAGAAGCTGAGCCAGGGAGCGGAAGAGGCAGTCACCTCCCCCTGCGTTCGGCTCGCGCCGCTGATGGAGGGACGTCAGGTGTTCATCCATCGAGATGGCCCGGACGGCGCTCCTGCGCCCTCCATCCGACTCCAGGGTCGGCCGCCTGCCCCAATAGGCCGCCGTGTCGAAGCCCTCCGCCCGGAGCGCGACGAGCGTCAGACGCACTTGCATGGCATCCGCCACCAGGCTGCCAGACCGCTCGTGCTCGGCCTCACCGACCTGGGCCGCCGCCTCCAGAATCTGGTCGAGCGCCCTGGCCGCCACCTCGTCGGACTCCGTGGACTTCTGGTAGGCGAGACACAACGCCTCCAGCCTCCGCATCTCCTCGGAGCCCCTGGGCGCCTCCGGGACCTCGGGGGGCAGGGCGGTCTCCTCGACGACCAGCTTTTCGCGCCCGTCGTAGACCAGCCTCAAATCAGAGACGAGCGGCATGTGGTCGCTCATCTTCTTCGCGTCCGCCATCAGGTCGACCCAACGCGCGTCGTCGCTGCCCTTCAGCGTGACACCCGCGCCGCGCAGATGCCCGAAGATGCGCTCCTCCTCCTCCAGCCGCGCATCTTCCCTCTGGATGAGCTGCCAGAAAGGTCTCAGGTGCTCGGACAGGAGCTCGCCGTGGATGCGAAAGAGCTTTCGCTCCTTGTCAGTGGCGAGGACCATCGGGAACGGGATGACGAAGACCGAGGCCTGCTCCAGCCTCCAGCCATCCGTGCGCGGCGAGTACACGAGAATCTTGTCATAGCCACTCGCGCCATAACGTTGCTGGGGCGAAGTCGCGAACGACTCGATGAGCCCCAACACATCCTCGACGGAGTTGAGCGACGATACCGGCTCGCCGCGCTCCGTCGTGGAGGGGTTGAACGGAAGGGCCTTCACCGCCGTGTTCAGCAGCGCGCGCAGGGACTGCTTGGAGCCACTGCCAAAGTCGTGGTCCGCATCGGACGCCCAGGCCGTGAAATCACTCACCGCGAGGGTGGAGCGCTCATCGGCCAGTGCGTAGAGATGACTGGCATTCGCGCCGGGCCCCAGCAGCGTATCGAAGAACCGGTGGAACGAGAGCTTCGGCTTGCAGTCGACGATGTACGGGGTGCCATCGGGCGCGAGGCCTTTTTTGGGCCTCGCGGTGTCGATGTTCAAGTCGGACAGGACGATGCCCAGGGTCTTGGCCTGGCGCTCGGCCTTGCAGTACTCGAGGAAGGCTGAAAAGTCCTTGCCCCGGGCAGGCCCATTGTCAGCCTTGGGCGAGGGCGGATGCCAAGCGATGACGCCTATCTCCGGAGCCGCTTTCACCTTGGCGAGCCGCACCGGAATCCGCAGGGGCTCTCGCTTGCTGAAGAGGCTCCCGGCCTCCTTCTCTCCACGCGCCAGATAGGTGCTGACGTAGGAGACGGCCTCCTGATCGATGCTCACCTTGGAGGCGCGCCACAGGACACCGTACGCCTCATCCTGCGTATAGAGGCCCTTGACGGCCCCTTCGGGCACCTCTCGGGGCCACGACTCGTAGACCTCCACATGACGGGCCCGGCACTGGGCGTTCAGCGCATCACGGATGCGCAAGAACTCGCGCAACCCCGCATGGGTCGACGGCCCGTCTTCGGTCTCGTTCTTGCGCCGGGCATAGGCCGCGAGCTTCGACTGATAGAGCCGATTGAGATGCTCGGTATTTGAACGAGACAGGATTTGTTCGAACTCGAACTCGCGCCCCTGCTTCCTGGAACGCGGCACCTCCTCCTTCGCGATGCTGAAGATGAACCCCTTGAAGAGTTCTCCGCAGTACGCGAGGAGCTGTTCGACGGCGAACTTCGCGAGCTTGTCGCGAGCAGTCCGCTCAGCTCCGAGTTCCGCATCCTCTCTCTCGGTGGGTGAGTAGCGCGGCGCGAAGGGCTGGAGCCAATCGTAGTACTCCTCTTCCACGAGCAACCGCACACAGTACGGGTGAAACTCCGCGATGAGCTTCGGGGTCTTGCGCTTCACATCGATTTCGGTCGCGACGAGCCGCGCGGCAGGGGCATCATCATCATCATCCGGCCCACCGAAGCGATCGATGAGCAGGGGCTCGCAAGCCTCCCATGCGGTTTCGATGCTCTCATTGAGTTCGTCGAGCCTCTCGGCATCGAGTTCTTGCGTCGTTTCGCTCCAATCCGGGTCGGGTGCTGATTCGGCCGTGACACCCGGCCAGATGGCTCTGCGCACCCTCGTGGCAAAGATTTTCGCCAGGTCATTGGCGAACTCCGATTGCCACTCCCGGACAGCGGCATCCTCGGCATCCCGAGGGGCGACGTTCCTGACGGCGCTCGCGGCGGCCTTCTTTCGATAGCGCTTGGGCACCGGGAAGCGCTCCCACAGCGCGGTCAACGAATCGCCGCGCACGCGATTCGGCGGTGGCGGCACCGGTGGCTTGGGCTCAACCAGACGCTGGCCCCCCTTCTTCTTCAGCTCCAGGATGGTGACGAGGTCCGGGTTCGCCGCCCGGATGACGTGCGCCAGGGCGTCGATGGTCCACTGCTTGCGGACCGCGGGGGTTCCGCTCGGCCCTCCTCCCAGGTCCGCGATGTTCCACAGGAGCACCCGGAGCGGGAAGCTCCGGTCGAGCACGGGCGCGTCAGCCACGGTGGTCTCCGCGCCGAGCGGGACACTCCGGACCTCGGACCGCGCGTCCCTCAGCGCTTCGGGTGGCGACTCCAGGGGCGGGATGACGACTTCGGAGGAGGACGCATCGAGCATCTGCGCATGCATCTGCTCGTCCGACAGCCGGTGCGAGTCCGTTGAATCAAGGCTCTCCAGCACCTTGTCGTACTCATCCCCCATGAGCGAAGCGAGGGTCTCATCGTCATCGGAGACCGCCTGGGCCTCCACGTCGATGGGTGGGAGTTCGTCATCGTCGCCGAGCGGCTGGAGGTCCTCGTCGTCATCGTCGTCGACCGGTTGGACCTCCTCCCCCACATCATCCCAATCGTCACCGTCGTCGGCGGCCCAGCCGTTGTCATTCCCCTCGGCGGGGACAACAGGCAGGGGAGTGCCGCAGGCGGCGCACCGGGGAGCGGCCTCCGCTCCGTCGTCCATGACTTCAGCGCGGCAGTTCGGGCATCGCATCGCGAAAGGCTCCCTGGATTACGAACGGTGAAGCAGGCCCAGCGCGGCGCGGGTCGCCTCGTCCACGTCACCGCTCGGAGGCAGCCCGAGCGCGTACTGAAACCACTCGACGGCCAGACGCGTCTTGGGCCCCAACTCCCCCTGCTCGCCTCCGCAGGAGAACCCCAGGTTCTCCAGGCGCTCCCGCAGCCCCTCCGGCGCGCTCGTCGACCGCAGCGCGACGAAGCGCAGCGTCAGGCGGCGCTCATCGGGGCGACCGGGCGCCACCGTCACCTCGCCCCTCACCGCGCGCTCCGGCAGCACCTGCACGACGCGCCCCTCGTCATCCGTCACGCCCTCCTGCGCGGGCAGCTCCTCCTCGTCATCCAGCCACACCTTCAGCAGATAGGGCTGGTGCGCGCGGGGTTGGTGCGCGCCGTCGCGCAGCACCAGCACCAGGGCCAGGGGAATGCCAATCCGGTGCACCACCTGCCGGTAACCTGTCTCCACGGTGACCCACTCCCGGGCGAAGGGCCGCGCCACGACGCGAGTGCCCGGCGCGGGTGCCACGTCGGACGCGAGCGCTTGTCCCGTTCGCGCATCCACGAGGCGCGATGGGCGCACCCCCCACCTCGCGGCGAGGACCGTGAGAGACTCGGTCCCCTCGCACGTCCAGGTGAGCGCCTTGGGCTGGGACGCCGGCCCCCATCGCGCGCTGGCCCCCGCCTCGCGAGGTGGCAGCTCCAACGCGCCGAGCACCCGCCACAGCGCGGGCTCCACGTCGAGCAACCGCAGGCGATAGCGGCCTTCCTCCAACCCCTCGAACAGCGCGACGCCCTGCTCATCCGTGCGCGTGCGCAGGGCTTCATCCCCTGTCAGCCGCGTCAGCTCGAGCGCCACGCCCGACAGCGGCGCCTCCCGGTCATCGACGACGACCACCTCCACCTGGCCCTTCCTGGACTCGAGTGGACAGGGGGCAATGGCGGCATCCGTCCCGGACGTGGGGGGTGGCATGGCAGTGGGTCCTCGCTCAGGCGTGCGTGTCGGGTCGGCCCGGGCGGCGGCGACATGCCCGTGCGACTCCGGTCAGGTGTCGGTCCCAGGCGGAGCATGGAGGAGGCGAAATGCCTCTTCCTTCCGTCGGTTCTGGAGGACCACGTCCTCGCGGCGGCGGCGCTCGTTCACCACCCTGCGAAGGCGCGCGACAGGGTCCGAGACGCCCGCGTCATCCAACCAGGTTCGCATCCAGGCATGAGGGCGTTGCTCCTCGAAGTCCGCGCCCAGCGACTCGGCGAGGCTGACGTAGAGCCGCACGTCCTCGAGCGCGAGGATGCCCCGGTCCACCGCCCGGCGAACCACGGGCCGCAGCCGCTCCCGCGTCCACGCCGGCTCCACACGAGCAGGCCCGGGCACGACAAGAGCCTGCTCCGCGAGAAGGTCCCCGACCCGCTGCTCGACCCGCGCATCCTCCGCGGAGAGCCGCAACGTGGTGATCTGCAACTCACGAATCCGCAACAACGGAGACACCCACGCCGGTGAAGTGACGCAGGATTATTTCCAGGACATCAGAGGAAAGCAAGGTACGGAGGCGTCTCGGACGGATTCATCCGGCGACGAGTCCTCCGCGACGAGGCAGGTGAAGACAGGCCTCCGCGTGGCGGACGACCAGGTGCCCGGGCACGCCAACGCCTTCACCGGAACGCCGCCTCGGCGGTGGAGGAGTTGCCCACGAGCGGTCGAGCAATCTGACCTCGTGGGTTTCACCGGAACACGAGGCGGAAGGACGCGCCGCCTCCGTTGCGGGACTCGTGAGGGACGCTTTATCGTTTCGCCTCAGTCCTGGAAGCACGGTTGCGCGGGGGGCCAGGAATTCAGGCTCGATAAGGCACCCCTTTGTTGATCATCCGTGACGAGCAGAAGCAGGTCTTCCAACAGGAGTCGCGTCGACGGTTCGAGGTCCTCCTCGCCGACTTCCTGCGAGAGCACTACCCCGCGGCCCGCCGCATGGCACCCGAGCAGCTCTCCGGGTTCGTCCACACGCAGGTCAGCAAGGCCGGGCCCTATGGGCTGGTGAGCCGGCGCGGCGCGGCGCTGTTCGTGGCGGCCGCCTGGCATCTGGGTGACGGCTTCGACCTGCGGTTGCGCGGAGGAAAGCGGCCCATCTTCGGCCGCGACACGTTCCCCTCTGAGCGCGAGGCGATGCTCGAGGACCTGCTCCACGAGTTGGGCGCGGGCGTGCCCGCCGGAGAGGGGGCCGGACGATGAGCGACACCTTCGACGATGACCCGCGCTCCAGGCCCCCGTTTCGTCCCGCCCCTTCGTCCTCGAAGCCCCCCCATGGAGAGCCGCCCCACAAGCAGAGGACCCCCGCGAGTGGCACCTTCCCGCCCCCGTTGGAGGACGAGCCGAACCTGACGGACGACAGCGACTCCGAGACCGAGGCCGTCGTCCCAGGAGAGTGGCGCCCCTCCACCCGACTGAAGGGGCCCAAGGCCCTGGACGGTGGACAGAAGCGCGTTCACGGGAACTGGGATCCGCCTTCGGGCTCGGAAAGCGACGACAGCGACGACGACAGTGATGACGACAGTGGGGACGACTCCCAGTCCCCCATCATCCACGACAAGAAACGCACTCGGTACAGGTACGCGCGGACAGGAGAGCCCGAGTACCCATTCTTCCCTCCGCGGGCGTCGTCCTCGATGGACGTCGACCTGGTGGTCCTCCCCTGCGACCCCCCTTCACCGCCCCCCTTCGTCCCTGAGATGGAGGAGGACGAGGGCCCCGAGGAGACGGAGGGCTGGTTCTATGCCACCGCCAGCAAGTACGAACCCGATGACACAGGGGAGCGCGCCCTGGTGTGGTTGGACCTCGTCGAGGAGGAGTGGTTCGACGAGCGCGCGGAGCTGGAGCGACAGGAGTTCCATCGCCAGAACCGGTGGACGCCCCTCTGGGAGCTGGAGTTCCAGGCGGACGGCTACCGCCATGAGGCGGGAGTCCCCACCGTCACCGTCGTCGTGGGGAACAGCAAGTTCCACATCCAGGAAGGCATCTGGTTCCGGGTCAGGGTTTCGTCCACCCGTCCCACCATGGACGTCGACAACGGCCCCCTGGAGGTGTCGTGCTACCGGCAGTTCCCCTCGCTGAAGTTCGGGCCCGAGCAGACCTGGTGGGTGCTGGAGCTGGAGGCGATTGGGGACCAGGGCAAGGAGCTGGCGCGCATCTATTCCATCCGCCCCGAGGACAGCACGGGCCAGCAGAGCACCAGCCTCAACCAGCACGTGTCCTATGTCGGCGTGTTCGACATCGGTCAGGGCAACTGCAATGCCCTCTTCGACGCGAATGGCCACCCGTTCGCCTACTTCGACTTCGGCCTGGGGGACGACAAGTCCCACAAGTACACGCGCCCGACGAACTACCAGCCCTGCATGGCCGGCAACCCCGTGGTCATCCTGTCGCACTTCGACACGGACCACCGGCAGCTCGCGGTGGAGAAGCCGCAGGCCATGCACCTGCCCTGGCTGGTCATCGAGAACAAGCCCGTCACCAGTGACAGGAACTTCTTCAACGCGCTGACCCACGTCCGCGTCATCTCCAACAACCAGCTCTGCTTCGAGGAATACCCCTGGGGCTTCGTGCTGCGCGCGGACTGGCCGGGCCACCACAACAGGGAGATCGACAAGAACGAGATTGGCCTCGCGGCGCTGGTGCGCGTGCAGGACGACAGCAACGCGCCGCCCATCGGCCAGCGCCGGGCGCTCGACGCGGGCGGCACGCGGCCAGAGCTGTTCCCGGAAGAGCGCTACGTCCTGCTCACTGGCGATGCGATGTTCCAGCACATCGCCTCGTGTCGCGCGGGAGACCTGGACGGCAAGGTGGTCGGCATCCTCGCGGCCCACCATGGCGCCAAGGACGGCCTGGAGGAGAAGTACATCCCGCTCGCCGCGCCGCCGCTGCACGGCCTGCCGCCCACGGTGGTGTACTCCTACGGCATCTTCTTCACGGGGAGCGCCAAGAACAAGGTCGGCAAGCACGGCTACGCGAAGAACGGCGGCGCGGGACACCCCTTCCCCGAAGCCGTCGACATGTACCGCGTGCGCGGCTACCACTACGTCCAGAAAACGGCGGAGGACATCGACGTCACCCTCATCAACACGCACACGAACGTCCTCGTGGTCCACCCCCGCCATGGAAAGGAACACAACGACGACGTCACCCTGAGCGGGGCCGCGCATGCGGTCTACAACGCGGGGCCGCACCCCATCCACAAGCTGGACGAGGACCACTACACCTTCCCGGTGCCTCGCGACGGCACGCCGAGGGTCGAAGCGGGCATCCTGTCCACCTGCGCCGTGCGCGTCTTCGACGCGGGTCCGAACACCTGGTGCTTCATTCGCAAGCCCGGGCACGGCCTCTCGGATGGAGACATCGTGGCCATCGCCGGGACGTCCAACGACCACCCGGCCATCGCCATCCACCGGTGTGACAAGAACTACGTCGCGGCGCCGCTCTCCATCCTGGCCAGCCAGTTGGACGCGGATGGCACCCTGGATGGAGCGCCAGCCGCCGTCTACCACCTGCCCGCCAACCACTGCCTCGTCCGCCATGAGCGGCACGGCCTGGACGCCCACGGTGCGCCCCAGGTCAACCTGAACGGCGTGGGCCTGAACGCTGTCACTGTGCTGGACGAGGACCACTACATCTGGCCCCTGTCCACCAACGCCACGGCGACGCCCACCGTGAACAAGGTCGCCACCGCGGGCGTCACCGTGACGCTCATCGCGGTGCCCACCGGCGACGCGCTGGTCGTGGACCCGGGCCCCGCGCGCACACCCGGCATCCAGGTCCGCCTGCGCAAGTACGACGGTGGCGGCTTCCCCGCGGCGCTGACGCAGATGCCGCTGCAGCCCGTCCCTGGCGTCGCCGGCTACTACACCGTCGATCAATGCCATCACAAGAATGACTCCTCCCCCATGCGCATGGAGCTCAACGGCGTGGTGGGCCAGCGTCGCCACTGCCTGCTGGGCTGGAGGGGACCCGGGACGCCGCCCGTAGGGCTCGCCGCGACGAACATCCAAGCGGCCACCACGGCGTATGAGCAGGCCGCCGCGCGTGTCTCCCACTGCTACGCCCAGGCCCAGGCGGCGACGCTCGTCGGGGGCGCGGCGGAGGCCGCGAGCAAGGTGACCGGCAACTCCGCGGCCGACGTGGCGGACGAGGCCGAGACGGAAATGACGGGCGCGGCCTTCGTGAACCTCCATCCCACGGCGGCGACCAAGATGGCCCTCCGCGACGCGATTCTCGCGGCGCGCGGCGAGCCCAATCGCAGCGCGGCCTCTCGCCTCATCAACGGCATCGTACAGCGGCTGCGGCAGCCCGCCATCCTGGCCAGCCAGGAAGCGGAGCGACAGGCCCGCGCGTCCGTGCAGGTGGTCCACACGAACGGAGGCCCGCTGCCGCTCCAACTCGTGCATTGCCAGAAGCCGCCCGCGTCCCAACATCCCGTGGCCGCGAAGCCCGTCCCGGAGCCCGTGCTCGGCGTGGGGCCACGCGCCACGGGGACCTCCATGCCCCCGGGCGGCGGCGCTCCCGTCGTCGAGGCCACCGAGTTGCTCACCTTCCCCGCGGGCGAATGCCTGGTGCACCACCCGGCCCATGGGCTCGTGGGGACGAAGCAGGTGAGGCTGCGTGGCACGGGCGTGGCACTCCTGGATGGCGCGCGCAACGCAACCGTCGTCGACGCCCATCACTACCGGCTGGATGCCAGCGCGGGAGCGAACCACGTGCACACGCTGCCGAGCGTGGGCGTGCGCGTGACGCTGATGGACTTCCCCGAGGGCCAGTGCCTGCTTCACCACCCCGGCCAGGGCGCCACGCTGGGCTGCGTCCACGTCGACGGCTCCTCGGCCGGCGCGTGGGATGGCGACCACGAGGTGACGGAAATCATCGACGCGGACCACTACAAGCTGCGCTTCACCAGCGCGGTGGCCAACGGCGAGGCCGCCCAGGTGGACGGCACGGCGGTGACGCTGGACGATGACGGCACCGACACCATCGTCACCCACGTGGCCCATGGACGCGGGCTGGGTCCGGTGGTCGTCACGGAGAGCACGGACCCATCACTCGACGGGCCTCAGCGGGTCGTCGAGATTGTCGACGCGAACACCTACCGCACGGACAAGGCGAGCCCGGTGAACGTGCATGCGACGGCGAAGCTGGGCGGGGTGGATGTCGTCCTGGACGCGGACCTCACGGGAAGTGTCGTCACCCACGCGAACCATGGACGAGGGCTGCGAATGGTGAAGCTCCAGGGCGCCAGCGTGCCCGCCTACGACGGCGCCCACCCTGTCGCCCGGAACCTGGACGCGGACTGGTCCCTCCTGGACGTGTCCCAGGGTGCGGCGGCGGAAGTCACCGGGCAGGTCGCCGGCAACAACGTCACGCTGCTGGACAAGGCCCCCACCGAAAGCCTCCTGCGCCAGACGCAAGCCGACGGCTTCTGGGGCACGGCCCAGGTGGAGTTGGTGGGCTCCACCGGCCACTTCCACGACGGCGAGCGCACGCTCGCGAACGTGGGCGGCACCCCCTCGCTGCGCACGCTTCCGCGCAACGAGAAGGTCTATCGCAAGGATGAGGTGGACCTCTTCGTCCCGGTGACGGTGGTGGACCACATGGGCAACCAGGCGGTGGCGCGTCACCCCAACCATGGCCTCAAGGGCGCGCCCATCGTCACCATCAACGGCGCCGCGGTCATCGCGCTGAACGCGGCGCATGCCGCCACCGTGGTGGACTCCAACCACTATGCCCTGCCCCTGGGCGCTCCCGCCGCCGCGGTCCAGAACATCACCTCGCAGGTGACGCGAACCCCGCTGGCCATCGCCGGACCGGCGGCTCCCGCCCAGGGAACCCCCAGGCATGGCGTCACACTCAGCGTGATGGGAATCGCGGCGCTGAACGGGCACCACCAGACCGCTCAGGTCATCGATGAGACGAGCTACGAGTTGGCCATCACCACCGGCGCCGTCCACCTCGGCGTCGCCGGAATGGCGGACACCGGCATGGGGGCGGGCCCCGTGGCCATCACCCTGGATGATGACGGCACCTCCTGCACGGTGACCCACGCGGTGAACCACGACCTGGGCGCGGGCACGGTCACCATCACCGACGGCAACCACGTCGGAGGCACGTATGCCTATAATGGCCTGTATGCCGTTGCGGGCGTCACCGACGACGACTCCTACGACATCACCCTCCCGGTGTCGGGGGTGGTGAGGACCGTCAAGCTGAAGGCCAATGGGCGCACCGCCTACCTCGCGGACGACGGCGCGGGGGTGGGCACCCTGGAGCACTCGAATCCCCACGAGCGCGTCATCCACCTGGCCCCCGCGAACGCCGCGCCGGTCTCATGCCTTCCCGCCGCCTGCGACTTCACCAATCTCACCCAGGCATGAGCACCCACGCGGACAACGAAGGCCGACGGCTGCTCTCCGGCGAGCCGTTATGTGAAGAGGGCAGCTACCTCCAGGCGACGCTCGGCGGGTGGTTCCGCCTGAGTGAGTCCGGCGCCCCCGTGCTGCTCACCGTGGAGCACCTGTTGACGCCGGACCCCATCAGGGCCGCGTCCGCGTGCCTCGCGGTAGGAGGCCCGCCGCCGCGCCTGCGCTGGCAGGGGGAAGACGCCATCGTGAACCGCCGTCCCGAGGGGCGCTGGCTGTGCCACGCCACGTCGGGCGAGCGCGTCGCCAGGGTGCTGGCCTCGGGAGTCCGACCCGAGACGGGACACCAGGGTCCGCTCGACGCCTGCATCGCCGCGCCCGTGGCCCCGTCGCTCGGCTCGGACGAGTACCCGCCGCTGCCCTGGGTGCCCCGCGTCGCGGAGCCTCGCGAGGGCAGCACCGTGCTCAAGTTCACCCGGCGGGGCGGACTGCGTCACGGCCGCATCCTCTGCGTGAGCGAGTCTGGAGACGAGGTGCTCGTCACCTCCACCAGTGAGCAGCCCTTCGCGGTGGAAGGCGACTCGGGCGCGCTCCTCATCGACGTGGAGGCCCGTGCCGCCATCGGGCTGCACGTGGGTGAGGTCTACATGCGCTACGTAAAGGAGCGTCAGTGGGCCGTGTTGTGGCGGGCCCGTCCACTGCCGCTCCTGATGAAGGCCTTTCACCTGCGGCCCTACTGAACAGCCCTTACACGCGCACCGGGGACTCCGTCGCGAAGGACACACGGGCTTCAAGGTGCCTGCGCCGTCCTGCCCCACCCACGTCCGTGGCCCGAGGGTCGCGGTGGGGTGGCAGGGACAGCCTGCTCGGCGAGAACTTCCGCAGCGCCCAGCCGTACAATGGCGGCCACGCGCCCATGCCCGTGTTCTCCCACGAGTTCCTCGTCACGCTCACCGCCCTGTTCGACCCTGGCCTGAGCGAGCTGTAGCCACGCCAGGTCTTCCCTCTGGAGTCTCGCCCGACCATGAGCACGCACGGCCACGGCAAAGGCCCCCGGCTCATCGCCGGAGAGCCGCTGAGTGAGGAGGGCAGCCCCTACGAGACCTCCCTCGGAGGCTGGTTCCGCCTGCGTGAATCCGGCGACCCCGTGCTGCTCACCGTGGAGCACCGGCTGGGACCACCCGTCCTCCCACCGGCGCCCGGCGGCCTCACGATGGGAGGAGGACTGGTGCCACAACCTCCACCGTATTCGCGGGGAGAGGACGGCATCGTGGACCGCCGTCCCGAGGGGCGCTGGCTCCGCCACGTCACCACCCAGACCCGGGTCGCCCAGGTGGTGGCCACGGAAGCCAGACAGTGGAGCCCCTCGGGCCTGCTCGACGCCTGCATCGCCGCGCCCGTGGACCCGGCGGAGCGTGGCACGGGCGAGTACCCACCCGTGTCCTGGGTGCCCCGGGTGGCGGCGCCCCGCGTGGGCAGCACCGTGATGAAGTACACCTCCCGGGGAGGCTTGCATCGCGGCCGCATCATCTCCGTGGGCGAGGACGGACAAGAAGTGCTCGTCACGGCCACGGATGACCGGCACTTCTCGGTGTCGGGTGAGCCGGGCGCGCTCCTCATCGACCTGGAGGCCCGCGCCGCCGTCGCGCTGTACCTGGGCGATGTCTACATGCGAGGCGTGAACGAACGACAGTGGGCCGTGCTGTGGAGCGCGCGCCCCCTGCCGCTCCTCATGGAGTCCTTCCGCCTGGCGCCGTTCTGAGCACCCCGCGCACGCGCCTCAGGGGTGACGCTCCAGGACGATGTCCCGGCGCGCGAGCCACACGCCAGAGGCCGTGCGCGACAGCTTCACGATGCCACTTCCACCGCGAAGCTCCTGCTTCTCGCGGTAGCGCGGCGTCACGCCAAACTCGCCGTCGAACACGACGTCATCGACGTGGTACGCGGGCCGCCCCGGCTCGCCAATGAACAGGTGTACGTGCGCCGGCAGGGTGTCGTTCGGATAGGGCGCGGGCTTGATGGTTTCGAACGCATAGACGCCGTCCCCACCCGTCCTCGCCCACCCGCGCAACCGACCATGGCGACGGCTCCACTCGGACTCCCGCGTACCGTTCGCATAGAGCCCCGCCGCGTTGGTGTGATGCGCGTAGATGACGACACCCGCGACGGGCTCGCGTGACTGCGCGCTCAACACCCATCCCGTCAGCGTCATCCGTTCTCCGGGCTCCTCGGCGCTCGCCAGCCGAACGGTGGGAATCAGCCGCTCCGGCACCCGCTCCGCGACGGCTTCACATCCCTCGCAGGTGTAGAGCTGGGCCCTGACGCGGGGCGCCACGGGGACGGCTTCCGCTGGGACCGCGCAGGTGCAAGCCACCACACTCACGGCGCAGGACCCCAGCCCCAGCACGACGGAACGCCGACTCAGCTCTCGCATGAAGCCTCACAACAGGCGGCGCACCTCCGGATTCCAATCCCCTCGGACGTCCCGCGCGGACCTGGCTCTGTTCAACCCGGTGCATCGACACGACCAGCCTGGTGACGCGGGCCGGCGCGCTCCTGGCCCTCTCCATGACGCGCCCGCCAGCCGAGGGCGCGGAGCCCTTCCTTCTCGCGCTGGATGAAACTGTTCAAGGCGGCGGGCCCACGCTATGGTGGCGGCCGCTGTCGTCATTCCACTCGGAGCCGGACGTGAGCCTCACCCCGTCCAGCGCCCCACCTGGGTGACCCGGCACCTCCCACCCTGAACTTTGTTCGCCGTCCGAACAAAGTTTCGAGCGCCCCTCCAGGCGGCACTCTCGCCGCGCGTGGCCCCACTCGGCGGGCTCGAGGCGCCGCTCGTGCCCTCTTATCCCTTTCACGTCACCGTCGCCGCGACGCGTCAGGCAATGGGACGGGCCGCGCGCGGCGCCGTGTCTGGGTTTGGCGTCAAGGCCCTGTCACGCGGCGGCTTGCAATCCAACCAACGTCGCTGGTACTTTCTTCGTCACTCGAACGAATGAATCACGGGTTCGTGACGGAGTGACGGTGGGCCCCGGGGGTGTGGGCGGATGGGCACGGCGTGATTCACCTCACTCTCCTCTGAAGCAGAGCGCCTTTCTTGACGCATCGCACCACGCGAGCGTCGGTTCCTTGCGTCGTCTGGTTTCTTCGCAGTGCGAACGAAGTTTTCCAGCAGGGAGGGGAAGCCCATGCAACACAAGCGTTTCGCCTGGACGTGTGCCGCGGCGGGGTTGCTCGCCGCGATGAGCCTGCTCGGTGCATGTGACCCGGAGGAGGACGACAAGACGCCCGACCCCCAGACTGACGCGGGGACGAAGCCCGACTCGGGCACTCCGGACTCAGGACAGCCGGACGCGGGGCCCGTGGACTCGGGGGTGCCGGACGCGGGTCCGCCAGACTCCGGGCCTCCCGACGCGGGCGAGCCGGACGCGGGGCCTCCTGACGCGGGCCCCACCACGGTGCTTCCCCTGACGGTGGACGGAACGTGGGCGCCCAGCGGCTACATGGGCGACGGCGCATCGGGCGGCATCGTCTCCGCGCCCGAGTGCGCCGCGACGCGGCCGGGCACGGGCAAGGGCGACTGCCACAAGTTCACCTATACGGCGGGCGGCGGCAACTGGGGCGGCGTGTGGTGGCAGTACCCCGAGAGCAACTGGGGTGACCTGCCCGGCTTCGAGGTCCCCGAGGGCGCGTCCGTCCTGTCCTTCTATGCGTGGGGAGCCACGGGAGGCGAGGTCGTCAAGTTCCTGGTGGGTCTGAGTACCACGGCCGACGGCTTCAGCCTCGATACCGGAGACCAGACGCTCACTGCGGAGCCAAAGGAGTACACAATCGACGTCAGCCGCGTCCGATACCGGAAGGTGGTGGGTGGTTTCGGCTGGGTAGCGGGGGGCAAGCCGACCCCGGTCGTCTTCTACGTCGACGACATCCAGTGGAGATGACACCCACCGCGCCTTCCGCGCGGCGGAATGGAGCGTAAGGGGACGATGAAAGTGGGAACGGCGGCACTGACGGTCGACGCGGCGGGCATGCGGGCGCAGAACAGCAGCCTGCTGCTCAACATGATCTGGCGCGAGCGCCAGATTTCCCGGGCGGAGATTGCCCGGAGGACGGAGCTGAGCCCGTCCACCGTGTCGGCCATCGTCGCGGACCTGGAGCACTCGGGGCTGGTGCGCAGCATCGGCGCCGGCGTCTCCCGAGGCGGCCGTCGCCCCACCCTCATCGGCTTCCGGGATGACGCCTTCAGCATCCTCGGCGTGGAGATGGGCGCCACCCACGTCACCGTGGTGCTCACGGACCTGCGGGGCCGGGTGCGCACCCACCGCAGCGCCGCACAGCAGGTTCGCAACGACCCGGAGGGCACACTGAAGACGGTGCGGACATTGGTGCAGGAGTGCCTGGACGCCGAGCGCGTTCCCCGGCGCTCCGTCGTGGGTCTGGGCGTGGCCGCGCCCAGCCCGGTGCACCCGTCCGCGCCCGGGAAGATGTCCCCGCTCATCCTGCCGGCGTGGCGCGGCTACGACGTGCGGGAGGCCTTGAGCACCACGTTCGACCTGCCGGTGTTCGTGGACAACGACGCGAACCTCGGCGCGCTGTCGGAGTGCTACTGGGGCGCGGGCACCAGCGGCGAGGACCTGACGTACATCAAGCTGGCCACGGGCATCGGCTCCGGCCACATCATCCACGGCGACGTGTACCGCGGCGCCGGAGGCACGGCCGGAGAGATTGGCCACATCGCCGTCGACTCCGCGGGGCCCCCGTGCCTGTGCGGGCTGCGCGGCTGCCTCGTCACCCTCATCGGCTCCGGGGCGCTGGTAGAGCGCGCGCGGGAGCTGATGGGCACCAAGGGCCGCAAGGCTCCGACGATTCGCGAGATTGTCGAAGGCGCGCGCGCGGGCGACCCGGCGGCGCGGCAAATCATCGATGGGCTGGGCCAGTACCTGGGCGTCGCCGTCGCGGGCCTGCTCAACCTGCTCAACCCCGCCATCGTCGTGCTCGGCGGGGAAATCTCCTCCGTGGGCGACCTCTTGTTGGACCCGTTGCGGGCGTCGGTGCGCAAGCGCGCGCTGTCCACGTCCATGGCGGAGACGCGCATCGTCACGTCCGCGCTGGGCGACAAGTCCATCGCGGTGGGCGCGGCCACACTCGTGCTCCAGGCGGCCCTCCGGGACCGCACGTTATTTCCCCTCCAACACGTCGGAAAAACCGCATGACGCCCAGCCGACTCCTCCCGTGGTTCGCGCTCCTGGGGTGCATGGCCTGTGACCCGGCCCGCTCAGGACGCACCGACCCGCCCCCCACCACCGTCCAGCCCTCGCATCAGGATTGGAAGCTGGTGTGGCAGGACGAGTTCGACGGACCGGCGGGCACGCCTCCTTCCACCGAACGGTGGAGCGCGGACGTCGGAGGAGACGGCTGGGGCAACGGCCAGTACGAGCACAACACCGCGCGGCCGGAGAACGCGTCGCTGGACGGCGAGGGCCGCCTGGTCATCACCGCGCGGCGCGAGCGCTACCAGGGCAACGACTACACCTCCGCGCGCCTCACCACGCGCGGCAAGTTCGAGCGGACCTACGGGCGCTTCGAGGCGCGCATCCAGCTGCCCACGGGCAAGGGCATCTGGCCCGCCTTCTGGATGCTGGGCGCGAACTTCAACCAGGTGGGTTGGCCCACGTGCGGCGAAATCGACATCATGGAGCACCGGGGCCAACTGCCCGCCATCGTCCGGGGCTCGCTGCACGGGCCGGGGTATTCGGGCGGGGAGAACGTGGGCCAGGAGCACGTCGTCGCGGGCGGCAGGCTCTACGAGGACTTCCACGTCTTCGCGGTGGAGTGGGACCCCGACCGCATCCGCTGGTTCGTGGATGACATCGCCTTCATGGAGGTGACGCCCAGGGACCTGCCGGGCAACGCCCGCTGGGTGTTCGACCATCCGCACTTCCTCATCCTCAACGTCGCGGTGGGAGGCGGCTTCGTGGGCCCGGTGGACGGCACCACGCAGTTCCCCCAGCAGATGCGGGTGGACTACGTGCGCGCCTACTCGAGGGTGGAATGAGGCCCGCGGGCCTCGTCACCTCCGCCCTCCTCCTGCTTCTGTGCGCGGCGTGCTCGAACGAGCCCCGTCCGCGTCCGCCGGGGACCCTGTTCGTCTCCGTGGAGCAGCAGAGCGCGTGGGTGCGCAACTTCAACCCGCTCTTCCCGGGCGCGGGCTCTCGCTGGCCCACGCGCGCGGGCGTCTACGAGTGCCTGGAGCTCTACACACCATCCAAGGGTGACTACCAGCCGTGGCTGGCCACGGGGCACGCGTGGTCCGAGGACCGCCGCACCCTGCGCTTCACGCTGCGCGAGGGCGTGCGCTGGTCCGACGGCAAGCCCTTTACCGCCGAGGACGTGGCCTACACCTTCCAGTTGCTGCGCAAGCACGCGGCCCTGGACGCGGGCGGCGTGTGGCGCTTCCTGGCGGACGTGCGCGCCGAGGGGCCGCTCACGGTGGCCTTCCAGTTCTCGCGCACGTTCATCCCCGGCTTCGGGGACCTGGCCGCGCAGCCCATCGTCCCGCGCCACATCTGGGAGCAGGTGGCGGACCCGGTGACGTTCACGAATCCCATCCCCGTGGCCACCGGTCCGTTCACGCAGGTGAGTGTCTTCCGCAATCAGGTGTACGAACTGAGCCGCAACCCGTACTACTGGCAGCCCGGCAAGCCCGCCGTCAGGGCGCTGCGCTTCCTGGCCTTCCCCACCAATGACCAGGCGAACCTGGCGCTGGTGGAGGGCGAGGTGGACTGGGCGGGCAACTTCGTCCCCGCGGTGGACCGCACCTTCGTCGCCAGGGACCCGAAGCACCACGCGCGCTGGTTTCCGCTCTTCGGCAGCACCGTCTTCCTCTACCCCAACACCACCCAGCCCCCGCTGAACGATGTGCGCGTGCGCAAGGCGCTGAGCATGGCGTTGGACAGGGAGCGGCTCGTCGAAATCGCCATGTATGGCTACACGCGGCCGGCGGACGCCACGGGCCTCAACGACGCGTACACGGGCTGGCGGGACGCGGACGTCGCGGACGACGCGTGGGTGCGCCACGACGCGAAGGAGGCCGCGCGGCTCCTGGACGAGGCGGGGCTCACGCGCGGGCCTGACGGGCTGCGCCGCCAGGCGGACGGCAGCCCACTGACGCTGGACATCGAAGTGGTGGGCGGCTGGTCGGACTGGGTGCGCGCGGGGCAGGTCGTCGCGCGGGACTTGCGCAAGCTGGGCCTCCAGGCGCAGCTGCGCACGTACGAGTTCAGCGCGTGGCAGGCGCGACTCCAGAAAGGGGAGTTCCAGCTGGCCATCTCCTGGTCGCTGGACGGCCCCACGCCGTACACCTTCTACAAGTGGATGCTGTCGTCCGCGACGGTGCGTCCGGTGGGCGAGGTGGCTCCCGCCAACTGGCAGCGCTACGGCGACAAGGAGACGGACGCGCTGCTGGAGCGCTTCGAAGTCACCGACTCGCGCGAGGAGCAGCAGGCGCTGATGGCACAGGTGCAGCGGCGCTTCTCCGAGACGGCGCCGGCGATTCCGTTGTTCCCGAACCCGTCCTGGGGCGAGTCCAACTCCAAGCGCTTCACGGGCTTTCCCACCGAGGCGAACCCCTACGCCCGGCTTTCGCCCCACGCCGAGCCCGACAGCCTGCTGGTGCTGACGGCGCTCGCCCCGAGGGAGGCGCCCTGACCATGCGCTACGTGCTCCGCAGGCTCGGCTTCTACCTGCTCGCCGCGTGGGCCTCGCTGACGATGAACTTCGTCATCCCGAGGCTCGCGCCGGGAGACCCGGCCACGGCGATGTTCGCCCGCTTCGAGGGCCGCATCTCCCCCGAGGCGCTGGTGGCCCTGAAGACGGCGTTCGGCTTCACGGATGCGCCGTGGCACGTGCAGTACTTCACGTACCTGAAGCACCTGCTGACCGGGGATTTGGGCCTGTCGTACGCGTACTACCCGTCGCCCGTGTCGGAGGTCATCGGCACGGGCCTGTTGTGGACGCTGGGGCTGGCCGGGTGCGCGGTCATCATCAGCTTCGCGGTGGGGACGATGCTGGGCGTGCTGGCCGCGTGGAACCGGGGCGGTTGGCTGGACTCCGCGCTGGCGCCCGCGCTCGCCTTCCTGGGGGCCTTTCCCTACTTCTGGCTGGCCATGCTGGCCCTGTACCTCTTCGGCTTCGGGCTGGGCTGGTTCCCGCTGCGTCACGCGTACTCGCACGACGTGGAGCCCGGGGCGACGCTCACCTTCCTCGCGGACGTGGGACGACACGCGGTGCTGCCGGCGACGTCCATCGTCGTGGCCACGCTCGGCGGGTGGATGCTGAGCATGCGCAACACCATGGTGGCGGTGCTGGGCACGGACACGCTGCGGCTGGCGCACGCCAAGGGCCTGCCGCCCCGCCAGGTGATGCTGCGCTATGCGGCGCGCAACGCGCTCTTGCCCAACGTCACCGGCTTCGGCATGGCGCTGGGCTTCGTGCTGAGCGGCTCGCTGCTGACGGAAATCGTCTTCTCGTATCCAGGCACCGGCTACCTGCTCATCCTCGCGGTGCGCAACCAGGACTACCCGCTGATGCAGGGGCTCTTCCTGGTCATCACGCTGGCGGTGCTCGCCGCGAACTTCGCCGTGGACCTGCTCTGCCTCTGGCTGGACCCGAGGACCCGCGCCCATGCGTGACACCTTTCGACGCTTGCTCCGCCAGCGCAAGGCGGCGGTGGGAGGCACCCTCCTGCTGGGCTTCCTCCTCGTCGCGCTGGTGGGCCCGTGGTTCGTGATGGACCCGACGGAGCTGATGGGCCAGCCCCACCAGCCGCCTTCGAGTGCCCACTGGTTCGGCACGACGGGCCAGGGCCAGGACGTGCTCGCGCAGACGGTGGTGGGCGCGCGCGAGACGCTGGCCATCGGCTTCGCGGTGGGCGCGCTCGTCACGCTGGTGGGCGCGCTGGTGGGCATCACCGCCGGCTACCTGGGCCGCCGCGTGGATGACGCGCTGACGCTCACCACCAACATCTTCCTGGTCATCCCGGGCCTGCCGCTGGCCATCGTCCTGGGCGCCTATCTGCCGTCTGGTCCGTTCCGCATGGTGGTGGTGCTCACCTTCGCGGGCTGGGCCTGGAACGCGCGCGTCTTCCGCGCGGAGGCGCTGTCGCTGCGAGGTCGGGACTTCGTCGCGGCGGCCGTCGTCGCCGGAGAGAGCCACCTGCGCATCATCACCCGCGAGCTGTTGCCCAACATGGCCTCGCTCGTGGCCTCGTCGTTCATTGGCAACACGCTGTACGCCGTGGGCGCGCAGGTGGGCCTGGAGTTCCTGGGCCTGGGTGACGTGGGCTCGGTGACGTGGGGCACCAACCTCTACTGGGCCGGCAACGACGCGGCGCTCCTGACGCGCTCCTGGTGGATTTTCGTCCCCACGGGCATCTGCATCGCGCTGGTGGGCTTCTCGCTCACGCTGCTCAGCTCCGCCATCGACGAGCTGACCAACCCCTCGCTGCGCGCCCCTCCGAAGGCGCCCAGCGCCGCGGTGGTGCACGCCGTCGCCTCGCCCGAGCAGGAGGCCGCCACGCCCGGCGCGCTCTTGAGCGTGCGCGAGCTGTCCATCGAGTACATGACGCAGGCGGGCCCTTCCCGCGTGGTGGACCAGGTGTCCCTGGATATCGCCCCCGGCGAGGTGTTCGGCCTCGCGGGTGAGTCCGGCAGCGGCAAGTCCACGCTGGGCTCCGCGCTGTTGCGCCTGTTGCCCTCGTCGGCGGCCATCACCCACGGACGCATCCTCTTCGACGGAACGGACGTCACCGCGTTGTCGCCGGAGGCGCTGCGCGCCTTCCGGTGGAGCCGTGTGTCCATGGTGTTCCAGAGCGCGATGAGCGCGCTCAACCCGGTGCTCACGCTGGGCGAGCAGTTCCACGACACGCTCGCGGCGCACGGAGGTAACTCGCGCGCATCCTCGTACGCGCGGGCCCGTGAACTGTTGAGCATGGTGGGGTTGAAGCCCGAGCTGGTGGACGCATGGCCGCACCAGCTCTCCGGGGGCATGCGCCAGCGCGTGGGCATCGCCCTGGCCCTGGCGCTGGAGCCCCGGCTGGTGGTGATGGACGAGCCCACCACCGCGCTCGACGTGGTGGTGCAGAAGGAGCTGCTCCAGCGCGTGGTGGAGCTGAAGGAGCGGCTGGGCTTCGCGGTCCTCTTCATCACGCATGACCTGCCGCTGCTGCTCGCGCTGGCGGACCGCGTGGGCATCCTCCAGGCCGGCAAGCTGGTGGAGGTGGACACCGCGCAGCGCCTGCGCACCGACGCGCGGCATCCGTACACGCGCCTCCTGTTGTCGTCCTTCCCTCACCTGGGCGCGGCCGACGCGCCGACGCCGTCACCCGACGTGCTGGAGCAGGCCACCAGCGCGCTCAAGCCGCCGCTCGCCGCGTCCCCCGGAGGTCGTCGATGAGCCATCCCCTGCTGGAAGCCTCGCGCCTGAATCGGAGCTTCCCCGTGGGCGGCTTCCTGTCCCACGCGCGCCGCAAGGTGCTGACGGATGTGTCCTTCTCGCTGGAGCGCGGAGAAATCCTCGCGCTCGTCGGCGAGTCCGGCAGCGGCAAGTCCACGCTGGCCCGCCTGCTGGCGCGGCTGGACACCCCGGACTCGGGCGACATCCTCCTTGGCGGAGAGAACGTGCTCGCCCGCGAGGGCGGCGCCGCGTCACTGGCCTACCGGGGCCGCGTGCAGATGGTGTTCCAGGACCCGTTCGCCTCGCTCAATCCGGTGCACACGGTGGCCTATCACCTGGAGCGCTCGCTGGTGCGCCATGGGCGCGCACGAGGCGTGGAGCTGACGCGACGGGTGCACGCGCTGCTGGAGTCGGTGGGGCTGACGCCGGCGGAGCAGCTCGCGAAGCGCTATCCGCACGAGCTGTCCGGAGGCCAGCGTCAGCGCGTGGCCGTGGCGCGGGCGCTGGCGGTGGAGCCCGACGTCATCATCGCGGACGAGCCCACCTCCATGCTGGACGTGTCCACGCGCCGGGGGGTGCTCCAGTTGCTCAAGGGCCTGACGCGCGAGCGCGGCATTGGCATCCTCTTCATCACCCACGATCTGGCGAGCGCCCGTCACCTGGCGGACCGCGTGCTGGTGCTCTACGCGGGCTCCGTCGTGGAGACGGGCCGCACCAGCGACGTGCTCCAGGCGCCTCGCCACCCGTATACGCGGCTGTTGTTGTCGGCCGTTCCGGATGGCGTGGACTTCCTGCGCACGCCCCTGCCCGCGCGCGTGGCGACCGTGCCCGCGCCTCCTCTGGGGTGTGCCTTCGCGCCCCGCTGTCCTCACGCCGACGTGCGGTGCCACGAGGCGCTTCCTCCCTTTCACCTTCCCGCGGCGGAGCACCACGTCCGCTGCCATCTCGAGTCCTCGAAAGGAGTCCCTGACGATGCGGCAGTTTCCTCATGACTTCGTGTGGGGTGTGGCCACCTCCTCGTACCAGATTGAAGGAGCCACCGACGCCGACGGGCGCGGTGAATCCATCTGGGACCGGTTCGCCGCCACGCCCGGTAAAATCGCCGACGGAACCAACGGCAACGTCGCCTGCGACCACTACCACCGCTGGCGCGAAGACGTGGAGCTGATGCGCTGGATGGGATTGAAGGCGTATCGCTTCTCCGTCGCCTGGCCGCGCGTGTTCCCCATGGGGCGCGGCAAGGTGAACACCGCTGGCCTCGACTTCTACTCGCGGCTGGTCGACGGACTGCTGGAGGTGGGAATCGAGCCTGTCGTCACGCTGTACCACTGGGATTTGCCGCAGGCGCTTCAGGACAAGGGCGGCTGGGCCTCGCGCGACACGGTGAGCGCGTTCGTCGAGTACGCGGACGTGATGAGCCAGAAGCTCGGGGACCGGGTGTCGCGGTGGATTACGCACAACGAGCCCTGGTGCATCAGCATCCTGGGCTACGCCAACGGCGAGCACGCCCCCGGCATCAAGGACTGGGGCCAGGCGCTGGCCACGGCCCACCATGTGCTGCTGTCGCATGGACAGGCCGTCCCCGTCATCCGCGCCAACGTGCCCAGGGCGGAGGTCGGCGTCACCCTCAACCTGGTGCCCGCGGAGCCCGCGTCGCCCAGCAAGGAGGACCATGACGCGTGCCGCTCCTTCGACGGCGGCTTCAACCGCTGGTACCTGGACCCGCTCTACGGGAAGGGCTACCCGCGCGACGTGATTGACGACCATGTCGCCGAGGGGCGACTGAAGTCGGACACGCTGCCCTTCGTGCGACAGGGGGACATGGCGGACATCGCCGCGCCCATCGATTTCCTCGGGGTCAACTACTACAACCGAGGCGTCATCCGCAGCGACCGCATCCCCGAGGCGCAGAACGCCCCGCGCACCGTCCACGTCAGCCCCGAGAAGACGGAGATGGACTGGGAGGTGTCGCCCCACGGACTCACCCAGCTGCTCGTGCGGCTGCACCAGGACTACAAGCCCGGCCGCCTCTACGTCACGGAGAACGGGGCCGCCTACGGCACCACGCCGGACGCGGACGGCCGCGTGCGGGACACCAAGCGCGTGCACTACCTGCGCACGCACCTGGAGGCCTCGCTGGAGGCCATCAAGCAGGGCGTGCCACTCAAGGGCTACTTCGCGTGGTCGCTGCTGGACAACTTCGAGTGGGCGTACGGCTATCAGAAGCGCTTCGGCATGGTCTACGTGGACTACGCGACCCAGAAGCGCATCCCCAAGGACAGCGCGCACCTGTACCGCGCCGTGGTGGCCCAGAACGGGCTGGATGTGGAGCTGGCCGCATGAGAGCCCTGTTCCTCGCACCCCTCCTCGCGGCGGCGCTCTACCAGGCCCCCGTCCACGCCGGGCAGGACGCGCAGCCCGTCCAACCCGGCGGCGCGCAACCTCAAACGGCGCCGGTGGAAGCAACTCCGCCGGCCGCCGCTCCTCCCGGTGGCGCGCCGCCCGCGGCCACCACCACGACGCCCTCGGGTCCTCCGAGCCCGGCGCCGTCTCCCGCGCCGCAGCCCCTCACCCTGCAGCCCGTGGACGTCACCGCGGGCGCGGAGCAGGCCACCGTCGTCAAGCTCCAGCGCGACGAGCGGGGCTTCAAGCTGAAGGTGGACGGCCGCGACTTCCTGTTGCGCGGCATGAACTGGGGCTACACGCCCATTGGAGAGAACTACCGGTATTCGCTCTGGAACCAGCCCGACGACTTCGTGCGCGCGGTGCTGGCGCGGGAGATGACGCTGCTGCGCGACATGGGCGTCAACGCCATCCGCCAGTTCGACGACATCCCCCCGCGCTGGGTGGAGTTCATCTTCAAGAACTACGCAATCACCACCGTGGTGAACCCGCTGATGGGCCGCTATGGCGCCACCGTCAACGGCACCTTCGTGCCCAACATCGACTACTCCAACGCCGCGCATCGCAAGGCGCTGCTCGAGGAGCTGGCGAAGAAGGTGGAGGTGTACCGGGGCGTTCCGGGCGTGTTGATGTGGCTGCTCGGCAACGAGAACAACTACGGCCTGCACTGGACCAGCTATGAAATCGAGGCGCTGCCGGGCCAGGAGGACGCCGCGCGCGCGGTGCACCTCTACACGCTGATGGGCGAGGCGGCGCGGACCATCAAGGCCCGCGACGTCAACCACCCGGTGGCGATGGCCAACGGCGACCTCCAGTACATCGACCTCATCGCCAAGCACGCCACCGACATCGACATCTTCGGCGCCAACGTCTACCGAGGCCCCAGCGTCCGGGACTTGTACGAAGAGGTGCTGCGCAAGGTGGACAAGCCGGTGCTCTTCTCGGAGTTCGGCGCGGATGCGTTCAACGCGCGGGACGGCCGTGAGGACCACCTGTCGCAGGCCGAGTACCTGCGCCAGCAGTGGGAGGAAATCTACACGCAGACGTACGGCCAGGGCCGCGTGGGCAACGCGCTGGGCGGCTTCGTCTTCCAGTGGGTGGATGGCTGGTGGAAGGTGGGCCAGGAGGCCAACCTCTCCCTGCACGACACGACGGCGTCGTGGCCCAACGGCGGCTACGCGGCGGACTTCGTGGCCGGTCAGAACAACATGAACGAGGAGTGGTTCGGCATCTGTGCCCTGGGTACGCCGGACGACGCGGGCATCTCCCGCATCCAGCCGCGTACGGCCTACTACGTGTTGCAGGCGGCCTTCCGCCTGGACCCGTACGCGGAGGACACGGACCTGGACCGCATCCACGCGCACTTCGCGGGCCTGCGGCCCTCCGAGCTGTCGAAGAGCTACGAGTCCTCCATCGCCCTGGCGAAGGCGGACGAACTCAGCGCGGTGCGGGTGTCGAACCTGCGCCTCGTCATGGACAGCTCGCTGTCGCGTGGAAGCATCGCGACGACGCGGCCGAACCTGACGGCGGCGGACCACACGGAGTCCATCTTCTTCGACCTGGCGCTCCAGCCCGCCACCGGCGTGTACGGCCGCGCGTCCTTCAACGTGGTGGGCAACGTGGCCACCAACCGCCTCAACAACCTCTTCTACGAGAACCGGGGCACCACGCCGACGCCGACGACGCCGGCACCGGGGGCCTCGCCGACGCCGGGCGTCTCCCAGCCGGGAGTGAATGGCTTCGACCGCTTCGCGCTGTACCAGGCGGAGTTCAAGCTGGACCGCGCGGACTTCGCGTTGGAGGGCTTCTACCGCGTCGGCCACTACCACTGGGGCGAGGAGGGCGACTTCTTCGGCCTGTACCGCGAGGCCAACTACGGGCCGAACATCGACATCTACCATGGCAACGCGCCCTTCGGCGTGGTGCTCAGCGGCAAGCGCTCCTTCGAGGGCTTCAAGCTGGCGGTGGGTCCGGAGCTGTACTGGGGCGCAAACCCTTCCGTCGTCGCCAAGTACCGCAAGGGCTTCGGCGACATGGCGCTGACGCTGGTGCACCAGGAGGACATCGCCCGGGGCGCGACGCAGCAGACCGCCTCCGTCATCCGCGAGCGCGTGGCGCGTCGCACGGCGCTGACCTTCGAGTGGAACCGGGGTCCGCTGGCGCTCGACATCGGTGGCATCCTGGCCGCGCCCCAGCGCATCGGCGAGGAGTTCACGTGGACGCGCGAGGCGACGGGCGGCGCCAGCTACATGGGCAGTGGCCAGGAGGTGCTGCGCGACAAGGTGCAGTTCCTCGACACGCTCGGCGCGAAGGCGCGGGCCACGTATGACCTGGGCGGCGTCCGGCTGTTCGCCCAGGGCTCGTTCCGCGGGCTGGTGGCGGACGGTGGTCCCGAGCCGAGCATCGTGCTGACGGGTTGGAGCCTGAGGGAGAGCGGACGCGGCAACCACTTCGGAGCGCAGGCGGGTGCGGCCTTCCAGTTGGGCACCATCGAGGTGGCGCCCAACGTGCTGTACCAGAAGCCGCTCATTGGCCCGAATCCGAACATCCCCGACACGTATGACCAGGACTCGGGCACGTACTTCCCCGCCGTGCGCGCTCGCAACGTGTTGCAGGACGCCTTCACCGTCCTAGACAACCGCGAGACGCTGGGCGCGGAGCTGCTCATCACCTTCGACCCGACGCCGGGGACGTGGTTCTGGGCGTGGGACCGGGAGATGCGCGAGGACGCGCCCTTCGCCGCGGGCCTGGACCTGGTGTACCGCCGACAGCCGACGTCACGGGATGCGAGCATCGCCATCCTCGCGGACGGCAGCGCGGTGGCCTTCGCCGGAGCGCCTCCCGCGCGCGACGAGTGGGAGACGACGCTGCGCATGGTGGGCAATCCCACACAGCGGCTGAAGCTGTACGGCACGGCCTTCGTGGGCAGCGTGCAGTCCGGAGGCGAGGACGCGCGGCAGGTGCGCCGCTTCGGCCTGGACGCCAACGTGCTGTACGACACGCTGCTGCTCGCCACGCAGCTGCGGTTCAACGACTGGGGTCCGTACGACTACCACCGCGTGTTCAACCTCACGTATCCGGTGCAGCTCGGGGGCGACGTGTCCTACGGGCTCAAGCGGCCGGTGCTGGGCGCGGTGTCCACGCGCTTCGGTCTGCGAGGGCTGGTGCGCATGCTGGATGAGTACTCGGAGGGCATGAGCACGACGGCCATCACCGAGGGGCTCAAGGGCCGCGAATACGAGGTGGGTGCGTATGCAATCCTTTCGCTCTGAGGGACAACGTATGAGGACGTGTCTCGTGCTCCTCGCGGTGCTGGGCATCTTCGGGTGTTATGACCGCGCGAGCTATGTCTATGGCGAACCGCTGGAGGACCTGACGCTCGAGGTCTACGACCCGACCATGGGCGTGTATCCGAGCACCGTCATCCTGGACGACCCGAACAATCCGTTCGCGGACTCGACGCCGGGGACGGAGACGAAGTGGGTGCTCCAGGCCAACGCGGGGCCGGTGGCCGCGTTCTACTCGTGGGCCACCGTGCTCGCGCGGGGACCGTATGGCGAGGCGCAGTACTACGTCGGCCTCAACCTGCTCGGCGTGTACCAGAACGGACTGGCGAGGCAGGAGGACCTGCCGGTGGTGCGGGACATGGCCATCCGCTCGTACCAGTCGGTGTTGGACAACTTCCCGGACGCGGTGACGTACGACTCGACGGGGACGATTCCCTACGAGCTGTTGACGCCGTCCTACAAGGCCATCGTGGAGATGGGTGGGACGGTGACGGGCGGTTGGGTGCTGGTGCGGACCTCGAGTGGTGGTGAAAGGGCGGTGCGGCCATGAAGCGGACCGTGGGAGTGCTGCTGTTGACGTTGGCCGCGTGCCGGCCGGACCCGGGTGCCTCCGACTACGAGAACCACCAGCCGTCCTCGCAGGACGACGCCGGGACGAATCCCCAGGACGAGGTGCTCCCGGGGCCGTTCCCGTTCGAGGCGGGCCAGCGGCGCCTCTTCGTCGGCTTCTACGAGGGAGGCCGGTCCGAGGAAATCATCATCAACGACGTGGACACGCACATCTACCTGTACGAGGGCACCGTCACGATTGAGTCCTCGAGCACGCGCATCGAGGGGAAGACGGCGGACCGCATCGTCCACGCGGGCAAGGGGTGGCTGGGGTTTGGCATCCACTGGGATACGGGCCACAACCTGGACGCGTGGAAGACGCTGCACGTGAGCCTCAACTCGTCGGACCCGGGGTTCGCCTCGGTGAAGATTGGGATGAGCGACACGGAGGGCGTGCAGCTCGACGTGGCGAAGTATGGGTATGTGAACGACGGGCAGTGGCACCACCTGGCCATTCCGCTGTCGGACTTCACCGCCGCGGGCGTGAGCCTGGGCGCGGTGCTGTCGCCCTTCGTGTTCATCGCCGGCGGTGGGCCCTCGGGCAACGCTCTGCTCTTGGACAACTTGTACTTCACGACGAACTAACTGTGAGGCTCGGGCCCGCTTCCGTGGTTCGAGGGAGCGGGCCTGTGCCGAGCCCACGGGCAGCAAGAGGCGAGCACCTCCGAATCGAGCTGTGGTTCTATATCACCCCTTCACGATGACGCCTTTCAGCTGGGTTCGCGCCTCGAACTCGCTGGCCAACAGCTCCATTTTCACCGGGTCCTCGCAGCCCAGGCTCAATGAGAACATCGGCGCCGCAGGGTGCCGATAGAGGAGCAGACACGCGTCATCGCGATCATAGAGCGCGCAGCGCTCGGTAGGAGGGATGCGCTTGAAGTCATGCTCGTCGGCCAGGGTCGACACAAGGTCCGAGCGAAATCGGGGAGCGGAGTTAGGGGCGTCAGGTGAAGTAAAGACTCTTCGATAGGGAAAAGCCGACAAGCGAACGGCCTTGAAGGCTTCGTAGTAAAGAAACTCCTCCAGACCTACGTGCGCCAAGTGAGCGGTATCCGGAGAGAGGTTCTTCTCGAGCGGCATGCGGACGAGCAAGCAGTCATCGCCACCATGCGGCTTCGCACGGTCGAGGAAATAGTCCCAGCCTGCCGGCCCATTGTCCCCCGCCACCAGGAGACAGCGGCCATGCCGCAACCAGGACAGGGTTTGGTAGGTCAGGATTTTCCCATCGATGGAGAGGTCGGCCTCCGCAAGCTCGAGTCCGCCCATTCTGGAGCCCATGGTCTGAAGGAAACGCAGGTAGGCCCCTGGCAATGCCCCTGCGTGTTCTTCCAGGAGCTCGATATCCACCTCGTCGGCGGGCTCAATCTCCCGTGCGAAACCGGGGCGATATTTTTCGATGAGTTCGACAAGTGCCTTCATGCTTGCCTCCGCGTCAAGGACACTTCGTATCGCAGTACAAGGCAGGGAGCCCTTCCTGGCATTTCGCGCACGACGGCACGTTCTCGCCAGACTTGAAGCCGTCCTTCTTGCTGTACTCTTTCTCCAAGGTGACCCTCTTCGTCACGGGGTCCTCGACCAATGCCTCGAAGACAATCTTGGTCCCCATCTTGGCGACACTCGACCCGTCAATCGTCTTGAGGCCTTTCACCATGGGAGAGAACCATCTCTCAATGAGCTGACGCGGTTTGTGACCCTGATTCTTCTGCATGATTTGCTTGGCGGCACACTGCCATGGGTCCGAGTTATCACCGGCGCCCCCGACAAGAGGACTTGCACATACGAAGCCCGCAGATGACACGGCTCTCGCAAAAGCCGGGGGTGCCTTGCCCGAACAGGCGGCAAGCTTCCCTCCTTGCTTGCACACACAAATCATCACGCCGAGCATGTAGCCCTTGGAGAAGGTGCCATATGCCACCTCCATCCGAAGGACGGCGTTCACTTCGAAGAACGCCTCAAGAGCACCCACCTTGGCCTCGAGGCTTTGAATTTCGCCGGTCAAGCCTGCCAGTTCTTGTTTCTGGGGATCTGTCAGCAGCCCTTTCTTCTGCAATCGCCGCAGTGGAATGTGCGCTCTGCGTTTCCGCGCGAGTTCGATGTTCGCATTGTTCAAGTCTCGAATCTTCTCCTTCTGCGCATCAAAAGCGTTGCGCACGGCTTTGGTCAGCGCGCGAATCATATCTAGCGTCTCAGCGCCAGCCTCCAGCGGATGCGTCTTGCCACATCTCCCACATGGCTTGTCGTCGCCATAGGTGACGGCAACGACCTTGGCATTCTGGATGAGCCCCGTCATGGTGGCGGCATTGGCAGGGCTGCCTGAGGGACCACAGTTGTTGAGCATGGGGTCGCTCAACAACTGGACGTTCTTGCCTTCGATTTGAACGTTCATCGAACCGGGTCCCAAGAACTTCGTGGGACCATGGGTGTTGCTGGAGATGAGGCCACCACCGGTCCCCTTGCTGGCCATGTCACCCTGACTGCCAAAGCTTGCCCCTGCGACAGCGACAGGCTGTCCGTCAATGGTCACCGTCTTGGAGTAGCCTTTGGGCGAGTCGCCACTCTTGCCGATATTTGGCAATGGAGTGGGAACAAACGGAGCAGGCGGGCCAGGCATCTTGCAGACATTAGGAAGCGTGGCTGCTGCAACTCCCGAGCTACCCTGGGTGACAGGGGTCTTCGGGGGATTGATGGCTACGGTGCCCATGTTCGGATTTCTCCTCGATGCCCAGGACTCGGCGCCTCAAGCAGTGCAGCGGCCCGAAGTCCGGCATCAGAGCTGCCCCAGACCAACGTACGAGGGCCACGTGAATACTCTCGGCGCCATGCTTGCGCGCACATCAGCAAGTTCAACGCGCCTGTCGCCGCACCCACCTCGCCGCAACTCCGCACGGGAGTATGGTAGGCGGAGGCATCACGAAATGAAGCCCCGAGTCGCAGCGCCACGAAGCCCCATTCCTCGGTGCGATACCGCTCGCCGTTGATGTCGCAGTAGATGTTCTCGACCACGTCTCGTGGTTTGTCGAGTGGGTTGAGGGCTTGGCGCACGACTGAAGTCAGCCCGTCCGCCAGGTTGAGCGCGGGCGTGTTTATCAACTGGGTCTCACGAGCCGTAGCCGTCGCGCGCACACTCGCGGCGGGCGCCAAGCCCAGCTTGCGTGCGTTGGACTCAGGCATCAGTGCGATGAAGGCAGCGGATTCTCCAGGAGCAAACCCCGTACGAGACCCCTCCTCCAGCCACTGATTGTTTTCACGCAGCCAATCGAGCGTTTCGAGGTCCTGGTAGCTGTCGATCCCACCCACGAGTATCAAGGGGCACCGACCAGCGTGGCCGCCCCACGTAACAGCCTGGTGAAGGCTCTCCAGTGCCGCCGCATGGCCTGTGAGGCGAGGCTCGACTCGCAGGCGAAGACGACCGGCGTCGACGGCACTCAGCATGGCAACCACCCGCTGAAGGTCGGGGGGCTCCCAACCCGGGCGCTCTTCCGGGAATCCGACGAGCACAGGCACCTCGACATTCCACTGTGCCGCCGCTGGCGCCAGTTTCTCAAGAACTTCGGCCAGCGCCGCGACTCCAAGTGCAGCCATGCGCTCTGCTGCACCCCACTCCCGGCGGTCGAGCAAGCCATCCTGCGCGAGAAATGAATCCGTCCCGCTTCCCAGTTCCGATACCTGCACGCGTCGCACTCGGCTGATACCTGCTCGAATCGCGGCGGCAGTGGTCTCCGCGGTCGTCCCCACGGGCGTCCGTGCTCCGGCCGCGACAATTTGTAGCGCCGCACTCATCTCAGTCGGGCCTCATGGTAATCACCGTAAAGTCGAGGTGGTCGAGTTCGAGCGGTCCAACCTTGAGCCCCGTCTGGTAGACCATACTCAGTTTCTTCAGCTCAGGTTCGATGAGCACTGTACCCAGTGTGGCCTCGTGGAATTGCCGAATGGATCCAAAATGGGTGTCAAACCCGAAGCGTAGGCGAGGTAGGACCAATCCAAGTGAGCCGTGTGGCGAGAGCTGGTGTAGCGCAATCCGTTCTCCACCCACAAGACGACGTGACGAACGCTGATCAACAGGTGCGCAGAGGGCCGAACGGGCGTCGAAGTCGCGCGGCAGCAGTGGGCGTTGAGTCTTCGACCAGACATCGTCGAAAGTGCCGAACAGTTCGATACGTGGTGACCAGTGGCTGGCGATGGGACCAAAGCCAGCAGGCCCATTCTCCGCGGGATTGCCTTGCAGGTACTCGATGCGATGGGCGGGCTGCCCTACGAGATGCGCATCACGAGTGGCCAGACCCCGTCCCACGGGGTTGCGAGAATCCCCACGGTGCTTGCGAGGGTCCGGGTCGTTGGTATCGAACCCTCCCCATGCCCATTCGTAGTGGATGCGCTGACGCACGAAGGGCTCTGCGGTTGATGGTCTCACGCCCAGAACGCCACGCCGGTAGACACGTTCTCCGTGGACCACCAGCATCTTGTCCACGTCGTGGATGCGAACAGCAACGTCGACCCTCGAAGCGGGCCGCCCGCCTGGCGCATGCGCACAGGCATGAATGACGACATCGGTATGCGGCTTGGGCGCAACGAGTTCGGCCTCATATTGGAGGCTGGACTGGCCGGGAGCCCCCAGATAGACAGGCTCATGCAGCGGGAGGCCCTGTTCGGCGGATAGGCTCAGGCGACCTCGCTCGTCGAACTCGAAGGTTGCCTTGACGGCAACAACCCAGACGTGATTGCCGTCCTTGTCTCGAATCCAGGTACGTTCGGCGCCAAAAGGCGTGCGATTCGAAAGGACCCACATAAGGTTCGCCGTATTCGCCAGTCTACGCAATCAATCTCAGGCATCGGCAAGGGTCGCCCAGTATCCAGCGCGCTCATTGTCCAGAACCATGCAATTTTCGCAGACAAAGAGTGTCTTGCCGTCGTCAGGATTGGATGAGCTCTCTCACGCGACAGCCACCTTGACGCTCACCGCCTGACGCCCACCTCGCGCTGCGTCGTCACCGCCTGTTCCACCGCGCATCCCCCTCCTCCGCGGTGAGGAGGATGAGCGTCGCGGTGATGGCGGCCTGCACATCCGGCGGGTCGCCCGTGAGCGCGTCCCGGTACAGGAAGAACTGCCCCACCCTCACGATGACGTTCGACAACGCCTCCAGCCCCATCGCCGGTCGGAGGTGCTTGTCCCTCACGCCCTCCTCCAGCGCCCTCCGGATGCTCGCAGCGCAGCGCTCCTCCACCCGGCTGCTCTTCGACATCAGCACGCGCATCGCGTACTCGGAGTCCTGCTGGATGAAGCGCCGCAGTGGCGCGTCCTCCACAATCAGGTGGATGAGGCGCTGGGTGACGTCCGCCACATACGCCGTCCCCTCCCCCTGGAACTCACTCCTCGCGGCGGTGAGCGCGGCCTCGAACCGAAAGGACAGCACCTCCCCATAGAGCAGCTCCCGGGTCCCCGCCCAGCGGAACACCGTCGCCCGACTGACGCCCAGCTCCTGCGCCATCCGGCCGATGTCGAAGCGCTCACCCTCATTCCACCACCGCATCGCCAGCGCGAAGAGGTCCTGCGGCGTCGCCCGCGTGGGCACCTCCAGCCGCTGAGAGAGCGGCGTCACCCGCGCCCGCGCCTTCTCTCGCGAGGCCGGCCGACGCGTCCTCGAAGGCGCTTCCTTCGTCGCGCGCCGCGAGTCCTTCACGCGCGTCCGTTTCATGTCGCCGCGCTCAGCATCTTCCGCCGTCGCCGCCGCATCCCCGCCACCAGCACCCGCTGGTACAAGGTCGGCAACAACCGCTGGAACAGGTCGATGAGGACCGCGTCCCCGCCAATGAGCTGCCGCCGCCGGTTCTTCCGAATCGCAGTGAGGATGTCCTCCGCCGCCCGCTCCGGCGTGGTGGCCAAGGCCTTCTCGAAGTCACTCGACGAGCGCTCGTCCGTCCACCCCCGACGCACCGTCACCCGCGCATTGCGCGCGATGTTCGTCTTGATGCCCCCAGGATGCACACAGGTGACACCGATGGTCCCCGGATCCACCTCCAACTCCTGCCGCAGCGCCTCCGTGAAGCCCTTCACCGCGAACTTCGCCGAGTTGTACGCCGCCTGCGTCGGCACCCCAATCAGTCCGAAGACGCTCGACACATTGACGATGTGCCCCTCGTCCACCGCCTTCAGGTGCGGCAGGAACGCCTTGGTGCCGTACACCACCCCCCAGAAGTTGATGTTCATCAGCCACTCGAAGTCCTCGTACCGGGTGTCCTCGATGGTGGCGCCCAACGCCACGCCCGCGTTGTTGATGATGATGTGGACCGCGCCGAACTCTCGCGCCACGTCATCCGCCCACGCGTGCACCTGCTCGCGCTTCGCGACATCCACCCGGTCCGCCCGGACACGGACACCCAGCGCACGGCACTGTGTCTCCGTCTCGGAGAGCCCCTGCACATTCACGTCCGACAGCGCGACGTGACATCCCTGACGCGCGAGCAACACCGCCGTGGCCCGGCCAATGCCCGAGCCCGCTCCGGTAATCGCCGCGACCTTGTCCTTCACCGATTTCATCCGTTGGCTCCGTTCCGCGTCCACCGCCACCGCGTCAGCCGTGCGCCTGCTTCCGGGGGCTCGCCCCGGTTTTCAAGGACGCGCGCCGACGCCGGGTGATGGCGACATATTCCGAGGGCTCGAAGGTGGCGACGCGGCGCCTGTAGTCGAACGTGAAGCCCGGCCACAGCGTCGAGTTGCGCCCCGTCGCATCCAGGTACCAGCTCACACACCCGCCCCGCATCCACACCGTCCGCGCCATCCGCGCGTCGACGTCGCGGACGAACGCCTCCTGCGCCTCCACCGTCGGTTCCACCGCCGCCAGCCCCCTGCCCTCCAGGTAGCGCAGCGCGCTGAGCACATGCGCCAGCTGGCTCTCAATCATCAGGATGACGGACGTGTGCCCCAGCCCCGTGTTCGGCCCCAGCAACATGAAGAAGTTGGGGAACCCGCTCACCGACGTCCCCAGATGCGCCTTCATGCTCCCCGCCCACGTCTCCGCCAACGTGCGCCCATCGCGCCCCCGGATGTGCCGGGCGAATGACGGCTCCGTTATCTGAAAGCCCGTCCCGAAGATGAGCGTGTCCACCGGATGCTCGACGCCCGATGCCGTGACGACGGAGTGCTCGCGCACCTCCTGGAGCCCCTCCGTGACGACCTCGACATTCTCCCGCGTCAGCGCCGGCAGGTAGTCGTCCGACACGAGCACTCGCTTGCAACCCATCGTGTAGGAGGGTCGCAGCTTCGCGCGCAGCACCGGGTCCGGGACGGACTGCTTCAGGTGCCGCCATGCCCCTCGCTGGGCCCAGCGGATGATCCACGGATACATGAACGCCAGCGCGGACAGCTCCTTCACCGCGTAGAGGCCCGCGCGCATCAGCCACCGCGCCCCGGGAACACGCGCGTACAGCCACTGCTTCCAGCCCGAAATCGCGTGGTCATTGCGCGGCAGAATCCAGGGAGGCGTGCGCTGGAAGAGGACCAGCCGCTCGACCTTCGGCTGGATGGCCGGGACGAATTGAATCGCGGACGCGCCCGTGCCCACCACGGCGACCTTCCTGCCCGTCAGCTCATGCGAAGGGTCCCACCGCGCCGAGTGCATCACCTTGCCCTGGAAGCGCTCCAGCCCCGGGAGCGAGGGCTGTACCGGCTCGCCGAACGCCCCCGCCGCGAGGATGAAGACGTCCGCGGTGAAGAACCCCTCCGACGTCTGGAGGCGCCAGTGCCGCGCATCGTCATCCCAGCGCGCGTCCTCCACGGCGTGACGGAAGCGCACGTGGGGGAGCACGCCGAAGCGCTCCGCGCAGTCGCGCAGGTACGCGTGAATCTCCGGCTGGGGCGAGTACGCCCGGGACCAGCGCGGATTCGGCGCGAAGGAGAACGAATACAGATGCGACGGCACATCGCACGCGCACCCCGGATACGCATTGTCCCGCCAGACGCCGCCCACGTCGTCCGCGCGCTCGAAGAGGACGAAGTCCTCCAGCCCCTCCTGCTTGAGCCGGATGGCCATCCCCAGGCCGCCGAACCCACTGCCCGCGATGGCCACGTGGAAGTGCCGCGTCGGGGGAAGGGACATCCAGGCCTCCAGTGGGAATCCGCGCTACGGACTCCCAGCATGGCGCGCCATGAGTCACTTCACAAGGGTGACGCATGCATGAGGTGCCCCGACAGGGTGTCGCATGAACGACAGGCTCGGGCGGAGGCTTCGAGCCCACCGCCGGGAGGCCTACGCGGTCAGGTGCTCGACGAGCGTCTTGAGGCCGATGCCGATGAGCACCAGGCCGCCGAGGATTTCGATGCGGGTGCCGAAGCGCTCGCCCAGCCGCTTGCCGGCCCAGGCACCGACGATGGACAGCACGAAGGTCATCACGCCGATGAGGGCGGTGGAGAGGACGATGCCCAGCTCCAGCGCGGGCAGCGTCACGCCGACGGCGAGCGCGTCGATGCTGGTGGCCACGCCGAGCGTCAGCAACATGGGCAGGGGGATGCCGGTGGCGGCGCGCTCCTCCTCGTCATGGGAGAACGCCTCCCAAATCATGTGCCCGCCCACGAGCGCGAGCAGCCCGAAGGCAATCCAATGGTCCACCGCCGCGAAGTGCGTGAGGATGGCCTTGCCCCCGAGCGCACCGCCCAGGGACATGCCGAACTGGAACAGGCCGAAGGTCAGCGCCAGCTTGAGGACATCCGGAGGCCGAGCCCCCCGGATGGCCATGCCACTGGAGACAGCGGTGGCATCCATCGCCACGCCGAGCGCGAGCAGAAGCAGGGTCACGGAGGCCACGGACTACTCTTTCTCGATGTCGCGGTCCCAGAGCTGAACGCGGGTGTTCTCGTCGGCCAGCCGTCGGGTCAGCTCCGCGGCGATGGCCACCGAGCGGTGCTTGCCACCCGTGCACCCCAGCGCCACCGTGAGGTACGCCTTCCCCTCCTTCTGGTAGCGAGGGAAGAGGAAGCGGCACAGGTCCACGACCTTCTCGAGGAACTGCTGCGTCTCCTCGCGGTCCAGCACGTACGCGGCCACCTTGGGCACCTTGCCCGTCAGCCCCTTCATCTCCGGGACGAAGTACGGGTTGGGCAGGAAACGCACGTCCAGCACCAGGTCCGCCTGCGGCGGCACCCCGTACCGGTAACCGAACGACATCACCGACAGGCTCGGCCCCGCGGCGGGCTCCGGGCTGAAGCGCGCCTGCACCATGCGCTTCAAGTCGTGCACGTTCAGCACCGACGAGTCGATGACCTGGTCGGCGATTTCGCGCAAGTCACGCAGCTCCTGGCGCTCCGCCTTGATGCCGTCCGCCACGGTGCCGTTGGGCGCCAGCGGATGGCGGCGGCGCGTCTCGCTGAAGCGACGGATGAGGCTGTCGTCGCTCGAGTCGAGGAAGAGCACCTCCACGTGGTGACCGGCGCGGCGGACCTCGTCCAGCACCCGGGGCGCGTCCTTGAGGAACACGCCTTCACGCACGTCCATCACCAGCGCCATCCGCTCGATGTTGCCCCCGCCCGCGAGCTCCGTGAGCTTGGGCAGCAGCAGCACCGGCAGGTTGTCGATGCAGAAGAACCCCGCATCCTCCAGCGCCCTGATGGCGGTGGACTTGCCGGAGCCGGACATGCCGGTGATGACGACCAACTGTTTCGCGGGCGCGGTCACTCGACCTCTTCTCCCAGGGTGCGGCGCATCGCCCCTTCGGCGATGGCTCGGTTGAGCCGCTCGGCGAATTCCCTCGCCGAGTGGTGGCCCTGAAGCTTCAACAACTGGTTGCGGGCGGCCACCTCGATGATGGTCGCCATGTTACGGCCTGGACGCACGGGTACCACCGACAGCGGGATGTCCACACCCACAATCTGGAGGTGTTTGTCCTCCACGCCCAGCCGGTCGTACTCCTGATGGGGGTCCCATTCCTGCAGCTCGATGACGAGCTCGATTTTCTTCTGCTCGCGCACCGCCGCCACGCCGAACAGGTCCTTGATGTTGATGATGCCCAGGCCCCGGATTTCCATGTGGTGCTTGATGACCGGGTTGCCCGCGCCGTAGACGGCCCCTTTGCGCCGGGTGACGTCGACGATGTCGTCGGCCACCAGCCGGTGGGCCCGCATCACCAGGTCCAGGGCAATCTCGCTCTTGCCGATGCCGCTCTTGCCGAGCAGCAGGATGCCCACGCCGAAGACGTCCATCAGCACGCCGTGCAGGCTGCTGGACTCGGTGAGCGCTTCCTCCAGGAAGGACTGCACCCGGGTGATGAACTCGCTGGAGAGCAGCGGCGTCTTCATCAGCGCCAGCCCGCCGGACTCACACGCCGTCACCAGGACGGGCGGAATCTCCAGCTCCTTCGTCACCACGACGCACGCCAGGTCCTCTTCCTCGAAGAGCTTGGAGAGCGCCTCGCGCTGCCGCGACTCCGGCAGGGTGGCCAGGTACGAAATCTCCGTGTTTCCGAACACCTGGACCCGGTGGGGGTGGAGGTGCTCGGTGAAGCCCGCCAGCGCCAGCCCCGGCTTCTGGATGCGTGGTGAGTCCACCGTCCGAGTCAGCCCGCTCGCGCCCGCGATGAGCGTGAGCCGCAAGTCGTAGTCGTGGTCCTCGATGAGCTGGGAGATGCGGATGGATTTCATCGTCGGGGCCTGGAATATCACTGGTGGGACCTTTTGAGGCGAGGTGCCCACCTGGCATGTCGTCCCCTACCTCTACCCCCGATAACCCACCCGAGCGAAGCCCTGGTCGCCCG
This sequence comes from Myxococcus sp. CA040A, assembly GCF_013336725.1. Taxonomy (NCBI): domain Bacteria; kingdom Pseudomonadati; phylum Myxococcota; class Myxococcia; order Myxococcales; family Myxococcaceae; genus Myxococcus; species Myxococcus sp. CA040A. The sequence continues at coordinate 865,111 of NZ_JABUMR010000003.1, read as the reverse complement.
CTGGGGGAATCGCTTGGGACTTCAACAATGAGCGCCGAGGCCATTTCCCGCCGCCTCGTGCGTTGCTAAGCCCCCGGCCATGTCCGACTGCCTCTTCTGCAAGATTCGAGACGGCCTCATCCCGGCCAAGTTCGTCTATCAGGACGACGCCTGCCTGGCCTTCGAGGACATCAATCCCCAGGCGCCCACGCACGTCCTGTTCATCCCCCGCAAGCACATCGCCACGGTGAACGACGTCACCGCGGAGGACGAGGCCACGGTGGGCCACCTCTTCGTGGCGGCGGCCAAGCTGGCGAAGCAGCGGGGCCATGACAGCAACGGGTACCGGGTGGTGATGAACACCCACCGCGACGCGGGGCAGACGGTGTTCCACATCCATCTGCACCTCCTGGCGGGTCGGCCGCTGCTCTGGCCTCCAGGCTGAGCGGGCACGCGCCGCGGATCGCCAGGGCGCTGGAGTGGACGCGAGCCGGGTGAGCGGGTGCTAGCGTTCCCCGACAGCGCAGGGGTGCGCCGCGCATGCCCTTCACCACGGAATCCTCTCCCAGCAACCGCCGCGCCTATACGGTGCTCTCGCTCCTGCTCGCGGCGGTCGCCGGCGCGGTGAATGCGACGGGCTTCGTGGCGCTCGGCATGCACACGTCTCACATGTCCGGGAACATGGCGGCGCTGGGCGAGTCGATTGCCACGGGCGAAGCACGCCTCGCGGTGCTCGCCGCGCAGTTGCTCCTGTCCTTCCTGCTGGGCGCGGTGTGCGCGGCGGCGCTGCTGGATGCGTCCCGACACCGCTCGCGAGGCCGGCACGTCGCCGCGCTGATGGTGGAGGTGGTGACGTTGGCCGGCATCGGCACGGCGCTCACGTCCTCGCCGGGGACGCGCGCGCCCGTGCTGATGTGGGGCCTGTCGTTCGCCATGGGGCTGCAGAACGCGCTCGTCACCCGGGTGTCCGGCGCGGTGGTGCGCACGACACACGTCACCGGCATCCTCACGGACATTGGCATCCAGTTGGTGCGGATGTTCGCCTGGGTACGGGACGGGGCTCGCGGCCAGGGCGTCGCCGGCGTGATGCGCGGGCTGCGCGCCCTGCCTTCCGCCATCGAGTTCGAGCGCACGCGCCTGCACCTGGGACTGGGCGCCGCGTTCCTGCTGGGGTGCACCAGTGGGCCGCTGCTCTATGTCCACCATGGGCCCGCGGCACTGGGGTTGCCGTGCGCGGTGCTGCTCCTGCTCATTGGCCTGGACTTGAGCCCGGCGGCGCGGCGCCAGCCGGACTCGGCCTCGCGCGCCTGAGTCACGGCGAAGCGGGCTTCGCCATGGGCACCTTCGGCGGGCCCGAGGGCGCCTCCACATCCACGACGTTCGCGTCGGGGCCAATCTGGCGCAGCACCCGCAGCACGCTGCTGCGGTCATCGGTCCAGGCGAAGTCCTGTTCGTCTCGCAGCCCCAGGCGGCGCACCCGTGCCTTGGCACGGGTGAAGGTGGGGCCCCAGGAGAACTCGCGGTCTGGACTGAGCAGCATCCAGTTGCTGCGCAGCGCGCTTCCTTCCGTGTCGTGGAAGACGAAGGCCGCATACATCCCCAGGCGGCGCGCGTGCGACAGCGTCACTGGCACCAGGTCCAGGTGCACGTTGCTGATGTGCAACGCGAGGACTCCGTGCGGAGCCAGGTGCCGTTTGTACAGGGCGACGGCCTCCTCGGTGAGCAGGTGCACGGGGACGGAGTCCGAGGAGAAGACATCCAACGCCAGCACGTCGAACCCACCGGGCTCGCCCCGCTCCAGCTCGCGCTCCAGGGAGATGCGCGCGTCCCCTTCCACCACCTCAATCGTCGCGGGCGAGTCGCCCAGGTAGCTGAAGAAGCCGCCCTCGCCTCGCGCCAGGGAGATGACCACCGGGTTGATTTCATAGAAGCGCCCCCGGTCCTCCTTCTCCAGCAGCGCCGCGCTCGTCCCCACGCCCAGCCCCAGCACACCCATGCGCAGGCCCGGAGGCAGTCCCACCGCCGCGCGCAGCCGACGCTGCTCGGCGACAGCCAGTCCCAGACCGGCCTCTCGCGTGTAGTAGGTCGTGGGCCACGAGCGCAGCTCCGGTTTGACGTACTGCATGCCATGGGTGATGGCGCCGTGGCGCTGACTGTAGAGGTGCTTGTCCGGCGACTCCTCGTTCTGCTCCGTCACCCGCACCACGCCGAAGAAGTTCCGCTCGCTGAACAGCGCCTTGTCCAGCTCCCGGTTCACCGACAGGAACAGGTTCACCGTCACCATGACGAGCATCGCGCCGCGCAGCACCCGTCGGCCGCGCTGACTCCACGTCTCTGCCGCCGGCCCGCGCACCATGCCCGCGAGCGCCACCGCGCAGCAGCCCCCCAAGGACAGCGGGTACTCCCAGTACGCGCGGAAGAAGGCGGTGGCCACGCCGCTGACGAACAGCGCGCCCAGCACGCCACCGGCGGACACCCACAGGTAGAAGGCGCTCAAATGGCGCGGTGACGGACGCAGCCGGTACAGCTCGCCGTGACACACCATGCAACCGGCGAAGAGCGACGCGGCGTAGGCGATGAGCTGGAGGGTGAGCGGGAAGTGGGCCCCCGCCGCGTGTGCGTGCGCCACCATCGCTCCGGAGCCGATGAGCAGCACCGAGTAGACGGTGCGCGAATAGAAGGACTCTCGCGAGAAGGCGATGATGAAGGTGAGCAGGTAGACGGCCAACGGCAGCACCCAGAGGAAGGGACCCGCCGCCACGTCCTGCGAGAGCTGGTTCGTCGTCGCGAGCAACAACACGGACGCGCACGTGGCCAGTCCGAGCCACGCCAGCGTCCGGCCCACACCGGGTCGAGCCTCGGAGTCGCGGGGCGCGGCCTCCAGTGAGGCGCCTCGTGCTTCTCGCCGCATCGCCTCGAAGGCGGCTTCCCGGGCCGCCTCCGCGTCCGTCTGAAACCGTGACGCCGACTCAAACGCCGTCGATGAACCTGCGCCTGCATCCTGCGTGGCCATCGCGCCGACTCGGGCGCTGACGTCTTGCGATGCGAGTTCGCCCGCTGTCACTCGGGCCGTGGCGCCCTCCACGAGGGAATCCTCTCGTGGACCTGTCGCTTCCGTGCTCGCCACCACGCGCTCATGCCGCAGCACATCCAGCGCGCACACCGCGCAGGCTCCCACGAAGAGGACGAAGCCCACGCCCCAGCCCCACGCCTGCGTGGCTCGCCCCACCCACGGCTCCACGAGGAAGGGGTAGCCCAGCAGCGCCAGCAGCGAGCCCACGTTCGACAGCGCATACAGCGCATACGGTGAGCGGCCGGGCCTCGCGCGAGCAAACCAGGACTGGAGCAGCGGCCCCGTCGTGCTCAACACGAAGAACGGCAGGCCGATGGTGGCCGCCAGCATCGCCAGCAACCTCGGCACCGCCAGGTCCGTGCCCACCGGACGCCACTCCGGCCCCGGTGCCACCGGCGAGCCCACCCACAAGGCCCGCGCCCCCAGCACCGCCACCGCCACCGCCAGGACGCCCAGGTGCACCTTCGCCTGCGTCCGTGGCGTCAGCCGCGAGGCGAGCCCGTGCGCATACGCATACCCTCCCAGCAGCGCCGCCTGGAAGAACAGCATGCATGCGGTCCAGACGCCGGGCGTGCCTCCGTACCACGGCAACGCATACCGCCCCGCCAGGGGCTGCACACCAAACAGAAGGAAGGCACTGGTGAAGATGGCGACGGCGTAGCGGAGCATGGCGAACCTGGAGGCTGAATCAGACCGCGGGCGCGGTGGCCGGAGGTGCTCGCCGGGAGCGCAGCGCACGCGCCCCCGCGGTGAAGAGAGACAGGGCCAACGCCAGCAACACCACCGCCACCACCCCGTTCACCCGGGAGACGGCGGAGCTGGCCGGCTGCAGCGCCTCGCGCACCAGGAGCACCAGGCTGGTGAGCGTCACGGCCCCCACGAACAACATGGGCACCAGCGCGTACACATACGGCCGGCTCGTGCTCTTGAGCCACACACAGACGCCCAGCAGGGACAGCGAGGCGAGCAACTGATTGGACGTGCCGAACAACGTCCAGAACGAGCGCCACGCCCCCGTGCCCGCCAGCAGCACGAAGGCCAGCGGCACCCCACACGTCACCGCCGTGGCCACCATCGCCGACACCCGCCCCTTCCGCCCCGTCAACTCCTGGAGGATGTAGCGCCCCAGCCGCGTGGACACATCCAGCGTGTCGAACACGAACGTGGAGAAGGCCATGGCGCCGAACGTCGTGGCGAAGACGAGGTGCTCCTTGCCCAGCACCGTGACGAGTAGGCGTCCCAGCCCCGCGCCGTACACCGCGCCCGGCGCCTTGCCCGTCAGCTCCCCCTTCGTGGCAATCATCACCGTCGCCAGCGCGATGACCGCCACGAAGCCCTCCAGCAACATCGCCCCGTAGCCCACCGGCTTGCAGTGCGGCTCCTTGTCTATCTGCTTCGACGTGGTGCCCGAGCACACCAGCCCGTGGAACCCCGAACACGCCCCGCAGGCGATGGTGACGAAGAGGAAGGGAAACAGCGCGCCTCCCGCCCCCGGCACGTTGAAGCCCGCGAAGGCCGGCTGCTGAATCGACAGCTCCCCGCTCAGCCCACCGTAGAAGATGCCCACCACGCCCACCGCCAGCGCCGCGTAGAGCACGAAGCCGCCCAGATAACCGCGCGGCTGCAGGAGCACCCACACCGGCGTGAGCGACGCGACGAAGCAGTACGCGAGGATGAGCGCCGCCCAGCCCCGCGCATCCAGCACCAGCAGCGTGGAGAAGCGCGTGCCCAGGTACACGACCCCCAGCGTCGCCGGCACGAAGATGAGCGTCTGCAGCCACAGCGGCGGCTTCAGGTACCGGTCCACCAACCCCATCACCACCGCCAGCGCCAGGTATGCAATCGACGCGAAGGCCACCGCGCCGCCCGGGTTGAAGCGGAAGGTGAGCCCCTCCAGCTCCGCGTCGCCGCTGACAAACGTCGCGGCCGTGGCGTCCGTGAAGGCGACGATGACGTAGACGAGCGCCACCCAGATGAAGGCCAGCATCGCCAACCCCGCCGTTGCCCCCAGGTGGGTGCGCACCACCTCCGCGATGGAGACGGCCCCGTGGCGCACGCTGGCCACCAGCGTGGCGAAGTCATGCATCGCCCCGATGAACACCGCGCCCACCGCAATCCACAACAGCGCCGGCAACCAGCCGAACTGCTGCGCCGCGAGGATGGGGCCCGCGATGGGACCCGCCGCGGCAATCGCGCTGAAGTGCTGACCCAACAGGTAGAAGGGCTTCGTCGGCACGAAGTCCACGCCGTCGTTCTTCGCGTGCGCGGGCGTCTGGGCCTCACCGTCCAACCGGAACTGCCGGGCGATGAAGCCACCGTAGAAACGATAGCCGAGGGCCAGCACCACCAGGAACACGCCGGCAATCAGGGGGAGGCTCATCCCTGAAGGCTTTCCCGCCCGGGACTTCCGGTCAACTCCATGACTCCTGGACGCTCGGGGAACGAATCAGCGTCCTCACTGCCCCACTTTGTCCAGCTGTCGCTGCGCGGCCTTCTTGAGCCGCTTCACCTTCCCGAGGAGCTCGGGGTCCACCTCTCCCTCGGAGGCCTCCACCAGTTCCTTCAGGTCGTCCCGCTGCTGGCACAGGAAGCCCAGGTCGTCGCAGGAGCGGAACTCCTGGAGCGTCTTGAACACCGCAACGGACTCCTTCCACTCCTTCTTGAGCTCGGCCTGGGACTTGTTCGTGCTGCCGGAGATGATTCGCACGCGCGGGGCCGCCGCGCGCTTCGGAGGGGCGGACTTCGGGGGCGCGGACTTCGGGGGGCTGTTCAGCGGGGCCAGGAGCAGGTCCTCGGACAGCTTTTCGTCCGACGGCTTCGGAGGAGGCGCGGGGGGGGTGTCGACAGCGGCCTGTGGGCTGTTCACGGCGGCCACGTCACCCGTGGGTGGAGGCGCCGAGGCCCCTTCGCCCGGCGCGGCCTCTGGAAGCGCGGGCTCCCCGCGCGCCACGGCGCTCTCGGAGGGCAGCGGCGGGGTCCGCTCGATGGGCCTGGAAGGCGGCGGGCCCTCCAGGACCTGGGTGAGCCCCAGTTGCTGCGTCAGGCGCCTGCGCAGCACGGGGTCCAGGGTGAGCGCGGCGGCTCCCGCCAGCAGCGCACCCAGTCCGCCCAGCACCACCACCCACGCCACGACGGACCTGCGCTGGGAGCGCCTGGGGATGGTCGTCCGACGGGTGTCCTCTCCCGGGCGGCGCGCGGCGGGCTGCGCATTCGGACGGACGGGCACCGCCGTGCGGCGCGTCTCGTCATGCGAGGGCATGGACACGCGCACGTCCACGTCCTCCTCCTCGTCCTCGACAGGCGCGGGCGCCGGGGCGGGCGCCGGGCGGATGACGGAGGCGGACCCCGTGCGCCGGCCTGAGACGGGCGCCATGCCAGGAGACGAGGGGCGAACGCGGCGTGAGCCTGTCTTCGGACGCGACGGGCCGGACCTCTCCTCCTGCTCCCGCGCGGCGCCTTCCGCGTCGCGAAGGAAGCTCTCGTCCAGCACCACGCGAGGCTGGGTGTCCTCATGAAGGCCGGCGGCGGCACGGGGCTGCGTGTCGGCCGCGCGAGGCCCCCGAGGGTCCGTGTCCGCGTCGCGAGGTCCACGCGGCTGCGTGTCGTCGGAGCGCTCCCCGCGCGGCGGCCGGGACGCGCGCGGATTCGTGTCCATCTCCTCCACCCGCGCCGCCTGCTCGTCGTGCCCCATCTGCTCGGGCGTGAGCACCGGCAGCTCGGCGCTCTCCGGCTCGGAGCCCGTGTCCGAGACGACCACGCCCGGCTCGGCACTTCTAGAGGGAGGCACACCGCCCGGGTTCGTGCGCACCGGGATGGAGATGGCCGGCATCACCATCGCTCCCGAGCGCGTCGGGGCGCTCGGAGGCGGCGAGGAGAACGGTCCGCTCGTCGCGGAGACAGCGGGCATCACCAACGCCCCCGAGCGCGCGGGAGCCCCGGTCGGAGGCGAGCCCGCGGGAGCGCTCAGCGCCTGCCGCTGCGGCATCACCGCGGAGGCAGGAGGCACCGGCGCGGCGGGCGGCGGCTGGGACGCGGGAGGCGGAAACCCACCGGGACGAAGACCCGACGCGGGCACCGGGGGCCGGGACATCGGCGCGCCGGGACGAGGCTCGCCCCCCATCACGCGCAGCGGCTCCGCGCGGGGCTCCGTCGGCTCCACCGGCCACGGAGAGGGCTCCGAGTCGGCGGGGCCGACCACGGCGCCAATGGGCAGCAACTCCAGCTCCGTGGGCCGCATGTCCGGACGCGCGGGCATCGGGGGCGGCGGCGCGGGCGGGGACCAGGGGGCGGGTGGAATGGCCTCCGGCGGCACGGTGGCCAGCGGCACCTCCCGCGTCTGTGAGGGCGGGCGCATCACGGGAGCAACGGCGGGCGGCGGCGTGGGAGGAGGACGGTTGAAGGCCTCCGGCTCCACCTCCACCGAGGGCGACGTGTCCGGATTCAGCCGGCTCGCCCGGGCGCGGGCCTCTTCCTCCAAGGCCTCCAGCGGGAAGGCGGGCCGCGTGGCCTCGTCCATGGGAATGCCCGGACGCGTCTCGCCGTCATTCACCGGCCCGCCGGCCTCGCGGCTGCGCGGCGTGGGGTGGAAGGAGAGCGCCTCCACCGGGCCATCCAACCGGATGGTCTTCGCGGGGAGGATGGCCCCCGCCGGCAGCGTCGCGCGGGGCGCGGTGCCGCCGTCGTCCTGCTCCTGCGCCGCGGCCCGTGGCTCGGGGACACCTCCGCGCGGCACGTCCTTGAGGCTGGCCAACAGGCGCCGCTCGGACTGGAAGTCCGCCGTGAAGAGCTCCCGCATGAAGCGGCTGACGCTCTCCGGGCCCGCGCTGGCGTCAATCTCCATCAGGCACGTCTGCAGCCGGCCACGGAACTCCTCCGCCGTCTGGAAGCGCTGCGTGGGGTCCACCTCCAACGCCTTGGCCACCAGCGCCGTCACCGAGCGCGGTGTGAGCGGCTCCACGTCGTCCAGGGGGGCGACCTTGGGGTTGGCCACCACGGACATCAGCTCGCCGGGGTGGATGCCGTCGAAGGGGTTCTTGCCGGCGATGAGCTCGTAGAGCGTGAGGCCCACCGCGTACAAGTCACTGCGACGGTCCACCGGCTGGTGCCGCGCCTGCTCCGGGGACATGTAGAGGAACTTGCCCAGGATGATGCTCGGGTTCGTCTTCGCCGCGGACAGCCGGCTCTTGGCGAGCCCGAAGTCGACGACCTTCACCTCCCCCTCGTAGGAGATGAGGATGTTCTGCGGAGAGATGTCCCGGTGGACCAGCTTCAGGTCCTCGCCGTCGTCATCCTTCTTGCGGTGCGCATAGGCGAGCGCGTCCAGCACCCGGCCCATGATGTAGAGGATGAAGGTGAGCGGCAGCGGCACCTGCCTGTCCCGCACCCGAGCGGCCACCTTGCGCAGGTCCTTGCCGTCCACGTACTCGAGGGCCATGTAGGCCTCGCCCTCGTGCAGCCCCATGTCCAGCACCTGGGCGATGGAGCCGTGGCTCAGCCGGACCAGGGTGCGCGCCTCGCCCACGAAGCGCTCGACGAAGTCGCTGTCCTCCGCGAGCTGCGGGAGGATTTTCTTGATGACGCACAGCTTCTCGAAGCCCTGCGCGCCCTCCAAGCGGGCGAGATAGATCTCTCCCATGCCGCCCGTCGCCAGATGGGACAGGAGGGTGTACCGGCCAAAGGGCTGGGGCCGGAACGGACGCAGCCGGGCGGAAGGGTTATGGGCGTTCATGGAGGCGGGGGTCCACCACTCGGGCCCCATTGAACCCCGTCCAGGGCCACGGCATCAACCCGTCAACCTGCCGCGAGGGGTTTTCACCGCAGTCCCGGGTTGGTGAGCGTGCCGACATCCTCGTCGAGCACCTCGAAGACGGCCACCTTCTCCCGGGGGGCGCGCACCATCCGCTCCCCCAGGGGCATCACATCGAAGCGGGCCCCCACGGAGGCCAGCATCTTGCCGGTCATCAGCACCTGGCCGGGGTTGCCCGTGGCGGCCAGCCATCCGGCCACGGCCATGCCCTCGCCCACCGCCGTATAGTCCGAGCGCACCTCGTTGCCGATCATCCCCACCAGCGCGCGCGTGGTGTGCAGGGCCAGCCGCAGCTCGCAGCGCTCGTCCAGGGGACGGCGGCTCATGGCCCGCTCCCAGTCCGCGCGCAGGGACAGGGCGGCGCGCACGGCCCGCACGGAGTCCTCGCCCTTGACGTAGGGCACGCCAAACAGCGCCCGCATGGAGTCGCCCTGGAAGCCCTCCACCGTGGCCTCGAAGCTGAACACGATGCCGGTGGCCCGCGAGTGGAATTCGTTGAGCAACTGGGTGGCCTTGGCCGCGCCGATGCGCGGAGCCAGCGCGCCAAAGCCCACCAGCTCCACGTGCAGCACGGTGAGGGTGCGCTCCTCCAGCCCCGGCAGCCGTCCCCCCTGACGCAGGGCCTCCGACGCGCGGCGCTCCGCGATATCCGGCGGGTGGAAGCGCTCCAGCATCCGGCGCATCCGCTCCAGCGTGGCGCCGCCCTCCTTCGGGGAGAACTTCTGCACGCCCGTGGCCACCAGGTGCGCCACCGCCGAGCACGCATCCAGCATCGGCTCCAGCCCATCCCCCTTCGCGGAGGTGTTGACGTAGAGCACGCCCGCGTACGGGGGCTCGGCGCCAATGGGGATGCACAGCACGCTGTCCACGCCGTAGAGGATGACGCTCTCGCGGGCGGCGAAGCGGCGGTCGTCGCGCACGTCACCCACGGCGAGCGCGCGGCCCTGCTTCAGCGCCTCGTCGACGATGGCGTCGGACACGGGCACCTCGCCCTTGGCCAGCTTGCCCCGGTGACGCACCGCCGCCGGCACCAGCGCGCCCGTGGGGTGCTTGAGCAGCACGACGGCCGTCGTGGCGTCCGTGCGCTCCAGCAGCCGGTCCATCGTCATGTCCAGGAAGGTGGACAGCGTGGTGGCGGTGGAGAGCGCCTCCGCGGTGCGGAACATCAGCACCAGCGTCTCCTGGCCGACGCGGGGACTGGCGGGCGCAATCGGCGTGGACGCGCTGCTGAAGTCCTCGAAGGGCATGGGCCCCACGTTGTCCAACAGGCGCAGCACGTCCGCGTCCCGCACGCTCTTGGCCAGCAGCACGGAGGGGCCCACGTCCTGCCCATGGCCGAAGCGCACGACGCCGCCCGCGCCCAGGTCCACCATCTCCGTGGCCGCGTTCTCCACCGTGTTGGGCTGGCGGACCGCGAGCGTGTTCTCGCCCAGCGCGACGGTGTCCCCAGGGGACAGCTGTCGTGAGCCCTGCAAGGGCGCGCCGTTGACGCGGCTGCCGTTACGGCTGCCCAGGTCCTCGATGCGGAGGATGTCCGCCTCGACGTACAGGCGCGCGTGACGGCGCGAAACGAGGTCGCCACCCAGGACGATATCGTTCTCGTCCGCGCGGCCGAGGCTCGTCACGCCCTCGGGCAAATCGTAGGACGTATCGAAGTAGCCGGGCCCGTTGATGATGATCTGCCACATCGAATGCCCGACATTACACGACTCTCCCGTCTCATGAGAGAAGGAGACACCGCTTCGAGAGGGGGGACAGGAGTGACCCGGACTGCCGGCGCAAGTGCTTCGCGCCGCGTCAAGACTGACAGTGCTCCGGGCGACTCGCAAGTGCCCGCCAGGGCGAGTCCTCAGCGCGGCCGGTGGATGAAGACGGACTGTCCGTGGCGCACCGCGGTGAAGGCCGTCAGCGCTCTTTGGGCGGGGCCTTGAAGCACCGCGCCATCCAGCGCGAAGCGGGAGCCGTGACAGGGACACTCCATGACGCCCTCGGCCGGGAGCCAGTCCACGGCGCAGTCCCCGTGCGTGCAGATGCGCCACAGCGCCACGAAGCAGCCGGGCCGCGTGTGCACGAGCACCACGTCCAGGAGCGCTTCGGGCACGCGCACCTCGGCGTGGCCTCCTGGTGACTGCAGCGCCGGGTGGTCCGCGAGCCGCACTTCCACCCAGCCCTCTTCGGCCGTGCCCGGCACCGGCGCCCCGGGACAGGCGGCGCCGTCGGGCGGGAGGTCCAGGACGATGGCCTCCCGCCACTCCCCGCCGCACCCCACCCCCAGCGCGGCCAGGGCACAGCCACCCTGGGCCAGCGTGAGGAGCGCGGCGCGGCGGTCCAGCTTCGTCATGGCGCGGCCGTGAGCGACACGCCGTTCACCACGGCGACGCCGTCCAAATCGAACCCGGCGGACGTGCCGGCGGAGCCGCTGGTGCCGGAGTCCTGGATGCGCACGTAGCGCGCCCGGCTCAGGCCCACGGTGGCCAGGTCGAACCCGTCTCCGCCCGCGACAGCGGGGTCCGTGGCGCTGATGCCGGCGGCGGGGTTGGCCGTCACGGGACGTACGCCCGCGCAGCCCGGGTAGTTGTTCGCCGCGTCCGAGGGGGCGCAGGGGAACTCGAACCACTGCACGCCATCGTCGCTCACGGACACCTTCGCCCGCTCGGTGAAGGCGCGAGGGCCTCCGGCGATGAGGAAGGCGTTCTCGAAGACGAGCAGGTCCACGCCCGGCCCGTCCATCACCGCGAGGTCCGTGAAGCGAAGGGTGATGGAGCCCGACTTGCCCAGCGAGAGGACGTCGAGCGAGCCGCTGTCCAACCCCGAGCCCACCGGCGGGCCCAGGACGATGGACGGGAAGCGGTCCTGTCCGAAGCCCGCGCCGGGGCCCGGAAGGAACTCGACGACCTCGTCCGCGTACGGGTCCGCGGGCACGGCGACACTCGCGTCTTCAGGCGAGCCCGGGTCCCCCGGCCCCGCGTCCTCCGAGGGCGAGGACGGGTCCTCACCACCGCAGGCCGACAGGCTCAGGAGCAGCGCGAGCGCCGCTCCCCGCCGTTGCGGCCAGGACACGCGGCGACTCACGGGGCCACCTGGAGGCGGACCAGTCGCTGGCCGTTCTTGTCGGCGACGCCCACCAGCACGTCCGAGCCAAGCGGCTCCAGCATCGTGACGGTGGTGCACTGGTCCACGTAGTCGAGCACGGCGGCGCGCGCGCCCACCGTGACAGTGTCGCTCCCCGTGCTGGTGGACAGCGCGAAGCGGGACACATCCGTGCTCACGAAGCTGAAGTTCTCGTCATACCCGCCGCGGTTGACGACGACACCCGCGCCGAAGGAGGACGCGCTGTCGAAGTCGCTGCCCACCTCGATGGGCGACTGGCTGCCCAGCTCCAGCGGCGTCCCGCTGGTGATGGCCTGGGCGACGACCGACGGCGCCACGCCGTAGATGACGTTGACGAAGTCGCCGTTGAAGAAGCCCAGCGCCGCGACGCCGTTGTCCGCCACGGCGGTGAAGCCGCTGGCGACCACGCCTTCGGCCGGGAAGTTGGCCACGCGCACCGTGCCCAGGGGATTCGCGGACGTCACCACGCCGTAGATGCCGAGCCCCGTGGGCAGGGTGCCCAGGCCGCCACCGTTGATGAGCACCGCGCTCGTGTCCCCGTTCGAGAAGGCCGCCGCGGAGTAGTTCTTCGGCGCGGTGAGGAAGGACGACGAGGCCGGCGTGGCGATGTCGTAGAGCGAGAGGGAGCCCGGAGACCCGGAGGCACCCGTGGTGTAGCCGGTGAAGACGCGCTGCCCGTCGTTGATGAGGTAGCCGCCCGCGTAGACCGCGACGCTGCCAGCGCGGTCCTCCGGGGTGACGACGTCATAGAGCTTGGTGGGGGACAGCTGGAGGTCGGGCCACGTGCCCATCGAATACAGCGCGGCGTCCTTGCCGCCCCCCTGCACCGCGTAGAACGAGTACGTCGGACCCGGCGACGAGCCCAGGGCGGAGATGCCATCCGGCAGCGGGGCCGTCTCGGTGGCGACGAAGCCCGCCTGGAGCTGGAGCGTGCCCAGCTTCGCGTCGTGCGGCGTCGTCTCACAGGTGACAGGGCCGGCGTCCGGCGTACCCGCATCCGGCGTGGGGTCCACGGGGCCGGCGTCCGGCGTGCCCGAGTCCACGGGGCCCGCGTCCGGCGTGGGGTCCACCGGGCCTGAATCCGGCGTGCCCGAGTCCACGGGACCGGCGTCCGGCGTGCCCGAGTCCACCGGACCTGAATCCGGCGTGCCCGAGTCCACGGGACCCGCGTCCGGCGTGCCCGCGTCAGGCACCGGGGGCTGGCCAATCGGCTCCGTCTCGCACTTCTCGTCGATGCAGACCCACTGCTGGCCCGCGGGGGGCTCGCCGTTGTCGGCGCGGCAGTCGAATGTGTCCACGCACTCGGGGTTGCAACCCGTGCCGAGCAGCGCCACCGCGAAGGTGGTCACTGCCAGCGAAACAGACTTCGTCCAGGGAGCTACGCGCTTCCAGTCAGCGGTCTTCATCTGCGTCCTCAGTCCCTCTCCGCCCCCACGGGCGGGTGGGCATCCAGGAGGACGCGGTCGAAGGCGGGCCCGGGCACACCCACGTGCACGGAAGAAAGGCTGACGCCTCCGCCGCCTCCCCTCGGAGGCCTCGGTGATGTCCGTGCCCGAAGGGCACGGGTCCTTGGCAGGTTTTCGGACTCGCAGGCGCGGATGCCCCGGGGGCACCCACCTAGTGGCCGTCGCTTCCCAGCCCCATGGAGGGACCAGTGCTTCGTGACGGCGGTCGTTCCTGCACACCGCTGCGGGGCAGTCCCGGATTCACACCGGGTTCCCTAGAGCCGCCGTGTTTCCACGTCAGCACCGAGGACGCCGGCGGGGATATGGCGGGTGACCGGCATTGTCAATGGAGCGCGGTGACGTCGATGGCATTGGACACGGGGCGACGCGGGTCCAACGGGCACGCCTCCAGCGCGGGGCCCTTCGCCTCGGGCGTGGAGTAGCCACGACGCTCGGTGAGGCGGCCATCCCCCACCTCCACCACAAAGACGCGGCCGGCGTTGGTATCCGCCAGGTACACCGCGCCCTTCGCCACCGCGAAGCGACTGGCCACGGAGAGCACACACCCGGGCGCGCCCGGCTGACAGCCAGGGTTGAGCGCGTAGGAGGCCACGACGGTGTCGTCCTTTACCAGTACCAGGCCCGTGGAGCGCACGGACGTCGCGATGTAGCCATTCTCCGGGTCATAGAGCGCCTCGCCGATACAGGCGACCACCAGTTGGTCTCCCACCGCTTCCACGTAGCCCGCGTTGAGGCAGCGCTCCGCGCCCAGGTCGATGGCGCTCACCGCGCCGGTGGAAGGGTCGATTCGCGCGAGCATGCCCGGCCCGTTGGGACGGTAGTCATTGGCGGGATTCAGATTGGTGAGCGCCACGTATACGGCGGAGCGCGTCGCCGTCACCGAGTACGGCAGCGGCATCACCGGGCCTCCGCCAAAGGGCTTCAGGTCCAGTCCCGTGAGCGACAGCGTGTCCACCTTGCGCGGCTGCTCGGGGTTGGAGATGTCCACCCGCGCCACGGCGTTGCCGTGCTGGAAGCCGGAGCTCGCGGTGCCGAACAGCGGAATGAAGAGCGTATCGCCGAAGCGCGCGAGCGCCTGCGGACTGGTGTTCGCGCCCAGGTTCACCTGGCCCACCGTGCGCAGGCCCAGACCGTTGCCCTGCGCCGGGCCCTCGCGCTTGAGCACCTGGAGCGTGTTGTTCACCGAGTCGACGACGTACACGTAGGGCGGGTCCACGAGGATGTCGTTGGGCGAGCCGGACACCACGCCCAGCGAGTCCTCCTCGACGAGGGTCCCCAGGTTGCCTCCCGCCGCCTGGAGCAGCTTGCCGTTCGTCATGTCCGCCGCGAGCACGAAGCCGTCCCATGACGCGAGCGACTGCACACCCGCGCCGAACTCGCGCCGGGGCCCGAGCTGGTCCGTCCCCGCCTGGATGCCCACGAGCTGTCCGTTCGTGAAGCACGCCGTCACCACGTCGTATGCGCACCGTCCCGAGTGACACGACTGCACGTCCGGACACGCGACGCCGCACGCGCCGCAGTTCAGCACGTCCGTCCGCGCATCCACGCACGCGCCGCCGCAGCGCAGCAGCCCCTCCGAGCAACCTTCGCGACACGCGCCCGCCTCGCACACCTGACCTGTGGCGCAGGCCGTGCCGCAGGCACCGCAGTGGGCCACGTCCGTCGCGGTGTCGACACAGGCGCCGTCACAGGACTCGGTGCCAGCGCGACAGCCGCAGACGCTGTCCTGACAGACTTCGCCCGTGGAGCAGGTGTTGCCACAAGCGCCGCAGTGGGCGGTGTCGCCGCGCAGGTCCACGCAGGTGCCCTCGCAGACCGTGAGGCCGGCGGTGCACACCACGCCTTCATCCGGGCAGCCGGTGAGCACGAGGGCCAGGAGAGAGACTGACAGCAACGCCAGCGGCGTGGACTCAAGGGGACGGGGCGCGCGGGGCATGGGAGTCCTCGGAGGAGGGAGGCGACGGGGGGTTCGGCTCGAGCGACACCGCGAGGGTCGCGTAGGCCGCGCGCCCTGGCAGTGGGAAGCCGGTGAAGTCCTGGGCCCGCGAGTCGAGGAGGTTCTTCACCTCGACCGACAGGGTGACGTCCGGAGCGTGCAGGAAGGTGCTGGAGGCGCCCACGCTCCACAGGGTGCGTGACGGCAGGCCGCGCGTGCCGGTGCGGTTGACGAGCTGCGAGGCCTGGTACAGCACCTCCGTGCGGGCGTTGAGCCAGTCGGGCCCGGCGCGCACGCGGCCCACCCACTTGTGGCGAGGGCGGTAGGGCAGGTCCTGATTGTAGAAGCGTGGGTCGCCCAGGCGGTTCTGCGTGCGCAGCCACGTGTAGCTGCCGCTGGCGGACAGCCAGGAGAAGGGCCGGGCATCGCCCTCCAGCTCCACGCCCCACACTCGGGCGGCGTCGAAGTTGTAGGGCCGCGCCATCATCGGGGGATACAGCTCGTAGGCGATGAGGTTCTCGTACAACGCCGCGAAGCCGCCCGCCGTCGCGCTCCAACGGGGCGCACCCGAGACACGCTCTTCGGAGTCCCAGACCAGGGCCGCGTCCGCGTACAGGGCGCGCTCGGGCTTCAAGCCGGGGTTGGGCAGGAGCGTGCCCTGGCGGATGTACAGCTCCAGGAACGAGGGCGCGCGGTGGGACTGGCCCGCGTTGGCGCGCAGCCCGAAACCACCGCCAAGGGACACCGCCGCGCCGAGCTTCGGAGAGAAGAGCCAGTAGGGCCCCACGCGCTCCAGCCGCAACGAAGGCACCACCTCCAGCACGCCGCCGAACAGGGCCCACTCGTCCATGACCATGACGCTTCCGCGCCACCAGCCCGCGGACTGCGCGCCCCGGGCCTCGGTGACCTGCTCGCCGGAGGAAGCCACGGTGGTGGTCAGCGTGTGAGCGCCGCCCAGCGGAGTACGCCCCTCCAGTTCGACACCGCCGACGAGGTGGCGCTGCGGGCCTCCCGCGCCGAGGAGGCCGCCCGTGACCTCCAGGCCATCGCGTCGAAAGAAGCCTCGCGCGCTGCCTTGCGTGCCCGTGCCACCGAGCGCTCCCGACCAGCGCACCCCGAGCGAGAGCCGGTCCAGGTCCTGTCGCCCGGCGGACTGGGGATTCTGCACCGTGCCGGGAATGGCACGGTCCTCCAGGGCCAGCTCGGAGAGCACATCCAGACGCGAGCCTCCGGGCAGTCGACGTCGGTAGCGCAGCAGCACGCCGCCGCCCTTCGCGTCGTTGCGGGCACGGGCCTCGGCGGTGACGGGGTTGTCGTCCACCGCTGGCAGCTCGTCGAGTTCGTAGGCGAAGTCTCCATCCGAGCGCCCCGCATGGAGCAGCACCAGTCCATGTCCGTCGAGCAGCGGGCCCGTCACCGCGACGTGTCCCAGCGCCGTGTTCCAGCTTCCGTAGGTGACCTCACCACTGCCGCGCGTGTGCGAGGAGGGCGCGCGCGTGACGATGTTCACCGCACCGCCCAGGCCTCCCGAGCCATAGCGGGCGCCCGCGCCACCGCGCAGCACCTCGAAGCGCTCCACCAGCGCGGCGGGAACCTGGGACAGGTCCGCCATGCCGCCCGCGCCGTTGAGAGGGATTCCATCGAGGAACACCAGCACGCCGTTCGACGCGGCGCCTCGGACGACGAGGCTCTTGCTCTGGCCATAGCCCCCCGAGTCCTGCACCGCGAGGCCCACCGAGCCGACGAGCAGCTCCGCCGTGTCGCGCGCTTCACCCGCGTGAGCGGTGGCATCGATGACGGTGATGGCGCCCGTCGGGTCCCTGCGCTCGGGCGAGTCCGGCGGTGGCGGCGACTTGCCGCGAACCACGGTGGAGCGCGCACGGGAGCTGTCCGGCTCCGCGGCGGCATCGTCCGGCACCTGGGCGCGGACTTCGACAGGGAGGCTGAGCGCCAGGCACACCAGGTGCCCGACAAGGAAGGTGCGCCGCATGCTCCGCCTTCCGCTCTCTCCATCGAAGAGAGAAGGCCGTCCGCACGTGTCGCCACGCGACACGTTCGCACCCCTGGGCAGGTCTCCTGGCTGATGGGCTCCGGCCTCAGGCGCACGGCGCGTCTGGCTGGAAGGGGGCTTCCGCCTTCCCCCGGAGCGCCTCAAGGCCGCTGCCGAAGTGGCGACTGTCCGAAGTCCCCGGCCCTGTCCTCAGGGCTGCCCAATCACAGTGGCGGGACCGCACCGGATTCGCACCGGCTTCCCTCTTGAAAGCCCGACATGGGCACCCAAGGGCGCACCCCTTCTAGGGGGTCACCTCCGTCGCGTCAAGCGCACCCGGGACAGCGCGGCACACGAGCGCACGTACTGCTCGAAAGCACTCGCTTGGAGGAACACCACCTCCGCGCCACCCAGTCGCAACGACGCGCGGCTGAACAGCGGCGAGGAGCGCCCCGGCACTATCAACACGCCTTCCTGATACGTGCCGCCGTGGCTCTCCAGGTCCGTCACGCTCCACACCTCCGTGTGCGGCTCCGGACGAAACCGCGCGTGCTGACGCGACACAGTGGGTTCGGGCAGGACGATGTCGCACTCGGGGCTGCGTCCCACCGTCACCTCGGGACCACTTCCCCGAAGGCGCGGCCGCAGCTCGAACACGACGGGCTCCACGACACGCGAGGGCGATGGGCCCATCAAGGTCGGCGCATCCACCGGAGACACCGGGCGCGGGCGACTCGGCATCGAGTCCCACACCAGCACGGGCCACCCGACATCGCGCAGCAGCGCCTCGCGGTCCTCCCGGAGCTGAGCCATCAGCGCGGACAAACGGTGGAGCACGAGGGTCCTCCAGGCCGGAAGGAAGGTGCGCTCACTAACCTGTGCACGCCCCTTCCGTCTGTCCACCCCCACACGTCCACGAGGACGCCTTCGCGGGGGGAACCTCGAGGGTCGCACACGCGACCCCATCGCCAGCCCCAGTGAAACAATCCGGGCCTCACTTCTCGGGGCCGCAAGCGCTCCCCAGCGTGGCCACGTCCGCGTCGTAGTGCAGCGCCAACGCGCCGGAGGACTCGATGTGGCGCACGAAGAGGGAGCCGTACACCTCCGCGTTGCCACTGAGTGTCATCGTGGCGCCAGGCGCGTAGAAGTTCCCCGCGAGCACGCTGCCCGCGGAGATGCCCAGCGTCCCCGTGCCCGCCGAATAGACACGGACGCGAGCCGGCGCGTCGATGGAGCCCAGGAGGAACTGCCCGGCCACCGTCACGTCGCCGCCGATGAACAGGTCCAGCTCTCCGGGTGGCACCACTTCCACCGAGAGCCGCTCGCCAATGACGACGTCGTCCCGCACGAACAGCGCGGTGCGCTCTCGCACGACGAGGTTCAACCGCCCCTGTCCCTCGATGCGCGTCAGGAAGAAGCGTCCGCACGGCAGCTCCAGCGTGCGCTCCCCGTTGAAGCCCTCCAGCGACGAGGCATCCAGGCCGATGGCCTCGTTGTGGTTGTTGTCGGCGTGACTGCTGATGAGGCCGCGAATGTCCACCCGCGAGGCGTCATCACACGCGCACGGAGCCACCGAGTCCACCGGCTCTCGCAGCACCTCCGAGGCCGTCACCGTGCCGGACATGATGCGCTCGGCGGGCACGGCCAGCTTGCCCTCCACCGTCAGCGACGCCAGCCCCACGTCACCGCGCACCCACGCATCCCCCGTCACCTGGGCGGACACGTTTCCCGTGAGCGGACCTCCGCTGTACAGGCCACCGCCCACAGACAGGCCGCGCCCCAGGGAGATTCCATCCGCGCCGCCCGCGCTCAGCCCACCGCCGACCTTCAGCGTGTCGTTCGCCGCGACGCCGCCGTTCGTCGCCACCGCGCCGCCCTGCCCTCCCGGCACGTACTTGCCCATGGAGCCGCGGAACGCATCCGTGGTGAGCGTCGCGCTGAACGCGAGCCTGTCGCACGAGCACAGCGCGTAACGGAAGGCGCGCTCCGCGAGGTGACCGCTGCACACCTTGGCGCCCGTGACGCTGTCACCCACCAGCAGCAGCGGGCCCGTGGAGGCACAGAAGGCCGCGGGGTCATCAGAGGGGTTCTCGCCCTCCCCCGTCGTCCCGCTGTCCGACGAGGCCACCGGGCCCGCGTCGCTGTGCGGCGTGTTGATGAAGGCCACCGGGTCCCTCACCGTGCACGCGGCCCCCACCACGAGCCAACCCAGCAGGACGAACCTGCCCGGAGAACGCTTCCACCGCGATGCGAAGGCGCGAGTCATCGACCTGAAATCTCCCTCAGTCGGGCCCGAGCCGCCACTCCATGGGGCGAATCGGGGTGGCGCGCGAGAAAGGACTCCAGCGCCCGCGCCTCGCCGTCCCTGTCGCCCAGGGCCCGCAGGGCCTCCGTGACGCCGTGGCTCGCTTCTTCTTCCAGCACGCCCCCGGGCCAGCCCCGCTGGGCCTCCTGGTACTGACGCAGCGCCCCTCGCGCATCACCCAGGTGCTCCAGCCGCAGCGAGCCCGAGGCCACGCGCGCGACATACGCGGACATGGCCTGTGGGTCGGTCCGGATGACGCGCAGATAGAGCGCCTCCGCGGCCTTCCACTGTCCCGTGGCGCGGTGACCATTGGCCCGGCGCAACAAGTCCTCCGGAGCGGGCGCGCTGGGGAGCATCTCCGTCCCACGGGGCTTCGCGGACGGCGAAGGGACCGCGACGTCCGGAGTGGTCCGCGGCACGCCGACCTCCGTCCCTCCGGTCGCGGTCTGCTTCATGCCAACGCCAGCCACGTCGGGTTCGGCCCGTGCCACGCCGACCTCCGCGCCGGTCCGCATGACTCCAACGCCGGCAACCTCGGCCCGCTCCACGTCGCCGCCGGCCTCCGCTCCGGTCCGCATGACGCCGGCAACCTCGGCCCGCTCCGAGTCGACCGCCGGAACCACCGGCTCGGGGCGCACGGGTTCGACGACGGCGGGCACCGCCACGACAGGCGTCTCGACGGGCGCCAGCGAATCGCTCCGGCGGGACAGGTGCCATGTCGCGACAGCCGCCGCGCCCACCACGAGCAGCGCCCCTCCCATCAACCACTCGTGCCGGCGACGGGAACGCAGAGGCGGTGAAGGCGCGTCCAGGGCGGCGAGCACCGCGGCCTGCACCAGCGCCGCGGACTTCTGCCGAGACAGTCGACGAGCAGGCCCCGGGTCCTCGTCCAGCGGCGCGAGCATCCCCGGAGGCAGCCCTTCTTCATCCAGGAGCCGACTCATTCCGCGCCTCCATCCGGAACGCCGCCGTCCTCGGTCGCCAGTGCGCGGAGCGCCGCGCGCCCCAGCCGCAGACGACTCCGAATCGTCTCGAAGGGAATTCCCAGCTCGTCCGACACCTCCGGCACACTCATGCCGAGCACATGATGCAACACCATCGCATGTCGCTGCTCGTCGGGGATACGGTCCAACAACATCACCATGCGACGGCGATGCACGTATTCATCCGGGGGCGCATCCTCGGAAGGCACCGCCATCAACTCCGCGGACTCATCGACGCGCCGCGCCTCGTTGCCCCGGGCGCGCTTCAGCCATGCGAACGTCGTGCGCGCCACCACCCGGTCCACCCAGGACTGGAACTGCCCCTCGCCCCGGTACGTGGAGAGCCCCCGCAACAAGGCGATGAGCGCCTCCTGGGCGATGTCCTCCACCTCCCCGTCCCCGTGCACCAGATAGCGGACGAGGTTGCGCACCCGAGGCAACAGCTCCATCAACAAGGACTCGGCGGCCTCCCTGCGCCCCTGGATGGCCGCCTGGATGCGGGGGTCCGCTCCAGGACGTGCTCTGCCGATGGCTTCCCGTCCCGTGCTCGTCATCGACCCCATGGAGGAAGGTCGAGCCGAAAACGGGTCATCCCCACTCACGGCAGCAGCACCAGCGCCAGGGCGAACCTTGGCCGCACCGCCCAGCCTTCGTTGCGTGGCACGAAGTTTCCGTCCTCGGAGTAACCGAGCCGGGGCCGCCCCAGGACGCCATCGGCGGCGACGGTGGCCTCCACGCCCATCCACTGGGAGAAGCGCCAGCGCAGGGAGGTGTCGGGCCCCGCCAGCAGCGCGGGGATGAAGCGCGGCTTGGCGGCTTCGATGCCCAGGAAATACGACTCCGTGCTGCGACCGAAGATGAGCAGGCCCACTCCCGCGCCCACGCCCCAGCGCAGGCTCCCCACTTCGAGGAGCGGGGTGTCCACCCACAGCCCTCCGGCGTACTGCTCCAGCTTCACGTCCGTGCGGCCATCCGGCAGCTTCGCCTCCAGTCCCGCGAGGACCTGAAGGCGAAGGCGCACCCTGCGGAACTCCCAGCCGGAGGCGAGCAGCAGGCCCCGATGGCCGGACCGCTCATACCCATCCAGCGTCACCATCCCGCCCACCATCACCTGCCAGCGCAGCGGCACCGAGTCCAGGGCAGCCGGCGGCATGGCCCAGAGCTCTGGCGGCATGGGCGTGGGCTCACGCTCGGGCTCGGGAGTGGCGGGCGCGGACAGCGGGGCGGCGACCTCGACGACCTCCCCCAGGGGCGTGCCGGCCTCCACCGCGCGCAGGGCGGAGCGCACGACGAGCGCCACGGCCTCGGCGCCCGCGGACCACTCGAGCGCGCCCGGCTGACCTTCCAGCCGCGCGGTGCGCACGAAGAGGTGACGGCTGCCGGGTTCGGCGAAGTGGACGCGCAGCTCGGAGCCCGAGCGCTGGAACCAGAGGACGGCGCGGGCCTGGTGGACATCCGCCAGCTCGACGACGGAGCGCCACTGCGCCTGGGGCGAGCCTTCCATGGACGGGCCCGGCATGGCGCGCAGCTCGACGGGCAGGTCGCTGCTCTGGCCGCGCACGCGTTCGAGCAGGGCGCCATCCTCCTCGGAGGCCACACGCGCCACGGCGAGCCACGAGCCGCCGCGGTCCGCCGCGCGCGCCTCCCCGCCCAGGCACAGGGCGGCGACGAGCCCCAGCCGAATCAACACGACGCCCGATGCCATGATTTGAAGGCTAGCGTCTCGTGTGTGCGCGCGGGAAGCCCCGGGGACAAACACACCTCACCGCACTGACGCACTCTGGCAGGCGCACCGGAAAAGACGCGCTGCGCCTGCAATCCTCCGGCGGACGGGCGACATGGGCCTTGGACTCCAGTCTGCCCTCGCGCCCGTCGCGGATGACTCAGCGCTGGACGCTCGGGGGGGCGCGCAGCTCACGGCTGACGCGCTCCGCGTCGCGGAAGACGCGCAGCAGGTTGCCGCCCAGAATCTTGTGGAGCTGCTCGCGGGTGTAGCCCCGGGCCACCAGCGCCTCGGTGATGCGCGGCAGGTCCGCCACCGAGTCGATGCCCTGCGGCGAGGAGTTGATGCCATCGAAGTCCGAACCCAGGCCCACGTGGTCCACGCCCGCGACCTTGGCGATGTGGTCGATGTGGTTGATGAGGGATTCGAGCGGAGGGCGCTGCACCTTCGCGGCCCACTCCCAGCTCGCCTGGGAGTTCGCGCGGTAGCGGGTGACGGGGTCCGAGGCCTTGTGCTTCGCCTCCACCGCGTCCTGGGCGGCCTTCCGCTCGGTGGCCATGGCGGCGTAGGACGTGCGGTAGGTGTCGTCGATGAAGGCGGAGAAGAAGTTCACCATCACCACGCCGCCGTTGGTGGCGACGGCCTTGAGCATCTCGTCGGTCATGTTGCGCGGGTGGTTGGTGAGCGCGCGGGCGGACGAGTGCGACGCGATGACGGGCGCGCGCGTCACCTTCAGCGTGTCGAAGAACGTCTTGTCGGACACGTGGGAGATGTCCACGAGCATGCCCAGCCGGTTCATCTCGCGGACGACGTCGCGGCCGAAGTCGGTGAGGCCGTCGTGGTGCTTCACCGACGCGTCACTGATATCGCCCGACGAGTCCGCCCACTCGTTCGTGTTGGACCAGGTGAGCGTCATGTAGCGCACGCCCAGCCGGTAGAAGTCGCGCAGCACGCCCAGGTCATTCTGGATGGAGTGGCCGCCCTCGACGCCCATGAGCGTGGCGAGCCTCTTCTGCTTGCCGGCGCGCGCGGCGACGATGTCCTTCGAGGACAGGGCGAGCACCATCTGGTCCGGGTGCTTCTCCACGGCGCTGAGCACCGAGTCGATGATGCGCAGCGACTGGTGGGTGTATTGGCCGGCGAACTCCTTGGGCTCCACCCAGATGGAGAAGAAGGCCGCGCCCAGGTTGCCGGCGCGGGCGCGGGACAGGTCCAGGTGCCCCTGACCATTGGGCGGCTGGGAGCCCAAATCGAAGCCCTCTCCGAGCATGCGCAGGGGCGTGTCCACGTGCGTGTCGATGATGAGCGCCGACTCGTGGATGGCGCGAGCCTTCGCGGAGCTGGGCGATGGCGCGGCGGGAGCGGCGGCGAGGGAGGGCGCGCCCAGGAGGAGCAGGGCGGCGAGGACGGAGCGGTTCACGCGGACACCTCGGAACGACGGGACGCGGGGGACTCTCCCACGGAGCCAGGGCGGGATGAAGTCGCGACGGTCCCCCTTGGACTCAGGGGCGCTTGCCCTGCCCCACCAACCCCAGGCCCGTGTAGACGACCTCCAGCCACTTCTCCGTCTTGACATGGCCCTCGCCGAAGCTCCGGTACTGCTCCGGCAGGCCCTCGGCCTTCACCTGGTCGAGCGTCAGGCCCGCCACCTTCTTGCGACGCACGAGCGCCGTCGTCTCCCGCAGCATGGCGACGAAGCGCTCCAGCTCCTCGCGCCCCGCGAGCGCGCCGTGGCCCGGGATGATGCGCACGCCGGAGGGCAGGCTCGCGAGCACACCTTCCGCGTTGCGCACGTAGCCCTCCACGCTGCCGCCCGCCTCCAGGTCGATGACGGGGAAGCGGTCCGTGAAGAACTGGTCGCCCAGATGCAGCACGTTGCTGCCCACGAACAGCACCGCGCTGTCGCCATCCGTATGGCCCGACGGCAGGTGTGTCATCCGCACCTCCTCGCCGTTGAACCAGAGGCTGAGCCCCTGCTGGAAGGTGAGCACGGGGCGCGCGTGCTCCGGCGCGGGAGGCAGCGTCTCACCCCGGCGGACCCTCGGCTTCGACATCCGCGCGCGAACGGCGTCATGCGCCACCAGCGTCGCCTCGCGCCCGAGCACCGCGTTGCCTCCCGTGTGGTCGCTGTGCACGTGCGTGTTGAGGACATAGACGAGCTTCTGCTTGCTCAACGTCTTCAGCGCCGCGCGCACCTTGTCGATGACCGGGGCGAAGTCGTCATCCACGAGGAGCACACCGTCGGGCCCCACCGACACGGCCATGTTGCCGCCGGCCCCCTGGAGCAGGTGGATGTTGCCCGCCACCGGCGTGGCGCGCACCTCCACCTGGGAGAAGTCACGCTCCTGCGCGAGCGCGAGACAGGGAAGCAGGACGAGCACGGCGGCGACGGCCTTCATGCGACCTCCAGACGACGGGGGATGCGTCGGCGGGCGTCTTAGCAAACCGGGAGCCCATTCATTCCCGACGCATGTGCACTTCTCTCACGCCACCCCTGCCGTCGAGCGGAATCCCCCGAACCTCCACGCCAAAGCGCGTGCACCGTTCGTTAGCCCCATGCCGTCGCGGAGTGGTGCCGGGTGCCAACGAGCGGAATCCCCCAACCTGCACGCCGACACGCGTGCACGGTTCGCGGGCCCCCGCCCCTGATGCGTGGAGCCGGGTGCCGACGAGCGGAATCCCCCCAACCTCCACGCCGACGCGCGTGCACGGTTCGCGTGCCCCGCCCTCGATGCGTGGTGGTGCCGGGTGCCGACGCGCTCTTGCCTCGTGAGAAGCCACTGGAGCCTCTTCGCCCGTCCTCGCGGTGGGACACCTCGCGGATGCTTGCACGGGGGCCAGAACGCTCCTCCGAGGGAGACGGCCCTGGCACGGAGACTGCTCAAGCAGGTGTCGACCTCAGGCGGTCGAGCCGGCGAGGCGGTCGCGCCGTGGTGGCGCGGTGTGGAGTGTGGAGGCGGAAGATGCTGATGGCGGGGAAGCGACTGGCGGTGTTCTCCATTCGCGAGGGCAAGGGCGGGAGCATCTGGGTGCGGGCGGGAAGCGCGTTCGTGAACAAGGACGGCTCGCTGAACGTGTTGCTGGATGTGCTGCCGCTGGACGGCAAGCTGCACGTGCGAGAGGCGGCGGAGAAGCGGGACACGCCGGGGGTGGGCGGACGGTACGCGCCCGAAGTGGGGCTGGACGCGGCGCCGGTGGGGGGCCACTCGTGAGAGCCGCGTGGGGACTGCTGGCGCTGGTGCTCCTGGTGGGGAAGCCCGGCGTGGCGGACGCGGCGCGGCTGCGCACCCAGTACTCGGGCGTGGTGAACCTCAACGAAGCGACGGCCGCGGAACTCGACTTGCTGCCGGGGGTCGGTGACTCGGCGGCGCAGCGCATCATCCAGCACCGGGGCAAGCGCCCCTTCCAGCGCGTGGAGGAGCTGGTGCGGGTGAAGGGCTTCGGGCGCAAGAAGTTCCTCAAGCTCAAGCCGCACCTGACGCTGAGCGGGCCCACCACCTTGAAGGTCGAGCAGGTGCCTCCGCCTCCCGAAGGAAAGGAGGTGGTCGCCACGAACAACTGACACGACGCATCCATTCACTGGGGAGTGGGGTCGCCGCCCGGGTCTACCTCGTGGCCCGGGCGGTGGCCCTGTCGAGGAAGGCGAGTCCCGGCTTCGCGCCGGGGGAGCGGCCAGGCGCGGTGCACGTGAGGTTTGTATCTGGAACCCGGCTGGTAGAGCATCCGCCGCCATGAACCGACGACTGCCCCGACTGCTCACCGCGCTGCCCGTCTCGGCCGCGCTGGTTGCTCCGCCCGTGCTCGCGTGTACCAGCATGCTGGTCAACAAGGGTGCCACGGCGGACGGCGCCACCCTGATGACCTACGCCGCGGACGCGCACGAGCTGTACGGCGAGCTGTACTACACGCCCGCGCGCCGCCACGCCGCGGGCGCCATGCGCGACATCATCGAGTGGGACACCGGCAAGCACCTGGGGCGCATCCCCGAGGCGCCGGTGACGTACTCCGTCGTCGGCAACATGAACGAGCACCAGCTGTCCATCGGCGAGTCCACCTTCTCCGGCCGCAAGGAGCTGGAGGGGCCGGCGGGCATCGTCGACTACGGCTCGCTCATCTACATCGCGCTGGAGCGCTCCAAGACGGCCCGCGAGGCCATCACGGTGATGACGAAGCTGGTGGCCGAGCACGGCTACGCGTCCACCGGTGAGTCCTTCTCCATCGCCGACCCGAAGGAGGCGTGGCTGCTGGAGCTGATTGGCAAGGGCGCCGGTCAGAAGGGCGCGGTGTGGGTGGCCCGTCGGCTGCCGGAGGGGCACATCACCGCGCACGCCAACCAGGCGCGCATCGAGCAGTTCCCGATGAACGACCCGGACAACGTGCTGTTCTCGCCGGACGTCGTCTCCTTCGCGCGCGAGAAGGGCTGGTTCAAGGGCGCGGACAAGGACTTCAGCTTCGCGCAGACGTACAACCCGCTCGACTTCGGCGGGCAGCGCTTCTCCGAGGCGCGGGTGTGGAGCATCTTCCGGCGCGCGGCGCCGTCGAAGAACTACGGTCCGGAGTACGCGGATGGCTCCGCGCCGGCCAAGCGGCTGCCCCTGTGGGTCAAGCCGGACAAGAAGCTGTCCGTGCAGGACGTGATGTCGCTGATGCGGGACCACTTCGACAACACGCCGCTCGACATGACGAAGGACGTGGGCGCGGGCCCCTACGCGGCGCCCTACCGCTGGCGGCCGATGACGTGGGAGGTGGACGGCAAGAAGTACGTCCACGAGCGCGCCATCTCCACGCAGCAGACGGGCTTCTCCTTCGTCGCGCAGATGCGCGCCTCCATGCCGGCGCCCATCGGCGGGGTGCTCTGGTTCGGCGTGGATGACACGTCCATGACGGTCTACACGCCGATGTACGCGGGCATCCGGCAGGTGCCGAGGAACTTCTCCCAGGGCGTGGCCAGCCGTGGGGCGTTCTCCTGGGACTCGTCCTTCTGGGTCTTCAACTGGGTGTCCAACCAGGCGTATGCGCGCTGGAGCGACATCTCCGTGGACGTGCACAAGGAGCAGGGCGCGCTGGAGGGGCAGTTCCTCGCGGACCAGGCCGACATCGAGAAGACGGCGCTGGAGCACTACAAGCGCAGCCCGGAAGAGGCGCGGCAGTACCTCACCACCTACTCGGTGCAGCAGGGCGAGAAGGTCCACGCGCGCTGGAAGAAGCTCGGGGAGACGCTGCTGGTGAAGTACATCGACGGCAACGTCCGCGACGAGCAGGGCAAGGTGAACCACCCCAAGTACCCGGACAGCTGGTACCGGCGCATCGCCCAGGAGCGCGGAAAGAGCGTGGAGATGCCTCCCGAGCCCGAGGAGCCCAAGCCCGTCGCGGCTCCGGCCCCCGCCCCCGCACAGAAGGCGCCGGCGCCCGCGTCGAAGCCCACGGTGGCGCCCGCCCCGTAGGCCCGCTGGCCCCTTTCCCGGATCCGGGTCCGGGAGGGGCGCCCAGGGTTGTTCCACCGAGCGGGGGCGCTCGGGCAGGGCGCCCCCGCCTCCCACCCCACGAGGTGGGCAGACGGGCGCCCCCTTCGAGGGCTTCCGGGCGTGGGCTTTGGAAGGCAGACCTGGCGGGCGCTGAATGCCTCACCCACGTCTTGCCGGTGACTGATACACAACGAAATCTACACGGCAGGGGGGACCGCGAAGAGATAGACCTCCTGCGACTCAAAAGACTTGGCAGAGACAGGGAGGCGGCAGGTGAGGGAAGATGAAGTCATGAAGGACACGGCCAGTGGGGAGCCTGAACCCCAGGAAGGTGAGCGGCCCAAGGGCCCGCCGCTCGGAGAAGTGCTCGAGTTCATGCGCCTGCTGTGGGCCGTGGACCACGGGCTTCAATCCACCTCGAAGCGAATGGAGTCGACGCTGGGCCTCACGGGTCCGCAGCGGCTCGTCATCCGCCTGGTGGGTCGCTTCCCGGGCATCACCGCCGGCACGCTCGCCCAGATTCTCCACGTCCACCCGAGCACCCTGACGGGCGTGCTCAAGCGGCTGGAGAAGCGCGGCCTGCTGGAGCGCAAGTCGGACCCGCTGGACGGACGCAAGGCGCTGTTCGCCCTCACGGAGACTGGACGCGGGCTGGACGTTCCCTCCGAGGGCACCGTCGAGTCGGCCGTGGCGCGCGTCCTCTCCCGGATGTCGCGCAACCGCATCCTCTGCACCCAGGACGTGCTCACCGCGCTCGCCCAGGAGCTGGGTGGCGTACCGCCTCCGGAAGAAGACCTCGCCGACCCGACCGCGAAGAAGTCGGACGCTCGCTGAACAGGCGTGTCACGGCCCGCCCTTTCGGCGGGCCTCCGCTCGGTCGCTTCAAACTCCACGAGCGTCGACCGGTGCCGCCTCCGCGCAGGCCCTCGACGCTCCCGGCCCCCTCCCCGCCTCTCCACGAACCCCTGGCCCATCAGGGCGGCGTTCAAAGTGGGCGACGCGCGCCATCCCCTGGCCCCCCACCGTCAGGGGGCGTTCAGCTCGGGCCGGCGACGCTCCCGCCCCCTCCCCGCCTCTCCACGAACCCCCGGGCCCGTCAGGGCGGCGTTCAACGTGGGCGACGCTCGCCATCCCCTGGCCCCCACCGTCAGGGGGGCATTCAGCTCGGGCCCTCGACGCTCCCGCCCCCCTCTCCCGCCTCGCCACGAACTCCCGGACCCGTCAGGGCGGACCCTCGACGTCATCCCCTCCCCTCGTCCCCCACTTGCGAGTCATGACGGGCACTTGGCGGACTCGGACGGGACGAACGGGGGCATTTGCCGCGTTGCCTCCCGGACCCTCCGCTGGTCGCGTGCTTCCGGCGGCGGACAGCCCCGCCCATCCTGGGTGAAATCCGTGGGCCCAAGCACCTCGCGGCCCGTCGGACGTTGCTAGAGAATCGGGAAATAGGCACCTCCGCCGGGAGTTGCCTCGCCACTGAGCGGACAGGACAGCGTGAACCTCGACACCCCGCAGAGCCCAGGCCCCGAGCTGCCGCCCCCGCCACCTCCGCCTCCGGCCTCGCCCACCCTGGTGGGCAGGCCCTCGCGGGGCCGTGGCGTGGAAGCCCTGCTCTCCGCCGTGCGCACCCGGCAGCGCCGGTACCTGTGGCTCCAGGGGCTCGCGCTGGGCTTCATGGCCGCCTGCCTCCTGTGGGTGGGGGGCGGCCTGCTGGGACTCGTGGCCCCTCGCCTGGGCGGGTCTCTGCTCGGCATGGCCGTGCCCGTGGGCGCCGCCGTGGCGTGTGTCTTCGGCCTGTGGCTCGCGCGGCGACGGGTGGGCGACGACCTGCTCACCGCCCGACTGGTGGGCCAGCGCCGGCCGGAGCTGTCGCTGGACGTGCTGGCCGCGGTGGAGCTGCGGCGCGAGCAGGGCGGACACGCCAACGGCTCGCCGGAGCTGGCGGAGGCCTTCCTCGCGCAGATGGACACGCGGGTGCGCACCGTGGACGTGCGCTCCATCGTCGACGGACGCCCCGTGCAGCGCAGCGCCCTGGCCGCGTGCGGCGTGCTGCTGGTGCTCGCGCTGGTGTTGGGGCTGTTCGGTGAGAAGTGGGCCGCGGGCCTGAAGCGCATCCTCGAGGTGGCGCGCGCTCCGGAGGCCCCGACGCAGGTCGAACCCATCACCGGCGACATCGAGCTGACGTACCGCTACCCCGCGTACACCGGCCTGTCCCAGCGCACCGTGCCCGGCACCGACGGCGCCGTGAGCGCCCCGGCTGGCACCGAGATTCTCATCAAGACGCGCTCGGACCGCCCCGTGGAGCGCGCGGAGCTGGTCATCAACACCGAGTCGGTGCCGCTCAAGGTCACTGGCAACCGCGACCTGGAAGGCACCTTCATCGCGAAGCAGACCGGCCACTACCACTTCGTCTTCTACGCCCGGCGCGAGAAGCCCCTGGCGGTGGGCCCCGACATCCCCCTCACCGTGGAGGCGGACAAGGCACCCCAGGTGACGTTGATGACGCCCGCCGCGGAGCTGGAGGTCGACCCCAACCAGAAGGTGACGCTCAAGTACGAGGCCACCGACGACTACGGCCTCTCCGGCCTGTCGCTCGTCTTCCGCACGCCCGGCGCGCAGAAGGACACGCGCGTGCCGCTGCGCCGCGAGGACGGCCGGCGCAGCCGCGACACGTACACCTGGGATTTGGGCTCGCTCAAGATGGACGCCGGCGACCGGATTACCTACTTCGTGGAGGCGCAGGACAACGACGCGGTGGACGGCCCCAAGAAGGGCGTCAGCCGCACGCAGGTGCTGCGCATCTACTCCGCCGCCGAGCACCACCGCGCCGCGCTGGAGAAGGCCGAGCAGCTGTGGGGCCGCATGGTGGACCACCTGGCGGACCGGCTGGAGGGCCCGGACCGCGACAAGCAGAAGGACGCCCAGGCCATCGCCACCGCCGCGTCCGTGGACACCAGTGGCCAGCAGCTCATCACCGACATGCGCACCCTGGCGCAGACGCTGTCGCGCGAGCGCGACGTGCCCACCGAGCTGGTCTCCGCGCTCGCCAACATCTCCGAGTCCCTGGGCAGCCACATCAACGGCACCGCGGACTTCCGCCGCCTCTACCTGCGCACCCAGCGCGCGCGGGGCGAGGACTGGGGCACCGGCAACCGCCTGTCCGGCGTGGTGACGGAGGAAATCGCGGAGCTGGAGAAGGACATCCTCTACCTGGAGGCGCTGCTGGACCGGCAGAAGCTGGAGGCGCTCCAGGAGATGGGCAAGCAGTTGGCCGGCGAGCGCCGAGAGCTGTCGCGCCTGATTGAGCAGTTCAAGGCCAACCCCGACGAGGCCGCGCGCCAGGCGGTGATGGAGCAGATTCAGCAGCTCAAGGCGCGCATCCAGGAGCTGATGCAGCGCATGGCGGAGATGCGCAAGGGCATCCGCGACGAGCACCTCAACGCCGAGGCCCTGTCCGAGATGATGAAGGACCAGGACATGCAGAGCGCCCTGGACGAGGTGGAGAAGCTGATGCGCGAGGGCAAGACGGACGAGGCGCTCGCGAAGCTTCAAGAGCTGGGCATGCAGATGGACGAGATGCTCAAGGGCCTGGACGAAGCCAACGAGGAGTTCGGCGGCGAGCAGTACCCGGAGCTCGCGGAGAAGTTCGGCAAGTTCATGGAGGACCTCAAGGGCACCGTGGACGAGCAGCAGCGCGTGGCCGAGCAGACGCGACAACTGCGAGACCAGGCCCGCGCGCAGAACAAGGAGCGGCTCTCCGAGCGCGGCGAGTCCATCAAGAACGACCTGATGCGCAAGGTGCAGCAGGCCCAGCAGAGCTACGACAAGCTCAACCCGGAGCACCTCAACAGCCGCGCCGCCCGGCCGCTGGAAGAGGCCCAGTCGGAGCTGCGCAACGTGGAGAGCGCGCTGAAGGTGAACGACTTCGACCTGGCCGCGGAGGCTGCCGCCCGGGCCGAGGACGCGGCCCGGCAGCTGGCCGGCATGGGTGAGCAGCAGAAGCAGCTCGACGAGATGTTCGGCAACCCGCCCGAGGTGCGGCAGCAGTCCTCGGAGCTGGCCCAGCGCCTGGACCGTGACGCGCGCAACGTGCAGGACGTGAACAAGCAGCTCCAGTCGCTCTTCCCTCCCCCCGGCTCGCAGCTCTCCCAGCAGGAGAAGCAGCAGCTCCAGCAGCTCTCCGAGCAGCAGCAGCAGTTGGAGCAGCGCGCGCAGAACCTGCGCCAGCAGATGGAGGAGATGGAGCAGACGGCGCCGCTGTTCGGCGAGGAGGCCGCGCAGCAGATGGAGGGCGTGGGCCAGCGCATGGGCGAGGCCGCGCAGCGGATGCAGGGCAAGGACCCGGGCCGGGGCTACGGCGAGCAGCAGGCCGCGCTGGAGGGCCTGCGCCAGTTCCAGCAGCAGATGCAGCAGGGCCAGAAGGGCCGCAAGGGCGGGCTGCCGCTTCCCGGTGGGATGAGCGGGCGCAAGCAGGGCAACTCCGGCAGGGACCCGAAGGACGAGGTGGAGCTGCCCGACGAGGACGCGTTCCAGGCCCCCAAGGAGTTCCGCAAGGACTTGCTGGACGCGATGAAGCAGGGCGCGCCGGAGAAGTACCGCGAGCAGGTGAAGCGCTACTACGAGGAGCTGGTGAAGTGAGAGACCGCCGGATGAATCGCTGGGTGGCCCTCGCGCTGGCCCTGGGACTGGGCGTGGCCACGCCCGCCGTCGCGCAGGACGCGTCCTCCCTCAAGGACGAGGTGAAGACGCGCCTGGGCCAGGTGGAGCAGGGCCTGGACGACTGGGACGTGCCCGGGGCGAAGCGCGAGCTGGCCGCGGTGGAGCAGCTGATTCCCTCCGACGTGGAGCCCTTGAAGTACTACCAGGGCCGCGTGGCCTTCGAGGAGGGCCGCTACGACGACGCGGTGGGGCTCCTGGAAGGTGCCAACATCGAGGACAAGCCGGGCAGCTACCTGCGGCTGGCCAAGGACACGCGCGACATCGTCAAGAGCCACGAGCGCGCGGAGAGCGAGCACTTCATCTTCTTCTACCCGAAGGGCAAGGAAGCGGTGCTGGTGCCCTACGCGCTGGAGACGCTGGAGGCCATCCACCGGGCCATGGCGGAGGACCTGGGCTGGACGCCGCCGGGCGGGAAGATTCGCGTCGAGGTGGTGAACAACGCGCGCGAGCTGTCCAAGGTGAGCACACTCACCGAGAAGCAGATTCGCACCACCGGCACCATCGCCATCTGCAAGTTCAACAAGCTGATGGTGACCAGTCCCAAGGCCGTGGCGCAGGGCTACGACTGGCAGGACACGCTGGCGCACGAGTACATCCACCTGGTCGTCAGTCAGATGAGCCGCAACACGGTGCCCATCTGGCTGCACGAGGGCCTGGCCAAGTTCCTGGAGTCGCGCTGGCGCGGCAAGGCGGGCCTGGCGATGACGCCGTCCACGCAGGCGCTCCTGGGCAAGCGCGTGAAGGCGGACACGCTCATCCCGTTCGAGAAGATGCACCCGTCCATCGCGCTGTTGCCCACCGCGGAGGACGCGGCCACCGCGTTCGCGGAGGTGTTCTACGCCATCGACTACGTGCACCAGTCCAAGGGCGCGGCCGGGCTGCGCGCCGTCGTCCACGAGCTGAAGGCCGGGCAGACGGACAAGAAGGCGGTGGAGGCGGCCATGGGCATGCCCTTCGCCCTCTTCGAGAAGACGTGGCTTTCGCACATCAAGAAGCAGCCCTTCCCCTCGGAGCTGGTGCCGCGCGACGACCGCGTGGTGCTGAAGGAGGACGCGAAGAACAAGTCGAAGGAGGACGGCGAGAAGAAGGGCCGTGAAATCTCCTTCGGCGACTTCAACGAGGTGGCGGAGGTGCCGGCGCGCAAGTTCGCGCACCTGGGTGAACTCTTGCGCGAGCGCAACCGCGTGAAGGCCGCCGCCGAGGAGTACGCCAAGGCGCACAAGCTGGTGGGCGACAAGTACGAGTCCGTCTCCAACAAGTACGCGCTGGCGCTCCTGGAGTTGAAGCGGCTGGATGAAGCGGAGTCCGTGCTGCGCGGCAGCCTGCGCGTACACCCGGGCTCTCCCGCCACCAACGTGCACCTGGGCCGCATCCTCCTGCACCGCAAGGACTACCCGAAGTCGAAGACGGCCTATCTGGAGGCGCTCGCCTCGGACCCGTTCGACCCCGAAATCCACGTGGCGCTGACGCGCATCCACGGCGCGCTGGGCGAGACGGCGCTGGCGACCCGCGCGAAGGCGGCGACGGTGGTGCTCACCGGCCTGGAGCCCGCCGAGGTCGACCAGTTGGCGCAGCAGTTCCTGCGCGAAGAGGGCGTGCTGTCGGAGACCAACGTCCCCGCCACCGGAGGCGCCCCGAGCAAGCCCGCCGCGCCCGCCACGGGACCGACGGACGCGGGGCGCTGAGGCGCGACACGGAAAGCAGGGCGCGCGCCCGTCCTCACCGTGGAGCCTGGAGCGAGCGAGCCGACAGGCAGGGGCCTGCCCGCCACTGAAGGCCCGCCCTCGCAGTGTCCAGGTTCAGCCGGGGAGGCGTCGTCATGGACATCCGGCCGCTGGTCTCGCTGTCCGCCCGGTTGATGGAAGCCGCGGGCGTCGGCGCCATGGTCCTGGGCGCGTTGATCGCCCTCTTCGCGATGATGTTCCGGCACCGGGGGCTCCCGCCCGCCGAGGCCTATCGCCTCTTCCGGCTGAACCTGGGCCGCGCCATCCTGCTCGGCCTCGAGTTCCTGGTCGCCGCCGACATCCTGCGCACCGTGAGCAACGAGCCCACCTTGCGCGATGTCCTGGTGCTGGGCCTCATCGTCCTGGTGCGGACGTTCCTCAGCTTCACCCTGACGGTGGAGCTCGAGGGCCGCTGGCCCTGGCAGCCCGAGCGCGAACACGCGCGTCCCACCGCCTCCCCTCCCCGCCCACCACCGCCTCCTCCGCGTCCCGTCAAGGTCGTCCGACCTCAGCCCCCACGGCAGGCCGCTCGACACTGAGCAAGAAGGGCTATTTCCCGAAGATGACTGGGTGCGCTAGGACACCGCCCCATGTCCATCCGAAACCTCGCAGTGACGACCCTCCTGGCGCTCAGCGCGGTGCTCACCGGCTGCTCCAGCAACGCCGACACCATCTGTGACCATCGCAAGGAGTGCTTCGACTCCAAACTCGACACGGGAAAGTGCGCGGACACCATCAACGACTGGGTGGATGACCGCGACTCCGACGACCGGAAGGACGCCGTGGCGGAGTGTGCCGACTGCGCCGCCGACAAGAGCTGCTCCGAGTACCTGGAGCGCTGCATCGACGACTGCTTCGTCGTTCCCTAAAGAAGAGGCCACCGGGGCCCGCTCGCCTGACGCGGGCCCCGGGGTGTCACGCGCCTAGTTGCGCGTCCACTGGTCCAGCCAGGCCAGCACCTCGTCGTGCCACTGGATGCTGTTGGCGGGACGCAGGACCCAGTGGTTCTCCTCCGGGAAGTAGAGCAGCTTGGAGGGGATGCCCTTGCGCTGGAGCGCGGTGAAGGTGCCCAGGCCCTGAGTCTCCACGACGCGGAAGTCCTGACCGCCGTGCACCACCATCATCGGCGTCTTCCACTTCGCCACGTGGTTGATGGGGCTGTGCTTGCCGTAGCCCTCCGGGTTCTCCCACGGCGTGCCCTTGTGCTCCCACTCCGGGAACCACAGCTCCTCGGTGTCGAAGTAGCCCATGCGCTCGTCGAGGATGCCGTCGTGGTTGACCAGGCACTTGAAGCCGTCCGGCCAGTTGCCGGCAATCCAGTTGATCATGTACCCGCCGTAGCTGGCACCGAGCGCGCACTTCTTCTCCTTGGAGATGAAGGGGTAGCGCTGCAGCGCGGCGGCCAGGCCCTTCTGCAAATCCTCCAGCGGCTTGCCGCCCCAGTCGTCACGGATGGAGTCGGTGAACGCCTGCCCGTAGCCGGTGGAGCCATGGAAGTCGACCATGACCGCCACGTAGCCCCGGCCCGCGTAGACCTGGGGGTTCCACCGGTAATGGAAGTGATTGCCGAAGGAGCCCTGCGGGCCGCCGTGGATGAGGAAGGCCAGCGGGTACTGGCGCTTCGGGTCGAAGTCCACCGGCTTCACGACGTAGGCGCGCACCGTCTCGTTGTTCCAGCCGGGGAACTCGAACTGCTCGAAGCCGCCGAAGCGGATGCGCGCGAGCGCGTCCTGGTTCACCTGGGTGATTTGCTTGGAGGTGCCGTCCGCGTTGAGGACGTGCAGGTCCGCGGGCGAGTCCAGGTCGTCATGCACGTAGACCAGGCTGCCGTTGGCCGCGGGCTGGGGTGAGTCGTCGGTGCCGTCCTTGGTGAGCTGGCGCACCTGGTTGCTTGCCACGTCCAGCGCGAACAGGGGCACCAGGCCGATGTGGCCCGCGGACGCGTACAGCGTCTTGCTGTCCGGGCTCCACGCGAGCGAGCCGGCGGAGCGGTCCCAGTCCTCGGCGAGCACGCGCTCCTGGCCACCCGGCCACGTGCGCAGGATGACGCGGTAGCGGTCCGCCTCGAAGCCCGGGCGGGCCATGGCGAGGTACGCGAGCGTCTTGCCGTCGGGGCTGAAGACGGGGCTGGTGTCGGTGGCGCGGTTCTTCTCGGTGAGCTTGCGCGGCTTCGCCTTGCCGTCGACCGGGGACACGAAGAGGTCCAAATCCGTGGACCAGGACTCGGTGCGACCCACGTCGCGCGCGGTGAAGACCACGCTCTTGCTGTCGGGAGTGAAGGTGTACTCCTCCGGGCCGCCGAAGGGCTTGGTGGGGCCGTCCGCGTCCATGCCCTTCATCACGTCCACGGGCGTGCCGCCGGCGACGGGGACGACGAACACGTGCGAGCGCTTTCCGTCCTTCCACGTGTCCCAGTGACGGGCGAAGAGCTTGTCGTAGGTGCGGCCAGTGGACTTGCGCTTGGAGCGCTCCGTCTCGCGCTGGGTGTTGCACTCCAGCCCGGAGGTGCAGTCGGGGAACACGTCCAGGGACACGGCGAGCCGCGTGCCGTCGGGGGACAGGCGGAAGCTGCCCAC
This sequence comes from Myxococcus sp. CA040A, assembly GCF_013336725.1. Lineage (NCBI taxonomy): Bacteria > Pseudomonadati > Myxococcota > Myxococcia > Myxococcales > Myxococcaceae > Myxococcus > Myxococcus sp. CA040A. Next base: position 828,255 of record NZ_JABUMR010000003.1, on the reverse strand, counting down.
GTCCAGGGGGAGCTTCGTCACGGCGAGGGGCTCGCCGCCGTCCACGGGCAGGCGCCACACCTGCGAAGAGCCGCCGCGCGAGGAGAGGAAGAAGAGGCTCTTGCCGTCCGGGGCCCAGGTGGGGTCCGAGTCCGAGTCGGGATGCGAGGTGAGCTGGCGCGAGCCGCTCCCGTCGATGTTGACGAGCCACAAGTCATTGCGGCCCCGGTTGGCTTCCAGGTCGGTGGAGCGCAGGACGTAGGCGACCTGTTTGCCGTCCGGGGAGACGCGCGGGTTGCTCAGCCGGCGCATCGAAATCATGTCGTGGTGGGTGAACGGCTGGGGCCGGGCGGGCGCCGGAGAGGCGGCGATGGCCAGGGCCGCGACAAGCGACAGCGACAAGGTGTCCTCCTGGGGTGGACCCAGGCGCTGGCCTCCAGGCGAGCGCTCGGGTTGGGGGCATACGGGGGTGGACCGTGCCCGCTCCTCTGGACGCTGTCCACCCTGGGGCCTCGGAACATGCGAGCGGCCCGTGTATGCCCGGGTTAATGAGAGGGCCATGAGCGAACCCGTCACCGTCCGCGTCTGGTCCGATTTCGTCTGTCCCTGGTGTTACGTCGGCCTGCAGGAAGTCAAAAAGCTGAGCCAGGAGTACGACCTCCAGGTGGACTGGCGTCCGTTCTTCCTGCGCCCGGAGACGCCGCCCGAGGGGCTGCCCCTTCCCGCCCACATCCGCGAGAAGATGAAGGACCCCAACAACCCGCTGAAGCTGCGCGCGGCGCAGGCGGGGTTGAAGATGGTGGACCGGGACGTCATTCCGTCCACGAAGCGGGCGCACCAGGCCACCGAGTACGCGCGAACCCAGGGCAAACTGGAGCCGTACCATGCGGCCCTGCTGCGTCGGTACTGGAGTGAGGGACAGGACCTCTGGCAGTGGGAGACGCTGCGCGGCGCGGCGGAGGAAGTGGGCCTGGAGCCGGACGCGCTCCAGCAGGCCGTGGAGGGCGGGCACTTCGAGAAGGTGGTGGACGACGCGGTGCGCGAGGCGCGGGAGATGGGCGTCAGCGCGGTGCCCACGTTCGTGCTCGGAGACCGCTTCGGCATCCAGGGCGCGCAGGACTACGCCGTGTTCCGTCAGGCGATGGAGCGGCTGGGCGCGAAGCCGCGCTCGGCGACCTGAGCGCGCGGAGACTCAGAGTCCCTGGAGGAGCACGAGCATCCGGGGCAGCGAGTCCGGCCCCGCGCCGCCCGAGAGTCCCTGGGCGAGCGTGTGCAACTCGGAAGACTGTTCGAGGTGCTTCGCGCTCAACTGGAAGCACTCCACCGCCGCCGCGTCGAGCTGGGCGCGGACCTCTGGCGTGGCCGCGAGGTCGTCGCGCTCGCACAGCGCCACCACCGTCGGGTGGCCGAGCAGCACCCAGCGCAACACCGCCGCCCGCAGCGCCAGCTTGAAGACATAGTCGAGCACCGACGGCGCATCGGTGAACGGATGGCGCAGCCAGTGGTTCACCGCGTGATGCCGGAAGTACTGCTCCACGCGCGCGCCCAGCACGGGCTCCAGTCGAGCCCTGCGCGCCGCATAACGGGCCCAGACGTCATCCGGCGCCGCCTGCGGCCCTCCATAGGACGCCAGCACCGCGCGAGCCCAGCCACTGAATCGCTCGCTGCCCACGGCCCCCACGCGCGACCTCAGCACCATGCCGCAGATGCCCGCCCACGGTCCTCCAGGCAGCGACACCTGGGAGACCGCCGCATGCAACACGGCCAGCGTCTCCGCGTCCTCGAACGTCGCGAGCGTCTGGGTCAACAGCGCCTCCGCACCCTCCTCCCGGAACACCTCGGTGCCCCGGAAGTAGAAGGGCCCCAGCCGCCGCGCCAGCTCTCCCAGCATGAACAGCCGCGAGGCGAACGGATGCTCACGCCGCTCCAGGATGCGCAGCGCCACGGCGCGCACCCGCTCCGAGTGCACCGACCACGCGTCCTCGTCCCCCAGCACCCGGGCAATCTCCGGCCGCGCCGCGAGCGAGGCGTCCACGGGCACCTGCTCCAGCGCATCCTCCGCGAGCAGACACAGCCGCACCACCTCGGGACAGCCGAACGAGCCCGTCACCTCCAGCCGCCCTGCCCTGCGAGTCGCCACGCGCGGAAACATCGCGCACGCATCCGGCAGCGCGACCTCGCCATACTTCCGGTGCAGCGCGCACAGCTTGCGCTCATCGAGGAACGAGCAGTTCCCGTCCTCGCGCTTGGTGATGTACGCGGCCTCCGCGCCCGAGCCGCTGCCCGGGTCCGGCAGCACGAGCGCTTCGACCCGGGCCGCATCGGCCCCACCGGCCACCACGTCGCGAAGGATGCGCCAACGCGCATCACTCACCGGCACGACGAGCCCCGCGCAGCAGGTGTCCTCGCACGCGTCCGCGAGGCACTGGAAGCGCGTCAGGTACCGGGGCGCTGAGACGGACGACATGGAGCTCCCGAGGTCAGGCGTCGTCCGAGCCACTGTGGAGCGTGGCGGTGTTCCCCTTCGGATTCGGGCTGGGGGCGAAGGCTTGCCGGTCCAGCTCGGCGAACAGACGCACCACGCACGCATCGCAGATGGTGGCGCCGCCGGTGCCCTGTCGCAGCGGGCCCGCCTGATGCTCGGGGGCGCCGCAGAAGGAGCAGCGCCGACGGGAGGGAGTGTGCTGGCTCAAGACGTACGGTCCTTTCGTCCCTCGGCGTGCCCGCTACTTGCGGCCCAGCGCTTTCTTCACGAAGCCCCAGAAGCCACCGGCGCGCTCCTTCAGGTCCGCGCCACGGCGCTCCTCGGCGGCCTTCACCGATTCCTTGCTCACCTGGAGCTGCTTCTGGAGCTCCTCGGGTGAGTAACGCGTGGCCAGCGTGGCCTTCACTTCCTTGCGCGTGGAGTACTCGCGAGCCTCGACATGCAGCACGCACTCCGAATCGAGCTTGATGGTGACGGCGACTCGCACCGAGCCCTTCGGCCCCCGAGGCAGGCCCTCGATGCGCACCGTGCCCAGGTACTCGTTGGCGGAGATGTGGTTGTCCTCGCCCTGGAAGATGGACAGCTCCAGGAACTCCTCGTTGTCCTTCGTCGTGTTGAGGGCGAAGGAGCGCTGCGCGGGCAGCGGGCTGTTGCGCTCGATGACGCGCTTGAAGACGCCACCGGGCATCGCCACGCCGACCGTCATGGGCAACACGTCGATGAGCACCACGCTGCTCACCTTGTCCACCGAGCCCGAGTAGAGCGCCGCGCCCAGGGCGACGGCCTCGTCCGCGTTGACGCTCGCCTGAGGGCCCTTGCCGAACAGGCCCTTGAGCTTTTCGCGCACCAGGGGCATGCGGCTCATACCGCCCACGAGGATGATGTCGTCCACCTCGCTGGCCTTCAGCTTCGCGTCCAGCAGCACGTCGCGCACCACGTCCACGGTGCGGCTGAGCAGCGGGTCGCAAATCTTCTCCAGCTCCTGCCGCGTCATCACGACGCGCAAGTCACGAGGGCGGCCCGCATCGTCCATCATCAACATGGGGATGTGGACCTCGAAGCTGGCGCGCTCGGAGAGGGCCATCTTCGCGCGCTCGGCGGCGTCGCTGACGCGCGACAGGGCGATGCCGTCGCCGTTGAAGGCCATGCCCTCCTTCTCCTGGAAGCGCTGGAGGAGGAAGTCGACGATGAGGTTGTCGAAGTCGATGCCGCCCAGGAAGATGTCGCCGCCGGTGCCGAGCACCTCGAAGACGTTCTTCTCGATTTTGAGGATGGTGGCGTCGAAGGTACCGCCGCCCAAATCGTAGACGAGGACCTTCTTGTTCAGCTCGCGGTTGAGGCCATACGCGAGCGCCGCGGAGGTGGGCTCGTTGAGGATGCGCTCCACCTTGAGGCCCGCGAGGATGCCAGACTTGCGCACCGCTTCACGCTGCGGCTCGGAGTAGTACGCGGGCACCGTCACCACCGCGCGCTCCACCTTCTGGTTGAGGTGGGCCTCCGCCATCTCCTTGCACTCGCGGAGGATGATGGCCTGCACCTCCTCCAGCGAGAGCACGCTGTCCGCCAGTCGCACGGCGGCGCGGCCGGCGGCATCGGGGACGATTTCGTAGTGGAAGCGCTCGCGGACCTGGTTCACCACGGCGCTGTCGTAGGGACGACCCACCAGTCGCTTCGCGCCGTAGATGGTGTGCTGCGGGCGCAACACGAGCTGGTTCTTCGCGCGGTGGCTGACGAGCAGCTTGTTCTGCGCGTTGAGCGAGATGACCGACGGAATCGTGTTGTAGCCCTCGCGCGAGCGAAGGACCATCGGGCGCCCGTTGGACAAGAGCGCCACGCACGAGTTGGTGGTGCCCAGGTCGATGCCGATGACGGGCCCCGTGCCCACGATTTGCGGAGGCGGCGGGAGGAAGACCGTCTTCGGCAGGCCCCGCTCATCCAGCGCGGGCGCGGCGAGCGGAGTCGCGGGCTTCGCTGACGCCGGCGAGAGCAGCGTGGGAGTCCCCACCGGCTCGGGAGCCCGAGGGGCCTCGCGGCGCACGTTGGGCAGCGACGCGGCCGCCACGGGCGACGGAGGCGGCGGCTGAAACGCGGGCGGCGGCGGTGGAGGCTGGAACGCGGCGGGCGGAGGCGGCGGACGGGCCGCGGCGGGAGGCGGCGCGGGCATCCGAGGCGCCGCGACTCCGGGAGAGGGACTCGTGCCCATCCCCGACAGGTCCAGGTCGAACTCGCGGCCGCCACCAGCGGGGCGAGTGGCGGACGGAGGCGGAGGAGGCGAGGTCCGCGTCGGAGGCGGCGCCGCCGGAGGGAGTTCCTCCACGGCATCGCTGAAATCCAGCTCGAACTCGAGGCTCCCACCGCTCGGCTTGGACGCCGGAGGAGGCGGCGGCGCGGCCGGGCGCGGAGGCGCTGCGCGAGGGGACTCCTCCACGGCCTCACTGAAGTCCAGGTCGAACTCGAAGGCTCCACCGCTCGGCCTGGCGGCCACGGCGGGCGGCGGGGCGGCGGGGCGCGCGGGAGGGGACTCCTCCACGGCCTCGCTGAAATCCAGCTCGAACTCGAAGCTCCCACCGCTCGGCTTGGAAGCCGGCGGCGGCGCGGCGGGACGCGCGGGAGGCGGGGCCGGGCGCGAGGGCGGTGTGGGAGGGGACTCCTCCATCGCCTCGCTGAGGTCCAGGTCGAACTCGAGCGGCCCGCTGGCCCGCGAGGGCGCGGCGCGGGGAGCGGGAGGAGGCGGCGCGAGGGCCGCCTCGGACATATCCAGGTCGAACTCCAGCGGTCCGCTGGCGCGCGACGGCGAGGAAGAAGCCGACTCCTCTTCCACGGTGATGCCGACCTCGATGGGCGCCTCGTCGAGGCTTACCGGCTCATCGAGCACCTCCCCGAAAGCCAGAGGTGCGTCACCCGGTCCCGCCTCTATCTCGAATTCGAACCCGGGCAGCGGCTCGTCATCCGGAAGCGAGACGGGCGGCGGCGTGCTCGCGATGAGCTCCTCGAGCGGAATGTCCACGTCGTTCTCCGCGGAGGCGGGCGGAGAGAAGTCGAAGGGTTCATCCAGCGTGGGGGTGGGCGGGGCCTCGATGTCGTCGAAGAGCGAATCGAGCGCCACGCCTTCCGTCGCGCGAGGCGCGGGCTTCGCGGCGGGCGGCGAGACGGGACGGACCTGCACGGGCGCGACAGCCGGCGCCAGGGGCGCGATGGCGGGAGCCAGCGGGGCGACGGAGGGCGCGATGGCGGGCAGCGGCGAGACGACGGCGGCGGGGGCCTCCGGCCTGCGCTGCAGGAGCATCATGTCGACGAGGGCGCGGCTGGCCGGGTCCAGTTCGTGGAACTGGAGGCCCATGCCGGGAGGGCCCGAGGGGTCTCCCACTTCGCGGATCCACCGGACATCGGCGGTGCCGTGCAGCACGCGCACGCCGCCGGCGATCTGCACCTCGAATTTGACGGGTGTCCCCACGGGCTGGGGGGTGCGCGAACGGATGAACATCCCGCCCGGGCTCAGGTTGGTGGCGAACTCCTCCGCGAAGCTCCCCACGCTTTCATGCTTGAGCTTCACCAACAGACCGACTGCCTTCCGGTCCGTGGTGCGCCTGCCTTGATCCATAACGCACCACCATCGCGGTACGCAGCGCCCGGCTCAAGAGGGTTTTGGGCCCTTGGTCGGTCGACCGGCCAATGGACGGCGACAGGTGGGCCTGCGGCCTACCTGCACCTTCCTGTATCTTGTGGAGTCCCCGAGGAGCCTCATGAGCACTCTGCCTCTCACCGCCTCCGAGGCGCCACGCGCGGGCTGGCTCGTCGACCGCCGGCACGACCTGATTTCCACGGTGGGCGGTGCCTGCGCGAGCCTCGCTCTTTTCGGGCTTCACGTCTGGGGTGGCGTGAGCAGCCTGGCGTTGTGGTGGGCGTGGGTGCTGGTGCTGGACGGGCCGCACCTGTTCGCGACGGTGTCGCGCACGTACCTGGACGCGAGGGAGTGGAAGACGCGGCGCGGGTTGCTCTTGGGGAGCCTGGGGTGGTTCGCGCTGGGGCCCCTGTGCTTCGCGGTGTCGACGGTGGTGGGCAGCAAGCTGCCTTTCCTGTTGTTCCTCACGTTCGCCGCGCTGTGGGCGTACTGGCACGTGGTGCGACAGCACTACGGGCTGATGTCGCTGTACCAGCGCAAGGGGGGCGAGACGTCGCTCGTGGACCGGCGGCTCGACAGCGTGACGTTGTACGTGGGGTTGCTGGCGCCCTTCGTCGCGTTCGCGGTGACGCATCCGGGAGCGCGCAAGCAGTTGGGGCTGACGGGGACGCCCACCTGGGAGCCGGTGGTCGCGGCGGCGTGCTTCTCGCTGGTGCTCGCGGTGGGGGTGCTGAGCGCGGGGCGGCAGGTGTGGCGGTGGAGGACAGGTCAGCGGGTGAACGGGCCCAAGCTGTTGATGATGGGAGCGGCGGTGGGGCTGTCGGCGGTGGTGTTCTGGCCGTCGGTGTCGGCGCGGATGGACTTCATCATGTTCGCCGTGGCGGTGACGGCGTTCCACAACGTGCAGTACCACGGCGTCGTCTGGTTCTATCACCGCAATCGCTATCACTCACCGGGCGCGGATGCGGCGTCTTTCGGTTGGGCACCGAAGGTGAGTCAGCGCTTCCTCATCTACGCGGTGTGCGGCGTGGTCTTCACGTTGGTGTACCGGGGCGTGGGGTGTGGCTTTGGCGCGCATCCGGGCTGTGGCGGGTTCGACGCGAAGCTCGCGCTGGGAGCGGGCCTGACGCTGAAAGACTTCATGGCCGGCGTCATCTGGGGCTTCGCGCTGCACCACTACTACCTGGACCAGAAAATCTGGCGCGTGAGTCGCGACGCGGGGCTGCACAAGGACTTGAAGCTGGGCAGCGCGCCGCTCAGCAGCGGGCCTGGACCCACAGTCGCTTGAGCAGGCGCACCACCGTCTTTCGAGACACGCCGAGCACCTCGGCGACCTCGCCTTGCGTGTGTCCCTCGACGAAGTGCAGGCGGGCGGCGGTGAGGACCTGGGCAGGCGTGGAACGGACCATCCAACGCAAATCCCTGGCTGCCTCGACGCGCTGAAGGCTCTCGCCCCCATCATCGGAGCGGGCCTCACTTCCCAGTCGGGCGTGCCAGACCAGACGGCGCGCTCGCGCCCGGTACCGGTCCAGGGCCTTGTGCGTCACCATCTGGGACAGCAGCGTGAAGACCGACGCCTCTCCCCGATGCAGCTCCGGGCTGGCCAGCATGGCCAGGAAGACGTCCTGGAGCACGTCTTCGGATTCGTCCACGCCTCCGAGCAACGCCCGCGCCCGCTGACGCAAGGCCCGCCCATGTCGAAGATAGAGCTCACTCAACTCCAGACATGGGGGATATGCCCCCGCTGGGATTCGCCGCCGCGCTGGCGGAAAGGACATGGCTGACCACCCGGGTCGTCGGCGCACGGTTCGGAAACATGAAGCGTCACGACCGCATCGCGACCGGAGTCCACCTTCCACCAGCCAGTCGACGAAGACCTCTCTTCATAATCCAGACTGCAAGACATTGGCAAGACAGCCAGTCCCATGGATGACGGGCCCGTTGTCCCAGGAAATCCATCTCGGGCGACAAAGTCTCCGCCTCCCGCTCCCTCCGGCTCGCAACCATATCCGGGGTATCTCAGACACCCCGAAGGACCTGTCTGACTCAGGCCGTATCCGGCGGGACTCCCCAGCAAAAACATCCATGACCCGAGGGAGGCCGGGTCTGGGTTGGCCCTCAGGAGCCGTGCCTTGAAAAGTCCATGTTCTGAAGCGTCACGAGTCCGCGTGTTGTGCGCGGTCCTCGTCGTCGTCGCATCCGTGAGCTGCGGGGAAGAGCCGCTGCTCGCCCCGAAGGTCTCCGAGGAGACAAGCCTCACCACGAAGCGACAAGGGCTCTCCTCCGTGCGAGTGCCTCGCATGGTGGCGACAGGCGCCTATCACTCCCTGTTCTTGAAGAAGGACGGAGAGGTCTGGGCCTGGGGACAGAACTCGTTCGGACAGGTGGGGACGGGCAGCATCACCCCCGCGGCCCTGCCGCAGCCCACCCGGGTGTACGGGCTTCCCCCCATCAAGGCCGTCGCCGCCGGCACGGCCCACTCCCTGGCGCTGGATGTGGATGGACATGTCTGGACCTGGGGCCAGAATGCCTCAGGCCAGGCAGGGCTCGGGAACACGGGCGGCCTCGTGTTGGTGCCCACCCAGGTGCCCGGGCTGTCCAACATCCAGGCCATCGCGGCCAATGGCAGCTTCTGCCTGGCCCTGTCGCTGGACGGACAAGTCTGGGCCTGGGGACAGAACGCCTCGGGACAGCTGGGCACGGGGGCCACGAGCGCATCGGTGCCCTCGCCCTTCCAGGTGACGCGACTGCCGACCATTCGCGCCATCGCCGCGGGCTTGAATCACACCCTCGCACTGGACGCGGATGGGCAGGTCTGGGCCTGGGGCTTCAATAGCGCCGGGCAGGTGGGCACCGGAAGCACCTCGCCCTCGATGGTGCTGACGCCCACGCGGGTGGCGGGAATTCCGCGCGCCAGGGCGATGGCCGCGGGAGCGGGCCACTCGCTCATCATCGACGAGCAGTTCGGCAATGTGTGGGCCTGGGGCCAGAACACCTTCGGGCAGACAGGGACCGGCAGCACCACGCCCGTGCTGTCGCCCTCGCCGGTAGGAGGCGTGTTCGCGGCCACGGCCATCGCGGCGGGCCACAACACGTCCACCGTCATCATGGGCAACGGCTTCGTGAAGGTGTGGGGCCACAACGCCTCGGGGCAGCTCGGCAATGGCACCACGGTAAACAGCGCCACGCCGGTGGACGCGACAGGGCTCACCGACGCCACCTCCATCTCCGCGGGAGCCCAGCATGTGGTGGCGGTGAGACCGGGATGCCCCGTGTGGGCCTGGGGCAACAACATCCATGGACAGCTCGGCACCAGCACCAGCACGTCCACCACGCCGACGACGACGCCCACGTCCACGCTGCTCACCAACACGTTCTATTTCGACGGGGACATGGATGGCTTCGGAGATGAGTTCTTCTTCGAGTCCGCCTGCACACCGTCTCCCGGTTTCGTCGAGGAGATCGACTGCGACGACTACATGCCCACCACCTATCCAGGCGCACCGGAGCAGTGCAACGGCGTGGATGACAGCTGTGACGGACAGGCGGACGACGGCAACCCGAGCGGCGGCGAGGGCTGCGCCACGGGACTGCCCGGCGTGTGCGCGGCGGGCACCACGGCCTGCACTCAAGGAAGCGTGGTCTGCACACAAAACCAGGCTGCGTCCACGGAGGCGTGCGACAGCCTGGACAATGACTGTGACGGACAGGCGGACGAGGAGAACCCTGGCGGCCTGGTGGCGTGCCCCACGGGTGCCCAGGGCGTCTGTGGTGACGGCGTGACGCACTGCTCCCATGGTGCCATCGAGTGCGTGCAGAAGCAGGCCGCCTCGTCGGAGACATGCGATGGCCTGGACAATGACTGCGACGGTCAGTCGGACGAGGAGCTCACCTTCCAGGCGTGGTACCGGGACCAGGACGGCGATAACTACGGCGTGACGTCCCAGTCGACGCAGGCGTGTGCTCGGCCCCTGGGCCATGCGCCGAACGCGGGTGACTGCGACGATGTCCAGCCGAGCCTGCACCCCGGCGCCACGGAGGTGTGCGACGCCGTGGACAACAACTGCGATGGACAGGCGGACGAAGGGCTGGCCACGCAGGCGTGGTATCGCGACCAGGACGGAGACGGCTTCGGCGCTGTCGGGCAGGCCGTCCAGGGTTGCCGCCAACCTCCCGGCCACGTGTCGAACGCGGTCGACTGCAACGACGGCGACGCGGCCATCAAGCCCGGTGGCAGCGAGGTCTGCGACAGCGTGGACAACGACTGCGACACCCAGGTCGACGAAGGCCTGATGAGCGCGTGGTACCGCGACGCGGATGGGGACGGTTACGGCAGCGCGGCGGAGTCGACGCAGGCCTGTGCGCGACCTTCCGGCTACGTGTCGAACGCCAGCGACTGCAACGACGGCAACGCGAGCATCCAGCCGGGCGCGACGGAGGTCTGTGACGGCGCCGACAACAATTGCAACGGCTCCGCTGACGAGGGCCTCGCCACCCAGACGTGGTACCGCGACGCCGATGGCGACGGGTACGGCATGACCTCCAGCACCTCGCAGAAGTGCGACCAGCCCACGGGGCACGTGTCGATTGCCGGTGACTGCAATGACACCAGCGCCAGCATCAGGCCGGGTGCGACGGAGACGTGCGACGCCGTGGACAACAACTGCGACGGCTCCACGGATGAAGGGGTGACGTCGACGTTCTATCGGGACGCGGATGGGGACGGTCACGGCAACGCGGGTCTGCCCACCCAGGCGTGCTCGCGGCCCGCTGGATACGTGACGGACACCACTGACTGCAACGACGCCAGCGCGAGCGTCCGTCCTGGTGCCTCGGAGGTCTGCGACTCGGTGGACAACAACTGCGACGGCGTCACTGACGAAGGCGTGACGTCGACGTTCTACCGGGACGCGGATGGTGACGGGTACGGCAACGCAAGCCAGCCGACACACGCTTGCGCCCAGCCCGGTGGGTACGCGGCGAACGCCAGCGACTGCAACGACACCAGCGCGAGCATCCGCCCCGGGGGCACGGAGGTCTGTGACGGTGCGGACAACAACTGCAACGGCGCCACCGACGAGGGCGTGCAGTCCACCTTCTACCGTGACGCCGACGGTGACGGAGCTGGCAACGCGGGCCTGCCCACCCAGGCCTGCTCGCGGCCCGGTGGTTATGTCGCGGATGCCACCGACTGCAACGACGCCAGCGCGAGCATTCGTCCCGGCGCCACGGAGGTCTGCGACTCGGTGGACAACAACTGCAACGGCGCCGCGGACGAGGGGGTGCAGTCCACCTTCTATCGTGACGCCGACGCTGATGGGTATGGCAACGCGGGCCTGCCCACCCAGGCCTGCTCCCGGCCCGGTGGCTATGTCTCGGATGCCACCGACTGCAACGACAGCAGCGCGAGCATCCGTCCCAGCGCCTCGGAGGTCTGCGACTCCTTGGACAACAACTGCAATGGGCAGGCGGATGAAGGCGTGATTCCCACGTGGTACCGCGATGCGGATGGCGATGGATACGGCACCTCGAGCCTCTCCGCGTCCACCTGTGCCCGGCCCGGCGGCTACGTCGCCAACAGCTCCGACTGCGACGACGCCCGCTCCAATGTCTCTCCCGGGAGGACGGAGAGCTGCGACGGCTTGGACAACAACTGCAACGGCTCCGCGGACGAAGGCGTGCTGCTCACCTTCTATCGGGATGCGGATGCGGACGGCTACGGCAACCCCACCCTACCGACCGCCTCTTGCACCCAGCCTGGCGGCTATGTGGCGAACGCCGATGACTGCAGCGACTCCTCGGCGAGCCGGAACCCCGGAGCCGCGGAGATATGCGACTTCGCCGACAACAACTGCAATGGGGAGGTGGATGAAGGAGCCCTGCGCAGGCTCTATCCGGACGCGGACCACGACGGCTACGGCTCCGCCAGCCATCCAGGCACGATGGGCTGCCTCATCCAGTTCCACACCACTCAAACCGGGGACTGCCATGACGGCAACCCCAACATCCACCCCAACGCGACGGAGACATGTGACTCCATGGACAACGACTGCGACAGCGCCGTGGATGAGGGGCTTGCCACCCAGACCTGGTACCGGGATGCCGATGGGGACGGCAATGGCAATTACAACATCTCCATCCAGGCCTGCGGCCAACCTTCTGGCTATGTCGACCTTGACTCTGACTGCGATGACTCGAACGGGGGCGTCTTCCCTGGCTCGATGGACATCTGCTACGACGGCCTCGACAACGATTGCAGCGGCATCGTGGACCAGTGGTGCGCGGAGTGTCCCTACATGCATGAGTGCGCACCCCAGATCCCCCCCTATTGATAGCCAATCACCAGGGGACCTTCCTGAACCGGGCTCAACTCCACGCCCCGTGATGCACGGATGAAATGAAGGGGCCGGCCTGTCCCGCCGGCCCCTTTTGGACTGAGCTGGCCACTCGACTCTCAAGAATCGGGCATACGCCTCACGCTCATTCAATGACTCACGGAAACCCCGTCCCCGGGTGCTGGCCAGTTGAATCCTCGCAGCGGAGGCCTAGCTTGGCTGCCCAAGCGGGTCTCGGTACGCCCGCGCCCACCCCCGGAGTTTCCATGTCGCGACGCACCAGCCTCTCCTTCCTGGCCATGCTCTCTGTCTTCACGTGTCTGTATGCGGGCGAGAGCTTCGCGCAGAACGCGCGCACCGGAACGGCCTCCGACGGCAACTACATCACCGTCCCCTCCGGCTCGGTGAATGACTGGGTCATCCACGTGTCCCCTCGGGACATGGGGTTCGAGGAGCCCGGCTCCGAGGGCGACAACGCACTCCTGAAGTTTGAGTGCTACGTGGTGCAGATCAACCAGTACACGTGGCAGGTCGTCGCCCGGTACAAGCTGCGCCCCTGGAGCAACCGGGACGGCATCTGGCACAGCGGCACCGCCAACTATCTCCTCGTCCACAAGTAGGCCGGCGCCTGCTCACGAGCCACATCGAACTCCATTTGCAATCAAGGTTGCAGTGCGATGACGGCAACCTCCGGAGCCTCGACGGCTGCGGCGCCACCTGCCAGCTCGAACTTCCCTGAGCCATGAGCGTCGCGTGAGCGGGCCGGTGTCACCCGACTCGACGGGCCCGCTCACCTCGCAGGTGCTTCGACGCCACGAACACCGGTGCGGCTTCAGTCAGGCGAGAAGGACAGCTCAGCCACCCGGCCCGCTTCGAAGCGCACGATTCCCCAGTCAGAGTCGCCCCATCCCTGGTGGGTGTGCCGGTAGACCACGCTGTCCTTGAGCGCCAAGGCGCCACCCGGGCTCTGTCCGACATCTCTCGCGAGCTCGCTCCCCATCGCCTGAGGCGCTTCTGGCCGCACGTAGGGATTCGCGGGCCATCCCGTTCCTTCGATGTAGCGGCCCATCACGGCTTCGACTTCACCGCGCGTCATGCCAATCCGAAGCAAGGAGAAGTCTCGGAGGAAGGGCTTGCGGGAGTTCCACTCGGTGAGGCGGATGCCCACCACGCCGCCGACGAAGGCCACCAGGAGCCCCGCACGAACCACCCGGGGGGCCGACCTGGAGCCATAGGCCCCGAGCCCCAATCCCAGGCAGAGGATGACGGCATTCCAGGACGGCAGATACGACACCGCATCCACGGAGTCGCACACCGCGAAGAAGCCAAGAAGGCCTCCCAGCAGCACGAGGGTGAGGAGCAGCGGCAGATGTCGCCTCGGCATCATCAGCGAAGCTTACGGCGCCACCGATGCGGTGTCTTGCCCCTCGGGTGAGCCTCTCCCGGGAGGACAGACAGGTCACGTCGGAGGAAGGGGCCGGCCTGCGGTCGTGCCGGCCCCTTCGCTTCGTCAGCGCACCCAGTTCACGTTGGAGATGGTGAACTTCGTTCCATCCTGCTTCTCCACGTTGGTGTACGGCAGGTACACCCGCGAGGAGAACGTGTTCGCCGCGGTGTCGATTTCGATGAGCCGCGTCGGGTTCGACGTCCCGTCATGGTACGTGGTCAGCATCTGGTAGATTTTGTTCCCCTGCGTACCGGTGACTTCGCTGTACGCCGCCGTGCCCACGTGCCCGGAGAAGATGAACCGCACGTTGGCGTACGGTTTGAGCGCGTTGTCGAACACGTACTGCGGGCTGTTGTTTCCATACCCGCCATTGCCCTGCTCGATGCCGCCCCCACTCGTCTGGTGCGAGTGCGTCAGCACGATGACGTTGTGACGCGGGTGCTGCTCCACGACGCTCTTCACCCAGTTGACCGCATTCGTCCGCGCCCAGAGCTCCACGTTGATGACCAGCCAGTTCAGTCCGCCCGCCGTGAAGGTGTGATAGGCATTGTCGCACTTGCCCGCCTCGAACACGCCCGCCAGCGCGCGGAACCGCGTCGTCGGAAAGTACGTGTTGAAGGTGGTGGTGTTGCGGAGGTTCGCGTTCACATTGCCAGGGCACGCGCTGCCACCGGGGCACGTCGCCGCGGTGTCATGGTTGCCAATGGCGATGGCATAGGGAATCTGCGCGGCATCCAGCTTCTGGAACGCGTTGCTCGCCCGGACGTACTGGATGTGGTCCGCCGTGTCCCAGTTCGCCATGTCGCCCGTGTGGCCCACGAAGCGGATGTCGAGCGCGTCCTTGTTATCCGCCAGCCACTGCATCCGGTGGTCAATCAGCGTGGACTGCGAGATGAGCTCGTTCTGCGTATCCGGGATGATGACCAGGGTGAACTTCGTATCCACGGGCTGCGCCGTCGTGGGCGCCGCGTGGAACTTGATGCCCTCGTCCACCCACCCCGCCGCGCTCAGCGCCGAGCGCTCCGCCGCCGTCGTCGCGAAGCGGTGCTTGCGCAGCGTGTCGTTCGCATAGCGATAGACAGGGACCAGGCACGGCTCCGCCGTCGTCGACGCGAAGAAGCCCGTCCCCTCGTCCGTGGTGAACCCGCCCTGCGTCGCGAGCTGCTGCTTCTCCGCCGCGTCGATGGTCCAGAAGTGCTCGTTCCGGCTCGGGCTGTACAACCGATAGACCGTGGACAGGCCCGGGCCCGCGACGGCGGCGGCGCGGAAGGCCACGCCCCGGTCATCGGTGTAGCCGTAGTTCGTCGCGGCGCTGGCCGCCTCGTTCGCGTTGAGCGTGTAGAGGCTGTCGCCGTTGCTCGCCCGGATGCGGTGATACACCGGCGCGCTCATGGCGGCGCAGTCCAGCGCGGCCTTGCTGGAAGCTGTCTCGGATACCTCGTCGGGTGACGTGCCGCCGCCACAGGCTGACAGCACGCCCCACAGCGACAGGGATGCAACGACTCTCAAGGGACTCATGGTGTCTCTTTCCAGGATGGGATGAATACAGGGCTCGTCGGCTTCGACTCGGTGTTTACCGCGAAATACCGAATTCCGGCCTTGGCTATCGCTTGAGTTCCATCCCAGGAACTCCATGTGTCCGACTGCGAGCAACACACAACACCGTCACGACGGAGCAGTGAGCAATGTCTCTCGAATTTTATACAAACATCTAATCAACCCCGAGCGTGCGCATGGCACCTGAGGTCCGCTTCAGATTGATGCGGAGACGTGGAGGGACACTCGCGGGCGGACGTCCGGGCCCACTCACTCCGGCGTCACCACCCGCAGGAACGCGTCCTGGTTCCACCCGTCCCCGCCGCCATCGCGCTGCCAGCCCGCGACGGCCAGTCCGCGCCCGGGCACCATCGCGAGCCCCGTCACCGCGAGCGAGCACTCGCCGCTCGCGCAGCCTTCCACCGGCAGCTTCCGCTCGCCCTGCTGCGTCCCATCCGCCGCGTAGCGCGTGAGCACGTCACCGCACGCCACCATCACCGCGCCCGCGCCATCCACCGCCGCCGCGACACCTTCCGACGCCTGGTCGCCGCACTCCGGCTGCTTCAGCCAGCGCACCTCGCCCTCCGCGCCCACGCCGAACACGAACGGCCCTTGAGTCCCCAGCGACGTGCCGCCCCACACGAGCAGGCCCGTGAAGTCCCCCGCCACCGTCACCGCGCCATCCGGCCCCACCGCCACCGACGTCACCCGCCCCTTCGCGCCCGGCAGCTCCCGTCCCCACACCAACTTCCCCGCCTCGTCGAACGCGAGCACCACGAAGCCGCGCCGGCCCTTGGCGCCGAATGACTCGCCATCCACCTCCAGCGTGTCGGAGAGCTGCCCCGCGAGCACCGTCTGCCCCGACGGCGCCAGCGCCACCGCGTGCAGCGCCGTGCCCTCACCCGTCCCGGTGAGCCGCCGCGTCCAGCGCACCGAGCCGTCCTCCGCGTAGTGCGTCAGTACCGGGTCCTGCACCTCGCCTTCCCACTCCTCGCCCGCCACCACCACGCCCCCGGCCGGGTCCGCCGCCACCGCCCGCGCCTTCTGCCCCACGCGCTGCTGCCACGTCGCGCGCCCCTCCGCGTTGAAGCGCACCACGAAGCCGTCCTGCGCCGCGCCCAGCCCGAAGTTCGCCGGGTACAGGAACGCATTGCCGGTGAGGAACACCGCGCCGTCCGTGCCCGGCGAGGCCGCCACCCTCAGCTCCGAGAGCCGCTCCCGGGGAAAGTCCTGCACCCAGTGCGACGTCCCCTCCGGCGAATACCGCGCCAGCTCCACCGCCAGCAGCTCCCCCTCCACCGGCTCGCGGTCGGCGTCCTGCCGGGGTGTCTGCGACACCACCATCACCACGTCGCCGCCGCGTCCCACGGCGAGGCCGGACGGCGTGTCGTCCTGCGGCCCACCCACGCGGGTCTCCCAGAGGGTGCCCTCCGGCAGCGCGCCCGAGGGCGGCGAAGTGGACTCCGAGGGCGGCGTTTCCGGCCCGGACGGCGCCACCCCGTCGGCTCCGGGCGCGGCGGTCTCCCCGGGGGGCTCGGGAGCGTCCTGCTGGGAGCCACACGCCAGCCCGGCCCCCCAGAGGAGGGCCACGGGCCCCATCACCCGCCAGCCGTGGAACCAACGTCCCGCTCGCTCAAACCGCATGCGCGCACCCCGGAGACGGCCGCCGTCCGTCGGAGGCCGGTTCTCCGGAGACGGTAAGCAGCGTGTCCGCGAGGCGGCATTCCCCCTGCCCCTCGGGGGGCTGGCCCTGCTCGGGGGGCGTGCAGGCACGGAGGGGGCCCAGGCCCCTTTCGGGCCTGTTCCAGAGTGTATGGCAGCGGAATAGCCCCCCGCTCCAACGGTTGCCACCTCACGACTCGGCTGCTCGGAAGGAGGAAACCGTTGGTCCGGGCGCCGCCCGCGAATTAAGAGACTCCTTCCATGGAAAGCGCCGCCCCCGCCCCACGTCCCGTGCCCGACCCCTCGAGCGACGACCTCCGCGCAGTCGAGGAGCTCGCCGAGGCTCGAAACGCCATCGTCGGCCAGATTGAGAAGCGCGTCGTCGGCCAGCGGGAAGTCGTCGAGCACCTGCTCATCTCGCTCTTCAGCCGGGGCCACTGCCTCTTCGTCGGCGTGCCCGGCCTCGCCAAGACGCTGCTCATCTCCACCTTGGCGGACGTCCTCAACCTCTCCTTCAACCGCATCCAGTTCACTCCGGACCTGATGCCGTCGGACATCACCGGCACGGACATCCTGGAGGAGGACCGCACCACCGGCCGGCGCAACTTCCGCTTCGTGCAGGGGCCGCTGTTCGCCAACATCATCCTCGCGGATGAGGTGAACCGCACGCCGCCCAAGACGCAGGCCGCGCTGCTCCAGGCCATGCAGGAGTACCGCATCACCGCGGGCGGCCGGACGTATCCGTTGGACCTGCCCTTCCTCGTCTTCGCCACCCAGAACCCGATTGAGCAGGAAGGCACGTACCCGCTTCCGGAAGCGCAGTTGGACCGCTTCATGTTCCTCGTCGACGTGGGCTACCCCACGGCCGAGGAAGAGGTGCAGATCGTCAAGAGCACCACGGGCGGCGAGCAGCCGAAGCTGGAGAAGATTCTGTCGCCCGAGCGCATCCTCGCGCTGCAGGAGCTGGTGCGGCGCGTGCCGGTGCCGGACCACGTGGTGCGCTTCGCGGTGGAGCTGGTGCGCAACACCCGCCCCAAGGAGCCCGGCGTGCCGGACTTCGTGGCGAAGAACGTGTCCTGGGGCGCGGGCCCTCGCGCCAGCCAGTATCTGGTGCTCGCGGCGAAGGCGCGCGCGATTCTCCATGGCCGCTTCGTGGCCACGGTGGAGGACGTGCGGGCGCTGTCGCGGCCGGTGCTGCGTCACCGCGTGCTGCCCAACTTCACCGCGGAGAGCGAGGGCATCACCTCCGTGAAGCTCATCGACCAGCTCCTCACGGTGGTGAAGGGCTAGCGCCGCGTGCTGCTCGATGCCCAGACGCTGGCCCGCCTCAAGGGCGTGAAGCTGCGTGCCCGCGCGGTGATGGAGGGGGTGCTGTCCGGCCTCCACAAGAGCCCCCACCAGGGGCAGAGCGTGGAGTTCGCCGAGCACAAGGAATACGCCCCCGGCGACGAGCTGCGCCACCTGGACTGGAAGGCGTACGGCAAGTTCGACAAGTACTACGTCAAGCGCTTCGAGCACGAGACGAACCTGCGTTCGGTCATGGTGGTGGATGCGTCCGCCTCCATGGGCTACGGCAGCGGCGCGTTGAACAAGCTGGAGGTCGCCACCACGCTGGCGGGAGCGCTGTGCTACCTGCTGGTGCGTCAGCAGGACGCGGCGGGGCTGGCGCTGCTCACCGGCGGCAAGTGGAAGGACGTGCCGCCGCGCGCTTCGGCGGGCCACCTCAACGTGCTGCTGGAGACACTGGACGCCACGACGCCGGGCGGAGGCACCGACCTGGGCAGCGCGGCGGACCACCTGGCGGAGGTGCTGCCCCGGCGCTCCACCGTCATCGTCCTGTCGGATTTGCTCGACGAGAAGCAGGACGCGCTCAAGCGGGTGCTCGCGCTGCGGCAGCGCAAGAACGACGTGTCGCTGTTCCACGTCGTGGACCCGGCGGAGCTGACGTTCCCCTTCGATGACCCCACGCTCTTCCTGGACATGGAGGGTGAGGGCCGCATCGAGGTGAATCCGCGCGAAATCAAGGAGAGCTACCTGGAGGAGTTCCACGCCTTCCTGGCCAGCGTGAAGGCCTCGTGCGCGGAGGCGGACGTGGACTACGAGCTGGTGCGCACCGACGAGAAGCTGGACGACGTGCTGCTGCGCTACCTGGGGCGACGCGGGAGGCGCGGGTGACGTTTGGCAATCCGTGGATGCTGCTGGGCGCGCTGGGCGCGCTCATCCCCCTGCTGGTGCACCTGTTCGACCGACGTCGGCCGCGTCCCCATCCGTTCGGCCCGCTGGCCTTCGTGCTGCGCAGCCAGAAGCGCACCGCCAGCCGACTCAAGCTCAAGCGCCTGCTGTTGTACGCGCTGCGCACGCTCATCCTGCTGGCGATTCCCATCGCGCTCGCCCGGCCGGAGCTGAGCCGTGACGCGCACGCCGCGCAGGTGGTGAAGGGCCCGGCCGCCACGGCCATCATCCTGGACGCGTCGCTGTCCATGCGTTGGACGGACGGCACGTCGCTCTTCGAGCGAGGACGGGACGAGGCGCGCGACGCGCTCAAGGACCTGCTGCCCGAGGAGCCCGCCACGGTGCTGGTGTGCACCAGCTCCCCCGCCGCGCCTCCGCCTCCGGGGTTCGACCGGGCGCGGCTGCGCGGACTCGTGGATGAAGCAAAGCCGACCTACGGGGCGGCGGACCTGTCGAGGTGCATGGAGATGGCGTCGCGCTCGCTGGAGGAGAACCCCATGGCCGCCAAGCGGCTGGTGGTGGTCTCCGACATGGCGGCCTCGGCGTTCCGGCTGGAGGCGCCGCCGCCCACGGTGAAGGGCCCCACGGGGGCGCCGGTGAAGCCCGAAGTCGTGCTGCGCGATGTGGCCGAGGGACGCGAGGCCCTCAACAACCACGCGATTGTGGACCTGAAGGTGGAGCCCGCGCTCCAGGCGGGGCCGCGCTCGTTCCAGTTCACCTTCACGGTGCGCAACTTCGGGACGGAGGCGGCCAAGGATTTGGAGGCCGCGGTGCGCACGGGCGAGACGACGCTGGCCAAGGGCTTCGTCGACGTGCCTGCGGGTGGCACCACGCAGAAGGCGCTGACGGTGCGCTTCCCGCAAGGCGGCACGGTGGTGGGTCAGGTGACGCTGGCGTCGGACTCGCTGGCGGAGGATGACCGACGGGCGTTCGTGTTGCCGGTGCCCAAGGCGCTCAAGGCGCTGGTGGTGAATGGCGCGCCCCATGCGACGCGCTACCGCGACGAGGCGTTCTTCGTGGACGCGGCGCTGACGGCGCCCGGCTCTCCGGTGGAAGTCGCGGTGCGTGACTCGGAGGTGGGGCTGCGCGAGGACTTCGCCGCGTACGACCTGGTGCTGCTGTTGAACGTGCCGGCGCCCAGCCCGGAGGAGGCGGCTCGGCTGGCGGCCTTCGTGGAGAACGGCGGCGGGCTGTTCCTGAGCATGGGCGACCGGGTGAACACGGAGGACTACAACCAGCGGTTGGGGGCGGTGTTGCCCAGGCCGCTGCGCGTGGTGCGCACCAGCGCGGAGCGCGAGACGGACCCGGAAGCGGAGACGAAGGCGGCGCGGCTGGCGCAGGTGAAGCAGGAGCACGTGCTCTTCTCGCCCTTCACGGGGCGGGCGGAGGAGGGGCTCATCGGCGCGCGCTTCTACCGGTACGTGTTGCTCGAGGCGGACAATCCGGCGTCGCCCGGCGCGAGCCAGGTGCTGGCCACCTACGAGGACGGGGCGCCCGCGGTGGCGGTGATGCGCAAGGGCAAGGGCCGGGTGGCCATGTTCACCAGCACGGTGGACCGTGACTGGAGTGACTTCGCCATCCGCACCAGCTTCCTGCCGCTGATGCAGCGCTTCGCGGCGTACCTCACCGGCTCACTGGAGGAGCGCGAGGAGGTGCGCGTGCGCGTGGGTGAGCAGGTGACGCTGCGGCCGGAGGGCTCGCAGAAGGTGACGGCCGTGAAGGCGCCGGATGGGAGCGAGTTGCCGGTGAAGGAGCAGCCGGATGGCTCGGTGGTGGCGGGGCCGGTGCTGGAGCCGGGGGCGTACTCGGTGCTGGGCGCGGACGGGAAGATGCAGCCGGCGCTGTCCTTCGCGGCGATGCTCGACCCGGCGGAGAGCGACTTGACGCGCGTGCCACAGGACACCCTCACCGCGTACTTCGGTGAGGAGACGGTGAAGGCGTCCAGCGGTGACGAGGACCGGCCGACCGTGCCGCTGTGGACCTGGCTCATCCTGGCCGCGTGCGTCGCGTTCTTCTTCGAGGGGACGCTGCTGCGCAAGTAGCTCCCGACACGCGTGCCCACGCGGACTGTCGCGTGGGGTGCATGCCGCCGTGCTGAAAGCAGACGTGGTGTGACTGCGTGAATCCCTGGGCGCGACGTCGCGAGGCCCACGCGGAGCCGCCATCACGTCCTGTGTTGGCCTTGTGATTGGACGGTGTCACCGCCCTGCTCGGACGTCAGCTGGAGAAGACAGCCCCGGAGCCCAGGCGGTTCATCGCCCGGACTCCTGGCGCGCGTCACACAGGCGGGTGCTACCGCGTCTCGGGGGCAGCGAGGA
This sequence comes from Myxococcus sp. CA040A, assembly GCF_013336725.1. Taxonomy (NCBI): domain Bacteria; kingdom Pseudomonadati; phylum Myxococcota; class Myxococcia; order Myxococcales; family Myxococcaceae; genus Myxococcus; species Myxococcus sp. CA040A. Next base: position 806,639 of record NZ_JABUMR010000003.1, on the reverse strand, counting down.
AGCCGCGCTGCACCAGGGACGAGAGGTAGGTTGAAATCAGGGAGGCATCCACCGAGGGACAGGCGGTCCCCGTTCCTCCCAGGGCCTTCAACGTGTTCCCGCTGTCGCAGACCACCATCCGCGGCCCGCCCACGCTCCGGTCCTCCGGAGGCACCTGCTGGAGGAACATGAGCAGATCTCCCAGCTCGCTGTCGGACGGAGCCGCGACGCCCAGCTCGGCGAGCCATTCGTCATACGGGAGGACTCGCAACCCGTACCCAAAGGAGCGCATGTGGCTCCACATCTCATCGGCGCGCACGAACCGCGGGTTGACCAGGTGATACGTCTGTCCGAATGACGCCGGGCGCAGGGACAAGTCCACGATGGCGCTGCTGACGTAGTCCACGGGCGTCACGTCGAGCAGGGCCTCGACACGAGGGGCGCTGCCCATCCGCACGCAGCCCTTGAGGGTCCTGCACACCAGGTCATCCGTGTTCCAGGCCCCCGTGCGGCTGTGCCCCGTCACCCGTCCCGGTCGATGGAGCGTCACGGGGAGCCCACGACGCGAAGCCTCCCTCACGAGCTTCTCGGCGACCCACTTGCTCTGGGCATACCCGCCCACGAGGCTCTCCGCCCCCTCCAGGGGTTCGTCCTCCAGAATCGGTGTCTGGCGCCCCAGCGGCAACACGGAGACGGTGGAGACGTAGTGCAGGGGCTTGATGCGCGTGCGCATCGCCAGCCTGAGAATCTCCCGCGTGCCGAGCACATTGGCCGCGCGCATGGACTCGTAGGGGTAGAGGAAATTGACCAGCGCGCCGTTGTGGTAGACGGCGTCCACCTCCTCCGCGAGCCGCTGGAACTCCGCTTCGGACAGGCCCAGCAGCGGCAGTCCGATGTCCCCCTGGAGGGGAACGATGCGCGACGCCAGCGCCTCGCTCCACAGTGAGTAGCTCTCCAGATTCTTGCGAATCCGGTGCATGCCGTCCTGCGCTGACTTGGAGCGCACCAGGCAATAGATGCGCGCCTCCGTCTTGCGGCAGAGTTCCTCCAGCAGGAAGGCCCCGAGGAAGCCCGTGGCGCCGGTCAGCAGGAGGGTGCGCGCGGCGCCCGTCAGGGGCGGCAATGCGTCGCCTGGCTCCAGGGCCGCATCCAGCACGGCATCCGCTTCCATCTCCGCCACCACGTCATGGGTCGGCAGCGAGCCCGTCTTCGCGGCCTCAATGGTCCGTGCCATCTCCTCCAGCGTCGGAGCCTGCAACAAGGCCCGCAGCGGGATGTCCGCTCCAGACTCCGCCCGCGCGAGCACGAGCACCCGGTAGAGCAAGAGCGAGTGCCCGCCCAGTTCGAAGAAGTGGTCATGGACACCCACCTGCTCCACCCCCAGGACCTGGCGCCAGATGGCCGCCAGCGACACCTCCCCGGGAGTCCTGGGCGCGACGTGCTCCTTGCCGGCCCCCGAGCGCGGACGCTCCGGCGCCGGAAGCGCGGCACGGTCCACCTTTCCGTTCGGCGTGAGCGGCAACGCCTCCAGGCTCACGAACAGGAAGGGCACCATGTACTCCGGCAACCGGGACTTCAGGTGGTCGCGCAGCTCCGCCGGCTCGGGAGCCTTCTGCTCGCGTCCGACGACGTAGGCGACGAGCTGCTTGTCCGTCCCCAGTCCGTCGCGCACGACGACCACGGCGTCACGGACCTTCGGGTGCTCCATCAGGGCCGCGCCAATCTCGCCCAGCTCGATACGGAACCCCCGCAGCTTCACCTGGTGGTCCATCCGGCCCAGGTACTCGAGCTGTCCGTCCGGCAACCACCGCGCCAGGTCCCCCGTCCTGTACAGACGCTCGCTGGTGCCTCCGGCGAAGGGCGACGCGATGAACCGCTCCGCGGTCAGCTCCGGCCGGTCCAGATACCCTCGCGCCACACCGTGGCCGCCGATGAAGACCTCGCCCGGCACGCCCACGGGCATCGGCTCGCGGTGCGCATCCAGCACATACACCTGGGTGTTTCCGACAGGGCGCCCGATGGTCGGCGTCTGTCCACGACTCACGCGGGTGAACGTGGAGTAGGTCGTGGTCTCGCTCGGGCCATAGAGGTTGAACACGTCCCGCACATGGCCGAGCTGGTAGATGTGGTCGACCAGTGACGCCGCGAGGGCCTCACCCGCCAGGTTCACGATGACCACCGAGGACGGCACCGCGCCCGCTCGCAGCAGCGCGCCCATGGCCGAAGGCACGGTGTTGATGAGCGTCACCTCCCGCGCCGCGGGGAGCTCCGACACCTCCAGCGCGTTCTTCGCCACGATGACCTTCGCCCCCAGACACAGCGGCGCGAAAATCTCGAAGACCGACAGGTCGAAGCAGATGGACGTCGAGGCCAGCGTCCCCGCGAGCGCCTCCGGGGAGAAGACGCTCAGGGCCCAGGTCAGGAAGGCCACGGCGTTGCGGTGGTCAATCATCACGCCCTTGGGCTTGCCGGTGGAGCCCGAGGTGTAGATGAGATACGCGAGCGCGTCGGGTGACGTGACCTGCTCGGGGTTCGTGTCCGGCTCCGCGCCAATGGCCGGCGCGTCCGTATCCAGGCACACCACTCGCGCCTGGGTGGCGGGCAGCTCCGGGACGAGGCGCTGCTGCGTGAGCAGCACCGGCACCCGGGCATCCTCGAGAATCAGCGCCAGCCGCTCTTTCGGATAGGCGGGGTCCAACGGGACGTAGGCGCCTCCGGACTTGAGGATGGCCAGCAGGCCGATGACCAGGTCTTCGGTGCGCTCGACACAGAGGCCCACGCGGGCCTCGGGCTGGACACCGAGCCGTCGCAGATGATGCGCGAGCTGGTTCGCCCGGCGATTGAGCTCGGCATAGGTGAGCCGCGTGTGCCCGCTCACCACGGCCACGGACTGGGGCGTCCGCTCCACCTGGGCCTGCACGAGCTGATGCATGCACAGCGCGGGGACGTCGAGCACCGGACCGTTCCAGTCGGTGAGGAGCCTTCCGCGCTCCGCCGGCGACAGCAGCGGCAGCTTCGACAGGGGTGCCTCCGGCCGGGCCACGATGGCCTCCAGCAGGACCTGGAGGTGCTCCACCATCCGCTCCGCCGTCGAGGCGTCGAAGACCTCGCGCGAGTACTCGAGCATGCCGCCCAGGCCGTTGTCGCCCGAGGCCAGGATGAGCGAGAGCTCGAACTTGGCGACGCCCTCCACGCTGCCATCCGGTGCTCCGTTGAGGAACGACCAGCGCGTCCCCGGCAGCTCCAGCACGGGCGCGGGGATGTTCTCCAGCGTGAAGCAGGCGCGCACCAGCGGGTTGAGCCCGCCCTCTCGCGAGGCGCCCACTCCCTGCACCACCTCGCTGAACGGCAGCGACTGGTGGTCCAGCGCCTCCAGCACGACCTTGCGCGCGCGGGCCAGCCACTGCGCGAAGGTCGGCTCGCCCGAGAAATCACAGCGCAGCGCGAGGGTATTGGCGATGAAGCCGATGAGGTCCGCGGGCGTGTTCCCCCGGTTCGCGATCACCGTCCCCACACCGAAATCAAGCTGTCCGGAGTAGCGGTGCAGGAGCGCCGAGAACGCGGCGAAGAGCACCATGAAGAGGCTGCAACCCTCCCGGTGGGCCAGCTCCCTCAAGGCCTCGCTGAGCGCGGGTGAGAAGGCGACGGGAATGGTGGCGCCACGATGGCTCGTGGACGTGGAGACCGCATGGTCCACGGGGAGCTGGAGCGGCGGCAGCCCCTGGAGCTTCCCCTTCCAGTACGTCCGCTCGCGGGCACCCGACTCCCCCGCCAGCCACGCACGCTCGCGCAGGGCCGACTCGGCGAACTGCATCGACACGGGCGGCAGCACGGGCGTCTGTCCCCGGACAAAGGACGCGTACAGCGCCGACAGCTCGCGCACGAAGACGCCGAGCGACCAGCCATCCGTGATGATGTGGTGCTTCGTCACGAAGAGGGCGTGGTCGTCGGGGCCCAGGGCCACGAGGGTGACTCGGAAGAGCGGTCCTGCCGCGAGGTCGAACGGCTGCCGGGCCACCGCATCCGAGCGCCGCTGGATTTCCTCTTCGCGCCGCGCCTCGGTGAGCCCTGGCAGCTCCACCACGGTCAGCGCCACGCCCGCATCAGGTGACGCGATGACCTGTCGGGGACTGCCCTCCACCTCCGGGAAGCGCGTCCGGAGCACCTCGTGTCGCCGGACCAGCTCCTCCAGGCTCCGGCGCAGGGCCTCGGTATCGAGCGCGCCTCGCGCCCGGAGACCGAGATGGACGTTGTACTGCGCCGTGCCGGGCGAGAGGCGGTCCAGGAACCAGAGCCGCTCCTGCCCGCTGGACAACGGGATGACCTCGGGCCTCGCGAGAGGCAGCGCCGGCGCGCTCGACGACACCTCGCGCGCGGAGTGCTTCCCCAGGAACGCCAGGATGTCACCCTTGTTCGCGGACAGCTCGGCGCGCAACTCCGGGGTGAGGACGGCCTTGCCCGCCTCGACCACCAGCTTCTCTCCGTCGACACGCAGGCGCACACCCCTGGCGGCGAGGGTGCTCAACAACTCACGGACACTCATAGAACGAAGACCTCGTTATCGTCAGCGGCGGCCGCATCCATCACCGGCCTGGTACCCTCGTCCGCACGCGCGAGCGTCTCGGCGAGGTTGCGATCCATGACTTCACTCTGGAGATGCGCGCAGAGCGCCTCCAGCGTCGGGTGCTTCCAGATCAACGAGGCGGGCAGTGACAGCGCCAGCCCCGCGGCCAGCCGGTTGCGCAGCTCCAACCCCATCAGGGAGTCCAGGCCGAAACCCTGGAGCGGCGCATCCGGAGCAATGCGCGCCGAGTCCAGTCGCAGGACACGGGCAAGCTGCTCGCGGACGAACTGCTCCAGGGCCGCCCGTGCCTCTTTCGGGGACGCGGTCTTCAGCGTCTCCAGCAGGGCCTCGTTCCCCGGCTCGCGGGCCTCCGCGCCCGAGCCGGCGGGGACCAGCTCCGACAGCCACGGGGACGACCGCGCGCGCGGATAGAACTCCACCCACTTGCGCAGCTCCAGCGGCATGACCGCCATCTGCGTCACCTCACCATCCAGCAGCCGCCCCAGAATCGCGTGGCCTTCCGCGGGCGTCAGACTGTCCGAGCCTCGCTGCGCCAGTCGCTCGCCCCGGTTGGCTTGCGCCGCGGCCAGACCGACCTCCGAGAAGGGCCCCCAGTTGATGCTCAGGCCCGGCAACCCCAGCGCTCGACGATGGTGGGCGAGCGCGTCGAGGAAGGCGTTGGCGGCCACGTAGTTGCCCTGCCCCGGTGCTCCGAACAGGGAAGCCGCCGACGAGTACAGCACGAAGAAGTCGAGCGGCGCCTCGCGCGTCAGGACATGCAGGTTCCAGCCTCCACGCACCTTGGGCGCCATGACGCGCTGGAACCGCTCCACCGTCTGCTGCGACAGCACACCATCGTCCAGCACCCCAGCCGCGTGGATGACACCTCGCAACGGGGCCTCATCCCGGACTGTCTCCGAGAGCACCCGGGCGAGCTGCGCGCGGTCGGACACGTCCGCCCGAGCCACTCGCACCCGCGCTCCGGCGGCCTCGAGCGCGGCCACGTCCTGCTGCTGCTCCGGTGTCAGGGCCGTGTCGCGGCCGATGAGCACGAGGTGACCGGCGCCCTGCTCCACCATCCACTTCGCCACCGCGAAGCCGAGCCCACCGAGCCCACCCGTGACGAGATACGTCCCATCGGCGCGAAGCCGCTTCGCACCCACCGAGGGGACCACCACGCGCGCCTTCGGGTGATTCAAGGTGAAAGAGTTCACCCCGGAGGCGACGGAGGGAAGGCCTCTCACCTCGAACGCGTCCTTCACCTCCTGCCACAGACGAGCAAAGCGCTCGGGCCTGCGTCGGGCGAAGGCCGGCACGTCCACCTCGCACCAGGCGACGTTCGCATCACCCACGGGAGCCGGCACGGAGGACGTCCGCAGGTCGAAGACGCGCGCGCCTTCACCCAGCACAGCGAGGCTCCGGTCGAGGCCGACAGCGCCCGGCGCGACCACGGCCAGCTCCACTCCGCTTCCTCCCGTCGCGGCCAGGAGCCGGGTGACGAAGGTCTCCTCGCCCGGGTCCACGACATGGTCGGCTCCGAGCTCCCGCAGCGAGGCTCGCTGCTCGGTCGTCGTCGCCACGGCGAAGACCTCCGCCCCCACCCACCTGGCCAGCTTGACCGCCGCCCTCCCGAGCCCGCTCGAAGTCCCCAGAATCAGCACGCGGCCCCGCTTCTCCAGTCGGCCCAGGTGGAACAGCGCGTACCAGGCGGGAAGGATGGCCGCCGCGAGCGCCGCTGCGTCCTCGTGTGATGAGGACGACGGGCGGAGGGCCGTGCACACCACGGGCACACACACGTGAGACCCGAGGCGCGACGTCACCAGTGCGACCCGCTCCTCGCCGAGCACGACATCCTTCACATCTTCGCCCACGGCGACGACGCGCCCACTGCACCCGATGACGCCGCCTTCTGCTTCCCACGGCTCGGACTCGAGCCCTCCATGGGAGGCCACGGAGACCTCGATTTCGAGTTCGCCCGGCCCGGGTGGGCGCCGTGTATTCGCCCTCCGCTCCAGACGACCTCGCACGTCCCGCTCCAGGAGGAACGGGTGTCCCGCCGAGGGGACCACGGCCTCGCCAACGGGCCTGCCGGGAACACCGCGCACGATGCGGGCGACATGGCGCCCATCCGCGCGCAGGGAGATTTCCTCCTCCGCGTCCGCCACGAGCAACTCCCGCACCAGCGCGACGCCCGCATCACCCGAGCCCAGGGCAGCGGACACATCCACTCGCGTGCACTTCAGCTCGGAGTGCTCGTGCGCGAGCGTCCGGCCCAGCCCCCACAGCGGAGCCTGGAGCACGTCCGAGGCGGACCGACCGTCAAAGCCATGATGGACGCCTCGCGTGACCAGCCACAGCCTGGGCGGGCTCGACAGGCCCGCTCGGCCAAGCGCCTGGACCAGATGCAGCACGCCACCACACCCCATCAGCGGGTCCACCTCGCGAGGCTCCTGGCCTGTCAGGTGAATCACGCCGCGTGGCTGCGAGCCCGCGCCGAAGGCCTCCGCCAGCACCGCATCGAAGGCCTGGGGCGAAGCCGTGTCCACGACCCGGCGCCCCGGGCCCGCACCCGTGACGTCGACCCGGAGGACCTCGCCCTGTCGCTCTCGCAGCAGGGACTCGACCGTGTCGGAGAGCTCGCTGCCGTCCGCGATGAGCAACCAGCGCCCACCCGCCTCGGTGCCCGAGGACGGGACAGGCTCGACAGCCGGCGCATGCCGCCATTCCTGCGCGAAGAAGAGGTCCCTCCCCGTGCCCTCCGCGACCGGCATGTCCAACTGCTGGACGCGCAGCCCAAGCGCCTCCACCTGGAGCCGGCCAGACGCATCACGCAGCTCCAGGTCGAACGTGTAGACACCACCACGAGCGCCCTCCAGGGGACGCAACCGCACGTGGCAGAAGACCTCTGTCCCCGGCTGCTCGTGAAGCCGCAGGTTCGCGAGCGCCACGGGAACGGCGGGGCCCGCATCCTGGGCGAGGTCTTCCCGGGGAACGGCCGCGGCCACCAACTGGAAGCACGCATCGAGCAACGCGGGATGGATGCGATACGCCGACGCCCGCGCCACGAGCGGCTCCGGCAAACGGACATGTCCGAGCGCTTCGCCTCGGCCACGCCACACCTGCCGCACACCCTGAAACGCCGGTCCGTAGGCCACGCCCCCGCGCGCCAGCGCCTCGTAGTGCGCCGCCGACTCCATCACCTCCGGGCATCGCGCCCGAATCGCCTCGAACGACTCGGGTGTGGGGACGGACAGCGCTTCGTCCATGGGACGCAGGTGCCCCACGACATGCGCCATCCAGCCCGCCGGGGCACTCGCCTCCGTGCCCGCCTTCTGGCTCGAGAGCTGGAACGAGAGGACACCCTCGCGCTCGCCGCTCAGCGCCAGTTGCACGGTGCGCTCCTGTCCCTCGGGGAGCAGCAGGCCCTCCTTGAAGGACGTGTCGACGAGCTCGTGCGCCGTCCCACCGGTCAGCTCCCGCGCCGCCGACAGCGCCATCTCCAGATAGGCCGCGCCCGGCACCACGCACTGCCCGCCCACGCGGTGGTCCGCCAGGAACGAGGGCTCGCGCGCGCTCAGCGTGGATTCCCAGAAGCGGCTCTCCGTCTGCACGGACGTGGTGAACGACGCACCCAACAGCGGATGTCCCCCCACTCGCGCGACGCGACCGCGCGAGGTGGCTGGCTTCAGCTCCAGCCAGTGCCGCTCGCGCTGCCATGGATACGAGGGGAGCGCGACGCGACGGCGCTTGTCCGGATGCAGCCGGAGCCAGTCCACGCGGTCCACGCGGGTGGACATCGCTCCCAGGGACGAGAGCAGGCATGGCCACTCCTCCTGCTCCCGGAGCAGGCTCGGCACCACGAGCCCGCGGCCCGACGTGTCCCCTTCCCTCAACATCGCATCCACGAAGGGCACGAGGATGGGGTGAGGGCTCAGCTCGATGAACAGGACGTTTCCATCCTGGATGAGGCGCTGCACCGCGTCCGCGAACAGCACGGGCTGGCGCAGGTTGCGCACCCAGTACGAGGCGTTCAGCTCCTGGCCCTCGATGGGGGCCCCCGTCACCGTGGAGTAGAGCGGCACCGTGCCGCCGGTGGGACGCACGGCCGCCATCCGCTCCAGCAACTCCTGCCGCAGCGGGTCCATCTGCGGGCTGTGCGAGGCCACGTCCACCTTCACCCAGCGGCAGAACACCTCGCGACGCTCCAGCCGCTCCATCACCTCTTTCAGCGCCGCGGGGTCTCCCGACAGCACCGTGGCCTTCGGGCCATTGCTCACGGCGATGGCGATGCGGTCCTCGGCGCCCCGAATCTCCGCCTCCGCCTGCTCGCGGGAGAGGTCCACGACGGCCATGGCGCCCTTGCCACTGACGCGCCGGAGCAGCTTGCTCCGCTCACAGATGATGCGCGCCGCGTCCTCCAGCGAGAGCACCCCCGCGACGTGCGCCGCGGCCACCTCTCCCATGCTGTGGCCCACCACCGCGTGAGGCTCCAGCCCCCACGAGCGCCACACCGCCGCGAGCGCCACCTGCAAGGCGAACAGCGTCGGCTGGATGACGTCGATGTCATTCCATCGAGGTTGCTGTCCGGGCTTCGTCAGCAGCTCGCGCAAGGACCAGTCGACATGACGGCCGAGCGCCTCGTGACACCGGTCGATGGCCTCCCGGAACGTCGCGTCCCGCGCGTACAGCTGCTGTCCCATTCCCAGCCACTGCGAGCCCTGGCCCGGAAAGACGAAGACAATCCGCTGTCCGGCTCCGCTGCCCCGGCGTCCCACCGACAGGCCCGCGTGGCTCTCCCCGGCGGCGAAGGCGGCGAGCTGCGCGAGGAGCTCCTCCCTGGACTTCGCCGCGAGGGCGAGCCGGTGCTCATGGTGCGTCCGGCCCAGCGTGGACGTGGCGCTGATATCGGCGAGCGAACCCGGCGCCTCGCCCTTCAGGAACACGCTCCAGCGCTCCGCCAGCGAGGACAGTGCTCCGGGCGTCTTCGCGGACAGGACCACGAGCCGCGCCTGGGCCTCCTCGTCCGACGCGGCGGGGACGGTGGCGGAGGGAGCCTCCTCCAGCACGACGTGCGCGTTGATTCCGCTGAGCCCGAAGGAGCTCACACCCGCGATGCGCCGTCCCTCGTGGGCGGGCCAGGGCACCCGCTCGACGGGGACGCGGGCCGGAATGCGGTCCCACTCCACATGCGGGTTGGGGGTGCGGAAGTGCAGATGCGGGGGAATCTCCTGGTGCTGGAGCGAGAGGATGGTCTTGATGACCCCGGCGATTCCGGCGGCGGGCTCCAGGTGTCCGATGTTCGTCTTCACCGAGCCGATGAAGAACGGCCGGTCCTCCGGACGCCCCTTGCCCAGCACGGCCCCCAGCGCCCGCAGCTCTATCGGGTCACCCAGCGGGGTGCCCGTCCCGTGGGCTTCGACGTACCCCACCAGGGCCGGCGCGATGCGCGCGTTGTCGAGCGCCCGCTGGACCACCGCCTGCTGCGACGGCCCGTTGGGCACCGTCAGCCCGCCGCTGGCCCCGTCATGGTTGACGGCGGAGCCGCGAATCAACGCGAGGATGGAGTCACCGTCCCGCTGCGCATCCGAGAGCCGCTTGAGGACGAGGACACCACACCCTTCGCCTCGCACGTACCCGTCCGCGGCCGCGTCGAAGGTCTTGCACCGGCCATCGCTCGCGAGCGCCTGCATGCTGCACAGGCAGATGGTCGTCTCCGGCGAGAGGATGAGATTCACGCCACCCGCCAGCGCGAGGTTGGACTCGCCCCTCCGGAGGCTCTCACTGGCCAGATGGAGCGCGACCAGCGAGGACGAACACGCGGTGTCCACCGGCATGGCCGGCCCCTGCAACCCGAGCACGTACGAGACGCGGCCAGGAACGAAGCTGTAGCCGTTCCCCGTCGCCATGTACCCGTCGAAGCGCGTCGCGTCGTTCTCCTTCAGCAGACGCGCCATGTAGTCGCTGGACATCACGCCCATGAAGACGCCGGTCTTGGTGCCCGCGAGCTGATGGGGCGCCAGGCCCGCGTTCTCCAGCGCCTCCCAGGCGACCTCCAGGACGAGCCGCTGCTGCGGGTCCAGGCTCGCCGCCTCCCGGGGAGAGATTCCGAAGAACTCCGCGTCGAAGTTCTCCACGTCGTCGAGGAAGCCTCCCCGCGTCCCGTACATCTTCCCGGGCAGGCCCCGCGTCTCATCGAAATGACCGGGCACATCCCAGCGGGACTCGGGCGTCTCGCGCAGCGCATCCACGCCGTCGCGCAGGACCTTCCAGAAGGAAGGCCCGTCGACGGCGCCCCCTGGGAATCGGCACCCCATCCCCACGACGGCGATGGGCTCGGTCCGGGCACGCTCCACCGCGTCGAGGCGTGACTGCAGCTTCTCCACGAGCAACGCGGCGCGCTGGAGCGCGGACGGCTCGGCTGACTTTTCCTGCTGGCTCATGACCCTTCTTCCATCAGTGCGGAGAGCTTCGCCTCCAGGGAGGCGGCGAGCTCATCCTGCGAAAGCTCCATGATGCGTTCGAGCAGCGCGGAGTCCTGGACCTCTCCCCGCGCCTCGCCAACGGGCTGCGTCTCCAGGCCGTAGACCTCGCCGAGCAGGTAGCTCGCGATGGCCTCCGCCGTCGGATAGTCGAAGACGAGCGTCGCCGGCAGCGACGTCCCCACGGTCTTCTGCAAGCGATTACGCAGCTCGAGCGCCATCAGCGAATCCATGCCCACTTCGAACAACCGCTCCCGGGGCTCCAACGGCGCCGACGCATCCAACCCGAGCACGCGCACCGCCTCGCCCTGCACGTGCTCCAACAGCAGCGGCATGCGCTGGCGGGGCTCCGCCGACTCGAGCCGGCGCCGGAACTCGGAGGCCGAGCTTCCGCTGTCCTCGGTCGCCGACGCCGGGCTGCCCAGCTCCGCGAGCAGGGTGGGCGCCGTGCCTCGCGGGTACTGCGAGAGGTAGCGCTGCCACTGGATTCGCAGCAGGGTGAGCTGCGGCTGCTCGCGACCGAAGGCCCGGCTGAAGGCCTGGAGCGCCTCGGCGGGAGTGAACGCCTCGATGCCCTGCGACTGGTAGCGGGCCGCGAGCTGCGCGGCCATGCCGACCTCGGCCCAGGGGCCCCAGTTGATGCTCAGCGCCGGAAGCCCCAGCGCCCGCCGGTGATGTGCCAGCGCGTCCAGGAAGGCATTGGCCGCCGCGTAGCTCCCCTGCCCCGGCGCGCCGAGCAGCGTCGACGCCGACGAGTACAGGACGAAGAAGTCGAGCGCCCTGTCCTTCGTCAACGTGTGGAGGTGCCAGGCTCCGTCCACCTTGGGTGCGAGCACCCGGGCGAACCGCGACCAGTCCTGTTGCAGGAGCATTCCATCGTCCAGGACACCCGCGGCGTGGACCACCCCGCGCAGCGGCGCCAACCGCTCTGCTTCCTCGGTGGCGCGGCGGACGTCTTCCAGCTTCGACACGTCCGCCTGGACGACCAGGACCTTCGCGCCCGCCGACTCCAGGGCACGGAGGGCCTGCTGGACTTCGGGCCGGGCTCCGCCTCGGCCGACGAGCACGAGGTTGCGCGCGCCCTGCTCCACCATCCACCCGGCCAGCGACAGACCCAGTCCACCGAGGCCACCCGTGAGCAGGTAGCTGACGTCCGGCAGCAACCGGGGCATGCCGCTGCGTGGCTCCTCCCGCGAGGCGCGAAGCCGGGCGACATGGCGCTGGCCTTCGCGAATCACCACCTGTCGCTCTCCGTCACCCGCGCTCAGCTCGCGCCAGAGGGCCGACACATCGTCTCCGGAGCCGGAGGGGTCCAGGTCGATGAGCGCGCCGCACCGCTCGGGGTGCTCCTGTGAGAAGACGCTGCCCAGGCCCCAGAGGGGCACCTGGCTCAGCGCGAGCGGCGACGGCTTGGACGCCAGCGCCCGGGCACCCCGGGTCACCATCCAGAGACGCGCGGCCGAAGCCGAGGTCACCAGCGCCTTGGCCAACTGCAGCGCGCTGCCTCCGCCCAGTTGGTGAGCCTCTCGCAGCGACTCCACGTCCTCCCCTTCGGGCCCGCGCATCGCCCAGAGATGGACGACGCCCCCGAGCGACTCGCCCGGAAGCACCGCTTCCACGAGCAGTCGCTCGTAGTCCTCGGCGGACCGGGCATCGAGGGTGAAGCGGTCCTCGCCGTGGCGGACGTACGCCGCACCCGGTTGGACCAGCACGGGACGACGGCCACTCTTCATGAGCCGTTCGGCGAGCGCCTCCGCGAGTCCCGACTCGTCCGCGAACACGAGCCAGCGGCCCGTCGCGGGCGCGCCCTCGGGCAGGGGCTGACGCTTCCAGGCGAGCTCGTAGAGGGTGTCACGCTGGCCATGGCGCAGCACCGCCATCAGCGCTTCGCGCGGTGCGCGCTTGTGCTTCAGCCCTTCAATCTCGATGAGCACCCGGCCTTCGGCGTCCACCACGTACACGTCGCCGGTGATGACCTCACCCACGGCCTCCTCCGCGTCGCGGCGCACGGCATAAGCCCACACCGGCCCGGTCGGCTGCTCGTGGAAGCGGAAGCGCTCCACGGAGATGGGCACGTAGACGGTGCTCAACTGCGCGTCCTCGCTGATGAGGTCCGTGCCCATCGCCTGCAGGAAGGAGTCGACCAGTCCCGGGTGGACGAACAGGCTCCGGTCATCGCCCTCCGTCGGCGAGCGCATCTGGCAGAGCGACTCGCGCCCGCCATTCTGGACGCGCTCAATCCAACGGAACGCGGGGCCGAGGTTGAACCCGATGTCCCAGTTGCGCTCGTAGAGTCCGCCTCCGAGCTGGCGCGAGCAGCGCGCCTCGATGTCCTGCCGGGAGATGGGCGCCGGGCGCGCGGCCCCTTCGCCGCCCACCTTGAGCGTCCCCGTGCCATTCAGCAGCCACCCCTCGGTGTGCTCGTCGGCGGTCGCGGAGAGGCTGTAGATTTCGAAGTCGTACCGGCCCTCCCCCTTGGGGGCGAGGACGAGCTGCACGAGCTGCTCCTCCTCGTCCGCGAGCACGATGGGCTGGGAGAAGAGGCACTTCTCGATGGTGTACGGCCCCGTCCCGAACGACTGGGCCGCCGTCGCGATGATGCGTGCGATGTGGCACGAGCCGGGCACGACGATGGTTCCGTAGAGCCGGTGGTCCTCCAGGAACGGCAGGGAGCGCGCGCTGTAGCGGCCCTCGAACACGAGCGACTTGCTCAGGGGTGAGCGCACCCGCTGACCGACGAGCGCCTGCGCACTCGTGAGGGACGAGGCGGGGCGAGGGGCCTTGGCGGCCTCCAGCCAGTGCCGCTGGTGCTGCCACGGGTAGACGGGAAGCGCGACGCGCGAGCGGTGACGCTCACCGTTCAGCGCGGCCCAGTCCACCGCCACGCCCTGGGTGTAGAGCGAGCCCAGGCTGAAGAGGATGTGCGGCTGCTCGGGCTGCCCCTGGCGCAGTGACGGCAACCAGGTGCCCGCGTCGTCCCCGAGCCCCTTGAGCGCCATGCCGGTGAGCGTCGGATGCGGGCCGACCTCCACGAACACGGTGCCGCCGAGCGCTCGCAAAGCCTTCAGTCCGTCGTGGAAGCGCACCGCGCCCCGCACGTGGCGGCGGAAGTACGCGGCGTCCAGCACGGCATCCTCCGCGAGGACCTGGCCCGTGACGTTGGAGGCCAGGTGGATGCGCGGCGCGTGGAAGACCACCTCGCCCGCCACCTTCTCGAACGCCTCCAGCATCGGGTCCATGAGCGGCGAGTGGAATGCGTGGGACACCGTGAGCCGCCGGGCCTTGATGCCCTTGGACTGGAACCCGGTGGCGAGGGCCTCCACCGCCTCACGCTCGCCGGAGATGACGGTGTCCGCCGGCCCGTTGACCGCGGCTATCGAGACCCGGTCCGCGTACGGCGCCAGCACCTGCGTGACCTGCTCCTCGCTCGCGGAGATGGCCACCATCTCGCCATCGCGCGGGAGGGCCTGCATGAGCCGCGCGCGCTCGGTGATGAGCCGCAGGGCGTCCTCCAGCGTCATCACTCCCGCCACGCAGGCGGCGACGTACTCGCCGACGCTGTGCCCCAGCACCGCCCAGGGCTCCACGCCCCAGGAGCGCCACAGCTCCGTCAGGGCGTACTCCAGCGCGAAGAGCGCCGGCTGCGTGTACGCCGTGTCGTCGATGCGCGAACCCGTCCCGTGCATCACGGAGAGGAGCGACTCCTCCCAGGTGCCCGCGAGCAGGGCGTCGCAGCGGTCCAGGGCCGCGCGGAAGACAGGCTCGGTCTCATACAGCTCCCGGCCCATGCCCGCGTACTGCGAGCCCTGGCCGGTGAACACGAAGACGATTTTGGGAGGCTCGCCCTCGAAGCGGTGCTGGGCCAGCCGAGCCACCTCTTCTCCCCGCGCGAGCGCCAGCAGTCGCTCCCGGGCCTGCTCCGCCGAGTCCACGACAACCGCGAGCCGGTGGGAGAAGCCCGTGCGCTGCGTGTTCGCGGCGTGGCAGACATCCGCGAGCGACAGCTCCGGTCGCGCGGTGAAGTGCTCACCGACCCGCGCCGCGAGCTGCGAGAGCGCGCCCTTCGTCTTCGCCGACAGCGCGAGCACGTGCAGGCTTCGCTCGGGCTGCGCCGCGAGCGGCTCGGTCGCGGGGGCCTCTTCCACGATGACGTGCGCGTTGGTGCCGCTCAGGCCGAAGGCGCTGATGCCGGCGATGCGCGGACGCGCGCGCTCGGGCCAGGGCGTGGCCTTCGTCGGGATGTCCAGCGGGAAGCCGTCCAGCTCGATGTGCGGGTTGAGCCGCGTGAGGTGCAGGTGCGGTGGCACCACGCCGTGCCGATGCGCGAGCACCACCTTGATGAGCCCGGCGATGCCCGCCGCCGCCTCCAGGTGGCCGATGCTGGTCTTCACCGAGCCCATCAACAGCCGCTGCTCGGACGTGCGGCCCTCACCGAGCACCTTGGCCACGGCCTGGACCTCGATGGGGTCGCCCAGGGACGTGCCCGTGCCGTGCGCTTCGATGTAGTCCACCTCCGAGGGGGCGACGCCCGCGTTGGCCAGGGCGGCGCGGAGGACCTGCTGCTGCGCATCCCCGTTGGGGACCGTGAGCGCGCTGCTCGGGCCGTCATGGTTGACCGCCGAGCCACGGATGACGGCGAGGATGTCGTCCCCGTCCCGCTTCGCGTCGGACAGGCGCTTGAGGACCACGATGCCGCAGCCCTCGCTGCGCACGTAGCCATCCGCCGAGGCATCGAACGTCTTGCACCGTCCGTCCTGGGACAGGGCCCGAAGCTGCGCGAGGTAGATGGTCGAGTGCGGCGCGAGCGTCATGTTGACGCCACCCGCGAGCGCCAGGTTGGCTTCTCCCGAGCGCAGGCTCTGGCAGGCCAGGTGCACCGCCACCAGCGACGAGGAGCACGCGGTGTTCAAGCTCATCGTCGGCCCCTGGAATCGGAGCAGGTAGGCCAGCCGGCCCGCGGCGAAGCTCGCGTCGTTGCCCGTGGCGATATACGCGTCGCCCGCGGCCGAAGCGCTCCCCACCCCGTTGAGCATCGCGTACTCGTTGCTGCCAATCCCGATGAACACACCCGTGCGGGTGTTCGCCAGGCGCGCCGGAGCGAGCCCCGCGTGCTCCAGGGACTCCCAGGCCACCTCCAGCAGCAGGCGCTGCTGCGGGTCCATGTTCGCGGCCTCTCGCGGGGAGATTCCGAAGAACTGCGCGTCGAACTGGTCGGCGTCGTCCAGGAACCCGCCCCAGCGGGTGTAGGTCTTCCCGGGAACGCCCGGCCTCGGGTCGTAGTAGTCGTCGACCTTCCACCGCGAGGCAGGCACTTCGCGGATGGCGTCCACGCCGCCCTCCAGTAGTTGCCAGAAGGCCTCGGGGCCCGAGGCCTGGGGCACGCGGCAGCCCATGCCGACAATCGCGATGGGCTCCGTCGCGTTGCTCGCGGACCGGACCGTCTCCTCCTTCGTCACCACGTCCAGTTGGAGCACGTCCTGAAGGAGGTAGGTCGACAGGGCCAGCACCGTCGGCTTGTCGAAGGCAATCGTGGTCGGAAGCTGGACGCCGAACCGGGCCACCAGTCTCCGCCGCAGCTCCACGGCGGTGATGGAGTCCATGCCCGTATCGAAGAAGCCCTGCTCCAGCTTGACGGAGGCGCTCGACGGGAAGCCGAGCACCCGCGCCACTTCGTCACGCACCCAGGCCGTCACCAGCTCCCGGCGACGCGCCGGAGAGGCGTTGCGCAGCGGTGCGAGTTCGTCGCTCCCGGAAGGCAGCACCACCGGCCGCGGCGCGGGCACGGAAGCAGGGCCGAGCGCCTCCAGCATCGGCTTGCGCGACCGCGACTCGTACACGGACTTGAAGAGGCTCCAGTCCATCTGGGCGACGGTGCGCTGGGTCGCATCCGTGGTGAGCAGTGCCCCGAGCAGTTGGAGCCCACCCTCCACCGAGAGACCGCTGACGCCCATCCGCTCGAACCAGCGCAGTCCTTCTTCGGCGACCATGCCTTCGGCGGCCCACGGCCCCCAGTTGATGCTCAGCGCGTGCTGGCCCTTCGCGCGACGGTGGTGGGCCAGCGCGTCGAGGAACTGGTTGCCCGCGGCGTAGTGGCCCATCCGGGCCGAACCCCACACGGCGGAGACGGACGAGAAGTAGACGGTGAAGTCCAGGTCCAGCCCTTGCGTCGCCTGGTGCAGCACCCAGCCGCCCCACACCTTCGGACGCAGGATGGAGGCGAGCGCCGCCTCGTCCATCGTCTCGAGCGGCTGGACGGTGGACACACCCGCGGCGTGGATGATGCCCTTCAATGGCGCGGGCCCTTGCTGGAGGAGCCCGATGACCTCCGCCATGCGGGTCGGGTCACCCACGTCCGCGCTGACGGCGTGAACGACGGCGCCCTCGGCTTCGAGGGCCTCGATGGCCGCCACCTGCCGGCCCACGTCGCTCTCGCGCGACAGCGCTGGCCACCCGGCACGGTCAGGCAGCCCCCTGCGGCCCAGCAGCACGAGGTGCCGCGCGCCCTTGGAGACCAGCCACTTCGCCACATGCAGCCCCAGCCCACCCAGGCCACCCGTGACGAGGTACGCCGCGTCCGCGCGAAGCGCGACGGGTGCGAGCCCGCGTGCCGGAGCCGAGGGGACGAGGCGCGCCACGTAGCGGACTCCGCCACGGAAGGCCGACTGGTCCTCTTCATCCGCGCCGGACAGCTCGCGCCACAGCGTCTCCACTTCACCCTCGGAAGCGCGCGGGTCCAGGTCCAGCAACCCACCCCAGACCTCCGGGTGCTCCAGCGCCATGACGCGACCGAGGCCCCACAGGGGCGCATACAGCGGCGAGCCTCCCGTGACTCCTCCCACGGCCTGGCTGCCGCGTGTGCACAGCCACAGCCGGGCGGCGCTCTCGGTCCCCTTGCGCATGAGTGCCTGCGCGAGGCGCAGCGCCGCGTGGACTCCGAGCTGCTGCGCGGACTCGACCTGCGCGAGCGTGGGCTCGGAGACCGGCGCGACCTCCGCGCCCCACAGGTGGACGACGGCGCGGACGGGGCCCACTTCCTGAAGCAACCGGTCGAAGTGCTCGGGGCTTCGCGGATTCAGCGACCGCACCCCGGGGCCCTGGACCGCCTCTTCGTCACCCGGGATGACCAGCCAGCACGGCTCGCCCCGTTTCTCGAGCAGGGCCGCCAGCGCGGCGCCCATGCCCTCGCGGTGACCGAAGACCAGCCACGTCCCCTCATCGCGAGGCGCGCGCGGTGAAGCAGCCCCGCGCTCACGCACCTGCCACGTGAGGTCGTAGACCCAGTCCTCCGGCCGCTTCGCCTCCGAAGCGGGCGCGATGGCCACCACCGAAGGAGCCTTCGCGTCGTCGGCCTCAATCCAGTACCGCGAGCGCTGCCACGGGTAGAGCGGCAGTGCCGCCAGCCGGCCTCCCGACGGGAAGAGGCGCCCCCACTCCACGGGGAACCCCTTCACGTGGAGCCCGCCCAACGCGCCGAGCATCACCGTCTGGCCATCCCGACCCTTGCGCAGGGACGGCACCGCCGCGCCTTCCAGCTCGCGGCGCTCCAGCATCTGGAGGACGTACCGGCCCAGCGCGGGCTGCGGCCCCAGCTCCACGAAGAGCCGTTGGCCCTCATCGAGCAGGACACTCATGGCGTCGGAGAAGCGCACGGCCTCCCGGATGTTGCTCGCCCAGTAGGTCGCATCCAGCGACTCACCCGCGATGACCTGGCCCGTCACCGTCGAAATCATCGGGATGGACGTCGGCCGCGTCTCGAGCCGGCCCAGAGCCTGGACGAGCTCGGCCTGGAGCGGGGCCATCTGCTGGCTGTGGAACGCGTAGTTCACCCCCAGGTCGCGCGTGGAGACACCCCGCGCGCGCAGGGCTTCGAGCACCTCTCCGAGTGCCGCCGGCTCTCCCGAGAGGACGACGGCGCGCGCGTCGTTGATGGCGCCCACCGATAGCCGCCCGGCGTAGCGCGACAGCTCCCGCTCGGCCTCCTCGGGCGACAGCTCGACCGAGGCCATGCGGCCCTGGCCCGTCACCCGCTGCATGATGCGGCTGCGATGCGCCACCAGGCGCGCGGCCTCCGCGAGGCTCAGCGCCCCGGCCACGTGCGCGGCGGCGATCTCACCCACGCTGTGTCCCACGACGGCGACCGGGACGACCCCGAGCGCGCGCCAGGCCGCCGCGAGCGCGACCTGGATGGCGAAGATGGCGGGCTGTGCCACCTCCGTCTCGTCCAGCCGCGACGCGTCCCCTTCGACTTCGAGCGCCTGGATGATGGAGGCACCGGTGTGCGGGGCCAGCAGTGAGTCGCACTCGCGCAGCGCGGCGGCGAAGACCGCGTCGCGTGCGAGCAAATCCCTGCCCATGCCCCGCCACTGCGAGCCCTGACCACCGAAGACAAAGACGACCTTCTCCCGTCGGCTCTCGGCGAGCCCCGTCGTGAGGTACGGCGGCGCCGCGCCGTCCAGGAAGGCCTGGAGCTGCTCGCCCCACTCCTGCCGCGAGCGGCCCGCCACCGCGAGCCGATGCTCGTAGGGGTTTCGTCGGAGCGCGGCGGTGTAGGCGACGTCTTCGAGATTCGGTGCCTGGTCCTCCGGTAGTTTCAGCAGCTCCTGGTACGAGCGCGCCAGCGCCCGCAGCGCGCCCTCGCTCCTCGCGGACAGCGCGAGGAGCTGGGCTCCCACGTCGGTGGCCTCGGACGCGGGCGGCGGCGTGGGAGCCTCCTCCAGGATGACGTGCGCGTTCGTCCCGCTGATGCCGAAGGAGCTCACTGCAGCGTAGCGACGACGCTGGGACACGGGCCACGGCTGCTGCCGCGTCGGGATGACGAAGGGCGTGTCCTCGATGGAGATGCGAGGGTTGAGCGCCTTGAAGTGCAGGTGCTTCGGGATGGCTTCGTGCCGCAGCGCGAGCAGGACCTTGATGAGGCCCGCCATGCCGGCGGCGGCCTCCAGGTGTCCGAGGTTCGTCTTGGCGGAGCCCAGGTAGCAGAGAGAGCCGTCCTCGCGGCGCGCGCCGTAGGTCTCCCGCAGCGCCTCCACCTCTATCGGGTCACCGAGCGGCGTCCCGGTGCCGTGCGCCTCGATGTAGCCAATGTCCTTGGGCGACAGGCTCGCGGCCGCCAGCGCCTCGCGAATCAGCGCCTGCTGGGACAGGACGTTGGGAGTCGTCAGGCCGGTGGAGCCGCCATCCTGGTTCACCGCCGAGGCGCGAATCACGCCGAGGACGTTGTCCCCCTGGGCCAGGGCATCGGAGAGCCGCTTCAGCACGACGACGCCGCAGCCCTCGCCACGCACGAAGCCGTTCGCCCTCGCATCGAACGTCCGGCAGCGACCGTCGGGAGACAGCGCCGTCAACTTGGAGAGCCAGGTGCTGGGCCGCTGGGAGAGCAGCAGGTTGACGCCGCCGACGAGCGCCGCGTCGCACTCGCCGTTGCGCAGGCTCTGTCCCGCCAGGTGCAACGCCACCAGCGAGGACGAGCAGGCCGTGTCCACGGACAGCGCCGGGCCGCGCAGGTCCAGCAGGTACGACAGGCGTCCCGCAATCACGCTGTTGGAGCAACCGATGACCGAGTAGACGTCACCCGCGACATCACGCTCCGCCTGAAGCATGGCGTAGTCATTGCCGCAGACGCCGACGAAGACACCCGTCCGGCTGCCCACCAGACGCGACCTGGGCAACCCCGCGTCCTCGAGGGCCTCCCAGGCGACCTCGAGCAACAGGCGCTGCTGCGGGTCCATCGCCACGGCCTCGCGAGGGGCGATGCCGAAGAACTCCGGGTCGAAGCCATCCACCCGGTCCAGGAAGCCACCCCAGCGCGTGCCCTTGTGCTCCGCCGCGTCCGTGCTGCTCCGCCAGCGGTCCGAGGGGACCTCGCGGACGGCGTCCACGCCTTCACTCAGCAGCCGCCAGTACGCTTCCGGAGCGTTGGCGCCACCCGGGAAGCGGCAGCCCATGCCGACGACGGCGAGCAGCTCGGGGCCCTGTCCGGAGGAAGTCTCCGGGGCGGACGTCCGTGTCTGCTTTACCGAGGGGCGAGCCGCGGGACGCGCCTCGGCGTCGAGCGCGGGCTCCAGCTTGCTGAACAGGTACTCCGTCAACGCCTGCACCGTGGGGTAGGCGTAGACGAGCGTCGCGGACAGCGTGAGCTTCAGACCCGATTCGATGCGGTTGCGCAGCTCCAGGCCCGTCAGGCTGTCCATGCCCACGTCGCCGAAGGGCTGGTCGGCTTCGATGCGCGCCGGCTCCATGCGGAGGATGCGCCCGAGCTGTTCGCGCAGGTAGGACTCCAGGAGCCCCCGTCGCCGGGCTGGCTCCGCCGCCGCCAGTTGCTCGCGCGCGTCGCCCTTGCGCGAGGGCTGCGTGCTCGCCCGCTCCTGCATCAGCACGGAGAGGAAGGGCGACTGCGCCGCGCTCAGATAGAACTCACGCCACTGCCGCAGGTCCAGCGGCACCACCGCCACCTGCACGGCCTCGCGCGCCAGCAGCCGGCCCAGCGCATCGAGGGCCTGCGACGGCGGCATGTTGCCTACGCCCCGCAGCGCCAGACGGTCGCCCCGGCTCGTGGCCACGGCCGCGAGCCCCACCTCGGCCCACGGCCCCCAGTTGACGCTCAGCGCGGGAAGGCCCGCCGCGTGGCGGTGATGGGCCAGCACGTCCATGAAGGCGTTGGCCGCCGCGTAGTTGCCCTGCCCCGGCGAGCCCAGCATCGACGCCGCCGAGGAGAACATCACGAACAAATCCAGGGGCCGCCCCTGCGTCTGCGCGTGCAGGTTCCATGCGCCCTGGACCTTCGGCGCCAGCACCGTGCGCAGCCGGGTCTCATCAAGTTGCGTCAGCACACCATCGGCGATGACGCCGGCCGCGTGGACGATGCCTCGCAGCGGCGGCAGCTCCGCGTCCATCGTCCCGAGCAGGCGTGCCACCTCGGCGGCACTCGTGACGTCCGCGCCGTAGACGCGCACCTCGACTCCGCCCGCTCGAAGCTCTCCGAGCACGCGAAGCGCCTCCTCGGAGGGAGCGCTCCGTCCCGTCAACGCCAGGTTGCGAGCCCCTCGCTGGACGAGCCACTTCGCCAACTCCAGCCCCAGTCCGCCCAGGCCGCCGGTGATGAGGTAGGTACCCGCTGCGGAGAGTTCATGCGGCTCCGACGCCACGTGCCCGGAGGTCCCCCGCTCCAGTCGTGCGACGTGACGAGACGTCCCACGCAAGGCGATGCGGTCTTCCGCCCCATCCGCGATGAGCTCCTCCGCCAGCGACGCCAGCTCCGCGGGTGAGGGCTCCGCGCCCAGGTCCACGTGCGCGCATCGCAGCTCGGGATGCTCGTGGGTGATGACCGCGGCGAGCCCCGACAGGAAGGCCGCGGCGGGCGCGCCAGACGGCTCGCCCTGGGCCAGCACCTGCATGCCCGCCGTCACCAGCCACAGTCGAGGGGTGTCGCGCCAGCCGCGCTGTGCCCACGCCTGGAGCAGGTGAATCACGCTGGTGCCACCCAGGGAGACCGCGCGCTCGAACGCCTCGGGCTTCGACACGTCGGACGCCACGTCGAGCCCGAAGAGGTGCACCATGCCCCTGCACGGCGACTGCTCGCTGAACGCATCGCGCAGGAGCGCCTGGAAGTCCTCGAGCCGGGAGGGATTGACGCGGTAGTGCTCCGCGTCGAGCCGCTCGTAGGCGGCGCCCACCTCCACCACGACGCTGCCTCCGGAGCGCTCACCGAGTCCCGTGGCCAGAGACGCGCCCAGGCCCCGCGTGTCCGCGAAGACGAGCCAGCGGCCCTCGCCGCGCGCGCCCACCGTCCCCGTCGGACGCGGCTGCGACCGCCACTGGACGGAGTAGAGCCAACGGTCCACTTCATCGATAGGGGCGCTGGTGACGGAGACCTTCTTGCACACCAGCCGGCGCACCTCCGCCACCACCCCACCCTGGTCATCCAGGAGCGTGACGTCGCACTCGATGGCGCTCGAACCCGTGGCCGCGCCACTGACGATGCGAACGTGGCTCCAGAGCCCGGCCGACGGGGGGCGCGACAGGACGCGCAGGTGCTTCAGCTCCACGGGGACGTAGACGCCCCCTTCGCTGTCGATGCTCTCCAGCGCCGCGCCCAGGACCTGGAAGCAGCCGTCGAGCAGCGCCGGATGCAGGCTGTAGTGCGCCTCCGATGCCGTCAGCTCGCCTTCGAGCCGCACGCGGCCCAGCGCCTCACCGTCCGCCCGGTACAGCTCCCGCACGACACGGAAGGTGGGGCCATAGTCCAGCCCGATGTCCCGGAGCGTCTCGTAGTGCGCCTCGACCGGGGACTGCTCACCCAGCCGCGCGCGAAGCTCCGCGAGCACGACGGGGGCCGTGTCCACCGCGACCTCTCCCTGTCGCAGCGAGCCTTCGGCGTGGAGCGTCCAGTTCAGCTCGTCCGAAGGCACCTCGCGCATGACGGGTGCGCTGAAGAGGCGGAACGTGTGGGCCCCCGGACGCTCCGTCGACAGCCAGAGCTGGAGGACCCGCTCCTCGTCCTCGGGGAACGACATCAGCGCGCTGAAGGTCACGTCCTCCAGAGAGACGGGCTCTCCGAGCGTCTGCCTCGCCGCGCTGAGCGCCATGTCGGCCATGGCCGCCGCCGGCAGCGCGGGCACGCCCTGGACGCGGTGCTCCGCGAGCAGCGGGAAGTGCTTCGGTCCCAACTGCACCTGCCACAGGCGGGAGACGTCCCCCTGCGCGGACAGGTCGATGCGCTCACCGATGAGCGGATGCCCGGAGGCGCTCCGCGACGAGCGCGCGGCACGAGAGACAGGCTCCATCCAGAAGCGCTCGCGCTGCCAGGGATACGCGGGCAGTGCCACGAGCTGCCCCTTGCCCGGATACACGCGGTTCCACGCGACGCGGTGGCCCGAGGCATAGAGGGAGCCCAGTGAAGCCAGCAGGGTGTGTCGTTCGTCCTCGCCCCGCCGCAGGGAGGCGAGCACCAGGCCCTGCTGCGTGCCCTCCGCGCTCATCGTCTGCTCAATGGCCGGGAGCAGGACGGGGTGGGGGCTCACCTCGATGAAGAGGGTGTGCTCGCTCGTGAGGAGCCGCCGCGCCGCCGCCTCGAAGCGCACCGGGAGTCGGAGGTTGTTGCCCCAGTGGGCCGCGTCCAGCTTCGCCCCGTCGAGGAACTCGCCCGTCACGGTGGAGCAGAGGGGCACGTCCGAGGCGCGCGGAGTGATGCGTGCGATGCGCCCTTCCAGCTCCCGACTGATGACCTCCACCAGCGGGGTGTGCGACGGCACGTCCATCTTCACCCAGCGGGTGAAGACACCCCGCTGCCCGAGCGCGTCGACCGCTTCCTTGACCGCCTCCGGGTCTCCGGACAGGACCTGTGAGCGGGGGCCATTCAGGCCTCCCAGCCAGAGCCTGCCACTCCAGGGACGGATGGCCTCCTCGGCCTCCTCCGCGGAGAGCTCGACCATCGCCATCGTCGCGCCCCGCCCGCCCAGGGTGCGCATGAGCTTGCTTCGGTGGCAGATGATGAGGACGGCGTCCTCCAGGCTGAGCGCCCCGGCCACGTGCGCGGCGACCACCTCGCCCATGCTGTGACCCATCACCGCGTCCGGCTCGACGCCCCACGAGCGCCACAGCGCCGTGAGGGCCACCTCCACCGCGAAGAGCACGGGCTGGTTGACGTCGATCTCCGCCAGACGCGAGTGCTGCTCGTCCGCGGCGATTTCGTCGAGCACGCTCCAGCCCAGGTGGGGCCGCAGCGCCTGGTCCACCTTGACGAGCGCGTCGCGGAAGACAGGCTCTTGCTCCATCAACGCCCGCCCCATGCCGGCGCGCTGCGCGCCCTGCCCCGGGTAGACGAAGACGACCTTGCGGCGCGCGCCGAACGACTTGCGGCCCGTCCAGGCATCCGCGGGCTGCTCTCCGCGCGCGAAGGCTCGAAGCCGCTCGGCGGTGCGCTCACGAGAGTCCGCCAGCACCGCGAGGCGGTGGGCGTGGTGCGTGCGATGCGCGGAGGCCGTGTAGCAGACATCCGCGAGGCTTCCGCCCCCGTCCCGACCCAGCCGCTCCGCATGACGCTCCGCGAGCGCCTGGAGCGCCTCCCGGCTGCGCGCGGACAAGGGCAACAGCTCCGGACGCTGGGGCAACACGTCCTTCACCGGGGACGCCGGTGCCTCTTCGAGGATGACGTGGGCATTGGTGCCACTGATGCCGAAGGAGCTGACGCCCGCGCGGCGCGGCTGCCCGGACACCTCCCACGGGGTGAGCCGCGTGGGGATGGTGAGCGCGCTGCCCTCGAGCTGGATGCGCGGGTTGACCTGCTTGAGGTGCAGGTGCGCCGGGATGCGCTGATGCCGCATCGCGAGGACGACCTTCATGATGCCCGCGACGCCCGCCGCGGACTCCAGGTGCCCCAGGTTGGTCTTCACCGAGCCGACGCCGCACACGCCGCCGTCAGCGCGCGGGACGCCGTAGGTCTCCCGCAGCGCCTCCGCCTCTATCGGGTCGCCGAGCGGCGTCCCGGTGCCGTGTGCCTCCACGTAGCTGACGTGCTCCGGCTTCAGCCCCGCGTTCTCCAGGGCCTGACGGATGAGCGCCTGCTGCGAGAGCACGTTGGGGGTGGTGAGCCCCGTCGACTTTCCGTCCTGGTTGATGGCCGAGCCGCGAATCGTCGCCAGGATGTGGTCGCCGTCGGCGAGCGCGTCGGAGAGGCGCTTGAGGACGAGCATTCCGCAGCCCTCGCCTCGGGTGAAGCCGTTGGCGGAGGCGTCGAACGCCTTGCTCCGGCCATCCGGAGACAGGGCCTGCAGCTTGGACACGAGCAGCAGGGACTGCGGAGAGAGGATGAGATTCACGCCGCCGGCGAGCGCCAGGTTGCACTCGCGGGCCCGCAGGCTCTGGCATGCCAGGTGGAGCGACACGAGCGAGGACGAGCACGCCGTGTCCACCACCAGGCTCGGCCCCTGGAGGTTGAAGAGATAGGACAGCCGGCCGGACAGGACGCTCGCGGCGACGCCCGTGGCGCTGAACGCGTCTCCCGTCTCCGGCTGCTCCACCTGCATGCAGTGGTAGTCGTCGTTGCAGGCGCCGATGAAGACGCCGCTGCGGCTGCCGGAGAGCTTGTCGACATCCAACCCCGCGTCCTCGAGCGCCTCCCACGCCACCTCGAGCAGCAGGCGCTGCTGGGGGTCCATCTGCACCGCTTCACGCGGGGAGATGCCGAAGAAGCCCGGGTCGAAGCCATCCACCGCGTCCAGGTAGCCGCCCCAGCGCATCGCCCCTTCACCCAGGCCGGAGACCTCATCCCGCCGCCAGCGCTCCAGCGGAATCTCCCGCACGGCGTCGACACCGGCCTCGAGCAGCCGCCAGTAGGCGTCCACGTCGTCGGCCTGGGGGAAGCGGCACGCCATGCCCACGATGGCGATGGGCTCCTTCGCGGCGCCTTCCACCGCGTTCAGCCGCGTCTGCATCTTCTCCAACGCCACCAGCATGCGCTTGGCGGGGGACAGCTCGCTGGACTCGTCGTTGCGGTTTGCCATGGGGGTTCTCTTCACTCAGCCAATGCGGCGAGCTTCTCCGCGAGGAGCGCCTCGGCCTCTTCGTCCGAGAGCTGCTTGACGTTGTTGACGAGCACGGCTTCGAGCGCCGCCGCTTCATCGCGGGGCTGCTCGGCCTGAGTCGTGATGGGAAGTTTCAGTTGCTCGGCCAGGTGCTCGACGAGCGACTCCACCGTCGGGTAACGCCACACCAGCGTCGCCGGGAGCCGCAGCCCCAGGCTGGCCTCGAGCCGGTTGCGCAGCTCCAGCCCCATGAGCGAGTCCAGCCCCATGTTGCCGAAGGGCTGCTGCGGGTCGATGCGGGAGGGCGCCAGCCGGAGCACATGCCCGGCCTGCTCGCACAGGTGTGTTTCCAGCAGTTGAGCCCGCTTCGGCCGTTCCGCCGCGCGGAGCGTCTCCACGAAGGCGCCCCGGTCCGCCGGGCCTTCCGCGCGACGGGACTGCTCGCCAGCGAGCCGTGACAGGAACGGCGACTTCGCCGCCGTCAGGTAGAACTCGCTCCACTGGCGCATGTCGAAGCGCATCACCACCACCCGCGCGTGGGAGCCCGTCAGAATCCGGCCCAACGCCTCGAGCGCCTGTGCGGGCGGCATGCTGTCCACGCCTCGCTGGGAGATGCGCTCGCCGCGCGCCTCCGCCGCGGCCGCCAGTCCCACGCCAGCCCAGGCGCCCCAGTCGACGCTCAGCGCGGGCAGGCCCAGTCCCCGCCGGTACGACGCCAGCGCGTCGAGGAAGAAGTTGGCCGCCGCGTAGTTGCCCTGTCCGGGTGAGCCCAACAGCGAGCCCGCCGCCGCGAAGAGCACGAAGCTGTCCAGCGGCAGGGCCTGCGTCAGCACATGCAGGTTCCACGCGCCATGGACCTTGGGCTCCATCACCTTGCGCAGGCGTTCCGCGGTGAGGTTCGCCAGCACGCCGTCATCGAGCACCGCAGCCGCGTGGAAGACTCCCCGCAGCGGAGGCATCTGGGCCGCGAGTTCACCGAACACCCGCTCCAGGTCCGCTCGCACCGCCACGTCGGCCTTGCACACCCGGACCTCCGCGCCCGCCGCGCGCAGCCCCTCCAGCGTCCGCTGCGCCTCCTCGGAGGCACCGCCCCGGCCCAGCAGCGCGAGGTGGCGGGCGCCGCGCTCCACCAACCACTCCGCGAGCTTCAGGCCCAGACCTCCCAGGCCGCCGGTAATCAGATAGGTGCCGTCGGCGCGAAGCTCCGCCGGCGCGGCCTTGCTTCGCTCCATGCGCGACAGTCGGGCCACGAACCTCGCGGGCCCCCGAAGCGCAACCTGCTCCTCCGGCGTCGACGCGAGCAACTCACTGGCGAGCCCGCGTGCCTGGTCCTCGTCGAGCGCGCCCAGGTCCACCGAGCAGCACCGGAGCTCGGGGTGCTCCAGCGAGAGCACCCGGCCCAGACCCCAGATGGGGGCCTGCTCCACATGGAGGACCTGCTCCGAGGGACGGGGGGCCTGGACACCTTCCGTCACCAGCCACAAGCGAGGCATGTCACGGAAGCCCGAAGCCACCAGCGCCTGCGTGAGATGGAGCGCACTGCCCGCCCCGAGCATCCGCGCTCGCGCCAGGGCCTGGGGCCCGTCCTCGGGACGAGGCGCATCCAGGCTGAAGAGGTGGACGACGCCCCGGCACGATTGCCGCCCGGCGCCGAACTCGGCCTCCAGAATCCGCTCGAAGCCTTCCACCCGGGACGGGTCGACCACGTAGTGCCCGGGCTCGATGAGGCGGGACTCCTCGCCGTGCGAGACGAGGATGCACCGCTCGCCGCGCGCGCTCAGCGCCGCCTGCAACTTCCGGCCGAAGCCCTGGCGGTCCAAGAGCACCAGCCAGGCCCCAGGCGTGGAGTCCGGAGCGGGCGTCACCTGCTCACACGGCATCTCCTGCCAGTCGACCTGATACATCCACGAATCGACCTCGTCGGAGGACCGCCGCCGCATCGCCTCCAGCCGGCGGCACAGCAGCCCCCGGGCCTCCATCAGCACGCGGCCCTCGCCGTCCAGCAACGTCACATCCGCTTCGAGCGAGCCCGCGCCGCTGCGCGTGCCGGGCCGGATGCGGGCGTGTCCCCACAGCTCCCCGCCAGGGCGCCCGTGGGCGCGCAGGCTCTCGACAGCCATCGGAACGAACGTCTCTCCCGGCCGGTCGCCCAACCCCGCTCCGTTGATGACCTGGAGGCAGGCATCCAGCAGCGCCGGATGGAGCTGATGGGCCGCCATCTCCGAAGCAACCGACGACGACAGCTCCAGGCGCCCCACCGCCTCGCCGGGCCCCTTCCACAGCTCCTTCAGCAGCCGGAAGCTGGGGCCGAAGTCGACGCCCCGCTCCTTCATGAGCTGGTAGTGCGTCTCACCGTCCATCCGCTCCGTGCACCGCGCACGCGCCTCGTCGAGCGCGAAGGCCTCCGCCGCCTCGGCTTCACGGAGCCGGCCCTCGGCGTGCAGCGTCCAACCACCGCCCGCTTCCGTGGACCGGCTGAAAATCTGGAACCGCTTCGCTCCGCCCTCGTCCGGGGTGAAGCGCATCTGCACCGCGAGCGGCTCGTCGCGGGAGAGCACCATCATCTCCTGGAAGCTGACGTCCTCGAGCGCATGACGCGTGGGCCCCAGCGCCTCGGCGGCGCCCGCGAGCGCCATCTCGAGATAACCCGTCCCAGGAAGGACGACCTCTCCGTGCACGACGTGGTCACCCAGATACGCCGGGCTGTCCGCCAGCAGCCCGGTCTGCCACAGGTGCGCGCCGTCCTCTCCGGCCAGCGCCACGTGGGCCCCCAGCAACGGGTGCTGCCCGGCGACCAGGACCTGACGCGCGCGCGGGGACGACTCGAACCAGAAGCGCTCGTGCTGCCAGGGATAGGTGGGGAGCGCCGCCCGGCGGCCCCGCACCGGGTGCTGGCGCTGGAGGTCCACCGCATGCCCCACGGCGTACAGGGAGCCCAGCGACGACAGCATCGAGCCCCGCTCATCCTCGTTGCGCCGGAGTGAAGGCAGCACCGCGCCCTCGCGCCCGAGGTGCCGCAGGTGTTGCTCCACGGCGGGCAGGAGGATGGGATGCGGGCTCAGCTCGATGAAGATGTCGTGTCCGTCGACCGCGAGTCGCTCGATGGCCGTCGAGAACAACACCGGCTCACGGAGGTTGTCGGCCCAGTAGGAGGCGCCGAACGCCGCGCCATCCGTCAGCGCTCCCGTCACCGTCGAGCAGATGGGGACACGCGACGCGCGGGGTGAGATGCCCTGAAGGGCCGCGAGCAGCTCCGGCCGCAGCGAGTCCATCTGCGGGCTGTGCGACGCGACGTCCACCTTCACGAAGCGGCAGAAGACCTCCCGCTGAGTGAGCGCGCCGGAAATCTTCTCGAGGGCACCAGGGGCTCCCGAGAGGACGGTGGAGCGCACGCTGTTGCTGACCGCGACGGAGACCTGGTCCTCGAAGCCGCGCAGGGCCTCTTTCGCCTCTTGCAGCGTCAGGTCCACCAGGAGCATCGAGCCCTGGCCACTCACGCCGCGCAGCAGCCGGCTTCGGCGGCAGATGATGGTCGCCGCGTCCTCCAGGCTCAGCGTGCCGGCCACGTGTGCCGCGGCCACTTCGCCCATGCTGTGGCCCACCACCGCGTCCGGCTCGATGCCCCACGCGCGCCACAGCTCCGCCAGCGCCACCTCCATGGCGAAGAGCACGGGCTGGATGACGTCAATCTCGTGGAGACGCCCCTGGCCCTCCTCGGCCGCGAGCTCCGCCAGGACACTGAAGTCGGCGCAGGCCCGGATGGCCACGTCGCACCGCTCCAGCGCGGCGCGGAACGCGGGCTCCTCCTCAAGCAGCCTCCGACCCATGCCCAGCCACTGCGAACCCTGGCCTGGGAAGACGAAGACGACCCGGCGGCGGACCTGCCCCGAGCCGCGCCCGATGGCCGCCCCGGGCACGGACTCGCCCCGCGCGAACGCCTCCAGCTTCTCCACGAAGTCGGCGTGCGTGCGGCCCGCGAGCGCGAGCCGCTGCTCGTGGTGGGAGCGCGACAGGGCCGCCGTGGCGCACACGTCGCGCGGCGACACGTCCGGGTGCTCGGTGAGCCAACGCGCGTGACTCGCGGCCATCGCCCGGAGCGCGTCAGCGCCGCGCGCCGAGAGCACGAGCAACTCCGCGCCCCGCGAAGGAAGCGGAGGCGGGGGCGCCGGAAGCGGAGGCTCCTGCAGGATGACATGCGCGTTCGTTCCACTGATTCCGAACGCGCTCACCCCCGCCAGACGCGGCTGCCCGGCACGCGGCCACGGCTGTACCTGCGTCGGGACGACCACCGGCGCGCCGTCCAGGACGATGTCCGGGTTGAGCCGCTGGAAGTGCAGGTTCGGAGGAATCGCCTCGTTGCGCAGCGCGAGCGCCGTCTTGAGGACGCCGGAGAGCCCGGCCGCCGCCTCCAGGTGGCCGAGGTTCGTCTTGACCGAGCCCACGAAGAGCGGCGACTCGGCGCTCCTGCCCGTCGCCAGCGCCCGCGCCAGGGCCTGAAGCTCGATGGGGTCGCCCAGCGAGGTGCCCGTCCCGTGGGCCTCGACGTAGGAGATTCGCGAGGGCTCCAGGCCACCGCTCGCCAGGGCCTGGGCGATGACGCGCTCCTGCGCCGGGCCGTTGGGGACCATCAGTCCGCTGCTGGCGCCATCCTGGTTCACCGCCGAGCCGGCGACGAGCGAGAGAATCTCGTCACCGTGGGCCAGGGCATCGGAGAGCCGCTTGAGCACCAGGACGATGCAGCCCTCCGCGCGCACGAAGCCATTGGCGGAGGCATCGAACGTCTTGCAGCGCCCGTCAGGCGCGAGCCCCCTGCTGCTGGACAGCGCGATGGTCGCGTCCGGCATCAGCATCAGGTTGACGCCCGCGGCCAGCGCCACGTCGCTCTCGCGGTTGCGCAGGCTCTGGCAGGCCAGGTGGAGCGCGACCAGCGACGACGAGCACGCCGTGTCGATGGCCATGCACGGCCCCTGGAGGCCGAGCGTGTAGGAGAGCCGGCCCGCCGCCGCGTTCAGGGATGTCCCCGTCAGGTGGTAGATGTCCGGGGCCCCGCCGAGCTGCCGCGCCTGGAGCTGCGCGTAGTCACTTCCGATGATGCCCAGGAAGACGCCCGTCTTGCTTCCGGCGAGCTGGTCGGGCGGCTGGCCCGCGCGCTCGAGCGCCTCCCACGCGACTTCGAGCAGCATGCGCTGCTGCGGGTCCATGCGCGCGGCTTCGCGAGGCGACACGCCGAAGAACGCGGCGTCGAAGTTCTCCACGCCGTCGAGGAAGCCTCCCCAGCGCGCATAGGTGCGGCCCTGCTTCATCGGGTCGGCGTCGAACAACGCCTCCGCGTCCCACCGCTCACGGGGCACTTCGGTGATGGCGTCCACGCCCTCGTGCAGCAGCCGCCAGAAGGCCTCCGGCGTCCGCGCGCCCCCCGGCACGCGACACGAAGTGCCGACGATGGCGATGGGCTCCGAACGCGTCCGCTTGAGGGCCTCGCTCTCCGCGTGCAGCTCGAGCGCCAGCAACACGAGCCTCTTGGGAGGAAGGCTCGAAATCTTCTCGTAGAATTCTTTGCTCATCGCCGTCGTGCCCGCCGCGTCAGCTCAGCTTCTGTGCAATCAACCGCTCGACTTCGTCGTCGGACAGCTCCGTGACCTGCGACAGGCGCGCGGAGAGGTCATCGATTTGCGCGGGCGCCACCTGCGCTCGCGGCTCTTGCGCCCCCGCCACGGTGGGCAGGGGGATTTCCACCGCGGTGACACTGCTGGCCAGACGCTTCGCCAACGCCATGACGGTGGGGTGGTCGAACGCGAGGCTCGCGGGCAGCTCCTTCTCCAGGCCCCGCTGGAGCACCGCGCGCAGCTCCACGGACATCTGGGACGTCATGCCCATCTGGAAGAAGCCCCGGTCCGTGGGGGGAAGCTCGGAGGGCGCGAACCCGAGGATGCGCCCGACCTCTCCCTGGATGCGGAGCACCAGCGTGTCGAAGCGGCGGTCGGGCGGAAGCGACTGGAGCTCCGCGAGCAACCGCGCCCGCGAAGACGCCTCACCCACCGACGCGGACGCGGACTCGCCCATGTGTCGCAGGAAGGGCCGGCGGCGCCGGGCCTCCCAGATGGGCTTGAGCACGCTCCAGTTCACCGACGCGACCGTCTTGTGGCTCGCGCCCGAGCCCAGCACCTGACCCATCGCATCGAGCGCACGCTCCGAAGCCATGGGATTGAGTCCGAAGCGCGCGAAGCCGCGCACGCTGTCGGCGCGCTCGCCGCCAATCTCGTCCCACGTCCCCCAGTGCAGGGTGGTCGCGGGCAGCCCCGAGGCCCTTCGGTGGTGCGCCAGCGCCTCCAGGAACTGGTTGCCCGCCGCGTAGTGCGCCAGGCCGGAGGCGCCCCACAAGGTCGACGTCGACGAAAACATCACGAAGAAGTCGAGCGCCAACCCGCGAGTCAGCTCATGAAGCACCCAGGTGCCGAGCACCTTCGGCCGCAGCATCGCCGTCATCGCCGTGAGGTCCAGGTCCTCCAGCCGTCGCTCCGTCAGGAGCGCCGCGGCGTGAATCACCCCACGCAGCGGAGGAAGCGTTTCGGCCGTCTCGCGCAGGAGCGTCGCCATCCGCTCCCGGTCCGCCACGTCGGCGGCCAGCGCGGTGACAGTCGCACCGAGTGCCCGGAGCGACTCGAGTGCCTCACGGCGCCGCTCCGACGCCGCGTCGCCGGAGCCCGACAGCCCCCCACGGCCCAGCAGGACGAGGTGCCGCGCGCCCCGCTCCACCAACCACCGCGCCACCTTCAGGCCCAGTCCGCCGAGCCCACCCGTGACGAGGTAGGTCGCGTCCTGGCGCAGCCTCAGCGGCTCCGTGGGTGCCGTCACCCGGCCACGGGTAAGACGGGCCACCAGCGAACGCCCCTCGCGGAGCGCGAGCTGGTCCTCGCCATCCACGCCGAACGCGGAGACCTCGCGAAGCACCGCCAGCGCCTCCTCGGGATGACGCTCCGGAGACAGGTCGATGAGGCCTCCCCATACGCCGGGCTGCTCCAGGGACACGCTGCGACCCATGCCCCACAGCGGCGCCTGGGCCAGCGACACCCGCTCGGCGCCCACGCCGGTGACCTGTGCGCCCCGAGTGACCATCCAGAGCCGCGCGCGGCCAGGTGCGCCCATGAGCGCCTTCACCAGGTGCAGCGCGGCCACGCAGGACTCCGGCGTCCCCGTCTGCTCGTCGAGCACCGCGTCGAGGCCCCACAGGAAGAGTGCACGGCCTTCGTGTCCCGAGGGCAGCGCGGGCAACTCGCGCAGCAGGCGCTCCATGTCCTCCGGCCGCTTCGGGTCCACCACGAAGCGCCGTGCATCCAGCCGCTGGAATCCGCCTCCCGAGGTCACGGTGACAGGCGAAGCACCCTGGCGGCGCAGCGCCTCCACGAGCCCGGCGCCCCAGCCCCCACCATCGACGAACACCAGCCAGTCCGCGGGCACAGGCGGGGCCACGCACACCGGCCTGGGCTCCCACGTCACGTCATGGAACCAGTCCTGGGTGCGAACCTCGCCCAGCACTTCAAGCAGCCGCTCCGTCGCCACGCGCCGCAGCCGCACCCCACGCGCCACGGCCACCTGGCGACCGGCGGCATCCAGCAACGTCAGCGTCCCCACCCGCTCCTCGGAGCGGACCGTGGGCGCGATGGACACATGGGCCCACTGGACGTCCGCGCGGCCCGGAAGGCACTCGAACGATTCGAGGCTCAGGGGCATGAACAGGGCGGCCTTCTCGGGCTCCGCCGCGAGGGCGAGCGCCAGGGTCTGGAGCCCCGCGTCCAGCAGCGCCGGGTGGAGCTGGTAGCGCGCGGACTCCTGCATCCGCTCCGGTCCCATCACCACGCGCCCGAGCGCCTCACCGGGCCGCCTCCAGGCTTCACTCAGCGTCCGCAGCGGCGCGTCGTACTGGACATCGCTGCGCTCCAGCTCCTCGTAGATGGCCGCGCCCTGGACGTGCTGTGCGCAGCGCGAGCGCACCGCCTCGATGACGTCCGGCACTCCCGTGAGCACCCCCAGCGGCCGGACCTGGCCCCGGCAGTGCCGCACCCACTCCGTCTCGGACGCGGCTCCATCCACCGCCCGGCTGTGGAGATGGAACACGTGCCGCCCCTCCGAAGCCGAGGAGAGGTGGACCTGCACGAGGCGCCGCGAGGACTCCGTCAGCACCAGCGCGCGCTCGAACTCCACGTCGGAGAGTTCCCGGGCGCCTGAGCCCAGCGACTCGGACGCGGCGCTCAGCGCGAGTTCGACCAGGGCCGAGGCAGGGACCACTGCGACGCCGCCCAGCCGGTGCGCCCCCAGCCACGGCAGGGAGGTGCTGCCCAGCTCCAGCTCGAAAATCTGGCCATCCGCTCCATGCGCGACACGGACCGGTCGGCCCTTCAGGGATGTCACCTGCTCGGCGATGGAGACGACGGGCGTCGCCACCGCGTCGAGCCAGTACCGCTTGTGCCGCCAGGGATACGTGGGCAGCGGGACGACCTGTCCGCCCTCCGGGAACAGCCGCGTCCACGCCACGGGGCAGCTCGCGCGGTACAGCGCGCCCACGGACTCCAGCATCACCGTGCGTTCGGACTCCTCGCGGCGCAGGGAAGGAGCCGTCACCCCTTCGCGTCCCGCGTGCTGCATGCACCGCTCGACGGCGGGCAGCAGAATCGGATGCGGGCTCATCTCCATGAACACGGTGTGCCCGCCCTCGACCAGGCCGAGCACGGCCGAGGAGAAGAGCACCGGCTCACGCAGATTGCGCACCCAGTACGCCGCATCGAAGCCCGAGCCATCACAGCCGGTGGCCGTCACCGTCGAGACGATGGGCACCGAGGCGGAGCGCGGCCGGACCGAGGAGAGGACGGAGAGCAGCTCTTCTCGCAGGCAGTCGACCTGCGGGCTGTGAGAGGCCACGTCGACCTTCACCCAGCGGCAGAACACGTTGCGGGCTTCGAGCGACCCGCGAAGCTCCTCGAGCGTCACCGCATCGCCGGACAGCACCGTGGACGTCGGGCTGTTGCTCACCGCGATGGCCACGCGCTGCTCATGCCCCACCAGGACCTTGCGCGCGTCCGCCAGGGACAGCTCCGTCGCCAGCATCGCGCCCTGGCCACTGATGCGC
The DNA here is from genome assembly GCF_013336725.1 of Myxococcus sp. CA040A. Classification (NCBI taxonomy): domain Bacteria; kingdom Pseudomonadati; phylum Myxococcota; class Myxococcia; order Myxococcales; family Myxococcaceae; genus Myxococcus; species Myxococcus sp. CA040A. Next base: position 770,972 of record NZ_JABUMR010000003.1, on the reverse strand, counting down.
TTGAGCAGCCTGCTCCTGAGGCAGATGATGGCCGCCGCATCCTCCAGGGTGAGCGCGCCCGCCACATGCGCCGCGGCCACCTCGCCCATGCTGTGCCCCACCACCGCGTCCGGCTCGATTCCCCAGGAGCGCCAGAGGGCCGACAGCGCCACGGCCATGGCGAACAGCACCGGCTGCACGACGTCGATTTCCCCCAGGCGCGACGACTCGGAGGGCGCCCGGAGCACGTCGAGCAACCCCCAGGACACATGGGGGCGCATGGCCGCGTCGATGCGCTCGAGCGCCTCGCGGAAGACAGGCTCCTGGTCGAGGAGCTGACGACCCATGCCGTGCCACTGCGAGCCCTGACCCGGGAACACGAAGGCCACCTTGGGCCGCTCGTCCGTGCCCTTCATGGCGGCGGTGACGCCCGACGAGGCGAGGTCCTGGAGCTTCTCGGCGATGGCGGCCGGGGAGTCGCCCGCGACGGCCAGGCGGTACTCCTGGTGGGTGCGCCGCAGCGAGGCCGTGTAGCAGACGTCCCGGAGCGACACGTCCGGCGACGCCACGAGGAGGCTTGCATAACCGCGCGCCAGGGCCTGGAGCGCGGCGGGCGAGCGCGCCGACAGGGGCAGCAGGTGGGCACCCGCCGCGCGCTGGGACGGCGCGGCCACGGGCGCGGGCGGCTCCTCGAGAATCACGTGCGCGTTCGTCCCGCTGATGCCGAACGAGCTGACCGCGCCTCGGCGCTTGCGCTCGGCCTGGACGGGCCACGGGTGGAGTGACGTCGGGAGGGTGATGGACTCGCCGGTGAAGTCGATTCGCGGGTTGAGCCGCTGGAAGTGCGTGAGCGGCGGAACGGCCTCGTGCCGCAGCGAGAGGACCATCTTGATGATGCCGGCGATTCCCGCGGCCGACTCCAGGTGGCCAATGCTCGTCTTCGCCGCGCCCACGATGAGCGCCTGCCGCGCGGACCTGCCGCTGGCGTAGACCTCGTGGAGCGCCTCCATCTCGATGGGGTCACCCAGCGACGTCCCCGTCCCGTGCGCCTCGACGCAGTCGATGTCGGCGGGCTCCAGGTTCGCGCTCTGGAGCGCCTGACGGATGAGCGCCTTCTGGGCGAGCACGTTGGGCGCCGTCAGCCCCGCGGATTTGCCGTCCTGGTTGACGGCCGAGCCGCGCACGAGCGCCAGGATGGGGTCTTTGGCGGCGATGGCATCCGACAGCCGCTTGAGGACGACCACGCCACAGCCCTCGCCGCGCACGAAGCCGTTGGCGCGCGCGTCGAAGGTCTTGCAGCGCCCATCCGGCGACAGCGCCTGGGCCCTGGAGACGCTGCTCGAGGAGAGCGGCGAGAGGATGAGGTTGACGCCGCCCGCCAGCGCCATCGAGCACTCCTGGTTCCGCAAGCTCTGCGCGGCCAGATGCAGCGCCACCAGGGACGAGGAGCACGCGGTGTCCACGGTCAGGCAGGGGCCCTGGAAGTCGAGCAGGTAGGACAGGCGCCCCGGCACCACGCAGTTGATGGCGCCCGTCACGCTGCTGGAGTCACGCGCGGACGGGTTGCCCACCTGGAGCAACGCGTAGTCGTCGCTGTACACCCCGATGAACACGCCCGTGCGGCTGCCCGCGAGCCGCGACATGTCCTGCCCGGCGTCCTCCAGCGCTTCCCAGGCGACCTCCAGGAGGATGCGCTGCTGCGGGTCCATCCGGTGCGCCTCGTGCGGCGAGATGCCGAAGAAGTCCGCATCGAACTGGTCCACGTCCTGGATGAAGGCCCCCCACCGCGCCCCCAGCTTCTCCAGGGCCTCGGGGTCCATCCGCGCCATCTCCTCACGCGTCCACCGCGAGGAGGGCACCTCGGTGACGGCGTCCCCGCCATCGCGCAGGAGGTTCCAGTACGACTCCGGGTCCTTGCCTCCACCCGGGAAACGGCACCCCATGCCGATGATGGCCACCGGCTCCGAGCGGGTGCCCTCCACCGCGTCCAGGCGGGACTTGAGGTCCATCGCGAGCAGCGCGAGCCGCTTGGGGGAGTACTGCGCGATTTTCTCCGCGAAGCTCGTCATGTGCCCTGCCCCATGCGCTGAGCGAACAGCCGCTCGACTTCCTCTTCGGACATCTCGTCAATCGCACTCGCCTCGGCGATGGCCGGCGGCGCCGCTTCGTCCCGTGGCTCCGGAGCCCGGTCCTCGAGCGGAAGCCCCAGCTTCTCCGCCAGGAAGGGCGCGAGCGTGGCCACCGTCGGATAGGTCCACACCACCGTCGCGCTGAGCTTCAGCCCGAGCGCCGCCTCCAGGCGGTTGCGAATCTCCATGCTCATCAGCGAGTCGAGCCCCAGGTTCATCAAGGGCGTCCTCGGGTCGATGCGCGCGGGCGCCATGCGCAGCACGCCGCCCACCAGCTCGCGCAGGTGGCCATCCAGCAGGGCCCGTCGCTCGGAAGCACGAGCGGCGAAGAGCTGCTCGCGAATCCGGCTCCGTCCCGCGCTCACGGAGGGCCGGGCAGAAGGCTCCTGGGCGAGCCGGGTGAAGTAGGGCGACTGCGCCGCGGACAGGTAGAAGCCCAGCCACTGCCTCGCGTCGAACGACATCACGCTGAGCTGTGGCCGCGCCTGTCCCATCACCATTCCGAGCACGCTGAGCGCCTTGTCCGGAGACATGCCCCGCAGGCCCCGGGCCTCGAGCCGCTCACCCCGGTTGGACTGCGCCGCCGCGAGCCCGACGCTCGTCCAGGTTCCCCAGTTGATGCTCAGCGCGGCCAGTCCCCGCGCGCGGCGGTCATGGGCCAGCGCGTCCATGAACGCGTTGGCGGAGGCGTAGTTCGCCTGCCCCGGGGTGCCCAGCGAGGCGGCCACGCTGGAGAAGAGCACGAAGTGCTCCAGCGGCAGGTGGTGCGTCTGGGCGTGCAGGTTCCAGGTCCCCAGGACCTTGGGTGCCATCACCGAGGCGAAGCGCTCCTCGGTGAGGTTGAGCAGCAGGCCATCCTCGAGGAGCCCGGCCGCGTGGAACACGCCGCGCAGCGGTGGCATCGCCTCGTCCACCCGGGCCAGCGCTCGCGCCACGTCATCCGCGACGGCGACATCCGCCTGGAAGGACTCCACGCGCGCGCCCGTCTGGCGCAGCTCCGTGAGTACGTGCTCGGTGGCCTCGGTGGGAGCACGGCGCCCCAGCAGGAGCAGGTGACGCGCCCCATGGGAGACGAGCCAGCGGGCGACTTCGAGCCCCAGTCCGCCGAGTCCACCCGTGATGAGATAGGTGCCGTCGTCGCGAAGCAGCGTCGAGGGCTCCCGAGCGACCAGCGCGTCCGGGGCCCTGGACAGCCGCGCCACGAAGCGCGTGCCACCGCGCCAGGCGGACTGGTCCTCGAACGTCGTGGACGACAGCTCGCGGAGGAGCGCGTCGGCGCAGGCGTCCACACCGCCCTCGACATCCACGCGCGTGCAGCGCAGGTCCGGCTGCTCCACGGCCAGCACCTGTCCCAAGCCCCAGAGCGGCGCCTGCGCCACCGCGACGCGCTCCGGCGACCCGCCGACGGACCGCGCGCCCCGCGTGGTCAGCCAGAGGCGGGGAGCATCCCTCCAGCCCACCTGGGAGAGCGCCTGCGTCAGGTGCAGCACGCTGGTGGTGGTGGACCGGCGCGAGTCCTCCAGCGTCCGAGGCGTGAGCACGTCATTCGCGGCGACATCGAGGCTCCACAGGTGCACCACCCCGCGGCAAGGAGGCGTCCCGGCCCCCAGCGCTTCCCCGAGCAGCCGGCGCAGGTGCTCCACGTTCCGGGGGTCCACTTCGGCGCGCCCCGGCCCCGTGAGCCGATACGTCTCTCCAGGGACGACGAGCACGCACGTCTCCCCGCGCGCTCGCAGCAGGGTGGACAGCGCCTGCCCCACGCCCCCCTGGTCACCGAGAATCAACCAGCTTCCCGGTGTGCGCTCCGGCCACGTCGGCTCCACCGGCAGGGGCTGCTTCTCCCAATCCACCTGGTAGAGCCACTCACCGAGCGCCTTGCGGGCCGCGACGCCCGCGTCGAGCCGGTACAGGCGCAGCTCGTCCAGCTCCAGCAGCACCTGTCCCTGGTCATCCAGGAGCCGCAGGTCGAAGGAGCGCTCCCGCTCGTTCGCCGCCCCGTCGCCCACGGAAGTCACGTGGACCCACACCGCGCGCCCAGGCCGCTGGAAGAGCCGCACCCGGCCCAGTCCCACCGGCACATAGGTGGGCGCAACGGCCGACGCCTCCGCCACGGATGCAATCAGCTCCACCGCGACCTGGAGGCTCGCGTCCAGGAGCGCGGGATGAAGCCGGTACGCTCCGCTCTCGGCGGCCACCTGCTCGGGAAGCTCCACGCGCCCCAACCCCTGACGCTCGCTTCGCCACAGCCGCCGCAGGCCCTGGAACGTGGGGCCGTACATGAGCCCCTGCTCCTGCCTGCGCTGGTAGTGGGCCTCGGAGGAGAGCTCCACGGGGAGCCGCTGCCGCAGTGACTCGGGAGGCTCGGAGACGGGCCTCGTGGCCGCGTGCTCCTCACGGCGCAGGCGCCCCGCCGCATGCTTGCGCCAGCCCGCGTCGCCCTCGGCGCGGCTGGAAATCTGGAAGGAGGCATGCCCCGCCTCCTCCTCGTTCAGCACCACCTGCACGCGCCGCGACTCCGCCGGCTTGAGCGCGAGCATCTCGCTGAGGGAGACGTTCTCGAGCACGAGCCCCGCCTCACCCAGCACCTCCGCTCCGGCGGAGAGCGCCAGCTCCAGATAGGCCGCGCCCGGGAAGACGACGTCCCCCCAGACGCAGTGGTCGGAGAGATACGGGAACGCCGCCGTGCTCACGCTCCGCTCCCAGAAGTGGGTGCCGGGCTGCACGGAGGAGGACAGCGAAGCGCCGAGCAAGGGATGTCCCGCGCGCCCCTCGTCCCCGGAGCCCCTGAGCTCCGGGTCCGCCTCCGCTTCGTCCATCAGCCAGTAGCGCTCCCGCTGCCACGGGTAGCCAGGCAGCGCGACGACCCGCCCACCCGAGGGGTGCAGCGAGGACCAGTCGACGGAGCACCCCCAGGCGTACAGCGCCGCGAGCGACTCCAGGAGGCTGCGCCGCTCAGGCATCTGTCGCCGCAGCGACGCGAGCGCGAGGGCCTCCCGCTTCGACTCGCGCAGTGTCTCCTCGATGGGCGCGAGCAGCACCGGATGCGGGCTCACCTCCAGGAACACGCTGTAGCCGTCCTCCAAGAGCTGCTCGACGGCGCCGTGGAACAGCACCGGCTCGCGCAGGTTCCGGACCCAGTAAGCCGGATGGAAGTCGCCCCCGTCGCTCGTCTGCCCCGTGACGGTGGAGTAGATGGGCACCGGCGCGGGCTGGGGCGCGAGGCCCTCCAGCACACGCAGGAGGTCGTCCTTCAGCGAGTCCATCTGAGGGCTGTGCGAGGCGACGTTCACCTTCACCCGGCGGCAGAAGATGCCCCGCCCTTCCAGCGTGGGCAGCAGCGCCTCCAGGGCCTCGGTGTCACCGGAGAGCACCGTCGAGCGCGCGCTGTTGCTCACCCCCACGGAGAGCCGCGTCTCGTAGCCCGTCAGGGCCGCGCGGGCCTCTTCCAAGCCAAGCTCCACCACGGCCATGGCCCCCTGCCCGCTCTTGCCGCGAAGCAGTTGGCTGCGCAGGCAGATGATGCGCGCCGCGTCCTCCAGGCTCAGCGTACCGGCCACGTGCGCCGCGGCCACCTCGCCCATGCTGTGGCCCACCACCGCATCCGGCGTGATTCCCCGCGAGCGCCACAGCGCGGCCAGCGCCACCTGCATCGAGAACAGCACCGGCTGCACGACGTCGATGTCCTGAAGGCGCGAGCGCGGCTCCTCGGCGAGGAGCTCCTCGGTGAGCGACCAGTCCACATGGGGCCGCATCGCGCGCTCGCAGGCCTCGATGGCCTCGCGGAACACGGGCTCCTCGGCGAGGAGCTGGCGGCCCATGCCCAGCCACTGCGAGCCCTGACCGGGGAAGACGAACGCCACCTTGGCCTTCCCCTCCGGACTCACCTTCCCGTGGCTCACGCCCGGATGGGCTTCGCCACGCACGAAGGCCTCCAGCGCCTCCGCCATCTCCCGCCGCGAGCCACCCACCACCGCCAGGCGGTGCGAAAGCTGACCGCGGCGCACGCCCGCCGTGTAGGTGAGGTCCTCGAGCGACGCACCCGAGTCCTCGGCCAGCACGTCACGGAAGGCGGAGGCCAGGGACGTCAGGGCATCGGGGCTTCGGGCCGACAGGGGCAGCACACGCGCCGACGCCTCGCCCTCCTCCACGCTCCCCCTGGAAACCGACTCCCAGCGGACCGGCTGGCCGTGGACATACAGGACGCCCAGGGTGTCGAGCATCGTGCCCCGCGCGTCCTCCTGTCGACGCAGGGTGGGGACGAACAGCCCCTGCTGACCGGCGTGGCGCAGGGTCGACTCGATGGGGTGCTTGAGAATCGCGTGGGGGCCCACCTCCAGGAAGACGCGGTGCCCCTCGCCAAGCGCGTGGGTGAGCACGCCCGTGAAGAGCGTGGGCATCGCGATGTTCTTCTGCCAGTGGGGGGCATCGGCCTGCGCACCCTCCAACACCGCGGCGGTGACACCGGACACCATGGGGAGGCGCGCGGACGCGGGACGAATTCCCCGCAGCTCCTCGATGAGCACCTCACCCAGCACGTCCATCTGGTGGCTGTGCGCCGCCACGTCGATGTCTCCCTGGCGGCAGAACACGCCACGCGCCTGCAAGGCGGCGAGCACCTCGGCGAGCGCCGCGGGCTCCCCCGACAACACCGTCGAGTCCGGGCCGGAGTCGATGGCGCGGTCCAGCCGCCCCTCGTAGCCCACCAGCAGCTCGGCGGCCTCGGCCCAGGGCACGGCCACGAGCGCCATCGCGCCCTCGCCACTGCGCCGGTGCATCTGCCGGCTCTGGAAGCAGACGACGCGGACGGCGTCCTCCAGGCCCAGGATGCCCGCGGCATGGGCCGCCGCCACCTCGCCGATGCTGTGCCCCATCACCATCGCGGGCTCGACGCCCCAGGAGCGCCAGAGCGCCGTCAAGGCCATCTCCAGGACGACGATGGCGGGCAGCGCGATGTCGATTCGCTTCAGCCGCGCCGCCGAGTCCTCCGCGCCCAGCACCTCCAGCAGCGACCAGCCCACGTTCTGCTGGATGAGCCGCTCACACCGCATCATCACGGCCCGGAACACCGGCTCGGTGCGCATGAGGGACAACCCCATGCCGGGCCAATGCGCGCCATGGCCGGAGAAGACGAAGACCGGCTTCCAGCCGTGCTCGGGCCCCACGCTGCCCACGCACACGCCCGCCCGGGCCTCTCCGGCCAGGAAGGACTGGAGGCTCGCGCGCAGGTCCTTGCGCGACCGGACCGTCATCGCCAGGCGATGCGCGTGCGCCCCGTCTTCGTCCGCCGCCGAGCGCAGCAGCTCGGACCAGGGCTGGTGGATGGCGCCGTCCAGACGCTCGAACAGCCGCTGCGCCGCGGCCCGGAGCGCCTCCGGACTCTCCGCCGACACGCGCACGAGTTCGGCTCGGGGCGCGTCCGGCTCCTCGAGCAGGACGTGGCAGTTGGTGCCGCCGAAGCCGAAGGAGCTGACCCCCGCGAGGAGCTTCCGGTCCGGCTCCGGCCAATCCGTCAGGGTGCGCTGGACCTCCAGCCGCAGCGCCTCGAAGGGGATGAGCGGATTGGGCGTCTCGAAGTGGAGGCTCGGAGGGAGCGCCCGGTACCGGATGGACAGGGCGACCTTGATGAGCCCGGTGATGCCCGCGGCGGCCTCCAGGTGGCCGACGTTCGTCTTGGCCGAACCGATGTGCAGGGGCTTGTCGACGGGTCGCCCCTCACCGAGCACTTCGCCCAGCGCGCGGGCCTCCATCGGGTCACCGAGCTGCGTGCCGGTGCCATGGGCCTCGACGTACTGCACGTCGGTCGTCGCGACCCCCGCGCGGGCGCAGGCCTGGCGAATCACCTCCGCCTGGGCGCTGGTGTTGGGCGCGGTGAGGCCGTTGCTTCCACCGTTGTTGTTGAGGGCACTGCCTCGGATGACACAGCAGATGGAGTCGCCATCCGCGAGAGCCTGGGAGAGGGGCTTGAGCACGACCACACCGCCCCCCTCGCCCCGCACGAACCCGTTGGCGCGGGCATCGAAGGTGTAGCAGCGACCGTCCGGAGAGAGGGCGCCGAGCTTGGAAAGGGCGACCGTGCTGTCGGGCGCGAGCGTCAGGTTCACGCCGCCCACCAGGGCCAGGGTCGACTCGCCCCTGCGAAGACTCTCACAGGCCAGATGCACCGCTGTCAGTGAAGACGAACACGCCGAGTCCATGGACAGACTCGGCCCCCGCAGACCCAGGACGTAGGAAATGCGGTTGGCGATGATGCTGTGGTGGTAACCCGTGGCGGTGTACGAAGAGATGCGCCGCAAGCCGAGCCGCTGCAGCTGCGCCTCGTAATCCATCCAGACGGCGCCGAACATGACAGCCGTGGGCGAGCCCCGCAGCCGGTCCGCTGGGATGCCCGCATCCTCCAATGCCTCCCAGGTCAGCTCCAGCATGAGCCGCTGCTGCGGGTCCATGTGGAGCGCTTCCTTGGGTGAGATGCCAAAGAAGAGCGGGTCAAACCCATCCACCCGGTCCAGGTACCCCCCCCAGCGGGAGGTCACCTTGCCGGGAGCCGCGGGGTCGCGATCATAAAGACGGTTGACGTCCCAGCGCTCGGCGGGGACCTCGGAGATGGCATTCGTCCCGCCCGCGAGCAGACGCCAGAACGCCTCCGGGTGGGGGGCCTGGGGAAGACGACACGCCATGCCAATCACCGCGATGGGCTCATCCTCCATCGAGTGTCTGGGAAGGACCTGCGAGGTCGGGCGAGCCCGCGCTCCAGAGAGGTGCGCGGCCAGGGACTCCAGGGTAGGGAATTCCCAGGCGAGCGTGGGTGACAACGGCCGCCCGAGCATCGCTCCCAACTCCGCGATGAAACCCGTGGCCATCACGGAGTCCAGCCCATACCTGCTGAAGCTCTCGCGCACGTCCAACTGGCGCGCATCGACTCCCAACCGTTGTGCAAGCACACGGGCCAGACGCGCCTGGATCCCAGCCAGGCCGTCCTTCACCACACTATCGTTCGCTGACACTGGAACCTCTAACTCGCGCGCCCGCAAGCCAATGACGTTTTCCTGGAAAGCGAGACGTAAACGGGCATAACCCGTTTCCCCTCTATTTGACGCGATGCGGGAAAAATAGATGCCAAAGATTGTCGTGCGTTGCAAGTCATAAAGCGGCACCGCCTGTTTTGCTGGAAAACAAAACAGGGTTGCGAAAACCGTGGCCCCCCAACAAACGGGGCCACGTCTGTATGAATTTGCCTGATGACCCCAGTCAGACAACCACGAGGCGAGTCTGGCGTCTCTCGTCGGGCAAAAACATTGCACAACTGCCATCCATGACTTGCGCCCTCGGAGATACCCGCACAGGACAGGCAGACGGTGGACACCGCCGCGTCCAGGAAATTCGACCTGCCTTCTCGAGAGCGCCACGAACGAAGGCCGTCACGCGGTCCTCGGGCCGGGCAACACACTCATAGAAATTTCATCGTGTCGGCAGAGCGACGCCCTCTCGCGATTGCCTTTACCTGGCATTCGTCAGACAGCCATCGCAAAGACTCGAAGCTGATGCACGGACGCCACAAATTCATGCGGGCTGGAAGCGGGGAGTCCCGTCACCCCGCCGCGACACGTGACACGGCCCGGGCCATCCACCTCGTTCCCAGGTCGTGCGAGGCACGAGCCCGCATCAGGTCATGCGCCGTGAGGGCACCGGTCCTCGGCGCCACCGCATGGCAGGGTGCTGCCCTGGCGCGGCGAACCTCCACGGGAGGCATCCCGCCCAGAAGCGGCAAGCCACTCAGCACTGGAGGATTCCCGCATGACGGAGTCACCCGTCGCGGGTGGGAGGGCCAGAAGGTGCGGGCCTGGCCCGTTCCGCGTGCGGGTTCGTTCTCCGCGGGCGGCTACTTCACGCGCTCAATCTTGTGCTTGCGGCCCTTGATCTTGCCCTCGCTCAAGCGCTGGAAGGCCACCTTGATCACGCGGCGCGCGACGGCGACGTAGGAGATGTGGTCCTGGATTTCAATCTTGCCGACGTCCGTGGCGGCGAAGCCACCCGCCTCACCCGTCAGCGCGCCGAGGATGTCTCCCGGCCTCATCTTGTCCTTGCGCCCGGCGGAGATGTAGAGCGTCTCCCAATCCGAGCCGAGCGAGCCCGGCTTCGACGCCGCGGCCTCCAGCTCCGCCGCGTCGCCCGGCTCCAGCTTCAGGCCCAGGGACTGCTCAATCTCTTCCACCTTGCGCTTGTCGTTCGGCGCCACCAGCGCGATGGCGAGCCCCGTGCGCCCCGCGCGTCCCGTGCGTCCGATGCGATGCACGTACGGCTCCGGCTGGAAGGGCATGTCGAAGTTGACGACGGCGTCGAGCGCCTCCACGTCGATGCCTCGCCCCGCCACGTCCGTGGCGACGAGCACCCGCGTGGTGAGGTTGCGGAACTTCGCCATGACCCGGTCCCGCTCGAACTGCTCCAGGTCCCCCTGGAGTCCGTCCACGCTGACGCCCGCGTCGGAGAGCGCCTTCGTCAGCTCCACCACCGTCGCCTTGTGGTTGCAGAAGACGATGGCGGAGGACGGCTGGTAGAGCCGGAGCACGCGCAGCAACTGCTGGGTCTTGTCCTCGGGCTTCGTGTCGTAGCGGACCTGACGAATCGCGGGCGTGGCCTCGGTGTCCTCCACCGTCACGCGCACGGGGTCCTTCTGGAACGCGCGGCTCAGGGCCGCGATGTCTGGAGGGAACGTCGCGGAGAAGAGCACCGTCTGACGCCGTGACGGCATCGCGCCGATGATGCGCTCCATGTCCTCGCGGAAGCCCATGTCGAGCATCCGGTCCGCCTCGTCCAGCACCACCGTGCCCAGGCGCTTCGTCTCCAGCGCCTCGCGCTCCAGCACATCAATCACCCGGCCGGGCGTCCCCACCGCGATGTGCACGCCCTTCTCCAGCGCCTCCAACTGCGGCCGGATGGGCTGTCCGCCCGCCAGCACCAATATCTGAAGGCCCGGCAGCCGGCGCCCCAGCTTGCGAATCTCTCCCGCCACCTGGGCGCACAGCTCTCGCGTGGGGCAGAGCACCAGCCCCTGCAGGCGTCGGTCCTGGAGCTGGACGTGCTGGAGCATGGGCAGCGCGAAGGCCGCCGTCTTGCCGCTGCCGGTGCGCGCCTGGCCGACCAGGTCCTTGCCCTTGAGCAACACGGGGATGCTCTGCGCCTGGATGGGCGTGGCGGCCTGGAAACCCAGCTCGGCGATGACCTGGAGCAAGGGTGGAGACAGCTCGAGCGTGGCGAAATCCATCAGGGCCTCGATTGAACGGAGGCGCGGAAGGTGCCTCGGAATCCCGGGGCCCTTGTAGCAGCCGTCCGTGGCGGAACAAGCCCCTGTGTCAATGCACCGTCGGGTGCTGGCGCGAGCGCCGCCTGGCTGGACGCAGCCCGCGCTCCAGATGCGCCTTCAGGACGACGGCGCTGTTGTGGTCCTCGTCCCGCGCGCTGAACAGCAGCGTCACGTCTCCCCGTCGGGCCGCCTCGACGAGCGGCGCCAGGGCCTCGCGATGCTCCCGCAGCTCCTGGGCGTACCTGCGCTGGAACTCCTCCCAGCGCGCGGGCTCATGGCCGTACCACTTGCGCAGCTCCGTGCTGGGCGCCACGTCCTTGAGCCAGCCATCCAGCTTCAGGTGGGTCTTCTTGATACCTCGTGGCCACAGTCGCTCGACGAGGAAGCGAGCCCCCTCCGAGTCGTGCGGCTCCAGGTGGTGATACACCCGCTCGATTTGAATCATCGTCCCGTGCTCCCCCGACAGGTGGACGGGCAGGCGCCCTGGCATCCCGCGCTGGCGCCTCGCCGCCGTGCCTCAACATGACGATGCGAGGAGCCCGCCGGAAGCCACGTGGAGGAGCCGGGCGACCCCTGCCCCGGGCGGACCGGGATGGCGGCCAGCGGACATGACCGCCCGGGAGGTGACGGGCAGACGACGCCCGGTGCGTACCTCGAAGGAACGGTATCCAGCTGAGGCCCGGGTTCTGCGACACTGCGTCCCGTGACCGCCTCCGCCCTCTACCGCGACTGCGCCCGCCTGTTCATGGTGGGCTTTCCTGGGACTCGCATCGACGCCGACCTGGCGGCCCTGATGGATGACGGCGTCTATGGCGCCATCCTCTTCAAGCGCAACGTGGGTACGGCGCAGGAGACGGCGACGCTGTGCCGCGAGCTGAAGACGCGCGCGGGTCGGCCCTTCATCCTCTCGGTGGACCAGGAGGGAGGACGGGTGGCGCGGCTGCGCGGGGCGCCGTTCACCGCCCTGCCCCCGATGCGCGAGCTGGGACAGCGCGGGGACGCCCGGTTGGTGGAGCGCGTGGGGCGGCTGCTGGCGCACGAGCTGCGCGCGGTGGGCTTCGACTGGGATTTCGCGCCGGTGCTGGATGTGGACACCAACCCAGCCAATCCCGTCATTGGGGACCGGAGCTTCAGCCGGGACGCGGAGGAGGTGGCGCGGCTGGGTGTGGCGCTCGCGCGGGGCCTGGAGGCCGGTGGCATCGCCTCCTGCGGCAAGCACTTCCCCGGGCATGGTGACACGACCACGGACAGCCATCTGACGCTGCCCAGGCTGGCGCATGATCTGGAGCGGCTGCGGCGTGTGGAGCTGGTGCCCTTCCGGGCCTTCGCGCAGGCGCGGCTGGCCTCGCTGATGACGGCCCATGTCCTGTTCGACGCGCTGGACAAGGGCGTGCCCGCGACGATGAGCGAGCGCGTGCTCACGGGGGTGCTGCGCGAGGAGCTGGGCTTTGACGGCGTGCTCGTCAGCGACGACCTGGAGATGAAGGCCATCGCGGACCACTACACGGTGGAGGAGGCGGCGGTGCAGGGCACGCTCGCGGGCGTGGACCTGTTCCTCGTGTGCCACCACGCGGAGGTGCAGCGTCGCGCCATCGAGGCCGTGGTGAAGGCAGTGGAGTCCGGCAGGATTCCGCGCGAGCGCATCACCGAGGCGCACCGCAGGCTCGACGTACTCGCCGCGCGCTTCGCGCACCCGGCGGAGGACCGGCTCGCCACCCTGGGGGGCGCCGAGCATCACGCGCTCGCCAAGGGGCTCGACAGCGCCTTCGCGGGCAAGGACCCCACCGAGGTCATGCTCGCGTCTCGATGAGCGTGACGGCCACGGGGCACCGGCCCCGTGCACCGAGCAACTAGTGCGGCACCTGGGAATCCTCGCGTGGAGGAGCATCCCCTGGCTTCGGGGCCGACGTTCCATCCGTCGTGTTCTTCGCGGGTGGGGCACCCTGGGGCGGTGCGTCCTGCTCCTGCTGCTCCTTCTGAATCGCTGTCGGTGAGCCCGCCGCGATGCCGGGCTCCACACGCGGAGGGACATTGCCCACCGCCGTGGGCGGCAGGTTCGTGCCCACGATGTCCTGCACTGGCGCGATGTCGGGCGTGCCCGAGCCACCCGTTCCCGGGCCGAAGCTGCTCAAGGGCTGCGAGTCATTGGCGACGCCCTGATAGGGGCCGCCCGTCCTGGGAATCTCCCGACGGACGCGCTCTTCCTCCCGGTGACACGCCGTGCCCACCAACGAAGCGACGGCCAGCGCGCCGGGTAGGAGCCAGCGGCGAATGTTTCCCTGGTTCATGTGTCCATCCCTCCGGCGAGCCATTCAGGCCCCAGAGGGATGGATACCCATCCTCGTACGCGGATGCCGGCGAAGAATCAGCCGTCCGCCCGAGTCGAACCTAGCGCCGCAGCCGAGCGTTGCGGTCCTGCCAGCCCAGCGGCCGGTAACCCCAACCGTGGTTGAAGTCTGTCGAGCCGCTCTGAAGCGCGCCATCCTCGCCGCCCAGCCCCTGTGCCGTCGGCGCGAAGGTGGCGCCACCCTCGCTGCCGTACCGGTCCTCCATCATCTTCCCCTTGTCGTCCCAGAGAGACTTGTTCTGCTGTCCCTCCAGCTTGGGCGTGCGCGGGTCGATGCTGGAGCCAATGTCCTTGATGGTGCCGTTGTGGCCCCGGTCCGCGACCATCAACCAGGGCGGGGACTTCTCGGGATGCACGTTGCCCTGCATGTCCAGGAGCGCATCCGGCTGGATGCCACGCTGAGCGAACGGCCCGCCGCGACTCTCGCCCGGCTGCTTGCCCCCTGTCTCGGGCAGGCCACCGCAGCCCACCGCGCCCATGACACCCACCGTCAACGCCGCCACCTGAGCCCACCGCCGGAAATTCCGCTCGCGCATGTCCCACTCCTCGGATGTCTGTCTTCAAGTCCCCCGCATCCCAGGAGAATGGGCACGTCTGGTGTCCAAACCACGAGGCGGGTACACGGCGGCCGCTTGGGCCGCTTGCTCAGTTACGCCCTCCTCGGCGCTCGCGCACCGTCTTCTGCATGGTCACGGTGGATTGAGACTTCTTCGGGACAGAAGCCCGCGTCTCGCCGCAAATTTTGCGCGGCGATTCCCTGCTCCCTTGCCTGGTTCAAAGCACCGTGCGTCCGAGTACGACCGTCGTCGCCGCACAGGCAGTGCTCCGTGGCGCCTCATCCCCAGATACGGGGACGAGGCTTGAAGCGCCGCGTCCACGCATCTGGGAAGTGGCCTGCTTCACGGCAGCGCTCCGCTACTTCCGCTTCGCAGCTGACTTCTTCGCGGGCGCGGACTTCTTCGCCGAGACCCCCTTCTTCGTGGGCGACTTCTTCGCGGAGGTCTTCTTCGCGGGCGAGGCCTTCTTCGCGGACGCCTTCTTCGCGGCTGCCTTCTTCACAGGCGCTGCCTTCTTCGCGGGCCCGGCCTTCTTCGCGGCCGCCTTCTTCACAGGCGCTGCCTTCTTCGCGGAGGTCTTCTGCGCGGCCGCCTTCTTCACGGGCTCGGCCTTCTTCGCGGAGGTCTTCTGCGCGGGCGCTGCCTTCTTCGCGGAGGTCTTCTGCGCGGGCGCGGCCTTCTTCTCGGGCGCGGCCTTCACAGGCTCGGTCTTCACAGGCGCGGCCTTCTTCTCGGAGGCCGACTTCTTCGCGGGCTCGGCCTTCTTCTCGGAGGCCGGCTTCTTCGCGGGCGCGGCCTTCTTCTCGGGCGCGGCCTTCTTCTCGGGCGCGGTCGTCACCGCGACAGCCGCCCCGGCCGGCGTCTCATCCTGCGACGCGGTCTTGCTCGCGGGAGCCTTCGTCGCCGCGGACTTCCGCTTCGCGGGCTCGAACTTCGTCACCTGCGCCGGCGCCGTCAACGGAGTGCCCGAGAGCGGCGTGAGTTCATCTACCCACTCCGAGTCCTTCACGGACGCCGCGGGCAGTTCGGGCGCCGCCGCCTCCACCTCTAACGCGGACCCGCCCGACACCGGAGCACTCGGCTTCGCCCCCAGCGCGGCGAGGACCTCCACCACATGGCCGTTCACCTTCACCTTCGGCCACACCTGCTTCACCTTGCCGTCCGGTCCAATCAGGAACGTGGCGCGGTTGATGCCCAGGAACTTGCGTCCATACAGCGACTTCTCCCCCCAGACGCCGTAGGCGTCCGACACCTGGTGCTCGGTGTCCGCCAGCAGCGGGAAGGGAAGGTTGAACTTGGTCGCGAACTTGCGATGGCTCGCGGTGCTGTCCGCGGACACGCCGAGCACCACCGCTCCAGCGGCCTCCAGCACCGAGTGCTCGTCGCGGAAGCTGCACGCCTCCACGGTGCATCCGGGAGTGTCATCCTTCGGATAGAAATAGAGGACGACGTTCTTCCCCGCGAGCTGCGAGAGCGTCACGGAGTTGCCGTCCTGGTCCTGAAGCACGAAGTCGGGAGCCGCGTCACCTGCTTGGGGCATGGGCATGCGCGCTCCATAGCCACAAACCCGACGTGTTCTCAATCATCCGTGAGCGACGTCACACGGCGTCAATGCGGCGGACTCCCATGCTCGTGGCCTTCTTCCCCGGGGGGGTGGCTCTTGGCCTCCAGCCGGACCAGGTCCGCGTGACACTGTTCGAGCGCCTTGTGCAGTGGCTCGCGAGTGGCCTCGTCCGACGCCTGTCCCAGCTTCTTCGCCAGCGCCTCGCACGCGGCGCGCTTCACGTCCGCCTCGCTGGTGCCGGGCCCCGTCGCGCCGGGGGTCGCCAACGGACGCGGAGGCAGGCTGCCCCGCAGGCCACGAATGGCCGAAAGACGCTTGTCGGCTTCCGGACGCGAGCGCGAATTCGCGGGCACCTTCTCCAGCGACGCGACCACCGCGTCCCACGCCGGGTCCGTCGGCGGCACGCCCCGGTCCACCAGCGCCTCGTACTGCGCATTGGCTTCCTGGAATTGCTTCTTCCCCGAGTCACACCCGGTGAAGAGGACCCAACAAAACACGAGTGAAAGCGCGGCCGGCAGCGGTCGGAAGGCAGTCCACATGACGCGTAGGTACCTCTTGCTGGCCTCCGGAGGGAAGCGCGGGTAGGGTCCGCGTCGTGCAGCCCATTCTCCTTGCCTTCCTGCTCGGTCTGTCCCAGGGCCTGCTCCACGCCGTGGGGCCGGACCATTGCGCGGCCGTGGCCACGCTCGGAACCCTGAATGGGGGCCGGCGTCGCGCGGCCATCGCCACCGCCTTCCGCTTCGCGCTGGGGCACGCGGCCATGCTGGGCGGCATCGCCTCCCTGTGCCTCCTGGCCGGCGTGGGCCTGTCCGAGACCTTCGAGCGCTGGGCCGAAATCTTCGGCGGCGCCGTGCTGGTGGCCCTCGCCGTGACGGCGCTGTTGTTCCCCAACAGCCTGAACCACGGCCACCCCCACCTGCCCGGCCACTCCA
This sequence comes from Myxococcus sp. CA040A, assembly GCF_013336725.1. NCBI lineage: Bacteria > Pseudomonadati > Myxococcota > Myxococcia > Myxococcales > Myxococcaceae > Myxococcus > Myxococcus sp. CA040A. Next base: position 754,166 of record NZ_JABUMR010000003.1, on the reverse strand, counting down.
AGGAGCCGCACGAGCACGTGCACACCGTCAGCACCGCCGCCGGCGCGCTGATGGCCGTCAGCGGCGTGCGTTCGTTGCTGCTCGCCCTGCCCCCGCTGCTCGTCGGCGGAAGCATGAGCCTGGCCGCGTGGACGTACCTGCCCGGCTTCGCGCTGGGCATCCTCATCGGCATGGGCACCGTGGGCCTGCTCTTCGCCGAGGGCCTCACCCGCCTCAACGACCGCATCACCACCTGGGTGCAGCGCGTCGTCGCCGTGGGCTCCGGTGCGCTCGGCCTGTTCTGGATTGGCTCCCGCCTGACGGGCGGCTGAGCTCGAACTCCAAGCCACCCCGGGCGCCCCAGGCTCCAAGCAGGCGCCCGCCCGGCGACCCGGACGCGCTACGAGCGCTTGTCCAGGATGCCCAGCGCCATCATCGCCACCAGGAAGCCGTAGACGACGTGCTCGGGGCGGTTGGCGAACGCCAGCAGCTCCGCGACGGTGCGGTTGCCGTCAATCTTGGGCAACAGCTCCGCTTCCCACCGCTCCAGCTCCACTTCGTTGAGCTGGTACGCCGGGGCCACCGCGGGGATGAGCCGGTCCTCCGGCTGCAGCAGCCGGCGCAGGCGCTCCGGCTTGTAGAGCTTCTTGATGCCGCGGACGATGAGGTTGGCCGGGTGCACGTCCAGCTTGATGGACTCCGAGCTGGCCTTCTCCCGGAAGCTCATCAGATACGTGCCCTCTTCCCACGCGAAGAGCGAGTAGATGACGGCCTTCACCTGCTGGCCCACGTAGTAGAGCCGCTCGGTGTCCTTGAGCAGCCCGCGCTCCACCAGCACGTCGCCGGTGCGCCGGTTCGTCGCTCCCGCCACGGCGGAGGCATCCTGGAGCTGCTCGGGTTTGATCTTCCCCACGCGGACGAGGAACTGCCCGAAGCGGTCCGCCAGCAGGTTGGAGAGGGCGAACACCGGCATGCCCTTCTCGAAGTAGACGACCTTCTTCACCTTGCCGCGCTGGATGCCCAGCTCGCCCGTCTCACGGGAGAGGTAGTAGGCGGTGAGCAACGAGGGCAGGTTGTCCTTCAGCTCGCCCCGGCGGCTGCCCGGCGCGCCCGAGCCCGCGGGAGGAGAGTCCGGCGGACGGCCCGGCGCGGGCGACCGCACCTGGGTGGCCGGCACCTTCTGCATGGGGCTGGCGGTGAGGTTGGCGCCGCGAATCTCCGCGGTGATGTTGCCGCCGCCCGTCACCTTGATGCGGCCCGTCAGCTCCATCACATCCTGGGGGCCCTCCTCCTCCACGTCGATGTCCAGCTCCACCTCGAAGGCGTCCTGGAGGGAGCCGGCGGGCGGGGCCTTCTTTTCCGGAGGGAGGACCTTGGTGACGGCTTCCAGCAGCTTCTGCGCCTCGAACGGCTTCTCGAAGTAGCCGGCGGACTGGTACTTCTGCCGGGCCTCCAGCGCGTGCTTGCCGCCCTTGAAGACGCCGGTGATGAAGAGCAGCGGGAGCTGGGGGTTGTCCTTCCGCAGCGCGTCCGCCAGGTGGTAGCCCATCATGTCCGGCAGCAGGATGTCCAAGACGGCCGCGCCGGGGGGATTGGCCCGAGCGACGTCAACCGCCTGCCTGCCGCGGCTGGCGCCGACGACCTCGTAGCCCGCGTCCTCGAACAGCTGCGTGAGGAGGGAAAGAAGCTCCGGGTTGTCATCGACGACGAGGATTCTGGGGGCGGCCATCGCGGGTCGTACGCTACCAGATGAAGGCGGTGGGGTGGGACAATCTACCCCCGAGTTCCGGTTTCCACGGTGGATGCATCTGTGCGGCGGGGCGGTTAGGGTGACGACCCCGTCATGTCCCTTCGTCACCTTGTCCGCGCCCAGGGCTTGTCTCTGCTGGCCTGCCTCCCCCTCTTGCTGCCCGCCGTCGCCCTCGCCCAGTCATCGGGGGACGGAGGCATCATCATCCCCCTCCCGGACGCATCCACTGGAGAGGGCGGACCCGACCGGGACAACCCGGAAGGGGAGGACGGGACGGGGCGGGTGAACACCGTCTGTCGCAGCAGCGGAGACTGTTCGCCGCGCTTCTCCTGCGAGGACGGCACCTGCCGCTACACAGGGGTTCGCAAGGCGGAGCAGGTGGGCTGCCTGATGGGCGTGGAGGCCGCGCTGGTGATGGTGGGACTGGCCGGCCTGGCCCTCCCCCGGAAGAAGCGTTAGGGGGCGCACGAATGCGGCTGGGGCTCAAGGCGGACAACCTGCTGGAGCGAGTGGCGGACTGGTTCAACCTGGCCCCCCAACCCCTGGCCCATGCCTTCTTCGGGATGATGGCGTCGCGCACGCTGATGGCGGGCGTGCGGCTGGGCATCTACGGCGCGCTGGCGGACGGCGCGGCCACGTCGGAGGCGCTGGCGGCGCGGCTGAAGCTGTCCCCGGAAGGCACCCGCTCCCTGCTGGAGGCGCTGGTGGCGTGCGAGGCGGTGGAGCGTCAGCGCGACGGCCGCTACCGGCTGGCTTCGCGCTCCAAGCGGTGGCTGGACCCGCGCTCGCCCAAGTACGTGGGCGCCTTCCTGGAGTTCAACTACGCGCAGTGGGACTGGTGGACGGGGCTGGAGGGCGTGGTGCGCTCGGGCGAGGCGGTGGACATCCACGACTTCGCGCCGGAGGACCCGCGCTGGCGCGACTACATCCACGCCATGCATCAGCTCGCCCGGCTGGCGGCCCCGGAAGTCGTCGGCGCCATCCCCCTGCCCCGGGGTGCCAGACACCTGTTGGATTTGGGCGGTGCGCACGGCTGGTTCGCCGCGGAGCTGTGCCTGCGCCACCGGGGCCTCAAGGCCACGGTGCTGGACTTGGAAGGCAGCGTCCGAGTGGGCCGGGACATCATCGCCTCCGCGGGGCTGAGCCACCTGGTCACCCATCAGGCCGGGGACATCCTCTCCGCGGAGCTGGGTGGCCTCTATGACGGCGTGCTGCTGTTCCAGGTGATGCACCACCTGACGCCCGCGCAGAACGTGGCGCTCCTGCGCCGCATCCGCTCCTCGCTGGCCCCCAAGGGGACGTTGGCCGTGCTGGAGTATCTGCGCGAGGACATCCAGGACCCCGCCAGCTCCGCGCCCCTCATCGGCCTGCACTACTTCGTCACCTCCGGCGCTGACGCCTACACGCCCGCGGAGGTGGAGGGCTTCCTCGACGACGCGGGCTACCGCATCGAGAGCAGCCGACCCATCCGAAACCTCCCCCTTCAAACCCTGCTGATCGCCCGACTCGACTGAGCGGTGCCCTGGCGGGCGGGGGGCCGCGCGCCCTTCCCGCTCCCAGGAGCGGTCCGACAGGGTAGCCTTCGCCCCCGTTGCCCATGCTTCCCGAGACACCCCTCACCGCTGACTCGCCCGAAGTGGCGCTCGCCGTCGACCTCGACGGGACGCTGGTGCGCACCGACACGCTGCACGAGAACCTGCTCGTGCTCTTCAAGCGCGCGCCGTGGCTGCTCCTGCTGCTGCCCCTGTGGGTGCTCAAGGGCAAGGCGTACTTCAAGGCGGAGGTCGCCCGGCGGGCGGGCCTGGACGCCGCGCAGCTGCCGTACAACGAGGAGCTGCTCGCGTTCCTCCACGAGGAGAAGGCGCGGGGCCGCCGGCTGGTGTTGGCCACGGCGGCGGACCAGCGAATCGCGCAGGCCGTCGCCGCGCACCTGGGAATCTTCGCGGAGGTCCACGCCAGCGACGGCACGGTGAACCTCTCCGGCGCGCGCAAGCTGGCGAAGCTGAAGGCCGCGCTGGGCACGTTCGACTACGCGGGCAACGACGCGGTGGACGTGCCGCTGTGGCGCGAGTCGCGAAACATCGTGGTGGTCCACGCGCCGGCGGGCGTGCTCGAGAAGGCCCGGGGACTGGGGCGTCAGGTCCACCGCGTCTTCGAGAAGCCCAAGGTGGGCCCGCGCGTCTGGGTGAAGGCGCTGCGCGTGCACCAGTGGGCGAAGAACGCGCTCGTCTTCGTGCCGGTGCTCGCCGCGCACAAGGCCGCGGCGCCGAATCTATTGGCCCAGGCGGTGCTGGCCTTCGTGGCGTTCAGCCTGTGCGCGTCCAGCGTGTACGTGCTCAATGACTTGCTGGATTTGGACTCGGACCGGCGGCACCCGACGAAGAAGAAGCGCCCCTTCGCGGCCTGCTCGCTGCCGGTGAGCGTGGGCGTGGTGCTGGCGCCGGTGCTGCTGCTGGCCGGGGCGGCGGTGTGCCTGCTCTTGCCGCCCGCCTTCGCGGCGCTGCTGGCGACGTACTACGCGCTGACGCTGGCGTACTCGCTGCGGCTCAAGCAGGTGGTGATGCTGGACGTGCTGGTGCTGGCGGGCCTGTACACGGTGCGCATCTTCGGCGGCTCGCTGGCGGTGGGCGTGCCCACGTCGAGCTGGCTGCTCATGTTCAGCATGTTCCTGTTCCTGTCGCTCGCGCTGGTGAAGCGGCTGAGCGAGGTGCGCCGGCTGCGGCTGTCCAACGAGACGTCCGCGCATGGGCGCGGGTACCTGGCGCAGGACTACGAGCAGCTCGCCAGCCTGGGCGCGGCGGCGGGCCAGGTGTCCGTGCTGGTGCTGGCGCTGTACATCACGTCGAAGGAAGTGACTGTCTATTACGACCACCCGGAGCGCCTGTGGCTGTTGTGCCCGGTGATGCTCTACTGGGTGGGCCGCATCTGGGTGCTGGCGCATCGCGGGCAGGTGAACGAGGACCCGCTCGTCTTCGCGCTCAAGGACAAGGTGAGCTACGCGGTGGGGCTCGTCTCCGCCCTGGTCTTGTGGGCGGCCACGTGAGAGGGCTTCCGCGATGAAGTCACTGGAGTCCTGGGGGCGTTACCCCCAAGTCGAGCAGCGCACGCAGGCGCTGACGTGGCGCTCGGACGCGCTGCCGCAAGTCTCTGGCTCCGTGCTGCCGCACGGGCTGGGGCGCAGCTATGGCGACTCCTGCCTCAACGGGGGCGGGACGCTGCTGCTCACCTCGGGCCTGGACAAGCTCATCGCCTTCGACGCGGCCACGGGCGTGGTGCGCTGCGAGGCGGGCGTCACGCTGGACACGCTGTTGCGACTGGCGGCGCCTCGGGGCTGGTTCCTGCCGGTGACGCCGGGCACCAAGTACGTGACGGTGGGCGGCGCCATCGCCAACGACGTACACGGGAAGAACCACCACCGGGGCGGGACGTTTGGCCGCTACGTGCGCCGCTTCGAGCTGGTGCGCTCGGATGGCAGCCGCCGGGTGTGCGCGCCGGACGAGAACCCGGACTGGTACGGCGCGACGATTGGCGGCCTGGGCCTCACGGGGCTCGTCACGTGGGCGGAGGTGCAGCTCAAGCCCATCAGCAACCCGTACGTGCTCCAGGAGACGGTGCCCTTCGGCAACCTGGACGAGTTCCTCGTCGTGGCGCGCGAGTCCGAGGCGGACCACGAGTTCACCATGGCGTGGGTGGACTGCCTGGCGCGCGGCAAGAAGGTGGGACGGGGCCTGTTGTACCGGGGCAACTTCGCGCCACCGCAGTTCGACGGGCTCCCGCTGGCCAAGAGCCACCTGTCGCATGGCATTGGCCTCGCGGTGCCGATGGACATGCCGGCCTTCTGCCTCAACCGGCTGTCGGTGTCGGCGTTCAACTGGCTCTACTTCCACCGGCAGAACGGCAAGCCCAAGCAGCGGCTGACGCACTACGACCCGTTCTTCTATCCGCTGGACGCCATCTACGCGTGGAACCGCATCTACGGCAGCCGGGGCTTCCTCCAGTTCCAGTGCGTGGTGCCCTACTCCACCGCGCGTGACGCGCTGAAGGACATCCTGGAGCGAAGCTCGCGCGGCGGGCTGCCCAGCTTCCTCTCGGTGTTGAAGACCTTCGGTGACCTTCCCTCGCCGGGGTGGATGTCCTTTCCGCGCCAGGGTGTGACGCTGGCCATGGACTTCGCCAACCGGGGGGAGAAGACGTACCGGCTGGTGGAGGAGCTGGACCGGGTGACGCGCGAGGCGGGCGGCGCGGTGTATCCGGCGAAGGACGCGAGGATGAGTCCGGAGAGCTTCGCCGCGTACTTCCCGCGCCGCGCGGAGTTCGCGGGGTACATCGACCCGGCGTTCTCCTCGTCGTTCTGGCGGCGGATGAATCCGGTGACGATGCCCTTCTCGCTGGAATCGGAGCGCGCTTCCGGAGCGCCGCATCCCAAGTCCCTGCTTGCGCTTCGCTGACCTCTCTCCGAGATTGCCGACCCCATGAAGAAAGTGCTCGTCCTCGGCGCCACCAGCGCCATTGCCCAGGCGACGGTGCGGCTGCTCGCCGCTCGCGGTGCCTCGCTGTACCTCGTGGGCCGCAACGCGGAGAACCTGGACGCGGTGGCGAAGGATGCCGCCACGCGGGGCGCCGCGAAGGTGGAGTCGAAGGCGGTGGACCTGAACGACTTCGCGGTGCACGAGGCGCTGGTGGACGGGGCGTTCCAGGCGCTGGGCGGGCTGGACGGCGTGGTGCTGGCGCACGGCGTGCTGGGAGACCAGGCGGAGGCGCAGCGCTCGTGGACGGCGACGGAGGCGGTGCTGCGCACCAACTTCCTGAGCGCGGCGTCGCTCCTGACGGTGCTGGCCAACCGCTTCGAGGCGCAGAAGGCCGGCACGCTGGTGGTGATTTCGTCGGTGGCGGGAGACCGCGGCCGGCAGAGCAACTACGTGTACGGCACGTCGAAGGGCGCGCTGACCGTGTTCCTGCAGGGCCTGCGCAACCGCCTGGCGAAGTCCAACGTGGCGGTGGTGACGGTGAAGCCGGGTTTCGTGGACACACCGATGACGGCGCACCTGCCGAAGAACAAGCTTTTCGCCTCGCCGGAGAAGGTGGCGCGCGGACTGCTCAGCGCCGCGGATGCGCGCAAGAACGAGGTCTACGTTCCCGGCATCTGGGCGCTCATCATGCTCATCATCAAGAGCATCCCGGAATCCGTGTTCAAGAAGTTGAAGCTCTAGCTGTAAACGGACGCCGTCAGCGGCGCTGCTTGTCAGAGGGCTTTGCTATCCCCAGACTCGGGGCATGGCCTACGGCAAACGCGAGACAGAGGGTGTCGCGACCCTCGCCGACATCGAGGCTCTGCCCGAGGGCGTCGTGGGCGAGATCATCGAAGGAACGTTGTATGTGCATGCCCAGCCTCGTGCTGGGCATATGGACACACTCGGAAGTCTGCATGCCCTGCTCTGGGGCCCCTTCCAGCAGGGGAGTGGCGGACCTGGGGGTTGGTGGATTCAGGTGGAGCCCGGCATCCGGCTGGAGGGTTCTCCGGAGTTCATCCCGGACCTCGCGGGCTGGCGGAAAGACCGGGTGGCGCGAATCCCCGCCGGCTCGTGGCTCGTGGCTCCGGACTGGGCCTGCGAAATCCTGTCACCGTCGACACGCGCGTATGACCTGCACATCAAGCAGCCGTTCTACGCGCGGATTGGCATCAAGCACCTGTGGTTCATCGACGTGGACGCACGAACCCTCACGGTGAGCGAGCTGCGCGACGGACTCTGGATGGAAGTAGGGACCTACGGTGATGAGGACGTCGTCTGCGTGCCTCCGTTCGAAGACCTCGAGCTGAGACTCGGCGCGCTCTGGCCGTTCGTGGAGCCCTCCGCCGGGATATAGCCTCTCGCGTCCGCTTGTCAGACAGCGCTGCTATCTCCACACTTGGGGCATGGCCTACGGCAAGCGCGAGACAGAGGGTGTCGCGACCCTCGCCGATATCGAGGCTCTGCCCGAGGGCGTCGTGGGCGAGATCATCGATGGAGTGCTGTACACGCATGCCCAGCCGCGTGCTGGGCATATGGATTTCATTGGAGCCTTGATTACCGAGCTCCGGGGGCCATTCCAACGGGGCCTGGGCGGCCCGGGTGGCTGGTGGATTCAAGTGGAGCCGGGTGTCCGGTTGGAGGGCTCACCGGAGTTCATCCCGGACCTCGCGGGCTGGCGCAAGGAGCGGGCGGCTCGGCTACCCGCGGGTTCGTGGCCCATGGCCCCGGATTGGGCCTGTGAAGTTCTGTCACCGTCGACACGCGGCTACGACACGCGCATCAAGCGCCCGTTCTACGCACGCATCGGTATCAAGCACCTGTGGTTCATCGACCTGGACTCGCGTTCGCTCACCGTGAGCGAATTGCGCGACGGACACTGGGTCGAGCTGGAGACGTATGTCGAGAATGATGTCATTCGCGCCGCCCCGTTCGACGACATCGAACTGAAGCTCGGTGAACTGTGGCCGCTCGTGGAGACACCCGACACCGAGTAGCCACATCCACGCGGCTTGCCAGCGGTGGTCCACCCTTCGAGGACCTGGAGCTGCGCTGGGGCTGGCTCTGGCGCGCCCTTCAGCGCACCGACTGAACCAGCCTCCAGCGCGCATCCGAACTTCAGCGCACCGCCGGACGGAACCACGTCGGCTCGGCGCGCACGGACGTGCCACCGGTGAACATGCCGCTGGTGAAGAAGGCGTTCTCGAAGAAGATGTACGGGTGGACGAGCTCCGGGCGACCAGCCGCGTCCAGCTTCGCCGACTGCGCCTCCGGAATCTCCACGTCCAGCGCACGCAGGTTCGCCTCGAGCTGCTCCAGCTTCGTCGCCCCGATGATGGTGGACGCCACCCCCGGCCGCCGCGTCACCCACGCCAGCGCCACCTGCGCGGGCGGCTTGTCCAGCTCCCGCGCCACCTCCATCAGCGTGTCCACGATGCGCCAGTTCTTCTCCGTGAAGAGCTTCTCCATTCCCGGGTTGCCTCGGCCCTGCACCGCCGGCAGCCGCCCCTCTCCCTTCGCCACCAGGCCCTCTCGCACGTACTTGCCCGACAACAACCCCGACGCCAGCGGGCTCCACGGCGTGATGCTCGCCCCCAGCTCCAGCGCGGCCGGGATGTGCTCCCGCTCGATGTTGCGCTCCACCAGCGAGTACTCCAGTTGCAACGCGACGACGCGCTCCCAGCCCTCGCGCTCCGCCAGCGTCTGCGCCCGCGCGAAGTACCAGGCCGGCACGTCCGACAGGCCGATGTAGCGAATCTTCCCCGCCCTCACGAGGTCCGTCAGCGTGCTCATCACCTCCTCCATCGGAGTGATGCCGTCCCACGCATGCATCCAGTACAGGTCCAGGTAGTCCGTCTTCAGCCGGCGCAGGGACCCCTCCACCGCGCGGTGGATGTTCTTGCGGCCGTTGCCTCCCGCGTTCGGGTCTCCCGGCGATGTGTTCACCGTGAACTTCGTCGCGATGACGGCGCCGTCACGCCCGCCCTGCTTCGCGAAGTAGTCCCCGATGATTTCCTCGCTCGTCCCGTTCGTGTACCCGTCCGCCGTGTCGAGGAAGTTGCCCCCCGCCTCCAGGTAGCGGGCCAGCAGGCGGTGCGCCGTGTCCTTGGGGCTCCCCCAGCCCCACTCCGTGCCGAACGTCATGGTCCCCAGGGCCAACGGGCTCACCCTCAGCCCCGAGCGCCCCAGCAGGTGGTAGCGAGAAAGCGAGTCGATGCGGTTCGTCGTCGTCATGTGTGCCTCCGTGAATGACCTCAAACTGCCGCCCGAGGGCCATTCGGAGAAGAGGCACGGCGCGAAAGCACTGTTTAGAATGGCTTCACAATGGCACTGACCCCACTGAACGAGCTGGCCGTGTTCGTCTCCGTCGCGCGGCACAAGAGCTTCACCCGGGCCGCGAAGGAGCTGGGCGTCTCCACCTCCGCGGTGAGTCAGTCCGTGCGGCTGCTGGAGGAGCGCGTCCAACAGGCGTTGTTCTTTCGCACCACTCGCAACGTGTCGCTCACCGACGCCGGCCAGCGCCTGCTGGAGCGCGCCGCCCCGGGACTGGAGTCCGCCCTCAACGCGCTCGAGCACCTGTCCGCCGACACCACGCAGCTCACCGGCACCCTGCGACTCACGGTGCCCAGCATCGCCCTCGCCAGCATCATCGAGCCGGTGCTGCCCCGCTTCCTCCGGGACAATCCGCATGTCCACGCGGAGGTGCGCTTGTCCGACAGGTTCGTGGACATCGTCGAGGAGGGGCTCGACGCGGGACTGCGGCTGATTGAAGCCGTGGAGAAGGACATGGTGCAGGTGCGTCTCACGCCCGCCTTCCGCTTCATGGTCCTCGCCTCCCCCTCCTACCTGAAGCGCCACGGCACCCCGATGCACCCCGAGGACCTGGCGAAACATGACTGCATCACCTACCGCGCGCCCACGACGAGCCTGCCCTATCACTGGGAGCTGGAGCGGGGTCGCAAGGAGCTGCGCATCCAGGTGAAGGGCCGGCTGGCCACGGACCACTCCGAGGTCATGTACCGCATGGCGGTAGCGGGCGTGGGACTGACCTACCTGGCGGAGCTGCAGGTCGCCCCCGCCCTGCGCGCGGGCACCCTCGTGCCCGTACTGGAGGACTGGGCGCCTTCCGTCCCGGGCATCTTCCTGTACTACCCCCACCGGTCCCGCGCGTCGGCGCCGCTGCGCGCCTTCATCGCCCTGGCGCGCAAGCTGCTCCCCACGAATTGACACGAGGGCATCGCCACGTCACGCCGCCGGCGCGGGCTCCTCCAGGAACGCCAGCGCCGTTCGCGCGAAGTCCTCACGCTGCTCCCCGAAGATGGGGCCATGTCCCCCGCCCGGGACGACCCACAGCCGGGACGCGGGAAGGGCGCGATACAGCTCCACCGACAGCTCCAGCGGATAGAGCGGGTCCTGGTCCCCCTGGACGAGCAGCGTCCGCGCGCGCACCGTGCCGAGCAACGGCGGCGTGAAGTTCATGTCGTCGAAGCTGTCCGCGAAGCCTCGGCCGTGTCGCCAGAGCGCGCGAATCTGCGCGTCTCCGTGGACGTGTTTGGAGCGCATGTCCGCCCACTCGGCCTCGGTGCGCGATTCCTCCGTGAAGGTGGCCATGATGCGGCGCGCCTGCGCGGGGTAGTACGGCGTGCTGGAGACGAGCACCATCCGCTCCACGCGGCCCGGTGCACGCGTCGCGACGTGCAGCAGCGTGTTGCCACCCAGGCTCATGCCGATGGCGCGAAACCGCTCGATGCCCAGCGAGTCCAGCAGTGCGAGCACGTCCACCCCGCACTGGCGCGTGGTGAAGTCCCCTGACGGGTTGTCGGTCCGGCCGTGGCCCCGCAGGTCCGGAATGATGAGCCGGTACTCGCGGGCGAGCATGTCCAGGTCGAACACATGGACCCAGTCCGCGCCCGTCCCCGTGAAGCCGTGGAGCAGGACGAGGGGAGGGCCCTCGCCCATCAGCGTGCAGTGCATTCGCAGGCCATCGAGCGTGACTGTCCGCAGATCTTTCGTCGCGTTCATCCCGTGACTCCCGTGAGGGACTGGAGGTGTTCCAGTCACGCGGGGAAGTACGGGAGACTTTTGCAACTTGATAGCTGCGTTCTTTTCCGCAAAACTGCTTCGCGGCATCACGGCATGGGAGCTCACGCCGGGCCGGACGTCGCAGCGCTAGTCGAGTGCTCCATCGATGATCTTCTTCGCCACGCCGAACGAGAAGCCCGCGCGAGCCAGCGACGCGAGGTCGCGCTTGCGATTCTCCTCACGCGTGGACAGGTCCTTGCGAAAGGGCCCCAGTCGCTTCTTCCGAGCCCAGATGCGCGCGGCGTCCTCGTCGGAGACCTCCGCGGTGGCCAGCACCAGCTTGCGCTGCACCAGGTCCGAGGCCACGCCCTTCATCCGCAGCTTCTGGGCAATCATCCGCGTGCTGCGCCCCGAAGCGCGCAGTGACTGCGCCTTCATCCCCGCATAGGCGTCGTCGTTGACGAGGTTGTTGCGGACGAGCTTCTGCGTGAGCGCGTCAATCCACCCGAGCGCCTCGGCGCGGTCTCCGCCATGCTCCTTCACCGAGCGGTCCACCCGGCGCACCAGCACGCGCTTCAACTGGCTCACCGTGGAGGCGTAGCGCTTGAGATAGTGCAGCGCCACGTTCTCCAGATAGCGGGCGGACACCTTCCGGGGTCGCTTCTGTTTCCTGGGGGGCCTGCTGTCCTGTCCGGTCCGGTCGTCGTCCACGTGGCCCCCTATCTACCAGGGGCGTCTGACCCGGACGCGAAACAAGAGCCGTCAGGTCCCGGAACACCCAAGCGGGCAGTCAAGCGGCGCCACCGCCTCCTCACTCGCCCTCATCGCGCGGCGGCGGCATTCGCGGCGCAGCTCGCGGGCACGGCCGTCCCAGGCGCCAGGGCCTCGCAGAGCAGACTTCCCGAGGCCTCCGGCAGCGTCACGCCCAGCCACGTCGCCAGCGTGGGCGCCAGGTCGAGCGGAGTGACGGGCCGCCCATGCCGCGCGGCGGGGAGGCCCTGGCCGAAGAGGATGAGCGGCACGTGGATGTCGTACTCGTACGGCGTGCCGTGCGTGCTCGCATGGTCTTCCCCTGGGTCCAGCAGCACATGCGGGTCCGCGATGATGACGAGTTCCCCGGACCGCGCCGGCACGTACTCCCCGCGCACCCTTCGAGCGAAGCCCCGCTCACGGCTCGTGCTCACGTCCGAGGCGGAGACGACGTCGGAGATGCCGGGCAGCGCCTGGACCGCGGTGCGGCTCACCTCGACGGCATCTTCCAACCTCACCTTGCGCGCCTTCAGCCGCGACTGACGCAGATACAGGTGCGGCGTGCTGAAGGCCTCCACCCAGTCCTCGGGTCCGAACGCCCGGTCCAGCGCCGCGTCCACCGCGTGCGTCACGAGCGCACCCGACATGCGCTGCTCGGCTCGCGCGGGCGCGGGCGCCATCCCATGGTCCGCGCTCATGGCCACCAGCACCCGCGACAATCCGAGCTCCCGCTCCAGCGTCGCCAGGAACGCGGCCAGCGCCCTGTCCATTCGGAGAATCATGTCCGCCGTCTCGTGACTCTCCGGACCGAAGGCGTGGCTCACCACATCAACACTCGACATGCCGATGGCCAGCAGGTCCCTCGCACCAGGACGCTTCCCCAACGCTTCGGCACGCAGGCCCGCCAGGGCGAACTCGAACAGCTTCTCCGCGCCCAGCGGTGTGTAGAGGAAGGCGTCTTCCGTGGAGAGGGGATGCGGAAACGTCCGCCCCAGGCCCTCGGGTGGCCGCTCTCGCGCATCGTCATCGGGCCCCAGCGCGCCATACGCTCCGGGCTCCGCGCCTCGTGCCCAGACTCCACCCTTCTGGGAGACCTGCGCCTGATTCCAGGTGGAGACCCAGGATGGCAGTTGCTCCGCGTGGTGACGGCTCGTCGTGAAGCCCTTCGTGCCCCACCAGTACGCCTGTCCCCGGTGGCCTCCGAGCATGATGGCGGCGCGGTCCTTCAACGAGACGGACAGCACGCGCGACGAGGCCCCATGCGTCGCGAGCAACCGGTCTCCCAACGTCGGCACCAGCAGTCGCCGGGGTGACACGCCCTTTCCCTTCGGGTCATCCAGCGGTGGGCTCGCGGCGTCCTTTACACAGCTCACCTCCGCGCCGGACTCCCGCTCGTACCACTCGTTGGAGATGATTCCGTGCGCGCCGGGCAGGGCCCCCGTCGCGAGCGTGGCGTGTCCTGGACACGTCTTCGTCGTCGCATAGGGATAGCGCGCGGAGTCGAAGACGGTGCCGCCCTCCAGCAGCCTGCGGAAACCTCCCGGCCCCATCCGATGGCGCCACCGCTCCAGGTCGTCGTAGCGCAATCCGTCGAACACCAGGAACACCACCAACGACGGACGCGCCTCTTCCACGGCGGACGCCTGGGCCCGCGAGGAGCCTCGGACTGGAGCCACCGTGCGCGACCCCACCTTGCCCGAGGACACCTCCTGCTCACGTGCCTCGCTCGGGCGCGAGCCCAGCACCACCCATAGACAGCCCAGCGACACGAGCGTCCGACTCCATGAACCCGTCATGACTCCACCTCCGACACCGCGCACCTCGCGATGTGGAGGGCATCCTGCGAGCGCTCCGCGCCATCAATCCAATGGATAGACTGGATGGGGTCGATAGAATGGTTTGATGGACCTGGACCCTCGCTATCTCGAGACCTTCCTGACGGTGAGCCGCGAGCGGGGCTTCAGTCGCGCGGCGACGGTGCTGCACCGGACGCAGCCGGCGGTGAGCTACCAGATTCATCAACTGGAGCAGCAGTTGGGCACCGTGCTCTTCGACCGCACGACGCGGCGACTCACGCTGACCGACGCGGGCACGAAGCTGCATGCGCTCTGTGAACGCTTCTTCGACGAGTTCGGTCGACTCGCGCGCACGTTCAAGGAGGGCGACACCCAGCCAGCACCGCTGCGCATCGCCTCGGTGAGCGGCTTCGGACGCTATGTGCTCTATCCCCTCCTCTCCCGTGAGCGGGCCTCCGCGCCGTACTCCCTGCGCTTCCCCACGGCGGACCAGGTCTTCTCATCCCTGGAGGACGGCGTCTGTGACGTGGGCTTCGTCTACCTGCCCCACGTATCGAGCCGCCTGCTGACCGCGCCCGTGTGGCGCGAAGAGCTGGTGCTCGTCGGTCCGCCCCAGGCACGGGGGCGCGCGTTCCCGTCGCTCGCGGCCTTCGAGGACCTGGCCTTCATCACGTATGACGAGTGTGAGTACGTCTTCGGTAAGTGGTTCGAAGGCCACTACGGACGACAGCCCCGCTCCGTGCGGGGCACGTACCACTTCGAGGAGCTGGAGGAGGTGCTGGGCACGGTGGCCGCCGGCCACGGCTGGTCCATCCTCCCCGACCACTGCGTCGCCCAGGCCGCCCGTCAGGGCACCGTCGTCGTGCCCCAGGCCCCGAGCCGCCAGCAGGTCGTCAACCTCATCTACTCCGTGCAGCGGGCGAGCGCCCCGGAGAACCCCGCGGCGCTCCGCCTCATCGAGTCCCTGCGCACCGCCAGCGAGCAGCGTGGACTCACCGCGCCCAAGACACGCCGGACAAAGGCCCGGCGCAAGGCGCGGTAGGCGCCTCGGAGGAACGGAGCGGGCTCCCGCGAGCGCGCCACAGGGCAATCATCCTTTTGGGCACCCCGTGCTCCCTGGCTACGATTGGGCGCAGGAGCCCTCCATGACCACCGCCACCCCTCTTCACTCCGAGCCAGGGTCCGTCGCTCCAGTGCCAGCGGCGCCCGTCCCCGCCCCTCCGGCGCCCGAGTCGTGGAGCCCCGCGAAGCGCATCGCATTCCGCTTCGTCTGCGCCTTCGTCCTCATCTACTGCTTCGCCTTCCCGCTGGACGCGCTCCCCTTCATCGACAGGCCCCTGTCCACGGCCATCTCGGGCTTCTGGCAGGTCGTCGTGCCCTGGGTCGCCCGGCATGTGGTCGGCTACGAGCAGGAGCTCTCCATCGCCACGTCCGGCAGCGGAGACAAGGCCATCGACTACGCGCAGACGGCTCTCTGCCTGGTGCTCGCCTTCATCGCGGCGAGCGTGTGGTCCGTCATCGACCGGCGTCGCACCCGGTACGTGAAGGCCCACGACTTCCTGCGCGTCTACGTCCGCTACATGCTAGCCCTCGCCATGCTGTCCTATGGCTTCGCCAAGGTCTTCAAGTCCCAGTTCCCCTTCCCCACCGTGGACCGACTCACGCAGCCCCTGGGCGAGTTCTCTCCCATGGGGCTGCTGTGGACCTTCATGGGCTTCTCCCCGGGCTACAACCTCTTCACCGGGGGAGCGGAGGTGCTGGGAGGCCTGCTGCTCCTCTTCCGACGCACCACCACGCTCGGCTCACTGGTGGTCGTCGGCGTCATGTCCAACGTGGTGGCGCTGAACTTCTTCTACGACGTCCCCGTCAAGCTCTACTCCACGCTGCTCCTGCTGTACGCCGTCTTCCTGCTGCTGCCCGACCTCCGACGCCTGGCCGACGTCTTCGTCTTCAACCGCGCCACCCAGCCCGCCGTGCTCGACACGCCCTTCGCATTCTCCTCCCGCGTCACCTGGGCGCTGCGAGGCGTGAAGCTCCTCTTCATCGGCTGGCTGCTCTACTCCAACGCCAGCCGGAACCTGGAGGGCCACGCGAAGTGGGGAGATGGCGCGCCGCTGCCGCCGCTCTACGGCCTCTATGAGGTCGAGTCCTTCACGAGGGATGGACAGGTGCTGCCCCCGCTCCTGGGCGACACCTCGCGCTGGCGCAGCCTGGCCATCGGCCGCTTCCGGATGACCCTCCGGAAGATGGACGACTCCACACAGCGCTACCAAGTGTCGGGCAGCCCGGAGACCCGGACGCTCGTCCTCGCCGAAGGCCGGGGCGAGGACGCGAAGAAGACGACCTTCACCCTGGAGCAGCCAGACCCGGAGCACCTGGTCATCCAGGGCACCTTCGAGGGCGCTGCCCTCCACGTCCGCGTGCGCAAGGTGGACACCTCCCAGCTCCAGCTCCTCAACCGAGGCTTCAACTGGGTCCAGGAAGTTCCGTTCAATCGCTGAAGCGGCTACTCGGAAACCACCGTATCCGGGTGGCAGACACCCGCGAGGGCCGCGGCGGTCGTCGGCAGCGGCTCCACGTAGCGTCCCTCGCCGAACCCCAGCGCCCAGAAGCGCGGTCGCACCTCTTCGCGCGCCAGCAACCGCAGCAGCAGGAACTTCGCCTCGTCCTGCCCGTCGAAGGCCATCGGGAAGGTGTTGTGGTGCATGGCCACGGACGTGGAGGAGTTCAGCACCTTGTGCGCATCCAGGGCCTCGCGCGGCCCCATGTGCACCTTGTGGATGATGCGCGGACGGAACGCGCCAATCGGCAGCACCGACAGCCGCATGGGCCCGAAGCGCGCGGCCATCATCGAGAAGTGCGGACCAAAGCCCGTGTCCCCCGCGAAGAGCACCGGCCCTCCCGTGGTGGAGACGACGTAGCCCGCCCACAGCGTCTCGGACAGGTCCGTGAGGCCCCGGTTGGAGCGGTGCTGCGCGGGCACCGCCGTCACCTTCACCTCCGGCGTCACGTCCGTGGACTGCCACCAGTCCAGCTCCTCCACGTTCCGGAAGCCCTCGCCCTTCAGCAGCACCTTGTTGCCCAGGCCGACGATGAAGCGCGGATGGTGCGCCTCCTCCAGCCGGCGCAGCGTGGGCAAATCCATGTGGTCATAGTGGTTGTGACTCACCACCACCACGTGGATGGGCGGCAGGTCCTCGAAGCGGATGCCCGGCGGATGCACGCGCTTGGGCCCCACCCAGGGCACCGGGCTGGGCCGGTCCGAGTAGATGGGGTCCGTCAGCACATTCACCCCGTCCGCCTGGAGGAGCACGGTGGCGTGGTTGATGAGCGTCACCCGCAGCCGGCCCGGCCCCACCCGCGCCGGAGGAGGCCTGCCCGGGGTCAGCTCCTCGTACTCCCGCCACTCTCCGCGAGGCTCCTTCAGCGCCGCCTCCACCAGCTCCGTCGTCTTCAGCTCCGGCGCGTCCCCGAGGTTGTGGAACTTCTCGCCATCGAAGTGCGCGAGCGGCGGCCCCTGGTGACTCGGGCCCGCGAAGAGACAGCCACCGAGGAGCGGCGCGCACAGCAACAGGAACAGAACCGTCGAGGTGGGGGACTGGCGGTCCAGGGGCATGGGCACGACACTCCATCGAAGCGACCGAGCCCTCCGGCCAGGGCGCGCTGGGGACCCATCGTAACGGCCGGCGTGACGACGCGCAGGCCTCTTCAAGGGGAAGTGGCGACCTGGGGCTTCTCCAGCACGGGCGCGGTCTTGAGCGTGTGCTCGCGCAGCCACGTCACCGTGTCGTGCAGCGTCTCGTCCAGGGGACGGAACGACGCGCCCAGCTCCCGCCGCGCCTTCGTCGAATCCACGCTCAGCTTCGCGTGCATGACGCGCACACCCTCCACCGTCAGCGACGTCTGGCCCCCCGTCAGGCGGGCCCACGTCTGCCCCAACGCGCCCAGCACCACCGCCAGCCCATGCGGCAGCGTCCGGCGCGGCCCCTTCACCCCCGTCACCCGCTCGAGCGCCTGGGAGAGCGTCGCCAGGTCCACGAACTCACCGCCCACCAGATACCGCTCGCCCGCACGGCCCTTCTGCGCCGCCACCACCGTGGCCTCGGCCACGTCGCGCGCGTCCACCAGCGACGAGCCGCCGTCGAGCAGCGCCGGCATCTTCCCCGCGAGGAAATCCAGCACGAACTGGCCCGCGCCCGTGGGGCCCGCGTCCCACGGCCCGAACATCCACCCCGGCAGGATGTAGACCACCTCCAGGCCCGAGCGCGCGCTGAAGGCATTCAGCTCCCGCTCCGACTCCACCTTGCTCTTGAAGTACAGGTTCGAGGAGGCAACGGGTGCGGGCGGCGTCTGCTCGTCTCCGGCCGAGCCGTCCGGCTTCGTCCCCACCGTCCCCGAGGAGCTGATGTCCAGGAAGCGCTTCACCCCGCGCCGGTGGGCCTCCTCGGCAAGCTCCACCGTGGCCTTCACGTTGATGGCATACAGCTTCGGCCAGTGGTCGCCGGGCGCGTAGTATTCACGGAAGTAGGCCGCCGTGTGGATGACCACGTCACAGCCCTCCAACGCGGCCGCGAAGCCCTTCACGTCCAGCATGTCCCCTTCCACCACCTCCACGCCCGCAAGGCCCCCCAGCACCTTGCGCGCCTTCGACGGCGAGCGGGCCAGCGCCCGCACCGTGTGTCCTCCCGCCACCAACGCCCGCACCACGTTGTTACCCAACAGGCCCGTGCTACCCGTCACGAATGCGCGCATCCCGCGTCTCCCAGTCTATATGAGCACTGTTCAGATAAGAGGCAATCTCAGCAGTGTCAAGATGAACGACATCCCAGGAAGAGGGCAGGGGCGATGACGACTCGGGTCGGGAAGAAACCGGCGGCGCCGCGAAAGCGCGCCTACCACCACGGAGATTTGCGCCAGGCCCTGGTGGACGCGACGCTGAAGCTCATCGCGACGGAGGACGTGGGTGCGGTGTCCCTGCGTGAGGTCGCCCGGCGGGCCGGCGTCACGGCGGCGGCGCCCTATCACCACTTCCGGGACAAGGATGCGCTCCTGGCGGCGGTGGCGGAAGAGGGCTACCGGGCGCTCAACCAGCGGATGGACGAGGCGCTGTCCAGCATCCGAGCCCCCCGGACGGACAACCAGCTGCGGGCGCTCGCCCGGTGCTACGTGCGCTTCGCCGTGGAGCACCCCGCGCACTACCGCGTCATGTTCCGGCAGGAGTGGGGGGACGAGGAGAAGTACGCGAGCCTCCACGCGGAGGGCATGCGCGCCTACGGGCGGCTCCAGGAGCTGGCGAAGGAGGCCACGGGCGGCGAGGTGGACATGGACACACTCGCGTTCACCGTCTGGGCCTGGGTGCACGGCCTCGCCTCGCTGTGGAACGAGGGGCCCCTGCGCAAGAAGACCCGGAGCGACTCCATTGAACCCCTGCTGGAGCGCTCCGTGGAGCTGTTCGTCGGGTGGGTGGTCGCGAAGTAGGGCCCGTCACGCCACGACGGCGTGGAGGATTCTCTCGAACATCCATGGGCTTCGCCCCAGCAGCCGGACGATGGGGCGTCGCAACCCGGGCCTTCGCGCCAGCATGAGCAGCGCGCGCGTGGCCCAGGCGTACTTGCGAAACACCTGCTGGAAGCGCTGCTCGTAGGGACGCAGCACCTGGCGCGTCGCCCCCTTCGTCAGCGCGTCCGGCAGCAGCGTCCCCAGCGACTCCGCGCACGCGAAGGCCAGGGACAGGCCCTCGCCCGTCAGCGCGTCCACGTAGCCCGCCGCGTCGCCCACCAGCGCGAAGCGGTCCGCCACGCGCACCCGCGCCACCCTCGCCAGCGGCCCCGCGCCGCGCACCTGCGAGTCAGGCGCCGCGACGAGCAGTCGCTCCTGGAGTCGAGGGAAGCGCGCGAGCAACGTGTCGAAGCCCACGCGCCCCTCCACGCCACCGTCTTCCCACAGGAAGGCCAGCCCCACGCGTCGCGCTCCGGCGGGCGTCACATACGCCTCCACGCCGTCCGCGAAGTGAACCTCCACGTAGGGCGTCCACGGCGCCAGTTGGAAGTGCCTGCGCAACCCGAAGCGCCGAGGCCCCTCCGTGGCCACCTCCAGCCCCTCCGCGCGCCGCAGCGGCGAGCCCAGCCCGTCCGCCGCCACCAGCATCCGCGCCTCCACGGGTCCGTCCGCCGTCTCCAGCGTCACCCCGTCCGCGACGCGCCGATGCGACAGCACCTGCGTGCGCTCGCGCAGCTCCACGCCCACGTCCCGGGCCCGCGCCACCAGCGCCGACGCGAGCGCCACCCGCCGCACCCCCAACCCGCCCGGCCCCGGCAGGAGCCCCTCCGCCATGCTGCCATCCTCCTGCACGTAGCGGATGCCCACGAAGGGCGAGCACTCCGCGCGGTCCAGGTGCGCCAGCGCCCCCAGGCGCTCCAGCGCCGCGAGCCCCGAGGGCATCAGCCCCTCGCCGCACGCCTTGTCCGCGGGCAGCGTCGCGCGCTCCAGGACGACGGTGTTCAGCCCACGCGCCGTGGTGTGGATGGCCACCGCCAGTCCCGCCGGCCCTCCTCCCACCACGGCCACGTCATACCGTCTCACGTCTCGTGCTCCGCCCGCGCCATGGCCAGCGCGCTGCGCGCCATCTCCACCGCCATGCCCACCATGCCCACCTTCTTCGGCGGTGACAGCTCTCCGGACAGATAGCGGCGCAGCGCCTCGCCCCGGCGCAGCTTCCCGCTCGACGTCCGGGGCAGCGTCCCCGCCTCCAAGAGCTTCACCGTGTGCGGCCGCACCCCCGTCGCCTCCACCACCGCCGCGCGGATGCGCTCCTCCACGTCTGCTTCCGCCGCGTCGCCACCGCGTTCCGCGAGGATGAGCAGCGCCTCGTCCTGGCCTCCCTCGGGCGTGAAGCCCAGGGCCACCGCGCACCCCGTGCGCACGCCCTCCACGGACTGGAGCGGCTCCTCGAACGCCTGCGGCGCGTGGTTGGCGCCCCGGATGATGACCACGTCCTTCGCGCGGCCCGTCAGGTACAGCTCGCCGTCCGCGATGAAGCCCAGGTCCCCGGTGTCCAGCCAGCCATCCAGCGTCAGCGCGCGCCGCGTGGCGAGCGCGTCACCGAAGTAGCTCGTCATCAGCGACGGGCCTCGCGTGAAGACCCGGCCCACGCGCCGGTCCGGCTGCACCGCGCCCTGCTCGTCGCGCACCTCCACCTCGAAGCCCGCCACCGGCGCGCCCACGCTCACCAGCAGCCGCGCGCCCGCCTCCGCCCGCCCCTCGCTCGCCAGCACCGTCGGGTCCACGCCCAGCGAGCGAGGCCCCCGGCCCTCCGGAGGGAAGGTCACCGCGAGCGACGCCTCCGACAGCCCATACACCGGACGCAGCGCCCGCGCGGAGAAGCCCCAGCGCTCGAAGCGCTCGACGAACCGCTGCAGCGTCTCCGCCGACACCGGCTCCGCGCCGTTGAGCGCGTGCTTCCATGACGACAGGTCCACGCCCTCCATCTCCGCGTCCTTCACCCGCTTCAAGCACAGGCCATAGGCGAAGTTCGGCGCGGGCGAGATGAAGCCCCGGTGCCGCGACAGCGCGCGCAGCCACAGCGCGGGCCTCGCCAGGAAGACCTCCGGAGGAATCAGCACCAGGTGCCCGGGATAGTGCAGCGCGGACAGCAGACAGCCGATGAGTCCCATGTCGTGGTACAGCGGCAGCCAACTGACGCCCACGCGCGGCGTCTCGGGTGACGACAGGGGCATCGCCACCTCCAGCGCCATCACCTGCGACAGCAGCGCCCCGTGCGTCAGCGCCACCGGCTTCGGGTCCACCGTGGAGCCGGAGGAGAACTGGATGAGGCCCAGCGCCTCGGAGGCCACCGCCACCTCGCGCACCTCGTCCCCTCGCGACACGTCGTCCACCGTGTGACAGCCCAGGCGCGGGCGGGACTTCTCCACGCTCGGCCCCAGGAGCAGCCGCACGCGAGAGTCCGTCAGGACGAGGCTCGCCTCCGTCACCTGGAGCATCCGCGCCGTGGCCCGGTGGTACTCATCCAGACGCCCCAGCCGGACGGGCGGATACAGCGGCACCGGCACCGCGCCCGCGAGCAGCGTGCCGAAGAAGGCATCCATGAAGCCCGGCGAGGTGGGCAGGAGCAACGCCACCCGCTCCCCCTCGCGCACCCCCAGCCGCGCCAGGCCCGCCGCCGTGCGCCGCGCGCGGCGGTACACCTCCGCCCAGGACAGCGACTCCTCGCGCTCGGCCGCGTCGACGAACGTCAACTGGAAGGGCGTCCGGCTGGCCGCCGAGAGCATCGCGTTCACCGTGGGGAACCGCACCTTCGGCAACGTCGGACCTCTCACGAGCGGACCTCCGTCGGCGTGCGCGCCGTCGTGGCGACGCGGCGCTCCACCAGCTTCGCCAGGTCCGCCACCGTGCGCACCCCCTGCGCGTCCTCCTCCGACAAGCGGATGCGGAAGCGGTTCTCCAAGCCCACCGCCAGCACCGTCAGCCCCAGGCTGTCGAGTTGCAAGTCCCGAACGAGGTCGTGCTGGGGCTCCACCACGCCCTTCCACTCCAGCTCATCGGCGGCGATGCGACGAATCTCCGCCAGGACTTCCAGTTCGAGCTCAGCCACGGGGCACCTCGGGAAGGAAACGGGGGCGGTGGGAGAAGGCGCGCGCGTACGCGTCCCCCAGCGCCGCTTCCTCCGCGCGGATGCGCACGGAGAGCAGCACCAGGTTTCCCACCGAAAAGAACACGGCCGTCCACCACGCGCCGTGGATGAGCGGCACACATGCCAGCTCCAGCACCACCGCGACGTAGTTGGGGTGACGCAGGAAGCGATACGGCCCGCCCACCACCGGCGGCAGGTCCGGCACGACGATGATGCGAGAGTTCCAGCGCGGGCCCAGCGTGGAGATGGCCCAGTAGCGCAGCCCCTGCGCCACCACCGCGCCGCCCAGCGCCGCCCCGCTCCAGCCCCCCAGGAAGGGCCGGTGCAGAAGGAACACCTCCGCCACGCACGCCGCGAGGAAGAGCGAGTGGAACACCACCATGAAGCGGTAGTGGCGCTGTCCCGTCTCCACCCCACCCCGCGCGAAGGCCCACGCGGCGTTGCGCTTGGAGAGCACCAGCTCCACCAGCCGCTCCACCCCGAGCAGGCCCATGTACCCCAGGAAGACGGCCTGTGTGGCGGTCACCATCGCAAGAGCACCATCTCCGCGCAGAAGCCCGGGCCCATGGCCATCATC
The DNA here is from genome assembly GCF_013336725.1 of Myxococcus sp. CA040A. Taxonomy (NCBI): domain Bacteria; kingdom Pseudomonadati; phylum Myxococcota; class Myxococcia; order Myxococcales; family Myxococcaceae; genus Myxococcus; species Myxococcus sp. CA040A. The sequence continues at coordinate 731,134 of NZ_JABUMR010000003.1, read as the reverse complement.
AGTCCGTACTCTCCGGGCTTCGCCGTCACCTTCTCCAGCGTCTCCCCCAGCACGAACAACACCGACGCCGAGGACAGATTCCCCACTTCGCGCAAAGACGCCCACGAGCGCGCCAGCGCGTCCTTGTCCAGCTCCAGCGCCTCCTCGAAGGACTCCAGCACCTTGGGCCCGCCGGTGTGCGCCACCCAGTGACGGATGTCACCGCGCTTCAAACCCTGGGACGCGAGGAAGCCGTCCACGTTGCCCTGGATGTGGTCCTTCACCAGTTGGGGCACCTTCGCGGACAGGACCACCTTGAAGCCGGAGTCGACGACGTCCCAGCCCATGATGCGCTCGGAGTCCGGATAGAACACCGAGCGCGACGCCACCACCCGGGGTCCCTTCGCGCCTGGCGCCTGGGCGCCCCTCAGCACCGCGCAGGCCGCGCCGTCACCGAAGAGGCCGGAGGCGATGATGTTGGGGATGGACAGGTCCTCGCGCTGCAGCGTCAGCGAGCACAGCTCCGCGGAGACGACGAGCGCGGTGTGCGTGGGGAAGGCGCGCAGGTAGTCCGCCGCCCGCGCCATGCCCGCCGCGCCCGCGACACAGCCGAGCCCGAAGATGGGCGTGCGCTTGAAGTCCTCGCGGAAGCGCAGCCGGTTGGCCAGCCGGGCCTCGATGCTGGGCGTGGCGATGCCCGTCACCGTGACGAAGAAGACGTGGTCCACGTCGGCCGGCGTCAACCCCGCGTCGTCCAGCGCCTGTCGCACCACGACTTCGCTGAGCGCCGTGGCCTCGCGAATCCAGGCGTCATTGCGCTGCTGGAACGTCACGAGCGCCGGATACGCGTCGATGGGCAACGCCAGGTAGCGGCCTCCCACCTGCACGGCGCGGTGCAGGTCCTCCAGCCGCTCCAGGTTGAAGTGCCGTTTGGCCCACAGCTCCCGGAAGGCCGCGATGAGCTGCTCCTGCGAGGCGTAATGAGGCGGGAGTGCGCGCCCCACCGAGCGGATGAAGGGCGCGCTGCTGTCCTGGCCGGATGCGCTGTACATGAAGGTCTCGGGTCCGTGCGGCGGTCAGGAGGACACGCTTAGCTGGAACTCGGGACAGACGCGATATGCCTCGCACCCACTTGAACGAGTCCTGACGCCCCGCCCGCCTCGTAATGTCGCGCGGTCGACGGCGAATTCCTCCCCGGGGAAGGGGAGGCTGGACTCCCTGTCACACCCCGGACAGCGCCTCCCCGCCCGCAACCTTGGACATGCCTTGGGCAAGGGCTAGCGTGGGCGAGGATGCGTCCACTGCATGTCGTTCTCTGTTCGCTGCTGCTCGGAGCCACCGCGTGTGGCCACTCCGCCCGCATTCCCTCGCTGCCCGCGAGCCATGGGCACCTGTCGCGCGCCATGGCGCACTATCTGGACCCGCGGACCGAGGACTCCAGGCTCTTCGGCCTCGTGAGCAACCCGTTCGACAGCTCCGCGCCGACCACCGAGGTGGAGCCCGGGCAGGCGCGGAGCGTCTTCGCGGAGGCCGTCCGGGCGCTGTCGGGCACCCTCACGGAGGAACAGCTCCTCCAGGCCTCCGCGGACATCAGCGCGGCGTGCAACGCGGGCCTGACGGAAGCGTGCGATTACCTCCACGAGCAGTTCCAGCATCCCTGGCGCTACGCGGGCAAGGAGCCAGAGATTCCCCGGGACGACTCCCTCAAGGGGGCCGTGGCCATCGTCGTCATCGAGGGCCGCCTGGGCACGGACGGTCGGGTCCGACAGCTCCGGGTGCTGGAGTCCGCGCCCCATGGGCTCACGGAGGCCCTGCTCCGCTCGATTCAGACGATGCGGTTCGAGCCGGCGAAGCTGGCGGGCCACCCTTTCGAGATTCCGTACACCTTCCAACTCAACACCGTGGGCCGCGACATGGACCTCACCCCACGTCAGGAGCTGGACTGGGCGCGGGCCCGGGCGCGCGATTTTCCGGCCAGCCCGTCAGCGTGGGCACACCTGGCGCGAGTGCTCGCCAGGGACATGCCCGAAGACCCCTGGTATGCGAATTCGCTGCGCTATCTGAACGTCACCGCACCCAAGTACTGGTGGGGCGCGGCGGAGCTGGCATGGCTGCACGCCCAGGCCGGCCACTACGCGGAGGCCGAACCGCTGGCACGAGTGGCACGGAAGACCGGGTCCAAGAATCCCTATGTGCTGGAGACAGCGGCCCTGGTGGCGTTCCACCAAGGCCGCTGCGAGGACGCGCTGCGCGAGCAGCAGCAGGCCATCGCGAAGCTCCCGGCCGAATGGCCCAAGGAGGAGCAGGAGCGCTTCCAGCGTGCGCTGACCGAGTACCAGGGCCCGTGCCCAGCAGGTGCGCCCGCGCCGACACCTCCGCGGGCACCTGCTCCCCAGGATTCAGCGCCCCAGCAGCACACCTCCGCCCAGGGCTCCTGACTCGGTTCGGGGCCGCGCGGCCTCAGCCTCACGGGGCGAGGCTCACGCCCCTGCGATGACGTTTCGTCCAAAGGCTCCAGCTCGATGCGATGCCGCGACGCGCGCGCTCCCGGCGACGCGGCCTTCGTCCGGGGGCCCGGCTCGACGAGAGGTCGCGACGCGCACGACCCCAGCGGTAACGTCTCCGGCCGAATCGGGTTCAGCGCAGGCCAGGAGCCGCCACGCCGCGCTCACCGCACGGAGTCACGGCGCACCACGACTGCCCGCCGAAGCGCCTGCCCCGGACGTGCACTGAGCGCAAGCAACGCCAGCACCAGCGCCATCCAGCCAGGTCCGCTCGGCGCCGCGCTACAGCCCCCTTCGTCCTCGGGGTCCTCGGGCTCAGGCGTCACGTCGACACACGGCGCACCCGCGGGGTCCGCCGTGAGGCAGAGCGTCCCGTAGCGGCCCACGCCCTCGTGGCGACCATCCACCACCGCGATGATGACCTCGCTCGCATCCGACGCGTCCACCTTCGCGGACAGCGCGCCAGTCCCCTCCGCGCGTGACACGCGGAGCACCGCTGTATCCGTCACTGCCGCCACCAACAGATGCAGCTTCGCGGGGTCCTCGCCGGCCTTGAGCACATACGTGGCCAGCACCTCCGCGGAGCCACCTGGCACCGTGAAGTAGCGCGTCGACGCGGTCGTCACCCGGACATCCGCCTCCTCGGTGGGCAGCGTCCTGGCCGACGGCGCGAGCCCGTCATACCCGCCCCCTCGCGCATAGCCCTGCTCGACGCGCGCCCGCGCGCCGGTGGAGAGGTTCCACTGCGAGAACTCGGCGAAGGCCGTGTCAAAGTCCGCGCCCCACTCGCGACGCAGCACCGTGTCCAACAAGATGGCCCAGGGCGCCGTCGGCGCGACGAGGCTCTCCTGCCACATCGCCAGGATGACCCTGTCACCGAAGCGCTCACCCAGGTACTGAAAGAACACCCCCGCGCCATAGCTGAACGACGCGGCCGGCCCCGTCGGGTCCAACACGAGGCTGCGGTCCGTCCGGGACAGATACGACGACGTGAACTGCTCCAGGTCATCGAGCGTCGCGTCGAAGCGCTCGCTGGCCCACACCGCCGTGCCCTCCGACGCCACGCTGCCCAGCCCCGGCCGATAGGCCGCCTGCACCGCGTGGAAGAACTCGTGGCTGGCCAGGATGCTCACCGCCTCCTCGAAGGAGGGGTAGTCGTACCCCGCGAAGTCGTTCTCCTGGAGCATGTGCCCCGCGCACTTCTGGTCCACGCTCTCGCAGCCATCCAGCCGGAACGCGCCATCCGCCCGGCCCGCGAAGTCCACGAGGTACACGTCGAACAGCCCATCACCGCCGTTGTCCGCCCCCACCGACGCATCGTCGCGCGGCAGGAGGAACCCCAGCCCGACATAGAAATCCGCGACGCGCGCATAGGCCCGCCCGACGACGTCCACCGCGTCGGGCACGCCATTGCCATCCGCGTCCCCCGGCGGCACCGCGTTGAGCCCGACGCGCGAGAAGTGGACCCGGAAGCGCCCCCCCGGGGACACCGCCGACTCCACCTGCTCGTCCACGCCGAAGCTCGGCGGCACCGCCTGGGGTGAGGTGGGGCGCGCTCCAGCCTGCTGCCCCGCTCGCGACCCGGCGAACGTCTCCGGAAGCTCATGCGGCTCCCGCGATGCCTGCACGGGGCCACAACCCAGGGGAAGAAGCAGGAGCCACGCCCCGAGCCTCATGGCAGGAACGCCCACTTGATGCGGATGGAGCCAGAGCCGCTCGGCTGCGGCACCGAGTGCGTCTCGTTGCAGACCTGCTGCGCCGCAGGCTCGTAGTACCCCGTCACCTCCAGCTTCACGTGACGGCCGTCCGCCAGCCGGACGATGAAGATGCGACCCGTCATCTCCACGCAGCTCTGGTACGTCCAGAAGCCACCCAGGAGCGTCGCGGGCCCGCCCAGACCGGAGTCGTCGGGGATGAGCGTGCAGGTGGAATCAAACCACGCCTCCGTCTTGAACTCCCCGGCCGCGCTCTTCGACGTCACCGAGGCGAACGTCGTGCCCTCGGGCGTGTTCGCCACCGAGACGCAGGACGGCCCGGACGTGCCGCTGTTGACGCGCATCGTGTAGCGACGCACCGCCAGGTCCCACTCCGTCGACGCGAGCGCCGCCTGGTCACTCACCTGCACCTGCGTCAGCCCCGTCGGCGTGAAGCGCAGGTACGTATAGGACATCGTCGGCGTCAGGCCACCCGCGCGCGAGTCCACGAAGGTGTGGAACTCACCAGCCGTCGTCCCCTCCTCGCGAACCTCACCCGTGGAGACCGCCGTCAGCAGCGTCAGCCGGTCGATGGTCTGCTCGGTGCAGGTCACCTGGCTCGCTTCACAGACCTCCGGCTCGGGCTCCACCTTCGGGTCGTCCTCACCGCAGCCCGCCAGCAACGCCAGCGACATCCCCACGGCCACGAGGACCCACAACCCCTGCTGTCCGGCGCGCCTCGGCAGCGCCTGCTCGTTATCGCTCATCATTCCCTGATTCCTCTCCCTGTGCGGACTGCGTGACGTGACTCCCAGAGCACGCGACTCCAGGTTTTCTTGTCGAGGGCCCCGCCGCGCTCTCCGACGCTCAGGCACCACTTCCACGCTTCCGCGAAGCACTGCCCACTCGACAGGACGACAGCCTATTTGATAACGATTCTCATTTTCAATATTAAAGATTGAACACCGAAACCCCGACGGAGAGAGCCATGCCGGAGATGCCCGCGGTCCTCGCGAACACGTTGATGCCCTGGTTCGCGAAGCCCTCGCACATCGCCCGGGTGGAGACGCTGGCGCCCCGGTTGCGTCGGGTGCGCTTCGAGGGAGAGTCCCTGCGCGGCGTCGTCCATGAGCCCGGGCAGGAGGTGGAGTTCCGCGTCAGCGAGACGGCGTTCCGCCACTACACGCCGTCGATGATGGACCCGGTGGCGGGGGCGATGGAGGTCGTCTTCTTCCTGCATGGGCAGGGGCCCGGCAGCGCGTGGGCCTCAGCGCTCCAGCCGGGAGACACGGCGGACATCCTCGGGCCTGGAGGCCGGCTCGGCGTGGACGAGGAGGCCCCCGCGCACGTGTTCCTGGGCGACGAAACGTGTCTGGGGTTGTTCCAGGCGATGATTCGCGCCCTGCCCTCACCGCTGCGGCTGCTGGGCGCCATCGAGGTGGAGCCGGGAGCGGAGGACTGGCTGGAGCGGGTGGGCGTGCCCCTGACGGCCGTCGCGCGCGAGCACGGACAGCCGCGAGGCGAGGCGCTGCGAGCGTGGCTTGGGCGCAACGTGCTGCCGGGCGCGACGTGTTACCTGGCCGGGCACGCGGGCTCCATCGTCACGCTGCGCCAGGAGCTGCTGGAGCGGCACGGCGTCTCGCGCCGCTCGGTGCGCAGCAAGGCCTACTGGGCGGACGGCAAGCGCGGGCTGTGAGGCACGCGGCTCACTCGAAGCGGTAGCCCTTGGGCACCACGACGATGCCGCTCTCGGTGACGGTGAAGCCGCGCGCCCTGTCGGCCTCCAGGTCGTAGCCCACCTTCGCGTTGGGAGGCACGCGCACGCCCTTGTCGATGATGGCGTTCTTCACCTGCGCGTGCCGGCCGATGTCCACCTCGTCGAAGATGACCGAGCGCTGCACGCTCGCGTAGCTGTTCACCCGCGCGCGGCGGAAGAGGATGCTCTCGCGCACCACGCCGCCGGAGATGATGCAGCCACCGGCCACCATGGAGTTGAGCGCGCGCCCCACCCTGTCCCCGGCCTCGTGGACGAACTTGGCGGGCGGGCTGTACTCGCTGGCGGAGCGCAGCGGCCACTCGGCGTTGAAGATGTCGAACTCCGGGTTCACCGACACCAGGTCCATGGACGCCTCGTGGTACGCGTCCAGCGTTCCCACGTCGCGCCAGTAGGTGTTGGGCGCCGTCTGGCCGGGGATGGGGTTCTTGGCGAAGTCGTAGGCCTGGATGTGATAGCCGTCACGCAGCGCGCGCGGCAGCACGTCCTTGCCGAAGTCGTGCTGTGAGCCCTCCGTCTTCGCGTCCACTTCCAGCAGCTCCGCGAGCACCTTGCTGCGGAAGATGTAGTTGCCCATGCTGGCCAGCGCGGTGTCCGGCCGGCCGGGGATGGCCTTGGGGTCCTTGGGCTTCTCCTGGAACTCCGTCACCCGGCCCCGCTCGTCCACCTGCATGACGCCGAAGCGGTGCGCGTCCGCCAGGGGCGTGGGGTACGCGGCGATGGTGATGTCCGCGCGCTGGGACTCGTGCTGCTCCAGCATGTGCGCCACGTTCATCTTGTAGATGTGGTCGCCGGAGAAGATGGCCATGTGCTCGGGGCGGTGGTTCTCCACCAGATGCATGTTCTGGTAGATGGCGTCCGCGGTGCCCCGGTACCAGACGGGCCCCAGTTCCTCGTACAGGTACATCTGCGCGGGCACGAGGGTGATGAAGTAGTCCGACAGCAGCACCGAGCCGAAGCGCCAGCCGCGCTGGATGTGCTCCGTCAGCGACTGCGCCTTGAACTGCGTCAGGACGTAGATGGAGTAGATGCCGGAGTTGATGAAGTTGTTGAGCGCGAAATCGATGATGCGGTACTTCGAACCGAAGGGCACCGCTGGCTTCGAGCGCCTCAGCGTGAGCGGCGACAACCGAGTTCCCTGGCCTCCGGCCAGCACCATGCCGAGGATGCGCGTACCCATGCTGAGATGTCTCCCTGAGTGGCCCCCAGTATAGGGCTCCACGAAGGGTTGTCCGTTTTCACGGCGCGCGCCCCACCAGAAGTCCTCGTGCGTCAACGCGCGGGGCCACGAGGGCAGGTCCGACTCAGGTGGCGTCCTTCCAGGGACGGACGGAGAAGCCGTTCAGCAGCGAGCCGCCGGCCATCAGCGCGATGCCGAGGAACGACAGCCAGGGTCGCACCGGGAGTTGTTGCCGCGCACCCAGGATGACGGCGAGGCCCACGAGGCTGAGCACGAAGGGGACATAGCCCTTGCGCGGCGCCCGCCGCAGCAGGAGCCCCAGGTGGACGCCCGAGAGCCCCAGCAGCACGGGGAAGAGCCACTCCACGGCGGGCGCGCTCGCCAGCCCGACGCTTCCGAACAGGCTGAGGTACGCGGCCCAGCACATGGCGCACTTGGGGAAGAACGCCATCAGGACACTCAAGAACACGGTGAGGACCGAGCGCGCCGTCGCACCGGACAGCGGGTGCTCCGCCTCCTCCCGCGGCCTGGACATGCGTCACCTCCAGCCCGTGAAGCGTTGCGGGAAAGACTGTCGAAGCAAGCGCTGGAGCACCTGCGTTCGACAGGGGTTGTCCTCCCTGCCTAGCCTGCGCCCCTGGCGGCGCGTGCCGAGGCACGGCGGACACATTCGCACTCACGGAGCATGACCATGCGGGGACAGTGGCTCAAGCAGCGGTGCGGAGGGCTGACCGTGATTGTCGGACTGGCGACGCAATCCCTTGCGGCAACTCCTTCCCAGACAACACCCGCGCGCGTGGGGCCCGTGCTGGTCAACGTGGAGGCTCGCGCCGGGCAGGACTTGTCGGGTGCCTGGCACTGGTCCGTGGACCCATACCGAGACGGCCTCGCGGGCTTCCATGGCGCGGAGGCCGGCCCCGGGCACCGTCGCCATGACGACGTCGATGTCGATGCCGTCACGCGCGCGAATCCCCAGGCGCTCTACGAATACGACCTGCGCCGCTCGCCCGTGGTCCATCTGCCCGCCTCGTGGATCTCCCACGACGAGACGATGCGCTACTACGACGGCCTCGTCTGGTACCAGCGGACCTTCACCGCGACCAAGGCCCCGGGCCAGCGAGCGTTCCTGCGCTTCGGCGCCGCGGACTACGTGGCGCGTGTGTATTTGAATGGCAAGCCCGTGGGGATTCACGAGGGCGGCTTCACGCCCTTCGCGTTCGAGGTGACCTCCTTGCTGCGCACGGGGGAGAACCAGGTGACGGTCGGCGTCGACTCCGTGCGCTCCGCCGACACCGTGCCGCCCACCGTCACCGACTGGGAGACCTATGGCGGCCTCACCCGGCCCGTGCGCCTGGTGCTGACGCCGGCCACGTACATCGACGATGCGTGGGTGCGCCTGGGCGACGACGGCCGCCTCCGCGCGACGGTGCGGCTCCAGGGCACGCGGCCCGGGGACACCGAGGTGCAGGTGCGCATCCCCGCGCTGTCCCTGACGTTGAAGGGACGCACCGGCGCGGATGGGAGCTGGACGGGCGATGCGGCGGAGCCCTCCGCCCTGAAGCGCTGGAGCCCAGAACAGCCTGCGCTCTACGAGGTGACGGTGGAGGCCGGCGAGGACCGGTTGGTGGACCGCATCGGCTTCCGGACGCTGGCAGTGAAGGGCCACGACATCCTGCTCAACGGCAAGCCTGTCTTCCTGCGCGGCATCAGCCTGCATGAAGAGGAGCTGGGCAAGAACCCCACCCGCGCCATGACTCCCGGGGCGGCGCGCGCGCTGCTCGGAGAGGTGAAGCACGGCCTCCACGGCAACTTCGTGCGGCTGGCCCACTATCCGCACTCGGAGGTCATGACACGCATGGCGGACGAACTGGGGCTGCTCGTCTGGAGCGAGATTCCCGTCTACTGGCGCGTCAACTTCGCCCGGGGCGAGACGCTGGAGACCGCGCGGCGGATGCTCGCGGAGAACATCCTGAGGGACCGCAACCGCGCCTCCATCGCGTTCTGGAGCGTGGCCAACGAGACGCCCGTGAGCGATGCGCGCAACGCCTTCCTCGCGCGACTGGCGGCAGATGCGCGAGCGCTCGACGACACGCGGCTGGTGACGGCGGCGCTGCTCATCGACCGTGTCCAGGAGAAGGGCCAGTCGGTGATGGTGGTGAAGGACCCGCTGGTGAGCCACCTCGACGTGGCGGCGGTGAACACCTACAACGGCTGGTATTCCGACGACGCGCTGGCGGACCTGCCAGGCATCGGCTGGCGCAACGACACGGGCAAGCCGCTCGTCTTCTCCGAGTTCGGCGCCGACGCCCAGGCGGGATTCCACGAGCCCGGGCTGAAGCGGAAGTTCTCCGAGGAGTTCCAGGCCGAGTACCACCGGCAGACGCTCGCGATGAGCGAGAAGGTGCCCTCGCTGCGCGGCCTGTCGCCCTGGGTGCTGAAGGATTTCCGCTCGCCCCGGCGCCAGCATCCCGTCTACCAGCAGGGGTGGAATCGCAAGGGACTGCTCTCGGAGACGGGGCAGCGCAAGCAGGCCTTCGACGTCCTCGCCGAGCACTACCGCAAGCTGGAGGCACGACAGGCCCACACCGAACAGGCGCGCGCGCCCTGACGGCGTGCACATGGATCGCATCGTCGTCCCTGCCCAGGGCCTCGCGCCCACGCTGAACGTCACCCAGGACAGGGCCTCCTTCAGACTCGGAGGCCACTGCTGGCGCGAGGAGGCACCGCGCTACTGGGGCCGCAGTCGTTGGATGAGCTGCTTCGCGCTGAACGGCGTCGTCGAGGTATCGACGTCCGCGTCCCCCGTGAGGGAGACCTCGCCCGTGGGGTGGTACGTCAGCTCCCACGCGGCGCCGTGGAAGGGCCCGATTCCCGCGCCCCAGAGTCGACTTCCTGCCGGAGAGTAGAGCCCGAGCACTCCATCCGTGCCGCCGAACTGGACCTCGGGCGGCGGACACGTGGCGTCGCACGCACCCAGCACCGCGATGCCGAGCGGGCCTGTAGAGACATCCTTCAGCCAGGCCCCCACCAGTGACATCCAGCGCTCCTCTCCGGTGAGCGAGTAAGCCGCGATGTTGCCGCGTCCCCAGATGCCTCCCGGATAGTCCTGTCCCTTGAAGCGCATGGTCCCCGAGAAGCTGCCCACCGCGACGATGTCGTCACCGAGCGCCGCGACGGCATAGAAGCCACCGGTGGCCTCCGGGTACTCGCGGAACCAGCGGTGCGGACCGTTCCGGGCGAACTTGGACACGAAGGCCACCCGCTCCGGCGAACGGTTGAAGACATAGCGCCACCCCACGACGACGACGCCATCGTCCGAGGAGGTCTTCAGGTCCATGACCTCCACGCGGTCACCCCTTCCACCAATGGCGCGGTCGAAGACGTAATCGCCATTCGCGTCGAACTTCGCGATGTAGCCCTGCCACCCCGGGTTCTCCAGCAGCCACCGGACGCCACCGCCCACGTTGCAGTTCAGGCCCACCTGACCTCCGAGCCACACCGCGCCGTGCGAGTCGACCGCCACCGCGCGGATGCCCAGCTCGTCACACAAGGCGTGCCGCCACAGCAGCGTCCCCGCTGGAGAGAACTTCGCCACGAACGAGCGCTTGCCCAGCGCGCCATCTCCCAGGTCCATCGTCTCCGGCGCATGGCCCGCCAGCAGGATGTTGTCGGAGGCATCCACCACCAGGTCCGGGAACGAATAGAAGTCCGACTCGGCGGGCTGGAGCTGCGCCACGGGCCACGCGAAGACCTTGCGCCAGACCTCCTGTCCGAGTGGATTCAGCTTGAGCAACTCCAGCGTGCGCTGGGAGCCGTTTCGCCAGTAGCTCGCCAGGGTGAGCACGTTGCCCGCGCTGTCCCGCGCGATGCGCGAGGAGCGCGTGTTGCCGCGATAGATCATGCCCGTGTCCAGCACCTGCCACGCCCGCACGCTCGGCGGTCCCACGGCCTCCTGGGATGCCATGGGGCGCCCCACGTCGTCTCCCCAGGTGTCCGGCGTCATGCCCTCCTCGGGTTGCCCGCAGCCCGAGAGCACCACCCAGCCCAGCAGCACCACGCCGAGCGTGACTGTCTTCGTTCGCAAACTCCGCATCACCTGACTCCTTTTCCATGCACGGGGGCACGCCCCAGGCGCTCGCTCAGCGAAGGGGGCTTCACGGAGTTGTGAGGCACACGCTGGGAAACAACCCCCGGGCCCGGGGCGCACACGACGGGTTGTTCAATCCAAGGCGTGGCGCGGGCCGGGAGCACCTCCAGGCACGCCGGCCAGGGAGCCACATCCCGCGGGCCTCGCCCGTGCAGGCAACTCCGTCGGCCTCGCCCCGAGGATGAGGTTCAGAGCGCGAGCACCGCGGGTTCGGGGCGCCGCGCATCGCCATCGCGGGCGGCGGCGGTCCTGAATCCGACAGGTGCCGGGGTGGCTCAGGCTTGAAGCGAAGCGCCACGCCGGGCGACGAGCACGCGCAGGTGGGCCCGCCCCAACCGGAGTCGACTCCTCACCGTCTCGAAGGGAATCTCCAGCGCATCCGCCAGCTCGGGCACGCTCATCCCCTGAAGATGGTGAAGCATGAGCAGGCCGCCGACCAGGTGCCCCTCCTGGTCCAGAGGGTGGAGGCCATCGGCGCCGACGTGAAGGACATCAAGACGGAGCTGCGCGTGGTCCGCGAGCACGACGCGGAGCTGCACCTGGTGGACCAGCGCCTGCGGGCGATGGAGTCCTGGCAGGGCGAGGCCCGGCCCCAGCTCACCAACAACATCCACGTGCTGATGGGCGAGCGCGGTGCACGACAACACCGCAACCTCTCGCCGGCAGCTGCCGCTGAGGTGCATGAGTCGTGAGCCCATGTTCGGAGGCACTGAATGAGGAACAGTTGACCATCTATGGAAGAGACGACATCGCAAGCCATTGAGTCACCTCGTCAGTGCCACGAATTGTCGAATTCTGTAACCGCCCGAAAGCTGCTTAGAGCCCTGCTGCAGCATCAGCGGCGGAATCACTTTGTCTTTCGTAGCGTCTATCGACCTGAGAGAGTGGAGCGCCGCTTGGTGACGTACCTCGGCATCAAGTCTGCCGCCAAGGTGACTCCGCCTCCGGTCAAGCTCGGGCCATACCTGGGGGAGATTGCGCGGTTCTGCGAGGCCAACAAAATCCCGCCGTTGAACTCGCTCGTTGTGAATGCAACGACAAGAGTGCCCGGCGCCGCTTATGAGGGGACCGATAAGGGGGCGTGCTGGGAGCGCGATGTCTTTGCCGCGCTAATCTGTCGCTATCCTGCCGCTCCGAAGTTGCTGGCCTACGCCAAGTAGGCCGCATGCGCCAAGGGCGCGGGTTCGGCGCACCTTCACCTCAATCCATCGCCACGTCTCCTGGAGGGTAACCCTCACCTCCAGGAGTGTTGTCCATGCTTCGACCCACGCAGCGCACCGCCTTCATCTCCAACGTCCTCGTTCAGATGCACGCATCCTACAGGTGGGGCGCGAAGGGCGAGCGCGATGTCGTCACCCACCACCGAATCCATGACTGCTCCGGCCTCGTGACGTGGGCGCTGCGTGACGTGTGCGGCCCGGACTGGCGGGGCTCGCATACCACCACCGACTGTGGGCTGACTGCGTGCGTGTGAGCCTCGGCGAGGAGCCGATGCCGGGCGACCTGGTGCTCTACCACTCCAAGACCGACCCGTCCGATGCAGAGCACGTCATGGTGTACCTGGGTGGTGGGCGCGGCGGGCGGTGGCCGAAAGACGCTCACGCGGGAGGACGCACGGCTCGCCGATGCCCGCGTGAAGGTGTTCCAGGGGCCTCACACCTCCCCCCTGGGCCTCGCCCCCACGCGGGTCATCGTCCAGCGGAGAGACCCGGACCGGACGCGCGCTCCGTTCAGCGGGCGTGGTTCTGCTTCAGGCCATACGTCCTCCCGCCAAAGGCCAACGTGTAGTTGGAAGGACTGGCGATGGGGAGCTGGTACGTGAGCTTCACGGTGGCGGTGCTGCCGTTGGGGATGCCCTGCCAGGTGGGGACGGTGAGCTGCACCCGGTGGAAGTCTCCCTTCAGCCCGCCCAGGTTGGAGCCCGAGTGGTCACTGCGAACCAGGCTGAGCGTCCAGCCGGACTGCTGGGCCAGCGTCGCGGGCGTCGAGGTGCCGTAGTCGAACTGGAGCAGCGCGCCACCGGGGATGGCCTGACCGGAGTTGTTGGTGAGCCGCAGCGTGGGAGAGATGGGGTAGTTCGAATCCCCCAGCGCGTAGTCCACGAGCTCCACGGTGACATCCAGCGTGTCGGTGGGCATGCCCTGATTCGCGCGGACGTTGCGGTACGGCGTCGCCGTCTTGAACTTCTCGTACAGCAGCCGCGTCAGCGTGTGGCCCATGAAGTACTCGCCCTGCCCGTTGGCGCGACTGGGGTCGAAGGCGTAGTCACCCGCCAGCTCCCAGAACATGAGTCCGCCGATGCCCCGGTCCACCACATACTGGGCCTTCACCCCGAGCGACTCCTCGTCCTCGGTGGACAGGAACACCTTCTTCGTCGCGTTCCACAGCCAGGGCGACGCGAGCGCCGCGCTGTAGTTGCGTGCATACGTTCCCGTGATTCGGTCCGTGGGGTCATTCACCGGGTCCAGGCCGTACGCCATCAGGTACGAGCCCTGGCGCCCCTCCTGGAGATTCCTGGCGTGCCACAGCGGGTTGCTGCCAGAGGCGACCTCCGCGCCCAGGGAGTTCTTGTCGTGCCAGAGGTTGTCGATGCCCAACGCGCCGTTGCCGCAAGGCACCGTGGAGCCGACGCTGGAGCCGGTGCCCGGCGGGCACTTCGTCTGGTCCGGCAGCGGCGCCTTGCCCCACAGACCGTTGGTGCCACCGGTGACGTTCTGCCAGCCGCGCGTGTAGTAGGGCACGCCCAGGTTGATGCGGCCCGCCTGCAGGGCGCCCCGGAAGTAGTGATAGGCCCAGTCGGTGTTCAGGTAGCCGATGCCGCCGTACGTGCCGTACACGTTCCAGTGCAGCAGCTCTCCGTCCTTGCCGTCGTCGTACAGCGCGGCGTTCGGTCCGACGAACTCGTTCCAAGCCCCGTGCAGGTCGTAGGTCATCAAGTTGGCGAAATCCAGGTACGGCGTCACCTGGTAGGTGTCCGTACCGCGCAGAATCCAGCCCGAGGCCGTGGTGGCCGCCGTCAGCAGGTAGTACTTCCCGTCCGCCGCGCTGGCCGCGTCCAGCTTCTCGCGCAGCGTCTTCATCAGCGCGACATAGCCACGCACCAGCCCGGCGCGCCGAGGCGTGGCGATGGCGAAGTCATCCGGGTTGCCCGCGTTGGGCATCGACGTGGCGTACTCGAAGTCGATGTCCGCGCCGTCGAAGCCATACGTGCGAAGGAAGGTGACCACCGAGTCCGCGAAGGTGTTGATGGCCACGGTGTTCACCGTGTTGTTGGCCGTCGTCGTCAGCGTGTAGAAGCCACCGCTTGCCACCCGGTTGCCGTTGTCATCCAGATAGCCCCCCGACTCCGCCCAGCCGCCGATGGACACCAGCGTCTTCACGTTCGGGTACTGCTTCTTGTACTTGTTGAGCAGGTTGAAGTGGCCCTTGTAGGAGTACGCGGGGTCCATCTCCGCTCCGGGCACGCCAGGCCACTGCATCCCCGTGGAGGGATTGTTCGCGGTGTTCGCGCCCACGGACACGCGGTTCTGCGCGTCGACGTGCGCGAAGGCGTAGTTGATGTGCGTGAGGTTGCCCCACGGAATCTGGGGGACCAGGTACGCGGGCTGGCCATTCTTTCCGTGTCGCCAGCCGGTGAAGTAGCCGATGAGTCGGCGCGGATGGTCCGCGCCCATCTTCTCGCGGCCGGCCGAGTCGTAGACCTGGCAATACGGCACGCTCACACCGGGCGTCGGATACAGGCCGTCCGGTCGGCAACCTCCGGGCTCACCCCCTCCGTTGGAGGTCGTCACCGGGAGGGCCGCGCTCGCCCCGGAGAGATTCCCGGCGGCGTCTTTCGCCTTCACGGTGAAGGTGTACGCGGTGCTGGCGCTCAACCCCCCCACCACCACCGAGGTCTCCGTCGCGGCGACAGTCGCCCCTCCCGCGACGAACACGTCGTAGCCGGTGACCCCTACGTTGTCCGTGGAGGCGTCCCAGGCCAGTGACACCGTGGAAGCGCTGACGGCCGTGGAGCGAAGGCCCGAGGGGATGGACGGAGGCTGCGTGTCCACCTCGCCCGTACCGCACACGCCCACCAGCTTGTACCAACCGCTGGCTGTGCCGAAGACAGGGTCCGCCGTCCAGATGCTGACCAGCGCCTCATAAAGGCTGTTCTGGTACACGACGCGGTCGCCGGCCTTGTAGATGGTGCTCGCGTTCCAGGCGGGATACCCGGCGCAGTCCACCGCCAGCTCTGCTTTGGCGGCACCCTCGGGTGGCTCGGCGGGTGGCTCCGCGGACAGGCAGGCCATGGATGTGGCGACCAGGAGCATCCCGTGAAGGAATCTCATTCCGTTCTCCTTGCTTGATTGTGCACGACGGCGCGCCAGGACAGCGCGCCGGACATCGGGGCGGTCCGCCCCGGACTTGAGAGCGCGAGCACGGCGGGTTCGGGTCACCGCTCTTCGCGCTTCGCGGGCGGCGTCGGTCCTGAATCCGACAGGTGCCGGGGTGACTCAGGCTTGAAGCGAAGCGCCACGCCGGGCCACGAGCACGCGCAGGTGGGCCCGCCCCAACCGGAGTCGACTTCTCACCGTCTCGAAGGGAATCGCCAGCGCGTCCGCCAGCTCGGGCACGCTCATTCCCTGAAGGTGGTGAAGGACGAAGGCGCGGCGCTGCTCGTCGGGGAGCTGCGCGAGGAGCCCCTCCACCTGTCGACGCAGCAGGCAGTCCTCCCTCGCCAGCTCGTCGCAGGACTCGAAGTCCCGGGCACTCGCTTCATCGCGCTGACGTCGTTCGATGCGGGCCCTGCGTGAGGCCGCGAAGCTCACCCGTCGCACCACCTGGTCCGCCCAGGACGCGAAGGCGCCGTCGCCCCGGTAGCCGCGCAGGCCGCGCAGGATGGCGACGAGCGCCTCCTGCGTCACGTCGTCCACCTCCGTGTCGCGGCGGACCAGGTACCGCACCCGCGTCCGGACCCGGGGCAACAGCTCCGTCAGGAGCGCGCCGACCGCGTCACGATTCCCCCGACTCGCTTCCCGGACGCGAGGTTCATCCACACCGAGCTTGGCAGTCGCCATGGCCTCTCCCAGCCTCATCCGCGCAGGGGCGTCGGGCCCGGCGCTGCCCGGCCCACCGGGCGCTCCCGGTGGGCGGTGTCACCTGTCGGAGACGCGGCACCCTCACCCCGCGAAGCGGAGAAGCAGGAGGGTGCCGCCCCCGTCAGTTCAGCTCGACCTCGCGACTGCTCCGGCCATCACTCGCCCGAGCGCGCAGCAGCACCCGGCCCGGGGCACTCACGGGCTCCGAATAGACGGCCCAGCTCCGGCCGCCATCCACCGAGTACTCGATGACGAGGCCCGGGAAGCGCACGTTGGCGTGCACCTTCCCGCCCGTGCGCTGTGCCCCGGGCAAGGGGATGCGGTAGTTCACCCCCACGCTGTCGGGCAGCTCACCACGCACGTCCACCGGGCGATAGGCGCCCAGCCGAGGCAGCACGGACTGTCCCAGACTGTTGGCGAAGCGAGCCCACAGCGCGGGCATCTGGTCAGGCGCGGGCAGCTCCGGGTTCCAGGCGCGCTCCGCCACGCCCAGTATCTTGGGGAACGCCAGATACTCCATCACCTGCGGCGTCTTGACGTTCTCCCCAAAGAGCAGCCCGTGCATGCCGAGGATGTTCTTGCGCCCCGCCTCGGTGAGCCGCTCCTTCGTCGCCCATGCACTCGGGTCGATGGGGTTGCCCATCCGGTCCGCCGTGCCATTCACATACACATCGAACGGTCGGTACTCGAAGGTCTTCTTCTCGTCGACGAAGTTGGCCCAGTAATAGCCGGGCTCGTCCGGGTCCTTGTTGTACGCCAGGTCCATGTAGAGGTTCGTCGCGTGCGACAGAATCACGCGGTAGCCCTGGTTCGCATACCGGTACGCGTCGTCCTCGCGCCCCCAGCCCCACACGTTGCTCCATGGCATGGGGATGAAGCCCGGCAGGTCCAACCCGTGGTGGATGATGTCGTCCCAACCCGTGGCCGCCGCGCCCGTCGCGGTGATGAGCCCGCCCCAGCGCGTGAAGAACCGGTTGAAGAGCTGCACGTCCGTGAGGCCACGCGTCTCCGGGTTCTGCTGGCACACCGGCGAGCCCTGCCACCACACGTTCGCCGCGAGCGACGGCAGCTCGTCGCCCCCCGCGTGGATGGCCAAGAGCCGCGCCCCGGGCACCGCGTCGTGGCGAGCCTTCAGCTCCTGGGCCACCTTGGCCAGGAAGGCATAGGTCGACTCCAGGCAGGGATTGACGAAGTTGTCCGTGTAGCCCTGCACGCTGGTGTGCACCGAGGTGTCGGCCGGGTCCACCAGGCGGTACTCCGCCGCGCGCACCGGGTCCGTGCCCTGGTACTTCCGGAAGCGGTACTCCATCGCCTTCACCGCCGCCCGCGCGTGCCCCGGCATGTCGATTTCCGGAATCACGTCGATGTGCCGCTCGGCCGCGTACGCCAGCAGCTCCTCGTAGTCCTTCACGGTGTAGTAACCATGGCCCGCGCCCACGAAGTTGAGCGTCGCCTGCTCGAAGCCCTGGTAGCGCGGCGCGACTCCACCGTTGGCCTCGGTGGGCGACTCCGGCTTGAAGGCCACACCGTCTCCCTGCGCCAGGTCGCTGCCACTGCCCAGACCGATTTGCAGCATCTGGCCTTCCTGGAGGTCATAGCCGCGCCGCGCGCCGTAGGCGGTCAGCTCGGGGATGCCGGGCACCTCGATGCGCCAGCCCTCGTCATCAGCGAGGCGCAGGTGAAGCGCGTTCACCTTGTAGTGCGCCAGCACGTCGAGCAGCTTCTTCACCGTCTCCTTCGTCTGGAAGTGTCGTGCTACGTCCAGGCTCATGCCCCGGTAGGCGAAGCCCGGCACGTCGGTGATGCGCACGCGAGGCAGCGACAGCACGGCGGGCCTGCTCGTGGGATTCACCGAAGCCGCGTAGGCCTCCACCGGCACCAACTGACGCAGCGTCTGGATGCCGTAGAACACCCCCGCCGCATCCGAGCCCACCACCGACACGCCCTCTGCCTCGACCTCCAGCACGTACCCTTCCGCGTCCTTGTCGCCATCGCCGTCGACATCGAGCGCCGAATCGATGCTCAAGCGGATGCGCTCCGAACCCGCGCCTCCCTGGGCCTCGCGCGTGGTGATGGACGCCGAGAGCACGTCTCCGAGCGCCGCGGCGAGATAGGCCGCCTCGCCTCCGAGCCCCGGCGCGTGGAGGATGCCCACCGCGCCACCCAGCACCACCTCGCCCTCCCGGACGTCCACCTGACGCGGGGTCGGCAGCAGTCGCGCCTTCATGTCCAACGACTGGAAGGAGGGGTTCTCCGCGTAGCGCAGCGCCGGCGTCTGAACGGGCAGCACGTCTCCCTCGAAGCGCGTCGTCTGCTTCGGGTCCGCCGCATCCAGGCGCACCGTGGCGGGCACCGCGAGCGAGAGGTCCGCCCCGAACGGGCCGCCATCGAAGACGATGTGGAACCCGGCGGGCGCGTCGGACTTCAGGACGGCCCAGTCGGAGGCCAGCACCGACAGCTTCCGCTTCTCGCCAGGGCGAAGGGGTACGAAGCCCGGCAACGGCTCCAGCACATAGTAGTCGCCGCTCTTCGCCACTCCGGCCCTGGAGAGTCGGATGCCCTGCGCCGCGAGCGCCTGGATTCCCGTCTCGTCACCCTCCCCTTCGTCGAGGATGCGGCGCACGAAGCTGAAGTAGAGCTTCCAGCCCCGCGAGCCCAGCTCCCGCTCACCCCGGTTCTCCAAGGTGAATTCGGAGCGGAAGAACTTCCAACTGCCCACCGAGTTGTCCACCGGCTGCCACTCGACGGCCAGCTCCGTCGGGCGACGGCACGCGGACAGCAACAACGTCACCATCGTGAGGCACAACACGAGCCGCTTCATCGGGTCTCCCTTCGCCACGTCGAGCGTGGCCCTGAAACGAAACTGTGGATGGGGTGTCGCGCGGGAGGTCAGAGCCACCACTCCACGCGCGCGCCCAGGTAGTGGCCCACGGTGGAGCCGCCCACCGTCTGGAGGTACGGCGAGATGAGCCGGTCGACCGACGCCTGGTTGTAGACAGCCAGCGTGTAGAACAGCCGCAGGTGCGGCCGGGCCCAGACATCGCGCTTGCCGGTGGGAACCAGCGTGGGCACCAGCGACAGCTTCAGCGCCGTCCCGTACCGCTGATGTCCCTCGCGGAAGCCCTGGAAGCTCGCCTCGTTGACCAGGTGGAACTGGTCATGGAGGTACAGCGTGCTCTGCGCGCCCAGCGCGTACTCGACATAGCGGTCCGTCACCGCGCCGCTCGCGCCCCGGCCCGCGTGCAGGGTGCCGTAGGCGTTGACGCTCAAGAGCGGGTTCACGTTGTAGAGCAGGTGGTTCACCACCTCCACGCCATACGCGCCCGAGTACCGGCCATTCGCCGCGGGCAGCCCATACGTGTTCCACGTCGGAAGCCCCGCGAGGCTGCCATTGGCGATGCGGCTGCCGATGCGCACCGAGGTGTCATTGAAGCTGCCGTTGCCAAGCTCCACGTGCCCCTTGACGCCTCCCACCACGCCCACGTCCGGCGGCAGGATTCGCGCGTCGGCGGGAGCGAGCGAGGCCGCCTCGGGCAGCGCGTGAATCTCCGTCAGCAGATGGATGGCGTGCTTGCTCTGGAAGGTGTGCGTGTACTGGCCCACGATGACGGTGCGCTGACGGCGGCGGTCCGGCTCGCCATCGCCATCCGTGTCCACCGCGTACTCCGCGAGCGTGGCGGAGGTCTGGAGCAGCACCGCCACGTCGATGGGCCCGTACTGAACTCCCAGCCCCTGCGCGGACAGGTTGTTGAAGTACCAGTAGTCCGCCAGATACACGTTCGTGCCGCGATAGAAGCGCACGCCGCCCCAGAACTTCAGGCCGGGGACCAGGATGTTTCCCGCCGCGACGTAGGCCTCTCCCAACTCCAGCGCCAGCGTGGAACTGAAGCGATTGCTCGTCAGGCCGATGAACAGGCCGTTGTTGGCCCACATCGCGGGCGTCAGCACCGCGTAGGCGTAGGGCGCATCCACGCTGCCCTCGGCCGGCTTGAGCAGGTGCAGCTTGAGGGAAGGCTCCAGATAGTCGCCCTCCTCCAGCCGTCCTCCCACGGAGCGGCCCGTGAGGTTGAACGTCTTGCCCTGGATGAACTCGCCGCTGGTGGGCGCCCAGCCCACGCCGACGCGGCCGTACATGGAGAAGTCGAGCCGGTCCGCCAGGGATTGCGCGCTCGAGGGAAGTGCGAACAGCAGGCAGAGCGCGGCCAACAGCGGACGCGAGGAACGACCGAGGAACAACGGGACTGAGGGGCCACCGGGAATCATGTGTGAACCTCCGGGCAAGGCACGGCCAGCACCCCTCCCGAGAGAGGGGTTCATTCGGTTGGAAGAGAGAATGGGGAGTCGGGTGCTAGAGCATCGCGCGCAGCTCGTCCGCGACACGCTCCGCGGTGGGACCGAGGATGACCTGCACGCTGCCGCTGACGGGCTTCACCACGCCTCGCGTCCCCAGCCCCTGAAGCTTCGCGTCATTCACCAGCAACGCGTCCGCGACACTCAGCCGCAACCGCGTGGTGCAGCTGTCCACGACGCGCACGTTGGCGGCGCCACCCAGGGCGTCGAGCATGGCCCTCGCCAGGGTGCGGTGCTCGGCCCCGGGCGCCGCGGCGCCCTGGAGCGCCTGCTTCACCTCGGCGGCGAGCTGGTCCGCCTCGGGACCGATGATGACCTGCACACTTCCTCGCGCGGGACGCAGCACACCGCGCGCCCCGAGCTGCTTGAGCGTGGCCTCGTCCACACGCTCCGAGTCCACCACCTGGAGCCTCAGGCGCGTGGTGCAGGCGTCCACTTCCTTCAGGTTGGCCACGCCTCCGAGCGCCTTCAGGTACGCCTCGCCTCGGGCCAGGGCCGGAGCGGGAAGGCTCCGGCCCTCACTCGGGGCACTCACGGCGGCGAGCTCATCCTCGCGACCGAGTGTCTTGAGATTGAAGCGGACGATGATGAAGCGGAACACGCCGTAGTAGACGCCGAAGTAGGCGAGTCCCACGGGCAGCAACATGAGCGGCTGGGTGGACTTGCCGTAGTTCAACACGTAGTCGAACAGCCCCGCGGAGAAGCCGAACCCGAGCTTCACGCCGAGCACGTTCATGATGACGTGCGACATGCCCGTCAGCACCGCGTGGAGCAGGTACAGCGGCGGGGCCAGGAACATGAAGGCGAACTCCACCGGCTCGGTGACGCCCGTCAGCGCGGAGGTGAGCGCCATGGACAGCAGCACGCCGCCGACCCTGGCGCGATTGCGCTGGGGTGCCGCGTGATACATGGCAAGGCACGCCGCCGGCAGACCGAACATCATCACCGGGAAGAAGCCCGCCATCATCGCGCCGGCCGACGGGTCCCCGGCGAAGAAGCGCTTCAGGTCTCCCGTCACGCCGTTGAAGTCGCCGAGCACGAACCAGGCGAGGTTGTTGATGATGTGGTGCAGCCCGGTGACGATGAGCAGTCGATTGAAGAAGCCATAGAGGAACAGCCCCAGTCCTCCGGCGGAGACCACCGAGCGGCTGGCCCCATCCAGCCCCAGCTCCACCACCGGCCAGGCGAAGCCGAACGCCAGGGCAAACAGCAGACAGGCGAAGCCGGTGACGATGGGAACGAACCTGCGCCCTCCGAAGAACGCCAGGTACTCCGGCAGCTTCGTGTCCTTGAAGCGGTTGTAGAGCAGGCCCGCGCTCAGGCCCGCGAGGATGCCGGCCGGCGTGCTGATTTTCGCCGCCAGCCGCGTCTTGAAGGTGGACAGCGCCAGGTCTCTCGCCGCGCCCTCCAGGCCCGCCGTCACCTCGGGCGGAATGGTCACCAGCGCCTGCGTGCCCTGGATGATGATGAAGTAGCCCACCGCGCCCGCAAGCCCCGCCGCGCCATGGTTCTCCTTGGCGAAGCCGACGGCCACGCCCACGGCGAACAGCAGGCCGAGGTTCGAGAAGATGGCGTCTCCGGCCGCCGCGACGAAGGCGATGTCCAGCAGGTCCGGCTGCCCCAACCGCAGCAGCAGGCCCGCGATGGGCAGCACGGCAATGGGCAACATCAACGCACGCCCGAGTTGCTGCACTCCAGCAAACGAGTTGCTCACCACGACGTACCTCCAGGGTTGGGAGCCGGGCTACAGCCCGGGCCAGGTGCTCGACACCAGAGCGCGCACCGCCTCCGCGCTCTCCAGTTCCAGGGCCTCGCGCGCGACCTGCTCGCAGCGCGCGAGGGACAGCGTGCGGATGAATGCCTTCAAGTCGGGAATCACCGAGGGCGTGGCGGACAGCTCCGTGACGCCCAACCCCAACAGCAGCGGCGCGGCCCGAGGCTCCGACGCCACGCCACCACACACCGCCACCGGGCGCCCATGGACGCGCGCGCCCTCCACCGTCTTCGCCACCAGTCGCAGCACTCCCGGATGCAGGCCATCCAGCCGCGCCGCGAGGTGCGGGTTGCCTCGGTCCACGGCCAGCACGTACTGCGTGAGGTCATTGGTCCCGATGGACAGGAAGTCCGCCTCCGCGGCGAGTTGGTCCGCGAGCACCGCGGCGGCGGGGACCTCCACCATGGCGCCCAGGAGAATCGGCGCGGTGAGGCCGAGCGCGCGCTGCTCTGATTCGAGAAGGGCGCGCACGGCGCGCAGCTCCGCCCGCGAGGAAATCATCGGAACGAGGATGCGGCAGACCCCCACGGGACGGACCCGGAGGATGGCGCGCAGTTGGGTGCGCAGCAGCTCGGGCTCTCGCAGCGACACCCGCACGCCCCTCAGGCCCAGCACCGGATTGTCCTCGTGTGGCAGTGGCAGGTAGGCCAGCGGCTTGTCACCGCCGACGTCGAGCGTGCGGATGACCACGGGCCGCCCGCCCAGCGCGTCCGCGATTTCCTGGTAGCGCGCCAACTGCTCGTCCTCACCGGGCGCGCGGACCCGCTCCAGGAACAGGAACTCGGTGCGCAAGAGGCCACAGCCCTCCGCGCCCTTGTCACGAGCCGTCACGGCCTCACCCGGGCGACCGAGGTTCGCGAGCACCTCGATGCGGACTCCATCCGCGGTGCGGCAGTCCTCGTGCGCGGTCAACAGGTGGACACGGCGGTGGGCCGCGCGCGACGTCATCGCTCGACGGGTGGCCTCACGCGTCTCCTCGGAGGGGAAGACCCGCACCTCGCCCCGGTCTCCGTCGAGGACGAGCGGCGCGCCCTCCGGAATGCCCAGGGCCTGATTCCCCAGGGCCACGACGGCGGGCAGGCCCATGCCGGACGCGAGGATGGCGACATGCGAGGTGGGCCCACCCCGCGCGGTGCAGATGCCGGCGATGCGATGGGGCTCGAGCGCGGCCAGCTCCGAAGGCAGCAGCTCATCCGCGACGAGAATGGCCTCCGGCGGCAACGTCGAGGGAATCCGCGAGCTGGCCTCCCCCGTCAACGCGGCGACGACGCGGCGCGCGAGGTCATGCAGGTCCCCCGCGCGCTCCGCCAGTCGCGCGTCCTCCAGGCCGAGCAGCACGGCGGCCTGTCGCTCGACCACCGCGCGCCACGCCCAGGCCGCGCCACGTCCGGCGGCGAGCTCGCGATTCGCGGCCTCGATGAGCTCCGGGTCATCCAGCAGCGCCAGGTGCGCCCGGAAGATATCCGCGCGGGCGCCTCCATTCCCGGGCGTCGCGGACATCGCCTCTTCGAGTTCTCTCCGGACGCGGGCGAGGGCCTCCGACAGGCGCTGTTCTTCCAGCGTCACGCCGAGTCCCTGCTCGGGCAGGTCGACGGGGAGGTCGATGACCCGGACGGCCCGCCCCACGGCGGAGCCCGGCGACGCGACGATGCCCTCGAGCAGCAGCTCCTTTCCGGGCAGGAAGCTCGGAGCCGCGACGGGCACGGGCGTGATACCGCGCGCGGTCATCACCGGCTCCGCGACGGGCGTCGTCGGGTCACCCAGTCCACTGGCCACCCACTCCGCCAGCTCCTGCGCCACGCGTTCGGCCGCCTCTCCCTCCACGTGAAGCGTCAGCAGGTCTCCGTGCGTGGCCCCCAGGCCCATGAGCGCGGACACGCTCTTGCCGTTGACCACGCGCCCATGACAGGCGACGCGCACCGTGCCCGCGTGCTGCCGCGCCCGCTGGGCGAGCGCCGCCGCGGGACGGGCGTGCAACCCATGCGCGATGAGCAGCCGGACCTGCCTCGTCGCACCCCCTTCACCCGCTCCCTCCGGCGCCACCGGCGCGCTCCCCGTGACGGCGAGCAACGGCTCCCCGACGGACACCGAGCGACCCTCCACCCGCTCCGTCACGGTGTAGCCCTCGGCGTTGACCACCAGCATGAGCGTCTGGAGGCTGCGCGCCTTGCGTGCGAGCAGATCCAGGTCGAAGCCAATCAGCACGTCGCCGGTGCGCACCTTCTGGCCCGTCTGGACATGGACGGTGAAGCCCTCGCCGCGCAGCTCCACCGTGTCGATGCCGATGTGGAGGAGAATCTCCGCCCCCGTCTCGGCGCGCAGGGTGCACGCGTGGCGCGAGGCGTGGATGGAGATGACGACACCGTCACAGGGCGCGCGCAGCTCGGCGGAGGTCGGGTCCACCACGATGCCGTCACCCGCCAGGCGCTGGGCGAAGGCCGGGTCGGGCACCTCCTCCAGCCGCGCCGCCCAGCCCGACAGCGGCGAGGAGAGCAGCAGCGTGGCCGAGGAAGGACGAGCGGTGACGAGCTTCAGCGGGAGTCCGGTCATGAGGGGTCTACCTCCTCCGAGGAGAGCGCCGACAGCGCGAGCCGCAGGTTGCCCCCGGCGCGCTCCAGGGCCGCGTCCGCTCGCGCGACATCCAGCCCCGCGAGTCCCAGCACCGCGCGCTTGACGGTGCCGTGTGCCGTGAGCGCTTCGGCGGCGCGGGGCTCATCCACCTGGGCCAGCCGCGCCACCATGGCCACGCAGCGCTGACGCAGCTTCGCGTTCTCCGGCCGCACATCGACCATCAGGTTGTCGAAGACGCGCCCCAGCCCCGCCATGACGGAGGTGGAGAAGAGGTTCAACATCACCTTCTGCGCCGTCCCCGCGCCCAACCGCGTGGAGCCCGCGATGACCTCCGCGCCCGAGGCGACGACCACCTCGTGTGCCGCGACACGCGCCAGCGGCGACTTCGCGCGACACGCCAGCGCCACCGTGAGCGCGTCGCGACCGCGCGCCACGTCCAACACGCCCACCGTGAAGGCGCTGTGCCCGCTGGCGGAGACCCCCAGCACCACGTCCTCGGGTCCCAGCCGCGCCCGCAGCGCACGCTCCCGACCCGCGCCCTCGTCATCCTCCGCGACAGCGTCGAGCCCGTGAGAGAGGTCCAACCCTCCCGCCATCACCACCGCCACCCGCGACGCCGGCCAGTCGAACGTCGGCCCCAACTCCACCGCGTCCAGCGCCGCCAGCACGCCCGACGAACCCGCCCCCGCGTACACCAGCCGCCCGTCGCCCCTCGCCAGCCGGTCGACCGTGGCCTCCACCGCCGCGCCCAACGCCGGCAACGCGGACAGGCAGGCCGCCACCGCCCGGGACTGACCGCCCCAGAGCGCCTCCAGCGTCTCGGCCGTCCCCCAGGTGTCCAACCCCTGGAAACGACGAGCCATGTGCTCCGTCTCCTCCGCCATGACTGTGCCCCCCGGCAACAACTGGTATCAAACTGGACTCAATGACAATACCAGCAAAAATCCGGATTTCAAGGAGTAGTCGGCTTTTTCCAGAGACGCAGTGCGACATGCGACTTCGTCCATGCCGATATTCCCCAGGACATTCAGCCACTTGGGATAGCTGACTGACCGAGCTTTCTGGTTGGTCGGGAATACTGGCTGGTGCTATAGTGGTATCCGACTGGTTCGACACCTGAGAGGAGCGATGTCGGTGGACCCACGTAGAGCCGACCCTTTCGACAAGGGCGCGATTTCAAACGCGCTGCCGATGCCGCTCTATCTCCAGCTCGCGCGGCACCTGCGAGGACTCATCGTCGGTGGGCAGCTCGGACACCTGGATGCGCTCCCCGGGGAGCGGGAGTTGGTGGAGCGGTTCGGCGTCTCGCGCGTCACGGTGCGCAAGGCGCTGCGCGAGCTCCAGACGGAAGGACTGCTCCAGCAGCGCCAAGGCGCGGGCACATTCGTCAATCGCGTGCCGTACGTGGAGCAGCGGCTGTCCTCGTTGACGAGCTTCTCCGACGACATGGCCTCGCGCGGACTGTCAGCGGGCTCGGTGTGGCTCCAGCGCGTGGTGACGGTGGCGACGCCGGAAGAGACGATGTCGCTCGGGCTGAGTCCGGGAGCGACGGTGAGCCGGCTGCACCGGCTGCGCACGGCCAATGAGACGCCCATGGCCCTGGAGCTCGCCGTCATCCCCACGCGTTTCCTGCCGGACCCGCGCACGGTGGAGGGCTCGCTGTACGGAGTGCTGCGGAGCCGGGGCTTCACGCCGTTTCGCGCGCTCCAGCGGTTGACCGCGGTGCGGCTCACCGCGGAGCAGGCGGAACACCTGCGCGTGCCGGAAGGCGCGGCGGCGCTCTACATCGAACGCCGCACGCTGATGGAAGACGGCACGCCGCTGGAGCTGGTGCGCTCGCAGTACCGGGGCGACGCCTATGACTTCGTCGTGGAGCTGAACATGAGCGGGGGCGCCGGGCCCCAGGAGCCGAACCGATGACCCCGTCAGCGCACCTTCCCATCATGGCGCGCGAGGCCGCGCAGGCCGCGGACGTCGCTCGGCTCCAGTTGTCCCACGGAGAAGATGCCTTCGCGGAGCTGGGTGAGCGCCTGCGCCGCCATCCTCCGCGCTTCGTCGTCACCTGCGCACGGGGCAGCTCGGACCACGCGGCCGTCTACGGCAAGTATCTCATCGAGACGACGCTCGGACGCGCTGTCGCCTCGGTGGGCCCCAGCGTGGCGTCCATCTACGGCGCGCACGCGCTGGACTTGCGCGACGCGCTCTTCATCGCCGTCTCCCAGTCCGGGCGCAGTCCCGACCTGCTGCGGATGACGGAGGCGGCGCGCGCGGGAGGTGCGCTCGTCGTCGGCTTCGTCAACGAGCCCGCCGCACCCTTGAGCGCGCTGTGCGACGTGAGCCTCCCGCTGGGCGCGGGCCCTGAGCGGAGCGTCGCCGCCACCAAGTCCTATCTGCTCTCCGGCCTCGCCTTCCTGCGACTGGTGGCGCACTGGTCCTCGGATGGGAGGCTGCGCGAAGCGGTGGCCGCCTTCCCGGAGGCACTGGACGCGGCGCGCGCGCACGACTGGTGGCCCGGGCTGGAGACCCTGGCCCCGGCCCAGAGTCTCTACGTCGTCGGTCGGGGCAGCGGGCTCGGCGCCGCGCTCGAGCTGGCGTTGAAGCTCAAGGAGACGTGCCGACTGCACGCCGAGGCGTTCAGCGCGGCGGAGGTGCTTCACGGACCGCTCGGCCTCGTGCGGCCGGGCTTCCCCGTGCTCGCGCTGGGACAGGAGGACGGTTCGGCGGAGGGGACACGCGGCTTGGTGCGCCGCATGGTGGAGCTGGGCGCCGACGTGCGCTCCGTGCTCGCCGTCCCCGGCGCCGTGACACTTCCCACCGTGCCCGGAGTGCCGGTGGCGCTGGCCCCGCTGTGCCAGGTGCAGAGCTTCTACCTGGCGGTCCACCGGCTGGCCACCGCGCGCGGGTTGGACCCCGATGCCCCCGCCCATCTGCGCAAGGTGACGGAGACCGTGTGATGAGACAGGTCCTGCTGGGTGCCCGCGTGTTCACCGGGGAGCACATTCTCGACGGGCACGCGGTGGTGCTCGAAGCCGAGCGCATCGTCGCCGTGGTTCCACGACATGAAGCCCCCGTGGGCGTCACCGCGCGCACCCTGCCCTCCGAGTCCCTGCTCGTCCCGGGCTTCATCGACCTCCAGGTCAACGGCGCGGGCGGCGTGCTGTTCAACGAGTCGCCCACCGTCGACGCGGCGCTCGCCATCGCCACGACGATGCGTCGCACGGGGACCACGGGCCTGCTCCCCACGTTCATCACCGACGCGCCCGACCTCACCGCGCGCGCCTGCGAGGCGGCCTCCGAGGCGATGGCCCGTCCCGGCGGTGGGGTGCTCGGAATCCACCTGGAAGGCCCCTTCATCAGCCCCGGGCGCGCTGGCGTCCACGCGCCGCGCTACATCCGTCAGCCCGAGGCGAGCGACCTCGAGTCCCTCACCGCGCTCGCCGAGCGCCTGTCCCGCGCGGGCGGACGGCTCCTGATGACCCTGGCACCAGAGCGCGTGGAGGACACCTTCCTCCGACGCCTCAGCGACGCCGGAGCCGTGTTGTTCGCGGGCCACACGGCGGCGAGCTTCGAGCGGACCCTGGAGTCCATCGCGGCCGGCGTGCGCGGCTTCACGCACCTGTTCAACGCGATGCCCCCAGTGCTCAATCGCCAGCCCGGCCCGGTGATGGCGGGATTCAGCGCCGACGAGGCGTGGTGCGGCGTCATCGTCGACGGCCACCACGTCCACCCCGCGAACCTGCGCCAGCTCTTGAAGGCCAAGCCCCGCGGCAAGGTCCTGCTCGTCACGGACGCGATGCCTCCCGTGGGAACCCACGAGACCACCTTCACGCTGTACGGCCACACCATCCTGCGCCGGGACGGGCGGCTCGTGACGGAGGATGGGACGCTGGCGGGCGCGGACATCGACATGTCAGCGGCGGTACGCAACTGCATCCACCTGCTCGGTGTCCCGCTGGAGGAAGCGCTGCGCATGGCGTCTCTCTATCCCGCGCAGGTGCTCGGGTTGGAGGGGCGACTGGGAATGCTCGCCGCCGGACATCGCGCGGACCTCACCTTGCTGCGCGAGGACCTCTCCGTGCAGGCCACGTGGGTGGGTGGAATCGAACAGTGGCATTGAGGCCGCTTCCGGCGGGCGCGTGTTCTTCCATCCACACCGTCCACCGCAAAGCCTCACATTCCTTTCGCATCCTGATGCTGCAAGGCATTAACCCGGAAAAATAGGTCCAAGCCTCCCTCCTGGAAACGAGTTCCCGAGTCGACCCCGCGTGAACGACGCGCGGTGCGCGTGGGGCTCGCACCGAGGAGAGCACGCATGCGTCGCAGCAAGTGGTTCATTGGACTGATGGTGACAGCCCTGTCCGCGAGCGGTTGTGGACAGGACGTTTCCTCCTCACAGGGTGAGGGCCCGGGCAGCGTGATGAAGGCCCCGCTCCTCGCGGAGTGGGCGGTGGGCGTCGCCTATGCGGTGGGTGCGCAGGTCACCTACGGCGGCCGGCTCTACCAGTGCCGTCAGCCGCACACGTCACAGGCGGACTGGACGCCTCCGGCCGTCGCGGCCCTGTGGCTGGACCTGGGGCCCTCGGGAGGCGGTGACACCACCGCGCCCACCGTCTCGTTGAATGCCAGCGCGACGAACATCACCGCGCCGGGCTCGCTCACGCTGACGGCCACCGCCACGGACAACGTGGGTGTGTCGCGGGTGGAGCTGCTGGAGAACGGCACCGTCGTCTCCACGGGCAACAGCTACACGCGCAGCTTCTCCGGCTCCGCGCAGAACGGCACCTATACGTACGTCTTCAGGGCCTTCGACGCGGCCGGCAACGTGGGCACGCAGCAGGTCAGCGTCACGGTGGCCATCACCATTCCCGGTGACACCACCGCGCCCACCGTCACGCTGAATGCCAGCACCACGAACATCACCGCCCCGGGCTCCGTCACGCTGACGGCCACGGCCACGGACAACGTGGGCGTGACGCGGGTGGAGCTGCTGGAGAACGGCACCGTGGTGGCCACGGGCAACAGCTTCACGCGCAGCTTCTCCAGCTCCGGGCAGAACGGCTCCTACAACTACGTCTTCAGGGCCTTCGACGCGGCCGGCAACGTGGGGACCCGCGAGGTCCCCGTCACGGTGGCGATTCCCGGCGGCAACCCGAGCAAGCGCATCGTGGGGTACTTCACCCAGTGGGGCATCTACGGCCGCAACTACCAGGTCGCCCACATCCCCGCGGCCAAGCTGACGCACATCAACTACGCGTTCTCCAACATCTCCGCGGATGGCAGGTGCGTGCTCGGTGATGTGTTCGCGGACATCGACAAGGGCGGCGGTTGGGCGGGCGAGTGGGACCCGGGGCAGCTGCGCGGCAACTTCCGCGCCTTCAAGGAGCTGAAGCGGACGCAGACGCACCTCAAGGTGCTCATCTCCGTCGGTGGCTGGACGTGGTCGAAGTACTTCTCACAGGTGGCGGCCTCGGCGGCGTCCCGCACGGCGTTCGTGAAGTCCTGCGTCGACCTGTTCATCAAGGGCCAGTACCCCGGCGTGGACCCGGTGAATGGCGCGGGCGTCTTCGACGGCATCGACATCGACTGGGAGTACCCGGTGGGCGGCGGCCTGCCCGGCAACACCAACAACCCGGCGGACAAGCAGAACTACACGCTGTTGATGGCGGAGTTCCGCAGCCAGCTCAACGCTGTGACGACGCAGACGGGCAAGCCGTACCTGCTCACCATCGCCACGGGTGCGTCGCCGGACCTGCTCGCGAACAAGCAGGAGACGAAGAACCTGTCCAACATCCTCGATTGGATCAACGTGATGAGCTACGACTATCACGGCGCCTTCGAGAGCACGGTGAACTTCCACTCGGCGCTCAACCGGGTGACGGGGGACCCGATGGCGAACACGGGTTTCTACACGGACGGCTCGGTGGCGAAGATGCTCGAGCTGGGCGTCGCGCCGAACAAGATTGTCGTCGGTGTTCCGTTCTACGGCCGTGGCTGGGGCGGCGTGCCGAACGTGAACAACGGCCTGTTCCAGAGCGGAGTGCCGACGCGCGGCACCTGGGATGATGGTCAGTCCGGCCTGACGGGCGTGTTCGACTACAAGGACGTGAAGGCCAACTACGAGCGCGCCGGCTCCGGGTACACCAAGTTCACCCACCCCGAGGCGAAGCAGGCCTACGTCTACAGCCCGTCCACCGGAGTGTGGATTGCGTATGACGACCCGCAGACGCTCCACGCGAAGTCCGACTACATCCTGAGCAAGAACCTGGGCGGCGCGATGTTCTGGGAGCTGAGCGGCGACGACGGCACCCTCGTCGACGTCCTCTACCAGCGCCTGCACTGAGGACGTCCGACGGATGTGACAGCCCGCTTTCAGGGGACGGGACACCCGGTCCGGTGTCTCGTCTCCCTGGGGTGAGCAGGCCGTGGATTGCGAGGCGGGCCGGAATCCGGCGAACGCACCTCGGCATGTCTCCCGCGAGCAGCCGAGCGCCAGCGCTCACCGCAACCGGCGACACGCGGCGGTCTTCACCGCCAGATGCACACGGACTCCCGAGGCCACGCCCAGCTCACGCACCGAGGCCTCGGTGAGTCGTGCCACCCATCGCGTGCCCGCGATGTCCACCGTGGCCGCGGCCTCCCCTGCCCCCGCGCCCTCCACTCCCACCACGGTGCCCGCCAGCACGTTGCGCGCGGACACGCCCGACAGCGGTCCCATGGACAACAGGATGTCCTCGGCCGGCACCGCGTAGGCCGCGCGTGTGCCTGGCGGTAACTCCGGGGCATCGGGAACCCAGAGCGACAGGCCCTCCGTCACCCGCAACCGGGTGCCCCCCTCGGACGGTCGCTCCAGCACGCCTTCGAGGATGTTCTCCTCACCCTCGGACTCCGCAGCCAGCAGTCCGCGCGCGGACGCACCGAGCACCTCGGACGCGGGCCCCGCCGCTCGCACGCGCCCGTCCTCCAGCAGCAGGGCCTCCTTCGCCAGCACCCGCGCCTCGCCAAGCTGATGCGTCACGTACAGCATCGGCACGCGCGCCTCGTCCCGCACGCGCAAGAGGTACGGCAGCACGCGCTCCTTCAGCGTCACGTCCAGCGCGGCCAGCGGCTCGTCGAGCAACAGCAGCGCCGGGTCCGTGGCCAGCGCTCGCGCCAGCGCCACGCGCTGCTTCTCGCCTCCCGACAACGTGGCCGGATAGCGGTGCAGCAGCGGCCCCAGTTCCAGCAGCGCCACGGCTTCCTCGACACGCGACGGCCGGCCCGCGCGCGCGCCATAGCGCACGTTCTGCTCCGCCGTGAGGTGCGGGAACAGCAGCGCGTCCTGCGGCACGTACCCCATGCGCCGTGCCTCCGGCGCCATGTCCACGCCCGCCTCGCTGTCCAGGAGCACGCGTCCTCCCACGACGACTCGCCCGCGCGCACCGCGTCGAAGCCCCGCGAGAATCTCCAGCAGCGACGTCTTCCCGGAGCCCGAGCGGCCCAGCACCGCCACCGACGCGCCCTCCAACCGCACGTCCACCTCCAGCGCGAAGCGCGCCAGCGGCAAGCGCACGGACAGCTCCAGGCTCACGCGCTCACCCGCCGTCCCCGCCATCGCGTCAGCCCCTCCGTGGCATACACCGCCACGAAGGCCAGGAGCGCCGCCACACCCGCCAACCGGAGCGCCTGCGCGTCCTGCCCCAATTGCGTGTACTGGAAGATGGCGAGCGACAACGTCTGCGTGCGCCCGGGGATGTTCCCCGCCACCAGCACCGTCGCGCCGAACTCCCCCAGCGCGCGAGAGAAGGCCAGGAGCGCACCCACCGCCACCCCGCGCCACGCCAGGGGCAGCGTCACGCGGAAGAACGCCCGTGCTCGTGAATCCCCCAACGTGCGCGCCACCGCCACCAGTCTCGGGTCCACCTCCTCGAAGCCCGAGCGCGCCGAGCGCACCAGCAACGGGAACGCCATCACCGCGCTGGCCAGCACCACCGCCCCAGGCGTGAAGACCACCTCCACGCCCACCGCATCCAGCAAACGTCCCAACGGACCATTGCGGCCCAGGAGCTCCAGCAACACCAGGCCCACCGCCGTCGGCGGAAGCACCAGCGGCAGCGCAAGCACCGTGTCCACCACGCCCCGCCCCGGGCCTCGCCAGCGCGCGAGCGCGTAGGCCGCCGCCACTCCGGGCGGAAGGATGATGAGCGTGGCCACCGCCGCCACCGTCACCGTGAAGAGCACCAGTCCCGTCGTGTCGTCCGTCACTTCGCGGACTCTCCACCATCTGGAGCGAGCACGACGAAGCCATGTCGCCGGAAGGCCGCTTTCGCGGGCTCGGACTGGAGGAAGCGCACGAAGGCCAATCCCACCTCGGGTGACTTGCCCTTCATCAGCGCCGCCACCGGATAGACGATGCGGGGCGCGTCCGACGCGGGGACCTCGAAGGCCACGCGCACCTTCTTCGACTGCGCCGCGTCTGTCGCATACACCACACCCGCATCCACGCGTCCCGCCTCCACCACCGCCAGCGCGGCCCGTACGTCCAGTGCCGGCACGACCTGGGGCGCCAGGTCCTTCCACAGCCCCGCCTTCTCCAGCCACGCCTTCGCGTACACCCCCGCGGGGACGATGGCGGGGTCCGCCAACACCAACCGCTTCAGCCCCTTCAGTGACTCCGGCCCGACGAGCTTCCGCTTCGAGTCGAGCGGGATGACGACCACCAGCCGGTTGGACAACAGGTCGACTCGCGTCCCGGGTTGCACCAGACCCGCTTTCTGGACGGCCTCCATCCTCGCCACGTCCGCCGAGAGGAAGGCATCCGCCGGAGCTCCCGCCATCGCCTGACGTGCCAGGTCTCCAGACGAGCCCAGCGCCAACACCACTGAATGCCCCGTGGCCTTCGTGAAGGCGGGCCGCAGCTCCTGGAGCACGTCCGTGGTGCTGGCCGCGGCGAAGACGAGCCCTTCTTCGGCGTTCGCGGCTCCTCCCAGGAGCATCAGGGTCAGCACGCACAGCCTGGACATGGTACGCACTCCTGGACGCTCCTCTTGCTCCCCCCAACGGGGAGCGCATTGTCCGCACGGCTGCCCACGCCGTGACAACGGGTTGACCCGTGGGGCCCTGCCCGCTAAGCCATACTCCGTGTCACGGAATATCCACCCTAAAGAGGATGAGGACATCTCGGCGGACGTGCTGAAGCTTCAGCAGCTCCTGCTCGCGCTGGGCCGGCGCCGTTCGCTCCGTGACCCCATCGCCAGCACCTGCGAGCAGCTCCAGTTCACGCCCCCGCAGGTGCATGCGCTGCTCTGGCTCGGCCAGGACGGCTCGCTCACGATGGGCGAGCTTGCTCGCCGACTGGGCGTCACCGAGAAGACCGTCACCGGGCTCGTCGACCGGCTGGAGCGCGAGGGCCACCTGATGCGCGAGCGCAGCGCGGCCGACCGCCGCGTGGTCCGCTGTCGGCTCACGCCCGACGGCTTGCAGACCTACCAGCGGCTCGAGCGCTTCATGACGCAGGGCATGGGGCAGCTGCTCTCCATCCTCGACGGCGTCGACCGCAAGGCGCTCTTCCGCATCCTGGAGAAGCTGCTGCGCCGGATGGACACGCTGGGGCCTCCGAGCGCCGCGACGACAGCGCGCGAGCGCTCGGCCTGAAGCCCGTGGAGCGGGCGAGCAAGGCCCGCTTCCTCGTGCCTTCTCCCGCCAGGGGCCCCACCTCAAGTGACACGCGGCGTCTTTCGCGCCGGCAGGGCCCGGTGCTTCTTCCGACGGACGACTTCCGCACCATGGCAGCGCGGCGTTGATGCGAGGGGAGGAACGCGATGAAGGGAAGCAGACGCGTCGTGGCCGTGGGCCTGGTCCTGACACTCGCGGGCTGCCGCCGGGAGCAGGAAGAAGCGCCGCCCGCCCCGCCGCCCTCCGCGCAGCAGGAGCCCGCGGCGCCGTCACCCGAGGCGGCTCCGGAGGGCACGGCTCCCGCGAAGCAGCCGATGCCGCCGGACATGCGCGGGGCGCTCGCGTCCATCGCGCCGCTGGTGGAGTCGGTGAAGTCGGCCGTCGTCAACGTGGAGGTGCGAGAGGCCTCACCCGCGCGCGGCCCTCGTCGGGGCTCTCCCTGGAATGGAGGGGGGCCGGGCTCTCCGTTCGGCGGCGGCATGCCCTTTGGTTCTCCGTTCGAGGACCCGCGTGAGGAAGGGCCGCGCCAGGGCCTGGGCTCCGGCTTCGTCATCGACGCTCGGGGGTTGGTGCTCACCAACAACCACGTGGTGGCGGATGCCACGGAGATACGCGTTCAGTTTCCCGACGGACGCGAGCTGGACGCGAAGGTGCTGGGGACAGACCCGCTCACGGACGTGGCGGTGCTCCAGCTCAAGGGAGAGGTGAAGGGGCTCCCGGTGGTGAAGCTGGGCGACTCGGACGCGCTGCGCGTGGGCGATTGGGTGGTGGCCATCGGCAACCCCTTTGGACTCGCCTCCAGCGTCAGCCTGGGCATCGTCTCCGCCAAGGCCCGCGACATCCAGGTGGGGCCCTTCGACGACTTCCTCCAGACGGACGCCGCCATCAACCCGGGCAACTCCGGCGGGCCGCTGTTCAACCTCCACGGTGAGGTGGTGGGCATCAACACGGCCATCGTCGGCCAGGGCTCCGGCATCGGCTTCGCCGTGCCCAGCACGCTCGTGAAGGAGCTCTTGCCCCAGTTGGAGAAGGATGGCGCCGTCACGCGGGGCTGGCTGGGCGTCGCCGTGCAGGATTTGACGGCGGACCTGGGCAGCGCGCTGGGGGTGTCCAAGGGCGAGGGCGCCATCGTCACCGAGGTGAACGAAGGCACGCCCGCCGCCGAGGCCGGGCTGAAGCCGGATGACATCATCGTCGCGGCGGGGGGACGCCCCGTCACCTCTGGCCGCGCCCTCACGCGCACGGTGGCGCTCAAGGCGCCGGGCTCCGAGCTGCCGCTCACCGTGTACCGAGGTGGGAAGAAGACGGAGCTGAAGGCGAAGCTGGGCACGCGGCCGGACCTGGAGGGCGTGGCCTCGCGCAAGCCGCCGGAGGAGCACGCGGAGCCGCCGCACCAGCGCGTGGGACTGAGCCTGTCGGACATGGACCCCAGGCTCTCGCGAGCGCAGGAGCTGCCGCGCGCGGGCGCGTTGGTGACGGACGTGGTGCCGGGTTCCAGCGCCGAGCGCTCCGGGTTGTTGCCGGGCATGGTGGTGGTGGAGGCGCGAGGCCAGCCGGTGCGACGGGCGACGGACCTGGCGCGCGTGCTGAAAGAGGCCGAGCCGGGCGAGTCCGTGCTGCTGCGCGTGGCGGTGCCCGGAGGCCGGCGCGAGCTGCGCGCGCTCACCGCGCCGGAGTCGTGACGTCCGGCCCCGCGTTCCCAGGCGCGCGGGCCCACAACACGCGAGGGTGCAGCACCAGCGCGACGGCCTCGCGCACCGTCCAGTAGAAGCGGTCCACCCAGTGCAGGTTGCGCTCGGTCTCCAACGCGGGGCTCGTGCTCACCTCGAAGCCATTGAGCCGGAAGTACTGCCGCGCGCGCAGCAGGTGGTACGGGTCGGAGACGACCACCACGCGCCGAGCGCCCAGGTCGCGCAGCAGCTTCGCCGTCAGGCGCGCGTTGTCCTCCGTGGAGTGGCTCGACTCCTCCAGCACGCACGCCTCCTCGGGGACGCCCAGTTGCGTCGCGAGCGTCAACATCACCCGCGCCTCCGAGGGCGGATGCACACCCACGCCACCGGAGAAGACGAGCCGGGGCGCCACGCCACGCCGGTACAGCTCCACCGCCTTCTCCGTGCGGGCCCGCAGCGCGCCGGACGGCACCCCGCCCGCCAGCACGCGCGCGCCCAGCACCACCACGGCGTCGGAGGGCTCCGCGCGCTCGCGCTGCCCGAAGCGGTCCACCACCCACGCCAGGCCGAACACGCCGCACGACGCCACACCCACGGACACCACGAGCAGTCGACGCACGCGTCCGGGCCGCGCGCTCAGCGAAGTTGGAGGCACGCGCCGCACGTTAGCCGCGAGCAGCCCGCCTCGACGACTTTCCTCAAGGCTCGAAGCCTCCGAGGAACAACTCCCGTCCACCGCCTCCGGGCTCGTCCAGCGCCCCCGTCCCGAACTCCATCGCGGAGAGCCGCGGCCCCAGCAAGGCGCTCGCCCCCTTCTTCGACGACGAGACGAAGAAGCGCTCCTCGGAGACCTCTCCGACGCCCGACGGCGCCATGGCGAAGCCCCGCGCCCAGCGCACCCCACCGTCCACGCGGTCCAGCTTCACCATGAAGAGATTGAGCGTGCTGCCCGGCGCGCCCACCACGGCCCCCGCGCCCAGGTCGTCACCGTGTGCGTAGCGGCCCACGACGACGGCGCCGTCGTGCTCGTCCATCGCGATGCCCAGCCCCTGGAAGCCGAACGCCCGAGACCAGCGCGGGGTGCCCTCCCGGTCGAAGGCCGCCACGAAGGCCTCGCTCCCGCCCGGCTCCACTCCGTGCGTCTTCCCCTCGAACGTCAGCGGTTCGGAGAACGCGCCCGTCACCAGCACGCGGTCGCCGTGCACCGCCACCCCGGTGGCCCCGCCGGACGCCGTGTCGAGCCGTCGCTCCCACAGCGGGCGCCCGCGAGGGTCCAGCTTGAGCAGGAACGGCTGCGCGTCGAGCGTCACCGGCGAGCGCGGGGGATGCAGCAGCCCCGTGACGTAGAGGGAGCCCTCGCGGTCCGCCGCCACGCCCGTGGCCGCTCCCGGCTCCGGGTGCGCATACGTCCACAGGTAGCCGCCCCTCGCGTCCACCTTCACCAGCGCGGCAACCCCGCCGAGCTTCGCGTCGGGAAGCGTGCCCGCCAGCACCACGTTGCCCAGCAGGTCCACCTCCGCGCGCTGGAGGACGAAGTCGGGCGAGACGCCCAGCGACACCAGACTCCGAGCCCAGACGAAGTCTCCCTCCCGTCCCAGCTTGAGCAGGAAGCGCCCCGCCGGCAGGGGCCCTCCGCCCAGGTCCGCGCCCGCCGGATTGCGGCCCGCGACGAACACGTGTCCGCGAGAGCTCACCGTGACGACCTCCGCGAAGCCCGGCAGGGAGACGGACCACATCCGCTCTCCCCCCGTGCCGTACTTCGCCACGCCGAAGGTCTTTGGCGCGGCGGTTCCGGAAGCGGGTACCAGCAACGGACCGAAGAGGTCCGCCACCGCGTCCTCCGAATCGAGGGCCAGCACCAGGTTGCCGCGCGTGTCGTGCGCGAGCCCCACCGCGGACTCCCGGCCCGCGCCCGTCAAGGCGCGCAGCCAGCGCGTCCTTCCCGTCAGCGGCCCTGCCTGTGGGGCGCGCACGACGGCCGGCGGGCTCTCCACGGAGGGACTCGGGCCCACCGCCTCGGACTGCTGACAGGCCATGACCAGCAACGCCAGCGCCTGGCAGGCTCCGCGGCCCCGTGCCCCATGAAGCATTGCGTCGTGCCCCCACCCGCCCCGTACAGGCCCGTGGAATCTCGAAGAAGTGACGGGCAGGGTGGGGATGCGACCTGGCGGGCGCGAGGTGCCCTCGAGTCCGAGAAGACGGCTCGCCGCTGGACGGAGGGCCCATGCGTGGGCTCCAATCCGACAGGTGATGACCCAGGATGAAGTGACGAAGGTGCTGTCGGACGTGGAGTTGGTGCCGTGCGCGGAGATGGCGCTGGCGGACGCCCGGCGGCTGGTGGAGGCCTGTCTGGAGGCGGACGTCCCCGCGCTGGTACACCGCGAGGCGTGCGCGAAGCCCGGGTGCAGCCCGAAGTTCCAGGTGCTGGTGCGCCCCGAGGACGGCCTGCGCGTGGCGACGCTGCTCCAGCAACGTTGGATGGACAGCATCCAGCGCGAGGGCGTGCTGGCGGACGGCGCCTCGCCCTTCGCATTGCCCGCGACGGAGGACGGTGAGCCGCCGTGTCCGGCCTGCGGCACCGTGGCGCCCCTGGTCGCCGGAGCCTGCGCCGACTGCGGTCTTCAGCTCGAGTAGCAGGCAGGCGTCGCCTGCGCGCGACGTTGTCGCACCCTATCCTTCCCGTGGAAGCCGGGACGGACTCCCCCGAGCGCGGCCCCGCGCGGGGTCAGGCAGTGGAGGCACACGGATGGAAGTCAAAGGCGTGGCGTTCCTGGCGCGACAGCAGATGGCGATGCAGTCCCACGGCGAGAAGGCGTGGAAGGACTTCATCGCGGACATCAAGAAGAAGGAGCCCGTCTTCGCGCAGCCCGTCCTCCCGGTGACGCGCATCCCGGTGGATGCGTTCCTGCGGCTCAACGAGGAGCTGCTCCAGCGCTTCTACGGAGGAGACCCCAACGCGTGGTGGCAGTTCGGCATCAAGTCCGCCGAGTACGCGCTGGGCCAGGGGCAGCTCAAGGCGATGTTCAGCCCGGGTGACTTCCGCCGCTTCCTCTTCTTCACGCCCGGCATCTGGAAGGGCTACTTCACCGAGGGCGAGCTGGAGGTGCTGCCGGGCGCGGGCCACACGGACCTGCACATCATCAAGGTGCCCAAGCCGCACGTGTACTTCGAGCTGTCGGTGATGGGCTTCGCGTGGGGCGGCCTGACGGTGCTCGGCGCGAAGGACCTGAAGCACGAGGTCCTCAAGGGCTACAGCCGGGGAGACCCGGACGTGCTCTACCGCTTCAACGTGAGCTGACCTTCCGCGTCCGTGGGAGGAAGCACGTCCAGCCGCAGGTCCGCGACGACGGGGTAGTGGTCCGACGCGGCGACCCGCAGCACGCGGCTGGCCACGGGCGTGAAGGCCTCACAGGCCAGCACGTAGTCGATGCGCAGCGTGGGCAGGAACAGGGGCATCGGGTAGGTGCCCCTGGCTCCGCCGGTGGCGGCGACGACGTCGCGCAAATCGCGGCGCAGCAGGCGCACCGATTGCGAGTCCGGGTCGTCGTTGAGGTCACCCAGGAGCAGGCGAGGCCGGGAGTCCTGGGCGAGCAGTCGGGCCACGTAGCCACTCTGGCGCAGGCGCGTGGCGTTGTTGAAGGGGCGGCGGATGAGATGCGTGAGGTAGACGCTCACCTCGCGGCCATCGACGGACACGACGGCGTGCGCGAGCGTGCGCGGCTCCGCGCCCGAGGGCACGGGCAGCGGGTACTGCGCGAGCGACTCCAGTGGGAAGCGCGACAGGATGGCGATGCCGTAGGCGCCGCCATGCAGGTCCGTGGTGCGGAAGTGGGCGCGGTGAGGCAGGCCGGTGAGGCGGGAGAGGGCCTCCACCTGGTCGATGCCGCCGGCGCGCCTGGAGCCGACGTCGACCTCCTGGAGCGCGACGAGGTCCGGCACGGAGGCACGGATGACGCGGGCCACGCCATCGAGTCCACGGGCACCGGACTGGATGTTGAAGGTCATCACCCGCAGCGTCCCAGGCTCGCGGTGTACGGCGGCGAGCGGGACTTCCGGGGGGAGGAGACCGGGGCCTGTCGCACACGCGAGCGGCCCCAGCATGAGCAGCAGGGAGAGGAGGCGGAGGTGCATGGAGAGCGAGGGCGGGATGTTAGGCCGCGCCGTCGCTCACTGTCTCCCCGCCCCCCAGGTGCCTGATTGAGGAGCAGCCAGCCGCTTACGCGTCGCGGCGGCGCAGACGCGCGCCGAGCAGCAGCAGGGCTGCGCCCAGGAGGGGCACGCCACCGGCCGCGGCGCAGCCACCGCCGTCGTCCTCACCACCGCCGTCGCCGCCGCCGTCGCCGACCTTCACCTTGAGCGTGGCGGTGTTGGACGCGTCACCGGTGTCCTCGTTGTTGCCGTTGGTCGAGTTGCCCGCGCCGAACAGGGTGAGCGTGGCGCCGGTGGACGGGGCGACGAGGGTGAAGTCGAAGCGCACCGTGCCGCTGGTGAAGGCCTTGGGCTGGGTGTGGGTGAGCTCGCCGGAGACCTTCTTGGAGCCGGAGCCGGCGGTGAGGGTGGCGGAGCCATCCGTGGCCACGTTGAAGCCGCCGCGAACGCCGGGGCCGCCGGTGATGACGAGGGCGTAGGTGCCCGTCTGGCCGGGCTCGAGGGACGCGGGTCCCTCGAGGGTCACGGTGGGCTTGGTACCCGTGGTCGAGTGGCACATCGAGCTCGCGCACGTCAGCGAGCTGTCCTTGCCGCTGTGGCCCGTCTGGCCGGTGGCGTAGGCGAGGGCGGAGCCGGAGACGAGGCACGCCGTCAGCGCGCCAGCCACTCCGAGAGACGGAAGAAACGACCGCATGAAGCCTCCAGGTGGAAAACCATGAAAAATGGAGAGCACTTCATAGCGCGACGCGCCAACGCTTCCCAGCATCCGTCAGGGTGTGACGCTCGCGTTGCATCCACGCGAGAGGACTCCAGATAGCCGGTATCAAAAAGGGTCGGCGGCGACCCGCGCCAAGGCCCTCGCGTTGCCCGTGTATCGCCAACACCGTGTGAGCCCTCAGCCCGCGAGCCGGTGGAACGCCTCGCGCAGTGCCTCGCGCGCGCCCTGCTCCTGCACATCACCGTGGCACACCACCACCTGCTTCACGTCCCACGCGAGCACCCGCTCCAGCGACGCCTTCACCGCCGCCCGGTCCTTCACCACCGCCTTGGTGATGAACGTGGGCGCAAGCCGCTGCCACGCGCCACAGAGCTTCAGATACGTGCGCGTGAGCCACGAGCCCGTCTGGTGAAAGTTGAACGCCAGGTCCGTGAGCAGCACCGTGCCGGTGGGCCGGTGGAAGAACACGAACTCGTCCAGCTTCGGCATCCCCTTCACCTGCACCTGGTCGATGACCCCCGCCCAACCCGCGTCCGCCGCGTCCCCCAACTCCAGGTCGATGCGCAAATCCTTCCGCTTCGCCCTCAGGCTCGCCGGCGCCACCACGCGCGCCTCCGGATACGCCGCCGCCCAGTCCCCCACCCGCAGGTGGTGCATCAGGTTGGGCGCGACCAGGAAGCGCACCGGGCCCAGCGCATCCACCGCCGCGCGCGCCTCGGGCGTGCAGGCGACCGGCGAGTGCACCCACAGCCCCCCGCCCGGCAGGCGGATGACCGTCATCCGTCCCCCCAGGTCGAACGCCCCCATCCGGAAGGGAACCGCCAGGGAATGAACCTCTCCAGCCACGGCGCGCAGCATGTCTTCCTCCTGGGACGACGACGGGACGGCGGGGCATCCTCGCCGCCCTCCGAAAGCCCTCGCAACGTGAACCACCTGCCCTGGGACGAGCCGGGGGACGTCCTGGGACGACTGGAGCGTTGATTTCCGGGTGGCCAAAGCGTAGGCAACCGTCCTCTTTCAACGACTTTGAAAAGGTGCTCAGCACATGGCCGATAAGCTCACGCCCCGAGAGAAGGGCTTTTCCGAGTGGTACGTCGACCTGGTCCAGAAGGCGAAGCTCGCCGACTACTCGGACGTGAAGGGCTGCATGGTCATCCGTCCCAACGGCTACGCGCTGTGGGAGAACATGCAGCGCGTCCTGGACAAGATGTTCAAGGACCTGGGCCACAAGAACGCCTACTTCCCGCTGCTCATCCCCGAGAGCTACCTCAAGAAGGAAGCCGAGCACGTCGAGGGCTTCAACCCCCAGCTCGCCGTCGTCACCCACGCGGGCGGCGCCAAGCTCGAGGAGCCCTACGTCATCCGACCCACGTCGGAGACCATCATCAACCGCAGCTTCGCCAAGTGGGTGCAGAGCTATCGGGATTTGCCCCTGCTCATCAACCAGTGGGCGAACGTGATGCGCTGGGAGATGCGCACGCGCCTGTTCCTGCGCACCACCGAGTTCCTCTGGCAGGAAGGCCACACCTGTCACGAGACCGAAGAGGACGCGGAGAAGGAGACGCTCCAGATGCTGGAGGTCTACCGGACGTTCTCCGAGGACTACATGGCCATGCCCGTGATGACGGGCCGCAAGTCGGAGTCGGAGCGGTTCGCCGGCGCCCTGCGCACCTACAGCATCGAAGCCATGATGCAGGACAAGAAGGCGCTGCAGGCCGGCACCAGCCACAACCTGGGCCAGAACTTCGCCAAGGCCTTCGACACCAAGTTCCAGGGTCGCGACGGCCGCGAGCACTTCGTCTGGCAGACGTCCTGGGGCGTGTCCACGCGCCTCATCGGCGGGCTCATCATGACCCACTCGGATGACTCGGGGCTCATCGTCCCGCCGAAGCTGGCGGCCACGCACGTGGTCATCATCCCCATCTTCGGCAAGGCGACCGACACGGAGAAGGCCCAGGTGCTGGAGAAGAGCCACGCGCTCGCCGCCGACCTGCGCAAGTCCGGCCTGGGCGTGGTGGTGGACGACGACGACAGCAAGGGCCCCGGCTTCAAGTACTTCGAGCACGAGCTGGTGGGCACCTGCGTGCGCATCGAGATTGGCCCCAAGGACCTGGCCAAGGGCACCTGCGTCATGGTGCGCCGTGACTTGAAGGTGAAGGAGTTCATCCCGCTGGGCGAGGCCGCCGCCAAGGCCCAGTCCATGCTGGACCAGATGCAGAAGGACCTCTTCCAGAAGGCGAAGACGTTCCGCGACGAGCACACCTTCGAGGTCAACTCCTATGAGGAGATGAAGGAGAAGGCGGACGCGGGCTTCCTGCTCGCGCACTGGAACCTGGACCCCAAGGTGGAGGCGCGCATCAAGGAAGAGACGGGCCTGACCACGCGCAACCGTCCCTTCGCGCTCAAGCAGGAGCCGGGCAAGTGCGTCGTCACCGGCGAGGACTCGCCGGGCCGCATCGTGTTCTCCAAGGCGTACTGAGCCCCACCGCGAACGCGGCGTCATGACAGAGGGCCGTGGAGGGACTCCATCAGTCCCCCCTCGGCCCTTTGTCACACCTCGAAGGGCGTCTCCCGCTCGAACTCGCGGCTGGGGACGCCGACGATGGAGTAGTTGGGCGACTGGAGCGGCGGCATGCGCCGGACGATGCGGCGGTGGAACGTGCGGTGGCTGCCCCGGAACTTCCCGCTGTTGTAGACGCGCAGCAGGTTCGCGGTGAACAGGCCGTTGAAGGCTCCGTCGCTGGAGAGCTGGTTGTCCTGGCACCCGGAGATGAGCAGCACCGTCGCCTTCGTCTTCGCGATGGGGTCATCCTTCGGGAGCCCCGCCATGACGTCGTCGTAGAAGGCCTTGTTGTCCCGGTACGTGCGCAGGGCAATCGCCGTGGGCATGTCCTTGAAGCGCCTCACCTCCGGTGCCGGGTCGTGCAGCGTGTCCGACAGCAACTCCAGGCTGCCTGACCCCCGAAGCGCCGCGTACGCCGCCTTGCTCACCGTGCCGCTGTGGCAGCTATCGGAGAACATCAACACGCGCACGCCCTGCTTCAGCTTGGACAGCGCGAGGTGGATTTCGTCGTCGATGAGCTCTCCGTCGTAGAGCACCCACGTCTCGTCCTGCGCGTCCGACTCGTCGCTGTTGCGGTCCGGGAGCTGCCCGCCGTGTCCGGAGTACGTCAGCAAGAACAGGTCTCCGGGTTGGAGCACGCGGGCCGCCTCGTCCATCTCCTTCAGGATGCGGCCCCGCGTCGCATCCTTCGTGAGCACCTTGCGCACGGTGGAGAACTTCCGCTCCGTGGCGATGGCCACCATGTCCTCGGCGTCCGCCTCGCAGGCGACGAGCGCTCCGTCCCAGCCCGCGTAGTGCGCCGGGTCCACCAGATTCAACCCGATGTTCAACGAATATCCCTGAGCCATGGTCACACTCCTCCTGTCACCGGAGGGAGCGCGAGGCTTCCAGGTGTGAGCCCACCGGCCCCAGGGCGCCGAGCCTCCCTGCCCGGCCCCCGTCCGCTCAGCCCACCTCGCGCAGCGCCTGCTTGCCCGGGACGAAAGTGGCCACGGGCTCGGCCTTGCCCGCGACGGGCAGGGGCGCGGCGGGCTCGAAGCGCAGGGACGCATCGTCCTGGCAGAAGCGGCGCGTGGCCTCCGACACCAGCATGGCCACGCCCACCTTCTTGGTGAGCCCTTCGATGCGGCTGGCCAGATTCACCGCGTCGCCAATCA
Organism: Myxococcus sp. CA040A; assembly: GCF_013336725.1. NCBI lineage: Bacteria > Pseudomonadati > Myxococcota > Myxococcia > Myxococcales > Myxococcaceae > Myxococcus > Myxococcus sp. CA040A. Next base: position 686,172 of record NZ_JABUMR010000003.1, on the reverse strand, counting down.
CCGTGTACTCGCGCCGCTGCGCGCTGCCCACGTCCCCTACCACCACGCGCCCCGTGTGGATGCCGATGCCGATTCGCAGCGGCTCCTCACCGCGCGCCACGCGCTCCGCGTTGAGCGTCTCCAGCGCCTCCAGCATGGCCAGCCCACACGCCACCGCGGCCTTCGGGTGCCCCGGCAAATCCAGCGGCGCGCCGAAGTACGCGAGGATGCCGTCACCGATGAACTTGTCGAGCGTCCCTCCATGGCGGAACACCACGTCCACCATGCGCGACAGGTACTCGTTGAGCAGCGCGACGACTTGAGGGCTGTCCATGCGCTCGGACATGGAGGTGAAGCCTCGGATGTCGGAGAACAGCAGCGTCACCTCGCGGTGCTCGCCGCCTCCCGCCTCGGTGCCGTGCTGGGCAATCTGCCGGGCGACCTCGGGGGAGAAGTAGCGGCCCAGCCGCTCCAGCCGCACCTCCTCTTGCGCCACCTGCGTCACCAGCCCCAGCACCTGCCGGCTGATGAAGGCCGCCGCGAGCGCGCCCAGCGCCAGCACCAGCACCATGCCCGGCAGGAACGCCTGCCACTCCACCTGGGCCTGGAACACCAGCATCTTCTCCAGGCCGATGGCCACCACCGTGGCCAGCACGACGATGACGCGCGACAGCGTCACCAGCGACACGAGCACCACCAGCACGATGTACACGCCCAGCGTCAAGAGCGCGGTGGGCACCGCGTTGTCGTTGTTCGCCGTGCCGATGGCCAGCGACTGGAGGGCGAAGACAGCGGGCATGTCCAGGAAGACGAGCCCGAGCGCCGGGCGCCGCCCCAGGCGGGGAAAGCGGCGCGCGCCCGCCCACAGCACCACCGCCAGCGCCAGGTACGCGGCGAGCACCCCGAGCGGCGTGCGCCACTCGAACTGCCACGTCATCACCAGCCAGCTCGCCGTGCCCGCCGCGCGGACCCGGTTGAGCCACTCGCCCACCTGCGCGCGCCACCCTTCCAGGCGTCGCGCGAGCGTATCCTCGACATGGGAAAGCACCCGCATGAGGTCGCACGCTACCACCACCCTCCAGGGAGCCACCCGCGTGCGAGCCATGAGGCCCAGGTGCGGTATCTTCCGCCCCAGGAAATCATGGCGAGCATCGGTCACGTGGCGGTGGGCATGGCCCTGGGGCGGTATGAGGCGAACGGTGAGTCGACCCGTCGCCTGGTTGCCTCCATGGCACTCTTCTCGATGCTGGCCCTGCTGCCGGACGCGGACGTGGTGGCCTTCGTCTTCCGCATTCCCTATGCGGCGCCGTGGGGACACCGGGGCGCGTCGCACTCGTTCGTCTTCGCGGCGGCGGTGGCGCTCGCGGTGGCGGGGGTGGCGAAGTGGGCGGGGGCGCCCGCGGGCCGCTGGGGTGGGCTCGCGTTCCTCGCGGTGGCGAGCCACGGGCTCCTGGACTCGCTGACGGATGGCGGGCTGGGCGCGGCGTTGCTGTGGCCTTTCTCGAATGCGCGGCTGTTCGCGCCCGTGCGTCCATTGCCGGTGTCGCCCATTGGCGCGGGCATGCTGTCGCCGCGCGGGCTGTATGTCGTCGGCGCGGAGCTGCTCGCCTTCATCCCCTTCTGGGCCTACGCGCTCTGGCCGCGCGGGTCCGCGAGAAAGCGCTGAGCCATGCGACTGTTCACCGCCGTCACGCTGGGGGCCTCCATCGAGGCTCGGGTCGCCGCCGAGCTGAAGCGGCTGCGCCAGCTCGCGAACCACGCCCGCTTCGTGCGAGTCGAAGGCATCCACCTCACGCTCGTGTTCCTGGGGGAAGTGGAGTCCTCGCGACTGCCCGCCATCCGTGAGGCGCTGGCCTCGGTCGGCCCCCGGCACGCGCCCTTCACGTTGTCGGTGGGCGGAGGCGGCACCTTCGGCACGCCCACGCATCCGCGAGTGCTCTGGGCGGGCGTGCATGGAGAGACCAACGCGCTCAAGGCCCTGCAGGCCGACACGGCGGAGCAGTTGCAGCCGCTCGGCTTCGAGTCGGAGTACCGCGACTACGCGCCGCACCTGACGCTGGCCCGGAGCCACACGTCGTCCGGAGACCCGGCGCTGCTCCAGTGCGTGAAAGCCCTGTCCGATACGGACCTGGGCCAGGGACGCGTGGACCGGCTCGTCCTCTTCGAGAGCCGTGGCCCGGAGTACCACCGCGTGGTCGAAGTGCCGCTGACGCGCACCGCCTGACAGCCGCACGCGCGCGCTCCCTTCTCCAGGGAACACCGTCGGCGCCAGGGACGTCACATGCCTCTCGGATGGGGGCGTAGGAGTGAGCCCTGGCATCGAGGCTGCATCGTGAGTCAGCCGGCGTGGCAAACGCCGGAAAGGACAGGGTCCATGCGTTGGCTCGTGTTGTGGGGAGTGTGGTTGTGGGGACTCAGCGCGGTCGCTGCGCCTCGGGAGGAGCTGGCGGCGAAGCTCCAGACCGGGGACGTCGTGCTGCACACCTCGCGCTCGCGGCAGTCCCAGGCCATCCGGGCGGCCACGCACAGCGCGCTGTCCCACGTAGGGCTGGTGGAGGTGACGGCCCAGGGCGTGTTCGTGGTGGAGGCCGTGCAGCCGGTGCAACGCGTCCCGTTCGCGAAGTGGAAGGCGCGCGGCGTGAAGGGCCACATCCTCGTGCTGCGCCCCCAGGGACTCGACGCCGAGCAGCGGCAGCGCGCTCTGACGGCGGCGAAGTCCCACCTGGGCAAGCCCTATGACTGGCGCTTCGGCTGGGGCGACGAGGCGATGTATTGCTCGGAGCTGGTACGCAAGGCCTACGCCCAGGGCGCGGGCGTGGAGTACGGAGCGATGGAAACCCTGGGCTCGCTCGACGTGGCCGGCCTGAAACAGCAGATGCGCGAGCGCTACGGCGTCCAGGTTCCGCTGGAGCAGGAACTGATAACACCCGCGAGCCTTGCTCGTGATGCGCGGTTGTCGGTGGTTCACTCGGATTTCCCGAGTGAGCGCCAGCCCGGGTCATGAATATCCAGGGGTGTATTCAACCCTGACTCGGAGAAGGTGAGCCGAGCCCGGAAGCGCGGATACACTTCGTTTCATGCGACGCCTCCTGCTCGTCCTCCCCCTCCTCCTCCTCGCTGGCTGCAAGAAGGACGTCACCCAGGGCGCGGTCAAGGTCACGGTGAAGTACGGCCCCTTCCTCCCGGGATGCCTCCGGGTGGAGGCGTTCGACGTGGCCAGCGGGCAGACACGCGGCAAGGACATCGTGGGCACGGAGGTGAAGGGGACTCGCGCCGACGGCGGCAGCATGATGGTCGCGCTGATACCTCCTCTCGACTGGGGAGCGTCCGTGGGAGTGCGCGCCACGGCCTTCGAGCAATCCTGCGAAGGCAAGGCCGTGGTCTCCGACTCGCAGCGCGTGACGGTGGAGCTCGACACCGTGCATGCCGTCACGCTGTCCCTGCAGGCCACGGACGCGGACCAGGATGGCTACGTCGGAGAGAGCAGCAACGGCACCGACTGTCGGGACGACGTGCTCGCCATCAATCCAGGCGCCGAGGAGCTCTGCAACGACGTGGACGACAACTGTGACGGCGTCGGCGACACGGTCCACTTCCAGTTGGGAGAGGCCTGCTCGACGTCGGCGGACTGCTCCGGTGTCTTCCGCTGCGGCACGACGGACCGCGCCCGGTTCTGCGACACCCCGCCCAGCAGGAATGTGTATCTGGACGGGGACCAGGACGGCCACGGCAAGAAGGACTCGACGCCCCTCATCGTCTGCGGCGCCACGCCCGACGGCTACACCACCGGCGCTCCGGACGACTGCGACGACACGAACCGCGACATCCGCCCAGGGCTCACCGACCTCTGCGATGACGTGGACACCAACTGCGACGGAGTGAAGGACGAGGGCTTCCCCACGCTCACGCAGCAGTGCACGGATTCGTTCCAGTGCCAGGGAACGAACCAGTGCAACAGCGTCCAGACGGCGCTGGAGTGTGTGACGTCCTCGGTGGCCACCCTGTGGTACCCGGACGAGGACGGCGACACCTTCGGTGGCAACACCGGCATCGTGCAGTCCTGCGTGAAGCCCGCGGGCGCCTATGTCACCAACAGCTCGGACTGCAACGACGGCGACTCGCGGACCCATCCCGGCGCCACCGAGCTGTGCGATGACCTGGACAACGACTGCGACGGCCAGAAGGAACTCCAGAGCGTCTGCCCGGGCGGAAACGCTCCCGCATGGACCAGCAGGAACGTGGGCTCGGGGGGGATGAAGGACTGGTACGCGGCCTCTTCATGGACTCGGGGCGGAGTGTGGGTCGGGGGTGACGACAACCGTCGCGCGCGGCTGCTGCCCACCGGCACGAACTTCACGGTCATCACGGATGACAGCTGCGGCGCCGACGACACCCAATGGCGCGCCATCTGGGCGGACCCCACCACGGGCCGCGCGTGGCTCGGCTCCGAGGGCGGCAAGAAGGCCCACCAGGACACCACCGCCGCGGGCTGCTCCGACATCAGTGACGACAACCGGTGGATTTTTGGAATGACCGGGCTGCGAACCAACAACGTCCTCACGCTCTACGGCGCCAACTCGCCCACGGGCGAGGACAACCAGACCACGGGCACGTCCTTCACCTGGGATGGCGGCGGAACCCTGAGCTACAACGCCGCGAACAACGCGCTCCCCAGCGTCTACAACATCCACGGGAGCGCCCCGAGCCACCTGCTGTTGGTGGGTGGCGCCTCGAACACGCCTCGCGTCTTCCGGTTCAACCCCGCCAACAGTCGCTGGGAGACGGAGAACGCGGAGCAGGACACCACCGGTGCACGGGCGCTGCGGGCCGTCTGGGCGGTGAACGACCAGGTTGCCTTCGCCGTGGGCGATGGAGGCACCGTCCTGCGCAAGGTCAACGGCACGAAGTGGGTCAAGCAGGGCTTCCCCAACGCCCATGACCTGACGTCGGTCATCGCCTTCGGCGCGGGGTCCGCCTATGCGACGTGCGCGAACGGCCACATCTACCGCTACAACGGACAGACGTGGACGGAGATCCACGCGGCCTCCGGCGGGCGCCTCAACGACATCACCGGCACGGGCCCCGACGACCTCTGGGTGGTGGGCATCGGCGGGCGAATCCTGCGCTGGCCCGCCTGGCCCTGAGGACGCGGGCGCTCAAGTCCCCCGCCGCGCCACCACGAAGCGGCGGGTGAACAGGAACGGAGTGCCCCGCGCGTGAGCGGGGTACGCGTCGCGCAGGCGCGGCCCCAGCTCCTCCAGGAACGCCTGTCGCTCCGCCTCACCCAGCGCCGCCAGCACCGGCCGCAGCGTCGTCCCCAACAACCACTGCAACACCGCATCCTCGCCCGGCAGCAAATGCAGGTACGTGGTCTCCCACGCATCCACCATCATCCCCCGCCCCGCCAGCAGCGACTCGTACGTCTCCAGCGTCTCCACGGGCCGCCGCCTCACGGGCTCAAGCACCCGGGCGAAGCGCGGCAGCGCCTTCACCTCGTCGACGAGGCGGTGCGAGGGCGCATCGAAGTTGGCCGGCACCTGGAAGGCCAGCACGGCGTTCGGCGAAAGCTTCGCCACCAGTCGCGCCATCAGCGCCGCATGGTCCGGCACCCAGTGCAGCGCCGCGTTCGACACCAGCACGTCCAGCGGCACGGGAGGCGCCCAGCCCGCGAGTTCCCCCACCTCGAAGCGCACGGAGCCCGGCGCGGGACGGCGGCGCGCCTCCTCCACCATCTCCACCGAGGAGTCCACGCCGTAGACCGTCGCGCCGGGCCAGCGCTCGGCCAGCACGCGCGTCAAATCCCCCGTCCCGCACCCCAGGTCGGCGACGTGCGTCGGGGCGGCCACGTCCACCCGCGACAGCAGCTCGAAGAAGGGCCGCTTCCGCTCATCGCGGAAGCGCGTGTACTGCGACGGGTCCCACATGCCAGCCTCCCGGCGGCGTGCTCGCGCCGCGCACCGGGAGGTCTAATCCACCCGCCCGCTCAGCGCTCGATGCGCAGCACCTGAAAGCCCTTTCCCGCGCTTCCGAAGCCGCTCACGTTCTCCATCCGCACCACCAGCTCCCCGGAGGGCAACACACCCCACACGTCCGCGCGCGCCAGGTCGGCCCCGCTCACCCGCTCGTGGCGCCGCGCCTCCTTCCACGTCTGCCCATCCCCGCTGGTGAACAGTCGCGCGGAGACATCCCCCGGCGCCTGCACATCCCCCGCGCTGGACCAGGCCGTTCCCAGCACCCAGCCACCTCCGGGCGCGGCGACCAGCGAGTAGGCGGGCCCCGGCAGCTCCCGCACCGTGCTCACCCGGCCGTCCACGGACAGCCGCAGCAGCTTCGGGTGCTCGGGCTCGAACAACGTGGACTGCCCGAGCAGGAGCGAGCCATCCGCCATCACCACGCCCGCCACCGCGTTCGCGCCGTAGCCCTGGAGCAGGGACTTCCACGTCCGCCCGCCGTCCGTGGAACGCAGCACCGCCGCCTGCGTCTTGTTGCTGCCCATCAGCGCCCACAGCGCCCCCGTCACCGGGTCCGCGACCAGCGCATAGCCATGCCGGTGCGCGGTGAGCGTGGAGCGCACGGACCAGCTCGCTCCGCCATTCGTGCTCGCCCACACCCGCACCGGCGCGGAGGACGAGGTGAAGGTCTGGTACTCGAGGAAGAACCACGTGCCGCCCAGCTCCGCGAAGCTGCGCGGCCCCATCGCCCGGTAGCCCCCCAGGCTCACCTCGTCCTTCCACGTCCTGCCGCCATCCGTGGAGCGCTGGAGGTTGTACACACCGCTGTGGCTGGCCACCGCCACCAGCGTCCCGTTCGCCATCGCCGCCAGCGTCCACAGGTTTCCCCCGTCCTGCCCGCGCGCGGCCCAGGTGGCCCCACCATCCGTGCTCGCCATCAACCGCGAGCGCTCGCCCCCCGCCGCGAGCCCATAGAGCGTGCCCGCGCCATCCACCGCGAGCAGCTCGTGGCTCGCGCTGGAGCGCACCAGCTCCAACGAGAAGGGCTCCTCTGGCGGCTCCTCGTCGAGCACCCTCGCCACGCGCGACACGGTGCCTCGCGAGCTCGCGTCCGGCGATTCGCCATAGAGACACGGCACCTCGGTGCTGCCCTCCGGCAGCACGTCCACCGCGTTGGGATAGCCCTTGAACGTCGCGTCCCCGTCGAGCGTCACCGCGTCGCTCAAGCTGCCGTCCGGCAGGAGGGCGCGCACGCGCAGCTCGTAGTGCTGATTGAGCACGCGCATGCGGTTGTAGAAGATGTACAGCGTGTCGCCGATGCGGGTGATGGCGGCCTGAATCGCCCAGTCGGACGTGCTCTCCACCAGCTTGCGCGGCCCGAAGGACGTCCCGTCGAAGCGCCGGTAGTACAGCCGCTCCTGCTCGTCCTTGTAGACCAGGTGCATGCCGCCCCGGCCGTCCGCCACCGCGCTCAGCGCCGCGCCGTGGTAGATGCCGTCGGAGAAGGCCTCGCGCACCGGCCCCCAGTCCTCCACGGGGTCCGCGTCGTCTCGCACCCGCATCCGCGTGGGCACGAAGCCATCATGCATGGCGTAGACGAAGACGAGCTTCGTCCCCACGCTCAACAGGCGCCCGCCTCCGCGACGGCGAACCTTGTCCAGCACCTGGGGCGCGCCAAAGTCCTGTCCGTCATCGGTGGACACCGCCACCACCGCCGTGGAGCCACCATCCACCTCCACCCGGAAGGCCTGGACCCAGAAGCGCCCCCGCGAGTCGCGCGCCAGGAGCGCCCGCGAGTAGCCCGTGCTGTCATCCACCGCATTCAGCACCCGCACCGCGGGCTCGGGTGTCCAGGTGTCCTCCGAGGACTGGTAGCGCCACCACTGGAACCAGACGTCATGGCGTCGGGAGGGCGCCAGCTGCGGACCCTCGTACGAGTAGACGAGCGCCACGTCCCGGCCCACCGCCAGGAGCTCCGCCCGGTCCGTGTGCGTGGAGTCCGACTGGATGTCCCCCACGCGCCGCACGGTGCGCAGCCCGTCCTCGGAGCGGTACAGGACCAGCCCCTTGCCCTCGGTGCCACCGTGCTGGATGGCCACCAGGAAGCTGGGGGGACGACTTCCACCTCTGTCGATGCGAACGATGTGGCGCTGCGCCGGGAGCGTCAGGGCATTGCCCCCACTCACCGGAACCAACGCCGAGCCGCCCGCCGCGAGCACCACGGCGAGCAAGGCCCCAGTCAGCCCTGTCATGAATCCCCTCCCCCGAACACCGAGGAGGAAGACTGTGGGCGGTCAGGGGGAGAAGGAAGCCGCCCCGCACCACCAGGGCGCCCCATTCCTTTTCAAGTGAACGGGGCGCCTGTCATCAAGCACACGCTCCCGCGAGCGCGGGCGTGCACCAACGACGAACTACTTCGTGCGACGGCGCTTGGCCGGAGCGGCCGTGCCCGCGTCCTGCGGACCCGCGTCGGGAGCAGTCGCCTCGACCGCGGCACCCTCCGCGGCGACACCCGCGTCACCCGAGCCGGCATCCGCCGCGCCCGCCGCGCCCGCGCGCGGAATGGCCGGAGGCGGGTTGACGAGCTGGAGCGAGCCCAGGAAGTCATCCGCCGCCGGAGCGCCGATGCTCGGGTTGTAGAGAACGAGCATGGTGTAGAGGCGCGGGCCCACCAGGTAGTTGCGCGCGCGCACCTCGCCGTTGGGCGAGGACACCGTGTAGGACTTACCGGGGTAGCCGTCGAGCGTCAGCTCCTGCTCGTTGCTGACGGTGCCCTTGAGCTGGTTGGTGAGGCCGTCGCGGCCCTCGTTCAGGAACGCTTCCGGCGGCCGGCTGGCGACGACCTTCTCCGGGTAGTCGGCGATGCTGACCGAGTAGATGACGCCCTCGGGGGTCTGCAGCGAGTAGGCCGCCGTGGACACCTCGCCCGCGGGGATGTTGACCTTCTGGCGCTGGACCTGAGGCTGGCCCGGCATCTTGACGTTGAAGCCCTCCTCGGCGCTCACGGGGTTGAGCTGCGGGCCCGCGGCGGCCGGCTGCGCGCCGCCCGTCTCTCCACCCTCGTTGGGCAGCTCCTCCACCGTGGAGGTCGCTTCACCAGAGTTGTTGGAGCTGCTGTCGGTCTTCTGCGGACCGACGCACGCGAGGGCCATCAGCGCAAGGGTGGCAATCGAGGCAAGGAGGCGGGACAACGAAGGCATGGGCGCGCTTCCTGAAATGAGTTTGGGAGAGTTGAACGCGGTGCGTCGGACGACGCTAGACGAACTGCTCGACTTCTGACTACCCGAGATTCGGAGACCCGCCAGTTTCCAGGTGTCACGAGGACCCCAGAAGCGTCGGCGGCAGGACGAACGTGGTGCGCCGGGAGGCGGAAACTCGGCCTTCCAGAGCCTACTCGCCCAGATAGGCGCGGCGCACCTCCGGGCTCTCCAGCAGCGCTTTACCGGGGCCGGCCATCACCACTTCCCCTGTCTCCAGCACGTAGCCGTAGTGGGCGGAGTTGAGGGCCAAGTGCGCGTTCTGCTCGACGAGCAGCACGCTGACGCCCGCCTTGTTCACGTCGCGCAGGGTGCGGAAGATGGTCTCCGTCACCTGCGGCGCCAATCCCAGCGAGGGCTCGTCGAGCAGCAGCAGTTGGGGCCGGCTGAGCAGCGCGCGAGCGATGGCGAGCATCTGCTGCTCTCCGCCCGACAGCGTCCCGGCCATCTGGTTGCGCCGCTCCTTGAGCACGGGGAAGAGCGTGAAGTTCTTCTCCATGTCCGCGCGGATGTCCGCGGTGTCCCGGCGCAGGTAGGCCCCCAGCTCCAGGTTCTCCAGCACGGTGAGGTTGGGGAAGATGCCGCGCCCTTCCGGTGCGTGGGCCATGCCCCGGGGCACCAGCTGGTGCGCCTTGAGGGACGTGGTGTCCTGCCCGCTGAAGCGGATGCTCCCCGCGCTCGCCTTGAGCATGCCGCTCACCGCGCGAAGGGTGCTCGTCTTGCCCGCGCCGTTGGCGCCGATGAGGGCGACGACTTCACCCTTGCCCACCGTCAGCGACACGCCCCTGAGGGCCTGGATGGCGCCGTAGTGGACCTTGATGCCCTCCACCGCCAGCAGCGGGGGGAATGCCTGGCGCTCACCCAGCGTCTTCACCTGCGCCTCGCTCACGCCGCTCCTCCGTGGCTCTCCAGGTAGCTGTCACCCAGATACGCCTCGATGACCTTCCGGTCGCTTCGCACCTCGGCCGGAGCGCCGCGCGCAATCGTCTCGCCGTGATCCAGCACGGTGATCTGCTCGCAGATGCCCATCACCAGCTTCATGTCGTGCTCAATCACCAGCACGCCCAGCTTGAAGTCGTCGCGCAGCTTGCGGATGAGGACCATCAGGTCCGCCTTCTCGCGCGTGTTCATGCCCGCGGCGGGCTCGTCCAGGAGCAGCACGCGGGGCTGGCTGCCCAGCGCGCGCGCGATTTCCAGCCGGCGCTGCTCGCCGTAGGGAAGGTTGCGCGCCTCCTCGTCGCGGCGGTGCGACAGGCCCATGACCTCCAGGAGGTGCTCGGCCTGCGCCGTCAGCCGGCGCTCCTCGCGCTGGAAGGACGGGGTGAGCAGGAGCGCCTTCCACCAGTCCGCGTAGTTGTGGGCCGCGTTCGCCAGCTTCGCGCCCACGCCCATCCGGGACTGGTGCAGCGCCGTCTGCGCGCGGCAGGCCACCTTCACGTTGTCCAGCGCGGTGAGCGCGCGGAACAGGCGGATGTTCTGGAAGGTGCGCGCCACGCCCAGCAGGTTGATTTGATGCGGCTTGCGCCCGTTCACCTTCGTGCCGCTGACGAACACCTCGCCCTGGGAGGGCTGGTACACGCCGGTCAGCACGTTGAACGCGGTGGACTTGCCCGCGCCGTTGGGGCCGATGAGGCCCTGCAGGTCGCCCTGCTGGATGGAGAGGCGGAAGTCCGTCAGCGCCTTGAGGCCACCGAACTGGATGCTCACCCCGTCCGTGCGCAGGAGCGCGGCGGACTTCGTGGCCGGAGCGACAGGGGCCACCGGCTGCGCGTTCGCGCTCATGCCAGCCCCCTGCGCTTGCGAGGCAGCCACCGGGGCAGCACGTCCCAGATTTCCTTCGTGCCGAACAGGCCCTGGGGACGCGACAGCATCAACACGACGAGCAGCAGGCCGTAGATGGGCATGCGAATCTGGTCCACCCGCTGCGCCAGGCTGCCCTCGGTGCCCAGCGCGCCGAACAGCGAGCGCATGCCTTCGGGCAGCAGCGTGAGGAAGATGGCCGCGACGAACGCGCCGGTGGTGGAGCCCAGGCCGCCCAGCACCACCATGACGACGATTTCCATCGAGCGCACGAAGGTGAAGGAGCCGGGATTGATGATGGGCACGAAGTGGGCGAACAGCCCGCCGGCGATGCCCGCGAAGAACGACGAGAAGACGAAGGCGCGGACCTTGTAGCCGGTGGTGTCCACGCCCATGGCCTCGGCGGCCACCTCGTCCTCGCGGATGGCCCACAGGCTGCGGCCATGGCTGGAGCCGGCGAGCCGGCGCGCGGCCAGCACCACGAGGAACACCCAGAAGAACACCATGCCCGGGCTGGAGTACTGGGGGATGCCCGACAGGCCCAGCGCGCGGCCGAACGCGTCCGTGTTCTGGACGAAGACGCGGATGATTTCGCCGAAGCCCAGCGTGACGATGGCCAGGTAGTCGCCCCTCAGGCGCAGCGAGGGCAGACCCACCAGGAAGCCGCACGCCGCGGCGGCGGCGCCCCCCGCGAGCAGCGCCAGCATGAAGAGCACCTGGTCGCTGGCGGCCACGGGGAGGAAGGACAGCGCCACCTCCTTGAGCTGCAGGGAGGTGTAGCCCGCGATGTACGCACCCACGGCCATGAAGCCCGCGTGGCCGATGGAGAACTGGCCCGTCATCCCGTTCACGATGTTGAGGCTCACCGCGAGGATGATGTTCACCCCGACGACGGACAGCAGATACGTCGCGAAGTCGGAGCCGGTCAGCGACCAGTGGAACAGCGCGAGCGTGGGAATCGCGATGACCAGCGGAAGGATGCCGCGCAGCGCGGGGGGGACGAGCGACGGTGCCTCGGGGATGGAAAGCGCGGGGGATTCCATCGTCACACCTTCTCCGCGGCGACCCGGCCGAACAGGCCACCCGGCTTCACCAGCAGCACCAGGATGAGGAAGCCGAAGGCCACCGCGTCCCGCCAGGTGCTGGCCGCGTAGCCCACCACGAACTCCTCCACCAGCCCGAGCACCAGCGCGCCCACCACCGCGCCCGGCACATGGCCGATGCCGCCAATCACCGCGGCGACGAAGGCCTTGAGGCCCACGTACAGGCCCATGAGCGGGCTCACCGACGTGTCCTTGATGGCGTAGAGCAGCCCCGCGCCCGCGGCCAGGCCGCTGCTGAGCATGAACGTCAGCGCGATGACGCGGTCGGTGGGGATGCCCATCAGCGCCGCCACCCGGTGGTCCCAGGAGACCGCGCGCATCGCCCGGCCGAAGCGCGTGCCGAAGACGAGGTACTGCAGGGCTACCATCAACCCCACCGCGATGAGGAAGCTGATGACCTGCCAGTTCCAGACGACGACGTCCCGGTCCCCGATGATGAGCCACTCCTTGGGCTCGATGATTTCGGGGAACGCGCGGGGGCTGGCGCCGGGCAGGAAGCCGATGTCCAGCTGGAAGCCGTAGGAGAGCGCGAAGGAGATGCCGATGGCGGTGATGAGCGCCGTCAGCCGGGGCTTCTCGCGCAGGGGCCGGTAGGCGAAGCGTTCAATGAGGAAGCCGAACAGCGCGCACCCGAGCATGGCCACCGCGAACACGGCGGCGATGCCGAGGAACGAGCCGCGCGCCTCGCGTCCAATCGCGAAGGCGGTGGCGTAGCCCATGTAGACGCCGACCATCATGACGTCGCCGTGGGCGAAATTGATGAGCTTGAGGACGCCGTAGACCATCGTGTAGCCGAGCGCGACGAGCGCGTAGATGGTTCCGGCGGCCAGACCGTTGATGAGGTGCTGGAGGAGCTGCGCCATTTAGGGAGAGATGGTCGTCACATACTGCGTCTTGCCGTCCCCGACCTTGAGGACGACGGCGGACTTCACGGCATTGCGATTGTCATCCAGGGTGACGGTGCCCGCCACGCCCGGGAAGTCCTTGGTCTGCGCGATGGCATCCCGCACCGCCGGACCGCTCAGGTCCTTGGCGCGCTTGAGGGCCTCCACCGCCACGCGGGCCGCGTCGTACCCCAGCGCCGCCAGCGCGTCCGGCACGCCGCCATACGCGGCCTTGTAGTCGGCGATGAACTTCTGCACGCGGGGGTCCGGATTGTCCGGCGAGTAGTGGTTGGAGAAGTAGCTGCCAGAGATGGCGCTGCCGCCCAGCTCGAAGAGCTTCTCGGAATCCCATCCGTCGCCGCCCATCAGGGGGACCTTGAGGCCCACCTCGCGGGCCTGGCGCGCGATGACGCCGACCTCGCTGTAGTAGCCCGGGACGTAGATGCCGTCCGGCTGCGTCTTCTTGATGGCGGTCAGCTGCGCGCGGTAGTCGGTGTCGCCCTGGCTGTAGCTCTCCGTCGTCGCGACCTTGCCGCCCATCTCCGTGAACTTGCGCGTGAAGACGTCCGACAGGTCGATGGAGTAGGCGCTCTTGTTGTCCTGGAGCACCGCCACCTTGCCCAGCTTCAGGTCCTCGCGGGCGAACTTCGCCATGACGAAGCCCTGGAACGGGTCGATGAAGCACACGCGGAAGATGAAGTCGCCCTTCTGCGTCACGGTGGTGTTGGTGGACGAGGGCGTAATCATGGGCACGCCCGCCGCCTGCGCCTTCTCCGCCATGGCCAGCGAGTTGGACGAGGCCACGTCGCCCAGGATGAGCACCACCTTGTCCTGCGTAATCAGGCGGGTGGCGGCCTGCGCGGCCTCCTCCGGCTTGCTCTGATTGTCGTAGACGCGAATCGCCAGCTTCTTGCCATTCACGCCGCCCGCGGCGTTGGCCTCCTTGAGCGCCAGCTCGATGCCGTTGCGCGTGGAGATACCGAAGGTCGCCTGACCGCCGGTGAGCGCGCCCACCTGGCCCAGCAGGATGGTGTCGGAGCCAGCGGCGGGTGTGCCGCTCACCGTGCTCCCGGACTGACCCTGCGCGGCCTGCGTGCCAGCCTCACCGGAGGGAGTGGGCTGCGTCTTCTTCTCACAAGCGCCCGCCATGACGGCGAGCGCGGCGAGCAGCATCGGGGCAAGGCGTCGCATGCGGAGCAATCCTCCTCAACAGGGGGTGCTGCGATTCAAAGCCCCGGTTTTCTAGGGGAGCCCTCTCCATGGGTCAAGCGCGCTGCCAGACAGGCCCTCCCCCCACGTACCCTCCGTGCGGCGCGTCACGCGGGGTTCCGGGCCCGGGCGCCGGAGGGGACCGAGGCGTTTCGCGCGCCCATCCCACCCCCAAATGCCGCGGTCCTCGGGGGAAGCGCCCGTGAACCTGGAGGACGACGCCCCCTGGAGGAGAAGGCGATGCACGCCGGGAGAGGGCAGGCAACCCCCGTCGGGGGCAACCACGGGACCGAGCCCCTCGCGCTCGTGTTGCCACGGCACTGTTCATCCCCGGACCTGTTCCCACCTTCCGGTTGATGGAGTGGTGGACCGCGCCCTCCATCCAGCCAGTCAGCAGGAGGAGCCAGCCATGTTCCAGCGCAAAGACGTCAGGGAAGGAATGGCCGTCCGCAGCATCGACGGCGAGAAGCTCGGCAAGGTCTTCGCCATCGGCGACGACGCATTCCACATCGAAAGGGGCCTGTTCTTCCCGAAGGACTACCGGGTCGCCTTCACGGAGGTCAGCGAGATTCGCGACGGAGAGGTGATTCTCAACCGGGGCAAGGAAGCGCTCCAGCAGGTCTCCGACGCGGAGCGCGCCAAGGCCACCGCGGGCACGGGCGTAGCGGCCGGAGCCGTGGGCCTGGCCTCCGAGCGCACGACGACCACGAAGGAGACGCGGGTACGCGACGCGGACCTGGGCACGTCGCGGGGCTCCGTCACGTCGCTGCCTGGCGCGAACCTGGGCACGGACGCCAACTACGCGGCCAACATGCGGGCGGACACCGACATCCGCAGGGGCGACACCCGCCTGGAGACCGACAGGCGCCTGGAGACCGACAAGCGCCTGGGCACCGAGATGAGGCGCGACGCCGACGACATCTCCATCCCCGTCCACCGGGAGAAGCTGACGGTGGAGAAGCGCGACACGCAGGCGGGCGAGTTGCGCGTGCACAAGGACGTGGTGGAGGAGGAGGAAGTGGTGAAGGTCCCCCTGCGCCACGAGAGGGTCCGCGTGGAGCGCCGGGCGGCGACGTCGGACAAGCCCGTGGTGGGCGCGACGTTCAAGGAGGAGACCATCGTCGTCCCGCTGCACGCCGAAGAGGTGGACATCACCAAGCGCTCGGTCCTGGACGAGGAGGTCGTCATCCACAAGGACGTCGTCGAGGAGGAGCGCCGCATCACCGAGAGGGTGCGCCACGAGAACGTGGACATCCGCACCGAGGGCGAGGTCGACGCGCCTCGCACGCTCAACGCCACGCCCGACGACCCGTCGCTGCGTCGTTCATGAAGTGACGCCCGGGCACCTTCCGCCCGGGCGCTCGCTCGGCCTGGAATGGGGCGGGAGCCCCGCTCCGTCTTCTGGAGTGGGGCCAGCCCCCTGCTTCGACTCAGGTGGGGCCACAAGCCTTGCTCCGTCTGGAGTGAGACCCGGGGCCCACCTGAGTCAGGGCGCGGCCTTCTTCTGGGGCATGGGGCGAGGCTCCGTGTCGATGTCCTCCTGGGGAGGCCACCCCTCTGGGGGAGCCCGCACGTCGCGGGACGCCACCGGAGGCTGTCCCCCGGCCTCCGTGCGGTCCAGCCGGTTCAGCTCTCGCAGCCGGTCCGGGAAGTGCCGGGCCATCAGCCGCGACAGCTCCGTGTCCTTCGCCGGCGTGACGATGTCCAACAGCCGCTCCGCCATCTCCTGCGCGCTCGCGAAACGCGCCGTCGGAGACTTGGCCAGCGCCACCTCGAGCACCTCCCACAAGGGACGGGAGATGGTGTCCGGCCGCGTCAGGCGCTCGTCGCAGATGGCCTGCATGGACCGCAGCTCGTCTCCCCTGTCAAAAGCGCGCCGCCCGGTGAGCGCCTCGTAGAGGATGAGGCCCATGGCGAACAGGTCGCTGCGGGCGTCCAGCCGCTGCCCCCGGGCCTGCTCCGGCGACATGTACAGCGGCTTGCCCTTCACGATGCCCGGCAGCGTCATCGTCCGCTGCGCGCGGACTTTCGCCACGCCGAAGTCCAAGACCTTCACCTGGCCGTCGAAGCCCACCATCAGGTTGTGCGGGGACAAGTCCCGGTGCACCAGGTGCATCGGCTTGCCGTCCTCGCCCTTGAGCAGGTGCGCCGCGTGCAACCCATGCAGGGCCTGCACGACAATCGCCGCCGTCTGCTCGGGCGTCAGCGGCCCCTTCTGCGCGCGCAGCAGCCGGTCCAGGTCCACGCCCCGCACCAGCTCCATGGCGATGAAGTACGCCCCCTGGGCCTCGCCGAAGTCATAGACGTGCACGAGGTTGGGGTGCGACAGCCGCAGGCCGATGCGCGCCTCGTCCAGGAACTGCTGGACGATGGCCGGTTCCGCCGTCAGGTGCGGGAGGATGCGCTTGAGGGCCACCAGCCGCCCCAGGCCCTCCGGGCCTCGCGCCCGCGCCACCAGCACCTGGGCCATGCCACCGGTGCCCAGCGGCGTCAGCACCTCGTACTTGCCAATGCGCCCGCGCGGCACCGGCGTGTCATCCAGCGCCAGTTCGTCCAGCCGCTCCAGGGGCCCCTGCCCGTCCATCAGCGCCAGGAAGGCCAGCACGGCCGTGTCCAGCTGCTCGCCGATGGCCTCCACCAGCTTCATCACCAGCCCGCCACCGTCCGCGAAGCCGCCCTCCACCGCCAGCCCCAGGCCGCCCAGCTCCAGGTTCCCCAGCTTCAGCCGGGTGCAGAACAACATCCGCCCGTTCTTCAGCCGGTGGGGCCCCCGCCAGCTCGCGGCCTCGAAGACGTCCGCGCCCAGCTCGCCCAACACCCGCGTCAGCACCGGCCCGCGCGTGCCCCGCAAGGACACGAAGCCCGCGGGCGCGTGCACCATGCGCGCGCACTGGGTGAGGAAGACATCCAGCCCCGCGTCCAGCGTCAGGCCGCGCTGGAGGCAGTCCTCGAGGATGTCGTCCGACATCCGATGAACCGCCACCAGGCCGCGCAGGAACGCGACCTCTGTCTCCAACGAAGGGAATTCCACGGGCCCATTACACACCCGTGTGAGCTTCCCCGGGTAGTCTGGGGTTGCCGCTAGACGCGCTCGCGGTCCTTCAAGGACGCGCTACCGGACACCCGCTCGGCGGTGGCCGAGGGCAGCGGCAGGGCGCGACCGTCGATGAGGCCGTGGACCTCCAGCACGTGCTCCAGGTGCGCCACGCGCGCCCTCAGCATGGCCGTGTCCGGGTGCTGGCCGAGCTGGGCCTCGCGCAGGCGGATGAAGGCCTCCATCACCGGCTTGAGCGAGAAGCGCAGCGTCAACCCGAGCAAGGGGATGCCGCACGTCATCGCCACGACCAGGACCATCACCACGGCTTCGACTGGATCCATGACTCGCTACCTCGAAACGGACAGGGGTACCTCACTCTACGCGGGCCGCGCGAAGTGATTGCACCCCCTGTCCGGGAGTCCGGAGCCGCCTCAGCTCGCCTGGCCGGTGTAGATGGCGTCGGCGATGCGGTAGGCGCTGCCCTCCAGGCGCTGGAAGGCCTCCTTGAGGGCCACCGCGTCGGAGGTGTTGAGCATGCCCTTGAGCCGCTCCAGGTCCGTCCTGATTTCCTCGCGGTCCTTCTCCGACAGGAGGCTGGCGTACTCCTCCAGGCTCTTCTCCGTCGTGTAGATGAGGCCGTCGGCGTTGTTGCGCAGCTCCGCCAGCTCCTTCTTCTTCTTGTCGTCGGACGCGTGCGCCTGCGCGTCGGAAATCATCCCCTGGATTTCCGCCTCCGACAGACCGGAGTTGCTCACCACGCGCACCTGCTGGACCTTGCCGGTGCCCAAATCCTTGGCGCTGACGTGGACGATGCCGTTGGCGTCGATGTCGAACGACACTTCAATCTGCGGCACGCCGCGCGGCGCCGGGGGGATGCCCACCAGTTCGAAGCGCGCCAGCGTCTTGTTGTCCGCCGCCATCTCGCGCTCGCCCTGGAGGACGTGCACGCTCACCAGCGGCTGGTTGTCCACCGCGGTGGAGAACACCTGGCTCTTCTTGCAGGGGATGGTGGTGTTCTTGTCGATGATCTTCGTGAAGACGCCGCCCGCCGTCTCCACGCCCAGCGACAGCGGCGTGACGTCCAGGAGGAGGACGTCCTTCACCTCGCCCTTGAGCACGCCACCCTGGATGGCCGCGCCCACGGCGACGACCTCGTCCGGGTTGATGCCCTTGTGCGGCTCCTTGCCGAAGAACTCCCGCACCTTCTGCTGCACGCGCGGCATGCGCGTCATGCCGCCGACGAGGAGCACCTGGTTGACGTGCTGCGCGCTCAGGCCCGCGTCCTTCAAGGCAATCTTGCAGGGCTCAATCGTGCGGTCGATGAGGTCCGCGACCAGCGCCTCGAACGTGGAGCGGTCCACCGTCTCCGTCAGGTGCTTGGGGCCGGACGCATCCGCGGTGATGAACGGCAGGTTCACCTCCGTCTCCGGCGCGCTGGACAGCTCGTGCTTGGCGCGCTCGGCGGCCTCCTTGAGCCGCTGGAGCGCCATGCGGTCCTTGCGCAAATCCAGCCCGTTGTTCTGCTCGGCGAAGCGCTTGGCCAGATAGTCGATGAGCCGCTGGTCGAAGTCCTCGCCGCCCAGGAACGTGTCGCCGTTGGTGCTCTTCACCTCGAACACGCCGGCGGTCAGCTCCAGGATGGAGATATCGAACGTGCCGCCGCCCAGGTCGTAGACGGCGACGCGCTCGGTGCCGCCGTCCTTCACCTTGTCCAGGCCGTACGCGAGCGCCGCCGCGGTGGGCTCGTTGATGATGCGCAGGACGTTGAGGCCGGCGATGCGGCCGGCGTCCTTGGTGGCCTGACGCTGGCTGTCGTTGAAGTACGCGGGGACGGTGATGACCGCCTCGGTGACGGGCTCGCCGAGGTAGTCCTCCGCCGTCTGCTTCATCTTCATCAGGATGATGGCGGAGACCTCCGGCGGGCTGTGGCCCTTGCCGCGAATCTCCACCCACGCGTCGCCGTTGGGGCTGGTGGCCACCTTGAACGAGCTGACGCTGATGGCCTTCTTCGCCTCCGGCGAGTCGAACTTGCGGCCGATGAGCCGCTTCACCGCGAAGACGGTGTTCTCCGGGTTGGTGATGGCCTGCCGCTTGGCAATCTGGCCCACCAGCCGCTCACCGGAGTCCGTGAAGCCCACCATCGAAGGCGTGGTGCGGCTGCCCTCGCTGTTGGGAATGACCACCGGCTCGCCGCCTTCCATGACGGCGACGCACGAGTTGGTCGTTCCGAGGTCGATTCCTATCACCTTGCCCATGACGCTTACTGACTCCCCCCGGAAGTGCTGTCCGACTGCTGCTCGGTCGCCTCGGCACGCGGCTCACCGTCCGGCGAGGACGGCGCCTCCGCGGACTCGGGCGGCGTGTTTGACGTGGTGTCGACGGGCGCTGGCGCCTCCGGCGCGCGCGCGACGACGACGAGGGCCGGACGCACCAGCCGCTCGTTGAGGAAGAAGCCGCGCACCACCTCGAAGGCCACGTGGCCGACGGGGACGTCCGCCGTCTCCACCTGCTGGATGGCCTCGTGCATGCGCGGGTCGAACGGCTGACCCTTGGCGCTGAAGGACTTCACGCCGTGGCGCGCGAGCGCGTCCTCGAAGGACTTGCGCGTCATCGCGACGCCCTTCTGGAAGCTGTCGATGTCGGTCGACTTGGCCGCCGCCTCGAGCGCGCGGTCCAGGTTGTCCATCACCGGGAGCAGGTCCTTGAGCAGCTTCTCCGAGCCGAAGCGCTGGACCTCCTCCTTCTCCTTCTGCGCGCGCTTGCGGTAGTTCTCCAGGTCCGCGGCGGCGCGGACCATGCGCTCCTGCGCATCCTTCGCGCGCTCGTGCGCCTCGCGCAGCCGCTCCATCGTCTCGCGGCCCTTGGCCTGACTGAATTCGACCTGCGCCTTGAGCGACTCCACCTCCTCGCGCAAGGCGGCGACCTCTTCGGCTGTCGCCGGAGTCGCCACGGGGTCTTCGGGAATCGCGGAAGACTCGGGGGAGGCGGCGAGGTCCTCGTCAGAGGCGGCGGCCTGGGGGGCCTCCACCTCGATGACGGTCACCTCGTCATCCTCCATTCGACGCTCGACGCTGCGGACCGCCGCGTCGATGACGTCCTGCCCGATTTCCGCCTGGATGCTGTCCTTTTCGCTGGAGCCGGCCACGGCGCGCACTATCTCACGCGCCGCACACCGTTCCAACTGGCGGGAACGACTGGCGGAACCCGGACCCGAGGTATGTGCGGGCGCGATTCAGGCGGAACGGAACTTCACGCTCCGGCGGTGGGCTTCTTGGCGCGGCCCATCGTCTTCTTGGAGGCCGGGGCGGCCTTCTTCGCCGCCCGCCCGCCCGCCTTCTTGGCGCGGCCAATGGACTTGGTGCCCGCCTTCTTCGCGGCGCGAGGCTCGGCCTTCGGAGCCGGGGCCTCGGCGGCCGGGGCTTCGGGGGCGCTGGCGCGGGAGGCGCCCTTGGCCTTCTTGCTGGCGGGAGGCTTGGTGGTGGCCTCGTCCTCCGGATGGAAGGCGCGCTCCACGGCGCCCTCGACCTGGCGCACGGCGGTCTCAATCTTCTCCGCCGCCACCTTGGTGGTGCTGGCCGCCCAGGTGCGCAGCTGCTCCAGGCCCTCCTTCACCTTGGCCTGCTTCTCCGGGTCCTTCACTTCCTTGAGGAGCCGCTGCGCCTCGCCGCGAAGGTCGTCGGTCGTGCGCTTGAGCTCGTCACCGGTGCGCTTGAGGAACTCCATCAACTGCTTGTCCCACTTCTCGGCCATTGAGCGTGTCCTCTCGTCGGGCGGCGGCAGCCCCCCATGGTTCCCGCGACTCTCGAATATGTCACGGACGACGCGGACGGCCATTGCCGTTCCAACGCAGCGCGACTTCCTGGGGCTCCGTCCGTCTTCGAGGGTGTCATCGTCGCGCAACAGGGATTTCGCTAGAGTGTCTCGTTTCAAATGCGGGCCCGGCCGATGGCTCGCCCTGCTGGAGCACATCCATGTCTCTCATCCGCGCCGCCGGGACACTCGTCCTCCTGGCCTTCTTGAGCGCCTGTTCGGGAAGCCGCCACGATGACCCAGGCGGGGGCCCCAAGCTCCCCACCTCCGAGCTGACCGACACCACGGTGGGCGCCACCTATGAGGTGCACCTGACGGCCACGGGTGGCACCGCGCCCCTGAGCTACACGCTGGAGACGGAAGTCCCCCCGGGCTTCTCCTTCTATTCGGCCGACGGGAAGCTCACCGGCCCCGCCAGCGCCTCTGGAGAGTTCTCCCTCCGGGTGAGCGTGCGGGACGTGGAGAAGAGCGTGGATACGCGGACGTACAGCCTCAAGGTGTGGCCGGCGCCGGTGCTCTCCGCCGTCTCGCCGTCCGCCGCGTTCACCGGCAACGGCTACACGCACACCTTCTCGGTGGCGGGCGGGCGTCCCCCGCTGACGTTCTCCGTGGCGGAGGGCTCGCTGCCCTCGGGCCTGTCGCTGACGCAGGACGGAGAGGTGACGGGCGTGGCGGAGCTGGCGGGCACGAAGACCTTCACCTTGAGGGTGCAGGACGCCAGCGGCGTGAAGGCGGAGGGCCGCTTCTCCCTGGAGGTGAAGCCAGGCACGGGAATCCCCGATGGGGGCTCTTCGACGAGCTTCCCGCTGGCGGTGGGCAACTGGAACATCGAGTGGTTCGGCTCCCCGACGGAGGACCCGGCGGACGACGCGCTCCAGCTCGCCAACGTGCAGTCTGTGATTGGCGACGCGGGCGTGGACGTGTGGGGCCTGGGGGAGATGGTCAACACGGCGCAGTTCAACACGCTGAAGGACCAGCTGCCCGGGTACGAGGGCTTCCTTTCCAATGACTCCACCGTGACGTTGGGACCCACCTACTACTCGTTCAACGAGCAGAAAGTGGGCCTGCTCTACAAGACGGGGCTGGTGGAGGTGCGCCAGGCGCAAATCGTCCTGAGCGAGTACGAGAATGACTTCGCCGGCAGGCCGCCGTTGCGCGTGGACCTGCGCATCACCCGAGGCGTCTCCAGCGTGGACCTGACGGTGCTGGTGCTGCACATGAAGGCCATGACCGGGGCGGACGACTATGCACGGCGGCTCGCGGCCGGGCAGCACCTCAAGGACTACCTGGACTTCAACCTCCCCACGCAGAAGGTGATGGTGGTGGGTGACTGGAACGACGACGTGGACGGGTCCACCACGACGAACCCCAGCACGGGGGGGAAGTTCGACACACCCTACCGAGACTTCGTGGACGACACCGTGCGCTATGCCTTCGTCACCCAGGCCATGTCGCTCCAGGGGGTCGCCTCCACCGTGAGCTTCTCGACGTTCATCGACCACCAACTCGTCAGCAACGAGATGCTGGCCCACTACGTCTCCGGCTCGGCCGCCGTGCTGCGGCCGAACATCCCCAGCTACGGCTCCACCACGTCGGACCACTACCCCATCATCAGCCGCTACAACTTCGGGGAGGTGCCGGAGCACACCGTGAAGCTCACCGCGCCCAACGGCGGAGAGTCACTCAGCGCGGGCGTGGCGTTCGACATCACCTGGACGTCGGCCGGGGTGAACACGGTGCGGCTGCAGTACTCCCTGGATGACGGGCTCACGTGGAGCGACATCGTCGCGTCCGTGCCCGCCACGCCCGCGACCTACACCTGGACGGTGCCCGCGGTGGAGTCCTCCACTGCGCGGGTGCGCATCAGCGACGCGCAGGATGGCACCCTCGCGGACGTGAGCGACAACGTGTTCCTGCTGAACCGTCCGGTGCCCACGTTGTTCATCAACGAGTACCTGCCCCACCCGAACAACGTCTCGGGGACCCAGACGGTGGACTTCGACAAGATGTTCGTGGAGATCCGCAACACCGGCACCACGGCCGTGGACCTGGGCGGATACTCCATCCACGACGAGGAGTCGCGGCGGGGCGACAAGCCCGCGCGGCACGTCTTCCCCGGGGGCACGATGCTCCAGCCCGGCAAGGTCTATACCGTCTACTCCGGCGCGTCGGCGGTGCCCTCGGGCGTGCCCAATGTGGCGTACGCCAACGGCGGCGACGGGCTGCGCTTCAACCGGGGCCAAAACACGGGCAGCTCCGGCGACACCGCCTTCCTCGTCCGCCCGGATGGCTCCGAGCAGGACAAGGGCAAGTACGGGGACGCGATCCAGGGTGTCTCCTACAACCGAAACCCTGACGGCTCGGCCGCGGGGAGCTGGGTGCTGCACAACACGCTGTCCTCATCGACCGCGTCTCCCAGAACGCGCGTCGACGGCTCGGCGTTCTGACCAGCCGAGGGTGAAGTCCGCTCGACGCCATGACGGCGGCCCGTACCCACGGGTCGCCCGGCGTCGGGCGGCCTCAAACTGATATCTCCCCGAGGTCGGCGGCTCATGCCTGGAGTCGCGGGACGCGCCTTCGCGGCAATGGGCCGGAGTGGCTGGACGCGAACCCGGCCGCCACCTCCGCACCGTCAGGGCCTGCCTTCGCGCCGCGTCGGCGGGCCCTCCGGGCCCGGGCAACTCCAGACGCCACGCGCCCCCCGCCCCACCACCCGCTCGATAGGAGAGACCCCATGACGGAGACACTCACGCTGTACCGCCCGGTGGGGCTGAAGGAAGCGGAGCTCGTCCTGGCCAGCGACTGTCGCGGCTTTCCTCCCCGCCTGCCGGACCAGCCCTTCTTCTACCCGGTGATGAACGCGGACTACGCGCGGCAGATCGCCCGGGACTGGAACGCCCCGGACGCCGGCTCCGGCCACGTGGGCTTCGTCACCGCCTTCGACGTGGAGTCCTCCTGGCTCACCCGCTACCCCGTCCGGACGGTGGGCGCCGCGCGACACCAGGAGCTGTGGGTGCCCGCCGAGGAGCTGGAGGACTTCAACGCCCACCTCGTCGGCCCCATCCGCTTCATCGAGAGCTGGTACGGCCTGGACGAAACCCACCGCGCCACCGTGCTCGCCCGGCTCCAGACCGCCTGGTCCCAGGTCCATCCCCACTCGCCCCTCCCCTTTTCTTGAGGCCGGCCCAGAAATAGTTCGAGGGCATAAGACCGCGTCCCGACAACTATTTCTGGGTCGTGCCGCAAGGAATTCGGCATCCCTTCGTTGACGTGGACAACCCAATTCGCGAGCAAGCTCCGTATCCCTTTCAAGGGTGACGGCTGGTCGGGCATTGGGCTCGAGCCGGCTCGCGTGGTGTCGGAGAGACCGTGCTGCCAGGCAATGACCGCTCCGTCCTGGAGTCCTTCCGTCGTGGGGATTCGTCCGTCCTCACCCAGGTGTACCGCGCGTATTCGCCGGAGGTGCTGCGCTACCTCTCGCGACGCTTCTCCGTGGGCCCGGATGGTGGGGCCACGCGCACCGTGTCCCTGTCCGCGCTGGACCTGGACGCGGCCCATCAGGAGACCTTCGTGCGCGCGTTTCGTCCCAACATGCGGCAGGCCTATGACGGGGTGCGGCCCTACCTGGGGTTCCTGCTGACAGTCGCTCGCTCGACGGCCATCGACCTGATGCGCGCGTCGGGACGGGTGTCCCGGGAAGCCGTCTCACTGGACGAAGCACCGGAGCTCAACCAGTTGCCCAATGAGGGGCGCAGCCCGGAGGAAGAGGCGCTCGGCACCGAGGTCAGGACGCTGGTGCGCCGCTTCCTGGAGACGCAGTCCGAGGAAGGTCGCGCGCTGGCGCAGCTGCGGTTCGTGGAGGGGCTGTCCCAGGAGACCACCGCCGAGCGACTCCGACTCACCCGAGGCGAGGTCCGCGTGCGCGAGCGCAAGCTGCGCACGCAGTTCACCGAGCACCTGAAGTCCTCCGGCTGGCTGGAGACGACGGCCGAGCCTGGACGCCTGGAGCTGGGCGTCCTCTTGGCCACCCTCGCCCTGTGCGCGATAGGGAGCATCCCATCATGAGGTGGTACGAGCGACACATCGACGCCAGCCTGCCGCGCTGGGCCCAGGGAGAGCTTCCCCCTGCCCAGGCCTCGCGACTGCTGCGCCATGCCCACGTCTGCCACCGCTGTGGCCCCCTCTACGAGCGATGGGCCCAGGCGCACCGCGCGCTGGAGGACTCGCTGGACGCGCCCTCCTCCATGGAGCGGCTCGCGTTGACGGAGGGGGGACTGGAGGCGGCGCTGGCCGCGGCGGAGCCCCTGGCCGCCCCTTCACGGTGGCCGTCGATGATGGCGCTCGCGGGCGCGCTGACCGCCGTCGTCGCCGCCATGGTGCTGTCGCCCGCGCTGACCGACGAGTTCCGCGCCCGAGGCCTGGGCACGCCGCCGCCCGGCGTGGCGCTGCGCATCTTCTGCGCCACCCCGGGTCAGCCGCTGCGGGAGCTGCACTCGGGGGAAGCCTGCCCGGCGGGCGCCATGCTGGCCTTCGCCGCGGGCGGGCAGGCGCCGTACACGCATATCGCCGTCCAGGTGCGCGGCACGCAGCGCGCGGAGCTCACCGCCGGCCCCTTCCTCCTGTCCGGTGCGCCAGGCAAGGAGGCGCCCCTCGCGTTGACGGTGCCGCTGCCGGAGACGGTGGGCGAGGCGGAGGTGACGGCTGCGTTCGCCGACAGCCCGTCCGCGGCCCTGGCGGCCTTGCGTGGTGAGGAGCAGGGGGGGGCAGTGGTGCTCAAGCAGGCCCTGAGGGTAGAGGAAGGTCCATGAACAAGCTGGGAGTGCTCCTCGGGGTCGCCGCGCTCTTCGCCGCACGCGACGCCTCGGCGGATGCCCTGGTCCGCCGCGCGCTCGTGATTGCCCACAACGGCAGCGACGACCCGTCGCTGCCCGCGCTGCGTTTCGCGGACGATGACGGCGTGCTGTGGGCGGAGACCCTCCAGCGGCTGGGGGTGGAGACGACGCTGCTGGTGGACCCGGATGCCTCCACGCTCGCGGGCGCGCGGCCGGTGCTCGCGGGCGCGCGGCCTCCCACGCCCGACGAGGTGAAGCGCGAGGTGGCCCGGCTGCGCGCCGCCAGCCTCGCCGACGACGAGCTGGGCCGCGAGACGGACGTGCTCGTGGTGTACGTGGGCCACGGCAACACGGACGAGGCGGGCCGCGCCTACTTCACCCTGGCGGGAGGCCGGCTGGACAAGGCGAGCCTCTACGCGGACGTGGTGGACCCCCTGGGCGCCGACTACGTGCACCTCATCGTCGACGCCTGCCGCGCGTCCGGCGTCGTGGGCAGCCGGGGTGGGCAGACGGACGCGGCGGTGCTGGCGGAGCTGCGCGGCATGCTCGCTCGCGAGCAACTGGCCACCCGGCCCACCGTGGGCGCCGTCTTCGCGGAGAGCGACGATGGAGAGACCCACGAGTGGTCCCGCATCCGCGCGGGCGTCTTCAGCCACGTGGCGCGCTCGGGGCTCCTGGGCGCCGCGGACATCAATGGCGACGGACAGGTGGAGTACAGCGAGCTGGGCGCCTTCGTCTCCGCGTCGCTGCAAGGCGTGAAGGGCCTTCCGGCGCGGCTGAGCATCCACGCGTTCGCGCCCACCGGAGCGCCCCGCCGTCCCCTCGTCGGCCCGGCCCCCAGCGGCCCCAGCCTCACGCTGTCCAGCGGCTTCGGTCACTCGCGACTTTCCGTGGAGGACTCGGACGGACGGCGGCTCGCGGACGTGCGTCGCTCCGAGGACCAGTACGTGATGCTGCGGCTGCCGGAGCGCGACGTGTACTGGCTGCGCACGCCCACCAGCGAGGCCCGCGTCACCCTGGCGGAGCTGTCCCAGGAGGTGCTGCCGGACCTGAGGCCCCGCGAGCTCCAGGAGCGCGGTCCCGCCGAGGAGGCCCTGCGCCGGGGCCTGTTCGCCGTGCCGCTCGACAAGGACTTCTATGACCAGTACGTGGTCGCCGCGGGCCTGGTGCCGGTGGACTTCTCCCGCGCCTTTCCTCCGGCCGCGGGCGGCGGCGACTTCGTGTCCCGGCGCTTCGCGATGGCCAGCCCCTCCGCCTTCTCCGCGTGGGAGGTGGGCCTCGTGGGGCATCAGGCGCCCCTGGGGCTGAGCAGGTTCTCCACCGGCCCGAGCCTCTCCTGGCGCGATGACACGTGGCCGCACCTCTACTACGGCGCGCGCGCCACCTACTCGCTGATGCCGGTGGCGTTCGAGGGCATCCGCACGCATCGCACCACGGTGCAGGGCCTCTTCGGCCTGAGGGATGGGGAGCGCACGCCGCTGTTCCTCGAGGCGGGACTCGGCTGGGGTGTGCTGGGGGTGACGTCGCCGAACAAGCGCATGTGGGACCCGACGCTGCTGACGACGCACGCGGCGGCGGGCGTGGCGGGGCGGCTGCTGGGACTGAAGCTGCGACTGGCCGCCACGGCCTCCGCGGACCGCGTCACGCTGGACGGTGACGACAGGTGGGACCGGATGTTCGGCATCGAGCTGGCGCTGAGACGCTGACACCGTGAGGCCCGGGGGAGAGCCTTCGTGATGCGACCTGTCTGGATGACGCTGCTCGTGCTCACCATGGGCTGTGACGGAATCGACCTGAAGCAGCTCGTCCGTCAGCACAATCCCCTGTCCCGCTTCGAGCCCGAGCCCTCCGGCGAGAACTGTGAGCACGGCGGACGGCGCACGCTCACGGGCCTGGACCTGGACGAAGACGGCGTCCTGGACGACGCCGAGGTGAGCAGCACCTCCTACGACTGTGCCCTGGCACCGCCGCGAGTGCTGGTGGTGACGCAGACGCTCCCTCCGGGGACACCCTGCCCGCTGGGCGGCCAGCGCTTTCGCGCGGGCCTGGACGTGAATGGCGACGGGCAGTTGGAGGACGCTGAGGTCACGCAGGAAGTCGTCACCTGTCGGGATGCGTCCACCGTGGTGTACCGCGTGAGCGACCTGGACTCGTATCCGCTCGCCTGCGACGAGGGGACGTCCCTCCTGGAGGCAGGGCCGGACCTGGATGGCGATGGCTCGCTGGGGGACACGGAGCACCGCGCGCAAGCCATCGTCTGCGCTCCCGCGTCGATGGTCCGCGTGCGCCCGCAACCCGAGCCGCCCGGAGCCCGCTGCGCCTCCGGTGGCACGCGCCTCAACGTGGGCACCGATACGAACGGCAACGGCACACTCGAGGACTCCGAGGTGGCCACGCGCACCTACGTGTGCCGCTCCGAAAACACGTTCACCGGCGACTACTATCTGCGCGACGCGGTGGACCTGGAGGTGCTGCGCTCCCTCTCCCGCATCCAGGGCTCGCTGAACATCCAGGACACCGCGCTGGCCGAGCTCGTCCTGCCCTCGCTCACCGCGGTGGAGGGGCCGCTGTACGTGGGCGGCAACACGGCCCTGACGCGTCTGGAGATGGACGGGCTGCGCTTCGTGGGCGGCGACATCACCGTCTACGCCAACCCGGAGCTGGAGACGCTGACGCTCGGTGGCTCGACGGAGCAGGGCGTCCTGTGGGTGGAGCGGGACTTGTCCGTGCAGCAGAACCCGCGCCTCGCCAGCCTGGATGGGCTGAAGAACGTGAGGCCCCGGGGCAGCCTGTCCTTGTTCGACAACGACTCGCTCACCCTCCCTGCCTCGTGGAACCTCACGGAGCTGCCCGGCTCGCTCGATGTCATCGGCAACGCGAAGCTGACCCGACTGCCCTTCCGCGTCCTCAAGCAGGTGGGGGGCTCCATCGCCATCAATGAGAACCCGGCGCTGACCGAGCTGGAGTTGACGCAACTGGAGACGGTGGGCAACACCCTGACGCTCCGCCAGAACGGCTCGCTGACCAACCTGTCGGGCCTGCCCGTACTCCGGACGATTCAGGAGGGGTTCTACGTGACGGACAACGACGCCCTGGTCTCCACATCGGGGCTGGGCGAGCTGAACAGCGTGAGCTGGCTGTCCCTCGCCGACAACGACGCCCTGACGGCCTGCGACTTCCCCCGGCTGACGGCCATCCACGGCCGGTTCGACCTGACGCGCAACAAGGCGCTGACGCACCTGGGGACCTTCCCGGCCCTGTCCTCCCTGCCGCGACTGGCGCTCTCGGAGAACGACGTGCTGAACGACGTGTCGGGGCTGGGCAACCTCCGGAGCATGGAGGAGCTCGAGGTGACCGGGAACCCGACGCTCAAGCACCTGGATGGGCTCTCACACCTCAAGTCGCTGACGAAGCTCAAGGTGGACTCCAATCCCGCGCTCGAACGACTCGGGTTGGGCGGCCTCCTGGAAGTGCGCCAGACGCTGGACATCGTCTGGAACACGGCGCTGCCCACCTGTCTGGCCAACACCTTCGCGGACCGGGTGTTCATCGGGACGGAGCGCGACATCCGGGGCAACGACGACACGGCCACCTGCACGACGCCGGTGCTCCCTGTCGGCGATATAGCAGCGCAGGGCGCGTGGGCCCCCGAGGGAAGCACTCGATGAGATGGTCATGGCTGGCGTTGCTGCCCCTGGTGATGGGCTGTGAAGCCCTCCGGTTGAGCGAGCTGTTCCCAGCGCGCTCCCGCACCGTCGCGGAGCCTCCGGGGGAGCGCTGTCCCCTGGGAGGACGGGTGACGTTCGTGGGCACGGACACCAACGCGAACGACGTGCTCGACGACGACGAGGTGACGAGCACCGAGGTCCACTGCTTCCCCATGCCCGACCTGTTGGTGACCGTGGAACCCGTGCCCTTCGGTACCCGGTGTCTGGGGGGAGGACAGGTCACCCGCGCCGGGCACGATGCGAACGGGAACCACACCTTGGACCCGGAGGAGGTCGCCCGCGAGGTGTACACCTGCTGGAAGGTCTCCGACGCGCCCATCCTCTCCCGCGTGCGCATCCCCGCGCCGTCCCCGGGCTCCTGCTCCGAGCCCACCCGGCTCACCCTCGTCGACTCGGGACCCGACGAGAACGGCGACAAGAACCTCGACGACGACGAGGTGCGGACCACCCTCACCCTCTGCGCGCAGGAGGCCCAGCTCCTGGTGGAGCTGGACTGGGAGCCGGCGGGCGAGAAGTGCGCGGCGGGCGGGACTCGCGTCTTCGCGGGCATGGACCAGAACACCGACAAGGTGTTGGACGCCTCGGAGGTCCTCGCCTCCAGCTTCATCTGCCGGGACCGGAACACCTTCGAGGGCGACTTCGTGGTGCGCAACGACACGGACCTCGCCGTGCTCCAGGGCATCGGCCGCATCCGAGGCACCCTCCAGTTCCGGGGCGGCGGTCCGTCGCTGTCCCAGGTGAGGGTGCCCTCGCTGGAGGTCGTCGATGGCGCCGTGGTCATCGAAGGCAATCCCTCCCTGACGCGCATGCAGTTGCCCGGCTTGCGCTTCGTGGGACAGGGGCTGGAGATTCGCGGCAATGACATGCTGGAGACGCTGGAGGTCGGCGGCGCGAGCGGCGAGAAACTGTGGGTGGCCACGAACCTGGCCGTCGAGTCCAACGCCCGGCTGACGAGCCTGGACGGCCTCCGGTTCGTGGTTCCTCGCGGCGGCGTGCTCCTGAAAAACAACGCCGCGCTCACCCAGGCGCCCGAGAGCCCGGGGCTGCATTCCATCCAATTCCTCGAAGGCGCGCTGACCATCGGCGCCCACGGCTCGCTGCCGAGGCTGCCCCTGCCCAACCTGGTGCGAGTGGCCGGGGACGTCGTCATCGAGGGCAACACCCACCTGCTCACGCTCGACGGGACGAAGCTGGAGTCCGTGGGTGGAAAGCTGCGGGTGAACGGCAACCCCCAACTGCCGAACCTCATGGGACTGTCATCACTCCAGGTCGTCTCCGACACGCTGGAGGTGCGCGAGAACGCGGGGATGCTCAACTCCTACGGCCTGTCCTCGCTCTGGCATGCGGGGAGCATCTTCTTCGCCCGCAACGACGCGATGACGGTGTGGGGAGGCATGCCCGAGCTGCGGAGCGTGACGACGGGTATTTCGGTGGACGCCCACCCGCAGCTCAAGACCATTGGTGGCCTGATTCGACTCGTGAGAGGGCCCTGGCTCGCCCTCTACGACAACCCCAAGCTGACCGCCCTGCATGGGCTGGCGGACCTGGAACACCTGCGGGGGCTCTCGGTGCGGCGCTGCGACGCGCTCGGCAACCTGGGTGAGCTCGCGAAGCTGCGCACCATCGAATCGCTGATGGTGGAGGACAATGCCAACCTGACCCGCCTGGGATTGGACAACGTGCAAGAGGTGTCCAGCTACCTGTCCGCCCAGCGCAACCCGCGGCTTCCCACCTGTCATGTCCTCGAGTTCGTGGGGCGCGCCTACACAGGCACCCCCGGCGTGCTCTTCGTGGCGGACAACGACGACCAGGCCACCTGCCCATGAGTCCATCTGGTGGGGACAGCGCGCGCGACGAGAAGCGACCAAGAGGAACTCCGATGCGATGGACCTGGGTTGTTCCGCTCTTCTTGCTGGGGGGCTGCGATGCGATTCGCCTCGGCGACTTCCTCGAACCCCACGCGACGCTGATACGCAAGGAGCCGGAGCCCGCGGGCGAGCACTGCGAGCATGGCGGGGAGGCGATGCTCGCGGGCCCGGACGCGAATGACGATGGGCTTCTGTCCGACGACGAGGCGGACAACATCCAGTACTTCTGCGACAAGGCGCCCCCACGAGTCGTGCAGCGCACGCGGGAGGAGCCGGCGGGCACGCATTGCGAGCACGGCGGTCGCCGGGTGGAGTCGGGCATCGACACCGACCTGGATGGCGTGCTCGGCGACACCGAGGTGACGGCCGAGGAGTACGTCTGCGCCACGACCTTCCCAGGGGTCTTGGTGCGCACGCGGAGCGAGCCCCGGGGCGAGGCGTGTCCGCTGGGCGGCCAACTGACTCACGCGGGCAACGACACGAACCAGGACGGCATCCTGTCCGACGACGAAATCACCCGCGCGGTCTACGGCTGCCAGGAGCCGGACACGGTGCTCACGCGCGTGGTGGGGCTCGGGACGCGCGAGGACAGTGAATGCGGCTCCTCGGACGTCTACGCCGTGGAGTCCGGACCCGACCTGGACCAGGACGGCACCCTCGACGACGACGAGCTTCGCGCCTCCACCCGCATCTGCAGACCGCCGGGGAGCATCCTGACACGCCAGCACGCGGAGGCGCCCGGCGTGAACTGCATCGCTGGCGGCGTGGCCGTGGCCTACGGCGGAGACGAGGACGGGAGTCTGGTGTTGGAGGAACTGGAGGTCCTGGGCCGGCAGTACGCATGCCGGTCCGCCGCCACCCATGACGGCACCTACGAACTGCTCGACGCCACGGACGTCGCCGCGCTCCAGAACATCTCCCACATCCGAGGAGGGCTCATCATCTCCTCGCAGGTGGCCACGGAGGTGGTGCTCCCCGGGCTGGAGTTCGTCGAAGGCTCCGTGGACATCCACGACAACCCGCTGCTCGTGCGCGTGGCGCTCACGGGGCTTCGCTTCGTCCGGGATGACGTGGTCATCGCCCGCAATCCGCAACTGAACTCGCTGATGTTCGGCCCCGCCTCCTTCCCCCCGAGCCGCGCAGTCCAGGTGGGCCGGAGCCTGAGGGTGGAGCAGAACGCCCGGTTGTTCTCCCTGGCGGGGACGGGCGCCCTCACCCCTCGACAGGGCCTTGAAATCACGGACAACGCCATCCTCGAAGGCGCGGGGACCTTCAGTTTCGTCGAGAGCATCACGGGCACCGTGAGAATCACGGGCAACCCAGCGCTGAGAGACGTTCCACTGCCGCAGGTCGCCCTCGTCGGGGCCCTCCACATCGTCGACAATCCCTCGCTCCTTTCGCTGGCCGGGCTGCGCAAGCTGCGGACCATCCCGGGTGACGCCTCCCTCGTCCGCAATGAGGCGCTGGAAGACACCGCCCTGCTGGAGAACCTCCAGACCGTCGGCCGGGAGTTCGTGGTGTCGGGAAACCCTCAGCTCAAGCGCCTGGAGCTGCCCAACTTCTCCCGGGTGGGGGGCTTCACCATCGAGAACAACAACAACCTGTCCGTCCTCGGCCCCATGCGGGCCTTGCGGGACGTGGGGCCCTACTTCCGCGTCATCGGAAATCCGAGGCTGTATCAAGTCACGGAGCTGGGCTCCCTCCAGAGCATCCGCGGCGAGCTGGTCATCACCAACAACCGGTCCCTGATGGACCTGTCGGGCCTGGAGCGACTGACCATCGCCAGCAACCTCTACGCGGATGGGAACACGAACCTGCCGACCCTCGTCGGGCTGAAGGGCCTGCGAGAGGTGGACGGCCTGACGGTCCGGGACAATCCCAGCCTCACGGAGCTCCGGCTCGACTCCCTGGCCCAGGTCCGCGTCGGCTTCATGGTCACCGGCAACACGTGGCTCC
Source organism: Myxococcus sp. CA040A (assembly GCF_013336725.1). Classification (NCBI taxonomy): domain Bacteria; kingdom Pseudomonadati; phylum Myxococcota; class Myxococcia; order Myxococcales; family Myxococcaceae; genus Myxococcus; species Myxococcus sp. CA040A. Next base: position 652,758 of record NZ_JABUMR010000003.1, on the reverse strand, counting down.
CCTCGTGTCGGGCCACCCTGCTCGCGGAGGCCGTCCACACGGGCGCCCTCGACGAGCGCGTCATCGATAGAAACGACGAGGCGGCCACGTGCCCGCCGTAGCCCGCCTCGCGGGCGCTCGCTGACGCCAGGGCTCCGGGCGGCCCGCGCACGGCCCGTCCGCCCGCCTGGAGGACCTGCGCTGTCCGGTGCGTTCTCTCCCAAGGGGAGCGAACCGCATGGCCAAGCCCGTCATCCTCGCGGTGGACGACGACACGGAAGTGCTGCGCGCGGTGGAGCGCGACCTGCGGCGGCAGTACGGCCGCGAGTACCGCGTGCTGAGCGCGGACCGGGGTGAGGCGGCGCTGGAGACGGTGCGTCAGCTGCGGCTGCGCGGAGACCCGGTGGCCCTCTTCCTGGTGGACCAGCGCATGCCAGGCATGTCCGGCGTGGAGTTCCTGGAGCAGGCCAAGGCGCTCTACGACGAGGCCCGGCGCGTGCTGCTCACCGCGTACGCGGACACGCAGGCCGCCATCCACGCCATCAACGAAGTGCACCTGGACCACTACCTGCTCAAGCCGTGGGAGCCTCCCGAGGAGCGCCTCTATCCGGTGCTGACCGACCTGCTCGAGGAGTGGTGGGCGCACCACCCTCCGACGTTCGAGGGCATCCGCGTGCTGGGCAACCGCTGGGCGCCTCGCTCCCATGCGCTGCGGGACTTCCTGGGCAGCAACCAGGTGCCCTACCAGTGGCTCGACGTGGAGGTCAGCGACGAGGGCCGGCTGCTGCTGGCCCAGGCCGGCGGCGCGGCCGTGGAGAAGCTGCCCCTGGTCCTCTTCCCGGACGGCACGCGGCTGATGGGGCCTTCCACGCTGGAGGTGGCCGAGCGCATCGGCCTGAAGGTCCGCGCCACCAAGCCCTTCTACGATCTGGTCATCATCGGTGGAGGACCCGCGGGGCTCGCCGCCGCCGTGTACGGAGCCTCCGAGGGCCTGAGCACCGTCATGGTGGAGCGCAGCGCACCGGGCGGACAGGCGGGCACCAGCTCGCGCATCGAGAACTACCTGGGCTTCCCCGCGGGCCTGAGCGGCGGAGACCTGACCCGGCGCGCGGTGGCGCAGGCGGCGCGCTTCGGCGTGGAAATCCTCACGCCCCAGGAGGTGAGCGGCCTGCGCGTGGAGGACCCGTACCGCATCGTCACGCTGGCGGATGGGACGGAGCTGAGCTGTCACGCGCTGCTGCTCGCCATGGGCGTGCAGTGGAAGAAGCTGGAGACCCCCGGCATGGAGGCGCTCACCGGCGCGGGCGTCTACTACGGCTCGTCGCGCACGGAGGCGGTGTCCTGCAAGGAAGAGGACGTCTACATCATCGGCGGCGCCAACTCGGCGGGACAGGCCGCGCTCTACTTCGCGCAGTTCGCCCGTCAGGTGACGCTGGTGGTGCGCGGCGACTCGCTGGAGCGGGGCATGTCCCACTACCTCGTCGAACAGGTGCGCTCCCTGCTCAACGTCACCGTGCTGCTCGACACCGAGGTGACGCGCGTGGAGGGCGGCGCCCACCTGGAGCGCCTCGCCCTGGCCACGCGGGGACAACCCGAGCGCACCGTGCCCGCCACCACGCTGTTCGTGATGATTGGCGCCGTGCCCCGGACGGAGTGGCTGGACGGACTGGTGGCCCGGGACGCGCGCGGCTACGTCCTCACCGGACCGGACCTGATGCCCGGAGGCCAGCGCCCCAAGGGCTGGAAGCCGGACCGCCCACCGTTCCTCCTGGAGACGAGCGTGCCGGGCATCTTCGCCGCGGGCGACGTGCGTCATGCGTCCATCAAGCGCGTGGCGTCCGGCGTGGGCGAGGGCTCCATCGCCATCTCCTTCATCCACCAATACCTGAGTGATGTGTGACGTGTCCGCGGACGTGAAGGAGCCCCAGGAGCGTCTGCGATGCCTGGAAGGCACGCTGCTGCGCCAGGAGAAGCTGGCCGCGCTGGGCCGCCATGCGGCGGGGCTGGCGCACGAGATGAACAACCCCGCCTCCGCGGGCCGCCGCGCCACCGAGCAGCTCACCGTGGCCATGGACGCGCAAGAGGACCTGTCCCTCGCGCTGGAGCGCTGGAAGCTGACGGAGGAGCAACGCGTGCTGCTCCTGCGCACGTGCCGGCAGAGCCAGGGCCGGGGCGCCACGCGGGACCTGGACCCACTGACCCGAGGTGACGCGGAGGACGCGCTCGCGACGTGGATGGATGCACGCGGCGTGGTGAACGCGTGGGACCTCTCGCCCACGCTGCTCGACGCGGCCATCGGACAGGAGAAGCTGGAGGCGCTGGCCCAGGCCCTTCCCGCAGACGCGCTGCCGGACGCGCTCGCGTGGTTGGAGGCGATGGTGCGCACGCGGGCGCTGCTCGCGGAGGTGAAGCAGAGCACCACGCGCCTGGCGGAGCTGGCCGGCGCGGTGAAGTCCTATACCCATGCGGGCAAGGAGCAGCTCGAACCCGTGGACGTCCACGAGGGCCTGGAGAACACGCTGCTGCTCCTCAATTACAAGCTGAAGCACGGCGTCGAGGTGAAGCGCGAGTACGACCGCGACCTGCCACGCGTCCAGGCCCTGCCCGGCATGCTCAACCACGTGTGGACCAACCTCGTCGACAACGCCATCGACGCCATGGGCGGCAAGGGCCACCTCACCGTGCGCACCGCGAAGGACGGTGACTTCCTGCTCGTGGAGGTGGTGGATGACGGGCCCGGAGTGCCGCCGGAGCTGCTGCCGCGCATCTGGGAGCCCTTCTTCACCACCAAGCCCATGGGCCACGGCACGGGCCTGGGCCTGGACATCACCCGCCGAGTCGTCGTGGACCGACACCACGGCGACGTGCGCGTGGAGTCGAAGCCCGGGCGCACGTCCTTCCAGGTCCGGCTTCCGCTGAAGACACCTCCGCCGGGGTGACACCGCTACGCGCCGCGCAGCTCCTCGAGTTCCGGACGCGGCTGTGGAGAAGGCGCACGCGGACGCGCGGGCTCGGGGATGAAGGCGCTGTCGAGTTCGAGGGGCAGGCGGACCCGGAAGCGCGTCTCGCCCGGCCTGGAGGTGACGACCACCTCGCCTCGGTGCAGCGTGGACACCACGCGGTGGGTGATGCTCAGCCCCAGGCCCGTGCCCTCGCCCACACCCTTCGTGGTGAAGAACGGGTCGAAGACCCGTGGCAGCACGTCCTCGGGGATGCCGGGGCCATCATCCACCACCTCCACCTCCACGTGGTCCCCGTCGCCGCGCGTGCGCAGCAGCAGCGTACCCCCACCGTTCTCCTTGATGGCGTCGGCCGCGTTCTCGATGAGACTGGTCCACACCTGATTCAGCTCCGTGCCGTACGCGGTGATGGGCGGCAGGCTCCGGTCATAGTCCCGCTCCACGCGCACGCCGCGCAGCCGATGCCCCAGCACGGCCAGCGTGCTCTCCAATCCCTCGTGGATGTCCACGCGCTGCAGCGGCGCTTCATCCAGGTACGTGTACGCCCGGGCAGCGTTCACCAGCGCGGCGATGCGTCCCCCTGCCTGCCCCACCTCTTCGAGCAGCACCGAGATTCCCCGCGTCGCGGCCACCCAGCGCAGCGTGCCCTTCAGCACGTCGCCCTGCAGCGACTCCAGTTCGTGCTCCAGTCGCTCGAGCGACAGGCCCGACTCCACCAGCTCCGGCGCCAGCACCCACGCGTCCTCCACGCCGCGCGCGCCCAGCCACCGCGCGAGCGCATCCTCCGCGTCTCCCCGGTCCAGGGGACTGCGGGAGACGGGCTCCAGCGAGGCGCGAGCCTCCAGCGCCCGCACCTGGGGCTCGGACAGCGTGCGGCAGTCCAGGGACAGCGCCAGCGAGGGCAGCTCTCCCAGCCGCTCCCCCAGCTCGCGCACGCCGCGCATCACCGCAGATACGGGGTTGTTCAGCTCATGGGCCAGTCCCGCGGCCAGCGTTCCGAGCGACGCCAGCTTCTCCTGCTGGAGCGAGATGGACTGAAGCGCCTTCATGCGCTCGGCCATCTTCCGGAGAATCTCCCGGTTCGCCGTGGGGCACTCCGCGAGCATCTGCCAGAAGGCCTTGTGGCTGAGCCGCACCAGCCGGCAGTACGAGAGGGCACGGCTGCTGGCGAGGAAGCGCTGGCCGAGCAGCAGCGGCACCTCCCCGAAGAACTCTCCGGCGCGGAACACGGAGACGAGCGTCTCCACGCCTCCCACCGTCTTGGTGATGCGCAGCTCCCCCTGCAGGATGAGGTAGAAGGCAGCGGGTTCCCCTTCGTGGCCCAGCCACTCCTGGGGTTGAAGCTCCACGTGCGTGGACTCGCCGCGCAGCCACTCGGCCTCCTCGGGGTCCACGTCGGAGAAGAGCGAAACGGTCCGCAGCTCCGACAGGAAGAGAGCCGCCGCGTCGCCTTCCTCCGCGCCTGCCGAGGTGGGCGGAGGGCTCGTCGGCGACAGGCCCTGGGCCTCCGTGCGCGGATGGGGAGCGGCGTGCGGCTCCATGCGGAGCTCCTTCCTGTCAGGGTTCCCCCAACATTGCGCCCCGTCCGCGAGTCTCGCTTCCCCACATGCTCCGTCGTCCGCCACCCTGCCGGACATGCGTCGCGCGGGAGCGGACAGCCAGGCGGTGGCCGCCTGCTCCCAGTCGGGTGAGGCCCCCCCTCGAGCCCCAAGGCGCCGGGCGCCTACAGGACTTGCATCCCACGGTCCATGTCGATTCCGGGTCCACGGGGCCATCCGGAGATGGACACCCTTCCTCGGACCCAGGCAGCATCGAAGGGACATGGGAAGCGAGGACATCGTCACAGCGCTGCGCCGGGTTTCACTGTTCTCCCGGCTGGGCGACGAGCAGCTCCACTGGGTGGCCAGTCATGGGCGCCAGCTTCACTTCGCCGCAGGGACTCGAGTCGCCGCGCAGGGAGACCCCGCCGACGGCCTGTCCGTCATCCTCGAGGGACGCACGGTGTGGTCCCGCCGGGTGGGAGACCAGGACGCCCCCACGGGCACGCTGGAGGCGGGCGACATCTTCGGGGAGCTCATCCTCTTCCTGAACTCCCCCTATCCCACCACCGGCCATGCGCAGACGGACGTGCGCTTGCTGAGGTTGGAGCCCGCCGCCTTCTGGGAGCTCTTGCGTCAGGCGCCCTCGCTGGGACGGGGGCTCATGGAGGTGGCGGCCCAGCGCACCCAGCCGCAGGAAGTGGTGTCCACGCAGCAGCCCGGGCTGCTGACGCCCGGGCAGATGGTGGCGGGGCTCGCACCGGAGCTGGGCAACCCGGCGACGGCGGCGAACCGGAGCGCGACACGGCTGCGCGACACGCTGCGCCTGGTGTCCGCTCGGGCCATGGCGCTGGGGCAGCATGGCCTGTCCTCCGCGCAGCGTGGCGCGTTGCTCGCACTGCCTCGCGAGGCCGCCGACCGCGGCCGGGCGACTCCCGCGCTGGAGCCGCTCGCGCGGACGCGGCGCGAGGAGGACGTGGGCGCGTGGCTGGAGATTCGCGGCATGACGGACGCGTGGGACGTCGCGCCCGCGCTGGTGGCGTCCGGGCTGGACGTGGCGTGGCTGGACTCGGTGGCGCACCGCGTGGGCGAGGCGCTGCTGCGCGACACGCTGTCCTGGCTGGTGGCGGCGGTGAGCGGCGACGTGCTGCTGGCGGAAGTGGAGCGCGGCAGTGCCCGTGTCTCCGCCCTCGTGGAAGCGGTGCAGGCGTACAGCTTCATGGACCGGGCACCGGCCACGGAAGTGGACGTGCATGACGGCCTGGAGACCGCGCTGGGCGTGTTGCGCCACCGGCTGGACGGCGGCCACGTCACCGTGGAGCGACAGTACGAGCGGACAGCCCCGAAGCTGAGCGCGGAGGGTGGCGCGCTGGACGAGGTGTGGACGCAGCTGGTGTTGAACGCGCTGGAGGCGCTGGGTGAGCGCGGCGGGACGCTGAAGCTGCGCACCTGGACGGAAGCCGGTCAGGTGGTGGCGGAGGTCGCCGACGACGGGCCTGGGATTCCCAGGGACTTGATGCCGCGCATCTTCGAGCCCTTCTTCAGCACGAAGCCGCACGCGGCGGGGCTGGGACTGGACATCAGCCGGCGCATCATCGAGCGGCACGGCGGTGACGTGCGCGTCCTCTCCGAGCCGGGCCACACGCGGGTGCAGGTGCGGCTGCCGGTGTAGCGCTCCGGGCGGGTGTCCTGCGGAGCACGCGCGGAGCATCCACCGGGAGACGGAAGACCTGTCCTCGACGCTCGCGAGCGTCGTGCCGTGCACGCCCGCGTGGGGGGCCCTCTGGTTCGCGAGGGGCCACGCGGGTGGAGTGCTCTCCAGTCAGGGGAGCAACTCATGTCCGGCGAAATCCAGGGCGCCTGGTTCAAGGCCATCCTCGGCGCGATGACGGCAGCGTCTTCGCGCTTTCCCGCGCACCAGCGCACCATCAACAGCATGCGTGACGACACGTGGTACGCGTGGGAGGACTACGTGCGCATGACGGGGGAGCTGCACGCGGCGCTGGGAGACAGGGCGGTGGAGGCCATCGCCCAGCGCTCGGCGATGCGCACGCTGCCGCTGGCTCGGGCGAAGGGCTTCGACTCGGTGGAGAAGGTGTTCAGCGACTTCGACTCGGTGCTGCGCGCGCTGGTGAAGGACCTGCCCGCGACGGACAGCACGCGCACCGTGGCCTTCATGCCCCTGGCGGCGGAGCTGGAGAGCGGCTCGCGCCTTCCCGCGCCGCTGCTCTTGGGGACGTTCCGCGGCTTCCTGATGGGGTTCGGGAAGATAGTCACCGAGGCGAAGATGACGCCTCGGCACACCGTGCGGCGCTACTCGCTCAAGTGGATGTAAGCTTCGCACGCGCGACCAGTCGCTCCACGCTTCGCAGGTGGGCACGGCCGAAGAGGGCCATGGCCAGGGTGGCGCCGCAGAGGGCGAGGAACATGTCCCACTGCGCGTCCCAGATGTCGCCCTGCGAGCCGAGGAACTTGTCGCCGCCCTCGGGGTCCAACAGGAGCGCGGCCCACCACTCCAGCAGTTCGTAGGAGGCGCTGATGGCCAGCGCCACCGAGCCGGTGAGGAAGTTCAGCCAGCCGCCGCGCCGCAGGGGCGTGGCGCGCAGCAGCACCTCGCGGATGATGAACGCGGGGAAGAAGCCCTGAACGAAGTGCCCCAGCCGGTCATAGGGGTTGCGCGACAGGTGGAAGGTGTCTCGCGCCCAGTCGCCCAGGGGCGTGAGGGCATAGGTGTAGTAGCCGCCGTACGTCAGCACGAGCACGTGCAGGAAGACGCAGACGTAGACCCAGCGAGACATGGGGAAGCGGCGGAAGGTGGCGGCCAGGACGACCATGCCGATGAGGCCTGGGCCCACTTCGAGCAGCCAGTTGAGCGGGCCCTCCGGGCTGAGCAGCAACGTGGCGATGAGAATGGGAGCCAGCACGCCGGCGAGCACCAGCGGTACCCGGGCTTCTTCTCGCGTGCCGCGCACGGGAGCGAAGTACGGAGCGACGAAGTCGGCGGAGGGCGTCGAGGACAGGGGAACCGCGGGCTGCATCAAGGGGCCTCGTCTCGGGCGTGCCCGGATGTGAAGGCCGGGCCGCGCACAGCATCGCATGTCCCCAGCGGAGGCGTGCTCGCCCCATGCGTGCCGGCACGGCATGACACGAACGGCCTCGCTTCGCGGGGCGACACCGTGAAGGCGCTTACACGCTCGGACCTCCGTCTCTGACAGGCTGCGCCCCCATGGCGCGCATCGGAATCATCGGGACGAAGTGGGGGCGCATGCACGTGGGAGCCTTCCGCGCGGCGGGCGCGGATATCGCGGCCCTGTGCGGACGCGACCCCGTGGCCACCCGAATCGCCGCCGAGCAGGAAGGCATTCCCCTGGCCACCACGGACGTGCATCAACTGTGCGCCGCCGTGGACGCGGTGGTCGTGGCGAGCCCAGACGCACTGCACGCCACCCATGTACTCGCCGCTCTGGATTCCGGACGCGCGGTGCTCTGCGAGAAGCCCCTGACTCGCACCATCGAAGAAGCACGCCTCGTGGCACGCCGCGCCCACGACACCCCGACGCCCAGCGCCGTCAACTTCCCCTACCGCATGCTGCCGCCCCTTCGCGCCCTGAAGCACTGGCTCCGTGGACGCTCCGTGCGCCACCTCGTCCTCACGCTGCGCACTGGCTTCACGTCCATCGGCGACGATGCACCCGACGCGCCCCTCACGGGCGAATCCGGAGACTGGGGCGGCCTGTCGCACGTCATCGACGCGGCCTTGTGGCTGACAGGACACGCGCCTGTCTGGGTGCAGGCCTCGCTCTCCGGCCGGCCCGTCCACACCGCCGCGTTGCACGTGGGACTCTCCTCCGGCGCCGTGCTGGTACTCACGCATGCCGCATGTCCTGAGCCGGGCCTTCACGGCGGATGGACGTTGCTCGGCCACGACTGGGAGGTGGGCTTCTCCGGGGGCTACGTGCCCTCGCGCGGAGGCTGGTGCATCTCCCCCGTACGCGGCTTCGAGCAAGGCACCTGGAAGGACCTCGCCCCCGGCGTCGAGCCCCGACCCGGCGAGCCCGAGCCCTGGGCCCGCGCCCACGAGGAAGGCGCGCGCCGATTCCTCGGCCTGCTGCGCGGAGCACCCCGCGACGGACTCGCCACGGTGGAAGACGGCGCCATCGTCCAGGAGGTCATCGCGGCGGCGCTCCGCTCCAACGAAGAGGGCCGGAGGGTCCACGTGCCTTCCACCTCGGCGTCGTGAAGGACACGCCGCGACAGGGGACCCCTCCCTCCGGACAGACAGAGCAGGCAAGGTGGCTCGCGCGACTACCCCGGGGGTGGATACCTTTCACCCGCACGAAGCCTCATCCCACGAAGGAGCACGACATGCCGACGGTCGAAAAGCATGCGGTCGGAACACCCACCTGGATGGACCTGACGACGCCGGACCTGGAACGGTCTCGCGCCTTCTACAGCGCGCTGTTCGGATGGACCTACCTCATCGGTCCCGAGGAGTCGGGCTTCTATTCGATGTGCCAGCTCAACGGCCGCATGGTGGCCGGCATCGGCCTGAAGCCCAAGGACGCGCCCTACCCCACCGCCTGGAGCGTCTACTTCGAGGCGGATGACGTGGATGCCTTCGTCCAGCGCGCCGAGAAGCTGGGAGGCAAGGTGGTGGCAGCCCCCATGGACGTCTTCGACGCGGGCAGGCTCGCCGTCTGTACGGACCCCACGGGCGCGAGCTTCGGGCTCTGGCAGTCACGCGGGCACAAAGGCGCGCAGTTCGTGGGAGAGCCCGGCACCATGGCCTGGCACGAGGTGAACACCCGCGACGGCATCCGCGCGAAGGACTTCTACTCCGCCCTCTTGGGCCTGGAGGCCAAGAAGCTGGACCTCGGCATGGACTACTGGACCCTCGACAAAGGCAGCGAGCCCGTGGCCGGAGTGCTCCAGATGACCGCGCAGTGGCCCGGCGACCTGCCACCCCACTGGATGAACTACTTCGCTGTCACGGACACGGACGCCTCGGTGCGCAAGGTCACCGAGCTGGGCGGCAAGGTCCACGTGAAGCCCACCGACTCGCCCTATGGCCGCTTCTCCGTGGTGACGGACCCGGTGGGGGCGGCCTTCACCCTCATCGCGCCGAGCCGGCCCGCGTAGAGCCCTGTCGGACGCACGCCACTCCCGTGGGCACCCGCGTTTTCGCTTCAGCGCGGTGCCCACTAGAGTACTGGACGAATGTCGTCCTTCTCCCCCGGCAGCGCCCGCGTCTCCCGTCCCGCCGAGCCGTGGCTCGAGGAGCTCGACATCTTCGTGCGGGCTCGCTACCCGCTGCTCTACCTGGTGTCGTGGGAGGAGCACCGCGTGGACGCCATCCTCGCGGAGCTGGCGCGCGCGCACGGCAAGGCCCTCTTCACCTGGTCCATCACCCGGGGTCTGCGCAGCATGGGCACCTCGCGCACCGCGCCCCTGCCCGAGGACACGCGCAATCCCATCGACGCGATGGCCGCCATCGAGAAGCTGGGCGAGCCCGCGTTGGTGGTGCTCAAGGACTTCCATCCCTACCTCGAGGACCGGGGCGTGGTGCGCGCCTTGCGCGAGCTGGCCCACTTCCTCAAGAGCACCTTCACCACCGTCATCCTCCTGTCGCCCACCCTGCTCATCCCCGTGGAGCTGGAGAAGGAAATCTCCGTCATCGACGTGCCCATGCCCGGGTACAACGATTTGCTCCAGCTCTTGCGAGAGATTGTCGCGGTGGTGCGGCGCACCAACAAGGCGACCATCGACCTGTCGAGGGACCACGCCGACCAGCTCATCAAGGCGGCGCTCGGTCTGACGATGGCGGAGGCGGAGAACGCCTTCGCCAAGGCCATTGCCCATGACGGCAAGCTGGGCCCCGAGGACATCAAGCGCATCCAGGACGAGAAGCGGCAGGTGATTCGCAAGAGCGGGTTGCTCGAGTACTACCCGCCCGAGGAGTCGCTGGGGAACGTGGGAGGGCTGGAGAACCTCAAGGGGTGGCTGAGCCAGCGCACCGCGGCCTTCGGCGAGCGGGCCCGCCAGTTCGGCCTGCCGGAGCCTCGGGGCCTCTTGCTCCTGGGCGTGCAGGGCTGTGGCAAGAGCCTCACCGCGAAGGCCGTGTCCGCGCACTGGAACCTGCCGCTCTTGCGGCTGGACATGGGCCGCATCTTCAGCGGGCTGATTGGCTCCTCCGAGGAGAACCTGCGCAAGGCCATCCGCGTGGCGGAGAGCGTGGCGCCGGTGGTGTTGTGGGTGGACGAAATCGAGAAGGGGCTGTCCGGTGTGGCCTCCTCCGGCGCGGGAGACACCGGCGTGTCCGCGCGCGTCTTCGGCACGCTGTTGACGTGGCTCCAGGAGAAGACGGCGCCGGTGTTCGTGGTGGCCACGGCCAACCGCATCGACGGCCTGCCGCCGGAGGTCCTTCGCAAGGGACGCTTCGACGAAATCTTCTTCATCGACCTGCCCGAGCAGGCCGAGCGCGAGGCCATCTTCCGCATCCACCTGCGACGGAGGAAGCGGGAGCCAGAGGGCTTCTCGACGGAGGAACTGGCCACGCTCACCGAGGGCTTCAGCGGCGCCGAAATCGAGCAGGTGGTGGTGGCCGGGCTCTATGAAGCCTTCGCGGAGGACACGGAGCTGGCCCAGCGGCACCTGGTGCGCACCATCCAGGACACCTTCCCGCTGTCGGTGACGATGCACGACGAGATTCGCCGGCTGCGCGACTGGGCGAGAGGCCGCACGCGTCCGGCCTCATCCGGGAGGACCCTGCCCCAGAGGGCGACATGAGCTCCAAGCTGTCGCGCTTCCTCCACCTGGAGAAGGACCGGGGCGAGCGCGCGAAGCGGGAGCTGCCACCCCAGCTTCAAGACGGAGGGCGCCGCTTCGAGGACATCGCCGAGCGCGGCGCGCTGCCCCAGGGCGAGGTCCCCGAGGCGCACCTGGAGCGCTTCAAGGCCCAGGCCCCGGTGGTGTTGGAGCAGCGGCCCGACAGCTCGGAAGACGACGGGCCGGACTTTCCCCGCTGCGTCGTCTGCGCGTCGGACAACGGCCGCTTCGCGAAACACTGCCAGCAGTGCGGCGCGGACCTGGGGACACCCGAGCAGCTCGCCTACAGGGAGCAGCTCACGCGCGAGCACCGGGAGCAGCGCGCGAAGCAGCTCGGCGTCGAGCGGGAGGGCGCCCTCCAACGGCTGGAGCAGGAGCGCCGCGAGGACTCGGAGCGCTACGCGTTCCTCCTGGGGAAGCTGCGCGCGGAGGAGCAGAAGCACGGCGCGTGGCGCCTCTTCGCGCGTCACTCCACCGTGGGCACCGGGCTGCTGGCCCTGCTGCCCTCGACGTTCGCGCGGTGCCTCGCCATGGGGGCCTATGTTGGGGTGACGCTCGGACTGCTTCGCTTCGGCCGGGGCGACGTGCGCTGGGTGGGCATCGGGATGATGTTCCTCCTCGCCCTGTTGTTCACACCGTGGCGGAGCCGGTTCAGGCGCTGGCGATGAACGGCCGGGGTGCCCGCGCCACCCGAGCGGGCGAAGGGCGGCACCCCGGACCTGGACTCCTCGCGACTACGAGGCCTCGGTCGTCGGACCGTCGATGGCGATGGCGCTGCGGTTGCCACGCATGAAGGCATCGAGCTTCTCGGGAGACACCTCGATGGGCGCCTTCGAGGGATGCGCGGGGTCACACACGATGAAGTTGCCCTCGTCCGTCACGCCCACCACGGCGACGAAGTGTTCGATGGCGCCACCGCCCTGGGTCCAGGTGTCCTTCTTCTTCTCGGTGGCGAGGGTGTACTCACCTGGCGCGGTCTCGTCGGGGAGGAAGTCGCCGTTGTCGTCCACGTAGACGCGACCCTCGGGGGCCCTCAGCGCCTCGGGCGTCAGGTCTGTCGCCGTCGAGTACTCGTAGAACGAGCCGGAGATGACCACCGTGCTGCCGTCGCGAATGGCATCCGCGATGGCCGCCGGATTCGCCGCCGGCCGGTAGAAGGTGCCGCCCGCGGCCGTCACCGCGTGCTCGATGTCCGTGGTGCCGGTGTAGCTCCCGTTCTCCCCCAACGCGTAGACGACCTCGCCCTGGTCATTCGTGCTGACACCGTCATCGCCGGAGTCGTTCTCGTGGTTGCCCCAGTAGCGCACCGCCTGCACTTCCGCGCCCGTGGAGTCCTGACCGTGCGTGGTGACGAGGTCGGGGATGGCCGGAATCTCCAGGCCCTCGTTGCGCAGCGCCGTGAGGGTGGCGGAAGGACCACAGTTGGCGTTCTCGCCGTCGCCGCCCACGTCTCCCTCGGCGCCGAACTGGTCGACGTAGACGTCCTGGTACTCCGCCGAGGCCGCCGTGTTTTCGTCGCTGGGAGTCCCCACCGCCACGGGCGCCTGCGCCGCCTCGGCCTCCGTCAGCTCCCGGGTGAACGACGTGCTCACCCAGCCCGTGCTCCCATCGGGGCCGCGCACGTAGACGAAGCCGGCCTGCTCTGGCGAGCCCTGCGGCGGCGCGATGACCTCCAATCGCTCCCCGTTCCTGAAGCCGCCAAGGTCCCTGGAGGACGCCAACGGGCGCTCCCGCAGATTCACCCCAATCCCCGATTCCACCTGGAGCTTGTCCCCCACCTCCAGCCTGTCGTTGCCCTGCACCGACGCGTTCGTCACGGGAGGCGGCGGGACCTCCAGCGACACCTGCGCGCGGGCGGGTCGGGCCTGCTCGAACGACGACACCGCGAAGTTCATGGCCGCCTTGGCCACCTGCTGCAGCGGCGGCGGCACCGTCTTCTCGATGGCGACGTTCCCCACGGTCCGGATGACAGGCCCCAGGCTCCTACGGATTGCATCAGTCATGGAATTTCCCCCTCTTGCCAGAAACAAACTAGCAAGAATGTTTTCGCATGACCATGTCCCCCGGTTCATCCGTCATCTGGCCGGGGGGCCTTACACAGCCCGGAGGACCGCGGCTCAGCTTCGCTGGCTGAGCGCGACCAGGGCCGCGGCGACCACCTGCTTGAGCGGGACACCAGCGGCCTCCGCGAGGCGGCGGCAGTCCTCGAATTCGGGGTGCGCGTTGAGGACGGCGCCGTCGCGCAGGCCGCGCTTCACGCGCACCTGGCCCCAAGGCGTCTCCACCTCCACCCAGTCGCGCTCCAGCGCCTGTCGCTCCACGCGGTGGTAGCGCACGCCCAGCGTGGTGGACTCGCGCAGCAGCGTGTCCACCACCGTGTCGCGCAGGCCGCCTTCCACCAGGGCGCTCAAGAGGTGCCCGGGGCGGCTCTTCTTCATGACCACGGGCGTCACCCACGCATCCAGCGCGTCGACGGCGAGCAGCCGCTCCACCAGGTGTCCCAGCAGCTGGGGCGTGGCGTCGTCCAGGTTGGCCTCCACCACCCACAGCCCCTCCGAGCGCGTCGCCTCCATGCGGCCCAGGGACGCACGCAGCACGTTGGGCCTGTCCTTGAAGTCCTTGGTGCCCACGCCGTAGCCCACCTTCTCCACGATGAAGTCGGGAGGGTGGCCAATGTGCGCGAGCACCTTGAGCAGCGCCGCGCCGGTGGGCGTCGTCAGCTCGCCCACGCCCTCGAAGCGCACGGGCACGTCTCGCAACAGCTCCAACGTCGCCGGCACCGGAATGGGCATGGTGCCATGCGCCACGCGGATGGAGCCGCTGCCCAAAGGAGGCGGCGCCGCGTGGACCTCCGGGTCGCCCAACAACTCCAGCACCACCGCCGCGCCGCAGATGTCGACGATGGAGTCCACCGCGCCCACCTCGTGGAAGTGGATGTCGTCGATGGACACGCCGTGCACCTTGGCCTCGGCCTCGCCGATGGCGCGGAACACCGCGAGCGCGCGCTCCTTCACGCGAGGCGACAGCGTGGACGCGGACTCGATGAGGCGGCGGATGTCCGCATAGGCGCGGTGCGGATGCGCCTCGCGCGTGTCCAACACCACATCCAGGTGGGTGCCGCTGATGGCGTGGCGCACGGCGCGACTCACCGCCAGCTTCCACCCCGGGACGCTCAGGCCCCGCAGCGCGGCTTCAATCGCCTCGGGCTTGAGCCCCAAATCAATGCCCGCCGCCAGGAACATGTCCCCGGCGATGCCGCCCACCGGCTCCAGGTACAGGATGCGTCGCATGGGGCTCACCGCCGTCCCTTCGTGCGGGAGACGAGCGCCGCGTAGAAGCCGCCACCGAAGCCGTTGTCGATGTTCATCGTCGCCACGTTGGAGGCGCACGAGTTCACCATCGCCAGCAGCGCGGACAGGCCCTTGAAGTTGGCGCCGTAGCCCACGGACGTGGGCACCGCGACGACGGGGATGCCCACGAGGCCCCCCAGCGCGCTCGCGAGCGCCCCCTCCATGCCGGCCACCACCACCGCGACGTGGCACTCCTGGATTTCCTCCCGGCGCCGCAACAGCCGGTGGATGCCCGCCACGCCCACGTCGTAGACGCGCCGCACCTCCGCGCCCATGGCCTCGGCCGTCACCGCGGCCTCTTCCGCCACGGGGATGTCGCTGGTGCCCGCGGTGACGATGGCCACCTTGCCCGAGCGCACCTTGCCCTGCTTGAGATGGAAGATGCGCGCCACCGGGTGGTACAGCCCCTTGGGGAAGCGCGACACGAGGACCTCGGCCTTGTCCGGCTGCAGCCGCGTCACCAGCACCGTCTGCTTGCGCTCCACCAGCGCGCCGACGATGCCCAACAGCTGCTCCACCGTCTTCGGCTCGCCCAGCACCACCTCGGGGAAACCGAAGCGGAGGTTGCGGTGGGTGTCGAGCGTCGCGTAGCCCAGCTCCGCGAAGGGCAAATCCTTGAGCTTGCCCACGGCGGCGTCCACCGAGACGCGGCCCGACTTCACGCTCCCCAGGAGCTGCTTCAGCGCCTTCTCATCCATGGGGCCCGTCTACTCCGAAACGGGCTACACGCCCAGCCGCGCCAGGAGCGCCCGGGAGCTGTCCCGCTCCAGCACCAGGAGCAGCTGCCCGCTCACCGGCGGAGTCGCCGCCGCCATGAAGCGCGCCTCCAGCACCACCACGCGGCCGGCGTCGCCCTCCACCTGGGACACCGCCGCGTCCACCAGCGCTCGCGCCGTGTCCCTGCGCAGCGTGGGCACCGACGGCATCAGTCGCCACGACGTCAGCTTGCCGATGGCGGACAGGCAGGCGCTCGCGACGATGTTGGCGGCCTCCGAGACCGCGCTGTCACGCTCGGCCTGCCCGGCCCCCTGTCCGCCCAAGAGCAGCGTCTCCAGCGCCGTTCCATCCGCCAGCGGCATCGCCAGCATCAACACGCCCCGCAGCGCGCCGGTGATGGAGAGCCAGGCCGCCACCGCGGGCGCGTCTCCCCCCAGCAACCCCGCGGCGTCCGAGGGGCCGGTGAGGACCACCCGAGGGACGGACAGGTCGACCTGGCGCCCGCCCATCAGGCGGGAGAGGGCGTTGGCGGCATGGCCACAGCCGATGTTGGCCACCTCGCGCAGGGCATCGAGCTGCGCGTCGCTGGGGAGGGGAAAGCTCACGCGGACAGTAACCTCGGCACATCCAGGATGAAGACCGGACGGCCGCTCCCGAGGATGGTCACACCGGAGAGTCCCGGCAACAAATCCAGCGGCCGTGACAGCGGCTTGAGCACCACTTCCTCCTGCCCCAGCAACCGGTCCACGCCCAGCGCCACCCGGCCGGAGTCACCCTCCATCACCACGAAGGGCCGCACACCCCGCAGCCCCGGCGACGGCACCCCGACGAGCGTGTCCAGCGCATGCACGGGCAACAGCGAGTTGCCATGCGGCAGCAGCGCCGTCTCGCGGCTGCGGCTGAGCGCGTCGCCGTCCGCCTCCGTGGCGCCCACCACCTTGGCGATGGGCAGGCCGAACACCTCGTCCCCCACCTCCACCAGCAGCAGGTGCACCACCGCCACCGTCAGCGGCAGCCGCAGCGTGAAGCGCGTACCCCGGCCCGGCTCGCTGTCGATTTCGAGCGTGCCGCCCACGCTCTCCACCACGCGCTTGACGGCGTCCATCCCCACGCCCCGGCCGGAGATGTCCGTGATGTCCTTCGCCGTGGACACCCCTGGCAGGCACGACAGCATGAACGCTTCCCGGTCCGTCAGCCGCGTGGCGACCTCTGGCGGGAGCAGTCCGCGCGCCACCGCCGCGGCCTTCAGCTTCGCGGGGTTCATGCCCCGGCCGTCGTCCTCCAGCTCGAGGATGACGCGGTCCCTGGCGCGCTTGACGGCCACGAGCACGCGCCCGCGCGGGCCCTTCTTCGCGGCGATTCGCTCCTCGGGGGATTCGAGGCCGTGGTCGATGCAGTTGCGCAAGAGGTGCAGCAGCGGGTCCGCCAGCTCGTCGAGGATGGCGCGGTCCAGCTCGATTTCGGCGCCGGTGATGACCAGGTCGACCTCGCGCTCCTTGCGGCGGGCGATGTCGCGCGCCGCGCGGGGCAGCCGGTCGGTGATGAGCGACAGCGGCGTCATGCGCGCCGACATCACCTTGTCGTGCAGGTCCTTCACCAGCGTGTGCAGCCGGTAGACGCCCTCGTCCAGCACGGGCCGCACGTTCTCCGGCAGCACCTTGCCCACCTCGCGCAGGCGCGCCGTGGCGAGCATCAGCTCGCCCACCGTGTCGAGGAAGTAGTCGAGCAGCTCCGTGCGCACGCGCACCGTGCGCGCCGAGGAGTCTCCCGTCGCACGGCCCCCCTCGGCCGTCGTCGTGGGGACGACCACCGGCACGGGGACGGCCACGGCCAGCTTCACCGAGACGACGTCGACCTCCGCCACGTTCTTGAGCGAGGACTGGATGCCCGCCTCGCCCACGGATGTCTCCAGCTCCAGTTGGATGTAGCCGTCCGGGATGCGCCCGGCCTTCAGCTCCTCCAGCGCGGGCCGCAGGTCCACCAGCGTGCCCAGGGTGGTGAGCCGCTTGTGCACCAGGAAGGCCCGCACGCCGGGCACCTGACACGTGGGGGAGATGCGCAGCCGCACCGCCCAGCGCTGGGTGGCGCGGTCGTCGGGAAGCACTCCCGTGGAGGCCGCCTTGAGCGCCGTCCCCAGGTCGGCCACCAGCGTCTCGGGGAGCACGGTCGGCGTCGCCGGGGACGCCATGCCATTGCCGGAGGACGGAGGCGCGCCGATTCCCAGCACCTCCCGCACACCTCCCACCCCGGTCTCCGGAGCCGTCAGCCGAGCTGGCGCGTCCGGCGCGACGGCGCCCGAGGATTGAGAGCCATTGCCGGGAGTCGTGCCTTGCGAGCCCGGGCCCGGTGTTCCGCCAGACGACGTGTCCGGCGCGGGAGTCGAACTCCCAGACGTCCCCGATGACGTACCGCCACCGGAGCCCGACTCGGGTGTGCTCGAAGGCGTGGACCCCGTGGAGCCCGCACCACCGCTGCCCGACGAACCCGTGCCGGAGCCAGACGCGCCGCCGCTGCTCGACGAGCCGGAGCCGGAGCCCGACGCGCCGCCGGTGCCCGACGAACCAGAGCCGGACGCGCCGCCGGTGCCCGACGAACCCGAGCCGGGGTCCTCTCCGTTGTCGGAGCCCTCCGGCTTGAGCACGGTGACCTTGGCGACGCGGGTGGCGGTGGGCGCATGGCCCGTCATCGCCGTGACGCGGACCCCCAGCTGCGCGAGCAGCGCCGACGCGTCATCCGGTGGGCGTCCCTCCGCGACGGCGCGCACCTGCGCCAGCAGCGTGTCCGAGGCGCTCAACAGCAGGTCCACCAGGTCCCGGTCCAACCGGCCACGGTCCTGCCGAACGGCGTCCACCAGGTCTTCCACCCGATGCGCGACGATGGCGATGGGCTCGAAGCCCATGGACGACGCCATGCCCTTCACCGAGTGGGCATGGCGGAACATCGAGTCCACCGCGCTCGAGGAGCCTTCGCGCTCCAGTTGCACCAGGTCCCGCCCGAGCGCCTCCAGGTGCTCGGTGGCCTCCGAGATGAAGAGGCCCAGGTAGCGGGACATGTCCATCGTCATGGCCCGACCTCGTCAGGAAGCGTCGCGAACCCGCCCGGAGGCGATGCCGCTCACGCCTCTCCCAGGACCTTCTTCACCACGGCCAGCACATCCTCGGCCCGGAACGGCTTGACGATGAAGTCCGAGGCACCCGCCTCGATGGCCTCCATCACCAGGCTCTCCTGCCCGAGCGCGGAGCACATGATGACCACCGCGCTGCTGTCGTGCTTGATGATCTCCCGCGTGGCCTCGATGCCGCTCTTGAAGGGCATCACGATGTCCATCGTGGTGAGGTCAGGCTTGAGCTCCTTGTACTTCTCCACGGCTTCCAGACCGTTGGCCGCTTCGCCGACGACCTCGAACCCTCCAGACGCGAAGATGTCCTTGATCATGTTGCGCATGAAGATGGCATCGTCGACGACCAGGACCCGCTTAGCCATGTGAAGAACTCCGCCTCCGAATCGCCTAGCCTAGAGGAGCGCGGACACTATCACCCGCGCTTTCCAGGGGGCTACTCACTTGGAATGGGTGAACAAGGCAACCACCGCGGCGTCCAGTCCCTCTGGATCCAGCACGGTCACTCCCAGCCCGCCCAGCCGAGCAACGCCACGGATGGCCGGCGTCGACTTGCCCGGTGCCGTGCTCACCCGCTCCACCGCCTCGATTCCATCCACGTCCGTCACCAACAGTCCCAGATCCCTCCGGCCCCGGTCCAGAAGAACCACGCGGGAGGGCGGCGTGGCACCGTCCGGCAACCCCAGGAGCTGACGCAGCTCCACCACCGTCACCACCCGGCCCCGCAGGTTCATCACCCCCGTTATCGCCGGGGGCGCGCGCGGAACCCGCGTGAACTTCTCCGGGGGAACCACGACCTCCCGCACCGCCGACAGCGGCAGCCCGTAGCGTTCTTTCTCCACCCGGAAGATGACGTGCCGCACAGAGGTCGTGTTGTATCAGCTTTGCTTTGAGCGGGACGCGGTGGCGCGCCGCGCCGTGCGGGGCTTCTTCACCCCAGGCGCCGCCTTCTTCGCCACCGTCTTCCTGGCGGCCGGCGTGGATTTCTTCGCGGCCGGCGCGACTTTCTTCGCGGCCGACGTGGGCTTCTTCCCGACCGACACGGCCTTCTTCCTGGCCGGGGTGGACTTCTTCACCTGGGACGAACGCGGCGGCTTGCCACCGTCCACGGCGTCGAGCACCGCCTTGGGCGCCACGGCGCGGAAGCTCTCGTGAACCCACAGGGACAACAGCTCCACCGGGGCCACCTCACCGGGGGCGAAGCGCGCCGTCACCCAGCCGCTCTTGCCCAGGCCGTAGCCGGTGGGTTCGGCGAAGGGGAGCATCAGCGCCGCCTCGTGGGACTGGGGCAGCTTGGTGGTGACGGTCAGCCCCTGCTCGTCCAGGACGAGGACGGCGAACATCTTCCCCCGCACCTTGGCCGTGCGGTGTCCCCACGGAAACTCCTCGGTGACGTGGGGAAACGCCAGCATGACCTCGCGCAGACGGACTTCCACGGCGCGCAGGGCGGCATCGGACGACGAAGCGGAGGACTTGCTCATGGCCCCAGACGGAAGCTGCGCACCACGCTCTGCAGCTCGACGGACAGGTTGGTCAGCTCGCTGGCCAGCGACGTCATGCGCGACACGGCGGCCGTCTGCTCCTGGATGACGGACTGGATGGCCTCCGTGGACGCGGCGTTGTTGCGCGCCACCAGCTTGATTTCCTCGATGGCCTTCACCATCTCCTCGCTGCCCTTGTGCTGCTCGCGGGTGCTCTCGGAGATGAGGTGCACCTTCTCCGAACCCTTGCGGATGGTGTCGGTGATGGCGCCCATGCTGCGCACGATGTTGGTGAGGTCCTCGCGGCCCTCGGCCAGCTCCGCGATGCCTTCCTTCATGGCGCTCACCACGGAGGTGGACTGACCGGAGATGTCCCGCGCCAGCTTCGAAATCTGCTCGGCGGAACGGCCCGCGCTCTCCGCCAGCTTGCGCACCTCGTCGGCCACCACCGCGAAGCCGCGGCCGTACTCACCCGCGCGCGCCGCTTCAATCGTCGCGTTGAGCGCCAGGAGGTTGGTCTGCTGCGCCACCTGGGTGATGGCGTCGACAATCTTCGAAATCTCCTGCGTCTTCTCGCCGAAGGCGAACACCTGCTGGCTGGCGGATTCGATTCGGTTGAAGACCTTCTTCACCTTGTCGCCGGCCAGCCGCGCCGCCTTGGAGCCGTCCTCCGCCGCGCTGCTCGTCTCCGCGGTGGTCCGCGCCGCGTCCTCCGCGCTGCCCGTCGCGCGCTGGATGCTGCTGGCCATCTCCGTGATGACCTTGGACGCCTTGGACACCAGCTGCGACTGCGACTCCGCGCCCCCGGCGATGATGTTCATCGACGAGCCCACTTCCTCCGTGGACCCGTTGACGTTCTCCGCCGAGCGCTGCAGGTCGATGGCGGTATCCGCCACGCTCTTGGCCGTCTCCTGAATCTTGCCCACCAGCTCCCGCAGGTTCTCCTGCATGCGGATGATGGCGCCCGTCAGCTCGTCGATTTCGTCGCGCGTGCGGCCACCCTCGGCGGCCACCGGCTTGGACAGGTCTCCCTGCGAAATCTCATAGGCGGAGCGGCTGAGCACCTTCACGCGGGTGATGCGCACCAACCAGGAAGGCAGCAGGAACGCCGCGGTGAGGGTGAGCAGGAGCCCCACGCCCAGCCGCACTCCGTCCTTCCACGCCGCGAGCTGGGGGAACACGTCCTTGAAGAGCGCGTCCGCCAGGAACATCCAGCCGATGAGCACCAGCCCCAGCATGACGTAGCCATTGAAGATGACCTGGCGGAGGGAGACCTCTTTGGTCGCACGGGGACCCTCCACGGCGCGAAGGAGCCGCTGCATGGGCTCGCGGCGAGGGGTCAGGCCAGGGGCAGTGTCGTCACGTAGGGGACGGCGCACGGGATGCTTTCGGGGGTGGTGCGGAAGCGCCTTGGGTTTAGCCTTGCTGTCGGACAGGGTCAATCCACCTGGGATGCTACCGGAAGTGGTCGAACCCGCCCGGCCGGCGCACCGCGCGTCCCGCTTCATCGTGGATCACCCACCCCGCGCCCTCTGACAGCACGCCCACGCGCGTGACGACGTGCCCGCCGCGAGCACACGCCCGCTCGAATGCCCGCCCGCGCCCCGGTGCCACCGCCAGCAAGAGCTCGTAGTCCTCGCCTCCCGCCAGCGCCCCTTCCGGCCCCAGCTCCCGCCGCACCGCCGCGGACATGGGCAGACGCGCCAGCTCCACCACCGCCCGCACTCCCGATGCGGTGCACAGGTGACCCAGGTCTTGTGCAAGCCCATCGGAAACATCCAGCGCAGCGGACGCAAAGCGCGAGGCGAGCTGGCCCAGGGCCACGCGCGGCACGGGCCGGCGCTGGCGGCGAACGGCGGCGCCGCGTTTCAAACCGGCCTTCAAGTGGGCAAGGCCGAGCCTCGCGTCGCCCAGCGTGCCGGACACATAGAGCCAGTCCCCGGGCCGGGCGCCCGAGCGGGTGAGTGGTGGACGCGACAGCTCGCCCGTGGCGGTGATGGTGACGGACAGCTCGCGCGCGGAGGTGAAGTTGCCGCCCACCAGGTCCACGCGGTGCTCGCGCGCCAGCGCGGCCATGCCCCGGGCGATTCCAGACAGGTGGGCCACGGGGAAGTCCCGAGGCAGCGCGAGCGCGCAGACGAACCAGCGCGGCGTGGCGCCCATGGCGGCCACGTCGGAGAGGTTCACCGCCAGGGCCTTGTGGCCGATGTCCGCCGGGGAGAAGCCCGCGCGGGTGAAGTGCACGTCCTCCACCACGGCGTCGGTGGTGACACACAGCGCGCCGCGCGACGGCGCGAGCACCGCGCAGTCATCGCCCGGCCCCACCGGCACGCGGGCCTTGGGGAAGTGGTGCAGGAAGCGGCGGATGAAGTCGAACTCACCAGGCATCGCCCGGCAGGAAAGACCAGCCGCCGCTTCCAGGCAACGCGCGCGTGCGCGGCGGCTACTGGAACACGCTGACGCCCAGGCCCGGCACCTCGCCGCCATGCAGCCACGTGGCCACGCCCACGCCCGTGGGGCCCACGGAGAGCCGGGGGAAGCCACTCTGCGCGGACGGCGCCGTGTCGAGCAGCAGCGCCCTGCCCCACCCCTGGCTGGCGGTGTAGCGGCTCGTCGCGACGCGATGGCCGCCCTCCAGTTCGTGCGACCACACCACGAGCGCCTGGTTGCGGCTCAGGGACACCACCTGCGGGTCCGTGGCGTGTCCCAGCGTCAGGGGCTGCGCGTCCACGTCCCGCCGCTCGCGGAAGCCGTACGTCGCGAAGTCATAGGCCTGGGCGGACAGCCGGGTGAAGGACGCACGGGCGCGGGGCCAGACCACCATGGCCCGTCCGCCCTGCTCCTGACTGGCCTGGGCCGCGCCGGAGCTGCCCAGCGCTTCCTCCACTCGCTGCGCCTCACCCCAGCCGGTGCCGGGCACGAAGGGCCGCGCCCACAGCTCCACGTTCACCCCGCCCAGCTCGCTCCACAGCGCGAGCACCGCGCCGCCCGGGCCCGCGAGCGGCTCCGCGTAGAAGCTGTCCACGCCGTCCGGACTGGTGCGCTCCGCGGCGCTCCAGCCCTCGGCGGGTGTCCACCGGCTGAACCAGGCCATGCCAATGCCTTCCATCTCGTCGAACCGGTACCAGCCCACCACCGCGTGGCCGTCACCGCTGACGGACACCTGCGGCTCCAGGGAGAAGCCCGGCATCGGCGTGTCGATGCGGCGTGCGTCCTCGAAGCCCGTCTCGGGCGAGCCCCGCGTCACCCAGACATTCTCGCTGAGCGTGTCCCCGTCGAACTGCGTCCACACCGCCGTGACGGTGCCCGCCGCGTCGCGAGAGACCTCCAGGTACGTCGCGTCTCCCAGCGAGCGCGACAACACGCGGTCCGGCTTGCTCCACCCCTCCCCCGGCGCGTGGCGGGAGTACCAGAGCTGCGCCGCCCCGGAGCCTTCGCTCTGCAGCCACACCGCGAGCGAGCGCCCCTGCGTGTCGGCGACCACCTGCGGCTGACGCACCCGAAGCGCGTCTTCCGGGAACTCGCGCGACAGGCCCACCGTCTCGGCGGGAGTCCAGCCCGTCTGGGGCACGTACTCACTGAACCAGAGCCGCTCGTCGAGGCCGTCCTTCTCCGTCCACACCGTCACCGCGCGGCCATCGTCGGCCACCGCCACCCGGGGCGTCGCCACCTGCAGGCCCGGCGTGCCCATCAAGCAGGGTGAAGCCCACCAGGCCCGGCTCTCCACGCCTGGCTCACCGGGGTCCTGGGCGCGCGTGAAGGCCGTCATGGTGGCGAGGTTGCGGCGCGCAAGCCACGCCTGGGGCAGCGGGCGCGCGCGCACCAGCAGGGGCGCTTGACCGGGCACGGGCTCCTGGGCGGCGGGGCGCTCCGGACAGAAGTTCGGAGGAGGCGGCGTCGGCGGGTCTTCCCCGCAGGCCGACACTCCCAGACCCATCACCACCAGCACGCTCACGACGACCGTGTTTCGCATCCGCCCTCCTGCCACTGCCGGTTGGACTGTTGACTCGATAAACAGACGCCCCACCGTCGGACGAGCCGTCGGTGGGGCGCCGGGTCCGGGCCTCTTCAAGGGAAGAAGCCCGGAAGCTCTTTCACCGCGAGCAGCCGCTTTAGCGCTGGCCGGCCACGAACGACGCGGAGCGCGCGTAGTCCTGGTGCCACGAGGCCGGCAGACGCTCCAGCACCGGGCGGGAGTCGGCCACGGGCGCCGTCAGCTCGCCCTGCATCGCGTTGTCGCCCACGCGGAAGCCGTTGGCGAACAGCGTGTTGGCGCCCTTGCCCGCGCGCGCCAGCTCCTCCTTGGTACCCAGGTTGAAGTTGAAGACCTTGCCCGCGTACTTCTCACGGGTGACGGAGGTCAGCGTCGCCACGCCGTCGCGGGTGCTGACGCGGTCGGCGACCTTCAGCGTGCCAGCGGCCACGGCCTTGCCGTCCGCCATGATGACGGGGTGCCTGTCGGTGAGGCTGACCGCGTGGCCCTTGTCGTCACGCAGGTTCACCATCGGCTCCACTTCGCCACCCGTCTGCACGTCGGTCACCGTCAGCGTCTCGCCCTTGGCGTTCGTCACGATGCGGGCGCCGCGCTTGACGTCCTCCACGTTGGCGATGGTGCCGTCGGCGAGCACCACCTTCGTGCCCTCGGCCATGCAGCTGTTGTAGACCATGACGCCATAGCGATAGCGCGCGTCGCTCAGCATGCGCACCGTCACCGTGGCCACCGTGTTCGCCGGGGTGCCGCAGTTCACCTTGGTGCTCACCGTGATGACGTACTCCACCGCCTGGTTGAGGACCGTCTGGGTGCTGCAGTTCTCCGTACCGGTGCCGGCGATGGACGTCTCACGCGACAGGTCCGCCAGCAGCTTGACGGTGGCCGTCTGGCTGTTGATGGAGCTGGTCAGCGAGGGGACCAGGTCCGCCTGGCTCATGCACGTGCCGCCCGTGACGGGCTTCACCATGCGCACCTTGGAGCCCGGGAGGATCTCCTTGATGAGGCAGGCGACGCCGTTCTTGCTGCCCGCGTTGAAGGTGAACTTGGTGGGGATGTAGATGTGCGTGAAGTTCCAGGGCGCCGTCACCGGGAAGTTGTTGGCCGCGTCACCCACCCAGCTGGTCGTGACGGTCGTGTTGCGCAGCGCGATGCTCGCCGGCGTGCTGCCGCCCGAGGGAGCCAGCGTGGCGCCCACCGCGGCGTAGTCACAGTCGATGCCGCCGCGCATCTGGCACAGCTCCGTGTTGAGCTTCATGCTCGTGGGAACCGACAGCCGCGGGTGCTCCAGCGACAGGTCCGCGCCGCCCGTCGTCGTGCTGGACTGGCCGCGCACGAAGGTGACGACCTCCTCGCCGGTGTTCTCGTTCATGGCGATCATCATCGAGTCGAGGATGACCTGCCGGTCCTGGTTCACCGGGATGGCCGGCCGGACGATGACGTCGTCGAAGCTCTGGCCGGCGGCGTACTCCTCACCGGACGCCGAGTCGACCACGGTGGTGTCCGTCTCCGCGTTGTTCGCGTTGAAGGCCACGATGTCCGTGTACACGTAGCTGGCGCCGTTGAGACACGCGGCCCAGGGGTTGCTCTCGTAGACGCGCACCGCGCCGGCGGTGACGCCGCGGGTCAGGTTGAGGAAGTGGTCACAGCCCCAGTTGTTCACCAGGGACGCGCCTTCCGCCTCCTTGCCAGAGGCCTTGAGCGCCAGGGCCTTCTCGCGCGCCAGTCCCAGCCGCTGGAACAGCTTGGGCGAGTTGGTGGCCGTCTTGCCGGAGCCACGCAGGCGGTTCATCACGAAGCGGTACTGGCCCGGGTCCGCCAGGTCGATGGCAACGGCTTCACCCGTCGCGCCCCGGGACTTCTCCTCCAGGACACGGCGCATGTACTGCGAGTCCTCCACCAGGGTCGCGCGGTCCAACCCCCGGTCCGGGGAGCGCAACGGCCCGGCCCAGGCTGACGTCGCGAGCGCGACGAGCGGCAGGGCCGCGGAAACAGGCACCGAGAAACGCGAGTACGGCTTCATTTGTAACCCCCTCTGCTGCAGTGGACTGCCTTTGCCAACGACAACCACAACGCATCCGATGACTTCTCTTGAGACGGGCCCCCTCCTCACCAACGAGGAGAGAGCCCTTGACCCCCTGGGCATGGGGCACCTGCCCATGCCCGCTCACGACGGGACTGCTCGGCGCCCCGGCGGACGTGGGGGTGCGACGACCGCCAACCGGGACACCGGAAGACTCCGCGCTACAGCGCGTTGCAGGACAGACCGCAGACGTCCTGGGCCTGGTCCACGCAGATGACGTCCCAGCTGCCCGTGCAGCAGAACGGGTCGCCTTCGCACACGGACGCCGCGCAAGGCGAGCAGTGCGTCGCGATGGGATTGCCCGGGTTGCACACGTTGTGGCACGGGCGCGGACGGCTGAGGTACTCCTCGAAGACCGCCTTGCGGTGCGGCAGGAAGACGTTCTCCAGCGCCGGGGAGATGCGGAAGCGCGTGCCCTCGGGCCCCGCCTCCGTCAGCTCGCTGATGTGGGTGAAGCCCAGCGAGTTGGGCCACGTCAGGCCGCCGCCCAGGCCGTTGCTGTTGCTCAGGTCATGGCAGCCGGCGCAGGACAGCGCCTTGGCGCGGTTGACGATGTTGACCGGCGTCAGCGTGCTGCCGATGCGGTCCAGCTCGCCCTGAATCAGCGTGCGCAGCGCGGACGCGTTGTTGCCGAACTGGCCGGTGTAGTTGTTCTCTCCGCCCTGGGCATCGCTCTGGCCGCCGTTGAACTGGTCCTGGACGTCCATGTTGAAGAGGTTGATGTCGTTGCGGGCCAGCGCCTCCACCTGGGTCGCGAAGAAGAAGCGGAAGTCCGCGGCGCGGGCGTGGGTGGAGTTCGGGTTGAACAGCCCACCGAACGGGTTCACCTTGTCCGTGGAGATGATGGCCTTGAGCGAGGTGCAGGTGCCCGAGGCGCAGGTCTTCTGCAGCTTGAACTCACGCAACAGCCAGTTGCTCTGCATGAACTGGTTGGTGCGAATCTGGCCCGCGATGGTGGCCGGGTCCGCGCCGTAGTTGTCGATGTGGACGACGGGACGGAAGCCCGGCAGGCCCGTGAAGTAGAAGTTGCGCAGCTGCTGGGTGCGCGACGCGGGGTCCGCGTTGGCCGTCAGCCGGTGCCAGAACTCCGCCACGGGGAGGCAGCCATCCAGCCCCTCTTCCGGGTGGGGGTTGGGCAGCACGGCCTCGAAGATGATGAAGTTGCGCGACAGGATGTTCGTCTCGCCCGACTTGCGCGCGAAGATGATGCGGTACTCGCCGCAGTTGGCGCCGTCCGCGGGCGCCAGGTCGAAGCGGTTGAACAGGCCCACCGCCTTGTAGGCGTTGGCGGAAGCCGGGTTGGTGAACGGGTCCTGGGAGGCCTGCGAGCCTTCCTGGGTCCGGCACTGGTACGGGAAGCTGTTGAAGACCGGCTGACCACTGGAGGTCAGGTCATTGCAGTGCTGGCCCTGATTGAGTCCCGGCCGCGCGTTCTGCGTGTCCCAGAGCTGGCGGTAGATGGCCAGGCCCGTCAGGCCCGCGACCCCGCTCTGCGCGGCCAGCTGGTCGAACACCTCCCGCATGGAGAAGTTGTTGACGATGGCCGTCTCCGTCACGATGAGCGAGCGGAACGTGTTCACCGTCACCGTGGCCATCTGGGACTTGTCACCGGACTCGTGCAGCAGGCCGATACCGCCACGCTCGGAGTGCAGTGGAGCGGTCCGCGCGGGCGGGGCCTCCTCCGGCGCCTCCAGCAAGTCCTCCTGCGTGCTACAGCCCGCAAGAGCCAGAATCGATGCAAAAGCAAGACACGAGCGCCGCACGCGCTTGTCCATGTGCTCCCCCTCTTCGAATTGACACAGCTGGTTTCACCGCTTCTGTGCAGCGCGCGCCCTTATGAAGCATTCAAGAAATAATTACAAGACATAATCGGAATTACCACAATACCCACATAAGCCAGTTCATGCGTACACACATAAGTATTCCCCACGATACGCGAGCCTTTGACCCTGGGTGCGTCAAGACTGCACACCCCTCGCGTCCGGGCGGTACGCCGGGCGCGTCCTCCCGGCACGCGGGAGGATGCGAGACAAAGACAATGTCGCGTTCAATCCGTACGCACCGGTGCGTCTCACCGGTACGCAAGGAATGTCACTGAAGCTCCATGGGACAGGCGGGGAGCATGTCGTTCTCCGGGGTGCGCACCACGTTCTGCGTCAGGCACATGGGCCGACAAGTCCCCCCGATGCAGTAGTCCCCTTGCGCGCAGCACCCGCCGTTGCAGAGCACCCCATTGGGGCAGCACACCCGGTCGCCGCCGTAGCAGGCCCCGCCGTAGCAGGCATCCCCCTGGGTGCAGGAGTCGCCGTCGTTGCACGCCGTGCCCGCCGGCCGCGCCGCGTAGCCACACGCGCCCGTGGCGGGGTTGCAGGTGCCGGGGCTGGCGTAACAGGTGCCGGGCGCGCTGTTGCAGCTCACCGTCGTCCCCACACAGCTCCCCGTCGCCCCACACTTGTCGTTGAGGGTGCAAGCATTGCCGTCGTTGCAGACGGCGCCGGCGGTCAACGGCGTGTAGACACACGTCGCCCCCGAGCAGCTCCCATAGGGGGAGAAGCAGGGCCCCGGTGGGGTGTTGCAGGGGCCGCAGGTGGACTCCACGACGAGGATGTTGAGCATGAAGCGGCCGCAGGAGCCGTTCTTCCCATCCACGGTGATGCGCACCTCCTGGTTGCGCGCCAGGTTGAGGATGGCGGAGGACGTGAGCGTGGAGGCCGAGGCGTTGTCGTTGCAGCCCAGCGAGGCGCTGCTGTGCCAGTCCGTCACCTGCACCACCGTGTCGTAGTCGGTGGTGTCGAGCGGGTCCGTGACGAAGGTGTAGCTGCCGTCATACGGGGCGATGAAGTGGAAGCTCAGGTCAGGTCCGCTGCCACCGCCGCAGGCGGGCGTCACCTCGTTCGCCGCCCCGCAAGTGCGGCCCACCGCCACGCCTCGGCCCACGCGCAGCCGCAGGTCCACGTAGGAAGACGTGACCACGCGGGCCTCCTGGGTGACCAGGCTCTCCGGGGCCACCGGCTCCGCGCCGGCTCCACCCCCGGGGGACTGTGTGCAGCCCAGCCCCAGCAGCAGCACCCAAAGAAAGACACCGTTCCAGTGTCGATACTTGTTCTCCGCCATGACTGTCCCCCCTGCGTTCAACTCCCAACAGTATACACACTCACAGTGGGTATTACTATAATTCTACGACAGGGCGGTTTTCAGGCAGTCATTCAACGCGGGGAGTCGCCTGGGAGCGCAGGCTGGTGGCGAGTCCTCCCCACCACATCCCCATCATCGCGAGGAAGGCCGGGACGTCCTGGCCATGGCGGACGGGGTGGTCCGGACGGAGCGCCTCCCAGCCCCGGTGCTCCAGGACGACCCGGGTGCCGCCCTGGGAGGGCTCGAAGCGGACGTCCACCTGGGTGAGTTCGCCCGGGGCGAAGTTGCGTCCGCGCCACTCGAAGCAGAGCCGCGCGCCGGGCTCCCACGTCAGCACGCGGCCAATCTCGAAGGTGCCGGCGCCGTCCTCTTCGATCAAGCGGCCTCCGGCGCCTCCCTCGAAGCGCACCACGCTGTCGGCCGCGTGGGAGCCCCGGAAGCGTGGCCCGCGCCGCCACCAGAGGTTGGTCTCCTCGGTGAAGACGGTGAAGGCGACCCCTGGCTCCACCTCCAGGAAGGTCGTCACGCGGGCAATCTGCTCGGTCGTCATGTCGGGCCTCGCGAGGGACTCATGGCCGCTTCTTCGCGCGCGTGCGCTCGGCGTGTTCCTTGAATGACTGGAGCTGCTCGCCCCAGAAGGCCTCCACCTCATCGAGCCACGCGCGCAGCTCCGAGAAGCGCTCCGGCCTCAGCCGGTACAGCTTGACGCGAGCGTCGTCCTCCACGGCGTCCTCCTGGACGAGCCCCGTCTTGCGCAGGACACGGAGGTGCCGGCTCATGGCGGGGGGAGACATGTCGAAGGCGGCGGCCAGCTCTCCGGCGCGAAGGGGCTGCTCGCGCAGCAGGTCGATGACCCCACGGCGGGTGGGGTCGGCCAGGGCGGCGAAGGTGTCGTCGAGACGTCGGGCGGCTCCCATGGTGTGCTTTCGGGGCTCAGCCCTTCATGCGCTGGGCGAACCACCACGCGTGGCCCTCCAGGTCCTCCGCGCCGTAGCCCCGGTCCGTCCAGTAGTCGTCGCCGTAGTTCGTCGTCTCCGGCTCCCGGGTGATTTTCGCGCCCGCGGCCTTCGCCCGCGCGCAGTGCGCGTCCACGTCATCCACGTAGAGCATGAGGTAGGCGGCGCTGGTGCCTCCCGCCGCGGTCGGCGTGCGCCCCGGGTACTTCGCGCTGAGCGAGCTCAACATGATGACGCCCTCGCCGAAGACGAGCTCGGAGTGGACGATGACGCCCGGCCCTCCCTCCACCTTCAGCCGCGTCTGGAAGCCAAAGGCCCGCTCCAGCCAGTCGATGGCGGCCGGAGCATTCACGTAGAACAGCCCGGGGGTGATGCGCGCACAGCCCTCTGGAACCTTCGTCATGGCGGGTCTCCTGGCAACGAACTTCGTTGCCTCCATGGGCAATATTTAACGCTGACGTTAACCATCTGCAAGCGCGAAGGACGC
Organism: Myxococcus sp. CA040A; assembly: GCF_013336725.1. NCBI lineage: Bacteria > Pseudomonadati > Myxococcota > Myxococcia > Myxococcales > Myxococcaceae > Myxococcus > Myxococcus sp. CA040A. The sequence continues at coordinate 622,141 of NZ_JABUMR010000003.1, read as the reverse complement.
GTCCCCGCCGGGCGAGGAAGCGGCCATCGTCAGGACGGAGGGCTGCCGGGGCTCCAGGCGTTCAGCGGGCCGCGAGCCACGCCTCGACCTCGCGGGTCTCCTTCACGCGGGCCTTGGGGAAGCGCCGGTAGACCTCGAGCGTGGACTGAGCCAGGTCCCGTGCGCGCCTGGCTTCACGGGGTTGGTCCACCAGGGCGCGCGCGACCAGGAACCGCATGTCCGCGAGGATGAGTTCGTCGGAGCCGAAGGCGCTCTTCGCATAACTGACCAGGGCGCGCTCCAGGTAGGGGAGCGCCTTGCGCGGCTGTTTCATGGCCAGCAGCGTCTCCCCCACGAGGGCCCGGTCATACGCCGCCTCCAGGGAGTCGGGCCCCAGGGCCTTCTCGCGAATCGACAGCGCGCGTTCATGGAGCGCGAGCGCCTCCGTGTGTCGGCCCAGGTCGCGAAGCATCTGCCCCAGGCCCGCCAGGGAGCTGGCGAACTGGGGGTGCGCGGAGCCCAGGACCTTCTCGCGAATCTCCACCGCGCGCCGGTAGTGCTCCACGGCCTCCTCGTCGTGCCCTGGAACGCTGCGGAGCATGTTGCCGATGTTGTGCAGGGCCGCGGCCACATCCAAGGAGACCTCCCCATAAACGCCCCGGTCGATTTCGAGCGCGCGGCGCTGGTGGGCGAGTGCGTCCTCGTACCGGTCCAGATAGGTCTCCTGGACGGAGAGGTTCTGGAGGACAACGGCCACGTCCGGGTGGTTCGGTCCGTAGTAGGCGACGTAGTGCACCTCGGCTTCCTTCAGGTGCGCCACCGACTCCTCGAACCGACCGGTGATGCTGAGCATATGCCCCGCGGTCAGCAGGGGCGTCGAGAGCCGGACGTCACCCTTGGGGTACACCTTCCGGGCCAACTCCAGCGCCCGCAGGCCCTGGGCAACGGCCTCCGGCAGCCGCTTCTTCGTATGGAGGAGACTGGCGAGGTTGGTCGCCAGCGTGACCTCCAGCTCCGCGTTGCCCCCGAGCCGCTGGACGGCGGCCATGGCATGGTTCGCGTACTGGTCCTCCGGGTCTGGGTTCTCGAGGAAGCTGGCGACCCGCAACAGCGACACCCAGGCATCCGCCACGTGCCAGTCGAGCCCCGCCGCCTGGGCGGTCTGGATGAGCTTGTGCAGCGTCTGCACGGCGTCCTTCTCCGAGAAGGACGCCTGGGACTGGGCCAGCACCGCGAGCATCTCCACGCGCACCGGCGGGTAGTCGAAGCCCTCCATGCGCGCGGGCAGCGTGGAAGCCAGCTCGAGCGCGGCCTTGCGCTGGCCCGCATGCAGCCTCGCGCGGACCGTCGCGACTTCTTTCTGGAGGGCCTCCAGCTCGCGCCGAGCCTCCGGGTCCTTCGGCGGCGCGCGTGGAGAGGTCAGCGTCTGCAAGTCGGAGCAGCGCGACAGGTCCTCCAATCTCCTCACCGCGCGGGCGGCATTCTGAAGCACCCCGTTGTCCGCCGACGCGAGCACTTCCACCAGCGAGGAGACGTCCTTGCGCCGCTGGTCCAGGCACAGCAACTGCCGCTCGAACATGCTTTCCGTCTGCCGGCCGTGGACACGCGTGGCTTCGCACGCCTGCTTCGACGCCGTCATCCAATCACGCGCGTAGACATCCAGCGTCTGTTCCACCACCCGCCACGTGTCCGCCGCATAGGGAAGATTGCCCTTGAACACCGCTGACCGCACGCTCTCCCGCGCCTTCGCATCCCAGACGCCGTTGAAGGCGCCAGGGTCGTCCGCGCACAGCGCGGGTCTCGTGGAGACGAAGACGCCCGCCCCCACCGCCATGAGCAGCACCGCCGCGGCGGCGCCCATGAGCAGCTTCTGCCTGCGCGAGCGAGGCTCCTGCCGCAGGGCCCGCAGCAGCACCTCCATGGAGGCGTGACGGTCTCCGGGGGTCGGCGACAAGCCCTTCAACACCGCGACGTGAACCCAGTCAGGGACCCCCGCCTCGCGCTGGAGGGCACGGACCTCGCGAGCGCGCTCGGCGGGCGTGACGTCCATCTGACAGGCCCGCGCGGAGGGCCTGACGCCATAGAGCGCCTCGAGGAGCGCGACGCAGAAGCTGAACTGGTCGCTGCGCGCGTCGGGCCGCTCGCCTCTCGCCTGCTCGGGGGACATGTAACCCGGCGTGCCCAGCAGCGCCCCCGTCTGGGTGAGAGACACACCGGGCACGGATGGGGCCACGAGCGCGGGCCCGGACTTCGGCGGCTCTTCGACACCTTCGTCGAGGATGCGCACGAGTCCGAAGTCGGTGATGCGAACCCGTCCCGCATTGTCGATGAGGACGTTGTCCGGCTTGAAGTCGCGGTGCACGAGTCCCGCGGCGTGCGCGGCGGCGAGCCCCTGCCCCGCTTGGAGGAACAGGCCCAGCACCTCGCGCCAGGGCATCCGTCCCGCGCGCATGCGGGCCCCCAGCGTGGTGCCCTCGACGAACTCCATCGCCAGGAAGACGCGCTCGTCGACGCGGCCGAAGTCGTGGATGGCGACGACGTTGGGATGCACGACGCGCGCGGTCGCCTGGGCCTCGCGCAGCAGCCGGCCCTGGGCTTCCGCGAGACGGGCGGGCTGGATGGTGTCGAAGCGCAGAATCTTGAGGGCGACGCGGCGGTCGAGCTCCGGGTCCCGCGCGGAATAGACGACGCCCATGCCCCCCGAGCCAATGCGCGCCATCACCACGTAGCGACCCAGCGAGGTGCCGGGACTCAACGGCTCCCATGGCGGTGTCGGCGAAGCCGTGGGTTGGCTCGCGTCGCCGTCCACGGAGGCCACCGCCTCCGCCACCAGCACGCGGCATGCGGGGCAGCCATCCAGGTGCTCCTGCACCACCGTGGCCTCTTCACCGCGCAACAATCCCCGACCGAAGGCGAGGAGGTTCTCCGTGGTGGGACATTGCATGAGTCCTCAAGGTAGGCTTCGGGTGGATGGCCAAGACACCGGACACCGAGGTCCATGAAGAGGACCTTGCGCTCGCGAGAGCCTGCGCGCACGGTGACACCGTGGCCCTGGCCGCGCTCGAGGCGCGCATCATTCCCCAGGTCCGCGTGGCATTGAAGCGCCGTGGAGTGGACGAGACGACAACCGACGAGGCGCTCCAGGTCTTTCGCGCGCGTTTCCTCGTCGCCGACGGCGCCATGCCACCCCGCATCATGGAGTATTCCGGGCGCGGTCCGCTCTCCGCCTGGCTCCGGATGACCGTGCTGCGGCTGGCCTGGGGGCTGGTGAACGAGCGCAAAGGGCCGGCCCTCCCCGATGACACGCCGTTGGAGGCGCTGAGCGCCGCGCCCCACGACATGGAGCTGCAGTACCTCAAGTCCCGTTACGGGGCGGACTTCAACGCCGCCTTCCAGGAGGCGCTCGCGGGGCTGGAGCCGCGCGCGCGGACCCTGTTGCGAATGCATCTGGTGGACGGAATGGGCACCGCGCGCATCGCGGAGGCGTACGGCGTGGACCGCTCCTCGGTGAAGCGCTGGCTCGCCACCGCGCGCGAATGGCTGCTGGACCAGACCCGCACGCGCTTCGCGGCCCGCGTGGGCGCGCGCGTGCCGGAGCTGGGCAGTCTGCTCGCCCAGCTCCAGAGCCAGCTCGACCTGAGCATCCGCCGCCTGATGACGACGGAGGGAGACGCGCCATAGCGCGGCCCCCCTTTCGTGCCCGCGAGCGGACTACACGAACATCATCGGGTCGAACTCGTCCACGTTGACCGGCAGCAGCCGGGGCAGCGGGCGCTGGAACACCTTCGCGTTGAGCTCCAGGTCGACAATCTTCAGGCCCGAGGGCACCAAATCCCTGAAGCGCTGGCTGACGTACTCGCGCAGGCCGAGCACCGCCACCTGGCGCTTCTCCTCCAACATGGGCTTGAGCGCCTCGGCGAAGTCTCCGCCGTCATGGCTGGCCAGGCCCACCGCCGCCTTGGGGCGCTGGACGCGAATGGACTCCAGCAACTTGAGGATGCCCAGGTCCACCACCTTCTGGTCCTGCCGCCCGTACAGGAGCGCCACCTCGCACCCCGCGGACTTCAGCGCGCGGATGAAGCCAATCATCATGTCCGGCAGCTGCTCGCCCCGCGCGTTGAGCACCACAACGCAGCGCACGGGCGCGGGGAAGTAGCTCTCGCAGAAGGCCACCAGCCGGTCGAACTGGACGCGGTCCTGTGACTCGGGTTTGCGGCCGACAACGTTGGACACGGCCCAGTCGATGTTCTCCGCATCGATGAGCACATAGGAGGCGGCGGGGGGACGTCCGGTGAGCATGGGCGCGGACAATACGCTCGCGCGCCATTTCCAGGGGGGATTGCGTGAGCGCCGCGAGCCGCCCTGGCATGTCACGAACACCTGACGCCACCTCAGGCGACCTGACGCGTCAGAAGCGGTCCGGCCCCGGCGGCATCTCCGGCAGCGGCGCCAGCGCGGCCAGCAGGCCATGCTCCGGAATGGGCGGCTGCATGGGCAGCACCACCGTGAAGCGCGAGCCCCGTCCGAACTCGCTCTCCACGAACACCTTGCCGCCGTGGCCCTCCACCAGGCTCTTGACGATGGCCAGCCCCAGGCCCGCGCCGCCGTGCTCGCGCGTGGAGCTGCCGTCCACCTGGTAGAAGCTCTGGAAGATGCGCTCGAACTGGTCCTCGCGGATGCCCACGCCGGTGTCTTCCACGCTGACGCGATAGCCGGACATCCCCAGCGACTCCTGCGGGCCCGCTTCCGACAGCACCACCGACACCCGGCCCCCGGAGGCGGTGAACTTCAGCGCGTTGGCGAGCAGGTTCACCAGCACCTGCCGCAGCTTGTCCGCGTCCCCCGCCAGCCGGGGCCTGGGCAGGGGCGGCAGCCGCACCTCCAGCTCCACGCCCTTGCGCTGCGCCTGCGGCATGACGGAGGACACCGCCGTCTGGATGACGCCGGCCAGGTCCACGGGAGAAATCGCCAGGCGCAGCTTGCCCGCTTCAATCTGGCTCAGGTCCAGGATGGAGGAGATGAGGTTGAGCAGCGACTCACCCTTTTCGACGATGGTGCGCACGTAGAGCAGCTGCTCCGGGTTGAGCACGCCGGCCAGCCCCTCCGCCAACATCTCCGAGTAGCCGATGATGGACGCCAGGGGCGTGCGCAGCTCGTGGCTCACCGTGCCCAGGAAGGTGGACTTCAGCCGGTCCAGCTCCTTGAGGCGGGTGTTGACCTGCGCCAGGCGCGAGTTCTGCGCCTCCAGCTCGCGGTGCGTCTCCAGCATCGCCTCGATATGCAGCTGCGTCGTCAGGTACGTGCGGTGGCCGCTGGCCACCAGCGCGGCGAGCACCTGGCCAAAGTGCGTGAGCACCTGCGCCGCCGTGCGCTCGGGCGCGCGCCGCACCTTGGCCACCAGTTCCTGGGCGCGCGTCAGCTCCAGCCCGGAGATGTCCGTGAGCGTGTCGGGGAAGTCCCCCAGCTCCTCGGGCGTGAAGGGCCCCAGGATGACACGGCCCAGGAAGTCCCCCTCCCAGCGCACCGGCATCACCAGGTAGCGCAGGCCGGTGAAGCACGGCAGCGCGATGAGGCCCGCCTCCTCCGCGCCATCTCCCTGAGCCACGCGTGCGCCCTGCAGCGGGTGCACCGGGCCGTCCTTCACCCGCGCCACCGTCGCCGTGCAGCGCGTGCGGCCATCCGGGAAGGAGAAGACGTAGGCGCAGAAGTCGCCGTGGCCCACCTTCACGTCGGCCAGCTTGGTGCCTCGGGCGTCCAGCACCTTGATGCCCACGCGGTACAGCTCGCTGAAGCTCTTCACCACCTCGGAGAAGGAGGGCAGGTCCAGCATTTCGCCCAGCGACAGGCGACGCTGGAGCACCGACTCGCGGCGCGAGCCCGTGGCGCCTTCCGGTGGCGCGTTCCCCTGATAGCCGCTCATCGCCCGCCCCCCAACTGCTCGTCGCGCCCCACCGCCGAGTAGCGGCCCGCCAGCGTGGTGCCCGCCAGGTCCATCCGCCCGAAGACCTGGGAGAGGAACTCCGTCTCGGTCAGCCCCACGTTGCGCGCCAGGTGCGCCCGGGCATCCAGCCGCCGGTAGGCCGCCTGCGCCACCGCGTGGAAGGTCTCCAGCACGCCCTCGCCCTTGAGCGCCACCGCGCCCACGACGGCCTCCCCGCCGCGCTTGCGCGCCTCCTCCAGCTCCGCGTCCGTGCGCGCGTCGGGCAAATCCCGCTTGTTGAACTGGATGACGACGGGCACCTGATCCACGTCCAGGCCGTTCTCCTTCATGTTGTCCTGGAGGTTTCGCCAGTAGGCGTTGTTCTCCGCCGTCGCCCCGTGCCGACTGTCCGCGATGAACACCACCGCGTCCGCGCCCTGGAGCACGATGCGCCGGGTGGCGTTGTGGATGACCTGGCCGGGCACGGTGAAGAGCTTCACCTTCACCTTGAAGCCGGACGACGTGGAGAAGAAGACGGGCAGCAGATCGAAGAACAGCGTCCGGTCGTCGTGCGTCTCCACCGTCAGCAACCGGCCCCGCACCTCGGGGGACGCCCGGGCATGGAGCTGGCGCAGATTCGTCGTCTTCCCGCTGAGTCCGGGCCCGTAGTAGACGATCTTGAGCGTCAGCTCTCGCTGGGCGTGGTTGAGTTGCAAAGGATGGCTCGGGCAGGCGGGGTCTAGATGAGGAGGCCAGCCCTCCGTGGATGACCAGGGTTTTTATAGTGGGAAGGCGCCCCGCGCGGAAGGCCGGCTGGATGCCAGCCGTGGAAGCGATGCCCATTCTTGGAATGGGACGGGCCAGAGTCGGGTTGACCGGAATCCGCCCCTCACAACCGCGGGGGAGGCAATCTCCTCACTTGGGAAGACAATGTGCGCGGAATGACCGCGTGCACCGGTGGCGGGGGTGCGGTTAGGATCGCAGAGCGACGGAGGAGATGGCGATGACGATGAAGCAGGTGGACCCGGGCGTGGAGATGGCCCCAGCCCCGGTGCTGGAAGCGGCGGTGGGCCTCCCCAACGACCTGATGGCGGCGGTGAAGTTCACCCTGCCCACCGACGAAGACATGACGGCGGTGGCGGCCCTGCGCGCCAGCTCCGAGCCCTGGAAGAGCCGGGGTGAGACGCAGGAAGACAGCCTCAAGGCCCTGGCCCAGCTCAAGCCCTTCATCCACGTAGCGAAGCTGCAGACGCAGATCGTCGGCTACGTCACGGTGGAGCGCGACGGCCCGGTGCCCGGCGCCGCCTACCTGCGCAACATCGTGGTGAAGACGGAGCTGCGCAAGAAGGGCCTGGGCGCGGTGGTCCTGGAGCAGGCGCTCCGAGCCGCTCGGGACATGTACCGCAAGACCATTGCCCTGCGCGTGGACCCGTCCAATGCGCCCGCGGTGAGCTTCTACCGCAAGGCGGGATTCACCACCGTGGCCACGGTGGTGTCCAAGAAGTCCGGCAAGCTCCGGCTCCTGATGTCCCGCGAGCTGTAGTTCCTGGACCTGGCTGGCGGGAGGACGCTTGCCTCCCGCCGCCTTCGCTCCGAGCGGGCCTCCTGGCCCCGGAGCCCCTCTCTTCAACCCTGGCGGACATGGCCCGGCCCCCTCGACAGGGTGGGTGTGGGGCCCACCGCGCTCAGCGCGGCGTGACTCCGTCCCAGGGTGGGCGCTTTTGCGTCAATGTCGACTATCCTGCGGTCCCCCGCGCTCCGCGCTCCGTCACGGCCCGAGTTCGAATCCGCATGAGACCCCTTGCAGAGCTGTTGCGCCATTTGTCGCGGCCTGGAGTGACGGAGCTGACCCTGGCCACCGGGCGCCCTCCCATGATTCGGGGCAGCAACGGCTACGAGCCGTTGGACCCCGCCGCGGTGACGACGGACGACGTCGTCCGAGCCCTCCAGGCCATGGTGGGTGTGGCGCGGGCATCCAGCGTCTCCGACGCACCCTCGAACTGGTCCGTCAACGCCAATGGACTGGGTGCCCTGTCCATCGCCGCGATGCGTCGGGGAGACCTCATGCACCTGAGGTTGTCCCGCGCGGCGGAAGTCGCGGCCAGCGCCCCGGCCGCCGTGGCCCCGCCCGCCCAACCCGTGGCGGCGCGGGCGGCTCCGGTTCCCCCCACACCCCAGCCGGCGCCTGTCGCGGCGCAAGCCGCCGCCCCTCAGAGCGGTGGGCCCGGGTATGCCTCCGCGCCCACCACATCCGGGAATACCGCCGCGCCTCAGAGCGCCGGGTACGCCCCCTCGGGAACCCAGGAGGCCGCGCGCTCGCTGGCGACGTCGCGCCTGACGGGTGGAGCCAGGGACCTGGCCATCGTGCTGGAGCAGGGCCGCAGCAGCCGCGCCAGCGACGTGCACGTCGTGGCCGAGCGCCCCGTGCTCTTCCGCCTCGCCGGAGAGCTGGTGCCCCAAGGTGGCGCACTGGATGCGGCGCGGGTGGAGGGCATGTTGATGCCGGTAGTGCCGGAGCGACTGCGCCCGGTGCTGGAGCGCGACGGCAGCTGTGACTTCTCGCTCGACTCGCCGGAGATGGGGCGCTTTCGCGTCAACGTCTCGCGGCACCGCACGGGCCTCAAGGGCACCTTCCGGGTGATTGCGCGCGACATCCCCACGTTGGAGTCGCTGGGGCTGCCCGTCGAAATCGCCAAGGCGACGCACCATCATCAGGGACTCATCGTCGTCACGGGCCCGTCCGGTCACGGCAAGACGAGCACCCTGGCGGCACTGGTGGACCTCATCAACCGCGAGACGTCCCACCACGTGCTCACGGTGGAGGACCCTGTGGAGTTCGTCCACCCGCGCAAGAAGGCGCTCATCAGCCAGCGCGAAGTGGGCGCGCACACGAAGACGTTCGCCAGCGCGCTCAAGGGCAGCTTGCGCGAGGACCCGGACGTCATCGTGGTGGGCGAGCTGCGCGACACGGAGACGGTGCGCATGGCGCTGGCGGCCGCGGAGACGGGCCACCTGCTCATCAGCACCATGAACACGCCGAGCGCGGCGAAGACCATCGACCGCCTCATCGACCTCTTTCCGCCGGCGGACCAGCAGCAGGTGCGCCTGTCGCTGTCCAGCGGCCTGCGCCTCATCGTCAGCCAGCGGCTGATGGCGAGCGCGGACGGCAAGGGCATGGTGGCGGCGGCGGAGGTGCTCCCCGGCTCGGTGGCGCTGGGCAACCTCATCCGCGACAACAAGACGTACCAGATTCCCTCGCTCCAGCAGCGCGGCAAGAGCCTGGGCATCATCCGCTTCGAGGACTCGATGGCGGACCTGGTGCGCGCGCAGAAGGTGAAGCTGGAAGTGGCCAAGGGCTTCGTGGACAACCCGGACGAGTTGGAGGCGGTGGTGACGGGAAAGAGGCCGGGCACGTCCGTGGCCGCGCCGGAGACGCAGCAGGACAGCGCCCGGCTCTTGAGCAAGATGGGCTCGTTGATGGGAAGGAAGGGGGGCTGAGATGAGCACCACGCCGCGCATCTCCGCGCTCTTCGACATGCTGCTGGAGCAGAAGGGCAGCGACCTGCACCTGAGCACCGGCTATCCCCCCATGGGCCGCATCCGTGGCGAGCTGACGCCGCTGCACGAGTTGCCCCTCACGCCCCAGGAAGTCGAAGGGCTCCTGTTCGAGCTCATCAACCCGCAGCAGAAGCGGCAGATTGTCGAGGAGCTGGACCTCGACTTCGCCTACGGCTACGGCACGAAGGCCCGCTTCCGCGCGAACTACTTCTACAAGCAGACGGGCCTGGGCGCGGTGTTCCGCACGATTCCCAGCAAGGTCCTCACGCTGGACGACCTCAAGACGCCTGAAATCGTGCGCAAGCTGGCCGAGCGTCGCAGCGGGTTGGTGCTGGTGACGGGCCCCACGGGCAGCGGCAAGTCCACGACGCTCGCGGGGATGGTGAACCACATCAACCAGACGCGTCCCGCGCACATCCTCACCATCGAGGACCCGGTGGAGTTCGTGCATGAGTCCGCGCGGGCGCAGGTGACGCACCGTGAGGTGGGGCCGCACGCGTCCAGCTTCGCCACGGCCATCCGCTCGGCGGGGCGCGAGGACCCGAACGTCATCCTCATCGGCGAGCTTCGCACCAACGAGACGATGAAGCTGGCGCTCCAGCTGGCGAGCTTCGGCGTGCTGGTGTTCGCCACGGTGCACACCAACAGCGCGCCGGCGACCATCGACCGCATCATCAACTCGTTCCCCGCCGACGAGCAGGCGCAGGTGCGAGGCATGCTGGCGGAGAGCCTGGCGGGAATCGTCGCGCAGCAGCTCATCAAGACGGCGGACGGCAAGGGCCGCGTGGCGGCGCTGGAGATTCTCGTGGGTGGCGCGGCCATCGCCGCGATGATTCGCGAGGGCAAGGTCTTCCAGATTGCATCCAAGATGCAGGCGGGCCAGGGCCAGGGCATGCAGACGCTCGACATGCACCTGGAGCGGCTGGTGCGCGACAACATCGTCACGCCCGACTCCGCGCTGGAGAAGGCCCAGGACAAGGAGAACCTGGCCAAGGTCATCCAGCGCCTCAAGCCGGATTGGGTGCTGCCGGAGTCGATGAAGGCGTAGTCGCCCCAAGCCCGCCCGCGACGGCGGAAATGTCTGGGCGAGAGGGAGACCTTTTCCGCCGGTGTCAGGAAGGCAAGGCCGTGGCGTCGCTGGGCCCGCAAGGGAGTCCTGGATGCGCTACGGCGATGACAAGTCCTTCGAGATGGCACGCAGTCTGTTGCCTTCCACTCACCGGCAGGCAGCTCGCAAGAGTCGCGCGAGCCTGCACCGGCGCTCCCGCCGCACCTCGAGGACCCGGGTCGCCCAGCTCATCCGAGACCCCGAGTTCGCCGAGGACTGCGCGGAGCTGGATGAAGACACCTCCTCCGAGATGCGGGGGCTGGTGTGGGAACGACAAGCCTCGGACAAGGTCAACCCCTTCATCCGCTGGGCGGAACAACGAACGTTGGACCAGCCTCGCGACCTGCGCGTGGAGCTGATGCGCAAGGTTCTCCCGGCAGGACTCATCGGTCATCACGCGCTCTCGCATCTGAAGCAGCAGAAGCACTTCCTGAGCAGCCTGGAGCTGCCGCGCGGGACCGGCCGCTCCAGCAACCCATGGCGGAGAAAGCCCCTCTCGGACCGGGGGGTGATGGCGCAAATCCTTCGCGGACTGCTGCGAATCCCCGACGGACAGAAATCCTTCAACGGCTACCTCAAGCGAGCCTGTGCCAGCAGTTGGAGTTGGAAGCAGGGACACGACGGCCGCTGTCACGTGGTGCTCCACGGACACAAAACTCCCAGGCTGCTGATGGGGGTGCATGACGTGCTCACCTTCCTGGATGACGTGGGCGTTCATCCCTGGCCTCCTCACTCGCCGCAGCCCAGGGGCGAACCCGCCTCGACGCGCGAGCCAGCCCTCACCTTTCTGCGAGCCTTCCATCGCCTGGGTGGGGACCTCACCGCCACCCTCGCAGCTCTTCCTCCGGTTCCCCGACTGAGCACGCTGCCACGCGGAGGCACACACGGGCCGTGGGTGAGACCTGGAACCGCGACGAACCGACGTGCGCGAGCAGGCGACGCGGAACATGATGCACACCATGCTTCACGGCTTCGAGAGCACGACGACGGAACGGCTGCTGCTTCGCCCGTTTCGAGAGACCGACCTGGACGCGGTGTTCACACTCCATGGCGACCCGGAGACCTCTCGCTTCAACCCCTCCGGCCCCTTGCGCTCGTTGGACGCCGCGAAGGAGCTGCTGGCGCTGTGGCTGAGTGATTGGGCGAAACACGGCGTGGGGTACTGGGCCGTGGAGCAACGAGAGACACCGGGCGTCGTCGTGGGCGTCTGCGGCGTGCGCCACAAGCTGTTCGAGGGTCGGACGGTGTTGAACCTCGCCTATCGCTTCGCGCCTCGGACCCAGGGGCTGGGTTATGCGACGGAGGCCGCGCGCGTCGCCGTGGAGAAGGCCCGGCGACACCTCCCCGATGTGCCCCTCGTCGCCATCATCCATCCGGAGAATGCACCGTCCCTCCGCGTCGCGGAGCGACTCGGGCTGCGGTTCGAGCGCATCACCGACTATGAAGGCACCCCGAGCCGCGTGTACGGGGTCGACTGAGCTTCGACGCGTCCGCGTGGCCTCCCGAGACACAGGAGGACTACAGCTCCTCGCGGAGCCCCTCTCGGAACACCGTGAACACCGCCTGCCCGCAGCGGTCCGATGTGTCCGCCTGCGCTCTCGCCACGCGCACCTCGTAGCGGACACCTCCCAGCAGAAGTCGCTTCGTCTCTCCAACAGAGACAGTGACGGGTGATGCGCCACGCTTCCGGGCATCCTCGAACCGGAGCCGTGCGCCCTGGGTGCGTGTGTCCTTTCGCCGCTCGCAGTCAGCAAGTTCCCACCGGACTCGCAGCTCCGGCACGAGTCCCGTGGGCAGCAGGACTTCGCCTTCCGGCGTGGTGGGCGCGCTCGGTACCGTGAGCAGCAAGAGCCCTCCGTCCGCGTCGCGGAGTGTGTCGCCCGAGAGGAGTTCGGGATGCTCTCCGTCGCTGGAGACACAGCTCGCGGGCTCGCGGTGGCTGACCCAGCCCACGGTCCGTCCCGTCAGGTCCGCCAGGACCTCTGGCACGGCGAGTCCGTAGCTCACGCCTCCGCGCGTCTCGCCTGCCTCGTACTCCAGCACCGAGGCCCACTGGTCCCCATGGCGGTATGCACCTCGAAGTTGTCGGGCCACGGTGAACCGTCGCTCCAGCCGTGGGCCGGTGCGCTGGATGGAGCGCGTCTCCGGCGTCTCCTTGAAGGCCACGTTAACCCGGGCCGCGCGCCACACGTCCGCGCACGCGAGGGAGCCAGGTGACTCCGACGCGCGAGTACCTCCATCTGGCGTCGATTCCGCGGAGGCCCCCGACACCGTGATTCCGTCGGCGGACGAGGGCACCGCGCGCCTGGAGTCACGCGAAGCCACGTCGGACGGAGCGAGGCCACCAGCAGGCGGCTCACGAACCTCGCCCACGGCTGAAGACAGTGGAGTCGCGGACCGCGCCGCGACAGCAGAGCCTGCGTCCGTCGAGGGAGGCTCAGGGCGAAGCCAGCAGGCACCGTGCATCAGCAAGAACCCCAGCGCACAGCTCCGCGCGCCCAGCCGGTGTGGTCCTTCCGACTTCGGCATCACGTGCTCCTCTGCAGGGCAAGTGCCCTCCGCCTCCGCCGACTTTCGCCCTTCTAATCAAGGGAGGCCAGCGATGCGGCGGCATGTCTGCTTCGCGGCTTTCGGTCACCGTGCGCCCCACCTACTCTCGCCCATCCGAGGAAGGACCCGCATGACGACACGCGACAACTCCAGTACCCCTTCGACGATGGGGTGGCGGATGTCCCCGTGGACGTCTAGGGAAAGCCGGGCCAGGGACCGGCGGTGATTGACGCGGGCTGGGGCACCCTGCTCCCGACGAACCTGACGCATCCTGACCGTCGAGGTCAGAGGCATTCCGCGTACAGCAGCGTTCCATCCGCCGACACGTGGAAGTCGCGTCCCTCCACGCGGCCCCGAGACAGGAGTCGCTCCCGCTTGCGTCGGACGTCGTCACGCCGTCGCACCAGCGAGGACTCTTCGTGCGGCACCCTCGGCTGGAAGCGCGCGGGGCCACCCTTGTCATCCGGCGCATAGCGGGTCAGCAGTGAGCGCTTCGAGCCTCGGCCCGCGCCGTCATCCGCGTCGCCGTCATCGGAGAAGTCGAGCTCCAGCGAGCCCCACTCTCCCACGTCGCAGTCGCAGGAGCCGCAGCCCGGGAAGCCGCAGCCCAGGAAGCCATCGCGGCAGGAGACACACTCCGCCTTCGGTGACGACCCGCACGCCGCGCAGCCGTTGTCGCCAAATGAGTACGAGTGCCACCCCGAGTTGCTCACGCCCGCGAACTGGTAGCGGTAGTTCATCACGCTGTCGTGCACCACGCTGTACTGCCCCGGCACGTCATTGCCGTTGTGGTCCAGGTTCAGGTTGTGGCCCAGCTCGTGGATGAACGTGCCGCGCTGCTCCTGGATGCTCGGGCTGCTGAAGCAGCCCATGCTGATGATGAGGTCGTTGCCCAGCAGTTCGGCCTTTCCCGACGAGCAGCTCGTGAGGCTCGTGTGCCGGTTGGCCCACATCGCATAGTGGAAGTACGGCCGGCGCTCGGGGTTCGCGGACGAGAACGCGCTCTGCTTCAGCGCGTAGAAGTCGACGCCGTTGGCGCAGCTCCCGTAGCAGACCACCTCATGCCAGGGCAGCGCGCTGTCGATGAAGGCATGCAGCCGCACGCTCCCACCCGTCTCCTGGGCGAACACCGCCGCCGCGTCCGCCACCAGGCCGGCGTACGGCTGCCGCGTGAGGTACGGGTTCGTGGGGTGCTGCATCCAGTCGACCTCCACGTAGAGGTCCCTCGCCGTGGGGCTGCTCCACTCGGAGAAGGAGAAGCCGTCATTGCCGAACACCTCCAGCGTGTCCGCTATCGAGTCCCCATCCGAGTCCTCGTTGTTCTGACTCAGTCCGATGAGCGGCTCGAGCGAGTCCGAGAGCCCATCCTCGTCACCGTCGTTGTCATCGAAGATGGTGGACCAGAGTTCCTCGTCGTGGACGAAGCTGGCCGTTCCGGCGCTGCCCGGGAAGCGCCCCACCACCACGCGTTGCGTGCCGACGTTCTGCGTGCTCGTCGCGGTGACGAGCGGGTAGTACTTCGGCCCGCTGTCGTCATCGTGCTGGAGGTACTCGGTGTTGGAGCGCAGCAGGAAGAGCAGATGGTCTCCTCCCCCGGGACTGGTGGCCGAGGCCCGGAAGGTGTCCTTCGCGTTCCACGCGAAGAGGAGCGGCACGCCTCCGAAGGGCTGCTGCGACAGGAGCAGCGTCCCGTTGCGATACAGGCTCGCCGTGCCACCGCGCCCATCCGCGTACGCTCGCACCCAGACGCGGTAGTAGCCGGAGTCCGGCGCGACGAAGGTCACACACGAGCGCGTGGCGCCCTGGCAGTCGTCGCCCACTGCGACCTGACTCCAGCCATTCCTGTCGCGCAACACGTGCAGCACCGTGTCCGGCGCGGAGCCCGTCAGGTCTCTCGTCTCGAAGGTGTACGTCTGTCCCGCGTCGAGCCAGGTGCTCAGCCAGATGAAGCTGCCCCAGTCCCGCGATGCCACGTAGTGCGGCCCCGCCCACGCCATCATCGGCGCCAGCAGCAACACCACGCGAAGCGCCCCCATGAATGACTTCATCGCTTCTGCTCCCCCTGGAAGAACCACTCCTTGAATGTCTCTTGCGCGCGGTCGCGCTCCCCGGGCGAGAGAGTTCTCCACTTCACCTGCTCCTCTGCGAGCGCGCGCTGGTAGCGAGCGTCCTCGTCCCGTGCACGGGCGTCTTCCGGAGGTGGGGCGGAGAGCTTCGCGACGAGATTGAGCGCGGCGAGATAGCGCTGCTCTTGTCGCCC
The DNA here is from genome assembly GCF_013336725.1 of Myxococcus sp. CA040A. Lineage (NCBI taxonomy): Bacteria > Pseudomonadati > Myxococcota > Myxococcia > Myxococcales > Myxococcaceae > Myxococcus > Myxococcus sp. CA040A. The sequence continues at coordinate 606,766 of NZ_JABUMR010000003.1, read as the reverse complement.
CCGGGTCTCAGGGCTCGCATCCTGGAAGGCTCGCTCCGTACGAGTCACGAGCGCGGTCAGGTCGTCGCTGGGCTCCTCGCGCAGCAGTGCTTCCTCATCTGGAGTCAGGGGAACCAGTGCGTCCTTCGCGAACCTCGTCAGCGAGGACGTCGCGGGGGTGGACCTCGCCACCTGCACCGTGAGGCCATCAGGTCCCTGGACCTGCTCGAGGTGAAGTACGGGCTCCGGCGAGTCCTTGCGCGGGTCTCCAGGCCGAGCCACCTCGGCTGGCTCCTGGTGCACCGTGGCCGGGTTCGCGGTGGAGTCCTCGCGTGACAGGTGCCGAGGCACCAGCAGGGGGATTCCCGCCGCGAGCAGTACGACGCCCAACACCACGCTCCCGACTCCGACCTTGTCGCCTCGTGCGCGCATGCGGCCCCCACTCGCAGGCCACACGTCTAGCCGCAATTCGCGCCGGCATCAAACAGCCGGAGTCTCGGAAGGATTCAGCCCGAGACAGGCGTGGGGAGGACTCCCCTCGCCCACCGGCATCAAACAGCCAGAGTGCGGAGACATTCAGCCCGGGACAGGTGTGATGAGGACTCTCCTCGCCCACCAGCATCAAGCAGCCGGGGTGCGGAGACATTCAGCCCGAGACAATCTCGCGGAGGAGTGTCACTCGGTCGGAGATCGGGGCAGCACGACGGGTGTCATCGAACGGCCCGGTGCGCCTCCGGACGGCGTCAGCGGGAAGACCTCGACGGTGCTGCGTCGAACACGTCGTGCGCCAGGCTCAACTCAACGGGCCTCGGGCTGTGACGTCAGGAAGGGTGGCTCCACCACCGGATGAGCACCGGGATATGGGGTGAGCACCTCGCAACCCTCGCGCGTCACCAGGATGGTGTGCTCGAACTGCGCGGAGAGGCTTCCGTCCTCCGTCACCACCGTCCAGCCGTCCGCGAGCATTCGAATCTCGGGACGGCCCAGGTTCACCATCGGTTCGATGGTGAGCACCATGCCGGAGCGCAGGGTGATGCCCGTCCCCCGCGAGCCGAAATGCGGAACATGGGGCGGCGCGTGCATGGAGCGTCCGATACCGTGTCCTCCGAACTCCCGCACGATGCTGCACCCTTCCTTCTCCGCCAGCTCCTGGATGGCCGCGCCGATGTCGCCCATCCGAGCACCGTGACGCACGACGGAGACACCGACGTCACGACATCGACGTGCCACGTCCACCACATGCCGAGCGTCGGCGGAAACGTCACCGATGCAGAACGTGGCCGACGTGTCTCCGTGGTAGCCGTTCAGGCAGGTGGTGACGTCGACGTTGATGATGTCACCGGGGGCCAGCCGTTCGTCCGGGCGTGGGACGCCGTGACAGACGACGTGATTGCGGCTGGTGCATACCGTCGCGGGGAAGCCGTGGTAGCCCAGCTGGCTGGGTGTGCCGCCTCGGCGGGCCGTGTCCTCGCGCACCCACTGGTTGATGTCCTCCGTGGAGATGCCCGGCGTCAGCTTCCCCGCGACCCAGGCGAGCGTGCCTGCCGCCGCCTCGCCCGCACGACGCAGACGCTCCACCTCGGTGCCCTTGAACAATGGTGTTCCCATGGGGAGCCAAGGTGTCCCTGGGGGGCGTCAGCGTCCAATGCTGTTTCGGTATCGCGCTCGAGGGCGGGGGTGCAGGACAGGGGCGCTCGCGGTAATCTGGGGCCGTGAGCATCACCCACCTCCAGTCCTTCGTCGCGGTGGCCGAGGAACGCCACGTGGGCCGCGCCGCGCGCCGGCTCCACCTCACCCAACCGCCACTGAGCCGCCACATCCTCGCGCTCGAGGACGAGCTCGGCACGCGCCTCTTCGAGCGCACTCGACAGGGCATGCGCTTGCTGCCAGCCGGAGAGGTCTTCCTGCACCACGCGCGACGCATCCTCGCGGAGGTGGACACCGCGGTGCTCACCGTGCGCGGCCTCTCACCTCGTGACGCGGGCGGGTGAGGCTCGGCGCATACGGCCCCTGGGCTTCTGTTCCCCACCAAGAAGCGTGAGCAGCGGACCCGTGCAATCCAGCACGCTGGACTGAATTTCCTGTTTCCTGGACTGGACTTAGCCCACCTCGCTGGATGAGCCGTGGTGAGGAAATTGCTCCTCCCGGCCGACCAACGCGCGGAGCGGCTTGCCAACAAACCAGTTGTGCAACTAGCTTGTTGTGCAACTGGCCTGTTGTGCATGGGCCATCCGCAGAGGGAGGGCGTGGTGCCAGCCTCCGAAGCATGGATCACCGAAGCGCGCCGCCGCCTTGTCGACGACCACTTCCCCTGGGACGAGGTGAGCGGGCGCCCAGAGGCGTGGGAGGAGCGCCTTCCCGAGGTCTATCGCTGGCTGGAGAACCACACCTCTCTCTACCGGCTTATCGCCACGGGCTTGCTCGCGCGAATCGAGCCGATTCTCGAACAGCTCCAAGCGGAGGTTCTCGAAGTCGAGCGAGACCGACTCTTTGTGAAGGTGGACGCGAGCCACATCACCAAGGCGCCTGAGAGCATCCTCGAGAAGATGGCGCGGCGATGGCCAGGACCCGAGCAGACACCGCCCGTCAGCTTTCACAACATCGATCAACTCAACGACCTGGGCCGGTTTCGCATCGTCGCCAACTTCCTCGGAGACGTGGACGACATCACCCGGCACCTCTCCGAGCCCTACGACGCAACGAAGGCTTCGCAACTCACCCCGGCCCAACGGCTCCTTCGGGAGGAGTTCAGCCTTCACGACAACCGTTTCGAGGACCTCATCCTCATCCCGCCCAATCAGCGCACGAGCGGGGAGCGTTGCCGCAAGGGCCGGTTCAGCCCGAGGCAACCTGAGCTGCGCGGACACCAGGTAGAGGTGCAGATCGTCACACTGCTCCAGGAGGCGTGGGACAAGAAGGACCACTGCCTCATCTACGAACGCGTCCGTCGCGGCGAACAGGTCCCGCTCATACATCGAATCACCTGCACCGACCTGAGCGCCCAGCTCTTCGTGGCGGACTCCCAGTTCGAACAGATTCGACGTGAGGGGCTTCCCCTTCGAAAGAAGCCCGCGAGCACCTCCGAACCCCAGGAGAGTCAACGTGCGCCTGCGTAACGAATCCCTGGCGACCGGCAGTCTGCTGGTCCTCCCGCCATCGGGAGCCACACCCAGAACCCACAGCCTGCTGTTGCTGGTCGAGGGCGCCGCTGACATCCGCGCACTCAGAGATATCGAAGTGGCGTGCGCGCCCATCGTGGGGCGCGAGTTGAAGTGGCATACCGTGGCGAATCAGAGAGACCTCGCGACCATCTCGCCGCGGCCAGACCCCTCCCGGATTACTCGCGTGGAGGTCGCTGAACTTCGAGGGCTCTCTGTAGAGGTGCTTCGCCAGTTGCTCGCACCTGCACTCCTGTTGCTCCAGCAAGGGCAGCCATGCTTTCCGAGCGCGACCCGCACGGAGGGTAGCGTGGTTCACGGCGTGGACTTCCTGGGCCGTGACTCCGAGCTCACGACGCTCCGAGAGTTCGTCATGTCGGGTCAGCATGTCCTCCTGGCGGCACCACGCAGGTCTGGCAAGACGTCCCTCCTGCGCCGGTTCGCGCAGCAGAACACCTCCGAGCTGAACACCGTCTTCGTGGACGTGGAGTCGTTCCAATCCGCCGAAGCCTTCACCACCGAGCTGGTTGCCCGAAGCAGGGGTCAGGTTTTCACAACGGAGACGCTGAAGCAGGTCCGTGTGCGTGGATGGAAAGCTGCCCTGCGTGAGGCCATTCACACGCTCGCCTCGGGCTCCAGACCCTTGGTGCTCATCCTCGATGAACTTGTCTTCTTCATCGACAATCTCCGGCGCACACCCGAAGACCTCCTCGCCGTGCTCTCCACATTGGATGGCGCCCTCTCGGAAACCGGGGCCCGACTGGTGGTCGCGGGCTCAATGCCCCTGGAGCAACTCAGTGGCGACCTGAACCTGGGGCGCCTGCCCGGTGCGTTCGGCGCACTGCGACGCTACGCCCTTCCGCCGCTCGCTCATGACCGGCTCGACCTCGACTTGAGACGCGTCCTGCTGGGCACGGGGCTTGTCGCCGAAAAGGGCGACATGGAATGGCTTCTGCGCCACGTCGATCTGTCGATGCCCTACCCCGCCCTGCGATTCGTGGCGCATCTGGCGTCATCCGCCTATGAGCGGCCCTTGAGTATCGCGACACTCGAAACGGAACTCGAAGCCTTCCTTTCTCGAACGGGTGCCTTCACGGAGCTTCTCGGTCAACTCCGGCAAGAGGCACAAACGAGCCTCTCCACCGCACAGGATATCGAGAGCATCCTTGACCGGCTGTCGCGGCTGGACTCCGCCATGGACGCCGCGGACGTTCGGGGCTTGCTCGGAGGGTCCGAGGAGGCGCAAGCACAGCGCTTCGCATGGCTGATGGAGCACTTCCCACTCACGCTCGACGGTCATCGAGTCCGCATCGCCTCCCGACTCTTCCAGCAGTTCTGGCGCATTCACCGGGGTCTCACACCATGAGCGGCACCATCTCCCTCTACAACCCACGTTCCACGCCTCCGAAGCAGCTTGAGGCGATGCTGGTGGGACGGGATGCGCTGTTAAAGGAACTGCTCGACAACCTCCGCGAGCAGTCGCGTTCGCGCACCCGCCAACACTGGCTCCTTCGCGGACCGAGAGGCATGGGGAAGACCCACCTCACCGGGGTCCTCCACCATCGAGTCCGCGGGGACGCGCAGCTCTCGGAGAGCTATCTGCCGCTCTGGCTGGGGGAGGCTGATGTCTACGAGGTCTACTCTCCAGCGACGCTCTTGGAGCGCATCGCGGAGCGACTGGTCGAAGCTGTCCCCGAGGCGAAGCTCGCCATGACCTTACGGACCTTGGAAGGAGTCGGTGACGAGGAGAGTTTCTTCCAGGAGCTCGCCAGTCATCTCGGCGAGGAGGCCGAGCGACAGGGCAAGACGCTGCTGGTGATGATGGAGAATCTGGACGCGCTCCTGGAGAGCTTTGCTCCTAAGGAACGCGAAGTTCAGGTTCGCCAGCTCCGCTCCCTGCTTCTCCACGCCCCTCACTTCCTGTTCATCAGCACCACGCCCACCCGCTACATGGTGGAGCTGACCGACCCGAAGAAACCCCTCTACAACCAGTTCAAGGAGCGGGACTTGCGCCCCCTGAGCGTGGAAGAGGTCGGCGTCGTCTTCTCGAAGCTGGTCGAACTGACGGGACGAAAGGGGTTGGAGGTCGTCCTCGGCGACGAACAGGATGGAGTCCTCCGTCGCAAGGTGATTCATCAGCTCACGGGTGGCTTGCCGCGCTCGGTGGTCATGGCCTTCGAGGTGATGCGGGACAAGACTGGCATCAAGGCCCTGGTGGAAGACCTGCGTCGATTGCTGGACGCACAGACGGCCTACTTCGAAGCCCGACTTTCCCGGCTCGCGCCTCGTGAGCGCTCCATCGTGACCACGATGGCCCTGGCGTCCAGCAACCTCACCCTCAAGGAGATCGCGACCCGGAGCCGGCTCCCCGAGCGGACGCTCTCCACGCTGATGGCCCGACTCGTCCAGGATGGGCACGTCGAGTACACCTCGGGCTCTGGTGGAAAAGGGTCGGTCTATGGCTTGAGCGAAGGGCTCTTCCGGCTGTGGTACCAGTACCGGAAGGGACGGCTGCTGTTGGAGCCCCTGGTCCGGTTGCTCGCCTATCTGTTCAACCCCAGCGAACTCCAGGACACCATCGCGATACTCCAGCGGCACGTCGAGGAGAGTCGGCCCGAATCCCAGGACTCGGCTCACCTGGCGCTGCGGCAGGCGGAGGAGGCCCTGCGACTCGCGACGTCGGAGGAAGGGCGGCTCGACCGGGAGCGACTGTGGAAGGAGTGTCAGGAAGAGGCCACAGCCACTCGGGAGCATCGCCAGATCATTGAACGCCTGACTGCGTTCATCTTCAAATACAAACACAACAAATCGACCCTCCCAAAAGAACTTCCCCCGATCATCGAGGAGACCTTCGAGGCCATCCAGCGACTACCAATCCCACTCGCTTCGGACTGTATAGACCTGCTCGACATCAGCCTGTTCTTGCTTTCACGAAGCAACCCTACCCTGGGGCTACCGCAACAACACCGCCTCGTGACATTTCTAGAACATCAGAAAACCTCACTCCGCAACGCCAGTCCCTTCACTCACCTCTCGCTGGCCTTCATTTACTCCGAAACCAACCAAACAAAAGAGGCCATGCGCCACGCCAATGCGGCGCTTCGTCACGAGGAAAGGTGCAAACCGAATCCACGACAACTCCCTCTTGAGATGGCGCGCTGGACTCGGGCCGTGCTGTTCGTAAAACTTGGCCGCATCCCTGAGGCCATCCGAGACCTCACGAGCTTCACGGAAAGCGCCCTCGCGTCTCGCCAGATTCCAACCACCTTCGGCATACAGGCCGCTCATGAACTTGCAAGACTCCACCAGGGAATTGAGAACTGGGAGCAGGCCAAGCAGGCCCTTCAAGGCGTGCTCAAGCTTTCTGCCAACGTCGCCCTCAAAGAACGAGACGTTGCCCTCCAAAGTAGCGCCAGGCTCCGCCTCATTATCTCCAACATGGCTCTTCGAGAGATTTCGCCGGAGTCAGCCTGCGCAGCCATTGAGCAGTGGAGTACTGACTACCCGGACCACCGCCTCAACGGTGTCGCGCGAGAATTCTCGGCCGCCCTGACCCCTATCTTGAGAGTGCTCACTGAGGTAGACCCGTACCGGGATGCAAAGGCGTTCCTAAGCAACCCCACCAGCTTCTACAGGTACCTGAAGCCCGAGCAACTGCACCACCTTTTCGGAGAGTTCGAGAAGGCTCTTCCGCCTGAGGAAGCGGCCCCTCTGCACATTCACGCGTTGGTCGTCGAGGCACTCGACGCGGCCATACACAACACGCCGGGAGCAAGGGCCCGTCTGAATCGCGCACTCGGACGGCTCCCGACGGAACTGCGACAGGTGGTTCGTGAGCGCATCACTCAGCAGCAGTCGCCCGCCCCCTCTCCTCCCACGAAAACCAGGCGGAACTCCACGTAGTCCGCTCCGACGCATTCCCACGTCTCTGAGTTCGACCGCGAACACGGAGACCCCATCTCGCTGTCATCCGCCGGGGGATCGCGCCTGACTGGGCGCGCTCGATTCGGCACCTCACTGCGTTTTTCGTCTCGCTTGACGTAGGGGCTCATCCGCTTGCTGGGAATCACTCTACTGCTCGCAACAGTCTCCCTGGCAGATGCCGGACTTCCTGGCGACGAAGCGCCAGCAGTCGACCTGCCTGTCCACTTGGCGGTCAGCCCTGGTGCGCCCAGTGGCGAATCCCCTCCTTCCACAGTCTCTGAGCCGCCTACTGCTCCCATCGCCGATGCGTCCACCGCGCATGAGGTTCCATCAAGCACGACGCTGCCCACAACGACGCCGGAGACAAGCGCATCCTCGCGAACCGTCGTCACGGGCACGCGCCTTCCACGTCCCGTGCGAGATGTGCCCGCCACCACCGTGGTGCTGCCTCGCGAGGAAATAGACCGCAGTCCCTCGCTGACGCAGGACACCCTCGTCCGCTCCCTGCCCTCGGTCGCCACCTTCCGCCGCACGCCGAGCCTCGTCTCCGACCCGACCGCCCAGGGCCTCAACCTGCGCGGTCTCGCTCCGTCCGGTGTCGCGCGCACGCTCGTCCTCCTCGACGGCGTCCCCGTCAATGACCCGCTCGGGGGCTGGGTCTTCTGGCGCTCGCTCCCGCGCCTTGGACTGGACCGCATCGAGGTCGTCCCCGGTGGCGGCTCCGCCCTCTATGGCAGCTCCGCGCTCGGCGGCGTCGTGCAGCTCATCTCCCGCCCCATCACCGGCCCGGCGCTCGACGCGGACCTCTCCGCCGGCAACCGCGACACGGGCCTCCTCGCCGCGCGCGGTGCACACCGCTGGGGCCCCATCGCCGCCGCTGTCGAAACCGAGCTGCTCACCAGCAGCGGCTATCGCATCGTCACCCCGGGCCAACGCGGCGTCATCGACAGCGACACGCCCAGCAACCATGTCGTCCTCAACGGCCGCGTCGAAGCTCAACCTTCCGATGCGCTGACGCTGTCCGCTCGCGCCAACCTCTTCCGTGAGAACCAGAACGGAGGCACCCGCTTCACCACCGCTCGCGTGGAGCTGGCGCACTTCGGCGCGGGCGCGCGATTTCAAACCGACACACTGGGCACCTTCTCCCTGGACCTCTACGGCCGTGCCCTTCGCTTTGAACAGAACCGCGCACGCGTCGCCCAGGACCGCGCCGCTGAGTCGCTCGCCGCGTCCCAGGACGTGCCTGCTGATGACCAGAGTGCCTCACTCGTGTGGACCGCGCCGAGCTGGACGGCGGGTGGCACCCATCAGCTCTCCGCGGGCCTCGACGCTCGGCGGCTGGCGGGCACATCCCGCGAGCAGCTCTTCCCACCCACGCAAACTCCCGACACCGTTCTCACCCGTGAAGCCGGCGGCACGCAGTGGACAGGTGGCGTGTTCCTCCAAGACCTCTACGCCATCACTTCCGCATTGGAGCTGTCGGCCGCGCTCCGCTTCGACGTCTGGCGCAACACGCAAGGGCTCCAACGTGTCGAGCGAGCCAGCGGCGCGGTGGACACCACTCCTTTCGACGACCGCACCGAGCACCAGCTCAGTCCACGCCTGGGCGTGCGCCTGCGTCCCTGGGACGCCGTCACGCTGCGTGCCTCCGGGTATCGAGCCTTCCGCGCACCGACGCTCAACGAGCTCTATCGCCCCTTCCAGGTCGGCACCGTGTTCACCGCCGCGAACGCGAACCTCGGCGCGGAGCGCCTGTGGGGCGCGGAGGCTGGCGTGGAAGTCGAGCCCCTGCGCACCCTCACCGCCCGCGTCACCGGCTTCTGGAATGTGCTCGAGGACCCCATCACCAACGTCACCCTCCCCGACGGCACGGGCCGCGAGCGGCAGAACCTGGGTCGCGCCCGCGTGCGCGGCGTGGAGGCCAGCATCGACTGGCGACTGTCACGCCAGTGGACGACGCTCCTCGGATACACCTTCGTGGACCCCACCGTGACGGATGCGCCCGGCCAGCCGGCGCTCGTGGGCCGACAGCTCGCGCAGGACCCCAGGCATCGAGCCGCCGCCAGCCTCACCTTCGAGGACCCGTCCCTCGTCACCGCCACCGTGCAGCTCCGAGTCACCGGGCCTCAATACGAGGATGACCTCAATGAGCGCGGCATGGGTGGCGCGCTCGTCGTGGATGCGGCCGTCAGCCGGCGGCTCTTCTGGAAGGTGGACCTCTTCGCCGCGGTGGAGAACCTCTTCGACCGCGAATACCTCGCGGGCCGCGCGGGCGTGGACACGTTGGGCCCGCCCCTGCTCGCGCGCGTGGGCCTGCGACTTCGTGACGCGCCCTGAGCCTCCGAGGCGGTCACACGGCATCCCCGGCAGCACCGTCACACCCATCCAGTAGGGTGGACCTCTCCGCCGCCAGGAAGAATGGTGGCACTCATTCAGCACAGAGGTGGTCGTTGACGACGAAGCAGTCCCGCCAGAAGACCTCGAAAGCGAAGGGCAAGAAATCCTCGGCGCCACGGAGACAACAGTCGACGTTAGCGGGGTCCAGAGCGCCCGACGTCGGTTCCCTGCTCGAGCGCGTGGTGGCGATTCTCGAGAAGTCCCGCGCGCAGGTCCTTCGCTCCATCAACAGCATGATGGTGCTGGCGTACTGGCAGATTGGGCGAGAACTCGTCGAGTTCCATCAAGGCGGCGCACACCGAGCAGGCTATGGCGACCAGCTCCTCGAAGCCCTCTCCGCCCGCCTTCAAGAGCGAGTAGGTCGGGGCTATTCCACGACGAATCTCCGCTACTTCAGGACGTTCTATCTCGCGTACGCAGACCGCTCCCCTGAGATTCGCCACATCGAAAGTGGCGAATCTTCAAGGGCGTCCTCGGACGCATCAACTGGCCCCGAGCGTGAGGTCCGCCACAAGGAACGAGGTGTGCTCCAGGACCTCGCGCGAGCACTCGGGCACCAGGGCGTTCTCGAGGGTTTCTCGCCGATGCTCGGCTGGTCACATTATCGGTTGCTCATGAAGCTCGAGCACGAGGCCGAACGGCGCTTCTACGAAATCGAGGCCGAGCGCGGCTCCTGGCCCGTCGAGCACCTCGAACGACAGATTCACACACCTCTTCGCGCGCCTGCTCAAGAGCCGCGACAAGCACGGCGTCATGGACCTCGCGACCCGGGGACAGGTCCTCGAGAGACCAGCCGACGCCATCAAGCACCCCTTCGTCCTCGACTTCCTCGACCTTCCCGAGAGCGAGCTGCTGCGCGAGAGCGACCTGGAGCGCGCGATTCTCGGCAAGCTCTCGCACTTTCTCCTCGAGCTCGGCAGGGGCTTCGCCTTCGTGGCGAGACAGAAGCGATTGTCCTTCGAGGACGAACACTTCTACGTCGATCTCGTTTTCTACAACGTCATCCTGAAGTGCTACCTGCTCATCGACCTCAAGCTTGGCAAGCTCGCGCACCAGGACGTGGGCCAGATGGACAGCTATGTGCGGCTGTTCGATGCGCAGGGGCGAACAGAAGGCGATGGCCCCACGATTGGGCTCATCCTCTGCGCGCAGAAGAACGAAGCGGTGGCCCGCTACTCCATCCTCCACGAGCATGAACAACTGTTCGCCGCCAAGTACGTGACCTATCTGCCGAGCGTCGAAGAACTGGAGCGAGAGCTGGCCCGCGACAAACGCCTGCTCGAAGCGCGCGCCCCGGGCATTCGCACGCCGAAGGGGCAACACCCGCGGCGACCTCGCAAGCGAGCTGGCGGAGGACGAGCGACGCGGTAATGCTCACGGACACTGGCGCGAATAGCCGATACGCCGGAGCATTCGCATCGGCTCCTGGGCTTCGACCAGTTCCGTGTACATCACATGCGCGCGGCCCTGTGCATCCACCTCCAGGGCCCAGTCGAAGAAGGGGGAATCGAGGAGGCTGGACTCCAGGTCGATGACCGTCTTCGGCGCCCAATCCCCCCGCGCGTCATTCCGGTACTCCAACCGCTTCCCGAGATTGCGCAGCACGTGAATCACCCCCGAGGCGGAGAACCGCAGCTCACCAGAAGACGACTCGAAGGGAAGGATGCTCGTCGACCACTCGCCTGGAGCACTCCGGCTGCTCAGCGACAAGACGCCCGCCTTCGCCCAAAGGATGTGTGGCACCCCCGCTGGGGACACCGCGATGACCGGATTCGCACCCGCCGCGGCCACCTGCTCCCTCACCCACGTCCCCGAGGCGTTCGTCGCGTAGAAGATGCCAGCGCGTCCAAGCACGGCGTCGTACTCATACGTCACATGGGCTTTGCCCTGGCCATCCGCGCGCAGCGACACGCGCGTGGAGAGCGACCCAAGCTCGATGCCCGTATCGATGACAGACAAATCACCAATACGCCCCTGCACATGGTTGAGCCGGTGCTTCACCGCATCCACCAGGCTGATGGCATGCAGCCTTCCCTGCGCATCCAGGTCATAGGCCCGCACCAGTCCACTCATCAGCCGAGCGTGCTCCCAGCGTCCCCCTGTGTGATGGAGGAAATCGGTGGGGACCACCTGCGCCAGGTCATCGGACCGCGGGCTGATGGCCAGGTGGACCTCACCCGCCGCATCCACGCGGATGCCACCCAACCACCACTGCCCTCCCGCGAAACCCGTCTCGGCGAAGACGCGCCAGGGCTTCGTCGTCACCACTCGCAGGACCGCGTCGGTGTACTCGACGAAGTACGCCTCGCCGTCCGCATCCAGCCCGAACTGCGGATACCCCCTGTCTGCTCCCAGCGGCAGCACCGTGCGCGACTGCCAGCCGTCCTCGCAGTCGCTCCACGCCGTCATCCGCGCATCCACACCGCCATCTCCCAGCGGCCGGACGGGGACATTCGGCCCAGCGTCAGTCCCCGCGTCCTCGGAAAGCGGAATCCCACCATCCGTCCCACCGTCTGGCCCCGCGTCCGGCGAACCCGACTCCCCTCCATCCGGCCCCTCCTTCCCACCGAGTTCCTCCCCTCCGTCCGGTGAATCGCTCCCCGAGTCAGGGGGAGGCTCCACCATGGGCACCAGCGAGATGGGCTCACACGCACACACCAACGCCACCGCGGCGAGCAGGACGAGGCGCAGGAAGGGAAGGACCAGACAGTCCACGTCAGGGCTCTGGGGTGTGCGGGGACAGCCGGTGAAACAGACCCGGCCGAAGGCATACGAAATGAGCGGAATTCTCGGGCAATTTCGCCCGGAAATTCAGCTCACTCCACCGAACGCAAGGACCGCACGGGGCGCACCGGGCCGTTGAACCAGCGGCTCAGCTCCACCAGGTCGTCCATCCGCCGCGCGTCCGGCAGGCTGGCCAGGAAGACCTGCCCATACGCCTTGGTGAGGATGCGCCGGTCCAACATCGCGACGATGCCCTTGTCGGACTGGGTGCGAATCAGGCGCCCGAAGCCCTGACGCAGCGCCAGCGCCGCCTGGGGGAGCTGGTACTGCTCGAAGGGCTCCTCGCCCCGCGTCTGGAGCTGCTTGATTCGCGCGGCCACCAGCGGGTCACCCGGCGAGGCGAACGGGAGCCGGTCGATGATGACCAGGCTCAGCGCATCCCCCGGCACGTCCACGCCCTCCCAGAAGCTGTGCGCCGCGAAGAGCACGCTCGGCGTGTCGCGGAACGCCTCCAGCAACTGCGCCTTGGGCCGCTCCCCCTGGAGCAGCGCCTGATACGGCAGCCGCCCCGCCGCCAGCTCGTACGCGCGCACCATGTTGCGCAGCGACGTGAAGAGCACGAAGGCACGGCCCCCCGTCACCTGGCAGAGCTGGACGATTTCCTCCGCGGCCGCCTCGATGAAGCCAGGGGCGCTCGGGTCCGGCAGGTGCGTGGGCAGATACAGCGCGGCCTGGCGCGGGTAGTCGAACGGGCTGGGCACCGCCAGCGTGCGCACGCGCGTCACCGTCTGGCCATCCTCGCCATACAGCCCCATGCGCCGGGCGAAGAAGTCGAAGCGGCTCTCCGCCGCCAGCGTGGCGGACGTGTACACCACCGTGTCGAGCGCGCCATACATCCGCTCGCGCAGCTCCTTCGCGACGTCGATGGGACTGGCGCGCAGGAACAGCCCCTTGCCGCGCTGCTCCGCCCAGTACACGTGGTCCGACGACTCGGCCTTCTCCAGGAAGGAGAGCTGCTCCTCCAGTTCGTCCGCGCGGCGCGTAATCGCGGCCAGCTCCGGTTCGCGCTCGCCCGCACTGAAGGCGGACAACGCGGCCAGGCCCTCGCGCACACCGCCCAGCGCGCTGGACAACTTGCCCATCGCCTCCGGCTGAATCGAGACGGAGGCCTCGTGGCCCGACAACCCCAGCGCCCGGGGGGCCTGCGCGAAGAAGGCGTCCGCGCCGGTGCGCAGCCGCGCCGCCAGCGCGCGCAGCATCGCGTGCCGCGAGTCGTCTTCCTTCAACGACGCCACCGCGTCGCGCGCCAGCTCTTCCATCCGGTAGTTGGAGACCCCCACGCCGAAGTGGCCGCTCGCCGCGTCCTCCAGCGCATGCGCCTCGTCGAAGACGACGGCCTCGTAGTACGGCAGCACGCCCTCGGTGCGCTTGCCGGAGCTGCGCAGCGACAGGTCCGCGAAGAAGAGGTGGTGGTTGACCACCAGCAGGTCCGCGCTCTCCGCGCGCTTGCGCATGCGCGTGACGAAGCACGGCTCGTACAGCGGGCAGCGCGTGCCCACGCACGTCTCGGACGTGGTGGACAGCCGAGCCCACGCGCTGAACGACTCAGGCAGGTCCAGCTCGCTGCGGTCCCCGGTCTGCGTGTCCTCCGCCCACGCCTTGAGCTTGGGCCAGTACCGCGCCTCGTCGCGAGAGCCGAACTGCGGCTCCTTGGCGAAGGCCCCGTAGCGATGCAGGCACAGGTAGTTGTTGCGACCCTTGAGGTAGGCGGCCTCGAAGGTGAGCCCCATCTTCTCGCGCAGGAGCGGCAGGTCCTTGAAGAAGATCTGGTCCTGCAGCGTCTTCGTCGCCGTGGACACCACGACGCGGCGGCCCGACAACAGCGCGGGCACCAGGTAGGCGAGCGTCTTGCCCGTGCCCGTGCCCGCCTCCGCCAAGAGGTAGCTGCGCTCCGCGAAGGCCCGCTCCACGGCGCGCGCCATCTGGAGCTGCTCCGGCCGGTGCTCGTACGCGGGCAGGGCCACCTGGAGCGCGCCCCCCGGACCGAGCAGGCTGTCGACGGTGAGTGACGGAGAGACGGGAAGCGTCATCGGGAGTGGCGAGCCTCGCGGGAGCGGCCCGACACGATAGCAGCCAGCCGCGCCCCAGGCCCGTTTCCATCCACCATCCATGCCCCGCGCCCGCATGGCCGGCCGCCCCGCGGGGGAGTCGCCGCCCGCCGCGTCAGGGCAGGTCGCTGAAGAAGAGCAGCCGCACGCGCTGGATGATGAACGTGAAGAGCACCAGCACCACCAGCGAGAGCGCCGCGATGGCCGCCGCTCGCAGCCGCCGCTTGCCTGGCGACACCTCCGAGGACTCCACCTCCGTGGGCACCACCAGGGTGGCCCGCCGCACCACTTCCTCCCGCGCCCGGTGCGCCACGGCGTCGTCCGGCGCCCGCGCCAGCCGCACCCGGTACAGGCGGCCCGCCGAGGCCAGCTCCCCGCGACCCATGGCCAGGGTCAGCAGCCTGTCGTGCGCCTCCCACTCCTCCCAGTGCTCCGCCAGCGAGCGCCACGCCCCCATCAGGTCGTCCGAGGGCTTGTGCTCCTCCGCCATGAAGTTGGCGTACACCAGCCCGCACTGCGCGCAGGATGTGTCCACCTCCCGCCGCGGCGACACGCACTTGGGACAGTGTCCCGGCGGAGGCGTGAAGAGCGCCTCGTCGTCCAGCGTCACCGGCACCGCCGAGCCCCGCACCACCCGCAGGGCCGGCGTGCTGGCGCGCGCGGGCAGCGGCGGCACCGACGCCGTCGCGTCCTCCACCGAGGACTGCGTCGAGCCGGAGCCCTCGCCCGACAGCGCCGGGGACACCGAGAGCGGCAGCGACGCACGCGCGCGGCTCTCCGCGCCACACCGCTGGCACGACACCACCAGCCCGCCCCCCTCCATCCGGAAGGACTCCAGGGGGATGAGCCGCTCACAGGCTTCACACTGGAACTTCATGACACCACCTGACGCAGCGGCACGGGCATCGCGCAGCCGATGAGGGCCAAGAGGCACAGCGCGCAGATGAGCTTGCGCGTGGGACTGAGGGGCTCCAGCGGCGCCACGACGTCAGGGTGCCCGAAACCCACCACCTTGCTCGTCACCAGGAGCCACAGGCCCCAGGACGCGGTGACGAAGAGCGTGAGGAACAAGAGCAGCGCGGCCATGGCCCGCCCGACCCAGTGCGCGTGACGGCCCAGCAGCGCGAAGGCCAGGTGCCCGCCGTCCAGCTGTCCCATGGGCATCAGGTTGAGCAGCGTGACGAGCAGGCCGAACCAGCCCGCGATGACCACCGGATGTACCAGCACGTCCTTTCCCTCCGGCAAGGGCCCCAGCGCCAACCACGTCAGCCCCCGCATCAGCAGGCTGTCACCAAACAGGGTCTGCACGCCATGAAACGTCTCTTCCGGCGCGGCGGGCGCGTGCGTCAGCTTCGCCATCACCCAGGTGAACAAGTCCTTGCCGTACGCCCACAGCGACATCTCGCCGGGGAACTGCGAGGGCACGTGGGGCGCGTCCACCACCGTGGAGTGCGCAAGCCCCCAGTAGAGGATGGGCAGCGCCACCACCAGGCCCGCCAGCGGTCCCGCCGCGCCAATATCCACCAGCGCGTTGCGGTGCGGGATTCGGTCCCGGATGCGGATGACGGCGCCCAGCGTGCCCACGCCCAGCACGGGCAACGGGATGAAGTACGGCAGCGACGTGTCCACGCGGTGGATGCGCGCGAGCACGTAGTGGCCCATCTCGTGAGTGCCCAGGATGGCCAGCAGCGACAGGCTGAACGACAGCGCGCGCATCGCCGCTTCCCTGGAGACCTCGTCCGGCGAGTACGGCCGCTGGAAGTGGAAGTACAGCAGGTACGAGGTGAAGGTCGTCACCACCGTCAGCAGCAGCAGCAGCAGGTGAATCCAGTACCGGGGCGCGGGACGTGCGGCGGGGACGATGTCCATTCGGAAGCCTCGGGGTTTGGGGCTAGCAAGGCGAGATGTGCATTGCAACGCGAGCGCGCTCACCCAACGGGCGTACAGTGTGTCCGGACGGACCTTGACATGGAGTCGACATCTGGTACGTACCCCGGCGCTTGAGGTCCCATTCAAACGGACGAGCGCTCCCTCCACGGGGGTGCTCGACCACCGTCCAAGCAACACTCAACGAGGGGAAAACCATGAAGAAGCTCATCCTGTCCGCCGTTGCCGCGTCCAGCCTCATCGGCTGCACCAGCGTCGAGAGCGCTGTTGTCTCCGGCACCGAAATCGCGGCGAACGGTGAGGCCGTGGCCGTCATCCAGACCAACGCGCTGGGCCTGACCGCCATCTTCCACATCATCGACATCGTCCAGAGCGACCTGGACACCGTGGTGAACAAGCTCCTGATCGCCGAGGCGAAGGCGATGGGCGCGTCCAAGGTCGACCTGAAGTCGGCGTCCACCACCCCCCGTCACGGCATCTACGCCCTGTTCGGCACCATCATCGGCATCACCTCCTCCACGGCCACCGGCGTGGCGGTGAAGTAGTCAGGCCGCCGGCCCTCACGGCGGCACCTTTCGGGAGGCCCCCTGGCGACAGGCGGGCCTCCTTGCTTTTCAGCCCCCCTCCTGCCTCACTTTCTCATTCCATGCGCCTGCGCCTCTTCGTGCCCTGTGTCCTCCTCGCCCTCGCGGGCTGCCCACGAAAGACGGACGACACCGCGGCGCTGGCCGCACAGGTGAAACAGCGGCTGGCGGAGCGGGACACCAAGCTCGGCGGGTATCACATCGCCGGCACGGTGAAGGACGAGGGCCAGGACGAGGTGCCCTTCTCGTTCGACTACCGCGCGCCTCAGCGCATGCGCGGCACGCTGGGCACGCCCGCCACGCGCATCTTCTCGTGGGACGGCACCCACCTCTTCGAGCAGTTGGACGGCGAGAAGCGCTTCACCACGTTCAAGTCGGAGCTGCCTCCCGCGAAGCTCGCGGGCTTCCTCACGGAGACCTTCGGCGTCTTCACGCCCGAGGGCTTCCGCGCGCCGCTCGTGTCCCACGGCGCCACCCTGCGCCGCGTGAAACATCCCCGCGCGCCAGAAGCCGTGGAGCTGGCGGTGACGCTGGGGGGCGAGGCCCAGGGCCTGGAGCTGGTGTACGTGCTGCGCTGGCCGGGGCTCGACTTCCTGGACAAGCGCTCGCGCGCGCCGGACGGCACGCAGGCGGAGGTCCGCATGGAGGAGGAGCACTGCGACGCGGCCCTGGCACTGTGCGTCCCCCGGCGCCTCACCCGGTGGCTGGGGGGGCGGAAGGTCGGGGAGACGGTACTCTCGCGTGTGGAGCTGAACAGCCCGCCGCCCAATGACACCTTCACCCTCACGGCACCAGAGGGCTACGATGTGAAGACACGAACACTGGTGGAGGCGACCCCAGAGAACCCGCCCACGGGCGGTTGACCGCCACCTGGGGCGTCCCCACTTTGGCCCGGGAGGCGCGCGATGGTGGAGAACGTCATCTTCGACGTCGATGGAACGCTGGTGGACTCGGTGGACGAGCACGCCGAGGCGTGGCGACGTGCGTTCCTGCACTTCGGCAGGGATGTCCCGTTCGCCCATGTGCGCAGTCAGATTGGCAAGGGAGCCGACCAGCTCATCCCCGTCTTCTTCAACGACGACGAGCTGGAGCGCTTCGGCAAGGAGCTGGAGGAGTACCGCTCCGCGCTGTTCCTGCGGGAGTTCCTGCCCAAGGTGAGGCCCCTGCCTCGCGTGAGGGAGCTGTTCCAGCGGCTGCGTCAGCACGGCCGACGCCTGGCCCTGGCCTCCAGCGCGAAGGACGAGGAGCTCCAGTACTACGTGCGGCTGTGCGGCATCGAAGGCCTGTACGAGACCCAGGCGAGCAAGGACGAGGTGGACAAGAGCAAGCCTCACCCGGACATCTTCGAGAGCGCGCTCGCCAGGCTGGGCCGCCCCGCGCCGGACGTCACGGTGGTGGTGGGCGACACGCCCTATGACGCGCTCGCCGCCGGCAAGCTGGGCCTGTCCACCGTGGGCGTGCTGGCCGGAGGCTTCTCTCCGGAGGACCTGCGTTCCGCGGGCTGCCGCATCCTGGTGAAGGACCCCTCGGAGCTGCTGCGGCTGGCCGAGGACTCCTCGGTCGACTGGCCGTGGAATGGACCCGGCGCCACGCCGCCGGCCTCCAAGGACGAAGAGCCTCGCTGAAGCAGCGCGTTCGCGCCCCACCTCGAGCACACCGAGGATGGGGCGCGAGCCGCGCGCGACTACCTGCGTGAGCCGCCCCGGCCGCGTGAGCCGCGCGTTCCGGTGGTGCCGCGACGGGAAACACCTCGGGTGCTCTTGCGAGCCGTGCCGCGCTTGGAGCGCGTGCTCGTGGAAGTCTTGCGAGCCGTGGCCCGGCGTCCGGCGACGCGACGCGCGGTGGACTTGCTCCCGGAGCGCGTGGCGCGCACGGGCTTGCGCGTCCTCGAAGCAGCCGCCTTGCGAGCCGACGCGGACCGCTGCGCGGCGGTGCGCTTGCGCGCGGCCTTCTTCGCGGCGGCGCGCACCTTGGGGCGGCGCCGGGCCATCTTGGCCTTGCTGCCGGAGCCACCCTTCATCCCACCGCCGGTGGCCTTGTTCACCGTGGCCCAGGCCCGAGCCGCCGCCGTCTTGTCCGACGTGCCGCGAGCCTCGTAACCCTTCTCGATTTTCTCGGCCATCCGCTTCTGTTTCGCCGTGTACTTCGCCTTGCTTCCTCGTGCCATGCATCGCCCTCCAGGCCTTGCGCTTCACCGGCGCGGAGCCGGCCGCGCCTGAAAGGTGTGCAGCCACCCTGGCACATGGAAGGGGCGCGACGGCCACCTCTGTCCCTCCGCAACTTCTTCCGACGCACCGGGTTTCAGCAAAGCGAGGCCGGACACCGCCGCACTTCGAACCTGGAGCCATCCCCATGAAACGAGTCACCGCTCACCGTCGCATCCTCGCCGCCGCGCTGTGCTTCACCCTGCCCTTCGGGCTCACCGCCTGCGGCGATGACGTACCAGACGAGACCACTCGGTACGTGGGCGAGGCCGCGTCGTATCTCACCGCGGCCGAGGAAGACGGCGCGCTGGGCGCGGACGCGGTGGCGGACACGGACGCGACGCAGCAGGGGGCCATGGCCGATGAGGACGTGAGTGGCCTGGAGACGGAGCCCACCGACGACGGGAAGGCGTGCGACTTCAGCGAGCACCGGCGGACGGTGATGGCGAAGTACGACGACGACGGGGATGGCGCGCTGAACGCGCGGGAGCTGCGCGAGCTGAAGGCGGACGTGGGTGAGCGGCGCGACACCTTGCGCCCCCGGCTGGCGCAGCTGGGCCGACGCGCGCGGCACTGGGCCTTCTGGCGCGTGCGCTGGGCCTTCGACGAGAACGGCGACGGCGCGCTGTCCGCCGAGGAGCGCACCGCGCTGGTGGACGCCATGGAGGCGCGCTGCCAGCGCCTGCGCACCGAGCGCCTGGAGCAGCACGACGCCAACGGGGACGGGACGCTGGACGAGGCGGAGCGGCAGGCGGCACAGGAGGCTCGGCGCGCCCGCTGGGAGGCCCGGCGCCAGGAGCGGCTGGGCACGTACGACGCGAATGACAACGGTGTGCTCGATGCGGGTGAGCGTGTCGCGCTGAGGCAGGACCGGGTGGAGTCCGCCCAGGAGCGCCGGGCGACACTGCTGGCCACGTACGACACCAACGGTGACGGCCGCCTGAGCACGGAGGAGGCCCTCCCGCTGCGTCAGGACATCCAGCGCCGCATCATCGAAGGACGCGACGCGGAGGGCTGAACCTCTGCACGAGACAACCCAATTCCGAGGCAGGAGCGCCCTGACCCGCGACTTTCCTGGGAGTCTTGGACCTCCGCCGTCCCGCCCGCGTTGAGGAGCCGAGCAGCGGGCGACTCGGCTCCCCCACTCTTCTACGGTGGGGGCTGAAGCGGCTTCACGAGCCCGGCCCGCGCCAGCAGCTCCCGCACGCGCCTCGACAGCGCCACGTGCTCCGGGTTGGCCACCGTGAAGCGTTCCGGCGTCAGAACGATGAGCGTACCCTTGTCCTCGACCGGCTCAACGCGCACGGGAGCGGGAAGCGGGGGCACCGTGCCCCAATGACGGGCGAGGTACGTCACCCAGCCCACCCAAATGTCGGCTTTGCCTTCTTCATCGTCCATATCCCGGTGCGCACGAGACATGACCACCGCCCAGTCAGGCTCCCAGGCCACCGCCATGCCGCGCACCACTTCGGTCAGCACGGATGCCGCGAGGATTCGCTCCGCGTTCTTCCCTGGGTAGGGAAGTGACAGTAAGCATGCATTGTCGGTGCTGCATCCGACGTAGCTCCCGCACTGCATTCTCACAGAGACAAAGTTTGAGCCGGTGCCGTCGTTGTATGCCGAGACGGTCCAACCCAACTCTTCAATGAGGGGCCCGCCGGAATCTCGGTTGACGCCGCGCCGGAACGCCTCCGTCAAGGTGGAGAGGTCAGGGGGCATGAGGGGGATTTTCCGTCCCTTTCGCGGCTTGGGAAGCTTGTTCCAGTGCGCCAGCAGGGGGTCACACGCGGCCAGCATGTTGAGGAAAGTCCCTGCTCGTCGGGCGCACTCCTCTGGGGATTCCCGTCTCGGCCCCCAGTGGGCACCAGCGTAGTAGCTCTCGGGGTAGGCCCTGGGCGCGGATGGAACGGTCATGATTCGCTCTTCTGAGGGTACCAGGGGACGTGCCAGGGTGTGGATGGCGGTGATCTCCTTGTAGCCATCGAACTTCACGCCACCGCTGTTCCTGCCCACGCCACCCACCCAGGAGGCGTCATCGTAGGAGTGTCCTGAAATCTGTTCCTGGTACGCCCGAGCACGAGGGGACGCGCCCTTGCTCGCGCGGGGCCATACAGGGGCAACGGCCGTGGGGTGAAAGGCCCGCGACCGCTGAGGATTGCGAACCCTTTCAAGTGGACGCGGAGGGCTGAACCCTCGCCTCCCAGCTCGCCCCCCCGCGTCCCCGGGGATGTCGCATGACCGCTGTCTTTCGGTCCTCTTCCCCCAGAGACCGCTGGCCCCTTCGGCTCCGCGTGCACACCTTTTCCGGCACGCAGCAAGGAGGAGGTCCCCCTGGAACCCGCGCTCATCGAGCCTCCACGCCGGCTGGCCCCGGACGACGGGCCGGCGGCCCTGGTGGTCAACACGCAGTCTCGCTCGGGCAGGGAGGCCTATTCGCTCGCCCGGGATGCCCTCGCCTCGCGGGGCGTCATCCTGACGGAGAGCCACGCGCTGTCGAAAAGCGGACGGCTGCGCCGCGTGCTGGAGCAGATGCTGGCGCGTGGCACGCGCCGCATCCTCGTCGGGGGCGGAGACGGAACGCTGAGCGGCGCGGTGGCACATCTGCTGGGGCGCGACGTGACGCTGGGCGTGCTGCCGCTGGGCACCGGCAACGACTTCGCTCGCTCCCTGGGCATCCCTCCCGACGTGGAGTCCGCGTGTGACGTCATCGCGAAGGGCTATGCGGCGCGCGTGGACGTGGGGCTCGCCAACGGACGCCCCTTCCTCAACGCGGCGAGCCTGGGCCTGGCCGCCGCGATTGCCCGGCGACTGACGAAGCGCCTGAAGCAGCGCGCGGGCAAGCTGGCCTATCCGGTGG
Organism: Myxococcus sp. CA040A; assembly: GCF_013336725.1. Taxonomy (NCBI): domain Bacteria; kingdom Pseudomonadati; phylum Myxococcota; class Myxococcia; order Myxococcales; family Myxococcaceae; genus Myxococcus; species Myxococcus sp. CA040A. The sequence continues at coordinate 584,944 of NZ_JABUMR010000003.1, read as the reverse complement.
CCGCCGCCGCCGAGGCGAAGGACCTGCGGCCCTTCCGCATCCGCATCAAGGCGGATGAACAGGAACTGGAACTGGATGTGCTCCAGCTCGTGGTGGGCAATGGGCGCTACCACGGCGCGGGCAACATGGTGGCGCCCGATGCGCGCCTGGATGACCGACGGCTGCATGTCTACGCCGTCGCCGCGCCCTCCTCGACCTCCGGCCGGGACGGCACGGGCCTGGGCCAGCTCCAGGACCTGGCCACGCTCGCGCGCGTAGCGTTGTCGGTGCGCTCCGGGGAGCACGGGGAGAACCCCGCCGTCACCTCGCTGCTCGCCGTGCGGCTGTATGTGGAGGCCACGCCTCCGCAGGAAGTGAACGCGGACGGAGAGCTCGTCGGCATGACGCCCATGCGCTTCGAGGTGGCCCCCGCGGCCCTGCGCGTCTACGCGCCCGCGCCCTCCTGAATTCCGAAATGACCCAGGCTGTCCTAGGCTGGCGTCCTCCCGAGGACGAGCCATGCGCCTGCGGTCCCAACGTCCCATCTTCTTCGCCGCCCTCCTCGCCATCGGCGCGGTGCTGTTGCTCTGGTTCCGCGTGCCGAGGCCCGGCACGCCCTCCGACCCGGCGCCCTCCGCGCCTCGCGAGACGCAAGCCTCCTCCAGCGGCGGTGGCGTCACCGCCCGCGCCGAGTCCGTGTCCGCCGTGGTTCGCGACGAGCCCGCGGCCCCCGACGAAGGCGCCTTCGTGGTGCGCGTGGTGGGCGCGTCCGGTCCGGTGGCGGGCGCGAACGTGCGGGCCTGGCGCAAGCAGTCGAAGGACCTCGTCGATGCGGCGGCGTCCTCCTGGCGGCTCGCGGCCGAGGGCACCACGGGCGAGGACGGCACGCTGCGCCTGCCCACCCGGCCGGGCGACTACCTGCTGTCCGCGCACGCCGAGGGCCATGCTCCCGCGCGGCGCGAGGCGACGCGTCCCGCGGGTGAAGCGGAGACATCCGTCGAGCTGACGCTGAGCGCGGGCGTGACACTCCAGGGTCGCACGGTGGCGGAGAACGGCGGTGAGCCGGTGCCGCTGGCGGAGGTGACACTGCATCCGTACCCGGGGGCCGCCATCGCCTGGGCTGAGCCCGCGGCGATTGCCGAGGAAGCCGTGACGGCGACGAGTGACGAGCGCGGCCAGTTCCAGTTCACCGGACTGGCTCCAGGCCGCTATGGCCTCACGGCCGAGGCGCCGGGCTTCAGCCGCCGCACGCTGCGCTTCCTCCATGTGCCCCAGCAGGGAGAGCTGGTGGTGGGGTTGTGGGGCGCGGGCACGCTGGAGGGCTTCGTGGTGGACGGGAAGGGCCAGCCCGTCACCGGCGCGCAGGTGACGGCCTCTGGAGGAAGAGCGCCCGTGAGCACCACTTCGAGCGAAGGCGGCGGCTTCGCGCTCGAGGTCGGCGGTGGTGACTGGGTGCTGTCCGCGCGACATGGCGACGCGGTGGGCCGCGTGCCCGGCACGCTGTTCGTGGCGCCGGGCGAGACGTTGCGCGGCCTCACCGTCGCGCTGGGCTCGACGAGCGGACTGACCGGACAGGTGAGGTCTACCGGCGATGAGGCTCCGGTGCGCGGCGCGGTGCTGGTGGTCAGCCCCACGGGAGCCGACGGTGAGCTGGCGCGCACCACGTCCGGAGGCGAGGGCATCTACCGGCTGGGCCTGCCTCCCGGTGAGTACGACGTGCAGGTCCACGCTCCGGGCTTCGCCAGCGCCACGCATGACGGCGTGGTGGTGTCCGAGGGTGCCCACGCGACGCTCGACGTGAAGCTGGAGCCGGCCACCGCCGAGGTCGAGGGCGTGGTGGTCAACCCCCAGGGTCAGCCGGTGGCGGGCGCGGAGGTGCGAGCCCAGCCGCCGCGCAACGGCGGGGGCGCGGCGGCCACCACTCGCACGGACTCACAGGGTGCGTACACGCTGAGCGGGCTGGTGCCCGGCCGGACGTCGGTGCGCGCGCGGCGCGATGGCTCGCAGGGCTGGACCAGCCGCGTGGAGACCTTGAAGGCCGGCACGCGCACGCGCGTGGACCTGACGCTGACCGAGTCCGGCATGGTCCAGGGAGTGGTGACGCAGTCCTCGGGCAAACCCCTGTCCGAGCCCGCGGTGGTGCGCGCGGTGCCACGCGGCGCGCCCGGCGGCACCTCCGACCTGGCGTGGGCGGAGACGGACGCGGCGGGGATGTACCAGTTGGAGCTTCCGGCGGGCGTGTACCAGCTCACCGCCGTGCTGCCCCGCGCGCGCTTCATCTACTTCCAGGATGACGACCCCAGCGTGACGGTGCAGGCGGGGAGCGCCGTGCAGCAGGACCTGGTGCTGGTGGAGGAGCGCGGCATCTCCGGCACGGTGCGCGAGCCCTCTGGAGCGCCCAGCCCCTTCGCCGTCGTGGCCGCGGTGCAGGGGGGAGACATGCCCTTCACCATGCGCGTGCAGGCGGACGAGAACGGAACGTTCGCCATTCCCACGCGGCCGGCGGGTGCGCCGCCGCTGCAGGAGCTGGCGGCCCACAACGGGGGGCGCGTGGTGAGGGTGCCCTCGGTGCGCGAGGGCCAGGGGTTGATGGACCTGCGCCTGAAGCCCGCGGCCCACCTGCGCGGCCGGGTGGTGGCGCGCGGTGGAGCGGTGCCCGCGGGCTTCACGTTGAGGCTGACGGAGGACAACGGCGAGGAGCTTCCATGGGAGCCCCTGGCGCCGTCCACGCGGCGCTTCAGCGGAGACACCTTCGAGATGAGGGATGCGCCCGGGCAGGTGGTGAAGGTGCATGTCCAGACGCAGGACGGGCGCACCGGTTCGGCGAGGGTGGCACTGGAGCCGGGCGGCAGCGCGAACGTGGAGGTGTCACTCTCGACGGGAGGCGCGGCCTCCATCATCGGGCGCGCGGTGTGGAGTCGGGGTGGTGGTCCAGCCGCGGGTGTGGCGGTGTTCCTGGACCGCGCGGTGACGGCCAGGCCCGACACCGTCACCGGAGTCGACGGCCGCTTCCATCTGGACGAGGTCCGACCCGGTCCGCACACCGTGAGGCTGATGCCGCCCGAGGGGCGCGTGGAGACGCACTCCGTGAAGGTGACGGAGGCGGAGACCTCGGACCTGGGCGACGTGACGGTGTCCCCGCGCCGCGCGACGCCAGGCACCGTGGGCGCGGGGTTCAGCGAGGAGCGCGGTCAGGTGGCCGTGGCGTGGCTGACGCCGGATGGGCCCGCCGCGCGCGCGGGTGTGGCGGTGGGTGACCGGTTGCTCGCGGTGGACGGGCTCGTCGTGCGCGACAGGTCGGAAGCGGAGGCGCGCACCCGAGGCGCTCCCGGTACACCCGTGCGCCTCCAGGTGCGGCGCGAAGGCGGAGAGCGCGAGCTGCAGGCCACTCGCGCGGAGTGAGGCGGGCCGCAGCTTCGCTCGCACGCGCGGGGGTCCTCCCCTCCGCGCGATGTGATGCCGGCTACACCTTCTCCAGCACGCGCGACAGCACCTGCGCGGTGAAGTTCACCAGCGGAATCACGCGGCGGTAGTCCATCCGCGTGGGGCCGATGACGCCCACCGTGCCGAGCACCTGCTCCTGGTTGCCGTAAGGGCTGGCGATGACAGACACATCACCCGCGGCGGAGAAGTCGCTCTCCGCGCCGATGAAGATCTGCATCTCGTTGGCGCGCTGCACCTGGTCCAGCAGCGACAGCAGACGGTGCTTCTCGTCCAGCGTCTTGAAGAGCGCGCGCATGCGCTCCACGTCCGCGAACTCCGGCTGCTCCAGGAACGAGTTGGTGCCCTGGATGAGCACGCGCTCCGTGGTCGGCAGGTCCGTGGCCGCGGCCCCCAGCTTGAGCGCCTTGGCCGTCATCGCGTTGTAGAGCGCCTGCTCCTGGTCCATCTCCGAGCGGATGCGCTCACGCGCCTCCTCCAGCGGAACCTCGTGCAGGAGCTCCGACAGGTAGTTGCTCGCCCGCATCAGCTCGTCCGAGGTGATGGGGAAGTCGACAGTGATGGCCTTGTTGTGCACCTGCCCGCTCTGCCCCACCAGGATGGCGAGCACCCGGTCCTCGCGCAGACGGACGAACTCGATGCGACGGAACACCGCGGACTCGGGCCGAGGTGTCACGACGACGCCCGCGTGCCGCGTCAGCGAGTGCAGGAGGCGACTGGCATCCCCCAACACCTCTTCCAGATTCGCGTCGTGGAAGAGGCCCGCGTGGATGAGTTCCCTGTCTCGCGGCGTGGGGTCCTTCAGCTTGACCAGCGTGTCCACGTAGAAGCGATAACCCGCGTCAGTGGGCACCCGGCCCGCGGAGGTGTGCGGCTTCTCCAGGAACCCCAGCTCCTCCAGATCCGCCAGCACGTTGCGCATCGTGGCCGAGGAGACCTCGAACCCAGGCCGGCGAGCGAGCTGCTGGCTCCCTACCGGCCCGCCCGTGGAGATGTACTCCTGCACCACGGCCCGGAGGACTTCCTTCTCGCGTTCACCCAGCTCTTCGGACATCCAGGGGCTCTCACTCTGAAGCATGCGGCCAGCCACCGCGCCGCGAGCGCTCCACGAGACCCAAGTGTAAGAAAGCCTGTCCGTGGGTTCAATCCACGTCGGAAGGAGACATGCGGCCGAAGGGTGGTCCCCGCCCTCGCACCACCCACCAGGGAGCCAGGCAGGCGCCGCCGCATCCAACCTGGCGCGCACTCGCACTGTACCGCCCGACGACTCTACCGACTGTGGGGTACGGCAATGCGCACATGGCCCGTGGGGAGGTCGGACGCTACAAGCCGCGCCACCGTGTCCGCCTCGTCCGCCGCCTCGTCCCTGTCCACGCCTTCCACTCCCGCCCTCTCCCCCGTCGCGTCCCCTGTCGCTGGTGACGCGCTCCAGTCGGGTGCCTCGCGCGGCCGCATCCTGCTGTGCCTCGTGACGCTGTACCTCGTTTGGGGCTCCACCTATCTGGCCATCCGCTGGGTACTCCAGGGTGGCATGACGCCATTCCTCGCATCAGGAACGCGCTTCCTGCTGGCGGGAGCGCTGTTGTTCGGCGCGATGTGGCTCAAGGGCTCGCCGGTGCCGACCGCGCGACAGTGGGGCTCCAGCGCGGTGGTGGGACTGCTGCTCTTGGGTGTGGGCAACGGCGGGCTCGTGTTCGCGCAGCAGTGGGTGCCCTCCGGCGTGGCGGCGCTGGTGGTGGGCAGCCTGCCCATGTGGTCGGCGCTGTTCGGTGGACTGTTCGGCCAGTGGCCCGGAAAGCTGGAGCGCTGGGGGCTGGCGGTGGGGTTTGGCGGCATCGTCCTGCTGAACCTCGGGGGCGAGCTGGGCGGGAGTGGGTGGGCCACGTTGGCCCTGCTGGTGTCGCCGATGAGCTGGGCGCTGGGCTCCGTGCTCGGACGCCGCATGCCGATGCCCCAGGGGATGATGGCGCCCGCGGCGCAGATGCTCTGCGGTGGCGCGCTGATGCTGACCTTCGGGCTCCTGCGTGGCGAGCACCTGACGGCCATGCCGGATGCGCGCGCGCTCGCGGCCTTCGCGTACCTGGTCACCTTCGGCTCGCTGGTGGGCTACACCGTTTACGGCTACCTGATGCGGCACACGAGCCCCTCGGTGGCCACCAGCTACGCGTACGTCAATCCGGTGGTGGCGGTGCTCCTGGGCGTCGTGTTCGCGGGCGAGTCGATGAGCCCCCTGTCGTGGGTCGCCATGGCCGCGATTCTGGGCGCCGTCGTGCTGCTGACCCGCAAGCGCTGAGCGCCGCGCGAAACTCGCGGACCCTGTGTGCTCGAAGGTCCGCACGTCGCGTGACACCCCGGACGAGAAGGGGCAGACGGCGCTTGACGCTGGTGCCCTCCCTCGCTGTTTAACGGGGGGATGGAATCCATCCGCGCGCTCTGTCTCGCATGGCTGCTGGTGGGTGGCCTCGCCGCCGCCGCGCCCGTCGTCCAGGTGCCCGAGGGCGGCGCCGGCGTGCCGGTGGTCTCGAAGGGTGTCGTCTGTGGTCCGCTGCGAGCAGGCTGGACGCTGGCGTCGGACAGTCGGACCCTGCGGCCTCCGCAGCGGGTGGAGCAGGACGACGCGCGCATCCAGGAGTTGAAGGTGGCGTCGTCGGTGGGGCAATGCGAGACGACGGAAGAGCGCGTCACCGTCATCGCCACCGGCGCCTTTCCGCGCGTGGACGCGGCGGCGACGAACTTCTTTCCGGACGAGGGCCGCGTGGAGCTGCGCGGCGCGGGGCTGGACCACGTGGGCATCTCCTGGAGCGGGACGCCCCGGGGTGAGTCCCAGCCCCAGCTCATCGAGGGACAGGACCGGTGCCTGGCGCCCTCGACGGAGCGGGGGCCGGCGAGCTGCACGGTGCCCGTGGCGCGCGGGCTGCCCACGGACGCGGCGCTCTACTGGACACCGCCTCATGGTCGGCATGGACCGGATGTCACGACGTATGACGCGTCTGGCAACGTGGTGGACCCGGAGACGTTCCGGCTTCGCCCCGGGCGCGTGGTGCTGACCCAGCCGCTCATCCAGTCGGGTGGCGTGGATGTGTCGCGAGGGCCGGGCTCGGTGGCGCTGAGCCACTCGGAGGCACTGGCGTCGGTGGACTGCGGGCCGGTGCGCTGCGAGGTGAACGAGGGCACGGTGTCGCTGCGCAACGTGCCGGGCGTGGACGTGAGCGTGACGCTGCGCCTGCGCCTGGCGCCGCGCATCTACTTCGCGCGCGGCGAGGTGCTGGAGCAGGTGCTGCTGGAGACGCTCCCCGTGCTGGCGTGTCCGCTCACGGCCGTGGAGGGCACGGTGCTGCGCGACGCGGAGAACGCGGCGATGGTGGTGCGGCTGGACACGTCATGCCAGCACGACCCGCGCAAGCTGTTGTGGTCGATGAACGACCAGCGGGCTCGGGTGGAGCGCGTGGTGAAGGCGCAGGACGGCGTCTATGTGTTGCTGCGCACGGGAGGCACGTCCGAGCAGCAGGTGACGGTCATCGCGCAGACCTCACGGGTGGAGGGCTCGGTGGTGGCGTCGGATACGACGAAGACGCAGCCGCTGCCCGTGCCGCGCGCGTCGCTGGAGCTGTCGGACCAGGGGGCCATCGACTTCATCCCCATCAACCGGCCGGCGGAGCTCATCGTGGCCTCGAGCGGAGAGCAGGGGCGCTTCGTTCCGCGTCCGGTGGCCGGGGCCTACAGCATCATCTCGCGGGACGGGACGACCTATGTGCAGGGCGAGCCCACCGCGGGCGGCTTCGTGTCGCTGCGCTTCGGCTATCAGGTGTCCACGCTGCCGGGAGAGCTGGCGACGGCGGACCTGTTCGTCGTCAACGAGCGGGTGCAGCGCTCGGTGCGCGAGGCCAGCGTGCCCATCCGCATCGAGAGCGTGGTGGAGCTGGTGTGCGCGGACAAGGAGGGCAAGGACCAGGTGCTGGAGCCCAGCCGTCCGCACCGAATCAACTACGAGATGCGCAACTCGTGTCGGGTCATCATCCACCGGGAGCGGCTCAAGCCCGAGCAGGGCACGCAGGAAATCGTGCTGCGCATCGACGTCACCAAGGCGGACGGCTCGGCGCGAGGGGAGAGTCACGTGGAGCAGCGGATGTTGCTGCGTCCGCAGGGCGAGGCCCGGACCATTCCCGTGCCGGGGCAGCTGGCGCAGTTCGACCGGATTCTCGTCCAGGTGTCGCTGGTGGCGGACGAGTCGCGGTACGCGCTGAGCACGTCGGACCGCTCGGGGCTGCCGTCGGCGCAATGGACGGCCATCGTCAGGGGTGGGCGCTTCCGGCTGTACACGACGGCGACGATTCCGGCGGGCCTCTACCGGGCGACGGAGCCCAGCGGGCAGCTCATCCTCAACTTCGGCGTGGTGTCGCGACTGGCGCTCTTGAACAACGAGGGACAGGAGCGGCTCCTGGGTATCGAGATGGGGCTGATGGGCATGGGGTTGATTCCCCAGTCCGGCGACATCGAATTCCCGCCGACGCTGGCGGTGGTGCTGGGGCTCAGCTTGCGCGTGCCCATTGGACCGGGAGCGGCGGTGGGGGCGCAGGCGTGGGTGGCGCGCGAGTTCCGGGACGACATCACCCGCCGCTCCGACGGCTCCGTCGTCCCCTCCAGCCGCTGGTCCTTCATCTTCGGGCCCAGCATCTCCGTGGGAAACGTGGGCTTCAATCTCTGACGCCGCGCTCGCGCGCCGGCGCCCTGTCAGCTCGCGGTGCGCGTGCCGTGCTCGTGATGCACGCCGACTCCGGGGGACTCCGTCTCACGGGGCAGCCAGACGTTGAACGTGGACCCCTGGCCCGGCACGCCCTGGGACTCCACCCAGATGCGTCCGCCGTGCTGCTCGACGATGCCCTGGCTGATGGTGAGCCCCAACCCCAGGCCGCCGTACTTGCTGCCGTGCGCGCGCCCGAAGCGCTCGAAGATGAGCGCCTGCTTGTCCTTGGGAATCCCCACGCCGCTGTCCTTCACGGACAGGTGCACCCCTTCCTTCCCCTCGCGCACCAGCCGCACCAGCACCGCCCCACCCTCCGGTGAGTAGCGGATGGCGTTGGACAAGAGGTTCGTCAGCACCTGGTCCAACCGACCCCGGTCCCACGTCCCCTCCAGGTGCTCCGGCGCCTCCACCTGGATTTCATGCCCCTGCGACAACACCGCCATGCGGTCCCGCGTCTCCTGCACCAACTGGCCCAGGTCGAACTTCTCCAGCTCCAGCGACAGCCGCCCCGCCTGCAGCCGGCTGATGTCCAGCAGGTCCTCCACCAGCTTCGCCATCCGGTCGATTTGCCGGTTGATGATTTTCAGCGACTTGCCCGGCCCTGCTTCCGTCTCGCCGCCCAGCTTCAAGAGCGCCAGATGCGCGTGCCCCTTGGCCGCCGCCAGCGGCGTGCGCAGCTCGTGGCTCGCCGCCGCGAGGAACGCGTCCTTCGCCTCGCTCGCCAGCCGCAGCGCGGTCTCCGCGCGCTGACGCTCGGTGATGTCGCGCGCCACGGAGATGAACCGCCCCCCGGGCCCCTCCGCCGCCGACACGAACTGGAGCACCACCTCCACCGGCACCTCGGTGCCATCCCTGCGCCGGTGCGTCGTCGAGTACGTCTGGCTGGGCAACGTCCCACTCACCAACGGCGCCAGCAGCTTGCGGAACCCCGCCTCGTCGAAGGCGCTCTCCACCTCCAGCACCGACAACCCCACCAGCTCGTCCGTGCTGCTCGACAGTTGCTTGGCCGCGCCCGCGTTGGCGTACGTGAGCGTCAGCGAGTCCGGCGAGAACATCAGGACGCAGTCCAACGTCGCGTCCAGCGTCATCTTGAAGCGCCCCAGCGCCTCCTCCGCCCGCCGCTTGTCGTCGATGTCCGTGGCCACGGCAATCCAGCCCACCACGTGCCCGGACTCGTCCCGCTCCGGCACCGCGCGCGCCAGGTGCCAGCGATACACGCCGTCGAAACGCCGCAGCCGGAACTCACGCTCCACCCGCTGGCTGGAGCGGATGGCCGTCTCCCACGCCGAGCGCATCTCCTCCCGGTCCACCGGGTGCACGAACTCCAGGAACGTGCCCAACGACAGCGGATGCTCCTCGTGGATGCCCGTGTAGTCGCGCCCCGCCCGGTTGGCGTAGGTGAACGAGCCGTCCGCCCGCGCCGCCCACATCACCTCCGGCAAGGACTCCGTGAGCCGCCGGTAGCGCAGCTCGCTCTGCCGCTCCACCGCCTCGCGCTCGCGCTGGCGCAACATCGCCGCCTGCCGCTGGATTTGTTGTTCCTTGAGGAACAAATCCACGAAGACGCTGACCTTCGAGCGGAGGATTTCCGGGTCGAAGGGCTTGAGCAGGTAGTCCACCGCGCCGTGCGCATAACCCTTGAAGATGTGGGCCGCGTCGCGGCTGAGCGCGGTGAGGAAGATGATGGGAATGGTGCGCGTGCGCTCCCGCTGCTTGATGAGCGTGGCCGTCTGGAAGCCGTCCAGGCCCGGCATCTGCACGTCCATCAGGATGACGGCGAAGTCGCGCTGAAGCAGGAACTTGAGCGCCTCCTCGCCACTGGTCGCTTTGACAAGCTCCTGCCCCAACGGCTCGAGGATGGCCTCCAGCGCCAGCAGGTTGGACGGGTGGTCGTCCACCATCAGGATGCTCGCCCGGGGACGGCTTGCGCCGTCCTGGGGGCGTTCGGCGGAGATGTGTTCGCTAGGCGTCATTGAAATAGGAGCAAGGTATGCCCCGACCGTTCACTGGCGGGACAGGCTAGGCGCGACCCCCGCCGTCCCCAAGCCCGGCGGTGACGAGTCGTGCGCTAGCCATCATTCGACCTTTCAAGCCGACACCCAGAGACGGATGAGTTCCAAAAGCTTGTCCGTATCCACCGGCTTGGGCAGGTAGTCACTGGCCCCCGCGGCCATGCACTTCTCCCGGTCGTCCTTCAGGGCCTTCGCGGTGACGGCGATGATGGGCAGGCTGGCGTACTTCACGTCCTTGCGGATGGCCCGCATGGTCTCGTACCCGTCCATCTCCGGCATCATCACGTCCATCAGCACGATATCCACGTCGCGGTGCTGCTCAAGCGTCTCGATGGCCGCCCGCCCGTTCTCGGCGAAGACCACCTGCATGCCGTGGTTCTCCAGCACGCTGGTGAGGGCGAAGATGTTGCGCATGTCGTCATCGACGACGAGCACCTTCTTGCCCACCACCTCCGACTCCTGCTCGCTGCGCTGCGCCAGGGCCGCCCGCGCGCGGGGAGGCAGGTTCTGGTCCAGTCGGTGCAGGAACAGCGCCGTGTCACTGAGCAACTGTTCGGGACTCTTCGTTCCGCTCTTGAGGATGACGCTGCCGGTGTAGCGGCGCAGGCGCGTGTCGTCCTTCGGCGTCAGCTCCTTGCCCGTGTAGATGACGATGGGCAAGTCCCTGAAGCGCTGCTGCGTCTTCACCTCCTCCACCAGCTTGATGCCGTCCATGTCCGGCAGGAGCAGGTCGATGACGAGGCAGTCGTACTCACCCTCCTCCAGCTTCTGGAGGACCTCCTGGCCGGTGGCCACCGCCGTGACGGCGACGTCGCCGCCCTCGGCGAGCAGGCTGACCAGGCTGTTGCGCTGGACGTCGTCGTCCTCCACCAGCAGCAGCCTGCGCTCCGTGCGCTCCAGGAACTTCGCCAGTTGGTTGAACACCCGCTCCAGGCCTTCCTTGCTGACGGGCTTGGTGAGGTAGCCGAACGCGCCCTGGGCGTTGCCCAGGTGCTTGTCCATGACGCTGATGATGTGCACCGGGATGTGGCGCGTGCGCGGGTTGCGCTTGAGCCTGTCGAGCACGCTCCAGCCGTCGACGACGGGCAGCTGGATGTCGAGCGTCACCGCGTGCGGCTGGAACTCGTTGGCCATGGACAGGCCGGTGTCGCCCCGCGTGGCGACCAGGGCCTTGAAGCCCTTCTCCCGCGCCAGCTGCACCATGATGCGGGCGAACTTCAGGTCGTCCTCGATGATGAGCAGGACGCGGTCACCCTCGCGGATGTGGTCCCGGTCGTCCTCCACCGCGAGCGGCGGAAGCAGCGAGTCCACCTGAGGAGGCGGCAGCGCCGCGTCCAGCACATGGGCGTTCTCGGCGGCGGTCGGCGGCACCGGCACCGGCGAGGGCGTCGGGAACAGGGGCTCCGACGAGACGTGGGACATGCGAGACAGCGGCTCGAGCGGCGAGGGCATGACCGGCATGACCGGCATGACCGGCATGCCGTCGTCCTCGGGGCCCACGTACTCAGGCGGCAGGTACAGCGTGAAGGTGCTGCCCTTGCGCGGCTCGCTGTGGACGTGGATTTCGCCGCCCAGCAGCTTGGCGATTTCGCGGCTGATGGACAGGCCCAGGCCGGTGCCGCCGTACTTGCGCGCGGTGGAGCCGTCCGCCTGCTGGAACGCCTCGAAGATGAGGCGCTGCTTGTCCTTGGCGATGCCGATGCCCGTGTCCGTCACCACGAAGGCGAGCACGAAGCGCGAGCGCTTGAGCACCTCGTGGTCCAGGCGCGTGCCCGGCTCGGCCAGCTTCACCGTCATCTTCACGCTGCCTTCGTCCGTGAACTTGAAGGCGTTGGAGAGCAGGTTCTTGAGCACCTGCTGCAGCCGCTGCGGGTCGGTGCGGATGTGGCGGGGGGCGCCCTGCGCCACCTCCACCGTGAAGGCCAGGTTCTTCTGGTCCGCGACGGGGCGGAAGCTGCGGTCGATGAACTGGTTCAACTCCGACAGGACGATGTCCCGCGGCTCCACCTGCATCTTCCCGGCCTCCACCTTGGACAGGTCGAGGATTTCGTTGATGAGGCTGAGCAAATCACCACCGGAGGCGTAGATGGTGTTCGCGTACTCCACCTGCTTGGTGCTGAGGTTGCCGTCCTTGTTGTCGGACAGCAGCTTGGCCAGGATGAGCAGGCTGTTGAGCGGCGTGCGCAGCTCATGGCTCATGTTGGCCAGGAACTCGCTCTTGTACTTGGAGATGACGGTGAGCTGCTCGGCCTTCTCCTCCAGGCTGACGCGCGCGCGTTCGACCTCGTTGTTCTTCTCCTCGACGCGGCGGTTCTGCTCCTCGAGCAGCTTCGCCTTGTCCTCCAGCTCGCTGTTGCTGCGCTTGAGCGCGTCCTGCTGCTGCGTCAGTTCGCGCGACTGGCTCTGCAGCTCCTGAGTGAGTCCCTGCGACTGCTGCAGGAGCTGCTCGGTGCGCATGTTCGCCATGATCATGTTCAGGACCACGCCGATGCTCTCGGTGAGCTGGTCCAGGAAGATTTGATGGATGGCGCTGAAGGTGTGGAACGAGGCCAGCTCGATGACGGCCTTGACCTCACCTTCGAACAGCACGGGCAGGACGATGATGTTGAGGGGCGCGGACTCGCCCAGGCCGGAGGAGATGGTGATGTAGTCCGGCGGCACGTGGGTGAGCAGAATCGTCTTCCGCTCCAGGGCCGTCTGCCCGACGAGTCCCTCGCCCAGCCGGAACCGGTTGGCGATGTGCTTGCGCTCCCGGTACGCGTAGGTGCTCGTCAGCTTGAGCACCGGCGTGCCGGAGTCGGTGTCCATCAGGAAGAAGGCGCCGTGGTGCGCGGAGACCAGCGGCGTCAGCTCGCTCATGATGAGGCGGCTGACGGCGTCCAGGCTCTTCTGGCCCTGCATCATGCCGCTGAACTTCGCCAGGTTCGTCTTGAGCCAGTCCTGCTCCTGGTTCTTCTGCGTGGTCTCACGCAGGTTGACGATCATCTGGTTGATGTTGTCCTTCAGCGCGGCGACCTCGCCCTCGGCGACGACAGTGATGCTCCGGGTGAGGTCACCCTTCGTCACCGCGGTGGCCACGTCGGAGATTGCGCGCAGCTGGCTGGTCAGCGTACCGGCGAGCTGGTTCACGTTGTCGGTGAGCTGCCGCCACGTGCCGCGCGCACCGGGCACGCGGGCCTGACCGCCCAGTTTTCCTTCGATACCGACTTCGCGGGCCACCGTGGACACCTGCTCGGCGAACGTCCCCAGCGTGTCCGTCATGTTGTTGATGGTGTCCGCGAGCGCGGCCACTTCGCCCTTCGCGTCGACGATGAGCTTCTGGGTGAGGTCACCGTTGGCGACCGCCGTCACCACGCGCACGATTCCGCGCACCTGCGTGGTGAGGTTGGAGGCCATGAAGTTCACGTTGTCCGTGAGGTCCTTCCACGTGCCGGCCACACCGGGCACGCGGGCCTGTCCACCCAGCTTCCCTTCGACACCGACTTCGCGGGCCACCGTGGACACCTGCTCGGCGAACGTGCCCAGCGTGTCCGTCATGTTGTTGATGGTCTCCGCGAGGGCCGCCACTTCGCCCTTCGCTTCGACGACCAGCTTCTGCTTGAGGTCGCCGTTGGCGACGGCCGTCACGACCTTGACGATGCCGCGCACCTGCGTCGTCAGGTTGCGGGCCATGAAGTTCACGTTGTCCGTCAGGTCCTTCCAGACGCCGGACACCCCGCGCACTTCCGCCTGTCCACCCAGCTTGCCTTCCGTGCCGACCTCGCGCGCGACGCGCGTCACCTCCGAGGCGAACGAGTTGAGCTGGTCCACCATGATGTTGATGGTGTCCTTCAGCTCCAGAATCTCGCCCTTCGCGTCGACGGTGATTTTCTTGGAGAGGTCACCGTTGGCGACCGCCGTCGTCACCAGCGCGATGTTTCGCACCTGCGCGGTGAGGTTGGAGGCCATGCTGTTCACGTTGTCGGTGAGGTCCTTCCACGTGCCGGCGACCCCCGGCACCGCGGCCTGACCGCCCAGCTTGCCGTCCGTTCCCACTTCCTTCGCGACGCGAGTCACCTCGGCGGCGAACGCGCGGAGCTGGTCCACCATCGTGTTGATGGTGCTCTTGAGCTCCAGGATTTCGCCCCGAGCCTCGACGGAGATTTTCTGCGACAGGTCGCCATTGGCGACCGCCGTGGTGACCTTGGCGATGTTGCGCACCTGGTCCGTGAGGTTGCCGGCGAGGACGTTCACGTTGTCGGTGAGGTCCTTCCACACGCCCGCGACTCCGGGCACCGCGGCTTGCCCGCCCAGCTTGCCCTCGGTGCCGACTTCCTTCGCGACACGCGTCACTTCCGACGCGAAGCCTCGGAGCTGGTCCACCATCGTGTTGATGGTGTTCTTCAGCTCCAGCACCTCGCCCTTCACGGAGACGGTGATCTTCTGCGACAGGTCACCGTTGGCGACGGCCGTCGTCACCTTGGCGATGTTGCGCACCTGGTCCGTGAGGTTTCCGGCGAGGACGTTCACGTTGTCGGTGAGGTCCTTCCAGACGCCGGACACGCCCTTCACGTCGGCCTGACCGCCCAGCCGGCCCTCGGTGCCGACCTCCTTCGCGACGCGAGTCACCTCGGCGGCGAACGCGCGGAGCTGGTCCACCATCGTGTTGATGGTGCTCTTGAGCTCCAGCACCTCGCCCTTGGCGTCGACCGTGATTTTCTTCGACAGGTCGCCATTCGCGACAGCCGTCGTCACCTCGGCGATGTTTCGCACCTGGGCCGTGAGGTTGTTGGCCAGCAGGTTCACGTTGTTGGTGAGATCCTTCCACGTGCCCGCGACGCCCGGCACCTCCGCCTGGGCGCCCAGCTTGCCTTCGACACCCACCGTGCGGGCGACGTCCGTCACCTGCTGGGCGAAGATGGACAGGGTCTGCGTCATCGCGTTGATGGTCTCCGCGAGGGCGGCGATTTCGCCCTTCGCGTCCATGATGAGCTTCTGGGTGAGGTCTCCGTTGGCGACCGCCGTCACCACGCGCACGATGCCGCGCACCTGGCTGGTGAGGTTGGAGGCCATGAAGTTCACGTTGTCCGTGAGGTCCTTCCAGACGCCGGACACCCCGCGCACTTCCGCCTGACCACCCAGCTTCCCTTCGGTGCCGACTTCCTTCGCGACGCGCGTCACTTCCGACGCGAAGCCTCGGAGCTGGTCCACCATCGTGTTGATGGTGCTCTTGAGCTCCAGCACCTCGCCCTTGGCGTCGACCGTGATTTTCTTCGACAGGTCACCATTGGCGACGGCCGTGGTGACTTCGGCGATGTTGCGGACCTGGTCGGTGAGGTTGTTCGCGAGCAGGTTCACGTTGTTGGTGAGGTCCTTCCACGTACCCGCGACGCCCGGCACCACCGCCTGGGCCCCCAGCTTGCCTTCCACGCCCACCGTGCGAGCGACGTCCGTCACCTGCTGCGCGAAGATGGAGAGCGTCTGCGTCATCGCGTTGATGGTGTCGGCCAGCTCGGCGACCTCGCCCTTGGCCTCCATCTTCAGCCGCTGCGTCAAATCCCCGTTGGCGACCGCCGTCACCACCTTGGCGATGCCACGCACCTGGGTGGTGAGGTTGACGGCCATCACGTTCACGTTGTCCGTGAGGTCCTTCCACGTACCGGAGACGCCCTTCACCTCGGCCTGTCCGCCCAGCTTGCCGTGCGTGCCGACCTCGCGCGCGACGCGCGTCACTTCCGAGGCGAACGAGTTGAGCTGATCCACCATGGTGTTGATGGTGTTCTTCAGCTCCAGAATCTCGCCGCGAGCATCGACCGTGATTTTCTTCGACAGGTCGCCATTGGCCACCGACGTCGTCACCAGGGCGATGTTGCGCACCTGGGTGGTGAGGTTGGAGGCCATGCTGTTGACGTTGTCGGTGAGGTCCTTCCACACGCCAGCGACGCCCTTCACATCGGCCTGACCGCCCAGCTTGCCGTCGGTGCCCACCTCGCGCGCGACGCGCGTCACTTCGGAGGCGAACGCGCGGAGCTGGTCCACCATCGTGTTGATGGTGTCCTTCAGCTCCATCACCTCGCCCTTCACGTCCACCGTGATTTTCTTGGACAGGTCGCCCTTGGCGACGGCCGTCGTCACGTCGGCGATGTTGCGCACCTGGGCCGTGAGGTTGTTGGCCATCAGGTTGACGTTGTCGGTGAGGTCCTTCCACGTGCCGGCGGCGCCGGGCACCTGGGCCTGGGCGCCCAGCTTGCCCTCGACACCCACCGTGCGCGCCACGCTCGTCACCTGCTGGGCGAAGACGTTGAGCGTGTCCGTCATGTTGTTGAGCGTCGCGCCCAGGGCGGCGATTTCGCCCTGCGACGGCACCATCAGCTTCTGGGTGAGGTCACCGTTCGCGACGGCCGTCACCACCTTCACGATGCCGCGCACCTGCGTCGTGAGGTTGGACGCCATGAAGTTCACGTTGTCCGTGAGGTCCTTCCACGTGCCGGACACACCGGGCACCGCGGCCTGACCGCCCAGCTTTCCTTCCGTGCCCACTTCACGCGCCACGCGCGTCACTTCGGAGGCGAAGCCGTTGAGCTGGTCCACCATCGTGTTGATGGTGCTCTTCAGCTCCAGCACCTCGCCGCGCGCGTCCACCGTGATTTTCTTGGAGAGGTCGCCGTTGGCGACGGCGGTGGACACCTCGGCGATGTTTCGCACCTGGGCCGTGAGGTTGTTGGCCATCAGGTTCACGTTGTCCGTGAGGTCCTTCCACACGCCGGACACGCCCTTCACCTCGGCCTGTCCGCCCAGCTTGCCGTCGCTGCCGACCTCGCGCGCGACGCGCGTCACCTCGGCGGCGAACGAGTTGAGCTGATCCACCATCGCGTTCACGGTGGTGCCGATGCGCAGGAACTCGCCCTTCACCGGCTGGCCGTCGATTTCGAGGGCCATCTTCTGCGTCAGGTCGCCTTCGGCCACCGCCACCAGCACGCGAGCGACTTCCGTCGTCGGCTGCACCAGGTCGCCGATGAGCGCGTTGATGGAGTTGATGCTCGTGGCCCAGTCGCCGCGCGCGTCGCCCAGCGACACACGCTCGCCCATGCGGCCCTCGCGGCCCACCACGCGGGAGACGCGCACCATCTCATGCGTCATGGCCGAGTTGAGCGTCACCACCGCGTTGAAGGCGCGGGAGATGTCATCCATCACCGGGAGGGTGGAGAAGTCCGGCAGGCGCACGGAGAAGTCTCCGCCCTGCACGGCCCGCAGCGCGGCCAGCAGCGTCCGCATCGGGTCATCCCCTCGGATGCGCGCACCACCGCCGGGCGTCCTGGCGCCGCCGCCACGACTCCGCGCACCCTCGTCCGCCTGCCTGCCCGCCCCATGAGAGGGCTTCGAGTCACTCGCACGGGTGCGGGTGCGCTCGGCTTCCACGCGGTGGGCCGCGAGGGTGTCGCTGGAGGTCTGCGGGCTGGAAGCCACATCGCTCCGAGGCTGCTTGCGCGTCGAGGCGCGCTTCTTGCCATTGCTGGAGCTGGGAACCTTGGTGTCGTCCACGAGGAGAACCCTTCTGATCGGGATGAACGCCGTGAGCTGTGTTTCACGACGGACGGCCGGGGCGCGAATCTCCTGTGAGTTCGCGGGCTTGTCGATTCAAAGCCCGCCCTGACAGGACGATTTGTCGCCTACTGGACTTCCACTCCGGACTTCCGGACGCCCCGTGTGGAAACCACGGGACCCGGAGCCTTTGTGCAACATGTCAGGGCGGCGGCGCCGTGCAGGGAAAACCGTCACAGCCCTGGACATAGAGCGGCCGGCCGGAGAGCCGGCGAGCAGGGGCCAGACTCCGGTATTCCGGTGCTTTCTCACGCATTCCGGTGCGCACATCGACCGAGAACGACGGTGCCCCGGACGGTGTGCAGCCGATCAACAGCCGGTCCGGTTCATCCAGCCACCACACGGTCTCCACCGCGCAGGGGAGGTCCAGTTCAACGGGGGTGAGGGTGCGGGTGTCGAAGACGCGCAGCAGTCCTTCGGAGAGCACGGCGGCCAGCACGCCGCCCGAGCCCACGGAGAGTCGGCCCGTGGTTCCGGGAACGAGCGTTTGCGCGAGCACCGTGCCCCCAGGCGCCACGGAGACGAGCTGTCCGGAGGCATCCAGGGCCAGCATGCCGTGGGAGTGGCCGGCCAGGGCCATGGGCTCGAAGTCGCCCATGGGGCGCAGGGTGGCGCCGTCCTCGCGCAGCAAGCGGCCCGCGGCGGAGAGCCACAGCCGGTTGTCTCCGTCGAAGGCGAGGGCGAGGGTGCCGGTGAGTTCCCTGCGCGTGGCGGCGTCACCGGGGCCGCAGACGGCGACGGCGTGGGGGCCGTAGACAGCGGCGCGCGTGGCGTCCGGGGAGACGGCCCAGCCCAGCCGGGCTTCGGGGTGGGCCTTGGAGAGACAGTGGTTGAGGGCGCCGAAGTTCGGGTCCGTCGTCGGGGAGGAGACGAGGTAGGGCAGGCTGGTGGTGGCGACGTAGAGGAGGAGGCCCAGCGAGACGGCGGTGGCGAGGGTGAGCGGCCAGGGCCGGAGGCTGCGAGCGCGCGTATTCCTCGCGGACGCGCGTGCGCCCTTCCTTCCCGTGGTCACCGCGCTCTCGCGTCCACTCAAGGTTGAGACCTCGTGACAGTGCTGCCCCGGCCCTCGGCCTCACACGAATAGCGCCCGGCCCGCTTCCGAGCCACCCACCCCGAGGCTGGCTCCAGCACAGCACGGAATCATCACGGGTGCCTGCCTGCTTCGTGCGGAAACCATGACGAACGACGCTCGGGCCCCATGGAAGGTTCTGGGAGATGCGGAACCTGACCGTGTTTCACGTCGTCGTCGGAGTCCTCGTGGGGATGAGCCAGGCACCCACTGCCAGGGCGGAGCCCACGAGCAGCATCTCCGGCACGGTGATTGATGCCCTGAGCCGACAGCCCCTCGGGGATGTCGTGGTGACCGCTTCCGCGTCCGAGCCCCAGGGCGAGTTTACTGTCGTCACGGAAATGGACGGCACCTACCGAATCGAGCCCCTTCCCCCTGGAACGTATGAGCTGCGCTTCGAGAAGGAACAGTTCATCCCACTGACGAGGGACTCGGTCCTCCTGCGAGAAGCGCGTGCCTTGCGCGTGAATGTCGAACTCATCCCCGGGCCCTTGGGTGAGATGCTTGAGTTCCGTTGCTGGACGCTCCCCTCCTTGGACTACGAAAGTACGGGTGTCTCCGAGTCCTTCGACCATCTCATCACCGACCTTCTCCCCATCGCACGGCCCATCCCGGGCAGTGCGATGCGCTCGGTCGACAGGCTTCAGTCCTTGCGTTCGGAAGCAGTCGACACGGACCAGGGGCTCACACTCCTTGGCGCGAGTCCCTCGGAGAACGGATATGTGCTGGACGGCCTCTCCACCCAGGACGGCGTGTTCGGGCGCAATGCCGTACCCCTGAGCCTGGAGCTGCTTCAGTACAATAGGGGTGAGCTGCTGTTCCGTGGACGCATCCCCCAATACGGCCGAGCCACGGGAGCCATCATCGATGCGGGTGATAGCAATTCCGGTAGCAATGAGTTCAACGGGTCCGTATTCGCCCACTGGGCCACCGGATTGCTCCAGGGGCGTCAGCCGGTCCAGGACGGTCCCCATGAAGCGCTCCAGCATATGGGAGAGCTGGGCGCGGTCCTCTCCGGCCCCATCCTGAAGGACCAGCTCTGGTTCTCCCTGGGGCTGATTCCCTCGGTTCAGCGAGTGGAGAGCACTCGCAGGGAGTCGACTCTCTCCGAAGAGGAGACATCCCCTACCGTTCACTTCGACCAACGAGAGCTCCAGGCCTTGGGCCGCCTGACCTACCTGTTCAACGCGTCCAACAGAACGACGCTGACGTTCATCACAATACCAGCCACGCAGCGATGGCATGAGGGGGCGACTGCTTTCGCGCCACGCGCGCTGGAGCGCGACACCCTGTTGCTCGGACTCGGGCACAGCGGGGCGCTGTTGGACAATGCGCTGTTGCTCGACATCGATGCACGCTGGCTTCGACAGCACTTCGCCCAGCGCCCTGCTCCATCCGGGGAAACGGGGGCGGACACAAAGGGCCTCGCCTGTGGCTCAACGCTGTTGGCGCGCTACACCCGATGCGGAGACGAGGAGCACGACACGAATCAATTCCAGGTCCGTGGGTGGGCCCGCCATCGGACGTATCGAGCCCTGGGAATCTCCAAGCTGCAGCAGACCCTGAAGGTGGGGCTCGATGCGGAGTGGTTGGTCCACGAGGCGGTGCAGAGAGTCCCCAGCACGCAACGCTGGCCCCCTCGCGGCCTCCAGGCGGTTCCCCCGAGCATCGCGACCCGGACGAACCGCGACATGGTGAGCGGCTTCGTCCAAGGCTCCTGGGCGTACTCATACTTCCTGACCGTCAACGCCGGACTCCGTTACGACATGCAGCGACTCCTGCCCGCACATGGGGAGACTCGTGCCATCAGCCACGCGCTCTCGCCTCAATTGGGCGTGGTGGTGGACCCCTTCGAGCGTGGCGAGATGCGCCTCTTCGCTCATTACGGCAAGTATCGCGGGCAGACGCTGCTCGGACTGCTCCTTCCCGATGTATCGGGTGAACAGGTTCGCGACGTGGAGGTGGACCCCCATCTGTCACCCGCGTCCACCAGCGAGGCCACACTCGGCGCCGCCGTGGCAGTGCTGCGCGAAACGGTCTTGAGCGTGACCTATGCCCGCAGGGAGCTGGATACGGGACTGGGGCTCATGAGCAACCCGGGAGGCGATGAATGGCGGCTCGTCAATCCCGGGAATGGGTTGGGCTCCGACCTACCCAGGATGGAGCAAACTCATGACGCGGTGACGTTGGAGCTGGCACGAACGGCCGGTTACGACTGGATGGGGCAGGTCAGCTACACGTGGTCGCGCTTCGGCGGCAGTCGTGAGGACCCTCTGAACCACATGCTGCGAGGAACATCCGCCGTGGCACGGCGCACCCATGTCCTCAAGGCCTCCGGGGCAAGGCGGCAGCGATTGACCCCGGCGCTATCAGCCCGTCTGGGCCTGGCCTATGTCGCCGCGTCGGGCACACTCGAGGCAGGACAGCGTGCATCCACGCCTTGGTTGCATGTCGTCGATGCGCGGTTCGGAATGGACTATCACTTCGACCGCGGCAAGGCACTGTCCTTCGACCTCGATGCCTTCAATCTCTTCAACATCCAGACGGAGACGCGGATGACTTCGAGCAGCGATGGCCCCACCGTGGCCCTGGAGCATCAACCACCGAGACAGGTGCGCTTCGGGGCGCGGTACACGTTCTGAGTCCTGGCCTGAAGGCTGCACTGCGCCGAGGCCCATGCGATGGAAGCGCGGCTTGCGGTGGCTGGTGTGTCTGCTGGGACTCGCGGTTGTGGTGCCATTGGCCGCACTGGAGGGCTTCTACAGCCACACGCTCGCGAAGGTCCCTGTCCTTCCCTCCAAGCCCGTGCCTCTTTTCCGACCCGCGGAGCAACTCCGGCTCCGATGGTGGATGAGCATGGAGCGACCTCAGGTGACTCACGTCCAACCCATCTGGCCCTGGACAGTGGCCCTCGGTGTATTGCAATTGATCCCTTTTACAACCGCCTGCTTCGCAGAAATCGAACCCGAGGGATTCGGGCTCGCACTCGATGCCGCGTATCGCTGGAGTGCCGACCTGGAACAGCGCGGCGCCGACCGCATTCGGCCTGGGGAGCGCGTCGCGCTGGCGGTCTGGCTCACTCGCCACTGGAGCGCGGAGGACCTGGTGCTGCACGAACTCCGGCACCGCGCACTCCACGAGCAGCAACAGGGTGTCTTCGACGTTGCCAGGAGTATCTTCGGCAAGGAGTGGGCGGAGCTCGACTTCGCGAGCATCGCGCTGCTCAAGGCGGTCTACGACGCCCCCATGAGACAGGACCCCTGGTGCAATCCGGAGTTCAGCCTCGAGAGTCGCGATTGGTTCCTGCGAGCCTCTCACGCGAACGCGACCATCACCGTGGATGAACTGGAAGAAGCCCTCAGGGCGCGGCCCCTCCTCGCACCACGCCCCGTGCAGTGGCCTCCCTGCGAAGAGACTCGTGAGGGTGACACCTGGGATTCCTCCCCGCCTCATTGACGAGGACGCACCCGCCCACAACAGACACCACTTCTCCGTCGACGCCCGGCTGAGCCCTCCGCGCTCCCCTCCCTTCCTGCTCGCAGGGACGCCGCGCGGACGGACATCACTCCAGATGAATGCGAGCGTGCGAGCTTCCGCGAGGCTCGCTTGTCGCCAGGGCCCCAAGCCTCAACCTTGAGCACGAGGAAAGGACCCCACCATGCGACGAGCGCTCTTCTCCGCGGCCCTGACGTTCAGCTTCTTGATGACTCCCGTTGCCCTCGCGCAGACAGCGGGCGGTGGGTCGAGCGGTGGGTCGTCCGCTCCTGGAATGACCTCACCTCCACAGAACCAGCAAGGCCGAGGTGTCTCGGGAGATACCGGCACGCAGCCACCGGGCACATATGAGTCCGGCAGCTACTCTCCCGTCCCACAGGGCGCCACCGGAGCCGAGGACAACCTCGGTACGCCGAACACGGATTACTCGGGCACGGGTGGCTCCGGAAACACGAACAACACCCCGGCCTCGAACCAAGGCGCTGGAAACCAAGGCTCTGGAAATGACGTCCCCAGCGGCAGGGCGCCCCCCACGCAGGGAGGCACCGAACCTTCCGACGCGGCGGGTGACGCGCATGGCGGCAGCGCGGAGGCCGCTTCCTCGGGGAAGGACCTGAGCCCGAAGCAACTGACTCGTGAAGTCGCGATGCTTCGCTCCGATGTCCTGCGCCTCCAGCGACAGGTCAACGCCCTGCGCGGCCCGCACTCGGACAAACAGGACGAAGGCACCGGCGGCTCGGGACAGGCGGCCTCGGGACAGGCGGGCTCGGGACAGGCGACCTCGGACCAGAGCACGCCCCCCAAACAGAGCGCGTCCCCGGAGCCCGCGCGGGACACGGGGGCGGACCCCGAGAAGACCGTGGTCGCCAACGTCGTCATGCGCGGACAGGTGGCCTCGACCTCGAAGGGACGCGTCGTGGTCCGAGACGCGGAGACCGGAGACCTCTACAACCTCCGCGTCGGCCAGAACACCCAGGTGGTCCGCAACGGACAACGCATCTCACTCGAGAGCCTGCCCCAAGGCACCGCCGTCCAGGCGGCCTTCAGCCTCATCGCCGACGGCAGCACCAACGCGACCCGCATCCAGGTCGCCCCGAGCCCGAGTCCAACTCCGCGCTCACGCTGAGCCGTCACCGCTCGCGAACGAAACGCTCGATGCGCTCCATCGCCAGCTCCATCTTGTGGCGCGCGGAGCTGTTCGCTGAATGCACCCGGACACGCGGAGGAACAAAGCCCCGCGTGGCCACTGCTTCCTCGAGCCAGAGCAGCACGTCGTAGCCCGTGCCGTGCTCATCGTCTCCAAGGTCATGGTCGAGGCTGAGCTCGACCACCTGCCCACCTTCGAGCAACGCGATGGCCTCCTCCGGCCACCGCACCGCCACCCAGCCCTCCGGCGTGGGCCTCTCGTCGTCCAGATAGACCTTCATCGAAGGGCCTGCTCCACCGAAGACCTCAGCGCTCCTCGTCCTTGGACGACTTGCTCTCCGCGAGCTGCCGCATCTTCGCGGCGAAGGGGCTCTCCCCTTCCGCGCGATTGGGCCCGCCCGCCAGTCGCTGGCGTCGAGTCATCGCCAGTGGACCTTCCGCCGGGCCCTCGAGCGCTTCCTTCTCGTAGCGGTCCTGCCCTCCGAGCGCGCGCCCCACGGGACGGGCGGAGGCAACGCGACGATTGGTATCCACGGGCATGACGGGACCTCCAGCAGTGGCGACGTGTCCCGTTCTACCCCACCCGCGCGCCGCTCGCAGCCCCCCACGTCTCCTCGGGCGACTCCAGCGCCGCGCCCACGTGCCGCAGCACCTTCGCCACCACCTCCACGTCGAGCGCCCGCGCGTCCCACGTACACGTCAGCGTCATCATCCGCCCGGGAACCAGCTCGCCCGCCTCCACCACCGGCACGGACCGCACCGCACCCGGCGCGAGGATGAGCGGCACCCGCGTGTACGGCACCGTCGCCACGAAGCCGCGCTCCAGCCCCAGCGAGCCCAGGCTCGTCACCACCACCGAACCAAACGGGTCCCTGGGCATCCCCACCCAGCGCAGGTCCACGTTCAGCGTGAACCAGACGAAGGACAGGAGCCGCAGGGCCAGCCCCATGAACATCCCGGGGATGCGATACGAGCGACGCTTGCCCCGCTCGATGACCGCGTCCTTGCGCGAGCGCACCTGGGACACGACGGCCTCCATCGCCCGCGCGAACTCCTCCAAGGACAGGGTGTCCGCCCGAGGCACCGTGGCCGTCGTCAGGTCCGCCCGTCCCGACTCCTCGGGCTGCACGACGAGCACGCACACCCCCACGTCCACACGCAGCGAGGGCGCGCCCCAACGCAGGAGCACGTTGGCCTCGGGGTGCAGGCGCAGCGCATCCGCGGACGCCTTGGCCACCAGGTGTGTCACCGTGAGTCGCTGTCCGGTGCGAGCCCGCCACGCCTCCAGGAACGCGACGGCCTTCTCCATGCGCACTTCGAGGGACGCATAGGCGCTCGGGTCCTTGGGCGAACGCCACGCCCCCAGGGCGAGCTTGCGGAAGGCACCTGGCGGCGGTGCCGGCTTCAGGTCGAGTTCCACGGCGGGTGTCCGGCTTCGCACGGAGCCCGGTCGCCTGCAACCCTGCGCCGCGCACCCCACCCTGTTAGACAGGGGGCCGCTGCTGGAAGCCCCCTCTCACCGAGGCACCCGACATGACGCCCCTTGCCCTGGCCCTGTCCCTCGCCCTCCAGGCCGCGCCGGCCCCGCAGAAGGCCCCGCCGCCGAAACCCGCTGCCCCCGCCAAGACTGTGTCCACTCCCACGACGCCCGAAGACCTCACCGCCTCCACCCGCGCCTGGCATGAGCAGCGCATCCAGCGACTCCAGTCCGAGGAGGGTTGGTTGACGCTCGTCGGCCTCTTCTGGCTCAAGGAGGGCGAGCAGACCGCCGGCTCCGCACCCGAGAGCGAACTGGACTTCCCGGCCGGTACGCCCGCGAAGCTCGGCACCTTCACTCGCAAGGGCAACACCGTCAGCTTCCAGCCCGCGTCGGGTGTGCAGTTCACGCGCAACAACGCGCCCTTCACCGGGGGCGAGCTGAAGACGGACGAGAAGGGCTCTCCGGATGTGGTGAAGCTCGGCAGCCTCAACTTCCAGGTCATCCTCCGAGGCGACAAGCTGGGCGTGCGAGTGAAGGACTCGCAGGCGCAGGCGCGCAAGCAGTTCCACGGCATCGAGACCTATCCGGCGAGCCCCACGTGGCGCGTCACCGCGCGCTTCGAGCCCTCGGCCACGCCGCGCACGCTCCAGGTTCCCAACGTGCTGGGCACCACGGAGGAGATGAAGGCGCCGGGCACGCTCGTCTTCACGGTGGACGGCAAGGAGTACCGCCTGACGCCGGTGGAGGAAGAGGGCTCCAACCAGCTCTTCATCATCTTCGCGGACGAGACGAACCGCGATGCGACGTACGGCGCGGGCCGCTTCCTGTACTCGGACATGCCGAAGGACGGACAGGTGGTGCTCGACTTCAACCGCTCCTACAACCCGCCCTGCGCCTTCACGCGCTTCGCCACCTGCCCGCTGCCTCCGCGTGGCAACCGCCTGGCCCTCCGCGTGGAGGCCGGCGAGAAGCGCTACGGCGACCACTGAGGTCCAGGGAGCTGTTCATCCCGCCGTGCCCACCGGAACAGGCCACGAGCCGACACACCCCGTCCGCTCGTGGCCCGTGACTGAGTCAGTGCACGCTGGACGGCTGCTCCGAAGTGGCCTCGCGCCCGCGCGGTGATTCCAGGCGTGGGGCGATGCCCTGGGCCACCTGTCGCAGCAGCGCCTCAGTGAAGGCCGGCAGGTCCCCCGGGTTGCGCGAGGTGATGAGGTTGCCATCCTCCACCACCTCGCGGTCCACCCAGCGCGCGCCCGCGTTGATGAGGTCCGTGCGGATGGAGGGCCACGACGTGAGCGTCATCCCATCCGCGATGTCCGCCTCCACCAACATCCACGGCGCATGGCACACGGCCGCCAACGGCTTGTCCGCGCGGTAGAAGTCCCGCACGAAGCCCACCATGTCGATGTCCATGCGCAGGTGGTCCGGTGAGTAGCCCCCCGGAATCACCAGCGCATCGAAGTCCCGGGACGACACGTTCCGCACGGCCTTGTCCGGGGTGATGACCTCCTTGCCCTTCTTGCCCTTCACGGGCGTGTCGGCCTCCACGCCGATGACGACCGCCTCGTGCCCCGCTTGCTTCACGCGGTCATACGGAATGCGGAACTCGGAATCCTCGAAGTCGTCGGCCAGGATGAACGCGATGCGCGCCATAGGACGTCTCCTTGTTGCGAATGGACGGGTTGTCCCGTGCGCTCAAGGTGCCCACGCGCCCCGTGGCGACACAGGCGCGCCTCCGCGCTCGGCCCGCCCGCCTGCCCACCCTCCCGACGAGGGACGCCTCCCCGAGCGTCCTCACCCTCACGTCCGCCATCCGCCACGCTGGCGCCCCCACCCGACCGCGGACATTAATCGCCCCATGCGCGCCTCTCGCCTGCTCGCCTCCGCCCTCGTGGTGCTCGCCATGTCGGCCTCCGCCTGTCGCAAGAGCCAGTCCCAGGGCACCGCCTCACCCGAGGACTGCGTGCGCGTCGCGGACGACTGGGGCCCTGATGGCGCCGTGCCCATCACCGTGGACGTCGTCGCCGAGGGCCTGGAGGTCCCCTGGGGCATCGCCTGGCTGCCGGGTGGAGACGCGCTCGTCACCGAGCGACCCGGTCGCGTGCGACTGCTCAAGGCCGGCGTGCTCCAGCCCCAGCCCGTGGCCACCGTGCGCATCACCCGCGCCGCGGAGGGCGGCCTGCTCGGCATCGCCGCGCACCCGGACTTCGCGACGAACCGCCAGTTCTACGTGTACGTCACCACCGACGCGGGCGGCCAGGACGAGAACCGCGTGGAGCGGTGGACGCTCTCCGAGGACCACACCACCGCGACGTTCGACCGCGTCGTCTTCGGCGGCATCCCCTCCGCGACGTACCACGACGGAGGACGGCTGCGCTTCGGCCCCGACGGCATGCTCTACGCGGGCACCGGTGACGCCCGCGAGCCGGACCGCTCGCAGAACGTCAATGACCCGGCGGGCAAGCTCCTGCGCCTGACTCCCGAAGGACAAATCCCCCAGGACAACCCCTTCCCCGGCTCCCCCGCGTTCCTCACCGGCATCCGCAACCTCCAGGGCTGGGACTGGAAGGATGCCACCACGCTGTACGTCACGGACCACGGCCCGAGCGGCGAGACGATGCGCCGGGGGCACGACGAGGTGAGCCTCGCCCGTCCTGGGAGCAACCTGGGCTGGCCCGGCATCTACTCGTGCGAGCTTCACGCGGGGCAAATCACGCCCTCGCTCACCTTCGCGGACGCGATGCCTCCCGGGGGCGCCGCCCTCTACACCGGCACCGCCATCCCCGAATGGACGGGCTCGCTGCTGGTGGCCACGCTGGGCTCGCGGCACCTGCACCGTGTGCGGTTCGCCGCTGACAACCCCGCCCGAGTCACCCTCCACGAGGTCTACCTGCGCGACACGTACGGCCGGCTGCGCGAGGTGAGCATGGGTCCGGACGGCCACCTGTACGTCACCACGAGCAACTGCGATGGGCGTGGGGACTGCGGGGCGAAGAAGGACCTCATCCTCCGCCTGAGGCGCTGAAGCCCGCGGCCAGCCGGCCTCTCAAGATGGGGTCGTGACCTCGCTCTTCCGTTCTGGAAGACTGCGCGCCGTGCACTTGGAGATGCCTCTCGTCATTGGATTGATGGTGGCTGCCATCGTCCTGGCCATCGCCGCCAAGCGGGCGAACATGCCCTACAACGTGGCGCTCGTGGTGGGAGGCCTGCTCATCTCGGTGGGCAACCTGCTCCCCGGCGTGCCGCCACTCAACCCGGAGGTGGTGTTCCTCGTCTGCCTGCCGGCGCTGCTATTCGAGGGCGGCATCACCGCGGACCTCAATGGCATCCGCGCCAATGCCCTGCCCATCCTCATCCTGTCCACCGTCGGCATGGTGCTGGCCATTGGCGCCACGGGCACCGCGCTGCACTACCTGGTGGACCTGGCCATCTGGCCCGCGCTGCTCCTGGGCGCGCTGCTGGCCGTGACGGACACCGTCTCCATCCTCTACGCGTTCCGTCGCGCCCCGGTGCCGCCGCGCCTGTCCGGCATCATCCAGGGCGAGAGCCTCTTCAACGACGGCACGGCGCTGGTGGCCTACGCGGCCATCGCCAGCGTGGTGGCGGGAGCAGCGGCGCCGTCGCTGCCGATGTTGGCCGCGCGTGTGTTGCTCGCCTCGGCGGGTGGCGCGGTGGTGGGACTCGCGGTGGGCATGCTGGGCGCCTTCGTCATCCGCCGCACCGAGGACCCGCTGGCCGAAATCATGGTGACGACGGCCGTGGCCCTGGCCTCGTTCGTGGTCGCCGAGCAGATTCACCTGTCGGGTGCCATCTCCGCCGTCGTCGCGGGACTGGCCGTCGGTGTCGGGCTGCGCAAGGACGTGTCCCCGCAGAGTCGGGTGGCCATCCACTCCTTCTGGGAGTACGCCACGTTCGGGGTGAACACCTTCCTGTTCCTGGCGGTGGGGCTCACCACCAAGCCGGAGACGCTCAGCGGCTACCTGCCGGAGACGGCCATCGCGGTGGGCTGTGTGTTGGGCGGGCGCGCGGTGGCCATCTACGGGCCCTTCCTGCTCCTGCGGCTCATTCGTCCGGCGGAGGCGGTGCCGCCGCGCTGGCAGCACGTCTTCATCGTGGGCAACATCAAGGGCGCGCTCTCCATCGGACTCGCGCTGGGTCTTCCGGAGACGACGCCGGGCCGCGAGAAGCTGGTGGCCATCGCCTTCGGCGTGACGCTGGTGTCGCTGGTGGGCCAGGGATTGGTGCTTACCCACGCGTTGAAGTGGCTGGGCCTGTTCCAGCAGGACGAGGTGGCGCTGGCCATGTCCGAGCAGCGCGGCAAGCTCATCGCCAGTCGCGCGGCGCATCAGGAACTGGCGTCGCTGCATGAGCAGGGATTGGTGCCTCGGGCCGCGTATGACCACCTGCGCAGCGAGTACCAGGTGAGCATCGCCCGCGCGGAGCGCGAGCTGCGGCGGCTCAATGACCATCACCTCGCGCAGGGTGCAAGGGACCTCATCGCCATGCGGCGTCGGCTCATCGACGCGGAGCGCACGGCGCTGCAGGTCGCGCGCAGGAGCGGCCTCATTCCCGAGACGACGGCGGAGCACATGCTGGCGCAGTTGGATGAGCGGACACTGAATCTGGAGAAGGTGTTGCACGGAGCGCACGGCGACGAGCCGGCAACGGAGCCCGGGAGGAAGGCGTCGTGAAAATCGTCATCGCGGGTGGGGGACGGGTGGGCAGTGTGCTGGCGTCCCGGCTGGTGGCCGAGCAGCACACCGTGACGGTCATCGAGAAGGACGCGAGCATCTGCACGCGGCTCTTCGAGGAAGTGGGCGTGGTGGCGGTGTGCGGGGACGCGACGAGTCCGCAGGTTCTTGAAGCGGCGGGAGTGGCGTCCGCGGACGTGGCGGCGGGGGTGCTGGCGAGGGACCCGGAGAACCTGGCGTTCGCCATGCTGGTGCGCAGCATGTCCCCCGCGCGCATCATGGTGCGCATGCTGGACACGAGCTACCGCGAGGCGTACCGGCTGGCGGGAGTGAAGGAGCTGGTGGCGGAGGCGGAGGTGGTGGTGGCGAAGATGACCACGGCCATCGACTTCCCGCAGGTGGCGGGCTCGCTGCCGCTGGGCGACGGTGACACGGTGCTGTTCGAGCTGGCGCTGCCGTTGCGCGCGCGCGTGGCGGGACAGACGGTGGCGCAGGTGCGGGCCATGGAGGGCTTCCCGCGCGAGTGCATCTTCATCGGCATGGTGGACCCGCAGGGCCGCGCGGCGCTGCCGGATGGGAGCACGGTGCTGAAGGCGGGGCACACCATCATCCTCGTGGCTCGACGCGCGCAGCTCGCGGAGGCGGTGTCGTTCCTCACGGCGGAGCCAGTGGGGACGACAGGCGCGGCGGCGCTGGCGGCGACGCTGCGCAAGGTGGACTTCCTGGCGCCGTTGAATCCGGAGGAACTGGAGACGGTGGCGCGCGGCGCGGAGCACCTCCAGTGGCCGGCGGGCACGGAGCTGTTCCGACAGGGCGACGCGGGAGAGAGCTTCTACGTGGTGCTCGCGGGCGAGGTGCAGCTCAGGGACACGGGAGGACAGGCCGTGGCCACGGTGAAGCCGGGAGGCTTCTTCGGGGAGCTGGCCCTGCTGACGGGAGAGCCGCGCACGGCCACGGCGGTGACAGCCACGGCTTGCGAGCTGGCGGCGGTGGGCCGCGAGGACTTCCGCAGCGTCGTCATGGCCAACCCGGGCGTGGCGCTGGAGATGAGCCGCATCCTGGGAGAGCGGCTGTCGCGCGCGCAGGGAGGAAAGGCGCCCACCAAGCGCTGGGGCCTCTTCGGCCGGTAGCGCCCGCGAGGGTGGTGCGCACGAAGCATCAGGGCGTCTCCACCCCGGAAGCCTGGCGTCGCGCCTTCCATGGGCCGAGGCCCAAGGGTTGCTGGGCACACGGTGCCGTGCCCAACAACACCGCGCGAGGCCCTCAGCCCTCGTTCAGCTTCTTCAACAACCGCTCAGCCTGTTCCCGGACGACGCCTTCACCCAGCGCCTGCGCACGCTGCGCATGGTGGATGCACGCGGCGCGGTCGGTCAGAAAGGTGGCCACCGCCACGTTGAGGTGCGTCGTCGCGTCCTCGGGATGCGCGGCCAGCGCCCGCTCCAGGAGCGGCTTCGCGCGAGCGTGTTCGTCGTCCTGCATCAAGAGCAACGCCAGGTCATTGACGGGCCCCAGCTCGGTGGGCACCAGCGCCACCGCCTCCTCCAGTCGCCGACGAGACTCCGCGCGCTCACCCAACGCGCCATGCATCTGCGCCAGCGCCTGCAACGTCTGCCAGCTCCTGGGCGCCAGCCGCAGCGCCTCCTCGAAGAGGTCCTTCGCCTCCGCGAAGCTGCCCGCGCTCATCACCGCCAGCCCGTGCATGTACACGTAGTTGATGTGCGTCGGCTCCAGCTGGCGCAGCTCCAGCACGGTGCGCTTGGCGCCCTCGGGACTGCCCCCAGACAGGTACAGCTTGAAGAGGTCCTCCAGCACCGCGCGACGAAGGCCTCCCTGCGCCTTGTCCAACGCCTGCGTGCCCGCCTGGATGCCCAACCCCAGCGCCCCCTGTGCCGAGTGCGCGCGCATCAACATCAGCAGCGGCATCGCCTCCTGCGGCGCGCCCTCCGCCGCCTTCTGGAAGTGCGTCACCGCCGCGGCCGGCGTGCCCTGCTGCAGATGGATGCGCCCCAGCTCGAAGTGCGTGTGCGCGCTGTCGGGCGCCACCTGGAGGGCGGACTCATACGCGGCCCGCGCGCCATTCAAGTCGCCCCGGTCCAGCAACAGGCCGCCCAGGTTGAAGCGCTCGAAGTAGCCCGACGTGGGGGCCGCGGCCAGCACCTTGAGTGCCTCCAGCGCCTCCGCGTTGCCCGCCTGGGCCCTCAACATGGCGAGGTGCGCCTGCCCCTCCGCATGGTCCGGCTTCGCCTTCAGGAGCCGCAACGCCGCGGCCTCCGCGTCGCCCGCCGCGCCCGTGCTCAGGTACGTCCGGACGAGTCCCAGCAGACAGTCCACGTCGTTCGGGTCGATGGCGAGCCCCTTCTGGAAGCTCTTCACCGCGTCCTGGGGCTGACCCACCTGGAGAAACCGTCCGCCTTCCCGAGCATGCGTCGATGACATGCTCCGGGTTTATCACGGGGTGGCGAGCCCCGGCAGCCCGAGGAAGGGCCACCCCCGAGCCTCCGCTCACAGAGCGATTCCACGACACTCAGCGACGCAGCGCCGCCGCCGCGATGCCCGGCATCTTGAGCCAGGACGGGGACCGCTCGAACTGGACCAGCCTCCGCCCCAGGTCACGCACGCTCCGGTGTCCAGGGACCCACGGCGGGGCGAGCAGGCTCGTCAGCGGCGCGCGGAGGACGGACTTCTCCACCTGCTCCAACATGAGGCTGTTGTGAACCCAGCCCTGGCCACTCTGGATGTCCTGGGGCGTCGAGGACGGATGCCCACCCCAGGGCAGCGAGACGAGCGCATAACCCGCCGCGGGCCAGGTGTTCACCGCCACCGTGCCATACCGCAGCTCGCGAATGGCCTTCTCCAGCGCGGCCGCCACGGCCGGGTCCTTCAGCGAGCGCGGGTGGATGATGAGGGTGGCGTTCAGCGTTCCCCACACCTTGTCGTTGAGGAACGACACCGCGCTGTCGAGGAAGGCCACCGGGTCATCCGCGCCGGGCAACCCCGTCTCCGAGAGCACCGTGCACCAGGGCTCGTGACGGAAGACGCGGTCCTCGGACTGGCGCGAGTCCACGTCCGGAATCAACGCGAAGGGCAGCTCGCCCACGCCCGCGTGGCCCACCTGCCGCAGTTGGGAACGCCCCTCGGTGAACTGGCGCCAGCGCTGGTCCGCGCCCGGGTAGTACGCGCGTCGCACGGCGGCCTTGCCCAGGCTGACCTCCACCGCATCCACGACGTGCTCGCGCGGCTTCCAGGCCTTGGGCTGCACCAGCAGCTTCGCCGCGTTGCAGTTGAAGGACGCGTTGTTGGCCACCATGCCGGCGATGCTGTCCGCCTGGAAGCGCAGCTCCCCTTCCGAGTACGGCCCCGGCACCACCACCACCGGCGAGATGTTGCCCAGCTCGCTCGTGAAGGGCTTGCGCAGCAACGGCTCGTTGCGCGCGCGACGGGCCTCCGCCTCCGGACCCGGCGGCCCCCACACCAGCGCGTCATGCGTCTTGTCGCTGCCGGTGATGTGGACTTCGTCCACCGCCGCGTGCCCCACCAGCACCGCGCCCTCCTCCGCGCCGCCGTACACCACGGCGAAGACATCCCGCCGCGCCAGCGAGGCGAAGGCCTGCTCCAGCATGGGCCCCAGGTAGGCGTTCACCGGGTTCATCTTGAGGACGCACGCGGCGCCCTCGACGAAGAGCTTGTAGAGACAGTCAGCGGGCGGAATCGAGTTGACGTTGCCCGCGCCGAGCACCGCGCACAGGCGTCCGTCGTGTGGCTTGCGGTAGAACGAAGCCTGGTGCTCGCGGAGGTTGCTCGCCGTGACGCCGGGGAGGAAGTGGACCTCCCCCTCGGCGTGAGGCAGCAGCATCCCCTCGAGCGCGTTCATCGGGTAGATGCGCGCCGCGAGCCTTCCGTCCTCCAGCGTGCGCAGGCGAGAGGCCGGGATGCGCGGGACACCGTGACGTTGGATGTCTCGCAGGGAGGCGGCCAGCAGGCGCAGGTTGCGCACCACCACCATGGGCCCGGCCAGCCATTCCTCGCCAGCCAGGGGGCTGTTCGGGTCGATTCCCTTCGCCTCACACGCCGCGCGCACGCTCGGCTCGGCGATGGCCATGTAGCCACGGCTGAGGTCCTCCAGCAGCGAGAGTCGTTCGGGAATCCCGAGCTTCACCCACGCTCGCGAGCCTGCCTTCACCCGCTGGATGATGGTCTCCAGCGTACCGGTGGGAGTACTGCGGGGCGTGGCGGCGAGGCTCATGGGGACCTCCGGCAGCGGACGGGCTCCTCAAGGTAGAGGAGCGCCAGCCCGCGCGTCACAAGTCCCCACGCGGACCGTCATCAGGTGGGCAACGGCTTGCCCAGGCCCTTGCGCAGCGCCTCGTCGATGACGGACTGGACCTTCTTTTCCGCGTCGCGAACCTGGTTCTCATGTTGCTTGCCGAGCTTCTCCTGCTCGCGGCCCAGCTCCTCCTGTTGCTTGCCGAGCTTCTCCTGCTCGCGGCCCAGCTCCTCCTGTTGCTTCGACAACTCCTCCTGCTTCGCGTCGAGGGCGTCGATCTCCTTGTCGAGTTCGGCCTCCTGCTTGTCCAGCTCCGCCTCGCGACGCGCGCGCTCAGCCTCGGAGAGCGAGTCCAGACGAGCGGATTGCAGATGCAGCCCCGCCCGCTTGTGAGCCAGTTCGGCGTGCTGCAGGCCCAACTGTCCCTGCTGCACTCCCAGCGCGCCCTGCTTCATTCCCAGCTTGCCCTGCTCCTCGCCCAGCGCGCCCATGCGCGTACCCACTCCACCTTGGACCAGGCCGAACTTCCGGATGGGCTCCAGCGCGGCCTTCATCGCCGCCAGGGTGGCCGTGTCGCGGATGATGAACGCCTCGCCCTTGCGGCGGACGTAGAGCAGTTCGCCGCCGTTCTTGTCCTTGAACATCTTCGCGAGCTTCAGGTCCACCGTGCTGCCGCGCATCGTCGCCTTGTCACCGGAGAGCAGCACGTAGCTGGAGTCGTCGTCATCGTCGTAGTCGGGAGGCGAAGGCGGAGTCGGAGGCGCCACGGGGGCGGCGGGCACACCGGCCATCGCCAGACGCGGAGGCAGAGGGACAGCGCGCGGCGCCGCAAGGGACAGCATCGGCCTCGGCGCGACAGGAGACGGCCCGGAGGGAGACGCCACCGCCATCGGAGCGATGGGGCGCAGCCCCACCGGTGACGCCACCCCCACCGGAGCGACGGGGCTCGGTCCCACTGGAGACGCCACCGCCATCGGAGCGATGGGGCGCAGCCCCACCGGTGACGCCACCCCCGTCGGAGCGACGAGGCTCCGCCCCGCTGGAGACGCCACTCCCATCGGTGCAACAGGGCTCGGTCCAGTCGGAGACAGGGCCGCCACCGGCGCGACGGGGCGCGGCCCCACCGGAGACGCCGCTATCGGCGCAACAGGACTCGCAACGGCGATCGGCGTCGCCGCGTCCATCGTCCCGGTGCGCACCGTGCCCTGCTTCCTAGAAGGCACTGCCGCCGGCTGGGCGCTGTCGGTCGACGTCGGCCCACCGGGACGCGTCTCCGCCACGGCCGTCAACGCGGGAGGAGTGCTCGACGCGCTCCCCTGCTTCGACTCTGTCTCCGCCACCGACTTCGCTTCCTGTCGGGCGACGACCTGGAAGGGAATCAGGGCCACGAGCCCCAGCGCGGAGAGCGTCACCTTCAACCAACGACGGGAACGGGAGGAACCGATGTCGACGTGCTCCAGCATGCTCAACCTCCTGTGCAACGCGTGAACGTGGGCGGACGCACCGAGCGCGGCGGCGGTCCCATGAGGACGGGTGACTCCGAAGGCGAGCAGCAACTCGCCGTAATCCGCGGGCTCCGCGCCGGTGAGCCGCAGCGCTTCCGCGTCACACGCCTCCTCACGGGCCAGCGCGTATTCACGGGCCGCCCGACGCGCGAGCGGATGAAAGAAGAGCAGCGCCTCCGCGAGCGCCGGCACCCAGCCGAGCCACAAGTCACCGCGCTTCAGGTGCGCCACCTCGTGCGCCAGCGCCATGCGCAGCCCTTCCACCGGAAGCCGCCGCACCGCCTTCGTCGGCAGCACCACCACCGGAGACCACAACCCCGTGGCCAGCGGGCTCGCCACCTCGTCCGACACGAGCAACCTGGGCGCACGTCGCAGTCCCGCGCTCTCGGACAGCTCGAGGACCTCGGACTCCAATACCGGGTGCTCCAGCGGGCGGGCGTTTCGGCGCAACCGCCGCATCAACGCCCAGCTCCGCACCTGCGCTCGCACCTGCCACAGCACGCCCACCACCCACGCAGCCAGGAGCGCCAGCACGACGAACTGCTTCCAGCCTGCTCCCGAGGCACGTGCCCCAGGCGTCGACGGCTTCAGCAGTCCGCCCGCGATGGCGTGCCCGCCCTCCGTGAGATTCGGAGATCCTGCCTCCGACATCCTCGCGCCCTGCCCGCCTTCCGCGAGACGCGGAGACTCGGCCCCCGGCGCCTTCGTGCTCTGTCCCGCCGGCACCAGGTGGACGGCGCCTCCCACCATCCCGAGGTTGCCCACGTGCGCGTCACGCTCGCCCACCAGACCGTGCGCCGCGCCGATGGACGGAGCCCATCCCTCCGAACCTCGTGACACGGGCGACGCACCCACCGCTCCGCCCTCGACGAGCGGCGCGCCATCGGACTCCGACGACTCCGCCTGCCCGGAGAGGAACGCGAGCGACGCGGGCAGCACCGGCAGCGCCAGCGGACGCGGTCCCCCCAGCGACACCACGAACTTGAGCGCCACCAACCACCACATGCCCGCGCGCAGCGAGGCCGGCATCCGCGTCCACAGTCGCGTCACCGCCCACACCAGCGCGGCACACAGCGCGCCCTGCCACGACGCTCGCCACAATCCTTCCGGCCACGACGCCAACCACGTGGCCCCATCCATCAGCCATTCGGTCCGCATGGAGCTATTCCTTCCGCTTCTTCGAGCGAAGCCGCGCCACCACATCCTGGAGCTGCGCGAGGTCCTTGTCGGAGACGTCATCCGCGTCAGAGAGATACGCGGCGAACGGCGACAGCGAGCCGGACAGCGTGCGCTGGACGAAGTCACCCACCACGTCCCGCAGCAGCTCCCCCTCCCGCACCGGCGAGGCGTACTGGAACACGCCCTCCACCTTGCGCCGCGTGAGGTAACCCTTCAGCCGCAGCCGCTCCATCACCGTCAGGATG
Source organism: Myxococcus sp. CA040A (assembly GCF_013336725.1). Taxonomy (NCBI): domain Bacteria; kingdom Pseudomonadati; phylum Myxococcota; class Myxococcia; order Myxococcales; family Myxococcaceae; genus Myxococcus; species Myxococcus sp. CA040A. The sequence continues at coordinate 548,110 of NZ_JABUMR010000003.1, read as the reverse complement.
GTGGAACGCGCCAACCCCTGCGGCTCACCGAAGCGCTCCACCACCTCGCCCACCGTCGCGGGCCCGTGCTCGGCCACGTACCGCAGCACCGACAGCTCCTGCTCTCCCACCGGCTTCTTCATGACCGTCCTCTGACGACAACTGTAGTCACAAGAGAAGTACGCGTGACTACAGTCGTAGTCAAGCGGGTACCAAGGGAAGAAGCGACCCTTTCCCGCCACTGGGACGAGTCCCATGTTTGGGAATGAGCGGGCGACATGCCGCACGGAGGTGGCGCCAGTGTCGAAGGGCGACATGCGGGAGGGGCAGGCAAGGCCGGACGCCTCCGCTCCGGCGAGTCCGTCCCGTGCGCCAGAGCGACTCCTCCAGGTGGGCACAAGCCTCCACGCCGCGCTCATCGTGGACGCGAAAGGGCGCATCGTCTGGATGGACACGGTGCTGGCCCTGGCGGCCGGTTGGGAGCAGGGCGACGTCGAGGGACGGAGGTCTGAGGAGGTGCTCGCCCGGCTGCCCTGGCTCGCGCGCGCGGTGGAGTCCGCACTGTCGAGTGGACAGGGGCTGGGCGAGGGCAGTGGACGGGGGCAGCGGCTGCGAGCCCTGGTGCTGGCCGTCCATGGGGACGACGGCTCGGTGCTGGGAGCCTGTGCGCGACTCCAGCCTCGGGAGTCTCCAGAGGTGGCGCGAGACGCGCTGACCGCGGAGCTCTCACACGTCCGCAAGCGCTACGAGGACTTCATCGACAGCATCGACGGCATCGTCTGGGAGGCCGACGCCGAGTTTCGCTTCACCTTCGTCAGCAGACAGGCCGAGCGGCTCCTGGGCATCCCCGCGGAGGAGTGGATGCGCGGCCCGGATTTCTGGGCGCGACATGTCCACCTGGATGACTGGGCGGGGGTCGTGTCCTCCTGTCTGACCGCCTGGCGACAGGGGCGGCCCCAGGAGTTCGAGTACCGCATGCTGGCCGCCGACGGGCACATCGTCTGGATGCGCGCCCACGTCACGGCCGTCTCGGAAAATGGCCAGCAGATGCTGCTGCGCGGGCTGATGGTGGACGTCACCGAGCAGCGCCAGTCCCGCGAACGCCTGGAGCACGCCCACTCGGTGCTGCGCGCGATGTTCGACTCCATCGCGGACGGCGTCATCGTGGTGGACGCGGAACGACGAATCATCGCCTACAACAAGCGCTTCCAACTCATGTGGGGCCTCAGCGACGAGGTGATGGAGTCACGCATCGCGCAGCGGGCGCTCGCGGCGGCGGCGCCGTTGACGAAGGACCCGGCGCGCTTCGTCTCGCGCATCCAGGACCAGTACCTCCCCTCGGACGACATCAACGTGGACCCCATCGAACTGCGCGACGGGCGCATATTCGAGGGCACGTCCCTGCCGCAGCGGATGGGCGACGCCATCATCGGCCGCGTGTGGAGCTACCGGGACGTGACGGAGGAGCGCCGCGCGAAGGTGGAGCGCGAGCGGCTGCTCGTCGCGGAGCAGAATGCCCGGGAGCAGGCCGAGGAGTCCTTCGCGCTGCTCGACACGTTCCTCAACCACGCGCCCGTGGGGCTCGCCTTCATCAACCGGGAGCTGCGCTACCTGCGCATCAACGAAGCGCTCGCGTCACTGCATGGGCGCACGCGCAACGAGGAGCTGGGCAGGACGGTGTGGGAGATGAACCCCAACATGGCCCCCGCTTTCGCGCCGCTGATGCTCCAGGTCATGGAGACGGGCGTCCCCCTGAGCGACATGGAGATGTCCGGCCACGTGCCCGCGACGCCCCACGAGTTGCGGCACTGGCGCGTCAGCTACTACCCGGTGCGGACACCCAGCGGCGGCATCGTCGGCCTGGGCGCCGTCGTCATGGAGGTGACGGCGGAGCACCGCGCCCAGCAGGAGCGGGAGCGGCTGCTGAAGGAAGCACAGGAGGCCATCAGCGTCCGGGACGACTTCCTGTCCATCGCCGCCCACGAGCTGAAGACGCCGCTGACGCCGCTCAAGCTGCACCTCCAGATGATGAAGCAGCAGTCCTCCGCCGGCCATGCCCCCAAGCCGCACCACGTGGACAAGGCGCTCGCCCAGGTGACGCGGCTGTCCGTGCTCATCCACGACCTGCTGGATGCCACGCGCATCGAGGCCGGCAGGCTGGAGCTGCGCCGGGGGCCCGTGGAGTTGCAGGCACTCGCCAACGAGGTGCTCGCGGAGGTCCGCCCGCTCGGCCCGCAGCACACGCTGGAGTACGAGGCGCCCCCGGAGCCGCTCGTGGTGAAGGGAGACCGGGGGCGGCTCGCGCAGGTGCTGACCAATCTGTTGGAGAACGCCTTCAAGTACAGCCCCAGCGGGGGAGTGGTGCGGCTGACGCTGGAGCGCGACGGAGCCGAGGCCCGGATGTCGGTGAAGGACTCAGGCATCGGCATCCCCGAGGACCAGCGCGGGCACCTCTTCCAGCGCTTCTTCCGCGCGCGCAACGCGCCCATCTCCGGCTTTGGCGGGCTGGGGCTGGGGCTCTACATCTGCCGCGACATCGTCGAGCGCCACGGCGGCCACCTGGAGGTGGACACGGAGGTGGGCCAGGGCTCCACCTTCCGCGTCACCCTGCCCTTGGAGCCTGGGGACACCTGAGGCTCAGCGCTGGAAGTCCACGCCCACGCCCATGCCCGCCGTCACGCCGCGCACCAACTGCCCATCCGCCTGCGGGAAGTGCACCGTGCCTCCGGAACCCCAGGCGTACAGGTGGTTCACCAACCGCTGGCGGACCTCCACGCCCAGCGAGTAGCGCGGCCTGTCTCCCAGCGCCGTCAGCACCGCGCGCGCCAGGGCCCGGGTGCGGCCTCCAGGCAGCTCGAAGCCCGCGGACACATCCAGGTCGGTGCGGCCGAAGCCGTGGTACTGCGCGGCCAGGCTGCCCAACAGCAGCGTCGTGTCCGCACTGCCCTTGGCGATGGACGCCTCCAGGTAGCCGGCGAAGCCGTCGGGGAGTTCCTCGTCGGCGATGGGCTGCTCCGTCAGGCCCGTGCCAGAGAATCGCCCCAGCTCGTAATCCGGACCGAACATGCCGAAGCGGAAGCGCCCGCCCTGCTTGCGGCCCTGCAGCGTGAAGCTCAGCTGCGTGCCGCTCTCCATCTGCCCCTCCATCGCCACGCCCAGCAGACCCCCGACGGCCGGCGAGTGCGCCTCCGCGAAGCGCGCGCCACCGGCGAGCAGCGCCCACGCGCGCAGGCGCTCACCCTTGTAGAGCGCCACGTCGCCGCCCACCGAGGCCAACGTCATGTTCGGCGTCTCGCCACCCGCCTTCGCCGCGTCGTGCGCGGCGGACAGGCGCAGCAGGTAGCGGTCGAACTTGTTCGCGTCGTCACTGGCGGCGCGGCCCAGGTCCAACATCACCTCGCCCGCGAAGATGCGCGCGCCCAGCACGTCGCTGGCCAGAATCTCCGCGCGCACCGGCCCCTTCAACATCGTCAGCGAGCCACCCGCGGGGTGATAGTCCGGCGACAGCACGTTGCTGTAGCGACCCATCAGGTATCCACGGCCCAGCGACTCGTCGGCGAAGGGCTCCACGCGCAGGTAGAACGGCGACTGCCCCTCCTGGCCAATGCGCAGCATGCGCACCACCTGGCCGATATCGCTCAGCTCGTCCCAGTCCTCGCGGCGCAGGCGCCCGCCGTAGTCGCCGTCCGCCTGCTTCGGCTCCTCGTCCACCATGCGCAGCCGCAGGTTCGCGCCCAGTCGCAACACGAAGCTGTCCCCCTTCGTCAGCCCCAACGACGGGTACACCCGGATGAACAGGTCCTGCCCGCCGTCCGGCGTCCCGGAGGGAAGGCTCAGGCCACCGGCCTCGAGCTGACCGCTGAAGCCAAAGCCCTCGCCGCCCACGCGACTGCCGGGCGGCGCGGGCTCATCCAGGCGCGCCGCCGACACGGGCGTGTCCTGGCTGGAGGGCGCGGGCTCCTCCTCGTAGATGGTGGAGCTCTGGTTGGAGACGAGGGCGAAGAGAGCGAGAAGGGGGGCACCAGTCATCGTCCCCTGAGTCTACCCGGCCCCGTGCTCCAGCGAAGCAGCCAGCCCTCACGGTGTGGGTGACACTGCCGAGCCTCGGCACACCCGCCGCGCGGGGGTGACACCCATGTCACGCTCCGCCGCTGCCCGAGCGGGCCCGCGCACCGACGGCCTCAGCCTCCGCAGCGGCCGCTCTCGTCATCCGGGCCCGCGGGGAGAATCGCGCGGTGGGGACGCTCCTCCGCCGCGCCCACCAGCCAGCGCGACAAGAGCCGGACGCCTGAGGCGAACAGCCCGTCCTCCGCGCCGCGCAGCGCCTCGAAGAGGGACTCGTCCAGCACGGAGTCCTCCGGGTCGATGACCAGCTCCTCCGGCTCCAGCGACTTGAGCAGCGGGCTCTGGTCGAACACCGTCTCCAGGGGGTGCGGGCGGAGCCGGTGCAGGCCCGCGCTCGCCACCGCGTCCAGCCAGTCCACCCACGTCGGGTCCGCGCGAGCCAGTGGCATCAGCTCCTCCGCGCCCGACAGCCCCGCGTGCTCCGCCAGGAGCGACACGCGGACGCGGCGGATGGCACGAGCGACGACGTCGCCCGCCTCTTCCGACTCCCAACTCAGGTTCAGCTCCGAGTCCAACCCGAGGCTGCGATTGGTGGTGTTGGCCGAGCCCAGCGTGAGGAAGCGGTCATCCACCACCATCACCTTCGAGTGGATGTATGTGAAGACATCGGCGCCCGTCTCCGGATTGCGCCCCGCCGAGCAGTACACCCGGAAGGTGTGTCCCGTCTCCAGCGCCATCCGCTCCAGCGTGCGCAACAGCCGCACCTGGGCCACGCCCATGGCCAGCTGCTCGCGCAGGGCCTCCGGCTGCCGGGGCAACACCAGCACCACCTGAATCGGTGGACGTCCGGACGCGCGGAAGCGCTTCACCAGGGCCTGGAAGATGGCCCGCGACGAAAAGTATTGGTTCTCGATGTAGATGAACCGGTCGGCCGCCTCGATGGCGTCCAGGAACAGCGCGCGCACCTCCTGCACGGCCTCCTGCGGCGGCACGAGCGTCTTTCCGAAGGTGCGGCTGATGGCCACCGGCCCGGGTGGCGCCGGCACACTGGACGAGAACGTCACGTCATCCCGCGCCACGCGCGGCAGGTGCAGCTCTCCTCCGCCCGAGTGCGCCCAGCGCGCCTCGAACAGCTCCGTCAGGCGCTCCACCACCGGCCCGGTGAGCACCGACTGCACGTCATGGTAGGGCCCGTGCGGGTCCCTGCCGCTGTCACACCGCAGCGCCGAACCCACCCGGTGGTCGCGGTCATCCCAACGGCAATCACAGACATCCATCCCGCCCGTGAAGGCCTGCACCCCGTCCACCACGACCAGCTTCTGGTGATGGGCGCCGTACAAGGGACTGGAGGCGTCGAAGCGGAAGCGCACGCGCTCGTTCGTCGTCCAGTTGAACAACAGGTGCTGCATCCACTCGCGCTCCATGGCGAGCAGCAGGCTGAAATCCCACGCCAGGATGTAGACGTGCAGCTCCGGGTTGGCCCGGCACAACGCGTCCAGCATGGGCAGCAGGCGCACCTCGCCACCCCGCGCTTCCTCCAGGTCCTCGCCCCGAAGCAATGACACGTCACTGTCGAACTGCCAGCCCGTCATCGCGATGTAGCGACGGGCCTTCTTCGCGGCCCGGTACAGCTCTCGGTAGTAGGCGCGCCCGTCCACCAGCACGCCGCCGTCGCTCGCCTCTTCCACCGTCCAGCAGTTGCGCCCGGGAATGATGATGCGCTTCACGCTGTCCGCTCCCCTCGCCGCCCTCCCCCAGCGCCACGCCCCGTGGCGCCCCGCGCGCGCAACCTCAGCCCACGAAGACGATGTGCTTGCCGGTGGCCAGCGTCATGTCCGTGGAGGACATCACCTGCTTCACCTTCTTCACCTCGCCCCCCACGGTGTCGAACGCCGCCGCGATGAGGTCTCCCAGCGTCACCTGCACCTGCCGTGCGTGCTTCCCCGCACCCGACACCGCCCGAGCCGTCGTCGCCTTCACCTGCCGAGCCTTACGACGGATGACCTGCCCACGCTGCTGAGTCTTCGCCATGGTTCTTCTCCAAGGATGAGGGATGCACCGCGCCACCACACCGACCCGCCACCGCCGCCGCCGCCCGCCTGCCCCCAGCCCAAGAGCAACCCACGTGCCGAACGACAACCCCGCGTCTTCACTGGAATCGGGTGCTCCAACCCACCCCTCAGCCGGGGGAAGGACTGCCATTTTTTCAGTCCGGCGTGCGAACTCCGCACGACCTGACAGCCCCGCCGCGCCAGCACACCCGCGCCCCACTCCTCCCACGTGAGTGTTTGGAATCAGACACGAGACATCGAGACATGGGTCAGCCTTACCCCCAATGTAAAACGTATTCACGCCAGCGGAAAAGTTTAAACATATCAGTCAATTTGAAAAGACCTGAGAAAACGGCTTCAATGCGTGGCATCGCTTCTTCCGAGGACATCCACGTATGGAATTGAAGACTCCTCCCGCACAGCCCACCTTCGCGACCTACCAGGGCGTCGAAATCGTCGGACAGTCCATCCTCGCCATCGTCAACGGAATGGAGCTGGCGCAGGCCCGGGCGCTGCGAATCCTCGCGGAGAATGGCATCACTCCACTGGAAGCGAAGACGTGGTACCCGATGCCCGCGTTGCTGAAATCTTTCAGCCTGGTTTTCGAGAAGATTGGCCCCAGCACGGTGCGAACGATTGGCCGGAAGATTCCAGACAGCGCGCACTTCCCGCCAGACATCGACAACCTGGAAAAAGGCCTGCGCGCGGTGGACCTGGCGTACAAGATGAACCACCGGGGCAAGGGCAACATCGGGGGTTACCACTACGAGCCGGTGGACAAGCGCAACGCGAAGATGCGCTGTGACAATCCCTATCCGTGCGATTTGGACTACGGCCTGCTGGAGGCAATCACGGACAGGTTTCGCCCCAAGGATTCGCTTTGGGTGCGTATTGAACATGACCCCAGGAGTTGCCGTCGCAGGGGAGATGGGGCCTGCACGTACAACATCAGTTGGTAGCGCACATCGCAGGCCTCCAGGCCCGCGTGGCTCCCCGCGCGGACCTGGGCACGTCGTCAAAGACACTCCGCCTGGGCCGAGCGGAGACATGCATCCGGGAGGGACATCCATGAAGGCCGTGCTCCAACACATCGCGGTGTGCGAGGAGCGGTTCGCCTCACACCCTTTCTTCGCGGACCTGAAGCAGGACCGACCGATAGAACAGGTGATGGCATTCGCGCCTCGCCTCACCTTCTGGGTGATGACGTTCCAGGATGTGCTGCGCCTCAACGCGCACTTCATCCAGGACGCGCACCTGAAGGAGCTCGCCACGCATCACCATGCGGAGGAAGGCGGGCATGACCAGTGGTTCGAGGACGATATCGCCCAGCTCACCGGGGGCTCGCTGAGCATCGGCGCGCTCTACGGCAAGGCCCACGCGAAGACGCGCGACGCCGCCTACTCCATCATCAGCGAAGTCTACCGCTCGGTGGATGACCGGCTGCGCATCGTCCTCTTGTGGGCGCTGGAGTCCACCAGTCACGTGTTCTTCAGCCGCACCGCCGTCATCAGCGCGGCGCAGGGCGCGGACGACAAGCTCAAGTACTTCTCCGACCACCACATGCAGGCCGAAGCGCAGCACGCCATGTTCGAGCAGCAGCTGGCGGAGGAGCTGGAGGCCATGGTGCTGGCGCCGGAGGTGCGCGAGGACGCGCTGGCCATGGTGAACCGCATCTACGCGGCGTTCGACACCATGTTCGACGGGCTGCGCATCCACCTGGAGCACGAGCGCGCCGACCAGACGGAGCCGCGCCGCGCCACGCTGGCCCCGGCCGCGAATGCGGAGGCAGAGGAGCCCTTCGAGCTGGATGAGGCTGACTTCAGCGACGTGGCGCTGGCGGTGGACCGGGCCGCCTGAGGCGACCCGCGGCAGGTCCGACTACTTCGAGGGCGGGGAGAGCACCAGGATGAGCTCTCCGCCCACGTGTTTGCCCGCCTTCTGATAGACGGCGCCCTGCCGGCCCAGCTCCACGTCCAGCGTGGGCTGGCGCGGAATGGCCACGCGCACGGTGGCGGTGCCTTCCTTCATGCCCAGCAGGAGCAGCGACGCGTTGCTGCCGTTGGGCAGCTTCACCTCGGTGGCCGTCTTCGCGCCCACTTCCAGCTTCTCGTTGGACAGGCGCTTGAAGGACGTGAAGTTGAAGTTCTGCTTCTGGAACTGCTCCTTCATCTTCGCCAGCTCCGGGGGCTCCACTTCCGAGCCCTTCTTGGAGGCGAGCACCACCTCCACCTGGATGCTGACCTTCTGCTCCTCCTGGGCCTGGCCGACCACCGGCATCAGCAAGCCCAGGCCCAGCACGGCCAGCAGCAGCCGGCCGGACGACACGTTCTTCTTCACAGGGGACCTCCCGAGGGGCGCTCCACTTCGGTCTTCGGCTTGCCCAGGGGCTTGGGCCCCTTGCCCTTGTTGCGAAGCCCGCCGCCAATGTCCTCTTCCAGCTCCTCGTCCTCTTCCGACGGGGAGCCGTCCTGCGTCTCTTCATCCACCAGCCAGATGATGGTGCCACCGTTGTCGGTTTCCATCACCACCGGCGCCACGCGGGCGTCCTGGTAGGGCTGGATGGACTTCACCGTCATCCGCTCCGCGCCGTAACCCACCGGGGCCTTGTCGCTGAGCAGCAGCGGCAGCCCCACCAGCACGAGCACCGCCGCCGTCGCCAGCGAGGAGACCATCGCCGTGCGCTGGTAGAGGAACATTTCGGACAGCGCCAGCTTCAGCCGCTCCAGGAGGGGCGGCTTCTCCGGCGTCACCCGCGCCATGACCTTCTGCGCGAAGTCCTTGAAGTCGACGTCATCCACCGCCATGTCCAGGCCGACCCGGAGCAGGCCCGACTCGGCCCGCAGGTCCGCCGCGCGCCCCGTGCAGTCGCGGCACGCGCCAAGATGACGCTCCACGTTCACCCGCTCCGCGGGGGTCAGCTCCCCGTCGACATACGGGGAGAGCATGGGGACAAAACGCTCACATGCGGGATTTCCGGCCATAACCTTCACCCTGCTCGGTGGTGGATGCTGCGAACGCTGTGACGCGGGGGTCCCTCAGATATTCGAGGGCCCTTCATTCGCTGCCCACTCCGCTCTTCGCTTCGTCCAACTCCAGGTATTCACTCAGGATTTTCTGGACCTTCGCCCGGGCATGGAAGAGGCGGCTCATCACCGTGCCCTTGGGAATGTCGAGCGTCCGGGCCAGGTCCTCGTAGGACATGCCTTCGATCTCCCGGAGGAGGAGGATGGCGCGGTGCTTCTCGGGCACCGTGGCGAGCGCTTCCTGAATCTTCTCCGCCAGCTCACGCCGGAGCGCGCTCTTCTGGGGATTGGTGCCCAGGCGGCTGCCGAGCGCGCCGATGCGGGCCTCGGACAGGTCCATGGCCTGGTTCTCGTCGAACTCCACCGCCTCGCCTCCACCTCCGCGCTTGCGCAGCACGTCGATGCAGATGTTCACGGTGATGCGGTAGAGCCAGGTGTAGAACGACGAGTCGCCCTTGAAGTGGTCCAGGTACTTGTAGACCTTGACGAACGCCTCCTGGGAGACGTCCATCGATTCCTCCTTGTCCTTGAGCATGCCGAGCGCAACTGCGTACACCTTGCGCTGGTAACGCTCGACGAGGAGTTTGAACGCGCGCTGGTCGCCGCTCCGGACGCGCTTGACGAGTGTAAGGTCGTCGGTTGCCAATGGGTGCGGCAACGTACCACAAGCCGGCCAACGCCGAGGACTTTCCACCGCCGGGCAGCCTCCCCGGCAAGTCTCCCTAGAGGCTCACGAGCGCCAGCACCAGGAGGGCGATGCCCGCCAGGGCCAGCATGGCCCCGAAGGCCGCCCTGTCCCACTGCCCCTGCGACACCGCCCCGTCCTCGGGGTCCGCGCGGAACCGGTGCAGCACGTTCCAGAGCATTTGCGGCCCCAACCGCTTGCCCGAGGAGCGGCGCCGGCCGTCGGAATCCGAGGGCTGTTCGTCGGAATCCTCGGACTCGGACGCCCTCATGCCCAGCGGCGCGGGGCCGCCCCGGAGCGTGTCCGGTCCCCGGGCCTGCATGGCGAGAGCTCCCTCGGCCACCCCCTCCTTGCGGACGGCGGCCTCCGAGTGGCGGACCTCCGGGGGCGGCTCCAGCCGGACGGTGGCCACGCGCTCGCGGGCCTCGTCGGGTGTCCTGGCCTCCAGCACCCACAGGCCCTGCGTCACCCCGTCCTGGCCGGTGCGCGCGTCGCGCAGCTCCGCGAAGCCCTGGCCCTTGAGCGACTCGCGGAAGGCCTCCTGCCCCTCCTTCTGGGGCGGCTGGGCCACGGCGGCCTCGGCGTAGGCGGCGAAGAAGGCCCACAGCCGGGTGGCGCGCTCGGTGCTCGACAGCTGCGAGGGCTTGAGGTGCTGGGCCAGCAGCGCCGCGTCCGAGCCGAAGCGCAGCCCCAGCTCCTCCTGGCCCGCCACCTTCTCGAGCCCGGGGGGAATCAGCTCCGCTACCTTGCGCAGCGGCGCCCGCTCAGTGCCACCCAGGGTGGGATGGCCGCCGGGGATGGCGCCCTTGGTCCGGAAGGCGTCGTGCTTCCCATGGCCCCCACCCTCCAACCCACCTCCTTGGGGAACCTTGGGGCCGCGCGGCCCTCCCGCGGGCGACTTGAGGATGAGCTGGGCGAGCCGGCTGAAGTTGGAGGTGATTCGCGAGGAAGCGGACATGAGCGGTGCCTCGTCATCCGTCGTGGGAAGGGGCGTCTCTGGCACGTCCCCGGTGGGCTCCGCCGAAGGACTCCGGGAGCCTAACGCGGGCGCGTCCCGGGGGCTGTTTTGGGAGCTGAACGAAGTGTCCGCCAGCGACGCCGTGCCCCGGGGAGCATTTCCGCTCTCACGCGGTGTGTCGGAGACGGGGGCACGCCAGATGCGGGTGGGCTCCGCGCCTTCTGGCTCCATGCCATCCGCCAGCAGGGGCAGCCCCGCTGGGGGCGTCCGAGGACTGGCGCCCGAGTTGGACGACGCGCGCGGGCCATGCTCGCCACGAGGCTCCCCGCCGCCCCTTCCTGCCCGGGGGCCGTCGCGGGGCCCCCTCATGTCGCCGACGTGGCCCATTTCCCAGATTCTCGCCCGGAGCGAGGATCAGGTTGCGGCCAACTACTCGCCTTCGCGTTCCACCTCGACGGGCGTGGTCATTCCGTTGGCGTCCAGACGCACTCGGTAGACGGAGTTCAGCCCGTCGCCGTCGAAGTCGCCGCGCGCCAGGCACGACACCTCGGGCTCTCCCACGGGGCTCTCCTGCACCACCACCTCGTACTGGAAGCGCACCTTCCCCTCCGGCTCGAAGCCGAGGCGGTGGAAGACGTCGTTCTCCGGGAAGGGCACCGACTCGCCGCCGCGCGGCACGTCCCGGGGCGTGGGGCCCGCGACCTGATAGGCGCCATGCTCGTCGCGGTACGCCTGCACCGCGTCACACAGCGCCAGCACGTTGAGGCGCGCCTCGGTGTCGGTGGGTCGCTCGCTCGACTGCCCGACGTGCCGGAGGCCGAGGACGCCCAGGATGGCGGCGAGGACTCCCAGCCCGGCGGCGAGCAGGGGCCACCGCTTGAGGAGGTTGCCCGGCGGGGACGGAGGCGGCGGGGATGTGAAGGGGTCGGACATGGGCCTCAGCTCTCCCGCGTCCAGGCGGCCCAGTCGCGGGGCTGCTTCAGCACGTCCACCAGCCGGGACTCCCAGCTTCCGGGCTCCGGGTGATGGTCATAGCGCCACCGCGTCTGGGGCGGCAGGGACATGAGGATGGACTCGGTGCGCCCGCGCGTCTCCAGCCCGAAGACGGTGCCGCGGTCATAGACGAGGTTGAACTCCACGTAGCGCCCGCGCCGCACCTCCTGCCAGAAGCGCTGGGCCTCGGAGAAGGGCGTGTCCTTGCGTCGCTCGGCGATGGGCAGGTACGCGTCCAGGAAGGCCCGGCCGCAGTCGCGCACGAAGTCCAGCTCGCGCTCCAGGTCGCCGCCCATGTTCTCGAAGAAGATGCCGCCCACGCCGCGCGTCTCCTCCCGGTGACGCAGGTGGAAGTACTGGTCGCACGCGGCCTTGAAGCGCGGGTAGTACGCCAGGTCGTGCGCGTCACACGCGGCCTTGTGCACGCGGTGGAAGTGCGCCGCGTCCTCTTCGTAGAGGTAGTACGGCGTCAGGTCCGCGCCGCCGCCGAACCACGCCTTCCCGCCCTGATGGATGAAGCGGTAGTTGGCGTGCACGGTGGGCACGTGAGGGTTGCGCGGGTGCAGGACGAGGGAGATGCCGCCGGCCCAGAAGGAGCGCCCCTCACCCTGGAGCTTCTTGGCGAACTGGTCCTCCAGCTCTCCGAAGACCACCGACGTGTTGACGCCCGCCTTCTCCAGCACGGCGCCGTCCTCCAACACGCGGCTGCGTCCACCGCCCCCGCCGGGCCGCGTCCAGGCGTCCTCGCGAAAGCGTCCCGTGCCGTCCAGGCGCTCCAGTGCGCCGCAGATGTCGTCCTGCAGCGACTGGGTGAAGGCGGCCATCCGCTCCTTCAGACTCTCCACGTCCACCTTCGTCATGCGTGCTCCTGGCGATTGCCGCTACGGCGCGGAGTAGTCGGCCGGCGCCTCGAAGTCCACAGGCGGAACGGGGGGCGCGTTGTGGCCCGCCGCATCGAACGCCTCGATGCGCGCCCGGTAGCTGCGGCCATCCTCCATGGCGAACGTCCCGCTGCACGCCTCGTGGCCGATGAAGGCCGTGTTGTTGTGCACCGGCACCACGTACTGCTGGATGCTGGGGCCCGGACGCCGGGGCTCCAGCTTCACCACGAGATACGCGGGGCTCTCCTCCTTCAGCGACAGGTTGAGGCGCACGAAGCGCGCGGTGCCCTGGGCCGTGCGGCGAAGGAAGCCCTCCGAGACGGCGGGGCGCTTCTGCCAGCGCGGCGGCTGGGTGTCGGCGCCCTTGCCCGTGTTCCATTCGGGCAGCGCCCCCGCCCGGCCGTTGAGCACGGCGACGTTGGGCAGCAGCTCGTCGAGCCGCAGCGTGTAGCGCTTGTCCGGCTCCAGCTTGCCCACCACCTTGAGGACGATGGTGGCTCGACCCAGGCTGCTCTCCCAGCCGCGCTGCGCCTTCACCTCCACCTCGTGGGTGTCCGCCACCAGCCGCAGCTTCTTGCCCACCAGCGCGACCACGGACTCCCGGGCCGTGCCCACGCCCTCCAGCAGGAAGCGGCTGTTGATGGGGACGATGGCGCCGGGCGTGGGAAACAGCTGCACTCCGTCACCCAGGCATTGGGCGGAGGCGGCACGAGCGAACAGCAGCACGAACAATGAGACGAGGATTCTGAGCACGATTTCCCAAGTCTGCGCCCCTGCGGGATGGATGCCAACCCGTTCAGTGCCCCCGGCGATATGGGGGACACGCACCGTGCGTTTCCAGGAATAGTCCCCCGCGCGCCGGGCCCCGGGCTCGCGGGCAGCTGCTCCCTCCGTTTTCCTCCGGGGACGTTCCGAGAACATCACCATGCGCTCACGCCTTTCGACGTGGGTGACGGTCGGGCTCCTGTGGGGAGCCTGCGGCTGCGCCGTCACGCCTGAAACCCGCCAGCAGTTGGTGGAGACCACCAGCGGCAACGCCGTCTACAACCTGTCGGCGGACGCCCTGCTGACGACGACGCGGCGCCTGCTCGCGGAGCAGAAGTACGAGCTGCTCCCCAGCTCGGACCCGCTCTACATCCACACCACCTGGCGCATCCGGGGCAACACGGACATGGGCGCCAGCTGGAGTCGCATCTTCGTGCAGGTCCATCCGCTGTCGGACGGCCGCGCCGTGGTGCGAGCCTACCGGATGGCCTACACCACCAACGGGCGCGCGCCCATGCACCCGACCCTCGGTGCTGGCACTCGGGACTCGAAGTTGGGGGATGGAGCGGCGACGGCCTACGTCCAGGGAGAGCCCATGTCGCCGGCGAAGCCCATCGTGCGCCGCGCCTCGGATATCGAATGGGAGGTGCTGTCGCGCGTGGAGCCCAGGCTCGCCGCCCACCTGGAGGCCCGCGCGGAGGCGTACCTGGCCACCGGACGGAAGGACCCGAGCGCGCCCACCGAGGAGGAGTGAGCGCGCCGCCGGGCGACGTGGCTTCGCGTCAGTGCATGCCGCCGTCGTCCTCGCGCAGGACGATGGCGCCGTACTTCGCCTCGTAGCGGTTGAGGTTGTCCTGCATGGCCAGCATCAGCCGCTTCATGTGCTTGGGGCTGGTGATGATGCGCGAGCGCACCTTGGCCCGGAGCTGCTGCGGCTGGACGTAGATGAAATCCAGCGTGAATTCCGTGTCCGTATGGTTCACGAGGGCCATGTTGGCGTACTGACCATTGGCGACGTCCTCGTCGATTTGAATCTGCAACTGCATGTCCGGGGGCTTCGGAGTGTCCGCCATGAGGCATGGGGCATAGCGCCTGCGCCTCCGCGTGGCCAGCCTGACGTCATGATGGATGCCTCGCTCGCCATGGACGCGGAGAAGACGGAGCCCTTCGAGCTGGGACGGGGCCCGGACGCGTGCCTCTTGCTGCACGGCTTCACCGGCAGTCCCTGGGATGTGCGCCCGCTGGGAGAGGCGCTGGCGGCGCGGGGGATGCATGTGGTGGCGCCGCTCCTGCCGGGCCACGGCACCACGCCCCAGGCGCTGCTGGGCGTCACCTGGCGCGACTGGCGGGACGCGGCCGAGCACGCCCTGGGCGCGCTGCGGGGTCACCGGAGCATCTTCGTCGCGGGGCTGTCCATGGGCGCGCTCCTGGCGCTGGGGCTGGCGGCGGACCATCCGGAAGCGGTGCGAGCGCTGGCGCTCGTCGCCCCGGCGGTGCGCTTCCGGGGACCTCGGATGATGCTCATCCGGCAGTTGTCGCGCACGCCGTTGTTGGAGTGGGCCCGGCCGTGGGTGGAGAAGACGGGCACGGACATCTCGGACCCGGTGGCGCTGGCCCAGGCGCCGGTGCTCTCCGGCTTCCCGGTGGCGCGCCTGCGGGATTTGGTCACCCTGCAGGACGCGGCGGCGCGAGGTGTGTCGCGGGTGCGCTGTCCCGTCCTGGTGGCGGTGGCCGAGCAGGACCACGTCGTGGACCCGGAGGGGGGACGGTGGCTGGCGCGCCGGCTCACCGCGTCGCCGAGCGTGCGCGTGGTGTCGCTGCGACGCGGCTTCCACGTCATTCCCCGGGACACGGACGGCCCCCTGCTGGCGAGCGAGGTGGGTGGCTTCCTGACGCAGTGGCGTGACTTCGGGGAATGGGAGCCACAACCGGCGGGCGCGTGAGCGGGGCTCGGGACGCGGCGAAAGGGGCCGCATCCGTATATCAAGGGCACGCACATGCCTGAGTCCGACACTCCTCCGCTCGTCGAGCTGCGTGACGTCACGAAGTCCTATGCCGAGGGCGACACCGCGCGCGAGGTGCTCTCCGGCGTGCGGCTGACCCTGCGCCGGGGTGAGTTCGTGGTGCTGCTGGGCCGCAGCGGCTCGGGCAAGTCCACGCTGCTCAACCTCATCAGCGGCATCGACCTGCCCACGCGCGGCGAGGTGCTCGTCGACGGCCGGAACCTGGGCACGATGAGCGAGCGCGAGCGCACGCTGCTGCGCCGCGAGCACGTGGGCTTCATCTTCCAGGCGTTCAACCTGCTCCCCACGTTGACGGTGGAAGAGAACGTGCGGCTGCCGGTGGAGCTCAACGGGCACGACGCGGCGGAGGCGAGCGCGAAGGCGCGGGCCCTGCTGGAGCGCGTGGGACTGGCCTCGCGCGCGAACAGCTTTCCGGACCGGCTCTCCGGTGGCGAGCAACAGCGCGTGGCGGTGGCGCGGGCGCTCGCGCATTCGCCGCCGCTGCTCCTCGCGGACGAGCCCACGGGCAACCTGGATGAAGCCACGGGGCGACAGGTCCTGGACCTGCTGGAGGGCCTCACGCGGCAAGGTCACGCGTGCGCGTTCGTCGTCACACACGAGCCGGGCCTGGTGGCCCGCGCGGACCGGGTGCTGGAGATGACGGGCGGACGGCTGGTGGAACGCGACGTGCCGCGAAGGGAGCCGCGGTGACAAACCTCTTGGTGCGCTCCAGTCTGCGCCACCTGGGCCGCCATCCGTGGCTGACAGCGCTGTCCCTGCTGGGCATCGCCCTGGGTGTCGCGGTGGTGGTGTCCATCGACCTGGCGAGCGGCAGCGCGCTGCGGGCCTTCGAGCGCTCCACGGACGCGGTGGCGGGACGCGCCACGCACCAGCTCGTGGGGGGCACCTCCGGGCTGCCGGAGGGCGTGTATCGGGACTTGAGGCTGCGTCCGGACGCGCCCGTGTCCGCGCCGGTGGTGGAAGGGTACGTGCAGGCGGCGGTGGGGGACCGGCGCACGCTCACGGTGCTGGGCGTGGACCCCTTCGCGGAGACGCCATTCCGCGACTACGCGGGCGGCGAAGCCGTGGGCGACGTGGGCGCGCTGCTCACCCAGCCGGGCACGGTGCTCCTGAGCGCGCGGGCCGCGCGGGCGCTGGGCGTGGAGGCCGGCGGCGTGTTGCCGGTGCGCGTGGAGGGACGCGAGGCCTCGCTGCGCGTGGCGGCGCTGCTGGCGCCCGAGGACGAGGACACCGCGCGGGCACTGGAGGCGCTGGTGCTGACGGACCTGTCCACGGCGCAGGAGGTGCTTGGGCGCGTGGGGCGACTGACGCGCGTGGACCTGCGACTGCCAGGCGGAGAGGCGCAGGCGGACCGACTGCGCGCGACGCTGCCGACAGGGACCGAGGTGGTGCGCGCGTCGGCGCGGGCCGGCACGGTGGAGCAGATGACGAAGGCGTTCCGCACCAACCTCACCGCGCTGTCGCTGCTGGCGCTCGTGGTGGGGATGTTCCTCATCTACAACACGATGACGTTCTCGGTGGTGCAGCGGCGCGGACTGCTGGGGCGGCTGCGCGCGGTGGGCATCACCCGGGGCGAGCTGTTCGCGCTGGTGCTGGGCGAGGCGCTGGTGTTGGGCATGGTCGGCACGGTGGCGGGCCTGCTGCTCGGCATCCTGCTGGGACGCGGGCTGGTGGGGCTCATCACCCAGACCATCAATGACCTCTACTTCGTGGTGAGCGTGCGCGGGCTGGCGCTGGAGCCCTTCACGCTGGCCAAGGGCCTGGCGCTGGGCCTGGGGGCCACGTTGCTGGCGGCGCTGGTGCCCGCGTGGGAGGCGGCGCGCTCGGCGCCCGCGACGACGCTGCGCCGCTCGACGCTGGAGGACGTGTCTCGCACGCGAGCGCCGAGGCTGGCGCTGCTCGGGTTGCTGGTGCTCGCGGGAGGCATCGGCCTTCTGGGCTGGCCCACGCAGGCGTTGGTACCGGCGTACGCGGGACTCTTCGCCGTGTTGATTGGTGCCGCGCTGCTGGTGCCGTGGGTGACGGAGCGGCTGTCCCTCTTCGCGGCGGTGCCGTTGGGACTCGCCTTCGGTCTGCTGGGACGCATGGCGGCGCGCGGGGTAAGGACGAGCCTCAGCCGAACGGCGGTGGCGCTGGCGGCGCTGATGGTCGCGGTGGCGACGACGGTGGGCGTGGGCCTCATGGTGTCCAGCTTCCGAGGCACGGTGCTGTCATGGCTGGAGGCCTCGCTCCTGGCTGACGTGTTCATCTCCCCGCCCTCGCTGGTGGCTCGACGCGGAGACTCCACGCTGGTGCCGGGACTGGTGGAGCGACTGCGCACGACGCCGGGCGCCTCCGGCAGCAGCACCCTGCGCGTGACGCGGGCCCGGGTGAATGGCGTGCCCACGGACTTGCTCGCGGTCGATTTCAGCCGTTCGCCGGCACGGCCCTATCGCTTCAAGCAGGGCGACGAGGCGGCCGTGTGGCGGGAGCTGGATGCGTCCACGGATGCGCTCATCGTCTCGGAGCCCTTCGCCTTTCACCGGGGCGTGGGTGTCGGCGACACGGTGCAACTGGCCACGGACCGAGGGCCTCACGACTTCCGCGTGGTCGGCGTGTACTTCGACTACGGCTCCGACGTGGGGACGATGCTGATGCCTCGCGCCACGTATGAGCACTGGTACGAAGACCGGGGTGTGAGCGGCGTGGCGCTTTACGCGGCGCCGGGACAGGACGTGGATGCACTGGTGGCCTCGGTGCGTGAGCGCGCGGGAGGCGAGCAGGCGCTGCTGGTGAGACCCAATCGCTCACTGCGACAGGCGTCGATGGAGGTGTTCGACCGCACCTTTACGATTACGCAGGTGCTCCGACTGCTGGCCATCGGCGTGGCCTTCGTGGGGGTGCTCAGCGCGTTGATGTCATTGCAGTTGGAGCGGGCGCGGGAGTTCGCGGTGCTGCGGGCCACGGGGCTGACGCCTCGACAGCTCTGGGGGCTGGTGTCGCTGCAGACGGGCCTGCTGGGCCTGCTGGCGGGGTTGTTCTCCATGCCGCTGGGGGTGGGGCTGGCGTACATCCTCGTGTATGTCATCAACCAGCGGTCCTTCGGCTGGACGCTGCGGCTCGCCGTGACGCCGGAGACGCTGGGACAGGCGATGCTGCTGGCGCTGGTGGCGTCGGCGCTGGCGGGGCTGTATCCGGCGTGGAAGATGGCACGCGCCAATCCCGCGCTCGCGTTGAGGGAGGAGTGACGCCATGAGCAACGGCCGAGGGCTCGTCATCGGGACGGCGGTGGTGCTGGCGGCGTTGGCGGTGGCGGCGTTCATCGTCACGAGAGAGACGGAGCCGCCCGCGCTGGCGAGGAGCGGGACGCTGACGGTGGCGAAGGCGCTCGGTGGAAGTGATGGGGGAATGGAGGGCTATGCACGCGCCTTCGAGCCACGTCCGTTCCACTTCCCCGAGGACCACGGCCCGCATCCGGAGTTCCGCACGGAGTGGTGGTACTGGACGGGAAATCTCGAGACGGCGGACGGGCGCGCCTTCGGCTATCAGTTCACCCTGTTCCGCAATGCGCTGGCGCCCGGTGCACCAGCACGGGACTCCGCGTGGGGAACGCGAGAGGTGTACCTGGGGCACTTCACGGTGACGGACGTGGCCGCGGGACGCTTCCACGTCGCGGAGCGCTACAGCCGCGCGGCGCTGGGGCTCGCGGGCTCGCGCGCACAGCCGTTCAAGGTGTGGCTGGAGCAATGGGAAGCGGCGAGCGTGGGCGAGGCGATGTGGCCCGTGCGGCTGCGCGCGGAGACGGACGAAGTCGAGTTGGAGTTGTTGCTGGAGCCGGGCAAGCCGCCGGTGCTCGAAGGCGACCGGGGGTTGAGCCAGAAGAGCGCGGAGCCGGGCAACGCGTCGTATTACTACTCGATGACACGCATGCCCTCGCGCGGCACGGTGCGACTGGAAGGACAGACGTACGCGGTGACGGGTGAGAGCTGGATGGACCGTGAGTGGAGCACCAGCGCATTGGGCGCGGACCAGGTGGGATGGGATTGGTTCTCGCTCCAGCTCTCGGATGGTAGCGAGCTGATGTATTACCAACTGCGTCGCGAGGACGGGACGGTGGACCCGTTCAGTTCGGGGACGTGGGTGCCGCCCGTGGGTGCGGCGGACAGCGCTTCCGTGCATCTGACCCGGGATGACGTGGAGCTCGCGGTGCTGGACACGTGGAAGAGTCCGCGCGGCGGGGTGTATCCGTCCAAGTGGAAGCTGCGGGTGGCGAAGCTCGGGCTGGAGCTGACGGTGACGCCAAAGCTCGCGGACCAGGAGCTGCCGGTGAGCGTGCGCTACTGGGAGGGCAGCGTGAACCTGGATGGCGTGCGCCAGGGCCAACCCGTGAAGGGACGCGGCTACGTGGAGCTGACGGGCTACGCGGACACGGCGGCCTCGACACAACGGCCGGAGGCCCGGGCCCGGGGGACTCCGGAGGCCCGAAGCACACCAACGACAGACAGTCCTCGCCACTGATTCCAGCGAAACCACACCCCTGTCGCGGCTCGCTGAAACGGACTTCGTGAGGAATCACCCCGAGTTGCACGGCTGGATACAGCTCAGAAGCCAACTGCCGTGACGATGGGTGGCGATGTAACCATTGCGCACACGAGGGTGCGCCCTTGGCGGGCAGGCTGAAAGAAAGCCTATGCTTCACCCCTCACCCGGGGGGTGTCATGAGTCATGACAATGAAGCGAACACCAGTACAGGAGTGTCCGCCGTCGCGGCTGTGCCATCTCATGGGGGCCTCGCGCCTCCCTCGACAGGCACCATCACCGCCATTCCCCACCCCCAGAATCAGCGACTGCTGATCCTCACCACCGCGCTGCCGCTGCTCAGCCTCGCGGCGGCGTGGTTCGTCGCGCCCGGCTGGAGCTACATCGCCGCGTCCGCCGTGCTGCTCGCCTTCCTCGCCGTGCTCGGCCAGAGCATCACCGGGACTCCCTTCGGTGTGCTCATCAGCGAGCGCAACATCATGAGCCTGTCTCGCTTCCAGGCCGTCACGTGGACCGTCGTCGTCGTCGCCGGCTACCTGACGATGGTCATCGCCCGCGTGAAGGCAAACACACCCAATGCCGTCGACGTCGCAATCCCCCAAGAACTCTGGTGGGCCATGGGCATCGCCTCGACTTCACTGCTCGGCACCTCGCTGCTGCTCAGCGGCAAGCGCTCCAAGACCCCTGACGCCAGGGCCGTCGACGCCACCGCCGCCCAGCTCGCGGAGACACCCTCCGAAATCAACGCCCAGCGCCAGGGCGCCCTCTACGCCAACAAGGGCATCCAGGACGCGCGAATCTCAGACATGTTCCAGGGAGACGAGGTCGGCAACACCGCGCAAATCGACCTCGCCAAGGTGCAGATGTTCTATTTCACCGCCATCGCCGCGGTGACCTACTTCGTCGACATCTCCATGGCCATCCAACGCGGCTCCCTCACCAGCCTCCCACAGCTCTCCGAAGGCCTCGTCGCCCTGCTCGCCATCAGCCACGGCGGATACCTCGTCAGCAAGACCACCGACCACTCCAACTCCAAGCCCGCCTGAGGCACCCGCCCGCCGTATGCTCGGCCCCGGCGCGCCCTCACGAGCGCCGGGCGCCCGAGCACGCAAGCACGGAGGAACGTCGCGGTGCCCAAGCCCCTGGTGGACGTGGACGCGGCCCCCGCGTCCTCCTTCTGTCTCACCGACACGCTGACGCCCCTCACCTCCGGCTGGCACACCCACCGCCGCCACCAGCTCCTCTACGCCGCTCGCGGCGCCCTCCACCTGGAAGTCGCCGAGGCCCAGTGGCTCCTGCCACCCCAGCGCGCCGCCTGGCTCGCCGCCGGCACCCGCCACCGCGTGCGCTCAACCCAGCCCGCCACCCTCTGCACCGTGTACCTGGAACCCTCGCGCGTCCCCTCCGCCCCCGAGGGAACCTGCCGCGTCTTCGTCCTCCCCCCACTCGCGCGCGAGATGCTCCTCTACTCCACTCGCTGGGGACCCGAGCGCTCCCCGCGCGATGCCGTGGCCGAGAGCTTCTTCTCCGCCCTGGCCCACCTGCTCTCGGAATGGGCCGCGGAACCTCGTGAATGGCGCCTGCCTCGCGCCCGCACGCCCGAACTGGAACGCGCCATGGCCTACACCCTGGCCCGACTCGCCGGCCCCGCCACCCTCGCCGGCGCCGCACGCGCGGCGGGACTGTCCCAGCGCACCCTCGCGCGCCGCTTCGAGGAGGAGGCCAGCACCTCCTGGCGCCGCTTCCTCCACGACGCCCGCATGCTGCGCGCCATGGAGCTGCTCGCCGAGGACGGCGCCCGCGTCACCCAGACGG
Source organism: Myxococcus sp. CA040A (assembly GCF_013336725.1). Taxonomy (NCBI): domain Bacteria; kingdom Pseudomonadati; phylum Myxococcota; class Myxococcia; order Myxococcales; family Myxococcaceae; genus Myxococcus; species Myxococcus sp. CA040A. Next base: position 526,353 of record NZ_JABUMR010000003.1, on the reverse strand, counting down.
CCTACACCGTCGGCTTCGAGAGCCTCGCCGCGTTCACCCACGCCTTCACGTCCTTCACCGGCGAGAGGCCTCGCGACTTCCGCCAGCGCGTCGCACGAGGCGTCGTCGTCCCACCGCCCCGCGCCACACCCCGCCCCAGGCGACCTGCCAGACGAGCCCCTTGAGGCCCGCCCGAACTCCACGGCGCTTCAGGTAGGCGCCGGCGGCACATCAATCCCTGCCGAAAGGGGACTTGCGATGACCAACTGACCAGATTACCATTCTGGTCAATGAGTTCCGACCCTCGCATCGCCATCCTCAAGGCCGCCGGCGAAGTCTTCGCCCGATTCGGCTTCAAGAAGGCCTCGGTGGAGGACATCGCCAAACGAGCAGGCGTCGGCAAGGGCAGCATCTACCTGCACTTCGAGAGCAAGGAAGCGCTGTTCGAGGCGATTGTCCGGCAATCGCACGAGATGAGCCTCGCCGAGCTCAAGGCGAGCGTCCAGCGCGCCACGACGCCCGAGGCCCAGGTCCGCGCCTACATTCGCTGCAAGCTGGAGCAGAGCGTCCGCAAGCCCGACGGGGAACGCCTTGAGATGGCCACGCTCTTCGAGCTGGGCACCCAGGTGATGCACCTCGTTCCCCAGATGCAGGACGCGGATGCGGCCATCCTGGCGCGCGTCTTCGAGGACGGAGTGGCGGGCGGGGTCTTCACCGTCAGCGCCCCCCAGTTGGCGGCTCGCGGCTTCGTGGAGCTCATCACGATGCTCGTTCCCAAGCTGATGACCCAGGAGACCAGCCCCCTGACGCTCGAAGCCCTGGACGCCTCGTTCGAGCTCTTCATCCGCGGCCTCTCGGCCCCACCCGGCCCGACTCCACCCACTCGCTGACTCCCCAGGCCCCACTCCGTGCCCGGAGGATGGGGTGTTCGTTTGCCCGGGACTGACCAGAAAACCAATTCAGTCATTCAGTGCCGGAGTCCCATGAGTGCCGGCCCCACGACGAGGAACGCAGCGATGAAGACGACCTTGAAGGCAGCAGTGGTGGTGGTGGCCGTGGTGGCGGGGGCGTGTGGTGGCGGTAGCAAGCCCGTGGCGCCGTCTCCCTCGGCGCAGGCCGTCCAGAAGCCCGTGGGCGTCAAGGCGCTCACGCCGGCCACGAAGCTGGAGGCGAGCGTCCTGCAGGCCACCGGCAGCGTGCGCGCCAAACAGGAGGCGACGCTGAGCGCGGAGGCCTCCGGCACCCTGACGAAAGTCACCGTGAACGCGGGCGACGCGGTGAAGCGCGGTCAGTTGCTCGCGCAGTTGGACACCTCCAACGCACGCCTCACCGCAAACCAGGCACGCGCCGCCAAGGCAGCGGCTGAAGCGGCACTGGAGGGCGCGAAGACGGAGGTGGAGCGGGCACGGATGCTGGCGCAGTCAGGCAGCCTCGCGCGCGCTTCGCTCGACAAGGCGGAGGTGGGCTACCGACAGGCACAGGCCCAGGCCGAGCAGGCCGCCGCGGTCCTCGCCAGCGCGCAGGAGGCGCTGCGCGACGCCACCCTCACGGCGCCCTTCGACGGCGTCATCACCAGCCGCAGCCGCAACGAAGGGGACTACGTGTCGCCAGGCACAGCCATCTTCGGCCTCGTCAACACGCAGGCGCTCGAGGTGCGCGCCCCGGTGCCCGAGGCCTTCGTGGACCGCGTGAAGGTGGGCACCATCGTCAAGGGCACGCTCAACCCCTCCGGCGCGCCCTTCGAGGCGAAGGTGCGGAGCCTCGGCGCCGTCATCGACGCGCAGACGCGCACCGTGGAGGTGCTCGCGGACGTACTGCCCTCGAAGGAGGACGGGGCGCGGCTGCGCGCGGGCGCCCTGGTGGAGCTGGACTTCTCCGACATGATGGCCACCGACAGCGCCCCAGGACAGGCGGGCCTCTTCCTGCCGTCACAGGCCGTCAACGCCAAGGGCCAGCAGGGCTTCGTCTGGGTGGTCCAGGACGGCAAGGCGCAGCGCCGTGACGTCAAGGTGGAGCGCGTGCTGCCCGGCTTCGTGCGCGTGGTGCATGGGCTCGGCCACCAGGAGCGCGTCGTCGCCGACGCCAGCCTGCCGCTCCAGAACGGCGTCGCGCTCCAGGTCGTCCAGTAGCCCTCTTCCCTTCCCTCCCATCTTCCGACGAGCGCCACTGCCATGCTCCAGACCTTCATCAAACACTCCGTCTTCACCGTCATGCTGATGGCGGCGGTCGTCGTCTTCGGCCTGTATGCCTATCCGCGCATCGGCGTGGACCAGTACCCCAACGTCGACATCCCCGTCGTCACCGTCACCACGCTGCTGCCGGGCGCGGACCCCGAGTCCATCGAGAAGAACATCTCCGACCCGCTCGAGGAGGCGCTCAACACGCTCAGCGGCGTGGACGAGCTCAACTCCATCAACCTGGAGAACGTCAGTCAGGTCACCATCAGCTTCAAGCTGGGCACCAACGTGGACGTGGCGGCCCAGGACGTTCGCGACCGGGTGCAGGCCACGCTGCGCGAGCTGCCCGACGACATCGAGACGCCCGTCGTCGAGAAGTTCGACATCGGCGCGGCGCCCATCCTCACGCTGTCGCTCTCCGGCGCGCTGCCCATCGAGGAGCTGACGCGCGTGGCGGAGGACGTGGTGAAGCCCTCGCTCCAGAGTCAGGCGGGCGTGGGCAGCATCGGCGTGGTGGGTGGCCGCGAGCGGGAGATTCAACTGGTGGTCGACCCGCAGCGGCTGCGCGGCTACGGGCTGGCCATCGGCGACGTGAGCCAGGCGCTCCAGGCGCAGAGCGTGGACCTGCCCGGCGGCCGCGCGACGCAAGGAGGCCGCGAGCGAGTCGTCCGTCTGACGGCCGAGGCGCGCAGCGTGGAGGAGATTGGCGGCATCATCGTCGCCAGCCCCAACGGCACGCCGGTGCGCGTGCGTGACGTGGCGGCGGTGGTGGACGGCGCGCAGGAGGCGCGGGGTCTGGCGCGCTCCGACACGGGCACGGCCCTGGCGCTCGTGGTGCGCAAGCAGTCGGGCGCCAACACGGTGCAGGTCGCGGAGAACGTCAAGGAGTCGCTCGCGGAGCTCAACTCCGAGCTGCCCCAGGGCGTGACGGTCAGCACCATCAGCGACAACTCGACGACGATTCGCGCCTCCATCCACGCGGTGCAGGAGGACATGCTCATCGGCGGCGTCCTCTCCGTCCTCATCGTGCTCATCTTCCTGAGGGACTGGCGCTCCACCTTCGTTTCGGCCATCGCGCTGCCGGTGAGCGTCATCGGCACGTTCGCGGTGATGGCGATGCTGGGCTTCACGTTCAACATCATCACCATGCTGGCGCTGACGCTCTCCATCGGCCTGCTCATCGACGACGCCATCGTGGTCATCGAGAACATCGTGCGCCACCTGGAGGAGGGGAAGACGCCCATGCAGGCGGCGCTCGAGGGCACCTCGCAGATTGTCATCGCCGTGCTCGCGGTGACGCTCGCCATCGTCGCCGTGTTCATCCCCGTGGCCTTCATGGAGGGGACGATTGGCCAGTTCTTCTACCAGTTCGGCGTCACGGTGGCCGTGGCGGTGCTCATCTCCTACGCGGTGTCGATGACGCTCACGCCCATGCTCTCCAGCCGCCTGCTCAAGGCCCACGCCCACAGCGGGCCTCGCAACCGCGTGAGCGCCGCCATCGAGCGCGTGCTCGTGGGGATGGAGCGCGGCTACCGCCGAATCCTCGGCTGGGTGCTGGAGCGGCGCGCCCTGGCCATCGCCGTCGCGGTGGGTGTGCTGGTGCTGACGTTGGGCATGGCCCGCTTCCTCAAGTTCACCTTCATCCCGCCCTCCGACAACGGCGCCGTGCGCGTGACGGTGGAGCTGCCCGTGGGCTCCACCCTGGAGGACACCGAGCGCGAGCTGGGAATCGTCGCCGCGCAGGTGCGCCCGCTGGAGGGCGTGAAGGAGACGTTCAGCACGGCCGGTGGTGGCACGCTCGAGGAGGTGCACAAGGGCGAGGTGCTGGTGAACCTGGTGCCGCGCAAGGAGCGCGCCTTCGACCAGGAGGCCTTCAAGGTGCGCCTGCGCGACGCGCTGGCCGAGCGCCCCGGGGTGATGCTCTCCGTCCAGGACGTCTCCGGTGTCGGCGGTGGTGGCCGCACCCAGCAGGTCCAGTACGTGCTGCGCGGAACGGACTGGCCCCAGGTCGTCGCGTCCAGCGAGAAGCTGCTCGCCACGATGAAGTCCCACCCGGGCTTCACCGACGTCGACACCACGTTCCGCAGCGGCAAGCCGCAGTTCGACGTGCGCGTGGACCGCGAGCGCGCCGCGCAGATGGGCGTGCCGGCGGCCCAGGTGGGCATCGCCCTGCGGGCCTACCTGGGGCGCGACGAGTTCATGACCTACCGCGAAGGCGGCGAGACGTACGACGTGAAGCTGCGCCTGCCCGACGCGACGCTCGCCTCCGAGGAGGCGCTGGGACAGCTCACCGTGCGCACCACGGGCGGGCAGTTGGTGGAGCTGCGCAACGTGGCCACCATCACCCCTTCCGAGGGCCCGGTGCAGATTGACCGTCAGAACCAGAAGCGGCAGATCACCCTGCTCGCCAACCTCGCGCCCGACTACACCCTGGGCGAGGGCATGGGCTTCCTCACCGCGCAGGCGGAGCAGGACCTGCCCCAGGGCGTGGTGGGGAGCTTCGCCGGCAACGCGAAGGAGATGAACAAGACCGTCGGCGCCTTCGCGACCGCGCTGGGGCTGGGCATCCTCCTGCTGTACATGATTCTGGCGGCGCAGTTCGGCAGCTACATCCACCCGTTCACCATCATGTTGTCGCTGCCCTTCGCGCTCATCGGCGCCATCGGCGCGCTGCTGCTGTCGGGCAACGCCATGTCGATGATTGCCCTCATCGGCGTCATCATGCTGATGGGTCTGGTGGTGAAGAACGGCATCCTGCTGGTCGACTTCACGCAGCAGCTTCGCGACGCGGGCAAGAGCGCTCGCGAGGCACTGCTGGAGGCCGCGCCGGTGCGCTTGCGTCCCATCCTCATGACGACCATCGCCATGGTGGCCGGCATGATTCCGGTGGCGCTCGCCAAGGGTGACGGCGCGGAGACTCGCGTGCCGATGGCGCTCGTCATCATCGGCGGCCTCATCAGCTCCACGGTGCTGACGCTGGTGGTGGTGCCCGTCGTCTACTCGCTGCTGGACGGGCTCTCCGCCCGCTTCAGCCGCCGCGAGAGTAACGCCCCCGCATCGGAGGACGTGGTCGCGCCGAGTGGCCCGCTCCTCGCGGAGGAAGGCTCCCACTGAAGCACGAGCCCACTCCCCGCTGACGGCGGAACCGGGAGCCACATGCCCGGTTCCGCCTCTTCCACCTGACTCGCGAGGTCGACGCTCCGGTCCTTTCAAGCGACCGCGACGCACCTCGTGTGCCCTCTCTTCCCTGACGCATCCACCTCGGTCTTCACCATGCTCCTCCACGCGCTCCTCACCAGCGTCCTGCTGACGCAGGCCCCCAGCGTCGCCGCCACTCCCGGACGCGCCCCCACCTCCCCGTCGGCCCCCGCCGCCACCGACACGCCCGTGCGGGACGCGGCTTCCAGCGACTCCGCCGTGCCGATGTCCGCGTCCGGCACGAAGGCGACCGCGCTCCCTCTGCTCACCCTCCAGGAGGCCATCGCCCTCGCGGAGAAGCAGAGCCCCAGCCTCGACGCCGCACGCGCGCGGCTCCAGCAATCCAAGGAGCTGGGCAACAAGGCCTGGTCCGGCTACCTCCCCAGCGTCACCGCGAGCGGCTCGTACATCCGCAATCCGAAGGAGCTGAGTTTCGCGCTCCCCGGTGCTCCGGACCCCGTCACCCTGCAGAAGCAGGATCAGCTCTCCGGGCAAATCTCCGCGCGGCAGGCCCTGATTGTCCCCACGCTGTGGCCCGCCATCAAGAATGCCTACCTGGGCGAGAAGGTGGCGGGGCTGACGGCGGAGAACTCGCGACGCGAGATTCTCTTCTCCGTGGCCCAGGCCTATCTCGGCGCCGCGAGCCTGCGGGAGGCCATGGCGGTGCAGGAGCAGCTCCTGGAGGTTCGTCGCGGCTTCGAGCGCGACGCACAGAACCGCTTCGAGGTGGGTGACGTGGAGCGGCTGGCGCTGCTGCGCGCGACGCTGGACCGAAAGCAGGCCGAGCAGGAGGTGGTGCGCAGCCGCAACGCCTATGCGACAGCGAAGAGCTCCCTCGCCGCGCTCCTCGCTCGGCCGGTGGACTTCGACGTGGCGCCCCCCCAGGAGACGGCCGTGCCACTCCCCGCGGAGACAGGGGATGTGGCGTCCGCCGAGAAGACGGCCCTCGACCGGCGGCCGGATGCCTCGGCGGCGCGCCTCAACGTGGACCTGGCGCGCGGCGGGCGCAAGCAGGTGCTCTTCGAGTACCTCCCCAACCTGCATGCCACGGGCAACGTCTCGACGAGCAACACCGCCGGCCTCACCGGCGTCGCGTCCACGTGGACAGCGGGACTGGCCCTGTCATGGAACCTGTTCGACGGCGGACTGCGCGAGGCCAACCTGCGGGAGTCCTCTGGAAAAATCGCCGAGGCGAGCGCCAACCTGCGCGGCACCGAGGAGAAGATTCGCGATGAGGTGCGCAAGGCGCGCAGCGAACTGGAGAGCGCGGAGGTCAACCTCAGTACGGCCGAGGAGCGGGTGAAGCTCGCGTGGGAGAGCGCTCGACTCGCGAAGCAGAGCTTCGACGCGGGGGCCACGACGTATCTCCAGGTGACGGACGTCAACGCGACGCTCGCGAGCGCGCAGATGTCCGCCGTGACAGAGGCGCTCAACGTGCAGTTGTCACGCCTGGCCCTGGCCCGAGCAACGGGACTCTTCGACCCCACCGGCAACTCGCTGGCGCCCGTGCCTTGAACGCCATGAAGAACGCATCCGTCATGAACGCGTCACTGACCCAGGTCCGCCGACTCGTGGTGCTGCACGCGGTCGGGCTCACGTGCACGGCCTGGGCGCAAGACACAGCGCCCACATCGAGCCCCTTACCAATCGCGGGAGAAGTGACGATTGAAGCCTCGGCGCCACCACCCGCGACGCTGACGGGGCGCATCGAGCGCATCGACATCCAGGGCAACACCCGCACCCAGGAGTCCGTCATCCTCCGGGCCATGCGAATGGCTCCGGGGGACATGCTCACCACCGGGGACGCCGCCGAGCTGAAGCGCAGGCTCCTCAACCTGCAGCTCTTCAAGAGCGTGGAGGTGCTGACACGCCCCGAGGGCGAAGGCGTCGGACTCCAAATCACGGTGGAGGAGCGCTGGACGCTGCTGCCCATCCCCGTCTTCTCCTCGGGAAAGGGGCAATGGCAGGCCGGTGTCTTCGCCGTCGAGAGCAACCTCTTCGGGCTGCGCAAGACGCTGGTGGGCGGAGGCATGTGGGGCAACCGGGGCGGCACCCTGTTCTCCATGTACCGGGACCCGAGCATCGGAGGCAGCCCGTGGACGGGCCTCCTCTCGTTCCAGTTCGCCAAGACGGACCGGGAGCGCCACGTCCGCGATGTCATCAGGGATACGTACACGGACAGGCGCTTCGACATCGCGGGGACGCTCGGCTACCAGGTAACGCCTGAGCTGAATGTCGGCGCGGGTTGGTTCTCCCTCATCAACAAGCCCCTGGCCTTGCCGGAGGGCCCGGAGACACCCCAGCGGGGAGAGGTGCACGGGGTGAGCGTCTCGGCCGAGTACCTGGGCCAGGACTTCCACTTCTATTTCAACGAGGGGCTGGTGGCCCGGGCGCTCTACCGTGAGGGATTGGGCTTCCTGGGTTCTTCTCGCGAAATGCGTCAGGTGTCGCTCTTCGCGAGCTACACGCTGCCTGTCTTTGGCAACCATGCGCTGACCTTGACGGCCCAGCACGGACAGACGCGAGGAGACGCGTTCCTGGACGCGCAGCTCCTGGGCGGCCGCACGGGGAGCCGGGGCTTCGCCGCTGGAACACTGTGGGCGGAGATGGCGACCTCCGCGACGCTGGAGTACCAGGTGCCACTCTGGAGCCCCAGCATGCTGACCCTCACCGCGCATGCCTTCGTGGATGTGGGCCGGGTGGAGTGGAGGAACTCACTGCTCAAGTACGTCTCCCCCGGCGTGGGCGTTCGCGCCTATGTCCGCGAAGTGGCCATTCCGGCGGTCGGCATCGAGCTGGCGCGGGACCCTCTGTCGGGCGACATCGTGACCTCGGTCGCGGTGGGCTTCGGTTTCTAGAGTTCTTCTGAGCGCGGGCCGCCGTTCTCGCGGCGGCCCGTGAAGCCTGGGCCCGGACGGAACTCACCCGCCGCAGGCGACGCGATGGACCAGTCCGTACACACCGTAGCGCACCATGTACGGCAGCGCGTACTCCGGGAAGGCCGCCGCCGCGCGCTTCTCCAGCTCCGCGTGGTGGGGCGCCGCCGCATCACCGCACAGCTCCGACTTGCGCCCGCCCAGCTCCGCCGCGTACGTCGTCACCACCGTCACCATTCCATTCAGGTAGCGCTGCTGCGCGGCAATCGCCTCCGCCACCGGCGCTGACATCCCGCGCCCTCCGTACACCGTGGCGCGCGGCCACGCGGACAGCTCCCCCAGCGCCGCCTTCCACGCCTCCACGTCCGGCACCACCTTGCCGTCACGCACCCCACCCTCCAGCCACGCATGCGCGCCGTGGTGCACCAGGTCTCCGACGATGAGCGCCTCACGCCCCGGCACGTACGCCACCGTCTGCGTCACCGTGACACCCGCGTGCTTCAGCTCCGTCAACTCCACCTTCGCGCCGCCCTCCAGCGGCAGCGAGTACGCCCCCTGGAACGTGACATCCACCGTGGCCTGCGCCGGATAGGTCTCCTCGGTGAAGGCCTTCGCCACGTTCACCCAGAAGTACTTCTTGTACGCGTGCACGGCGGGAATCGCGGCGGCGGTGGCCTCGCTCGCCACCACCTTCGCACCCGCGCGCTGGAACACCGCCGCGCCGTTGAACTTGTCGGGGTTCGGATGCGTGATGACCACGTAGCGGATGGGGTGGTCGGTCCGTGAGCGGATGTGCTCCAGCACCCGGTTCGCCTCCGCCTCGGTGAACTGCGCGTCGAAGACCACCACCTCCGCGCCCGTGTCATAGAAGAACGAGTGCGTGTCGAAGCCGTTCGCGTCACTCGTGTAATGCGCCACCTCGGAGTCGCCCAGGTTCGCCTTCGTCCCCGCGCACCCCAGCACCAGCAGCGCCCCCAGCGTCAGCACCGTCGAGTTCTTCGTGAAGCCCATGGTCATCGTCCTCGCGTTGGAATGCCGGGACCTCCACAGGGGCCCCGGCGAGCGAGGCGAAACATGCGCGCGTGGCGGCTGGCGTGCTTTCGCGCATCGGCCATCGATTTGTTCGAATCCGCCAGATGTCCCGGCACGTCGACCATGAAGACAGGCGCAGCCGCCCTGTCGACGGGCTTCGCTCGAGTCGCGCTGCTCACCACGTGACGCCGTTCCCGACCTCGGGTGCCAGGCCGCGCATTTCCTCCCGTGGGCAGCGCGACGCTTCCTCACGCACCTCGCGTCACCCAGTCAATCCCGCGCTGCGCCCCATCCCGGCCTCCACGCGGCTGGCACCTGACTTGCCTGTGAGCCACCGGCGCTCGAGGGACGTTCGCCCAAGGACGTCGGAGGCGGGACAAGCATGTGCGGGCATGGACGAAGCGGATGGTGGCTGGGATTGCTGGGCGCGCTCTTGCTCGCCGGCTGCAAGGAAGGCGCGGAGACGCGGACTCCTCCCATCGAGGACCAGGACGGACAACCCGACGCGGGCACGCCTCCCGTCGATGATGACGCCGGAGTGCCCGATGCCGGCGAGCCTCCCGACGCGGGACTCCCTGACGATGCGGGCACACCCGACGCGGGCCCACCGGATGCCGGAGCGCCCGACGCGGGCCCGGCCAGCGGCCCTCCCATCCCTCCGGATGCGAGCGGCTGGCGCTTCCTCGGCTCCGCGCAGGGCGGACCGCGCGAGGTGCTGGGCGTCACCCAGGACGAGGGCGGAAACATCTGGGTCGCGGGCGGCGAGGACGGCCTGTGTCTGGTGCGCCCCGGTGCGAACACCTTCCAGTGCTTCGCGATGGCGGACGGCCTGCATCCCTGGGCCGCGTGGAAGGGCAAGGACCCGCTGCCGGAAAACCGCTACCTCAAGGTGACCGCGGTGACAGGCGGCCCCTCGGGCGTCGTCTTCGTCGGCTACCAGGGCCGCCCCAACTGCGAGAACGAATTCTACAAGCCCCCCGGCCAGCCCGAGGACCCCGCCATCTACAAGAGCGGCGACGCGGACCGCGTGGAGCTGAAGGCCGATGGAACCTTGTCCGTCGTCCACTATGACATCCACTCGCCAGCGCACTCGGTGCCCGGCTACGGCCACCGCGAGAAGCTCTGCACGGTGAACCGCATCGTCTGGGACAAGGCGACCCAGGGCCTGTGGTTCGCCGCCAACCATGGCCTCGCGTGGGGTGAGGCGACCTACCAGGGCGGCGAGGCCTGTGCCAGCGCCCAGGTCCGCGCCGTCAACGAGTGGGCCCATGTCACTCATGACGCCCAGGGCAACGAGGTGGACCGCGAGCTGCGCCAGCGCTGCAAGTTCGGCGTCATGGAGCACGTCCACCCCGCCATCCAGATGCACGGCACGGACGAGACGGACGAGGACAGCCGGCTCGCGGGAGATGTCTGGGGCGTGGCGGTGCGTCCGGACGGCGACGTGTGGATGGGCACGGCCATCCGCAGCTCGCGCTTCCGCATCATGACCAACGGCGTGGGCCACGTGGGCACCGGCGCGCCCTGGAACTTCGAGGCGGCGCGCAAGCAGTCCGAGGAGAAGAAACACAAGGCCAACCGCATCGACATCTGGCCCGACGCCGTCGCCGAGCCCATTCCCCCCACGCCCGCACAGCGCAAGGACGACGTGGTGAGCGACCTCGCGCTGATGCCGGATGGCACCGTCTGGGTGTCCAGCTTCGCCTGGGGCATGGCGAAGCTGAGCGACGCGGGGCTGGTGGTGGACCAGGCGCTGACGGGTGACGCGGAGCGCTTCGTGTCCTCGCTGGAGCGGGATTCGCGCGACGGCAGCCTGTGGATTGGACACCGCTGGGGCCGGGGCCTGATGCGCCTGCACACCGAGGGCACCTTCATCACCCATAACAAGGTCCTGGGGGGCCTGGCCGGCCAGCCCGTCTGGGATATCCAGGTGGCGGGCACGGGCGATGCGCGCGTGGTGCTGGTGGCCTTCGGGGCGACACGTGATGGTGCGAACAACATCACCCGTCCGGGCTCCATCGGCATCTACACCGGCCATTGACGTGGAGTAGGGTCCTCCCAACGCGCCGTCCATCGTTGGGAGGACCCACCCCATGCCGAAGGCGAAGTACGTCCTGGCCCTTGACCAGGGCACCACTGGCACCCACGTCTCCATCCTCGACTCGAAGCTCAAGGTGGTGGGCCGCTCCTACAAGGAGTTCACCCAACACTTCCCCAAGCCGTCCTGGGTGGAGCATGACTTGGATGAAATCTGGGCCACCAGCGAGTGGTGCATCGGCCGCGCGCTGAAGGACGCGGGGCTGGTGGGCCGGGACATCTCCGCGGTGGGCATCACCAACCAGCGCGAGACGACGGGCCTGTGGGCTCGCGACTCCGGCAAGCCCCTGCACCGCGCCATCGTCTGGCAGGACCGGCGCACCTCGGAGCTGTGTCGCCAGCTCAAGGAGCGCGGCGTGGAGCCGCGCGTGCGCGAGACGACGGGCCTCGTCGTGGACCCGTACTTCTCCGGCACCAAGCTCCACTGGCTCTTCGAGCACGTCAAGGGCGCTCGCGCCAGGGCGGAGCGCGGGGACGTGTGCTTCGGCACCATCGACACATGGCTCGTCTACAAGCTCACCGGCGGCACCACCCACGTCACCGACGTGTCCAATGCCAGCCGGACGCTGTTGATGGACCTGAAGACCTTGCAGTGGAGCGACGAGATGCGCGCGCTCCTGAAGATACCGGCCGCGTGCCTGCCCCAGATTCGCGGCTCGGCGGAGGTCTACGGCACCACGCGCGGCATGCGCAGCCTGCCGGACGGCGTCCCCGTCGCGGGCATGGCGGGAGACCAGCAGGCCGCCCTCTTCGGTCAGGCGTGCTTCGAGCCCGGCGAGTCCAAGTGCACGTACGGCACCGGCGCGTTCCTCTTGATGAACACGGGCACGGAGCCGGTGCGCTCGTCGGCGGGCCTGCTCACCACCGTGGCGTGGCGGCTGGGCGGCACGGGCTCCACCACGTACGCGCTGGAGGGCAGCAGCTTCATCGCGGGCGCCGCGGTGCAGTGGATGCGCGACGGCCTCAAGGTCATCAAGCGCGCGCCGGATATCGAAGCGCTCGCCGCCAGCGTGAAGGACACCGGCGACGTCGTCTTCGTCCCCGCGCTGGCGGGCCTGGGCGCGCCCCACTGGCGCCCCGAGGCACGAGGCCTGTTCGCCGGAATGGACCGCTCCACCACGGTGGCCCACATGGCGCGCGCGGTGCTGGAGGGCATCGCCCTGCAGATTCATGACCTCGCGGAGGCCATGCGTCGCGACAGCGGCCGGAACATCCCCGTCTTCAAGGCGGACGGCGGCGCGGCCGCCAACAACCTGCTCATGCAGTACCAGGCGGACCTGCTCGGCGTGCCGGTGGTGCGCCCGAAGAATCTCGAGACCACCAGCCTGGGCGCGGCGTTCCTCGGCGGCCTGGGCGCGGGCGTCTGGGACAGTCCGGACGCCATCCGCCGCGCGTGGAAGGCGGACAAGGTCTTCAAGCCGAAGATGAAGGCCGACCTGCGCGAGCGTCACCTGGGCAAGTGGAAGCGCGCGGTGGAGCGCGCATGAGCCGGGGGGCGCGCACAGGCCCGCTGCTCGCCGCCATGCTCGCCCTGGTTGTCGGTGCGGGCTGCCCGGGCGATGTGCCGCCGGAGTCGTGTATCAGCGGCGACCCCATCGGCCCGATTCCGCCGTTGGTGCTCGTGCCGGTGGGCGAGGAAGCCAGCCTGCGCGTCACCGCCAACCCGAACATGAACTGCGCCCTCGATGAGGGCAGCTTCCCCGAGTCCGTCACCGCCGAGGTCCAGGACCCCGACAACCTCCCCGTGCAGGCCACGGTGGAGCTGACCTCCGGTTGGGGGGCCACGCTCCGCTTCACGCCGACGATGACGGGCCGCTACCACGTCATCGTCGCCTTCGCGCCGGTGGGCAGCCTGAGCCAGTTCGACGTGTACGTGGCGGAGGACGAGCGCCAGCGCCCCTCCGTGGCGCGGCTCTCCGGCGTGCCCCAGTGCCAGCACCTGGACCGCACGAGCAGCGGCACCTGGGTGTGTGACGGCCGGGCCCATCGGGGGTCGGGGTTCCCGGAGCAGACGGTGGGCAGGGACCACCGCCCTTCGACGGCCGTGGTGGGGAACGTGGTGTGGACGATGGTCGAAGGCCAGGTGCGCCGCTTCGTCGACACGGGCGAGGGGCCCCTGGTGCGCGCCGGCAGCGCGCTCTACCCCACCAGCATGGCGACGGACGTCTCCCCCCACACCCGCCTCGCCACGGAGACCGAGTACCTGGTGCTGGATGCCACCACCCTGTACCGCTACACCTTCACCGAGGAGCTGGGGCTCAGCGTCGCCCGGACGTCCAAGTGGACCGAGCAGCCCGGGCTGGCCTTCGGCTCGGACTCCACGCAGGTCATCGCCATGCGCGTGGGTCCGACGCTGTGGCTGGTGAGCCGGTTCCAGGCGCCGGTGACCTTCCTCGCGCGCACGCGGGCCTGCCCCTTCCAGCTCGACGCGCAGGACCACTATGTCCCCGTGTCGGGCCAGCCCTGCCAGGTCCTCGCCGGTGAGCCGCTGGGCCATGGCGACGGCGTGCTGTGGACGCGCGAAGTGACCTCCACCCCACGAGGGTTCACCAGCATCCTGCATCGCCACCTGGTGACAGCGGAGCGCGGCCTCGTGGAGGAAGGCGTGCTGGCCCTGGGTGACGGGCTCTCCGTCTCCGTGCCGGAGCTGCGCGCGGGCCCCGCCCTGCCCGTCATCACCTCCTTCGGAAGCACCGGACCGGCCGCCACCCCGCGCTGGGACGCGGAGCGCAACGCGCTGTTGCTCGTGTTGTTGCCCGGCCCGGGAACGAACACCGGCATTACACGCGTCTCGGACCATTTCACCTGGACGGTGAACCTGGACGGGCTCACCGACCTGCGCATCCACCCGTGGACGTCCAGCCCCTGACGTCGCCATTCGGATGGCTTCCCTCGGGCACGAGAGCGGATATGAAGGAGGTCATCATGGCCCACGACCGCACCCTGCTCGCTCCCGAGGCGCTCCAGTCCTTCCTCACCCAGCATCCCGACTGGAAGCATGAGGGCGGGATGATTCGCCGCACGTACGAGGCACCCTCCTTCCTCGCGGGCATCGCCTTCGTGGAGAAGGTGGCCCAGGCGGCGGAGAAGGCGGACCACCACCCGGACATCGACATCCGGTGGCGCAAGGTGACGCTGGCGCTCGTCACGCACGACGCCGGGGGCCTCACGTTCCGCGACACCGCGCTGGCCGCGGACGCCGACCGGCTCTTCGCCGAGGTGGTGCGGGCTCGGTGAGGCACTTCGCGGTGAGTGCCTCCAACAACGTGATGGACTCCAGGATGGGCGGCTCGACGCGGTGGAACGGATGGCTTCGCGCGCTCGGCGGATGCGCGGTGCTGGGCCTCGCGCCCGCGGCCTGGGCGCAGGATGAGGAGCCCACCCAGCCGCGTCCGGAGCGGCTGTATTTCAATCCCGGCGCGCTCCTGGGCTCGGCGCGCGTGGTCGCGCTGGGCGGCGCCTACGTGGGCATCGCCGAGGGCGCGGCGGGATTCCCCAGCAACCTGGCGGCGCTGGCCCACCGGGGCCCCGCGCTGGAGAAGGACTGGGATTTGGGCGTCACGCTGTCCTGGCTGGACCTGCCGTTCACCAGCGGACGCGCGCGCGACGTGGACAACGACGGGCGTCCGGACGAGTCCCAGGACCGGCGACAACTGCTGGGCGGACTGCTGTTGCAGTACAAGCGCTTCGGCATCGGCTTCGCGCTGCGCAACAGCGCCGTCTCCTACTGCGCGACGGAGGCCTGCGCCGGGGACAGCGAGCGCATCCGCGTGTCGCTGACGCAGTCGGTGCTGGCCGGAGCGGTGTCTTTCGGACAGGACGACTTCATCCTCGCGCTGGGCATCTACGCGGCGCAGGCGTCCTTCCGGCTGCAATCCGGCGGGACGGAGCTGCGCTACGGCGACACGGGCGTGGCGGTGGACATGTTGTACCGCCCGCATGGCCGTCCCTGGCGCATGGGTGTGACGGTGCGGCCGGAGGTCGTCGCGGACTGGAGGCGAGAGGAAGGCCAGGCGCCGGTGCTGGCGGACCGGACGCTGTTCGGCGCGGTGGTGTCCCCGGCGGTGCTGTCGGTGGGCGCGAGCTGGCGACTGGGCGAGGGCGCGGAGCGCTACAACCGCCTGTCTCCCGCCGCCCGACGTCAGCTCGTCATCGAAGGGGACGCGCTGCCGGTGCCGGAAGAGGAACCCAAGGATGCTCCGGCGGGACGGTGGCTCATCAGCGCGCAGGTGGACCTCCTGTCCGGCGTGGACAACGCGGTGCCGCTGCGCAGCTTCGCGTCGACGGCGGAGGAGGAGCGCGTGGGCCACGGCTCCGAGTTCGCCCCCCGGCTGGGCGTGGAGCACGACACGGTGCCGGGGATGATTCGGCTGCGAGCGGGCGTGTACGCGGAGCCCTCGCCCTTCGACGGTCGGCCGCCCCGCCCCCACCTCACCGGCGGCTTCGAGGTCTTCATCCTGCGCTATTGGGAGGACTGGTCCATCAGCACCTCGTTCGACCTGGCGAGCCGCTACACCAACGTCGGCCTGTCCGTGGGCTTCTGGCGCTGAAGCCCAAGGAGCGAGGTGCGCGTTGCCCGGGATGGGAAGCGCGCCTCCCTCACAGGAGAGGTCCGGTGCGCAGGCGAGGCACACGGACGCCTCGCGGGTGATGCGTCGCGCGCTTCGGAGCGGGCGGGCGGGCAAACGTCGCACACGGTATTGCTGGCACCTACCAGCATGGAGAACCTCCGAGGGGCGGGAGGGGGCTTCATGCATCAGGGGCGGCGATGGTTGCGGACTGTCGCGTTCGCGACAGCGGTGGGCTGGGCGGGGCTGCTGACAGGTTGTGACGACGCGGAGGCCGACACGCCTCCGGATTGTCCGAACGAGTCGCGAAGCGACTGTCCCGCGCAGGAGACGCCTTCGGAGGAAGATGACGCGGGGACGCCGCCTCCCGGGGAGACTCCGGACGCGGGCGCTCCGGATGCGGGCGGCCCACCGCCGATAGAGCCACCGCCTCCGCCACCCCCGGCGACACCGGGAAGCACGTTGTGGCTGGCGCGCGAGGGCACCGCGCAGGATGACCTGGCGCTCGGCGCGGCGGTGGATGCGAATGGCGACATCCTCACCGTGGCCTTGTACGAGATGGATGACCTCCAGGAGCGTCAGCCCACGGACAACACGGTGCGGCTGACGCTCGCGCGCCGCATCCCGACGGGAGAGATGCGCTGGACGCGCAGCTTCGCGGTGCGCGTGGCGGAGACGCCCGAGTCGCTGCGCGCGGACGTGAATGCACGCGTCGCCCCCGCGCCCGACGGGGGACTCTTCGTGGCGGTGGATGCCCGGGGGCTCGTGGACTTCGAGCCGCTGGAGCTGGGCAACGGCGCCTTCCTCGTCCGCCTGGACGCGGCGGGCAATGTCCTCTGGTCCGCCACCGTTCCAGGCAGGGATGCCACCGTGGCGGACCTGGTGCTGGATGCCCAGGGACGGCCAATGGTGGCGTTCAACACCTCCGGCCCGACGGACTTCGGAGGGGGCGTGGTGGGCTCCGGCGCGGTGGTGGTGACGTACTCGCTGGACGGCAAGCCCGAGCAGGCGCTGTCCATCGGCCGGGCGGAGGGCTCGGACTCGCGGGTGACGGTGACCACCCTGGCGCGCGGCGCGAATGACAGGCTCGTGGTGGGTGGGCGCTACCTGGGCGCGGCCCGCTTCGGCACCCAGCGCACGGAGTCCTCGAAGGACGGCAGCCCGTTCGTCGCCGTGTACCAGGCGACCGGAGCCCTGGTGTGGGCAAGGCCGCTCTCCCAGGCCAGCGGCACCGTGAGCGACGTGGGCGTGGACAGTCAGGGCACGGTGGTGGCGCTGGGCTCCTTCCTGGGCACGGTGTCCTGGGGCACGACGAAGCTCCACGGACATGTGTACCGGGCCAGCCCGTTCCTCGTGTCGGCGGATGCCACGGGCAAGGAGCGCTGGAGCCGCAACCTGGGGGATGGACTCCAGGCGGGAGCGCTGGGCGTGGAGCCCACGGGCGGAGTCGTCGTCGCCGGGTTCACCTACTCGCTCATCGTGGATGGCGCGTCAGGACCGGACGGGCTCGGCTCGGCGCAGCCCCTGGCGCTGCGCTACGGACCGGATGGCGCGTCGCTCGGGTTGCGCCTGTACCTGTCCGACCCACCCCGCCCCCGAGGCGAGCTGTATGGGCTGGAGGACATCCGCTTCGTGCAAGTGCTCCCGGACGGCGATGCCCTGCTGTTCGGCCACACGGACCGCGAATCCGACTTCGGCACGGGCCGTCGGTCGCCCGCGCGGAGTGATTTGTTCCTGCTTCGCATGAAGCGCTGAGCGCTGGGAGGAGGCCCGTGGGGACCTTCTCGAAGGGTCCTCGGCCTCACCTGAAGCGCTGAGCGCGGCAGCGGGGACCCGTCTCTTACGAGGGGTCCCCGCTTGCTTTCGCGTCGCGAACTAGCGGCGCGTCGTCCGGCGGGTGGTCTTCCGGGCGCCCTTGCGCGCGGTGGTACGGGTGGTGGTGCGACGGGCCGGGCTCTTGCGCGCGGTGCGTCCCGCGGCCGCCGTCCGGCGCGTGGTGGCCTTGCGGGCAGCGCCCTTGCGCGTGCCCCGGACGGCCGTCTTCCGCTTGGCCGTCTTGCGCGTCGTCGACTTGCGCGTCGTCGACTTGCGCGCGGCGGTCCTGCCCCGCTTCGCGGAGGCACGGCGCGAGGTGGTCTTCTTCGCACGAGCACCGGTGCGGCCAGCGGCCTTCTTCGTGGCCCGACGCCGCCGCGCGGGCGACTTGCGCGTCACGGACGACGAGTCTGAGGCCCCACCCAGGTCCGCGGGCGCCAAGGCATCGGTGATTTGCGAATTGACGGTCTCGTGAGTCATTCCATCTCCTCCAGAAAGGGGAACCGCGTGAATTACGAACCACAGCGTACGCCGATGCGCACGCGATGAGAGCCATCCCCTCGGGAAGATGAACGACAGCGGACGAATGGCGCGTCAGCCTTCACGCATCACGGTGCGCGAGCCAGCTCGCGTTCGACCTTCTCCACCTGCGCGAGCGACGCCTTCAGTCCATGGTCCGTCGCCACCGCACGCGCCCGTCGCAGTCGCTCCTCCACTCGCGCTCGTTCGCCACGCAGCGCGTGGGCCCGCGTCAAATCCAGCAGCAGGTCCACCGTCGAGAGCCAGTCCTCGTGGGACTCCGCGTTGGAGAGGGACTGCTCCAGGAAGGGAAGCGCGGCGGTGGCGTCCTCGCGGCGCAGGTGGATGCGGCCCAGGACGGCCCGGGCCTCGCGCTCTCCCGACGGGTCCTTCAGCTCCAGCGCCAGCGCCAGCGCCTTTCTCGCGGGCTCCAGCGCGGAGGTGCCCTTGGGCTCGATTCGGGAGCGGACCTGGGCCACCGTCACGAGCGCGAACAGCTCTCCGGTGCGAAAGCCCACCTGCTCCCTCAGGCGCAGCGACTCCTCGAACTGCTCCAGGGCCAGCTGAAGCTCCCCCCGGTCCTCGGCCAGCCCCGCGAGGTGCCGCAGGTTGTAGGACTCCATCAACGCGTCTCGCGAGGCGCGGGAGAGCGCCAGGGAGTGCTCGAAGGTCGCCCTGGCGCCCGCGAAGTCCTCCTGGAACTGCTGGGTGAGGCCCAGGTGGAAGAGCGCCACGATGTGTCCGCGCGTGTCCCCGGAGGACTCGGCCAGGTCCCGTGACTGCTCGAAGAGGGCGACGATGGGCGCCCACTCGCCCTTCCCCGCCAGCAGCTTGTCGAAGTAGTGGAACATGCCCTCGGCATCGAGCGCGGCGACCCGCGCGCGCGCATCCCCCGAGTCCTCCGCGAGCCTCCGCGCTCGACGCAGCAAGTCGAGGACCTGGGCCGCATCCAGCCCAGGCTCATGACGGAGCTGGCGGGACAGGACGCGTCCCAGTTCGACCTGGAGGCGGGCCTCGCCGCCCGGGTCCTTCAGGAGTCGAGCCCGCTCACTGGCGAACCGGCCCAGCGCCGCGGCCTCCTGGAAGCGGCTCTCCAGGTCATACGCCTGCATGACGGTGACGGCCGCCTCCGTGAACCGTCGTCCCTCTTCCAGGGTGACGGGGTCTCCGCTCCCACGCGCCGACTTCCCGGCGGCGCAGGCGGTAACGAGCGCAGCCAATCCCACACACACGACAGGCCTCATGACGTCCTCCATGGGGAGGCGACCGGCCTCCCAGCGCGAGGAAGACTAAGAACGGAGCTGTCCGGTGGGGCACGGATGGGATGAGACGCGGAATCGGGGGACGAGCCGAAGCCGGACGAGGACGAGTCACGACGCCTCACGGGCGATGGCGCAGGCGCGTGCGTGCGTCTAGCCTCCCGAGCGCCATGACTCCCGAGGAGAAGCAGAGACTCATCGAGCGCGCTCGCGCCATCCTCCTGGAGCAGGTGCCCCACTGGGAACCGGCGACTCCCGAGGAGAGCGACCCCTCCAGTGGCTACGAGCAGCTCGCGGCCGCGGTCAGGGGTGCCCTCGCGGGAGAGCGCGGCGGGGTCCCCACGCTGCATCGCGTCTTCGACGAGAGGTTCTTCGCCGCGACGAACTCACATCATGAGTATGCGCTGGCCGCCCTGAGCCTCGCCCTGCTCGGAGACCGCGCGTCCATCCAGCGCATTCGAGCGGTGTCCGCCATCAACCTGAACCGTGAAGCGAAACCGCTCGCCCTGGCGATTCTCGACGCCACGGAAGAGCCGCTCCCGGCTCACGGGGAGTCGAACAGCTCGCCCGAAAAGGCCTGAAGGCGAAGCAGCTTGGAGTGAGGGGAGGCACACGTCACAGGGGATGGCCGAGCACCTGCTCCAGCCGGGCCCGGTACGTGCGGCTCAACGTCAGCTCCTGTCCGTCGCGCAGCACCAGCCGGTGGTCGCCCGACAGCGTGGGCGACAGCGAGACGATGCGCTCCACGTTCACGAGCGCCGAGCGGTGGACCCGAGCGAACCGACGCGGCGGCAACCGCGCCTCCAGCTCCGCCATCGTCTCGCGCAAGAGGTGCGCCTCCGCGCCGACATGCAACGTGACGTAGTTGCCAGCGGACTCCACCCAGTCCAGGTCCTCCACTGGGACGAGCAGCGTCCGGCTCCCCGTCTTCACCACCAGCCGCTCGGTGGGCACGGCCACGGGCTCCGGGCGCAGCTCCTGGAACAAGCGCTGGAGCTGCTGACGCAAGTCCCCAGGAGGCGCGGCCAGTCGCTCGCGCACCCGGACCAGCGTGCGCCGGAAGCGCTCCACCGTGAACGGCTTGAGCAGGTAGTCCACTGCGGCGGCATCGAAGGCCCGCAGCGCGTGCTGAGGCCAGGCCGTCACGAAGACGATGACGGGCGGAGGCGTCAGCGCCGCTTCGGCCAGCACACCGAACCCGTCGCGCTCCGGCATCTCCACGTCCAGGAAGACGAGCGCGGGCCGCTCGCGGGCCATGACCTCCAGGGCCTCGTGCCCGTCGCAACACTCGGACACCGGATGAAGGTCCGGCTCCGAAGCCAGGAGGGTGCGCAAGCGCTCCCGGGCCAGGGGCTCGTCGTCGACGATGAGCGTGCGGACCGTCATGCCCGGGCGCTCCGGAAGGGCAGCGAGAGCGAGACGACGAAGCCTCGGGGCGCGTTGGCCTCACACGTCAGCGACTGAGAGACACCGTAGAGCCGCTCCAGCCGGGCGCGCGTCGAGCCCAGTCCGATTCCCTCGCTCAGCCCGGAGAGCCCCTCCGCGGGCGGCCCGACGCCGTCGTCTCGAACCTCCAGTGACAGCCGGTCCCCGGCCCGCTGGACGCGGACCCAGACCCGGCCGGGCCCCCGACGCGGCGCGATGCCATGACGGATGGCGTTCTCCACCAGGGGCTGGAGCACCAGGGGCGGAACCAGGGCGTCGTGCACATCGGGCGCCACCTCCACATCCACCTGGAGCCGGTCGGAGAAGCGGGTGCGCTCGATGTCCAGGTAGGGCGCGAGCAGGTCCAGCTCCTCGGAGAGCGGCACCTCGTGGCGACCATCGCGCTCCAGGCTGGCGCGCAGCAGCTCACTGAGCTGGCCCACCATGCGGTCCGCCGCGTCCACGTCGCGGTGCATGAGGGTGGAGATGGCGTGCAGGGTGTTGAACAGGAAGTGGGGCCTCAACTGGCTGCGCAAGAGGTGGAGCTGCGCCTGCGCGAGCTGAGCCTGGAGCCCCGAGGCGCGAACGGCCTCCTCACGCACCTGTCGCGCGTAGCGCAGGGTCGCATCGAGCCCCACTACGGAGAGGTAGATGAGCAGGTCGAAGTCCGTGGTCTTCGACAGGAGCCAGGTGAAGTAGGTCCACGCGGCGGCCCCACCGCCTCCCGCGGGCTGGAGCAGGAGTTGACGCAGCCCCGCCAGGAGCGCCAGGTGTGCCGTGGCGAAGAAGACCGCGGGGGGCAGGTGCAACGCGAGCTGGACGGGCCAGGGGCGCCCCGTGCCTCGCACCCGGCGGGCCACGGCGAGGATGAACGGCGTCAACGCCGCCCAGCCCCCCCAGACGATGGCCCCCGTGAGCAGCGTCTCGCCGAAGACGGGGGGCGCGCCAATGGACGCCTTGTAGACGGAGAGCTGCGCACCGTAGATGAGCGCGAGCACCGTGTACCCGGCCAACACCAACGCGGGCCCGAGCCAACGCGAACGGAACGTGCGGGCCTCCTCGCCGGAGGACACGGGGTGCGGCCCGGTGATGTCTTTCAGTCCCACCACGAGGGCCTGACTCTAGCAGGCCCCCAGGAAGGGAAGCGCGGCGGCGCGAACGGCCCCCGAGTGACACGTCCGCGCGCGGGCCTACGGCACCACGTAGACGCAGACAGCCAGCGCCCCACAGGCAAACTCGGCCTCCAGCTTGTTGCAGCCCGGCTTGAAGTCCGAGCGATAGAGGGTGTGGTTCTGGGTCCGACGGTAGGGCCCTTCCACCCCTACGCCGCTGTAGTTGATGGACACGGTGAGCGTGCCGTTGTTTCCCGACCCGGACGGGATGAGCGTGGTGACGCTGCACGTCTCCGTCGCGTGGATGGGAATGGCTTCGCCGCCAATCGTCACGCTGTTGATTTTGAGTTCTCCGCTGTTGTTGAAGCGCAGATAGGCGGTGGCCGAGTTGTCGACGAGCTGCCCGTTCTCCAGCGTCAAATCACACGCCCCGGCCGTCCAGCTCCCCTTCTGATACTGGCCCAGGAACGTGTTGCTGCCGTTCTGCGGCCGGAAGCGCATCGTCTGGTCCTCGAATACGACCTCGTAGTCGGGCAGGTTGTGCTCGGAGTCCCAGCGAATCATCCGAGGGCTGATGAGCCGCCCCTTGTAGAGCCCCGCCGAGGGCGAGCCGGGCAGCTCACACATGTACACCCGGTCCGAGGACTGCCCCGCGATGCCGCCGTAGGCCACATCCGTGTGATAGCCAAACTCGCTGCCAAAGCGATTCCAGACACCCGTCACGGCCGAGTCGCCGCCCCCCGGGGTGTCATCCTCCGCGCTGGAGTCACACGCGAGAAGGGGAGCCAACAACAGACAGCCAAGAGTGAAACGCGCGAGGAAGAGGTTCACCGTGCATCCTTGATGAGCCAGCGATAACGAGGCTCGTCTCGCTGGATTTTTCACAGGGAACCTAGACAGTCACGGTGTCTCCCGTAAAGCCGTCCTCGCTCGGAAAACACCCTGCGCCAAGGAACCGAGACCCCTGCTTCATGATGGATGCGACGTGATGAACCTTCAGACACCGGGAGGGTTCAAAACGACATCATCGACCCTCGGGAAGAGCCCTCCAGAGGGCGCGGTGGACTCGAGTCCTCCCGCGCCCCTCGCGGAGTCCGTCCCTCAGCCCTTCAGGAACGCGGCCAGCTTCTCGTACGCCACGGCCAGGGGAGCGATGGGCGCGCTCTCGTTGGCCTGATGCGCCTGCGCCGTCTCACCGGGGCCGTAGTTGATGGCGTCCACGCCCCACTCGCCGAAGCGGGCCACGTCCGTCCACGCCTGCTTGGACGCGGCGGGCAGCCCGGTGATGGCGAGCAGCTTCTGGAACAGGGGGTTGCCAGCGACGACGGGCCCGCTGGGCGAGGCGTCGGTGATGTCCACCTCCGCGCGGCCCGCGACGAGCGCATGCACGTCCGCCTTCGCCTGCTCGATGCTCTTGCCCGGCGCGAAGCGGTAGTTGAGGTTCAGCTCGAACGCCTCCGGGATGACGTTCCGCGCGCGGCCGCCCTTGGCGAGCGTGGCGTTGATGACCTCGTAGAAGCGGAAGCCATCCACATCCACCTCCACGCGCTGACGGGCCAGCAGCTCCGTGAGGAACGGCCCCGCCTTGTGGATGGCGTTCTCCCCCTGCCACGGCCGCGCCGAGTGCGCGCTGCGTCCGGTGAAGCGCACCGTCACCTGCATGGAGCCGACGCAGCCCACCTGCACCTCGCTGTCCGTGGGCTCCATGGCGATGCCGAACTTCACGCCCGCCAGGTCCGGACGCTTCGCGAAGAGGGGGATGAGACCACTCTCCGCGTAGGCGCCCTCCTCGCGCTCATAGAAGAGGAACGCGAGATTCACGGGCAACGTGTCGCGGCGCAGGTCCTCCGCCAGCGCCATCATCACCGCGAGCCCGCCCTTCATGTCCGAAGCGCCCAGGCCGAAGATGCGCTCACCCTCGATGCGAGGCTCCCGCCCCACGTCACTGGGGTGCGCGGGCACGGTGTCCAGGTGGCCGATGAGCGCCACCGTGGGTCGTGGGTCGTCCAGGCGACCGAGCAGCAACGTGTGCCCTACCCGGAAGACTTCCCTCGCGGGGAAGTGCTGGAGCGCCCAGCGCTCGACGAAGTCGGCGATGGGGCCTTCGTGGGTGATGGGGCTGGAGATGCGGCACAGCTCGAGCGTCGTGCGGGCGAGCCTCGTAGCGAGGTCTTGAGAGGACATGCGCCTCCCACCATAGCGCCACCCCCACCTCGCCCGCTGATCTCCCTCCACCCCGACGACAATCAGGGCCGCCAGGCAGGCGAGTCAGGTCCTGAAATTATCGATTACTGGAAAACCCGCTGACAGACGGCCCCAGGCATGCCGCGAGTGAAGAGGATGCCCGACGAACCCCTTCCGGGATTACGAGTGACAGTGCTCGGGCGTTCACTGACACTCGCGCCGCTTTCCACCTCCGAGGATGAAATGTCGGCCAAGTCGAACAGTGACGCGACCCAGGCGCTGCTCTCGCTCTGCGAGGCCAAGTCCCGCTGGAAGGACGAGCTGACCCCAGAGGCCGTGAAGAAGGCCGTGGCCGAAGGCGCTGACGTGAATGCCGGCAACAAGTACGGCCAGACGGCCCTGCATCTCGCCGTGCAGTCGCCCTACACGAAGGGCGAGCCGCTCCCCAGCGTCGACGTGGTGCGCGCGCTCATCGAGGCGGGCGCGGACGTGAACGCGCGCGACGCCCATCAGCAGACGCCGTTGATACACGCCGTCAGCTACGAGCCGGACAAGGCCAGCGAGGACCGGGCGCTGGAGATCATCCGGGTGCTGCGCGCCGCGGGCGGCAAGGTGCCCTCGGAGGTGACGGACAGGAGCGGCGGCGCGTTCAGACTGTCGACCGAGGCGCTCTATCGAGAGGTCCTGGACGCGGGCGCGACCGTCAACGTGCGGGACGATTCGGGACAGACGCCGCTTCACCGCGCGATGGGCGTGGGCAAGCCGGAGCTCGTGAAGCTGCTGCTCGAGCGCGGCGCCGACGTGAATGCCATCGACGGGTTGGGGCGCACGCCGCTGGGCGTGGGGCTGCGCACCAAGGAGGAGGTGTGGGTGGCCCACAACAAGCGCACGCCGGGCTTCGTCGCGGCCATCAGCGCGCTGGAGGCCGCCGGAGGCAAGGCGAGCATTCCCATCCAGCACGACCCCACGGACCCGTTCGCGCCCTTCCCCATCGACGAGGCCGCGCTGACGAAGGCCCTGGCGGGCAAGAAACTCTCCTTCAAGCACGCGGTGAGTTCGGCGCAGGAGCTGGCCACGGGGCTGCACAGCTTCGGTGACCCGAGCGATGCGTTGGACAAGCTGGAGGCCGTGAGTGACGTGCTCGGCGTGGAGGAGCGGACGGTCCGGCTGAAGGGCCCGCTGACGCTGAAGCGCGTCTTCTTCCACCACGGCGACCTGGAGGTGGACGGCGACCTGGAAATCCAGAAGCCGTTCGCGGTGACGGGAGATGTCATCGTGCACGGCGTGGTGCGGGACGCCGGGAATGACTCGCTCGTGAACATCCTGGGCGACCTGAAGTGCCACGCGCTCTACACCGACGGAGAGTTCAGCGTCGGGGGTGACATCGAGGCGCGGGACGTGGTGCTCGGCTACTACAACGACCACATCCTGAGCGCGGACACCATCCGGGCCAAGGTCGTCATCGAGGATGAACACGCCGTCGATGCCACCGTCGAGGCCGAGCACCACTTCGACATCGACACCTACGCCCAGGGCTACGGTGATGGCGTGGCCGACGACCTCCGCGCCATCTTCGTCGACCAGGTGTTCGAGGGCGAGACGGACAAGCCCGAGGAAGAGGAGTCGGAGGACGAGGAGGAACTGGACGAGGAGGACTCCGAGGTCGAGGACATCGACGACGGGGACTCCGAGGATGTCGACGACGAGGACTCCGACGACGACGAAGCGGACGACGACGGAGACTCCGACGACGACGAAGCGGACGACGACGAGGACTCGGACGACGACGAAGAGACTTCGGACGACGAGGACTTGGACGACGACGAAGAGGCTTCGGACGACGAGGACTCCGACGACGACGAAGCGGACGACGACGACGACGAGGAAGAGAAGCCTCGGCTCGACAAAGGGGCGCTCTTCGACCGAATCAGCAAGGGGCTGCCCGTCTTCCGCAAGGCGAAGAAGTAGGAGTTCCGCACAGCAGGCGCGGGAGCTTTCCTCCCGCGTCCGCCGCGGCTCCAGGGCACTCCTGGGTCAGAACGTCCGGATGAAGTCGAGCTCCACGCCGGGCTTCTTCGCGCCCCCCGCGTCGGCGGGCGTCACCGCCTGGGCCTTCGCCGGAAGCGCCGGGCTGCCCGACGCCTGCCACGTGGACACGTGGCGGAACGAGTTGGCGTCGAAGCCCGCGAGCATCAACACGTTGGGCACCTGCGAGGGCAGCGGCGCGTTGTCGTAGGCCGCCAGGTTCCACAGCACCACGTCCACCGGACCCAGCACGTGGTGCCACGCCTGGAGCACGGCCTGGAGCGGCGGCACGCTCGCGTCGAACTCGAGGCCCCTCTTTCGCAGCGACTCCACCAGGCCCGGCTCCACGCTCTGGACCTCCGGCGGATGGAACTGCATGTCGGAGAAGAAGTAGAGCGTGCGGGGCCTCGGCCTCGAGGGATTCTTCAGCAGGAGGGAGATGAGGTTCACCACCGAGTTCACCACCTGCGTGCTGCCCCACCCCGGCCCGCTGCGCAGCTTGGTGGCCAGGTCGAGAACCCCCTGCCCCCGCGCGCGGTCCTCCACGAAGATGTCATCGGAGAACGTCGCCGCGTACCCCAGCTCGCGCGCCATCACCGCGGCCAGCACCACCGCCACGTCGCCCACGTGCGCGGAACCCTTCACCCCGCCCACCTTCGCGCCGAACATGGAGCCGGAGATATCCGCGATGCCAAGGCTCTTGCCCGCCGGCAACAAGCCCTCGCACACCTTCTCCAAGATGACCTCGAAGACAGGCGCGATGGCCGGCACCGGGTCCGCGTGGAAGCAGTCCTCCCCCTGGGAGTCCTCCCGCGTCTTGCCCGCCATCGCCGCCCACCACCCCATGTACACCTGGTGCGGCCACAGCCCCGCGAAGCGGCGCTTGCGCGCCTCCGCCAACAGCACGTCCAGAGGGATTCCTGCCTGATACATCGCTCGGAGGTAGCCCTTGAAGGCCATGTCCGGCAGCAGCCCCGGTACGTCGAGCACCCGGCGCCACGTCTCCTGCGTCGACCCCATGAACGACAGCGCCTGCTCCGTGGTCAGCCGCCCCTTCACGAAGTTCTCCAGGCTCGCCTCGCCGCCGAAGAACGCGCGGCGCGCCTCCAGCAACTCCAGCCCCTGCGCCAGGGCCGTGCGCTCGCGCGTGGGCGCGTGCAGGTAGTGGTAGAGCTTCAGCGTGCGCTCATCCAGGTGCGCCTTCGCCACGCCCATCGCATCCACCAGCCGCAGGCTCGCGCGCTGACCGTTCTTCCGGCGCCGCGACAGCGCGAACTGTCGCCCCGCGTACTTGAGCAGTTGATACAGGTCCATGCCCACCAGCGCCCGCGCCATGCCCTTGCGCGCCGCCTCGGGTACCTCGCCCAGCCCCAGGTTGTCGAAGTGCGTGAGGAACAACGCCACGTCGTCCGCGCGGTGTCGCAGACAGCGGAACGTGTACTCCTCCGTGAAAGGGCCCTCCGGGTCCGCCGCCGCGAGGATGGCCGGCGCGACGCTCCCCTGGATGCGATTGCCCTTCCCCTTCACCGGGTCGCGCATGTACGCGGCGAACTTCCAGCCGAAGCCGCGCTCGTGGCGCTCCGCTCCGAGCAGCGCCGCCGCGTAGCTCCGAATCTCCTCCACCTGGGTGCGGTAGAAACTCTCCTCGAGCAGCGCCGCGCCCTTGGTGAAGGTCAGATGCGTCAGCGGGTCCGTCTGGGACAGGTCGAAGGCCGCGGCACCCTCGTGCGTCAGCGCTCCCACCACCTCACGCAACACCCGAGGCATATCCCCTCCCGACCTTTGAAGAAAAAGTCGGCGCCCCGCCCCTGATGGCAAGCCATCAGGAGCTCATGGACGAAGTAGGGGCGCCAGATGTCTCGAAGGCTATGACAACTCAGCCCGGCGTGGCGAGTTCTTCCTCGAAGCTGATCGCACCCTCCAGCAGCGTCGCGCACAGACACGCGGGCCCCCGCAGCGCGCTGAAGCCGTGGGCACTGCCGTCCGTCTTCTCCTGCTCCTCGCCCGGCCACACCTCGTGCCCGGTGTCCTCGCGCAGCCCGCCCTCGAGCACCAGGTTCAGCTCGCGGCCATGGTGGGTGTGCAGCGGGTAGTGAATCCCCGGGTTCAGCCGCAGCATCGCGCCCATCATCCCCTCGCGCGCGGGCCCCGCCTCCACCGGCATCAGCGCCGAGCCCTCCACCGGCCCCGGCATCCACCGCGACGGGTCCGCCAGGGACTCCAGCAGCTCCAGCGCCCGCTCCCTCGACAGGTCGAAGAACGCGGCCACCCGGTCCGCGAAGCGCTCGAAGCGACGCGGCCCCTCCATGCGCTCCATCAGGGCCTGGAGCACGGCGGCGGGCGGCTCGACGGGAGGCACCGCCATCGACAGTCCCTGGCGAGCCATGGACAGGCGGTCGGCCTCGACCCGGCAACGAGAACACGTCGACAGGTGCCGCTCCGCGGCCTCCCAGGCGGGGGAGTCCAGGGTGCCGAGGGCCCACTCAGCCAGGATGTCGTCGAGGTGCTCCATCGTCACATTCCGTCCCGTCACACTCCCTCTACGGAAGTATCAACCGCTCTGGATTTCTGGGGTCAGACCGGCACGGCGAAGTCGCGCAGGGCCGAGTTGAGGCTCGTCTTCTTGTCCGTCGACTGTGTCCGCTGGCCGATGATGAGCGCACAGGGAACCATGAATTTTCCGGCGGGGAACTGCTTCTCCCTCATCCCCGGAATCACCACGCTGCGCGCGGGGACGCGGCCCTTGTAGACGCGCTCCTCGGGTCCAGTGACGTCGATGATTTGCGTGGACGCGGTGAGCACGACATTGGCGCCCAGCACCGCCTCCTCCTCCACCACCACGCCCTCCACGACGATGCAGCGGCTGCCCAGGAAGGCCCGGTCCTCGATGATGACGGGCGACGCGGTGGGCGGCTCCAACACGCCCCCCAGGCCCACGCCACCGGACAGGTGCACGTCGCTGCCCACCTGCGCGCAGCTGCCCACCGTGGCCCAGGTGTCCACCATGGTGCCCGCGCCCACGCGCGCGCCGATGTTGACGTAGCCGGGCATCACCACCGCGCCGCGCTCCACGAAGGCGCCGTAGCGCACCGTGCCCGGAGGCACCACGCGCACCCCCGCCTTGTCCAACCCCTTCTTCAGAGGGACCTTGTCGTGGAACTCGAAGGGCCCCACCTCCATCACCTTCATCTCCGACACCGCGAAGAACAGGAGGATGGCCTCCTTCACCCAGGCGTGGACCTTCCAGCCCTCCGCCCCCTTCTCCGCCACGCGCAGCTCGCCTGCGTCCAGCCGCGCCACCGTCTCGCGCACGGCGGACACGAAGTCCGGGTCCTTCAATTTCGTCCGGTCCGCGAACGCGGCGGAGACCTTCTGGGCAAGCTCGTCGATGGGCAGCATGGCGCCTCCTTGAATCACAATTTGGAGCGCCGCGCCGCACCCAACCGCAGGCCCCGCGCGAGGCTCAGGTCCGCGCCGCGCCGGGCTCCACCAGGGGCAGCGTCTGCGTGGTGATCTCCTCGTACAGCTCCGGAGTCACCGCGTCCGCGGGCCCCCGCCCCTCCAGCACCACCGTGCCCGGCGTCACATGCCGAACCCGGGACATCGGCAGCTGGCCCCACCGCCGGCTGAACGGCCAGCGCCTCACGTAGATGTGCGCGCCACTCAGCAGGGCCACGTACCCCAGGAACGTCCCCGCCTCGTCGCGCACTCGCATGCCTCGGATGATGGAGCGCCGCTCGTAGGGCGACGCCATGTCGGGCCAGGCCATCCGTCCACCTCCTTCCACCAACCTGCACCTTCCTCCGCCTACCCGGGAGCACTCCGCACTCGCCCGTTTCCTTGCCAGCGCAGGCAACTGCTTCCCCAACGAAGTCGATAACTTCCTGTTTTCTCTGAATTCACCATGTTGACGACTGGTCAATCGCACCACGGTCGTGCCAGCATGGGGTCACCCCTCACCCCTGGAGGGCAACATGAGCGCTACCCCCCCGCGCCCGTGGAGCCTCGCAGTGGCAGTGCTCGCGTCGTTCGCCGCTGGTTGCCTCGGCGAGGCGTCGCTCGACATGCAAGGTGTGCCGGATTACGACAATCCGAACCCACCGCCTCCCCCGGTCCAGCAGGACGGCTCGCTGCCGTGTGATTTGGAGAGCGTCCCCGCCGGGGTGACGCTCGCGGGCATCGCCAGCGACTTCGAGCGGGTGGTGCAGCCCGCACTGGTGCGGGAGGTGTCGGGCTGTATCTCCTGCCACGCGCCCACCAGCGGACGGCTCTTCCGGGTGGGCCTCAACGGCGTGGAGAACTTCTACGCCATCCGCGCCGCCGGCTATCTCACCCCGTCGTCGGGCTCCATGTTGTCGCGCCTGGTCACCACGGACGAGAGCGCGCGCATGCCCAGGGCCCAGCCGGCCTGGAACGCGCAGGAGATCGCCGCCGTGGCCAGCCTCACCTGCCAGTTGGCGGCGGTGGAGACGCGCCAGCCGTCGTCGCCGCCGGACGAGGAGTTCCCTCCCGCGCTGCTGGAGGCCTACAGCGGCCCGTCCGTCGCCACGTATGACAATCCCTTCCTGAGCTACGAGCAGCTCAAGGGCAAGGTGAAGGCCGTCTTCAACGACGACTGGGTGCGCGGCGGCCAGGACCGCTTCGCGCAGAACGTGGGCGTGTTCGGCGGCGTGGACTACAAGGACCACTTCGTCGAGGCGCGCGTGGCCTCGGCCGACTTCTTCCTGGGCCTGGATGATTTGTCGCGCGACGTGTGCCTCACGGCCGCCACCGCGAAGACGGGGCCCTTCTCCGGCCTGGACCTGGCCCTGCCGCTGACGGACATCCCCGCTCCCTCCACGAAGACGTACGAGATGGAGGCCGCCGCGAAAGATGGCACCACCATCCCCGCCGGCACGCAGATTCTGGCGAGCACCGGCGGCAAGTCCGGCAGCACCGGGTGGAACCTCTACACCACCGGCACCCTCACCACGCTCCAGCCGTACGCCTTCCCCGCCTCCGCCACCTACCGCTTCACGGTGAAGGCGAAGGGTGACCTGTGCGGCCCGGACCTGCCGAACCTGCAGCTCAAGGTGGACGGCGTGCTGGTGAAGGAGTGGGCCGTCGCGAACAACACGGCCTACGCGGACTTCGTGCACACGCAGGCCGTCACCAGCGGGGACCACATCCTCACGGTGGCCTTCACCAACGACTATGGCGAGACGGGCGTCTGCGACCGCAACCTGCACGTGGACGCGCTCGTGGTGTACGGCCCCACGGAGGCAGCCACCGGCACGCAGCGCGCGGACGCGGCGAAGGCCAAGGTGGACACCATCTACCGGCGGATGCTGTACCGCGCCGCGACGTCGCAGGAGCGCGCCAACGGCTATGCGCTGGTGACGGGCCTCCTGGACATCGAGGCGAACGCCACCAAGGCCTGGAGCGGCCTGTGCGAGGGCCTGATGCGCGCCCCCGACTTCCTCTTCACCCTGCCACCCTCTTACGAGGCGTTCTCCGGCAAGGAGCGCGACAAGCTGCTGTTGGTGAAGCTGGCGCAGGACCTGCTGGGCCGCCCGCCTTCCGCCGCGGACTTCACCGCGCTGGAGAGCGGCACGAAGACGTGGGAGGCCATGGTGGACGGCTACCTGGCCTCGGCGGACTTCCGCTCCAACTACTTCCGCCGCATGCGCGTGCGCACGGAGAGCGAGGGCACCCCCGACACGGACGAGCCCGCGCGGCTGTGGACCTTCCTCGTCGAGCAGGAGCGGCCACTGCAAGAGTTGCTCGTCGGTGACTACTCGGTGGACGCGGCCTTCCAGCAGGTGACGCGGCCCACGCAGCACGGCAAGACGGGCGTGCTCACGATGAAGGGCTTCATCAAGAACAAGCCGGGCCTGCCGCACTACAACTACGCGGCGCGAGTGATGACGGACTTCATGGGCACGCTGTACGAGGTGCCCGCCGAGGTCTTCGACATGCGCGGCGCGGCCACGGCCTCCTCCACGGTGGACCCCAGCAGCATCTGCTTCTCGTGCCACCAGACGCTCACCCCGCTGGCGCACCAGCGCCTGAAGTGGGACGACGAGGGCAACTACCGCACGGCGGACGAGCAGGGCGTGTCGCTGGACGACACGGACCGGAACCTGGCGGCCACCTACGCCTTCAAGGGCCCGGGCATGGAGGCCTTCGCCACCCAGGCGGTGAAGAAGGAAGCCTTCGTGCGCCGCACGCTCAACGCCCAGTACGCGCTCTTCTTCGGCCGGGAGATGCGGCACCAGGAGGACGAGCGCGTCATCTACAAGCGCCTGTGGGACGTCAGCCAGGCACAGCACGGCAACTTGAAGGCCGTGCTGAAGACCATCGCCACCTCGCCCGAATACCTGCGCCAGTAACCGCGCCCAAAGGACCGCCGCCATGAACCGCCGCCGATTCCTCGCGGGCGCCGCAGCGGGCGCCGCCATCAGCACCCTGGACTGGCTCCGCTTCTTCCGCTCCTTCGGAGTGCCGGGGACGAAGAAGGAGCTGGGCTTCGCCGAGGCCGCCGCCGCCGAGGCCGACGACCCGCACTTCCTCATCTACTGGTTCCAGGAGGGAGGCTGGGACGGGTACTCGATGTTCAACCCCGTCCACACGCCCAATGACGCCATCCGCGTCGTCCCGGCCGGAGAGCTGCGCCCCACGCCCTCCTGGACGCAGCACCGCTACCGCCCGAAGAACTACGGCACCACGCCGTCGGACCCGCCCAGGATGCAGGGCAACATCCAGTACGGCTACCTGGCGCAGGACGGCCTGGACCTGTTCCCGGACCTGGCGGTGGTGTCCAGCCACAACGGCAACACCTTCCACTCCGGCGGCCGGTGGGAGTACCACTACGGCAAGTACAGCGCCTCGCTGTCCGGCAAGCGCAACGCGGACGAACGCACGGTGATGCAGGCGTTCTGCGAGGCCTACGGCACCGGCTACCTGTTGCCCCACGTCTCCTGGCACCGCTGGCTGTCGGACGGTGAGCTGTCCATTCCGTCCTACCCGGAGGGCACCGGCTACTACGAGAAGCTGGGCCCGGTGCATGCCCACACGCTCTACGGCAAGACGCCGGGCGCGATGCGAGACAGGCTGTCCTCACTGGGCAACGTGGCGCAGGGCCAGCGCGACGCGCGCATCCGCCAGTTCACCGACAACCTGCAGGCCAGCTTCCTGGCGGAGAAGAACAGCGAGTCGGTGCGCGCCTTCTCCTCCGCGCTCCAGATTCACCGCGCGCTGACGGCGGGCGGCAGCATCAACCTGGACCCGCGCACGCTGTTCACCGACACCACGCTGCGCGCAGAGTTCGGCATCACCGCCGCGGACGAGGCCACCGACTCCTCGTCCATCAACGGCAACCCCGCTCGCACCAAGGAGACGCCCAACACCAACGTGCAGGCGTTGATGACGTACGAGCTGATGACGAAGGGGCTGTCCATCGGCTTCTTCATCGAGAACCGGGGCCTGCGCCAGTTCGACACGCACCGGGACCGGCGCTCCATCATGAACAACAAGGGCCAGACGGAGCAGCGCGACACCATGCGCAAGCACCTCTGGAACCCGCTCAAGACGCTGGTAGCCAAGCTCAAGTCGACGCAGTACGGGACGACGGGCAAGAGCTACTACGACTTCACCACCATCGTCCTCGCCTCGGAGATGGGCCGCACGATTCAGGGCGACGTGGAGGGCATCCTCACCAAGGCGGACGTGACGGATGCGCAGAAGTACGAGGAGATCATGCTCCAGGACTGCTGCCAGCACTGGCGGGTGAACAGCGCGGCCTTCCTCGGCGGCACCGTGCGCGGCAACACGCAGTACGGCCGCGTGGGCAGCGTCTCGCTGGACGGCATTCCCATGATGCCGGATGGCACCTTGGACCCAGCCTTCAACCCGGACACGGGCCTGCTGATGACGGGGCGGACCAAGAGCGCCAACAGCTTCATCTCCGACGCGGGCCACCTGTACGCGACGGCGTTGCACCTGTCCGGCCTGGACCCCGTGGCGCTGAAGGCCGCGGGCAAGGGCAAGAACGACAGGCCTGCGATGAAGTTCATCAAGCGCTGAGTCGACGAAGGCGACCTGGAGTGCTCCTCCGGGTCGCCTCGCGCGCGAGGGTCATCCGTCCAGGGCGCGCGCCACCGCGTCGACCACCTCCTGGTCCGTGGGGAAGGCCAGCGAGTCCTTCCGGATGACGACCTTGTCACCCACCCTGACCTCGTAGCTGCCCGACGGGCCTGGCTTCAGCTCCGTCTCCACATCCAGTTCGTCCTTCAGCACGGCCGCCGCACGGGCGGCCCGAGGCTTGTAGCCTCAGGAATTACAGTAGGTAATCGAGACCGGCTTCGCGTCCGCCATGGTGCGTCTCCTCGCGTGGGCGCAGCGACCGTGCGCACGTCCTGGAGATAATGCGTTTCAAGCGCGCGAGCCAGCATGCTTGCCTGCCTCGACCGGGGACGCGCACGAGGCCCGGGGGCCCTTCGTCCCACCTGCTCGCGACGCCCGTCCGCTCGAGACCTGCGCGAGCCTCCGAGGTGCCCTCCCGCCTGCCTGCCCCGACCGGGGACGGGTGAGAGCTCGGGGAGCCGTCGTCTCGCCGGCCCGCACCTCCTGTCCGCGCAAGACGCGCGCGAGGCCCGGAGGAGCCTGCCCTCATCCCAGCCTCTCGGGTCGTTCATCGGTGAGTGGGACTTGGGGCTCCGCGCTCGTACCCGAGGACGTCGCCATCCATCGCGGCTAGGTTCCCGGTCCGCCATGACCGACTTTCGTGAGCGCATCGCCGCCGCCTATGACACCGAGGCCTTCCGTCGCGAGGGTCGCCAGTTGGTGGACACGCTGGCGGACTATCTGCGACAGGCCGAGCGCGGCGAGGGCCTGCCCGTGTTGCCCTGGGCGGCGCCCGCGGTGAACGTGGACCGCTTCGCCGCCTCCTTCCCGGAGGAGCCCACGGGAGACTTCGCGGAGCTGATGGCGAGCGTGCTCTCCGGTTCCAACCACCTGCACCACCCGCGCTACGTGGGCCACCAGGTGACAGCCCCCGTGCCGCTGGCCGCGCTGTGCGACGCCGTCTCCTCCCTGCTCAACAACGGCATGGCGGTGTACGAGATGGGTCCGGTCTCCACCGCCATGGAGCGCAACGTGCTGCGGTGGATGGCGGCGCGCCTGGGGATGCCGGAGTCCACGGACGGCGTGCTGACCTCGGGCGGCTCGCTCGGCAACCTCACCGCGCTGCTCGCCGCGCGGCAGGCCCGGGCCGGCTACGACGCCTGGAACGACGGCGCGCACGCGGGGCCGCCGCTCGCCGTGCTGGTGCCGACGACCGCGCACTACTGCGTGTCGCGCGCCACGCGGGTCATGGGCTGGGGCTCGGGCGGCGTGGTGCCCGTCCCCGTCGACGGCCGCTTCCGCCTGCGCCCGGAGGCCCTGGGGCCCGCGCTGGAGTCGGCCACGCGCGCGGGGCGCAAGGTCATCGCCGTCGTCGCCAGCGCCGGCTCCACCGCCACCGGCGCGTTCGACCCGCTGGAGCCCGTGGCCGACTTCTGCGAGCGCCACGGCCTGTGGTTCCACGTGGACGCCGCGCATGGCGCCGCCGCCGTGCTCAGCTCCGAGTACCGCCACCAGACACGTGGCATCGACCGCGCGGACTCCGTCGTCTGGGACGCGCACAAGGGCCTGTTGATGCCCGCGCTGGTGACGGCCGTCCTCTTCCGCGACGGCGCGCGCTCCTTCGAGTCCTTCGCCCAGGAGGCCAGCTACCTCTTCGGCAACACCGAGCGGCCCTGGAGCGACGTGGGCCTGCGGACGATGGAGTGCACCAAGGAGATGATGGCCCTCAAGCTCTACACCTGCCTCCGCGTGCTGGGCACGCGCCTGTTCGCGGACGCGGTGACGGAGTCGTACACCCTGGCCCGTCGCTTCGCCGAGCGCCTCTCCGCCGCCCCCGACTTCGACGTGCCGGTGGCCCCCGACTGCAACATCGTCTGCTTCCGCCACACGCCCGCGCACGTCCCGCCCGAGGAGTGGGATGCCCTCCAGGCCCGGCTGCGCGAGCGACTGGTGACACGCGGGGACTTCTACCTGGTGCAGACGAAGCTGCCCACGGGCGTCTACCTGCGCGTCACCCTCATCAACCCCCTCACCACCGACGCGGACCTGGACGCGCTGATGGAGGCGCTCAGGACGGCAGCTCGACGGTGAACTCGCTGCCGACGCCGGGCTCGGAGGCCACCGAGACGACGCCGCCCAGCACCGACACCATCTCCCGCACCAGCGTCAGCCCCAGGCCCACGCCCGGCTTGGACTTGTTCTCCAGGGGCTCCAGGTGCTCGAAGGGCTCGAACACGCGCGACTGCGCGGCGCGGGGGATGCCCGGGCCGGTGTCTCGCACCCGCAGGCGCCAGCCCTGGGGGCGCTCCTCCACCGCGACCGACACGCCGCCCTGCTCGGTGTACTTCACCGCGTTCGTCACCAGGTTGAGCAGCACCATCTGGACGATGCGCGGGTCCGTGCGCGCCACCGCCTTGCCGGGCGGCCGCTCCAGCTCCAGCGCCAGGCCCTTGCGGCGGGCCTCCGCGCGCGCCTCCTCCACCACCTCCTCCACCACCTCGCCCAGGTCCACGGCCTGACGCCGCACCACCAGCCGGCCTTCTTCCAACTGGTTGTACTGGAGCACCATCTCCACCATGTCCCGCAAGCGCACGGTGGAGCGGTGCATCCGGTCGAACATGTCCAGCGCGCGGGGCGGCATCCCTCCCAGCTCCCGCTGGAGCGCATGTTGGG
The DNA here is from genome assembly GCF_013336725.1 of Myxococcus sp. CA040A. Classification (NCBI taxonomy): domain Bacteria; kingdom Pseudomonadati; phylum Myxococcota; class Myxococcia; order Myxococcales; family Myxococcaceae; genus Myxococcus; species Myxococcus sp. CA040A. Next base: position 489,311 of record NZ_JABUMR010000003.1, on the reverse strand, counting down.
TGAGCTGGAGCACCGACAGCGGCGTGCGCAGCTCGTGCGACACCAGTTGGAGCAGCGTGCTGCGCGACGTGCTGGCGCGCTCGGTGGTCTCCAGCGCCACCTCCAGCTGCCGCTTGCGCATGCCCAGCTCGCGCGCCATCGCCTCCAGGTCCACCGAGCGCGCGGCCAACAGGCCCTGCAGCACCTCGCGCGTGCGCTTCACCACCGCCAGGTTCGTCACCCGCGCCACCAGCTCCTCGGAGACGAAGGGCTTCACCACGTAGTCCTGCGCCCCCGAGCGCAGCAGGTCCACCCGCAGCGCATCATCCGCGCGCGCGGTCAGCAGGAGGATGGGCGTGGACTCGATTCCGGGACGCGAGCGCACCGCGCGCACCAGCTGGTCTCCCCCCATGCGAGGCATCATCAGGTCACTGACGATGACGTCCGGCTGCATCCGCTCCGCCTGGACCAGCCCGTCCACGCCGTCCACCGCGGTGGCCACCTGGAAGTCCTTTGACAGGGTCTCCACCACGAAGCGGCGCATCTCCCGCGTGTCCTCCACCACCAGCACGCGCGGGCGGCTCGAGTCCTCCGCGCGCGTCGACGCCACCACCTCCCGCGCCTCAGGTCGCAGCAGGTCCAGCTCCGCGCGCGCCGCCGCGTGATGCTCCACCCGCGCCTCCACCTCCGGACGCGCCGACAGCTTCGCGCCCGAGGGCGCCATCAGCGGCAGCTCCACCACGAAGCGGGCGCCGCCCCCCGGCCGGTCCTCCACCCAGACGCGCCCCTCGTGCAGCACCACGAAGTCCCGGGCAATGGCCAGGCCCAGCCCCGTGCCCCCCAGGTCCCGCACGGTGGCCTCGTCCCCCTGGCGGAAGCGCTCGAAGATGGCCTCACGCAGCTCCAGCCGCACGCCCGGCCCGGTGTCCTCCACCACCAGCCGGCCTCGCCCCGCCTCCGCGCTCAACGCGACGCGGATGCTGCCTCCCGGGGGCGTGAACTTGGCGGCGTTGGACAAGAGGTTGAGCACCACCCGGTCCACCTTCTCCGAGTCCACCTGCGCCGGCAGCATCGCCGGCAGCTCCAGCGCGAAGTCCAGCCGCCGCTCCGCCGCCAGCCCCTCGAAGTTCTCCGCGCCCAGCCGCACCAGCCTCGCCAGGTCCACCTCCTCGTACTGGAGGCGCATCTTCCCCGCGTCCAGCTTGGCCACGTCCAGGAGCGCGTTCACATGCCGCAGCAGCACCCGCGCGTTGCGGCGCACCACCTCCAAGTCCTTGTGGGCGGACTCGGACAGCTCCCCCTGGTTCAGCAGCCGCTCCACCGGCCCCAGGATGAGCGTCAGCGGCGTGCGCAGCTCATGGCTGACATTGGCGAAGAAGCCGGTGCGCTGCGCCTCGGATGCCTTCAGCCTCGCGTACAGCTCCTCCAGCTCCACGGAGCTCTTCTCCAGACGCACCCGGCGCTCCTCGGACAGCCGCGCCGCCTCCGTGAACTCCACCACCCGCCCGCGCAACGGCACCAGGTACATGCCCGTGGCCACCGACGCCACGGCCGTCACCACCTTGATGCCACCCGCCAGGTAGTAGGCCGAATACCAGACGTTCCACACCTCCATCAGGTGCGTCAGCCCACACGCGGCGATGAAGACGCCAAACGACAGAATCATCCCGCCAAAAGGCAGCCGGCTGCGTCGCACCATCGCATACAGCGTCAGGGAGATGAAGAAGTAGGCGGCGCCGATGAGCGCGTCCGACAAGACATGCATCACCACCAGCTCCTGCTTCCACAGATAGCAGTGGCCGTGAGGCATGTTCCAGGCACCGTAAAGCACGTCCCGCAGACCCGCCCAGGGTCCCTCTTCCGCCAGGGAAGACCGCACCAGGGAAACCGCGCCGCGCACCGCATGTCCGAGCTGGTCGTTCATGGCGTTCCCTTCCACTGTCCGCATGACAGGGGGGCCCCCCATGGCCCTCCCCCCAAGAAAGCATTCCACGCAAAACAGGCACCTCTTGCTACCCCCCCATCTCACACTGGCGCGAGGGGAAAGGGCATTCACCCCGGCTCCACGCGCCGGGTGCTGGACAGTCGCCCTCCCCCCCGAAATGAGGTAGAGGGCTCAACGCCATGCTCGTCTCTCTCGTCATCCCCGTTTACAATGAGATTCCCACACTCGCGGAGCTGCTGCGCCGCTGCATCGCCGTCGACTTTCCGAAGGAGCTTGTCCTGGTGGACGATTGCTCCCGGGACGGAAGTCGGGAACTGCTCCAGCAGCTCGCGGAGCAGGGCGTGGGCGTGTTGGGGGGAACCCCCAAGAACCGCAACGAAGTCCGGGTGCTGTTCCAGGAGCAGAACCAGGGCAAGGGCGCCGCGCTGCGGCGCGGCTTCGCGGAGTCGACGGGGGACATCATCCTCGTTCAGGACGCGGACCTGGAATACGACCCCAAGGACATCCCGAAGGTGATTCAGCCCATCCTGGACGGGGATGCGGACGTCGTCTTCGGCAGTCGCTTCACGGGGACGCCCCGGCGGGTGCTGTACTTCTGGCACACCGTGCTCAACAACATGCTGACCACGCTCTCCAACATGACGAGCGGGCTGAACCTCACGGACATGGAGACCTGTTACAAGGCCTTCCGCGCCGAGGTGCTGCGCTCCGTGGAGGTGGAGGAGAACCGCTTCGGCTTCGAGCCCGAAATCACCGCCAAGGTGGCCCGAGGCAACTGGCGCATCTTCGAGGTGCCCATCAGCTACCACGGGCGCACGTACGAAGAGGGCAAGAAGATTGGCTGGAAGGACGGCGTGCGCGCCCTCTACGTCATCGGCAAGTACGCGCTGAAGCGGTAGGGACGGCGGGACATGGCCGCCGCCCCCACCGGGGCGGTGCTACCCGTGGGCCCGCGTCTCCGGAGCCGGCGGCTCGGGCGGCGGCGCGGCGGGCTCCACACCCATCAAGAGCGCCTTGGCCGCGTCCACCGCCTCGCACGTGCCCGTCAGCGCGAGCACGTCTCCAGCCCGCAGCACCTCCTGCGCGGTGGGCACGGAGAGGCTCTCCTCACCGCGCTGAATCGCGAGCACCGTCGCGCCGGTGAGGCCGCGCAGGTTCACCTGGGCCAACGTCTTGCCCGCCACCGGGCTCTTCTCCTCCAGCCGCACGGACGCCGGCGCGCCCAGGCCCGGCAACAGGCCCTGGACGTGGTCCAGCGCGTGCTCGTCCCCGCCCGGCTCCTTCGAGTGGGACTGCGCCGCCAGCGCCGCGACGATGACCTGTGCTCCGGCGCGCACGTGTCCGTGCAGGTTGGTGGCGCCGCGCCAGAACGCCACACCCAGCGCGCCCACCAGCGTCAGCACGATGAGGGGACCGGTGGCGCCCTTGAGGAAGGGCTGCGTCACCATGACGACGGGGATGCCCACCAGCAGGACGATTCCCACCTGCAGCGTGACGAGCAGCACCCGCCGGGGCGCCGCGGCCAGGTCCAGCTTGCCGTCCTTGCGCGCCGGCAGCGCGGCTTCCGCCAGCGTGGCGCCCAGCCGCCGGGCGATGCCGATGACGCCCAGGATGAACGGCACCGACAGCAGCACCGCGCCGCCGAGGATGACGTTCTTGGACACGTCCTCGTCCAGCCCCGTGCGCGTCTCGACGAAGCCCGCCATGCGCTCGGCCGACATCGTCGTGCCAATCACCAGCGTCACCAGCAGCACGGCGTCCAGCACCAGCAGGCGAATCAGCCGCCGCACGTCCGCGCCCAGCGTCTCGCGCCGGGGCGCCTGCCGCAGCCGCTCCACCCAGGTGCCGTACAGCGTGACGAAGGTCTGCAGCGGCTTGGGCAGCTTGCGGTCCACCCACGTCGCCACCGGCCCCGACACCTTGATGAGCAAGGGCGTGGTGAGCGTGGTGATGGCCGACACGGCCACCGCCACCGGATAGATGAACGAGCCCGTCGCCTTCAACGACAGCCCCAGGCCCGCGATGATGAAGGAGAACTCACCAATCTGCGCCAGGCTCATGCCCGCCTGGACGGACGTGCGCGTGCCGTTGCCGGTGAGGAACGCCCCCAGCGTCACGCTGAGCAGCTTGCCCAGGATGACCACCGCGGTGAGCACGAGGATGGCCGCCCAGTGCTCGACGATGAGCTCCGGGTTGATGAGCATGCCCACCGACACGAAGAAGATGGCCGCGAACATGTCGCGCACCGGCTGCACCAGGTGCTCCACCAGCTTCTCCTCGCCCGACTCCGCCACCAGCGAGCCCGCGAGGAACGCGCCGAGCGCCACCGAGTAGCCGAACGACTGCGCCAGCAGCGCCACCGCGAAGCAGATGCCCACGCTCGTCACGAGCGTCGTCTCCGGCCGGTTCAGCTTGATGACCGCGCGCATGGCCCGGGGGATGATGAACAGGCCCACCGCCACCAGCCCCACCAGGAACGCCACCAGCTTGCCCGTGGTGAGCGTGAGGTCCTTCACGTTCAGGCCCGCGCCCGTGGAGACGGCCGTCAGGGTCGCCATCAACAGCACGGCGATGAGGTCCTCGACGATGAGCACCCCCACCACCAGCTCCCGCAGCTTTCCGCGGATGCCCTGCTCGTCGAACGCCTTGGCGATGATGGTGGTGCTGGAGATGGCGATGAGCGCGCCGGTGAAAAGACTCTCCAGCGTCGTCCACCCGAAGGCCCGCCCCACCACGAAGCCCAGCCACACCATGATGCTGCACTGGATGACGGCGGTGACGCCGGCGGTGAAGCCCACGGAGAACAGCTTGCGCAGGCTGAACTCCAGCCCCAGCGAGAACATCAGCAGGATGACGCCCAGCTCCGACAGCGTCGTGACGACCTCTGGATTGGCCACCAGCGGAATCGGCACGAAGGGCCCCACGACGAGCCCCGCGAGGATGTAGCCCAGCACCACGGGCTGTCGCAGCTTCTGGAAGAGAACAGTCGTCACCGCGGCGACGCACAGGACAATGGCAATGGCCTGGAGGACCTCGTGGGCTCCGTGCATCAGGTCACCTCAAGAATGAAAAACTCGGATGGGAAACGACCCGCCGTCGCTCCGACGAAATCGGAGACAAAGGCCGTCGCGCGTGAAGGAAGGGAAAAGACGTCGTAACGCCGGAAATGAGCGCGGGCTCGAACAAGCGCCGGACGAAGCCGGCACGACGCTCGCGGCTCAGCGGCCCCGGGGAGGACCGCGCAACGGCCGGGTGACGATGGAGGGACGGTCCGCGATATCCCCGCTCGAGGTCGGGGCCGCCGCGGACCGACGTTCTCTCAAGGTGACGCGCGCGACGGCGTGACGCCGCTCACGGCCCCAGCGATGGAGCGCCTGGAGGTCCGGCTCGAAGGAGGCGCGGCCTCGCGCGGAGGACGGCGGGGTGAAGGCGAGGCCGGAGCCGACGTGCAGACCCGAGTCCCAGCCCCCCAGGTCGGTGACGTGGAACTGCGCGCCCCACCGACGTGAAGGCCCTTTCGAGGACTTCGAGCCCTGGCGGACGGAGGTCGCGCCGCTGTCCAGGTAGAAGCTCCGCTCGGAGGCCCACACGGTGGGGCACTCGGCGGCCTCGGCGCGAAAGACCGTGGCCAGCACGAGGCTCACCCCCAAGACGAGCAGCACCGTCCGGAGCGTCTCGCTCCCGGAGCCGGGCATTCGCGATGTCGTGCCGGGGGAGCGCATCACTCGTTCAGGTACTACGCCGGACCTGGGGCCGTAAAGCGCGCCCTGCCTCACGCTCGCCAGTCCGCTGGAGTCAGGCTACTGGCGCGGGACAACTGCTCCACCGGTTGTCGCGCTCGCTGACGCGTGAGGCTGACGCCTTGCTCCAGGCCGACGCGTCACAGACCTGTAGGGCCATGTCCTCCCCCCGCGTGGAGCACCGTCGCGTCGGTGAAGGGGCGCGGGGCCCTTCCGTGTGGAGGGGAGAACGTCCACCCGTGCACATCGACGGCAGGCGTCGATTCGTCGTGGGGCGGGGCCTGCCGGTTGCGAGGATCGGCCCTAACTTGAGGGCGTGCTTTCACGATTCTTGCTCTACGGGTGCACGGGTTGGGTGTTGGAGGTCCTCTTCACCGGGGCTGGCGCGGCCTTGAGCAGGGACCGGAGCGCGACGGCGCGGACCTACCTGTGGATGCACCCCATCTATGGAGGCACGGCGCTGGCGCTGGAGGAGGTCTCCGCGCGGCTCAAGCCCCTGCCTCGGCCCCTGCGGGCGCTGGCCTACACCGCCCTCATCTTCGGCGCGGAGTACGCCACGGGGTGGATGCTGCGCAAGCTGCTCGGCCGCTGCCCGTGGGACTACGCGCCGCACCGGTGGAGCGTGCACGGCCTCATCCGCCTGGACTACGCGCCCGCCTGGTACCTCACCGCGCTGATGTTCGAGCCGGTCCGGGACGGGCTGCTCCACGTCACCAGCGAGGCCCTGCGCCACACCCCCGAGTACCGGGAGGCGGAACAGGCGGGGGAATTGCCCGTGTGCCTGCCAGAAGGCCAGGCGGAGCAGGCCGGCGTGGTGGCCGCGCGCTTCGAGCAGGCCCACTCGGAAGCGGCTCCCTGAGCCCCCGAGCCTCGGGTCTCCAAGTCCGGTGGCCGACTGCCCCCCAGGCGGTTATTGGAGCGCCGCCGGCTTTTCTTCCTCCGTGCCGCGTCGCGTAGTACCTTCGCGACCGCTCTTCCCACGCGCCAGCGGGAAATTCCGCCGACTCTTCGAAAGTTTCCGCCCTCGTATGTTCGACTGGCTTCACACCCTTTTTTCGCGCGACCTCGCCATCGACCTTGGGACGGCGAACACGCTCATCTACATCCGCGGTCAGGGCATCGTGTCCAACGAGCCCTCTGTGGTGGCCGTCCAGCATGACGCGCGCGGGGGCAAGAAGGTCCTCGCGGTGGGCAAGGAAGCCAAGGAGATGCTGGGGCGGACGCCGGGCAACATCGTTGCCATCCGGCCGATGAAGGACGGCGTCATCGCCGACTTCGAAATCACGGCGGCGATGCTGCGCTACTTCATCCAGAGCGCGCACAACCGCAAGACGCTGGTCAATCCTCGCATCATCATCGGCATCCCCTCTGGCATCACCGAGGTGGAGCGCCGCGCGGTGCGTGAGGCGGCGGCGAACGCGGGCGCGCGCGAGGTCTACCTGATTGAGCAGCCCATGGCGGCGGCCATCGGCGCGGGCCTTCCGGTGACGGAGCCCAGCGGGAACATGATTGTGGACATCGGCGGCGGCACGTCCGACGTCGCGGTCATCAGCCTCGCCGGCATCGTGTTCGCCAAGAGCGTGCGCATCGGCGGCGACAAGCTGGACGAAGCCATCATTCAGTACGTGAAGCGCAAGTACAACCTGCTCATCGGTGAGCGCACGGCCGAGCTCATCAAGATGGGCATTGGCACCGCGTACCCGACGGACGAGGTCATGACCATGGAGATCAAGGGTCGCGACCTGGTGGCCGGTGTGCCGCGCACGCTGACGGTGTCCAGTGACGAAGTCCGCGACGCGCTCGCCGAGCCCGTCAACGGCATCGTCGAGGCCGTGAAGCTGACGCTGGAGCGCACGCCGCCGGAGCTGGCGGGTGACATCGCCGACAGGGGCATTGTGCTGGCCGGTGGTGGCGCGCTCCTGAAGAACCTGGACACGCTCTTGCGCGAGGAGACGGGCCTGCCCGTGTTCCTCGCGGAGGACCCGCTCTCCGCCGTCGTGATGGGCGCGGGCAAGGCGCTGGAGTCGCTCGATATCCTCCGGCAGGTCTGCCAGCCGGGCTGAGGCCCGGAAGTCACTTCCCGCCTGCGCCCACGGCGCCGAGCCTTTCACGAGGCCGGCGCCGTTCGTGTGTCTGGGGACGGGTTTGACAGCCATGTGGCGCCTGGATTGTGGTGCACCGCATGAGCTCATTCTCGGTTCGTCACACGCTGTCGGGAGTCCTCGCCGCCACGCTGCTCTTGTCCACGCCCGCCCTCGCCGACTGGGTCGGGGACCTGCGCGTGAAGAGCGCCCCACTGCCCGGACAGAAGGGCGCGCCCCCGGAGACGAAGGGCAAGATGTACGGCCGTCCGGGGATGATGCGCATGGACCTGGCGCCCGCCGAGGTTCCCGGCGGCATGTCCATCATCTTCGACTGGGACAAGCGCACCGGCACCACCCTCTTCCACTCGAGGAAGGCCGCCACCAGCCGCAGTCTCGATGACATGTCGGTGAAGATTCCCGGCACCTGTGTGGGCAAGGACCAGGACTTCGACGCCTGTTTCAAGGAGCAGGGCTTCAAGAAGGTCGGCACCGAGAAGGTCAACGGCCACCCCACCGTCGTCTACGAGGGCGTTCCTCCCGGCGCCGAGGGCAGCATCCAGCGCCAGAAGGTCTGGCGCCCCACCGACCTGCCCGAGGTCGCCTACGTGCGCAGCCAGACCTTCGACAAGCAGGGCAAGGTCCAGGCGGACATCGACGTCACCAACATCCAGATGGGCGCGCAGCCCGCCTCGCTCTTCGCCGTCCCCGCGGGCTACCAGGAGCTGGACGCCGCCAGCGCCGCGCCCCCCATCATGGGGTCCTTCAAGCCCGAGGACCTCCAGGGCAAGACGCCCGAGCAGATTCAGGAAATGATTCGTCAGCGCATGCAGCAGGGTCCTCCGCCCGCGAAGAAGAAGTAACCCCTCGTCACCCCGTGCGGGACGCCGCGCCGCCGCTTCCAGCGCCCAACGCTCGGGCCTGGGGGCGGCGGTGCTTCGCATACAGGTCGTCCCGCCACGCGAGCAGGTCGGGGTACGCGGCGGCGAGTGACTCGTGATGCCAGATTTCGCGCGTCCCCGGCCCGAGCGGCAGCCACGCATCATCCACCGGCCGCGCGAACTGGAGCATGGCGCACGCGGTGATGTCCGCGTAGGTGAAGCCATCCTCCAGGTAGGGCCGTCCACGAAGCTCGGCGCGCAGGTGCTCCAGCGCGGGGATGGCCGTCTGACGAATCGCCGCCTCCGGGTCCGACATGGCCTTGTGCTTGCGTGCGATGAAGCGCGCGCCCAACCGCGCCGTCGGAGCGGACACGCCCCGGAGGAAACCCGGGATGAACGAGGGCAGGCTCTCCGCCTGCGCGCGCGGGTTGTGGAGCAGGCGGCTCACCACGCTGGCGCGGGCGATGCTCAACACCTGGTCACTCACTGCCTCCCAGCGCTGGATGGCGGCCATCGCGTTGGCGGGGAACAAGGCCGAGCCCTGCCCCAGCGCCTCGGCGCGGCGGGCGATGGCGAACGAGCCCGTCGTCGCGACGTCCTCCTCGACGAACAGCGGCACGGAGGGATGCGTGCCTTTCGGAGTGCGCCAGCGCAGGGCCAGCTCACCGATGAGCGGCATGTGCTCACGGTAGCGGTGGTCCACGCGGTGGTGGTCCAGCGCCCAGCGGGCCTTCTCCGTCCACCCCGAGTAGCTCAACCCGTAAAGAGTGCGCATGCGCCGGGACGCTACCGCCACCACGGGCCCCGTGCATACTGGCCCCATGCCTTCAACTCTCCAGCTTCATCTCCGAGACTTGAGCAGCACCCTGGTGGCGGCCTGGCGCCAGGAGTTCGCGGACCTGCCCGGCATCACCATCTCCCACGGCGACATCTTCTCCGAGCGGGAGGGAGTCGTCTCCTCCGAGGCCCCCATCGACGTGCGCGCGGACGCCATCGTCAGCCCCGCCAACAGCTTCGGCTTCATGGATGGAGGCATCGACGCGGTCTACACGTACCAGCTCGGCCCCCAGGTGCAGGAGCAACTGCGGGAGCTGCTCGCCCAGGAGCACGGCGGAGAGTTGCCCGTGGGCTGCGCCGTGATTGTGCCCACCGGTCGCGAGGAGATTCCCTGGTGCATCAGCGCGCCCACCATGCGCGTCCCGTCGGACGTCAGCGACACCGTGAACGCATATCTGGCGCTCCGGGCCTCGCTGCGCGCCGTCCTCGCCCATAACGTCACCGCGAAGAATCCCATCCGCACCGTGCTCTGTCCGGGGCTGGGCACCGCCGTCGGTCGCATGCCACCGGCGCGGTGTGCGAAGCAGATGAAGGAAGCCTGGCTGAGCACCGTGCGAGGACCTCCCTCCATTCCCGTGTCGGTGAGACAGGCCGCCGAGGATGACTGGCGGCTGCGGCAGTAGCGCCTCACCGGCCCTCCACCTCCGCGGCCCCGTGGTACAAGCCGGCCCCGATGAGCCCCGCCAAGAAGACCCTGTCCGCGAGGAAGAAGTCTCCGGCCCAGAAGCCGTCGGTGCCCGAGAAGGCTGTTCCCCGCAAGCCCATGGCCCGGAATGCAACGCCCGATAAGCCCGCTCCCGCGAAGGCCCCGGCCCGGAAGGCAACGTCCAAACCACGGGCTCCCACGCCGAGCCAGGTGGCGACCCCAAAGCCGGCATCCACTCCAGGCGCCTCCGCCACCGCGACGCCGACTGGCGAGCTGCCCCTCGTCTTCTTCGCGAGCATGGATGCCTTCGACACATGGCTCCAGAAGCACGCCGCCACCTCGCGCGGCGCGTGGCTCAAGCTCACCAAGAAGGGCCACAGCCCCGCCTCGCTCACCTATCAGGAGGCGCTGGAGGTCGCGCTGACGTGGGGATGGATTGACGGCCAGAAGGGCCGCTTCGACGACACGGCCTACATCCTGAGGTTCACCCCGCGCGGCCCGCGCAGCATCTGGTCGACCATCAACCGCGACAAGGCGCTCGCCCTCATCGACGCGGGCCGGATGAAGCCTTCGGGGCTGGCCGAAATCGCGAACGCGAAACAGAACGGACGCTGGGAGGCCGCCTACGAATCCCAGAGCAAAATCACCGTGCCCGCCGACCTCGCCGCGGCCCTGGCCGCCAATCCCCGCGCGGAGGCGTTCTTCGCCACCCTCAACTCCGTCAACCGCTACGCGGTGCTCTTCCGCATCCACCACGTGAAGAAGGCCGAGACGCGCGCGCGCAAAATCGCCGAGTACGTCGAGATGCTCGGCAAGCACGAGAAGCTTCACAACTGACGCAGGACGCTCCACCCCCGACATGGTCGAATCCTCCAGCAATCCACCGGTGCTCTCCGTCCGCGAGCTCTGCAAGTCCTACGCGAGCACCGTCGCCGTGGATGGCATCTCCTTCGAGGTCGGCCGCAACGAAATCGTCGGACTGCTCGGCCCCAACGGCGCCGGCAAGACGACGACCATCAACATGGTGCTCGGCGTCCTCGAGCCCACCTCCGGCGCCATCCACATCCAGGGCGTGGACCTCTCCAAACGCCGCTCGCAGGCGCTCGAGTACACCAACTTCGCCGCCGTCTACGCGCCGCTCCCCGGCAACCTCACCGTCGTCCAGAACCTGCGCTACTTCGGCATGATTTACGGCGTGAAGCGCGTCTCCGAGCGAATCGAGGCCCTCCTCCAGGAGTTCGACCTCGCGCGCTTCCGCGACACCAAGTGCGGCGTGTTGTCCTCGGGAGAGCAGACGCGCGTCGCGCTCGCCAAGGCCATGCTCAACCGGCCCCAACTGTTGCTGCTCGACGAGCCCACCGCCTCGCTGGACCCGTCGACGGCGCGTGACATCCGCGCTCGCATCCGCGACTTCACCGCGAAGGGCACCGGCGGCGTGCTGTGGACCTCCCACAACATGTACGAGGTGGAAGAGGTGTGTGACCGCGTCCTCTTCATGTCGCGCGGCAAGGTGCTCCTCCAGGGAGACCCGCGCAAGCTGCCCCAGGAGCACGGCAAGGCGACGCTGGAGGAGCTGTTCATCACCGTGGCCCGCGAGCCCCTCGCCCTGGAGCACGCCTAGCCATGCGCCTGTCCCGCGCCGCCGCCATCGTCCTGCGCCAGTTCTACCTGCTGCGCGGAAGCCCCTCGCGCGTCTTCCCCCTCTTCGTCTGGGTGGCCATCGACATCGTCCTGTGGGGCTTCATCACCCGCTACCTGGGCACCATCACCCGCGAGCCGGGCATGGACCTCCTGCCGGCGCTGCTCGGCGCGGTGCTCCTCTGGGACTTCCTCACCCGGGTGATGCAGGGCGTGACAATGGCGTTCTTCGAGGACGTCTGGTCGCGCAACTTCCTCAACGTCTTCGCCACCCCCATGACCATCGCCGAGTACGTCACCGGGCTGGTGCTCTCCAGCATCGCGACCAGCTCGGTGGGACTCGTCGTCATGATTGTCGTCGCGGGCGCGGTGTTCGGCCTGTCGATGCTCGTCTATGGCGCCATGCTGGTGCCGTTCCTGCTGGTGCTGTTCCTGTTCGGAATCGCGCTCGGCATCGTCGGCACGGCGGTGGTGCTGCGACTGGGCCCTTCCGCGGAGTGGTTCATCTGGCCCATCCCCGCGCTCTTGTCCCCGTTCGTCGGCGTCTTCTACCCGCTGTCCACCCTGCCCTCGTGGATGCAGGCCATCTCCCGGCTCCTGCCCCCGTCGTACGTGTTCGAGGGCATGCGCACCATCGTCGCGGGGGGCTCGGTGTCGTGGACGACGGTGCTGATGGGGGGCGGCCTCGCCATGCTCTACATCCTGCTGGCCGCCCTGTTCTTCACCCGCGTGTTCCGCCACGCCGTGCGCACGGGCCTCATCGCCCGCTACAGCGCGGAGAGCGTGAGCTGAGCGCTCAGTCCATCAACTGCTGCGACAGATAGACATGGTGCAGCGCCCACCGACGCGCGTTGAGCATCGGGTCGGAGTCGTTGGAGTGCCCGCCGTCGGTGTTCTCGAAGTACAGATACGGCAGCCCCATGGCCTCCAGCTTCGCGGCGAACTTGCGCGCATGGCCCGGGTGCACACGGTCGTCCTTCGTGTTGGTCGTGATGTACGGCTTGGGGTAGCGCACGCCCGGCTTGAGGTTCTGGTAGGCGGAGTACTTCGAGATGAACGCCGCGTCCTCGGGGACGAACGGGTCGCCGTACTCGCCCACCCACGACGCGCCCGCCGGCAGCTTGGGGTAGCGCATCATGTCGATGAGCGGGCTCTCGATGACGGCCGCGTTGAGCAGCTCCGGATGCTGCGTCATCACCACGCTGGTGAGGACCCCTCCGTTGGAGCGCCCATAGATGCCGATGTGACTCGGTGAGGTGAGCTTGCGGCGGACCAGGTCCTCCAGCACGGCGGCGAAGTCGTCGAACGCCCGCTGACGATTCTCGCGCAGCGCGGCCTGATGCCAGCGCGGGCCGAACTCGCCACCGCCCCGGATGTTGGCGACGACGTACGCCCCACCGCGCTCCAGCCACAGCTTGCCCATCTCCGGCAGGTACATGGGCGGCTTGGAGACCTGGAAGCCGCCGTAGCCGTACACCACCGTCGGCGTGACGCCGCCCGCCTTGGGCTTCAGGGGCCGCACCAGGAAGTACGGCACCCTCGTCCCGTCCTTCGACTTCACCCAGAACTGCTCCACCCGGTGCTTCGTCGCATCGAAGCGCGCCGGCAGCGACTTCACCTGCTTCACCGAGCCCGACGCCGCGTCACCGAGCCACAGCGACGTCGGCTCCAGGAAGCCCTCCGCGCCGGCGAACAGCTTCTCGTGCGAGGACGACGTGGCGACGATTTCCACCGCCGCGTTCTTCGGCATCGCCAGTCGCTTGCGAGTCCAGCGACCCTTGTTCGACGAGTAGACATCCAGCGCGCCCTTCACGTCCTCGTACAGATTGACGAGCAGCCGGGTGCGCGTGGCCGACACGCGCTCGATGGCCTGACGCGGACCGGGCTGGAAGATGAGCGTGGGCTTCGCCTTCGCGGCGTCCTGCTTCAGCGCGTCCAGCGACCAGGCCAGCAGCGCACCCTGCTTGAAGCGGCCCCAGTCCTCTTCAATCGTGAAGACGACCTGTCCCTGGACGAACGCCTGGAAGGACACCTTGCGCGGAAAGGGCAACCGCACCGGCGCCGCGTCTCCGAGCAGGAACAGCTCCGACTCGTAGAACGTCACCGCGCGATTGATGAGCACCCCTTGGAGCTGCCCGTCCGCGTCATGCAACACAATGGGGGAGGCGGACACATCCTTGCGCTCGCCCCGGAAGACCTCGGTCGCCTGCTCCACCGGAGTGCCGCGCTTCCAGCGCTTGAGCACGTAGGGGTAACCGGACTCGGTGAGGGTGTCACCGCCCCAGTCCTGACCCACGAGCAGCGTGTCCATGTCCAGCCACGACACGGACGGCTTGCCCTCCTTCAGTCGGAAGCCGCCCTCGACGAACTGCTTCGTGCCCGCGTCGAACTCGCGCGACTCCACCGCGTCCTTGCCGCCGTTGGAGAGGAAGACGACGCATCGCAGGTCCGCGGGGGGCAGGCAGTCGTGGCCCTTCAAGACCCAGGGCGCGCCCTCCTTCTTCGCCAGCGCATCCACGTCCAGCACCGTCTCCCAGGGGATGGTGGCGCTCGCGTAGCCGTCCGTCGTGGTGTGCCGCCACTGGCCGCGCGGGTTCGTCGCGTCCTGCCAGAGGGTGTCCACGCCACCGGCGCGGAAGGACGGCGTGGGGATGCGGTCCGTGGCGGTGAAGATGCGCAGTGCTTCGGCCTGGAACGGCTCGAAGCGCGGGTCCTTCTCCAGCACCGCCTCCGTTCTGGCGTTCTGCGCGCGCACCCACTCCAGCGCCCGCTGCCCCTGCACCTCCTCCAGCCACAGGAAGGGGTCCTCCTCCGCCATCGCCGAGGAAGCGGTCAACAGCCCGGTCAGCAGCGGCACGACAAACAACCTGCCCATGTCCACATCTCCTGATGGCGGTGCGGCGCGGCCTCCAACACGGCGCGCCAGCTCCCATTCCGATGGGCCAGCTTCGCCCAACCCCGGCGCCCTGGCCACCCGCACCCCGTGCTCCCACCCACGACACGCCGAGTCCTGCCCTCGCGGGCTCAGGGAATGAGCAGCACCTTGCCCGTCGTCTCACGGGCCCGCAGCGCGCGGTGCGCCTGGGCGAGGTCCGCGAGCGGATATCGCTGGCCGATGAGCACCTCGACCTGACCCGAGCCCACCAGCGTGAACAGCTCGTCGTAGCTCCGCGCGAGCAAGCCCGGCACACCGAACAGCGGCCAGCCCGAGAAGCCCGTGACGAACTGATTGCGGCTGTAGAGCCCCAGCACCTGCGCCGAGTCCAACTCGCCGAGCTGGTGCGTCGCCGCGCCGCCGTAGATGACGAGCGTGCCCTGGATGGCCAGCACCTCCAACCCGAGCCGCCGCACCTCCCCGCCCACCTGGTCGTAGATGACGTCCGGGCCTCGCCCCTCCGTCTCCACGCGGACCCGCGCCGGCCAGTCCGGCTCCGCGTAGCTCACCACCACGTCCGCGCCGAGCCTCCGCGCCACCGCGAGCTTCTCCGGCGTGCTCGCCGTGGCGATGACGCTCCGGGCCCCTTTGAGCCTGGCGAGTTGCACGAGCCAGGAGCCGACGCCCCCAGCCGCCGCGTGGACCAGCACCGCCCGCCCCGCCGGAGGCACGTGCGCCAACATCCACAGCGCGGTGAGCCCCTGGAGCATCATCGCCGCGCCCTGCTCGAAGCTGATGGCATCGGGCAGGGGCACCAGCAGCGATGCCTCCACGACGAGGGCCTCGGCGGCGGCGCCTCCCAACCTTCCCGCGACGAAGAGCGGAACGACTACCCGCGCGCCCACGCCCACCCCCGTCACGCCCGGCCCGAGGGCGTCCACGACTCCCGCCGCTTCCATGCAGGGGATGAAGGGAAACTCGAGCCGGACAGGAGCATCTCCCTGCCGAATGACGGTGTCCCCGAAGTTGAGACCGATGGCCTTCACTCGCACCCGGACCTGTCCCTCGCCGGGCGTGGGAGTCGGGACTTCTTCGTACGTCAGCACCTCGGGCCCACCGTTGCGGGCCAGCCTCACGACCTTCATGCGTGCACCTCCGGAAGGCAGTGAGCCATGGCCTCGCCAATGGCCTCTACCCACTTCGTCGTGGGATACCCACCTGGAGGTCAGCATGGAGCGACGACGATGAAGAACCTTCCCGAGGTTCCGGCCGAGCGGGCGCTGCGAGTAATTGGCGGGCGCTGGAAGCTGCATGTGCTGTGGCATCTGCTGGAGCACCGGCGCCGCCTGTCCGAGCTGCAGCGCCTCATCCCCGGCATCACCCAGAAGGTCCTGATTCAGCAACTCCGTGAGCTGGAGGCACACGGCGTGGTGAGCCGCGAGGTCTTCGCCGAAGTTCCGCCCCGCGTGGAGTACGAAGCGACACCCCTGGGCCTCACCCTGCGGCCCCTGCTCGAGTCCCTGTGCTCCTGGGGACGTCAGCACGCCCAGGCACGGGGAGCGCGCTGATCACCCCACCGTCCAGAACTTCCCACGCGGTCAGCCGTTCAGAGTCGACATGACCCTCCCTGTCCCGCGCCTCCTCGGGGTGCTCCGCGCCCTGGGCCTCGCCGCGTCAGTCCTGCTGGTGCCTGGCCTGGTGCTCGCCGCCCGCCCCAATGCTCCGTCTCCCGAGGGTCGCGACCGCCCCCTCACCTTCGTCTCCACCGACAAGCCCTTCTACCGCCCGGGAGAGTCCGTCCTGGTGCGCGGGCTCGTGCTCCAGGCCCTCACCCACAAGCCCATGACGGGCGGAGTGAACGCCGTCATCGAGGTTCGCGGCCCCCGGGGAGACCTCATCGCCCAGGGCCGGGTGTCCTCCCCTGAGACGGCCTGGGGCTACTCGTGGTCCATCCCCGCCGGACAGGCCGGTGGTGAGTACACCCTGCGCGTCAGCGACCCCTGGACGTCCGGAGCCCCGGTGGAGCGCAAGTTCGAGGTGCGTGCCTACCGCGCGCCCCGCCTGAAGACGCAGGTCCAATTCCTCCGCGACGGCTACGGCCCCGGGGACACCGTCACCGCGACGCTCGACGTGACACGCGCCGAGGGCGGCGTGCCCGAGACGGCGAAGGTGTCCGCCACCGCGCTCGTCGACGGCGCCAGCGTGGCCGAGCAGACCTGCGCGGTGGACCCGCAGGGCCGCTGCACCGTCCGCTTCAACCTGCCGAAGGCCATGGAGCGCGGTGAAGGGACGCTGGCCTTCACCATCCAGGATGGCGGCGTGGTGGAGACGGCGGCGAAGACGATTCCCATCCTCCTCCAGACGCTGGACCTGGCGATGTACCCGGAGGGCGGTGAGCTGGTGGCGGGGCTGACGTCGCGCGTGTACTTCGAGGCGCGGACTCCCGCGAGCAAGCCCGCGGACCTCACGGGCGTGGTGCTGGATACGAAGACGGGCAGGATTGTCGCCACCGTGCGCTCGGAGCACGAGGGCCGGGGCCGCTTCGAGCTCACCCCTCGCGCCGACACGAGCTACGCGCTGCGCATCGACTCACCGGCCGGCATCAAGAAGACCTTCCCGCTGCCCACCGTGAAGGCGACAGGCGCGGTCATCCGCGCGCGCGAGGATGTGATTGCGCCGGGCGGACTGGTGCGGCTCGTCGTGAGCAACACGGGCGTGGGCCGGACGTCGGTGACGCTGAGCCAGCGCGAGGTGCGCGTCGCCTCGGCGGTGCTCGACGCCGAGGACGAGAACCCCGTGACGCTGGACCCGGGCAAGGCGGATGGCGTGCTCATCGCCACGGTGTGGGACGCGGACGGGCGGCCCCTGGCGGAGCGACTGGTGTTCCGCCAGCCCGCGAAGGAAATCACCGTGGAGCTGAAGGCGGACCGCACCCGCTATGAGCCGGGCGCGTCCGTGGAGCTGACGGCGCGCACCCTGCGCGGCGGCGAGCCCGTCTCCGCGCTGGTGATGCTCACCGTCACCGACGACGCGGTGCTGCAGCTCCAGGAGAAGCGCGAGCAGGCACCGTCGCTGCCGGTGATGGTGCTGCTGGAGCACGAGGTGAAGGAGCTGGCCGACGCGCAGCTCTACTTCGACAAGACGAACCCGAAGTCGCGCCTCGCGGTGGACCTGCTGCTGGGCACCCAGGGCTGGCGGCGCTTCGCGTTCATCCACCCGCGCACCTTCATGTCCAGCCACGGAGACGCGGCCCTGCGGACGCTGGCGATGCATGCGTCGCTGCGGTTGCCGGGCCTGCGAGACAAGGCGGACCGGAATCAACGCCTGCCCAAGATATCCAGGCGGTTCATGCGGGCCGAAGCGGTCCCGGAAGAGGTGGAGAAGGAGGAGGGCGCGGGCGATGGCCTGGCGTTCAGGGATGAAGACAGGGCCCTGATGGGCGCGGTGGCTGCTCCCGCGGCCGCCGTGGCTCCCGCGCCCCCTGCCCCTCCCGCGGCCGAGCCCGTTCTGGCCAGGGCGCCAGAGATGCAGGCTCCGGCGGACCTCAAGGTGGCGATGGAGGTCCTCGAGGCCCCCATCCAGGATGAGCAGCCCCGGAAGAAGAGGGCGCACGCCGGCCGTGGGATGGCGGCTCCGGTGTGGCAGGAGCCGGGGGTGCCCTCGTCGTTCATCTACCTGCGTGAGTACGCGCACGTGACGCGACCGGGCCGCAAGTCCGGGGACCGGGTGGACTTCGCGGAGACGCTCTACTGGAACGCGGGCGTGCGCACCGACGCGCGCACCGGCGAGGTCCGCGTGCGCTTCGCGACCAACGACTCCGTGACGACGTTCAAGGCCACGGCCGGCGCGGTGGGTGACGGGGGCGAGCTGGGCTCGGCCGTGGCGGAGCTGGAGTCCTCGCAGCCCTTCTACGTGGAGCCGAAGCTGCCGCTGGAGGTGACGTCGGGTGACGTCGTCCGTCTGCCGGTGGCGCTGGTGAACGGGACGGACGCCGCGCTGACGGGTGTCTCGCTGAAGGCGGAGCTGAAGGGCGACGTGAAGCTCAGCGGCAACCGGACCATGGACCTGGCGGCGAACGGGCGCGGGCGACAGCTGCTCTCCCTGGAGATTGGCCAGCAGTCGCAGCCGGTGGACCTGAAGCTCATCGCGAGCACGGGCAACTACACCGACACCGTCACCCGCACGCTGTCCATCAAGCCCCGAGGCTTCCCGGGCAGCGTGTCCTTCGGCGGGCTGATGTCCTCGAAGAAGCCGGCCACGCACACCATCACCCTCCCCGACAGCGTGCTGCCCGGCAGCGTCCGCGCGACCATCGCCCTGTACCCGGGCCCCGTGTCCAACCTGACCGAGTCGCTCGCGCGCCTCATCCGTGAGCCGAGCGGCTGCTTCGAGCAGACCAGCTCCACCACGTACCCCATGACGATGGCGCAGCAGTACTTCCAGACGCACACGGGGGTGAACCCGGAGCTGGTCGCCTCCGCTCGCGAGAAGCTGACGTCGGGCTACCAGCGACTGGTGGGCTTCGAGACGAAGGAGCAGGGCTACGAGTGGTTCGGCGAGGCCCCGGGCCACGAGGCCCTCACCGCCTTCGGCCTGCTCCACTTCACGGACTTGCAGCAGGTGCACAACGTGGACACGCAGATGCTGCTGCGCACGCGCGAATGGATGCTGAAGCAGCGCGACGGTCAGGGCGGCTTCAACCGCAAGCGTCGCGCGCTGCACGTCTGGGTGGAGGACCCCGACACCTCCAACGCCTACATCACCTGGGCACTGCTGGAGAGCGCTTCCCAGAAGGCCGCCACGGCGAAGGAGCTGACGCGCGAGGTGGCCGCGGTGAAGCAGGCCGCGACGAAGAGCACCAACAGCTACGTCGTCGCCCTGGCGGCCAACGTGCTGTCGCTCGCGGGTGACAGCGCATCAGCCCGGTCGCTGATGGGCAGGCTCGCGAAGCTCCAGCAGCAGAACGGCGTGGTGGGCGGCGGCACGCAGTCCATCGTCGGCAGCTCGGGGGACACGCTCGAAATCGAGACGACGGCGCTGTCCGTGCTCGCCTGGCTGCGCGAGCCGGAGTACCTGGCGAACGTGCAGCGCGCGATGAAGTACATGGCGGAGTCCAGCGACGGTGGCCGCTATGGCGCGACGCAGAGCACGGTGCTCGCGCTGCGCGCCATCATCGCCTACGACAAGGCCCACGCGGCCAACGTCTCCCCGGGACGGGTGCGCGTCTTCGTGGAAGGCCGTCCGGTGGGTGAGCCGGTCAGCTTCACGGGTGCTTCGCAGGAGGCGCTCAAGCTGCCGGACGTGAGCAAGCTGCTCGGCCCGGGAGGGCGTCAGTTGGAGTTGCGCATGGAGGATGGCTCGGAGCTGCCCTACACGGTGGAGGTCACCTTCAACGCGCTGGTGCCGGACAGCTCCAAGCAGACGCAGGTGTCGCTGGAGGTGGCCCTGGCGAAGCACGAGCTCATCGAGGGCGAGCCCACCGAGGCCCGCCTCATGGTCCTCAACCGCACGGGTCAGCACCTGCCGACGGCGGTCGCCATCTTCGGCGTGCCCGGTGGCCTGGAGGTGCGGCATGACCAGCTCAAGGAGCTGGTGAAGCGCAAGGTGGTGGATGCGTACGAGGTGCTGGGACGCGACGTCGTCCTGTACTGGCGGGGCATGGAGGCGAAGAAGCGCATCGACGTGCCGCTGTCCCTGGTGGCGTCGGTGCCCGGCACGTACACCGGTCCCGCGAGCCGCGCGTACCTGTACTACACCGACGAGCACAAGGTCTGGACCGAGGGCGTGAAGGTCACCATCGCCCCGAAGTCCTGAGTCACTGAAGCCCACATGGAGCTTCCAGGGGGCCTGCGTCGAAGCACGGCCTCCTGGAAGCTTCTGCTGTTGCAGCAGAAACCCCGGAACAGAAACACCATGAGTGCGACTCCTGGTCGCCTCCGAGGTATCGTCGCGCGGAGTACGAGGAGCCACGGCCCCACGCGATGAGCCGGCGTGGAGCTTCCCACGGCGCCTGCGCACAGAGCCGACATGACCTTGTTCCGCTCGCTGAGTCTGGGAGTGCTCGCGGTACTCGCCGTCCTGGTGGGTCTCGCCACGACCTTCCCACGGGTGCCGGTGCTCCCCCGGAAGGAGTTCGTGGGGGGGCCCGGGGCCCGGCCAGAGGCGCTCACGGCCCAGGACCGGCCGTACACCTACGTGAGCCTCGACAAGCCGATGTACCGCCCGGGCGAGCAGGTCTTGATTCGCGGCCTCGTGCTCGAGGCCCTCAGCCGCAGGCCCCATGTCGGCGCCCGGCGCGGGCAAATCGAAATCACGGGGCCCCAGGGAACCATCGTCGGACGGGGCGAGGTGGAGACCTCGGACGCCGTCTGGGGCTACGCCTGGCCCATCCCTCGCGACCTGCCCGGCGGGGGATACACGCTCGTCGTCAACGACCCCTTTACGGGCACCGCCCAGGTGATGCGCAAGTTCGACGTGCGCGACTACCGTGCCCCCCGACTCAAGTCCCAGATTGCGTTCCTCCGCGACGGCTACGGCCCCGGTGACACCGTCACCGCCACCCTGGAGGTCAAACGCGCGGAGGGCGGCATCCCCGAGGGCGCCAAGGTCACCGCCACCGCGCTCGTCGACGGCAAGAGCGTCGCGGAGAAGCCCTGCGAGGTGGATGCCCAGGGCCACTGCACCGTGAGCTTCGAACTGCCCGAGGCCATCGAGCGCGGCGACGGCACGCTCTCCTTCACCCTCCAGGATGGTGGCGTGGTGGAGACGGCGGCCAAGACGATTCCCATCCTGCTCCAGACGCTCGACGTCGCCCTGTATCCAGAGGGCGGAGACCTGGTCGCGGGGCTGACCTCGCGTGTCTACTTCGAGGCGAGGACGCCCATGCGCAAGCCCGCGGACCTGACGGGCGCGGTGGTGGACCTCGCGACGGGAAGGGAGGTCTCCGTCGTCCGCTCCGAGCATGAGGGCCGCGGACGCTTCGAACTCACACCCACCGCGGGTGTTCGCTATGCGCTGCGCGTCGACTCACCCGCTGGAATCAAGAAGACCTTCCCGCTGCCCGAGGTGAAGGCCACGGGCGCGGTCCTCCGAGCGAAGGACGAGGTCATCGCCGCTGGCCAGAAGGTGCGGCTCGCGGTGGACACGGCGGGCGTGGGCCGCACGAAGGTGACCCTGAACCAGCGCGACGTGCGCGTCGCGGAGGCGACGCTGAGCGAAGACGGCGACGTGACACTGGAAGCCGGTGTTGCGGACGGCGTGCTCGTCGCCACGGTGTGGACCGAGGATGGGCGCCCGCTCGCGGAGCGACTGGTGTTCCGCCAGCCCGCGAACGCACTCTCCATCGAGCTGAAGGCGGACCGCGCGCACCATGCACCGGGCGACGAGGTGGAACTCACCGCGCGCACGCTGCGCGACGGCAAGCCCGTCTCCGCGCTGGTGATGCTCACCGTCACCGACGACGCCGTCCTCCAGCTCCAGGAGAAGCGCGAGCACGCGCCCCTGCTTCCGGTGATGGTCCTGCTGGAGCCCGAGGTGAAGGAGCTCGCCGACGCGCACCTCTACCTCGACACCTCGAACCCCAAGTCCCCGCTCGCCACGGACCTGCTGCTCGGCACCCAGGGGTGGCGCCGCTTCGCGCTCGTTGATCCGCTCACCTTCATGGCGGACCACGACGAGGCCGCAAGGCGCGTACTCGCGGCCCACACCTCGCGACGATGGCCTCCCTCTCCTCCGGAAGCGGAGCTACGACGCGGCAGGGGCACGCCCCCCGGCGCCAAGAAATGGAACAGGGGGTACTTCGACCCGAACGCCCAGAGGGACCTGCTCGCCTCGGCGTACCTGTTGATGGAGGGGAATGAGCGGCCGTTCGACCCGGCGCGCGGCAACCCCTTGGAGCTTCACGGCGCGCTGGCGAAATTCGAAGGCATGAAGGTCGTCGGCTTTTCACGGGTACGGGACACCCTCGTGTATCAACGCGAGTACGCCCACCTCGCATCACCCGACCGACAGAAAGGCGAGCGGAGGGACTTCGCGGAGACGCTCTACTGGAGCGCGGGCGTGCGCACGGACGCAGCCACCGGTGAGGCGCGGGTGCGCTTCGCGATGAGCGACTCGGTGACGACGTTCAAGGCCTTCGCCGGGGCGGTGGACGTGGACGGCGCGCTCGGTGCATCCGTGGCCGAGCTGGAGTCCGTGCAGCCCTTCTACACGGAGCCGAAGCTGCCGCTCGAGGTCACCTCCGGCGACGTGGTGCGCCTGCCGGTGGCGCTGGTGAACGGGACGGACGCCACGCTGGCGAACATCGCGGTGAAGGCGGAGGTGAGCGGTGACGTGAAGCTCACCGGGGACGCGCCTCGGGACCTCGCGGCGCGAGCGCGTGAGCGGCGACTGCTCACGCTGGAGATTGGCCAGCAGTCCCAGCCCGTGGAGGTGAAGCTCACCACGAGCGCCGGCGGCCACACGGATGTCGTCACCCGCACGCTGGCCATCCAGGCCCAGGGCTTCCCGGGACGCGAGTCCTTCGGCGGCGCGCTGTCGCGGACGCAGCCCGCGGTCCACACCCTCACCCTGCCAGACACGGTGGACCCCGCCAGCATCCGCGCGTCCGTCGTCGTGTACCCGGGCCCCCTGGCCAACATGACCGAGTCGTTCGCCCGTCTCATCCGCGAGCCGACCGGCTGCTTCGAGCAGACCAGCGCCACCACGTTCCCCATGACGATGGCGCTCCAATACTTCCAGCGGCACCCGGGAGCGCGGGCGGAGCTGGTGAAATCGGCGAAGGAGAAGCTGGAGAAGGGCTATCAGCGGCTGCTGGGCTACGAGACGCCGGAGCAAGGCTTCGAGTGGTTCGGCAAGAGCCCCGCCCACGGAGGGCTGACAGCCTTCGCCCTGCTGAGCTTCACGGAGATGCGTCAGGTCATCGAAGTGGACGGGGCCATGCTGGCGCGCACGCGGAACTGGCTGCTGAAACAACGCGACGGGCGAGGCGGCTTCACACCTCCAGGAGACCAGGCGG
Organism: Myxococcus sp. CA040A; assembly: GCF_013336725.1. Classification (NCBI taxonomy): domain Bacteria; kingdom Pseudomonadati; phylum Myxococcota; class Myxococcia; order Myxococcales; family Myxococcaceae; genus Myxococcus; species Myxococcus sp. CA040A. The sequence continues at coordinate 465,673 of NZ_JABUMR010000003.1, read as the reverse complement.
ACACCTCCAACGCCTACATCACCTGGGCCTTGCTGGAGAGCGCACCCCGGCCCGCCGACATGGCACGGAACCTGGAGCGCGAGGTCGCCTTCGTGAAGAAGAGCGCGGCGAAGAGCTCCAACAGCTATGTGACGGCGCTGGCCGCCAATGTGCTGTCGCTCACCGGCGACCACGCGGGCGCGAAGGTGTTGATGGCCCAGCTCGCCAGACGCCAGGGGAAGACGGGCGAGGTCGAAGGGGGTTCGCAATCCGTCGTCGGCAGCACGGGGCAATCGCTGCTCATCGAGACGACGGCGCTGGCGATGCTGGCGTGGCTGCGAGAGCCCGCCTACCTCACGAATGCGCGGCAGGCGTTGAAGTTCCTCGCGCGCTCGAACGACGGCGGGCGCTTCGGGTCGACGCAGGGCACGGTGCTCGCGCTGCGCGCCATCCTCGCCTACGACGTCCACGCCATGAAGCCGGCACCGGGCAAGGTGGGACTGTTCGTGGAGGACGTCCTGGTGGGCGAGCCCGTGAGCTTCGAGGCCTCCGCGCAGGAGACCCTCAAGCTGCCCGACATGAGCGGCCTGCTCGGCCCTGGAGGACGCCGGGTGGAGCTGCGCATGGAGGGGAGTTCGGAGCTGCCCTACTCGGTGGAGATGACCTACAGCGCGCGGATGCCGCGCGACTCGGAGAAGAGCCTGGTCGCGTTGGAGGTGTCCCTGTCGAAGCAGCAGCTCACCGAGGGCGAGCCCATCGAGGCACGGCTCATGGTCCTCAACCGCACGAACCAGGCGCTGCCATCGACGATGGCCATCTTCGGCGTACCGGGCGGGCTGGAGGTGCGGCATGACCAGCTCAAGGAGCTGGTGACGCGGGGACTGGTGGACGCCTACGAGGTGCGCGGTCGCGACGTCGTCTTCTATTGGCGCGGCTTCAAGCCCCGCATGCGCCTGGAGGTCCCCCTGTCGCTGGTGGCCACCGTGCCCGGTACGTACACCGGCCCGCCGAGCCGCGCGTACCTGTACTACGCGGACGAGCACAAGGTCTGGGCCGAGGGCCTGAAGGTCTCCATCACTCCGAAGACCTGAGACCTCCGCGCGGCGGCCAGGGGAACCGTCAGGGCCCCTGGAAACCCTTCGCGCGGAAGGTGAGCACCAGCGTGTCACGGTGCCCCTGACCGTCCACGGGTTGAATCGGAGTGCTCTCGTGGATGACGCGCTCGTCGTCCAGCAGCAGCGCCGACCATGGCTCCGTCAGGGTGAAGCGGATGCCATTGGGGCCGGCGGCCTCGAACACGCGCGTCTCGCCGCCCTTGATGCCCTGGCGACCGACGAGCAGGACGACGACGAAGTCCACGCCGTCGCGATGCGCGCCCTCGGGCGTCGGGCGGCCGATGCCATCCGTCGTGTCGATGCGGAACTGGTGCGACTCCACGTACCAGGGTTGAGCGCCCTTCAGCGCGGAGCCGAGGGCCGCGAGCCGGCTCAGCAACTGGGGCCACTCGGGCCGCGAGACGACGGCGGGAGGCATCGGCTCGAACCAGCGCTCCAGGCCGCCGTGCAGCGCGTTGTATTCGACGGGCTGCCAGTGCGCGCGATGGGGCACGGGGGTAACGGTGTCGCCGTCGACGACGAAACACGAGTGTCGACGCGAGCGATACCGGCCACCGTCGCGCAGGTAGCCGTCCGCCGGGAGGTCATCCCAGGTGGGCCGCCAGAGGTCCATCGTAGCGGCGGGGATGGCCACCAGCTCGGACAGGCCCGCGCGGTCCAGGACGGCGTAGCCCCGGCCTCGCAGGGTGGTGAGTGCATCAGAAGGAACGGAGATGGGCGGAGAGAAGCTCATGGGCGCGAGGACGACGTTGCCGACGAGTCATCGTCCTTCCGGCCACCGTCGTCAACACTCGCGTCTCATGTGGGCTCGTCGGTCCTCCAAGCGAAACGCTCGGCGTGCTGGCGGGCGGCCTTCTCAGGGGCTGGCGAGGTCAGCGCACGGGCAGTTCGCGGAAGCTCAGTCCATCCAGTTCGAGCTGTTCCACGGCGTCCTTGAAGCGCTGGGTGACGACGAGCACCATCGCGAAGTTCCTCAGTCGCATGAGGTCCAAATCCAGCGGGAGTGACGCCGCGTCGAGGACGGGCTCCTTGGGAAGACTGAAGCCATGTCGACCACACTTCGGACATGGAGGCTGCGTCGAGCGCGGGATGCAGTCAGGGTGCAGCAGACCGCGCGGTTCGACCGCCAGTTCCAGCAGCTCCTCGACATCCTTTGGCCGAAAGCGCAGCTCGGTGCTGACACCCTTCAGTCCCCTGAGTCCGGCGGCATGTAGACGAGCCAGCGCGTCCGGGCGGACGAGCACGACGTCCCCATACTGCTGCAGGAAGGCAGCGAAGGGTCCGCGCGCCGTTCCCACCAGGGGGCCGAACAAGGCGCCCGGCATCAATGGACTGTCTGGTGGCAACAAGGGCCGGAGCTGCTCGCACAGCAGCTCGAACTCCTCGAAGTCCTTCTCCAGGTAAGCCTTCGCGAGCTTCTTCGCCGCGGGATGGTTCGTCAGGTCCAGGGCGGGATAGTTGAAGCCCGTGCTGGCCCAGGTCGCATGACAGTGAGGGCAGGTGACTCCCGGCAGCCCCCACTTGTGCCGGGCTTTGTACGTGCCCTTCTGTCGCTCGCCGGCACCACGCTCCAGATGGAAGAAGCGCGTCATGGGCTCAGTAGTCGAGGGAAGGGCCCACGAGCAGGTGGTACGGCAGAATGGGTCCCACCAGGTCGAAGCGGATGATCATCTCCCGAGCGTATCGGTACATGTCCTCTTGGGTCGCCCCAGTGTGGTTATCACGGAACTTCCGCCATTCTCCATTCCAAGGTCCACCGCTGAACCCCTTGTGGATGCGGTGATGGGTGTCGATGTCGATGAGCATCGTCTCCTTGTGGATGTTGATGCCCTGCCGCTCGAACCAGTCTTTGAACTCCTGGGGAAAGATGTGGTGCTTCTCGCGCGGCTTCGTCGCAAGCGCCTTCGCCATCTCCAGCAATCGCCTCTGACTGGGCAGCAGCTCCCGCCCATACCAGCGAATGACGAAGATGGGCTGCGCATGCCCGGGAAGTCCCTGGACGTTGCCCCAGTTGCGCTGCGGTGAACGCACCGCGCTCGGCGGCAGCACGAACGACGCACCCCGCGCCGGCACCACGCGGCCCCAGGACTCCACGTCCTCGCACCGATAGAGGCCACACGCCTCCTCCGCGCACAGGAACGTGACGCACGCGCCTTCCTCCAGGCGCGTGTACTCGTCCGGATACTCATGCTCACTCTCGGGCGTCGGCGTCGTCGCGCACGACAACAGCCAGACACCCAGCCAGCACCACAGCCACCGCTTCATGACGCCCCCCGGGCAGACCTTCCACCCGAGGGGTCATATCAACAGCGCGGGGCCTACTTCTTCCCGTACTCCAGCTTCGTGCCCTTTCGCTGCGCGTAGATATACGCCTCCATCGCGCGCAACCTCGGATCCCCATCCGCCAGCGGCTTGCCGCGCACCGGGTTCTCGATGCACCAGTTGATCATGTCCCGCAGCAGCGCCACGCGGCCCAGCTGCACCTGGTACTTCGGATAGGTCTCCGGATGCGTGTTCGACGCATCCGGGTGGCACATGTCACAGGACACCGCAATCGTCCCACCCACCGCGTCCGCGTCGTGGAACACGCGGTGCCCCTCGTCCACGAACTGCTGCGTGGACGCCGCCCACACCGCCTCGTCCCGCTGCGTGAACGCACCGTAGGAATGTCCGTCCTGGATGTTCACCCCCGCCTGCTTGCGGACCTCCTTGCCGCCACTCTCCGCCGTCACTCCACCCTCGCGCACCGCCCCTCCCGTCGCGGGCTTCTGCGTCCCCATGGGCGGGTTCTTCTGCTGCGGCGCCTGCTTCTGTCCCTGTGCCACCACGGGCGGCGGCGCCGGGTCCCAGTTCGCATCCGGGTTCTTCTTGCGCCACGCGTCCATCAGCTCGCCCGACACCCGCGCCGCCTGCGCGCGCGTCAGCTTCTGCCCCTCCTTGACGCCCTTCACCTCCAGGGACGTCTCCCCGTCACACATCCCCACCACCAGGTTGCCGTCCTTCGACACCGGCACCTGATGCCGCGGCAACTCCGTCGTCTGAAGGGCCTCGGGACGCGGCGCGGGACTCGTGGCCAATGCCACGCCCCCCGCGAAGGACAGCAGCGCTCCCGCTCCCACCCACAGCTTCATCCGGTAGGTCATCGTGTCCCCTCGCGCTCAGTAGCTCGGAAGCTTCGTCCGGGGCGGCGCATCCTGCTTCCCACCCGACGCGAGGTAGCTCCCGCGCACGGTGATGGGATTGCGCTCCCAGAGGTTGTACAGCTTGTCCACCAACCCCGACTCCAGCACGTCCACCCGCCCATCCCCGCAGCCGTCGAACTGGCTGAACGGGTCCGGCCGATTCATCTGCACCGTGAGTTGCGGCAACCCCTCCGGCGCATACGGCCACGGCCACGCCGTGGACAACATCCCGTGGAACTGGATGTTGTCGATGCGGTTCGTCAACAACTGGTGCGTGTGTCCATGAATCACGGTGACACGCTCGAAGGGCTTGAGCAGCGCCTGCACCTCGTCCGCGTCGTCCGTCCAGAAGTTCCAGGGCCGGTAGTACTTGTAGAGCGGCGAGTGGCTGAAGACGATGACCGGCGTCTTCTTGTCCACCTTCGCCAGGTCCTGCTTCATCCACGCGCGCTGCTCACCGCCCACCTCGAAGCGCGACTGGATGCCATTGTCCAACCCGGCGACAATCTTCATCCGCTCCATCGGCGTGAGCTTCCGCTCCGTCCAGAAGTCCTTCTCCAGAATCGAGTTGAGCACCACGAAGTGCACGCCCTTGTGGTCGAACGAGTAGTTCGGCGCGCCGAACAAGTCCCGCCACAGCTCCCCCATGTCGAGGAACCAGTCGTGCTCGCCCACCATCATCCGCACGGGCGCCTTCACGCTCTTGAGAATCTGCGCCCCCAGCTTCAGCTCTCCCGCCTGCCCCAGCTGCGCCAGGTCTCCACCGAACAACACGAAGTCCGGCTGCGGGTCCAACCCGTTGACGTCATCCACCGCCTTCAGGATGGAGCGCACGAAGCGGTCATTCAGCTTCTGCTCGTACAGGTGCGTGTCGGAGATGTACGCGAAGGTGAAGCGCGGCTTCGTCCCCTGCGCCTCCGCCACGTTGACGAGCTGGAAGCTCTGCGGCGTCCTCAGCCCCATCCCCGCGACGATGCCCGCGGACATGCCCGCCACCCGCAGGAAGGCCCGCCGGTCCAACCGCTTCAGGCCCTCGAAGAAGGCGTCGCGTTCCTCATAGTGCTTCGTCTCGATGCTTCGGAACTTGTTCCCCATGGACGGCGCCTCCTCAGGGCTGCTTCGTCGAAGCGGGTTTGGGCAGCGTCTCGGTGCCGTACACACCGATGTCCGCCGGGTTCTTCACCGACAGGTCCGGATTGGGCGCCAGGTCTCCCAGGTTGCCCTTCTTCCCCAGCGCCACCGCCGTGTCCCGCTCCGGCCGCTGGCCCTTGCGCGCACGCTGCCGCGCCAGCTCCTGACCATTGAACTTCGTGAAGCGCTCATCAGTCAGCGTGAAGACGAAGGCCACCAGGTCATCGATTTCGGGCTCCGTCAGCCCCAGTCGCTGCATGCCTCCGTCCAGGTAGGGATTGGCCACTCCGCCCTTGTTGTAGTGGTCCATCACGTCCCACAGCGTCGTCAACGAGCCGTCGTGCATGTACGGGCCCGTGATTCCGACGTTGCGCAGCGTGGGCGTCTTGAACGCGCCCACGTCGTTCTCCTGCTTCGTCACCAGGAAGCGCCCCAGCTCGGAGAAGCGCGTCTGCAGCGCCAGCTCGTCAATCTGCCGCTCGTCGCCCAGCCGGACGACCTTCACACCCTCGCGCGCCAGCTGCGGGAAGTCCTGCTTGTGCGCGGCGACGCCGATGTTGTGGAACTTCTGGTCGCTGAACAGCGGCGACACCGCGTTGCCCGCGTGACAGGAGTTGCACCGCGCCTTGCCGTTGAAGAGGGCCCAGCCCCGTCGCTCCGACGCGTTGAGCGCGTTCGTCTCGCCGTGGATGAAGCGGTCGAAGCGCGCGTTGCCGGAGAACTGCGTGCGTTCGAAAGCGGCGATGGCGGACGCCAGGTCGTCGTAGGTGATGTCCCGCTTGAAGACAGCCTGGAAGGCGGTGACGTACTCGGGAATCCCCCGCAGCTTGGTCACCACCGCCTCCGGCGAGGGCATGGCCATCTCAATCGGATTCAGGATGGGCAGCTTCGCCTGGTCCTCCAGCGTGGACGAGCGCCCGTCCCAGAACTGAGAGGCATTGAAGAGGGCGTTGAGCACCGTGGGGCTGTTGCGCATGCCCTTCTGGCCCTTCACGCCTTCGGCCACCGGCTTGCCATCCGTGAAGCCCTTGTTCGGGTCATGGCAGGTGGCGCAGGACGTGCTGTCATCCAGGGACAGGCGTTTGTCGTTGAAGAGCTTCTCCCCCAGCGCCACCCGTTCGGGCGTCGGCGCCGCGCTCGCGGGCACCGACAGCTTCCACAACACGGCCGACACTCCCGAAGGCAACGGCGAGGGTGGCGGAGCCGAGCTCTGTGTTTCGGGCGCGGCGTGGCTCTCATGGACCCACAGCAACACGGCGAGCGACAGGGCAACGCCGGACGGCGTTCGCATGGTCACCCCTCCCAACCGACGACGGACGACGCCGCGAGAAAGTCACGGCGCCCGAGGCCGGAACAGCTCTTTCCAGAAAACAGCATTGCCCTCGCCTTGCGGTCCAGGAGACGCGAGGAGGAGTGTCCACCTGTGTAAACCCAGGGGGTCCACGGGACAGGTGAGATGTTGAGTCGTGGAGAAAGCGCGGTGCGTCAGCGCGCGGGCAGGCGGAAGTCGCGCGCGCGGACGAGCAGCCCGGAGGCGGTGGCGGGCGCCAGCACCGCGGCGGTGATGACGAGCCAGTCCACGGGCCCTCGCGCTCGCACCGCGTTGTAGGTGGCGGCCTGCACGAAGGTGAGGCACGCATCCGCGGCGGTGAGGCACACCAGCGCGGTGGCCAGGCCGTCTCGCCACCGGCGCACCAACGAGAAGAGCCCCGCCGCCAGCCCCACGTCGAACAACACCCAGCCCCACTGCACGCGCGCCGAGGGAAACCAGCGAGTGGTGGCGGGCAGCGCCAGGAGCGCCGTCCAGGGAAGCAGCAACACCGCCAGCCCATGCACCAGCAACCGGGGCCGCCGCAGCAACGTCGCCACGCCGAAGCGCACCAGGCTGCCGCGCGCGAAGGCGCGGAGCGCGTCATACACGGCGAAGAAACCACCGCCAGGCTCGGGGTACGCGAGGTGGAGCGGCACCCACGCGTCCGGACGGAACTTCGCCTTGAAGGCTCGCAGGCCCTCGAAGTCGAACAGCGGCTTGCCACACGCACGCGCCAGTCGCAGCCACGGCCGCACCGGGCCCGACAGCGGCGCCAGTCCCAGCGTCACGTAGCGACGGCCCTCGGCGGCGGCCGCGCGCATCGCCGCGTCCACCAGGGCCTCGGCGGTGCCGTTGGGCGACTCGGGGTCTCTCACCAGGTCCTGGAGGAACCAGCCGTCCCGCGCGTACACGGGAGACACGAGCAGGACGCCCACCAGTTCGCCCTTCACCTCCGCCGCGAAGGCACGGCGCTCCCGCGCGAATGCATCCGGACGCAGCTGCACCAGGAAGCCCATGGGCGCCATGCGACGCGACGCCAGCCAGCGCTTCCTCAGTCGATCCAACGCCTGACGCGTGGGGTGCTCGGACTCCTCCAACACCTGCGCGGGGAGCTCCCGCACCACGACGCCATGCGAGCGCGCGCGGCGCAGTTGCTCGCGCAGACTCCGACTGCCGCGCACCACCGACTCCCAACGCGACGGCTCCCACACGGGCTGCTCGCCGATGGAGAGCGACTCCATGGGCACCCACTCCGTGAAGCGCGGCTCCGTGGCGAAGAAACACACGCGCCGGCCCGCCTGTCGCGCCGCGGCCTGGAAGCCCTCCACCGCGCGCGGCAGGGACTCCGGCGCGGTGATGGGCGCGCCCGCCGCCACCCACGCGCCGCCCGTGTCCACGTACGCGACGAAGGCGTCCCCCGCCGGGTCGAACCAGTAACGGAAGCCCGGCATCAGCACCTGGAAGGACGTGGCGTTCCACCCGAACCGGCGCAGCAGCTCCAGTGCCCGCTCGCGCTCCTGTGTTCCCGCCTCGCCGTCCACGTGCTTCAGGCTCCTCGGGCCGGCAACGGCCCACCCAGTCCACGCTCCCTGCGCCGCGAGTTCTCCAGCCGCCGCCGATGCGCGCCCAGCAGGTCGCTCCGGGTGATGATGCCCACGACGCTCGAAGGAGTCTCACGCCGGACCACCGGAAGGCGACCCACGCCTTCCTCCACCATGAGGTCCGCCGCCTCGCGCAGTGAGCTGTCCTCATACGCCACCGACGGAGGACGCCTCACCACGTCCCGCACACACCGCCCCTCGGGCGCTTGCCCGTCCACCAGGTCCCTGCGCGTGACGACGCCCAGCAGGGCGCCCTCCTTCACCACCGGGAAGCCCTGGTGACGGGTGCCCGCCGCGTCCGACAGCAGCCACGCGCGGACCGACTCCAAGGATTGGTCCGCGTCCAGGGTCACCACGGGCTTGAGCCCCACCTCGCGCACCAGCACCTGCCCCAGCGCATCCACGCCGTACTCGGTGAGGACCCGCCCGCCGCGCCGCGCCAGCTTCTCCGTCATGATGGAGTGGCGCATCAACAGCGCCGACACCAGATAGGCCGCCGCGCAGCCGCCCAGCAGGGGCAACAACCCCAGGGGCTGGCGCGTCGTCTCGAAGGCGAACACCACCGACGCCAGCAGCGCACGCGAAGCCCCCGCGAAGATGGCCGCCATGCCCACCAGCGCGGCCACGCGAAGGTCCACGCCCAGCCCGGGCGCAAGCCGCATCGCCAGCAGCCCCAGCCCCGAGCCCAGTCCACCGCCCAGGGTGAACAGCGGCGCCAGCGTTCCGCCGGAGGTGCCGCTGCCCAGCGCCACGGACCAGGACACGAACTTCAGCGCGCAGAACACGAGCATGGCCGTGCCCACGAAGCGCCCGGAGAGGATGTCCTCGATGTTGGTGTAGCCCACGCCGAGCGTGCGCGGAGACCACCAGCCCACCACCCCCACCACGAGCCCTCCGAGCGCCGGCCACCACATCCAGTGCACGGGCAGCTTCTCGAACGCATCCTCGATGGCGTACACGGCGCGGGTGGCCAGCGTGGACGCCAGGCCCACCACCGCGCCCAGCACGATGTAGAACGCCAGCGCCGCGCCACCCGGCAGCGCCAGCTCCGGCATCGCGAAGGCAGGAGCGCTCCCCTCGAAGGCCAGCCGCACACCGGTGGCCGTGGCCGTGGCCAGCGCCACCGGGATGACCGAGCGCGGGCGGTACTCGAACAACAACAACTCCACCGCCAGCAGCACCGCGGAGACAGGCGCGCCGAAGGTCGCCGCCATGCCCGCCGCCGCGCCCGCGGCCAGGAGCGCCTTGCGCTCATCCGCCGTGACGCGCAGCACCTGCCCCAGCAAGGAGCCCAGCGCGCCCCCCGTGGCGATGATGGGCCCCTCAGCGCCGAACGGTCCTCCCGTGCCGATGGCCACCGCCGCCGACAGCGGCTTGAGGAACGTCATCCGAGGCGGAATCCGGCTCTGGTTGTAGAGCACCTGCTCCATCGCCTCGGGGATGCCGTGGCCCCGGATGGCCCGTGAGCCATAACGCGCCATCACCCCGACGATGAGCGAGCCCACCACCGGCACCACGATGACCCACGCGCCCAGCGAGTGATTCACCGGGGAGACCTCCGCGGTGGAGAACCGGCCGAAGAAGGCGATGTTCGTGAAGAGGTGGATGAGCGCGCCCAGCCCCTGGGCCACCAGCCCCGCCGCCACGGCCAGCACCACCGCGAGGGCGCTGATGAAGACCACCCTCCGGTCCACCACGTCCACCGTCGCGGGCGCGCGCATGCCCGCGAGCGTGGGGCCCATGGACGGCGCCACCGGCAGCCTCGCGCGAGCCTCCTCGCCCTGCCCCGCCTCCACTCGACTCGCTTCAGGCCGCTCCATGAGACTTCTCCTTCTTGTTCTTGCGGGGCGTCGTCTTCCTCGTCGCGCGGGCCCGGCCAGGCGCGGGCTCGTCCTCGAAGAAGAGCGGCGCCTCGTTTCCCTCCAGCCCCAGCTCTCTCACCAGGGCGGACAGCCCCTGGGCCAGCCCTTCGCGCGCCCCGGGCTCCAGCCGTCGAAGCCCGGTGATGAGCCGGGCCTGCGCCATCGCGGGTGTCTCGCGCAGCAAGGCGCGCCCCGCGGGTGAGAGCGCCACCTCCACCCGGCGACCGTCTTCCGCCGAGGGACGCCGCGTGGCCAGTCCTCGCTCCAGCAGCCGCGCCACCACCACCGACACGCTGCTCTGGTGCGTGAGCGTCCGCTCGGCCAGGGCGTTGATGGAGCAGGGTCCCGCCTCCGCGAGCTGCTGGAGCACGAAGAGCTGCGCTCCGCTGATGCCCACCAGTCGCTCGGAGGCCCTCGCGGAGACCCTCAGCAGCCGCACGATTCGGCGGATGCCGTCCATCACCTCGCGCACATCTTCGCCGCTGGTTCGATTTATATGGGAGCCCATTGAATTGAGCGGAACGTACGGTCCACGGCTCGCGTCCGCAATGAGAAAGGCGGGTGGACGCGCACCGGCCGACCTGGCTGCCGGAGGGTCGCCTCCTCCCGGACGAGACGAAGCTCCGGGCAGGTCGCGAATGACCGCGTGAAACATCTGTCGACAGTTCACCAACCTGGGCGACGCACGAGTCGACGCGGTGAAGCGACACGCTAGACACGGGGCCCCTTTCACAGGAGCTCCCGGCTTGAGTCCTTCCAGACGTCCCGGCGCACCAGGTGGCGCCAGGTACATCCCGCCCTGCATCCTCGCCGTCCTGCTGCTCTCCACGCCGTCCTCCGCCGAGCCGCCCCCAGGCGTGCGCACCAACACCGCGCGACTGATGGGAACGGACGCGGCCGAGGTCATCGACGCGCCGGTGCTGGGACTCCAGCGCGGCGCGCTGCCGCTCTTCGGGGGGCTGGTGGTGGACACCTCCGTCTTCGCGGACGTGATGCTCGCGCCCAACGTGGGGTTGCGCTGGGCGGTGGCGGCGGGCCCGCACCGCGTGGTGCTGGGCGCGCGCTACACGCACTTCATCGGCGGCTCCGTCTACTCGGACATCGTCGAGTCGGAGACGCCCTCCCTCCAGCGCTTCGAGCCGGAGTTGAGCGGCCCCTCCGTCTACGGCGTCTATGGCCTGGTGCTCGGTCCGCTGCTCGTGCAGGGCGAGGCCCGCTACGCGCGCTACACCTCCGACTATCTCTCCTTCACGGGCGGGGCCGCCCTCAACTTCGCGGGCCCCTGGTCCGTGGTGGGCGAGGCCGGCGTGCGCGTGAAGGGCGGCGCGACCTTCCGTGCCGCCGCGGGCATCCGCTACGGCGGAGAGAATCTCGGCTTCGGGCTCGGCGCCACCTATGTGGACCTGAGCGACCCAGCCGTTCCGGGCGAGGAGCTGCCCGTCCTTCCCGTCCTCGACCTCTCCTGGACCTTCCGATGATGACCCGCGCCCTGCTGGCTTCGTGCTTCCTGTTCCTGTCCGGCTGCTCGGCGGAAATCGCCATCGCGACAGAGCCCTTCGACGTGAGGGTGCCCGTCACCTCCGTCCTCCAACCCGTCTACGCGGAGGTGGCGTTGGACCTGCCCGAGGAGTCGGTGAACACCGAGGACCTGGACCTCGTGGTGGAGCAGGTCGCCGCCACGCTCGAGGTCGTCAATCCGTCCTCGTCGCTGACGCTGCGCACGGCCATGCGCCTGTCCTTCACCGGGCAGGCCACGCCGGAGGACCCGGTCTTCTACACGGACCTGAACCGACCGGCGTACTACGCGCAGGCGGCGGAGGTCCTCCCCTCGCGCAACTTCGCCCCCACCACCCGCACGGCGGTGCGCATCGACAGTCCCGCGCTGAAGGACGCCGTGGGACGCAGGCGCGTCTGGTTCATCGTCAGCAACACCGTGGTGCGCGGGGACCTCGGCACGCCGCAGCTCCCCGTGGAAATCCTCCTCGAGGACATCGTCTTCCAGGCCGTGCTCACCAAGCCCTTCCCGGGACTGGGCGGCGCGCTGGAGGTCGGAGGACTCTAGGAGGAACCCCGAACCACCCCGCGTGGACGTCGACACTTCCCTGAGATGGAAGCGCCCTGCCCTCGCCTCATCCCCTGGGACGAGGCGGGCGTCGTGCCGCGCACCTCGCTCGCCCGGTGAGCGCGGCACCCACGATGCACAGCGAGCCCCCCACGAGCGTTTGGCATGGGGGGATGGATGCACGGAACAAGCTGGAAGCGAGGGTGGCGGGAAGCAGGCGCATTGGCGGTCCTGGCCCTGCTCCCCCACTGCGGAGGCAACACCTCGTCCCTGGACAGGGAGCCGCTGGAGCAACACGGCGACCCCGCCGCGGGAGCAAACACCTTCATCGCCATCGCGGACGCGCAGGTCGACTCCTCGCGGCCGTCGACGAACCTGGGCGCGGAGGAGCAGCTCTGCGTGGACCGGACGCCCATCGAGTACCGGACCTTCCTCCGCTTCCAGGTGAAGGGCCTGCAAGGACGGGTGAAGCGCGCCACCCTGCGCCTGTTCGTCACGAATGGTTCGACGGACGGCCCTGTCGTCCATCGCGTCGACCCTCAATGGAAGGAGGACGTCGTCACCTTCGACCAGCAGCCTTCGCTTTTCGGCCCGGCCCTGTTCACCGCGGGGGCGCTGCGCTCCGGAAGCTGGGCGGAGCTGGACGTGACACGCGCGGTGACGGGCAACGGCGTCGTGAACCTCGGGCTCTACTCGTCGGGTGCCGACGGCGCGGACTTCAGCTCGCGCGAGGACAGCGACCCGGCCCTGCATCCACGCATCGTGGTGGAGATGGAGCCTGTCCCTCCGACGAATCCAGTGCCCGCGCCCGACTGGGTGCTTCAGCGGGGCGGCCCGGGAGACGAGCACGTCCAGGTGATGGCGACCGCGGAGAACGGCCTCGACTTCCTCGTGGCGGGCTCCTTCACCGGCAGCGGTGACTTCGGCGGCGACGTCTTCCAGGGAGAGCGCGGCCTCGTCGTGGCGCGCTATGGCGCGGATGGCGCGCATCGCTGGTCCCACGCCTATGCGGTGGGCGCGAAGGTGGAAGCGACGGGGCTCGCCGTCTCGGCCTCGGGTGAGGCGTGGCTGGTGGGTGCCTATCAAGGCGCTCCAGATTTGGGCACGGGCGCGCTGCCGTTCATCGAGGAATCACCCACGACCTCCGGCTTCTTCCTCCTCAAGCTGTCACCCGAAGGAGAGCCCCTCTGGTCCCGAGGCGTTCGCGCGGAACACCCCGCTCCGTCCTCGGGCCTCACCCGAACAGGGCTGGTTCGCGCGCAGGCGGTGGTCATCGACTCGCAAGGCAGCGTCGTCGTCACCGGCCACTTCCAGGGGGAGATGAGCCTGGGCCGAGGCAGGCTCTATGCGGACCCGGGCAACAGGACGCGAGATGACCACGTGCCCGCGCTCTTCCTCGCGAAGTTCCTCGCGGATGGCGCGAACGCCTGGTCCCTCGCGTTTCCTGGTGGCGACTCGGGCACGCGCGCGGAGGCGCTCGCCACGGATGGCGCGGGCTTCATCTACGTGGGCGGCGACACCGACTCGCAGGTGCTGGGGGCCACCGGGGTCCGAACGCCCTTCCTCGGAAAGCTCTCCGCCAACGGCACGCCCCAGTGGTTCCGCGCGCTCAATGGCGCACGGGGCAGCATCCGCGCGCTCGCGCCATTCGCCCAGGGAGACGTGGCCTTCGTCGGCGACATCAACGGCAGGTTCTCCTTCGGCGGGAAGGACATCGACGCGAGTGAGGACGTGCTGCTCGGCACCCTGCATGCGACGGCCGCGGACGGCTGGGTTCATGTCCTGGGCGGAAGGAGCGCGGGTCAGGCCCATGCCCTGGGAGTGAGCGCGGAGCGTGAGCTCATCGTCGGAGGCTGGACGGGGGACGGGCGGCTCGACCTGGGAGGCGGTGCGCTCGGGAAGGCGTCCATCCCCCAGGGTGACGTCCTCCACTTCGTGGCGCGCTATGACGCCAGGGGTGCGCACCTCGACTCGCGGGCACTGGGCATCACGGGCCCGGGCAACGCGGCGCTCCAGGTGACGTCCGGTGGACAGGCGCGGCTCTGCGTCCCGTTCGATGACGCCCTGTCACCCGATGGAGCGACCTACGCTTCACGAGGCGCGGGAGACCTGCTGTTCCTTCAGCTCACGCCCGAATGAGCCGAGCACGGCACGGAAGGGACGAGCCTCAGGCGTCATCGTCCGCGCCCTCATCCTCTCCACCACTGTCCGCGGCGGGTGTCCGACCCAGCAACCGGTCGATGTCCGCGCGGGCGGTGGTCGCCTCCGCGCCGCTGATTCGCCCCACGGACGAGAGCTGGTCGACAATCCAATGCGAGCGCTTCCACAGCGCCCGAGAGCCCGACGACGGCGAGCGCCTGCGGGGCGCTGGCAGCATCGCGGCGAGGATGGCGCCCTGGGCCACGGAGAGCTGCGCGGCGGACACGCCGAAGTGCTCTCGCGCACCGGCTTCGATGCCGTAGACGCCGTTCCCCCACTCCACGACGTTGAGGTACAGCGCGAGGATGCGCTTCTTCGTGAGCGCTTCCTCCAGGCGATGGGCCAGCACCAGCTCCTTCGCCTTGCGGAACAGGCTCCGGTCCGTGGACAGCCAGAGGTTCTTCGCCAGTTGCTGGGTGATGGTGGACGCGCCGCGACCAAGCTGACGCTTCGCCCAGGCCTCCTCCAGCGCCTTGCGCACCTCCGTCGTGTCCAGTCCCTCGTGTCCGTAGAAGCCCGCGTCCTCGGACACCAGGACCGCGGCTATCGCGTGCTTCGAGATGGACGTCAGCGACACCCACTGATGGCGGCGGCGGACCTTCTTCCCCGCCTCCCGAGCCTCCTCGGCGCGCCGGTCCATCAGGGCCGTCGACTTCGGGTTCTCCCGCACCAGCGGCTCCGCCTCGGGGAGCGTGACGTACTCGTACACCCCGAAGCCCAGCAACAACACCGTCACCCCGAGCAGGGCCTTGAGCCGCCAGGACTTGCGGCCCGGTGTCGGCGCGGGGCGAGCGACGGTGTGCGCCGGAGGAACGACAGCCACCAGCGATTCAGGCCTGGGGCCTTCCGTCACCGCCTCGGTGTGCTCCGAGGGCCCAGGCCCTTCCGGTCGTCCATCGGTGGTCGACATCAGCGCCGTGCATACCGCCTCCGGCCTCCGACGTCACGCCCCCGACGGAGCCACGAGCGCGCGCGGCCTTCAGCGGCGAGCGCGCGACACGGTGACGGGCTCCACCTTCCAGCGCTCATCGACGGAGGCGAAGCCGGCCACCAGCTCACCGGCCAGGTAGCCTCGGTTGCGCTTGTCGCGGCGGCGGAGCCAGTCATTGAGGACGCGGCCCTTCTCGTCCTTCCTCGCCTCGGGGCGCGCCAGGTTGAAGCGGCTGCGCTTCACCCCGCCGCCCGCGCGGTGGACGAACGTCACGGTGCCGTCGGTGCTCACCCGCTCGACGATGCCGATGTGCGTGAGGCCGTCGTTGAGCCGCCCATCCTTGTTGCGGTCGATGGTCTCCCGGAAGAACACCAGGTCCCCGGCGTTCGGCGCCTCGCGCAGCGCGCCCAGGGTGCCCGCCTTCCGGTAGATGGCTTTCACCCCGTTCTCACCAGGCAGGGTCAGCTCCGGCATCAGGCTGAGTCCGGGCTTGCGGTACGCCAGCTGCGTCAGGCCCGAGCAGTCGTCGTTCACCGCCGTGCTCACCGTCGACAGCGAGCCCAGCCCCACCCACGCCTTCGCGCGCCAGAGGGCCCGGTCGGACAGGGTGACCTTGGCGGCCCGCTTCGGCGGAGTGCGCCTCGCGGCCTCGGCCGTCCCGCCCCACAACACCAACCCCACCAGCGCCCCCAACCACGCTCCACGGTGCATACCCGCACACCACAGCAATGGACGTGCCTCGCCTCCAGCCCCCGCCAGACGTTGGCTCGCGAACATCCACCCCAGACGCGCCATCCCTCCCCCTGGCGAATCCCTTTCCCACCCTGTGCCGTGAAGTCGCCCCACTGGCGCCTCCGGCACCCAGCGACTCGCCTCAGGCGCCCGCGCGAGGCTGCCGCGCCGGGTCTTCGTTCAGGAGCGGAAGCGACGGCTCCACCGGCAGCTCCAGCACGAAGGAAGCGCCCGCCCCCCGGGTGCTGCTGACCTGGACGGAGCCACCATGTGCCTCCGCGATGCGGCGCGTGAGATACAGCCCCAGGCCCAGGCCTCCGTACTCCTGCGTGGAGACCGCCCGTTCGAAGGGGCCGAAGATGCGCTCCACCGCTTCGGGAGGGACGCCGATGCCCCGGTCCGTGACGACGAGCCGGGCGCGGCCTCCCACCTGACTCAGCGCCACGTCCACCTCTCCCCCCGCGCCGAACTTGATGGCGTTGGACACCAGGTTGGAGAGGGCCTGCTCCACGCGCCCCGGGTCCAACCACCCGCGCACCCGCTGGGCCGTGGCCGTCAGTCGCAGCGGTGTCCCGGCGCGCGTCGCCTCTTCCATGGAGCGCTCCAGCACGTCATCCACCAGCGCGGTGAGGTCCACCCACTCGCGCCGCAACTCCAGCCCGCCCGCCTTGAACAAGCCGACGTCCAGCACGTTCTCCACCAAGCGCGTCAACCGCCGCGACTGTCGGGCAATGGCCTCCAGTCGCTCCAGCAGGAAGCCGTTCTCGGTGCCTCCGCGCAGCAGCGCCATCAACCCCTGCACCCGCAGGGTGAGCGTGGCCAGCGGCGTGCGCAGCTCGTGCGCCGCCACGGCGATGAAGTCCTCACGCACGGCGACGGCCTCACGGGCCTCTTCCAGCAGTCGCGCGTTCTCCAGCGCCATCGCGCACCTGCGCGCCACGTCGTCCGCCAGCACATGCTCCCGTCTGCGTCGCCCTGTCCCCTCCAGGTCCATCGCCACCGCCAGCGCGCCCACCACCTGTCCGCGCACTCGCAGCGGCACCAGCACCCCTGAGCCCTCCGGGCCCGTCCATTCGCTCGCCTGCGCTGGCAACGGAGGAAACCGTCCTCGCAGCCCCACTTCGCGCGCGGGCGTCCAGCCCGCCGCCGCCACCCGCTCCACCACGCCGTCGGTGTTCTGCAACCAGATGGCGACACCTGTCGCGAGCTCGGGCACGAGCAGCCGCGCCACCCGAGGCAGCGTGACGCTCCATTCAGGGGACTCGGCGAGCACCCCGCCCACGGTGGCCAACACGCGCTGCGCCGCCTCCGCGCGCCGCCGCTCCGCCACCACGGCCGCCACCGTCAGCGCTGTCAGGCTGAGTACGGACATGAACACCTGCACGGACAGGACGCGCTCCGACGCGGACACGGACAGCGCCCCGAAGGGCCCTATGTCCAGGCGCGTGTACTCCACCGCCACCGCGCTCATCACCGCGGACGCGCTCGCCGCCCCCCGAGGCCCCAGCCGCAGCGCCGCGGCGATGACCAGGGGAAACGCCGCGTAGGGCAGCGTGGTGGAGAGCGCCGCGGACCCCGTCGTGCCCTCGACACTGAAGACCAGGACGCCGACGAGCGCCACCACCGCTATCATGAAGACGGACTCCACCAGTCGCCTCGGCGGAGAGGTCGCGCGCGCCACGGGCCACCACGTCAGCAGCAGCGGCGCGACGAGCACCGTGCCCAGCGCGTCACTGAGCCACCAGACAACCCATTCGCTCGCGAACGACGCGGAGCCCAACCACCTCGTCGCGCCGAGCGCGCCCAGCGTGGCGCTCGGCAGCGCCCCCACCACCGCCCCGAGCACCAGCAGCCCCGTGACATCTCGCACGCGATGGAAGCGGACGATTCCACCCAGCAAGCGACGCATCAGCGCCGCCCCCAGCCAGGTGCGCAGCACGTTGCCCAGCCCCCACGTCGCGGCAAGCCCCCAGGGCAGGCCCTGGGACAGCACCGAGCCCAGCTCCGCGGCGAACACGGCGGCCAGCAGGGCGGGCCACATGCGCGTGGGCGAGCGCATGAGGAACGCCAGCGTCAGCCCCGCGGGCAGCCAGAGGATGGCGCTGCTCAGGGGCGGAAACACGAAGTGGGAGCTGACGACCTTCAGGACCTCGAAGGACACCGCGAGCAGTACCGCTCGCTCCCAGGCGGCGCGCCCCAGCGTGAGTGCCATTCCGACCCCCATCGCAAGGTAAACAGCCAGGGCGGGGAAGCGCGGCCGGGCCAAAGGAGCAGGAGGGCCCCCGTCCGCCCAGGCCGGCCTGGAGTCGGAGGGCAGGCACTCACGCGCCGTGCTCGCTAGAGTGCCGCCGCCCCGTGCCCTTCGCCTACTACGAGAGCCTCAATCCCGAGCAGCGACGCACCTATCGGATGAGCGATGGAGTGACGGCCCTCCGGGTGAGGGAGCCCACCGCCCTGCATCCCCTGGTGGACGAGGTCCGGGAGGCGCTGGCCATGGGTGAACGCGGCCCGCTGGAGCGCGCCACGACGCGGCTGGGCAAGGCGCTGTGCGAGCGGCTGGATGTCCCCGGCGTCCGGGTGGAGGTGCTGGACGTGCGCCCCTCTTCCGAGGAGGGCGAGCTGCACGGCCTCTACACCTGGGAGCCGGGACGCCGGCCGCGACTCCAGGTCTGGATGCGCACCGCGAAGCAGGCGCGCGTGGTGGCCTTCCGCACGTACCTGCGCACCTTCCTCCACGAGCTGTGTCACCACCTGGACTTCCTGCTGCTGGAGCTGCCCCACTCGTTCCACACGGACGGCTTCTTCCAGCGGGAGTCCAGCCTCTTCCAGCAGCTCGTCCCGGGCCGTGGCCCTCGCGGACGGAGGGCGGGCCCGGACGGGGAGCCGGGGCGGTAAGGGTGTGGCGGACGACACCCCACCCGGCGGACGACAGGTTTCTTGCACCCGCGTGACAGAAGTGGGAACGCGCGCCGCGAGCGAGGCTAGATTCCGCCTCCCTATGGCGCATCCGACCGAAGACAAGAACTTCCGGCTCCCCACCGCCGTTCGCCCCCACCGCTACGCGGCCACGCTGACCCTGGACCTGGACGCGAAGTCCTTCTCCGGACAGCAGACCATCGAGGTGGAGCTGGCCGAGCCCACGCGCGAAATCATCCTCCACGCCATCGCCCTGAAGCTGGGCGAGGTGTCCTTCCACTCGGGCAACGCGCGGCACCAGCCCACGTCCATCCGGCCCGTGGAGGTGAGCGAGACGGTGGTGTTGAGCTTCGACGCGCCGCTGCCCAAGGGGCCCGCCACGCTGGAGCTCGGGTGGACGGGGTCCTTCACCGACGGCCTGCGCGGCCTGTACCTGGCGGGCAAGGTGGCCGCCACCCAGTTCGAGGCCGCCGACGCGCGCCGCGTCTTCCCCTGTTTCGACGAGCCCGCCTTCAAGGCGAAATGGTCGCTCAGCGTGCGCGTGCCCGAAGGGCTCGCCGTGCTGGGCAACGGCCCCATCGTCAAGGAGGAGAAGGACGGCGCGCTGACGAAGGTGACGTTCCAGGAGACGGAGGTGCTCAGCAGCTACCTCGTCGCGCTGGTGGTGGGCCCCTTGGTGGGCACGCCGGCGCAGCTGGTGGGGGGCGTGCCGGTGCGCACCTGGTCGCTGAAGGAGAAGGAGCACCTGACGCGCTTTGGCCAGGACGTGGCGCTGGCGGTGCTGCCCCTGCTCCAGGACTACTTCGGCCTGCCGTATGCCTTCACCAAGCTGGACCAGGTGGGCATCCCGGACTTCGAGGCGGGCGCGATGGAGAACGCCGGCCTGATTACCTACCGCGAGGTCACCCTGCTGTTGGACCCGGCCACCGCGCCCCTGTCGGTGCAGAAGCGCGTGGCGGAAGTCGTGACGCACGAGCTGGCGCACCAGTGGTTCGGCAACTGGGTCACCATGGTGTGGTGGGACGACCTCTGGCTCAACGAGGCGTTCGCCACGTGGATGGCCTTCAAGATTGTCGACCAGTGGCGCCCCGAGTGGCGCATGTGGCTGGACTTCGACTCGCACCGCACCAGCGCGCTGTACCTGGACGCACTCAAGTCGACGCACCCCATCCACGGCGAGGTGCGCAACGCGGGCGAGGCCGGTGAGAGCTTCGACGCGATTACGTACGAGAAGGGCGGCGCGGTGCTGCGGATGATTGAGGGCTTCCTCGGGGAAGGCCCCTTCCGCGATGGCATCCGCCTGTACATGCGCAAGCACGCGCGCGCCAACGCGGTGAAGGAAGACCTGTGGAACGCGCTGGGCGCGGCCGCGAAGCAGCCGGTGGAGGAGCTGGCCACCGCGTGGGTGGGCCAGAGCGGCTTCCCGCTGGTGACGGCGCATGTGGAGGGACGCGAGGTGGCGCTGTCGCAGCAGCGCTTCTATTCGGAGCCGGGCGTGGAGAGCGGCGAGAAGTGGCCGGTGCCCATGGTGCTGCGCTACGAGGACGCCTCCGGCGTGCGGGAGCAGCGTGTGCTGTTCCGCGACAAGCAGGCCACCGTGAAGCTGGAGGGCACGGGCGCGGTGAAGTGGCTGTGCGCCAACGCGGGCTCCACCGGCTTCTACCGCATGGCCTACGACAAGGCGTCGCTCGCGGCCCTGGCGTCGAACCTCCAGGTTCTGGCGCCCTCGGAGCGCATCGCCTTGCTGGAGGACCAGTGGGCGCTGGTGCGCTCGGGCCGGGGCTCGGTGGCGGACCTGTTGGACCTGGCGGCGCGCTTCGGGAACGAGGAGGACGACTCCGTCCTGGACGAGCTGGTGGGCAGGCTCGCGTACGTGGAGAACCGGCTGGTGGATGGCGAGGACCAGGCGCGCGTGCGTGCGTGGGTGGAGAAGCTGTTGAGCCCGGGGCTCAAGAAGCTGGGCTGGCAGGCGGCATCCGGAGAGTCGGACCGGGTGAAGCTGCGCCGCTCCGCGCTGGTGCGCGCGGTGGGAGGCCTGGCTCGCAGCCCGGAGGCGCTCGCGGAGGCCCGCCCGCGCGTGGCGCGCATGCTCCAGGGAGAGCGTGACGCGTTGGAGCCCAACCTGCTCGACGTGGCGGTGGCCATGGTGGCGCGCGCGGGAGACTCGGCCCTCTTCGACACGTTCCTCCAGAAGGTGCCGAAGGAGCCGGACCCGGCCACGCAGCGCCGCTACCTGATGGCGCTCACCGCCTTCGAGGACCCGGCGCTGGCCGAGCGCGCGCAGGGGCTGCTCTTCTCGGAGACGGTGAAGACACAGGACGTGGCCAGCTTCGTGACGGGGCTTTTGGCCAACCGCACCGGGCGCGACGCGTGGTGGGCGCAGATGCGCAAGCAGTGGAAGGACGTCGTCGCGCGCACGGGCGGCGCGCCCATGCTGGTGCGGCGCATCGTGGAATCGCTGGGCATGCTGCGCACGCGCGAGCACCTGGAGGCGGTGAAGACGCTGCTGCGAGACAACCCGGTGAGCGACGCGAACCAGGCCACCGCGCAGACGCTGGAGCGGCTGTCGCAGGACGTGGAGCTGCGCGAGCGCTGCGGCCCGGAGGTCTCCGCGTGGCTGAAGCGCCAGCCCTGACGCACCCCTCTTGAGAGGCTCCCGATGAAGACCACCCTGACGCCCGCAAGCCTCTCCAGCGCGCGCGAGTCCCTCCGGCGGGCCAACGCCGAGCTCGCGCGCGAGTACCCGGGGGAGTCCCCCCGTCGCCAGCCGGTGCACGTCGTGTACGGCGGCGCCCACCTCTTCCGCGCGGAGGCGGCGCGGAAGCTGGGGGACCTCGCCCTGGGGGCCATGAAGACCTACGCGCCGGACGCGGCGGAGCTGGCCCACGGCTTGGGCCTTCCCCAGCGCGGGCGCTTCGCCCAGCGCGTCTACGAGCGGGTGCTGGACAAGCTCGGAAGCGAGCCGGTGGAGGACTATCGCATCGACTTCGAGGACGGCTATGGCCACCGTCCCGACGAGGAGGAGGACTCGCACGCCGTCGCCGCCGCCCAGGAGATGGCGCGGGGACTGGCCCAGGGCTCGCTGCCGCCGTACGTGGGCATCCGGGTGAAGTCCTTCACCGAGGAGCTGTTCGAGCGGGCCTCTCGCACCCTGGACCTCTTCGTCACCACGCTCCTGGAGCACAGCGGCGGAAAGCTGCCGCCGTCGTTCGTCGTCACCCTGCCCAAGGTCTCCGTGCCCGAGCAGGTGGCGGCGCTCGCCCGCATCCTGGAAGTGCTGGAGACGGAGCACGGCCTGACGCGCGGCGCGCTCGGGCTGGAGCTGATGGTGGAGACGCCCCAGGCCCTCTTCAACAAAGAGGGGAGCCTGCACCTGCCCGCGTTGGTGGCCGCGGGCGAGGGGCGCTGCTCCAGCGTGCACCTGGGGCTGTATGACTACACCGCCGCGCTCAGCGTCAGCGCCCACGTGCAGAGCATGCTGCACCCCGCCTGCGACTTCCTGCGGGATTTGGTGCAGGTCTGCCTCGCGGGCACCGGCATCCAGCTGGCCGACGGCGCGACGAACGTGATGCCCGTGCCGCCGAACAAGAAGCAGGGCGACATGCCGCTGCTGCCCACGCAGCTGCGCGAGAACAGCGAGGCGGTACAGCGGGTGTGGCAGCTGTCCTATCGCCACATCCGTCACTCGCTGGAGCGCGGGTGGTATCAGGGCTGGGACTTGCACCCCGCGCAGCTGCCCGTGCGCTACGCGACCGTGTATGCCTTCTTCCTGGAGGGCCTGGACACCGCCACCCGGCGCCTCAAGGCCTTCATGGAGAAGGCGGCCCAGGCGACGCTGGTGGGGGACGTGTTCGACGACGCGGCGACGGGCCAGGGTCTGCTCAACTTCTTCCTCCGGGGCCTGAGCTGCGGCGCGCTCAGCCAGGACGAAGCGCTGGCCACCGGCCTCACGCTGGAGGAGCTGCGAAGCCGCTCCTTCCGCGCCATCGTCGAGTCACGTCGCGCCCGAGTCTCGTAGCCGGGCGAGCCCCTTTTTCCGCCGAGGGCGACTCAGCTCTCGGCGGAACCCGAGCCCGGCGGCGCATCCTCGCCTCCCGGAGGTGCGTCGCCTGCTCCGCTGCTCGCCGCGCGGTGCGCGCGCACCAGGGCCACGTCGATGGCCACCGCGCCGAGCAGGAAGAGGAGCGGGCCCGCGTGCAATCCCAGGCCGAGCAGTCCCCACAGGGTGACGACGCCGGCCAGGAGGTACGGGAGCATGGGCGGCACGGCGTCGCGGGCACGCGGCACGGCGGCCAGCAGCCCCAGGGACATGAGGGCCAGGACAACGAGCGGCGCACCGGGCCGGGCGCGTCCCGACTTCGCGAAGAAGGAGGACGTGTTGGTGAGGCCGGGCTTCCACGTGTACCTGCTGTCCGTATACGTGTGGCCCGTGGAGCGGCCGGTGTTGTCCACCTCGTACACGAGCTTGTCGTCGTAGCCGTAGCCGCCCAGGGACGTGGACGAGCGCATCCCCGTGCCCCAGGAGAACAGCAGCGACACCGCGCACACGGCGGCGCCCGCGCATACCCAGCGCTTCAGTCGCGAGGCCTCGGGTGAAGGCCGCAGCTCGGGTGCCGAGGCGGAGGACGCCTGGAACACGCGCCACTGCACGTACGCCAGCACGACGGCGGCACCCACCCAGACGAGCGGCACCAATCCGAAGCCCAGGGACAGGAACGCGAAGGTGACGGCCAGCGCGGTGAAGAGCGGCAGGAAGGCGGCGTGCGAGGCCACCTGGGCGAGCTTCTCCAGGGGCGGGGGAACGGGGCGGCCGGCGGCGCTCCACTCACGGGCACCGAGCAGGATGCTGCCCACAAGCATCGTCACGGACCACGGCAGGCCAATGCTCCCGCCGATGATGGGAAGGCCCGGCAGGAGCACGGCGGCGGCGACCAGCCCCGAGCCGAGCAGCGGCAGCGAGCCGCCCGGCAGCCGCTCACGCAGACGAGGGTCCTCCAGAATCGACTGCACGGCGCGGCCCGCGGACTCGGCGGTGCGCCGGGCGGACTCGGCGGTGTCCTCGGAGAACAGCGGCTTGTCGAAGGAAGGCTTCACGTCCCGGCCACAGTGGGGACACGCGGCGATGCGCGCTTCGGGAAGTGGCTGACCGCAGTGCGGGCAGGACATGGGCTCACTCCTGACGACAGGATGGACCCGGGCAGCCTACCTCCGGCACGCGCCCGACGTCACAGCAGCTCGACGGAGAACACCAGGTCACAGGTGGAATAGGAGTCCTTGGACCGGGAGACCTCCAGCGTCATCCGCGTGGCCTCTTCATCCGTCGCGCTCGTCATCCGCCGAGGGTCATACGTGTCGTAGATGCTCAGTCGCGAGTCCCGCCAGTTCCATCGCGGAGCACAGGTCTCCATCAGGTACGAGGAATAGAGATGGAACCGGTCCTGCAAAGGCTTGCACTCCATGTTGCCTTGCACGCAGTAGATATAATCCCCCAGCGCGCGCGTGCTGTAGACAGTGCAGCGGAAGTCCTGGATGCCCTTCCTCGACTCCCAGACGGAGACGTCTTCCGAGTAGCTCTTCAACGGCGCGCCACGCAGGGATTGGAAGCCCTGACCCGCTCCGCGCAGCACCGCCTTCACTTCCTTGCAGAAGGCCGCGCGATTGGGGAGCGCCGCGCCCTCGACGGCGCTGTCGACAGTCGTCACACCGACCTTGGAGTCACGCGGAGGCAGTTGCTTGAAGGGCACCGTGCTCCGCGGACGATATCCCGACGTGGAGTACTGCGCGTGCGCGCCCCCACTCACCACCGTGAGGACGAGAGCAAGCCACGGCGATACACCAGCAGGTCGATGAAACATGGGTCCACTCCCCCTCTGAATGACTGAAGCCTCGGCGGACGCCGCCGTATACGCGACCTGACAGGCGCGTCAATCCCATGCCAATTCACGCACCGTGGGACACACCACGATTGTCAGAGTTTGATGACAGACCAGCTCATTCGGCTAGAGTGCGCACCGCTCGCCGTCGAGGGGGGAAATGTCCTCACCATCCGCAGCAAATCCAGAAACCCTGGACATTCCCAAGCAATCCCTGACAACCCGGCTTCTCAAACCAGACTTTCTGCTGAAGTCCTTGGCTTGCGTAGGATTTGTCTTTCTCGTCGCGCGGCTGGTTCAGCTCGCGGTCCCTGGGTCATTTCCACACGCGCTCCAGGCCTGGGTCCTCTGGCCAGTGCTCTGGGACGCGCCGCTCGAGCCGTGGCGGCCCTCGACGCTGGCATCTCTGCTCCCCGCGCTGTGTTGGGGCGTGCTGCTCCTGCTGTGGCGGGAGCTGTCCTGGGTGGCGCGCGGGCAGCAGGCGTGCTCGCGACTCCAGGTGCTCGCGCTGGCCTTCGTCCCGGGCTATTCGCTCGTGGGGCTGCCGCGCTTCTTCGCCACGCTGGTGGAGCCCCGCGCCCGCAGGGCCGTCACGCCGTGGGCCATCCTGGTGGGGCTCGTCGGCCCTCACGTCCTACTCATCGGCGCGCTCGTGGCGGAGGCCTGGACCTCCACGAGCGGGTGGACGCTGGCGGTGCCCCTGTTCGATGGGGCGCTGCTGCTCGCGCAGACGGTGCTGCTGCTCGGCGCCTATCGCGTCTTGAGTCAGCGCGCGTCCACGCCGCCCGCTCCGGAACCCCGGGCCGAGGAGGAGCTCGCCCCCGAAGCCCCGCCGGAGCCTCCGCCCACCGAGGACACGGGCCTCGACTGTCCCGAGTGCGTCTGGGCCGCCCGCCTGTACCGGGCCCCCGGACGCATCGGCGCGCACTGCCTGGGCTGCGAGGGGGACCTGCTGTCGCCCATGGAGCAGGCTCGCTGGCTTCCGGAGCTGGGCGCCACGGGCACTCCCCTCGAGGAGACGGGACGGCAGGTCCGCTGTGTCTCGTGCGAGGCGTACGTCACCACCGTGATGCTGCCTGGAGGCGCGGTGTCACCCTGCACCGCGTGCGGTGTGGTGTGGATGCGCGCGGGAATGCTGCACCGGCTCACCCAGGGACAGCAGGGCCGTCCCCGGGCGCGCCGTCCGGTCCCCGCGCCCGCTCGCGAACCCTGGATGCCGCCCCTGCTCTCTCCGCTCGCCAGCGGCGTGGTGGTGGCGGTGTGCGTGTTCGGAGGCGCTGCCTTCGTGACGATGCGCGCCCGGCCTCCCGTCTGTGACCCGGGCACCACGCTCCAGCGCGAGGAGCGCGAGGACGGCTGGGTGCTTCGCCAGTGCGTGAACGAGACGGGACAGCGGGATGGCGCCGCGTGGCTGCGAGACACGCGAGGAAGACTGCGCGAGAAGACCGCGTGGACGAAGGGGCGACGCTCGGGAGCGCATCACGCCTGGGACGCGACGGGGCAGTTGCGGACCGAGGGGTTGTATCAGGACGGCCTGCCTCTCGGGGAGTGGAGCCGCTACACGGAGGAAGGGATGCGCTTCTCCCGAGCCTCCTGGTCGAAGGGCCTCCTGCATGGCGAGGTGGTGGACGTGGCCGACAGTGGCTTGCCCCACGAGCGCCGGAACTATTCGCAGGGCGTGCTCGACGGTCCCTACACGCTCTACTTCGCGGGGGGCGGTCGGAAGGTGGAGGGGACGTATGCGCGGGGCCTGCGGCATGGAAGCTGGACGCGCTACGGGACGACGGGGGCGCCCCTCGAGTCGGTGCTGTGGAACCAGGGCGAACCCACGCTGGTGCTGGAGGATGAGCCAGGCACCTCGCTCGCGTCGCGGGGCGGCGCGCGGCGGGGGCCCGACGAGCTGCTCTACGGGGGACGTTCCCTGGACTGGTGGAACCGTCGGCTGCGACAGCTGTGGCCCCGGCGCGAGGAAGCGGACCGGGCCGCGCGGTACTCGCTCACGGTGCACCGCGCGGGCCTCAACGGCCTGAAGGTGCAGGAGACGACCGCGGGGCCCAGGGTGCTGGTCGCCACGCCCGACCTGGAAACCCCTGTCTCGGTGGACACACCATGAAGTCACGTCAGCGCTGTTGGGCCCTGCTCCCCCTGCTGTGGGCGGGAATCTCCGTGGCCGCGCCCTTCGAGGTCCTCCGCTCACAAGAGTCCAGCGAGCACCCGCGGCTCGTGCTGGCTCCGCGTGAGGGCGCGAGGACGGCCACCCTCGTGGTGCTCTTCTCCACCGGACGCTTCGACGAGGGCGGCGACACCGGCCTCACGCGGCTCTCCCAGCACGCGCTGCTGGAGGCCAACCGGCGCGGCGACTACGGCAAGCTGACGCGGGAACTCTTCGGCGCGGACGCGTCTCTGGAGCTGTTCACCGGGCTGCGCCAGAGCGGCTTCGTCCTCGAGTCGAACTCCGGGGACTTCGACCGGCTCGCGCGCCAATTGCTCGAGACGCTGCTGGCCCCCAAGCTCATCCCCTCCAGACTGGAGGCGACCGCCGAGCGCACCACCCAGGACCCGGGACTGACGTCCTCGGAGGACTTCCTGGAGACGCGCCTCGCCATCGCGCTCTCGGAAGACCCTCGCTATGCGGCCGCGCCGCCTGGCAACCCCAGCAGCGCGCAGAGCATCTCCCCGGAGACGGTGGAGCGGCACCTCGCGGGCGCCTTCTCTCCACGCAACGCCACCGTCATCGCGGCGGGGACCTTCGACGCCGTCGCGCTGCGCCGCACGCTGGCGCGCTTCAAGGGGGGAATCCCCTCGCCCGTGGCGAGACTGCAGATTCAGCTCCCGGTGAAGCGGCAGCTGCCGGCGCACAGCGACGTCAACGTCCTGGCCTTTCCGGTGAAGCTCACCACCGCGTCGGAGTCAGCGGCCTTGCGCGTCGTGGGGCCCGTGCTGCGCCGGCGCATGGAGCAGCGCTTCCGCACCATGGGCGTGGGGTATGCCCAGGATGCGTCGCCCCTGCTGACACCGTGGATGGACGCGCTGGTGCTGACGCTTCCGGCGAGCGACCCTTCCGCGTTGGACCTGGGCCCCTATCTCCTCCAGGAAGTCGCGGAGGTGCGCGAGGGCCGGGTGACCGCCGACGAGTTCGCGGCGGCCCAGGGCGCGGCCCTCACGCGACTGCGCCTGGAAGACCAGCACCCGCGCGCGGTGGCCCTGACACTCGCCGGCAGCCTCCAGACGCCCGCGTGGTACTCGGCGGAGGTGGAGCACTCGCTCTCCTCGCTGTCGCCGGAGGGCCTCGCGCGACTGGTCGAACCCTGGTTGCGCGAGGACCGCCTCGTACACCTGCTCTTCAGTCCCCGGGCGCTCTCCCCTCCCCCTCGCAAGACCTTCAACAACGCGGGCACCCGCTCGCGGCGACGCTAGCCATGTCCTTCCTTCGCTCCTGGCTCCTGCTGTGCTGCGCTCTCGGGTCCACCCTGGCGCTCGCCGCCGCTCCCATCGCGCCCCTCTTCCATGCCGAGCTGCTCCAGGACGGCACGGAGCTGGTGGTGCTGTCCCGCCCCGAGTCCGCCACGGCCTCGCTGCGCCTGGTGGTGCGCTCGGGCTCGTCGAGAGACCCCAGCGGCAAGGAGGGCCTGGCGCACCTGCTCGAGCACCTCGTCTTCCAGGGCAGTCAGGACGTGCCGGGCAAGACACTGCGCGCGAGCATCGACACGGCCGGGGGCACGCTCAACGCCTTCACGTCGGCCCGGTCCACGGTGTACGCACTGGACACGCCTGGGACGGGCTTCCTTCCGCTCGCGAGGGATGTGCTGCGGATGGTGACCAGTCCCACGCTCCCCGGCGGCAAGCGGCTGGAGCGGGAGCTGGGCATCATCACCACCGAGGGCCGCTATCACTTCTCGCGGCAGAGCCTGGCAAGCCAGGTGGAGGAGGCGATGTTCCAGGACATCACCCTCGAAGGCGCCCTCATCGGCACGCCCGCCACCCGAGCGCGCATCACCCGCGAGGACCTCCAGGAGTACTACGCGCGCAACTACGTCACCTCCAACGTGTCACTCGTCTTCACCGGCGCCGTGAGCGTCGAGCAGGCACGAGCCCTCGTGGAGGAGGCCTACCGCCTGCCGCCCGCGCTCCCGGAGGAGGCCGTCGCGCCCGCCATGCAGAGCGCGCAGTACCCCGTGGTGCAGCAGACCCGGGCACACGTCACCTTCGTCACGCTGGGCTATCCCGTCCCCCACGAGGAGCGGGCCACCTGTCGCGCGGTGGCGTCCCTGCTCCAGCTCCGGCTGTTGCAGCAGGTGCATGTGGAGGAGCCCATCGTCTCCGCGATGCGCGTGCTCTGCCTCAACCTGCGCGGCAATGACCTGCTGCTCGCCTTCGCCTACACGCGCTCCATCGAGGGCTCGCGGTTGCCCTACCTCATGCAGGAGACCTTCGACGCGCTCGCCAAGAAGCCTCCCAGCGCGGCCGAGCGGAAGCTCCTGGAGAAGCGCGGCCAGCGCACCTCGGAGCGCTGGCGGGAGGCGGGGCCGGAGGTCGCGGATGCGGTCGCCTCACAGGCGGCGGAGCCCCGGCTGGAGTCCCTCACGGACCTGGGCTTCCTTCAGCCTCCGCCCATCCCCACCAGCGCCCAACTGAAGGACTTCGCGCGGCGCCACTTCGTGGAGGAGCAGGCGGTGCGCATCACCAGCTCGCCGCTGGAGGGGTGAGCTTCACCACAGCATGTCCTGGTCCTCGGTGACGCCGGGGACGTTGGAGAGCTGGAGCGTCTGGCCGCCCACCGTCACCGTGCCCTCGAAGAAGCCCACGGGCTGGGCGAAGTGGCTGATGATGAGGCGCAGGTTGCGCTCCTCGCGGTGGACGTAGAAGGGCTGGAAGCGCAGGTCCACCGCGCCGTCCACCGTCGTCAGCCGCCACGGCGCGAGCAGGTCCTTCGTGTCGTATTCGAAGCGCGCGCGGGCCAGCGGGTACAGCCGGTCTCCCAGCCACAGCGCGTTCTCATTGGCCTCGGTGTTGCTCTCGTTGAAGCCCTCGACGAGGTTGAGGCCCACGGGCGTGCCATCCGCCAGCCGGCCCGCGGCGAAGGCCCAGCGCCACGCCGTATGCCGCGCCAGGTAGCCCTGCGTGTAGTCGATGCCGCCCACGCCCCCGTCCAGCCGGAAGCGCTTGCCGCCCGCCTCCAGGCTGCCAAAGGACAACAGGCCGTTGCGCTTCATCGTGACATTCACCAGCCCGTCACCCTGCACGGGCGCAATCACCGTCAGCGCGGGAGGGCCGCCCGCGACGAGCAGTTCGCCTGCCCACTGGAAGGTGTTGAGGCTGCCGGTGCGCACGCGGCTGACGTCCACCTCCACCTGGTAGCGCTCGTCCGTCTCGCCCCGGCGGATGGCCAGCTTGCCGCCCAGCGTCCTGAAGGAAGCGGACAGTCCCGCGCCGGGCTTGTCTCCCAGCGACAACATGGGCCCCGGCGCGCCCAGGAAGCTCACGTCACACAAGGGCTTGCGCGCGGCCAGGTCGAGCGCCACCGCGAAGGCACTGGACGAGTAGCCCAGGTCCACCACCGCGAAGAGCGCGGCCACCTCCTGCGTCGCCACGAAGGTGTAGTGCCACCGCTTGCGCTTGAGCAGCCGGGTGGCGCGGGCCGGAGCCCACCGTCCCAGCAGCTTGGGCAGGTCCACTTCGGGCAGCTCACCCTGGTACGTGCCAAATCGGGGCTCACCTTGCGAGGTGGCCACGGAGGCCGGCGCCAGGGGCAGGAGGGCTTCTCTCTCGGGCGTCATCCGCGCCCATTGGAAGCCAACCGCCGGCCGAAGTCACCCAGGCTCGACGACCCGAGGCGCCAACCGACGCCTCGGCGACACTGTCGGCGGGCCTCTCAGCTCCGGCCGAAGACGATGCGCTCCTGGGAGAGCAGCCCCGTGGTGACACGCAGGGACACCAGCGTCACGGCGACACAGGAGGCCGCGGCGATGAGGAAGGGCAGCGGCCCCAGCAGCTCGCCGCGAAGGACTTCGCCCGCCAGCAGCTGCTGGCCCACCACCGGCACGGCGAACATCCACAACTTCGTCTGCATGGGCGACAGCATCAACATCATGCCCGGCAACATGGGCACCACCATCAGCATGGACTGGTACATCTGTGCTTCCTTGAAGGAGCGCGCATAGGTGGCCACCCACATCTGCAGGGCGGAGACGGCCAGCGCCAGCGGCAGGATGGCCGCGACCATGCCCAGGGTGGCGGCGGCGTCGAAGCGGGCTCTCACGCCCAGGTCCTCCAGCGGGACATGTCGCACCACCACGATAAAGCACGCCAGCGACCCCAACACGGTGACCCCCGCCATGGCGACGGTGGCGAGCCACTTGCCAGTGACCAGGGCACCGTGCGGCACGGGGTTGAGCAGCAAGGGCTCCAGCGAGCCCCGCTCGCGCTCACCCGCCATGGTGTCACTCGCCAGCTGCATGCCTCCTCCGAAGGCGGCCATCACCAGGAAGAAGGGCAGCATGTTGAGCACCATGGCGGCGGTGCGCTCCGGCGTGGACAGGTCCAGCTCCTCCACGCGCACCGGCATCGCCAGCTCCGGCGCCATGCCGCGCGCATACAACCGCTGGTCGCCCACGTGCCGCGAGTACCCCTGCAGCAGCCGCTGCGCCCGCTGCACCGACCGCTGGGCGGACTGGCGCGAGCTGTCCATGATGAGATTCACATCCGCGGTGCGCCCGGAGGAGAAGTCCCGGCCGTAGTCCTGGGGCACCAACAGCACCACGTCCAGCGAGCCCGCGCGGATGCGCTCCTCGTAGTCCTCCGGGGCGTCCTTGAGCGTCACACCCAGGCGACTCAGGAAGGCCATCAGGCTGGGGGCATGCTCGCGCCCCACCACGGGCAGCTCCAGCGGCTTGTCCTTCCTCCAGGAGGCCATCACGTTGATCAACACCAGGAAGAGGAGCGGAGCCAGCAACGCCCACAGCAGGGAGGTGGAGGCCGTCCTCCGGTCCCGCAGGTAGTCCCTCAGCTCCTTGCGAAAGACAGTGCCAATCAGGCGCCTCATTGCATCAACCCCTGCTCACTGCCGATGGTCGCGACGAAGGCCTCTTCCAGGCTGTCCTTGCCGGTGCTCGCGCGCAGGGCATCCGGCGTCCCCTCCGCCACCACGCGGCCATGCGCCACCACGACGATGCGCTCACACAGCGCGGCGACCTCCTGCATGATGTGACTGGAGAAGACGACGCAGCGCCCCTCGTCCTTCAGTCGCCGCAACAGCGTGCGCACCGCGCGGGTGCTCATGACGTCCAGGCCGTTGGTCGGCTCGTCCAGCAGCACGTTGCGAGGCCCATGCACCAGCGCACGCGCCAGCGCCACCTTCACCCGCTCGCCCTGGCTGAAGCCCTCCGCGCGCCGGTCCGCGAGTTCCTTCATGTCCAGCAGGTCCACCAGCTCGTCCACGCGCTTGTCCAACGCGGCGCCAGACAGCCCATGCAGCTCGCCGTAGTAGCGCGCGTGCTCGCGGGCGGTGAGGCGCGGATAGAGGCCCCGCGCATCCGGCAGCACCCCCAGCACACGCCGGGCGTCCTCTGGGCGGGCCGTCACGTCCACGCCGTCCACCGTCGCGGTGCCCCGGTCCGGGCGCACCAGCGTGTAGAGCATGCGCAGCGTCGTCGTCTTCCCGGCCCCGTTGGGACCCAGGAGGCCGGTAATCATCCCGTCCTCGGCGGTGAAGGACACGTCCTCCACGGCCGTCACCTTCCCGAAGCGCTTGTGCAGGTTCGTGGCTCGTATCATCGACGCTGCGTCCTCAGGGCACGGGGCCGGCGAAAGAGGTGAAGAAGGGGGGCCGCGAGAGGCTCCCGCCGCACGAGGGCTTCAGGCCCTCCCCGCTGCCCTTGGCCACGAACTCCACCATCAGCGAGCGGGCACAGTCGGCGACCAGCGCGTTGTGGCCCACCCCGGGCACCACGACGTGGAGACCGTTCTTCAACGTGCGCTTCGCCTCCTCCCCCCAGGCAGGCGGCGTCACCGGATCCAGCTCTCCGGACAACAGCAGCGTGGGCACGTCCGACACCACCGCGTCGCGGTAGCCCGAAGGCAGCGTCGCGCGGGGCCAGCCCTCGCACGCGGCCATCATCTCCAGGCCCATCAGCGCGCCGAACCAGGTGCCTTTCGCCTCGCGCTCCACATCCTCCTTGGTGAAGAAGGGCGCGTCCTCCGCGCAGATGACGGCGAACTGGAGTCCCCGGCTCATCGTCCGGTCCAGGGTGTCGCCGCCCCCCAGGCTCAGCGCGACGAAGGGCGCCCAGTCCTCCCGCGTCACCCGGTCCAACATCAGCGGCACCAGCGAGCCTCCCTCCGCGGAGTAGAGCTGCATCAGCAGCGCCCCCAGGAAGGCCTGTTGCGTCAGGACGACGTCCTCCTGCACACCGGTGCGCGGATGCGGCACCCGCACACGCACCGGGGCCTCCGCCAGCTTCGCCAGCAACGCCTCCGTGCGGGCGCGCAGCTTGGGAAAGGTCTTCTCGCAGACCGCGTCCTGCTCGCAGTGGGACAGCAGCAACTCCAGCGCGCGCTGACCGTCGCGCGGCATGTACAGGGGCAGGTACAGCCCCATGGGCGCCACGCCGTCGAGGATGGCCGTGCGCACCCGCTCCGGAAACTGGCGCATGTACACCAGCGCCGCGCGCGTCCCGTAGGAGACGCCCCAGAGGTTGAGCTTTTCGTAGCCCAGCGCCGCGCGCACCTCGTCCAGGTCCGCCATCGCGATGGGCGTGGTGTACTGGCGCACGTCCGCCTCCCACCGCTCGCGACACGCCTGGAGACGTCGCGGGACGTCGCCTTCGTCGAAGAGCGCTGACAGCCCCTCTTCCTTCTGACGGAGCTCGCAGTCGAGCGGGCTCGAGTCGCCCGTGCCCCGCTGGTCCACCAGCACGATGTCGCGGTGGCGGCGGATGCGCTCCACGGCCAACAGCATCTCCGCCGTCCGCGTGGCCGACTGCCCGGGGCCGCCCGCCAGGTACACCAGGGGGTCTGGCTGGGGCTGGGCCGCCAGGGCGGGCACCACCGCGACCCGCAGGGACAGCTTGCGGCCCGACTTCGCCTCGCGGTTCTCGAAGACCTCGTACGTCCCGCATTGGGCCTGGAGCGACAGGCCCTCCAGCCGGCAGGGCTTCAGCTCCAGCTTGCGCCCCTGGGAGGGCGAGCTTCCCTGCGAGCAGGCGGCCAACGCCACCATCGCGAACCCGAGCATCCAGGCGCGCCAGGCTCCACGCCAGACAAGGGAGGGAATGTGGGTCCAGACACCAGGCACAGGCGTCTCCATGTATGGTGCGGCGGCCCCACGCATAGCACCCGTGCTGTTCGCGGTACACCCCTCGCCAACGCCGTGAATGCCCGTCGCGAGGGGCCGTCTGGTGATACGCCCATGCCCACGATGAAACGCGCCGTCCTCGTCCTGGCCGCTCTTGCCCTCACCACGTTCAGCGGCTGCGCCTCTCTGCAGAAGACGCTGAAGGGGGTCTTCAAGAAACCCACCCTCACCTTCAAGACGGCGCGGCTCTCCAGCGCGTCGCTCTCCGACGCCACCGTCGACCTCGTCTACGAGGTGAACAACCCCAACGGCTTCGGACTGGAGCTGGCGAGCATCGACTACTCCTTCTTCGTCGAGGGCAAGCAGGTGGTGGCCGGCAAGCCCAAGAAGGGCCTAGACCTCAAGGCCAACGGCAGGAGCGAGCTGGTCTTCCCCGCCAACGTGAGGTTCGCGGACATCGCCCCCGTCGTCGAAACCTTCCTCAACAAGGACCGCGCCGCCTACAAGGCCCAGGGCAGCGTCGGCGTGCAGACGCCCATCGGCGTGCTGAACTTCCCGCTCGAGAAGGAAGGCACCTTCGACGTGCCCAAGATTCCGCAGGTGTCCTTCCAGCCGCCCCGCATCACCAACATCGGCCTCACCAGCGCCACGGTGGAGTTCCCGCTCTCCATCACCAACCGCAACAGCTTCCCCCTGCCCGTCGCCGGCATCACCGGCGCGCTCAAGGTCGCCGGGGCGGATGTGGGCACGCTGTCCACCGGCAACCTGGGCATGCTCGACGGCAGCGGGACGAAGCAGGTGACGTTGCCGCTCACCATCCACTTCGCGCGGGCGGCCTCCGCGGCCATGGCCCTGCGCTCGGGCGGCAACGCCAAGCTGAGCCTGGATGGCAAGTTGACCTCGGACGCCCAGTCCGTGCCGCTCAACCTGAGCCAGCTCGTCAACATCGTGAAATAACGCCCGTCCGGGCAGCAAGCGGGCGGGAGGCAACCTCGTGGTTGTCCCAGGGCGCCCTTGCCGTTACGGTTGGGCGCCCTTTGGGACACACGCCATGCGCCGCATCCTCTTCAAGTCCAAGATTCACCGCGCGACGGTGACGCAGGCCGACCTGGATTACGAAGGCTCGGTCACCATCGACCAGAACCTGCTCCGCGCGGCGGACATCATCGCCAACGAGAAGGTCGCCATCTGGAACGTCACCCAGGGCACGCGCCTGGAGACGTATGCCCTGGAGGGCGAGCCCGGCAGCGGAGTCATCTGCATCAACGGCGCCGCGGCCCACCTCAACAAGCCGGGGGACCTGGTCATCATCGCCACCTTCGCGGAGGTGGAGGAGTCCGAGGCCCGCGCCTGGAAGCCCACCGTCGTCTTCGTCGATGCGAAGAACCGCATCGTCCCCGGACAGACGGAAGAGATTCCGGGGCCGGCTCGCCGCCTCGCCTGAACCGGCGGTCCAGGCCCTCCGCCGGCTTTCCCCTCCGCGCGCCTTTTGCCATGCTCCGCCCACCTTTAGAGGGGGGCCCATGGCCCCGGAGGAATCACCACGATGAGGCGGATGTGGGTGGGAGCCAGCGTGCTCGCGCTGGGACTCTCCGGTTGTTCCGCAGTGGGCTCTTTCCGGCCCAACCCCAATGACGAGGATCCGCTCTACGGAGCCATCCCCGTCGTCAAGGCGCCCCTCCAGGCGCGCTGTGTGGCGCACGGGAAGTCCTCGGTGCGCTCCAGCTGCGACGAGGCGCTCTACCTGGCCACGGAGTACACCCGGCGACTGTCCGTGGGTGACGAAGTCTGCCTGGAGGGTGGCTACGGCGAGGAGCCGGGTTATGCCTGCAAGGCGCGCGCGGCCGTCATCGACACGTCCCCCAACCAGATAAAGCTCGAGGTGCGAGGAGCCAAGCCGGACTCGCGCTGGTTCAACGTGGAGATGCGGCACGCCTGGTACGAAGAAGGCGCGCTGGTGGACCTCTACCTCGCCGAGCGGGGTTATTAGAGGACGCGGGAAACCCACCCCCTGGAGGAGCGTCGACAATGGGCTTCTACGACAGCGTGGCCGAGCGGCTGGCCTTCATGAAGAAGCTGACCCCGGCGGAGCTCAAGAAGCTCGGCTCGGCTCGGCTGTCGGACATCGTCCTCCAGGAGACGAAGCGTGCCCGGGTGCGGGTGGCGGAGTTGGAGAAGCGCTACCCCCGCGCGGAAGTGAAGGAGCTGGCGCAGCGCCTCATTGACGAGAAGAAGAACCTGGCCAGCATGGTGGGCGGAGTCAGCGGCGTCTTCGGACTCATCGCCCTGCCGGCGGACCTGCTGTTCATGGCCTATCTGCAGATCATCCTGCTCACCGACCTGGCCACGCTCTACAAGGTCAACCTCAAGACGGAGCGCGCGCGCGGGGAGATGCTCGACCTGTTCGGCTACGCCAACGGATTGGGGCCCATCCAACGCTCCAGCCCCAAGGTGTTGGGGAAGCTCGCCGCGCTGATGTTGGAAAAGGGCGGCCTGCACACGCTGGGGCGCGCCATGCCGCTGGTGGCCGCGCCGATTACGGCCTACTTCAACAACCAGCACATCCAGCGCGTGGGTGAGCAGGCCGTGCGCTTCTACGAGGGCTTCGACAAGGCCCACGCCAAGGCCAAGGCCCACCGCCACCAACAGGCGGGCTGACGGCCACACGCGGTGAGGATCCACGGGGGCCTGGCGACGGGCGCCCCGATTAATTCAACGGGTCCGATATGCCCTTTTCACCCCTTCGTTCCCGTTCCCAGGCGGGGCGAAAGCCCCCATCCATGGCGGGCGACCGATGAACCCCCAAGGCCGGACGGGGGCGGCGCCCGAAAGGCGGAGGCACGAAGATGTCCGAGCTTTCGGCGGAAGTGCGTGTGCAGGTGGCGCGGTTGCGGAACCTGGTCATCGACGTGGCGCGCTGCGGCGCCCTCAGCAGCCCTCTGGGCGCCCTGCCTCACCAGGAGCTGGACCCCATGGAGGTACAGGCCATCTGGTGGCTGAAGGCGGAGAGCCTGCTGCCCGTCAACGTGCTCGCCGACCGCCTGGGTGGTATCGCCCTGCCCCGTCTGAGCCGGCTGTTGGACCGCCTGGAGGACGCCAAGCTCGTCCAGCGTGAGCGCTCGGTGCGGCATGATCGCCGCCGCGTGCGCGTGCGCCTCACCGAGCAGGGCCGCGCCCTGGCGGAGCGCGCGGACACGGTGGTGCAGGAGCGCATGGCGCGCCTCCTGATGCCGCTGGGTGGGGAGCAGCGCAGCGCGCTGATGGACCTGCTCGAGGGCTGGGTGGAAGCGCTGGGCTGCTGGAACCGCGCGGAGGAGATTGCCGCCGAGGAGACCGACGCGGACGGCACGCGCGCCACGCCTCACCCCCGGCTCACCGCCGTGGAGGACGTAGGCGTCACCGCCA
This sequence comes from Myxococcus sp. CA040A, assembly GCF_013336725.1. NCBI lineage: Bacteria > Pseudomonadati > Myxococcota > Myxococcia > Myxococcales > Myxococcaceae > Myxococcus > Myxococcus sp. CA040A. Next base: position 428,081 of record NZ_JABUMR010000003.1, on the reverse strand, counting down.
ACGCGGCCTGACGGTTCTCATCCCGGCGTGGAGGAACATCGCGGAGTACGCTGGAGGCCCTCGTCGTCCTGGAGTGGCCCATGCGACTCGGCAACGCCTCCACGCCGCCCAACCTGCTCATCATCCTGACGGACCAGCAGCGCCAGTTCCGTCACTGGCCCAAGGGCTGGGCGGAGCAGCACCTGCCCTCGTTCCAGCGCCTCGCGAGCACCGGGCTGAGCTTCGAGCGGGCCTTCACCAACACCTGCATGTGTTCGCCCAGTCGGGCGACGCTGTGGACGAGCCTCTTCCCCGCGCAAACCGGCGTCGTCGACACGGGTGAGCAGTCCCTGCCTCCCGACATCACCACCCTGGCCCAGGTGATGGCGAAGGCGGGCTACCAGGTGGGCTACCGGGGCAAGTGGCACCTGGGCAATCCTCCTCCGACGCACGGCTTCGGGCCCTGGGATGGACCGGACGCGGGCACATCCCTGCAAGCCGGGAGCACGCAGGGCGCGGGCGGCTACAACAACGACGCGCGCTACCTGGGCACCGTCACCGGCGCCTCGGAGAATCCTCCGGGCACTCCACTCGACGGGCCCAGCATGCTCGACTTCCTGGAGCGCGTGGACCCGAGCGTGCCGTTCTGCCTCGTCGCCTCGTTCGTCAATCCGCATGACGTCTACGTCGCGCCCTTCAACTACGAGGCCGCGGGCTACAACCCCACCGACTGGGAGTCACTGCCCCAGCAGCCCCCGGCGTCGTGGAACGAGGACCTGTCCACGAAGCCCTCGGTGCAGTCCTGGTTCCAGTCGAGCGGGAAGAACTGGAACGTCCCCACCTGGAGCGACGCCGAACGGACGAGCTACGCGCGCTTCTATGCGTACCTCCAGACGCTCGTCGACCAGGACATCACGACGCTGCTCCAGGCGCTGGAGCGCCGCGGCCTCACCGACAACACCCTCGTCGTCCGACTCGCCGACCACGGGGAGATGGGGCTGTCCCATGGGCTCGTCGAGAAGACCTTCAACGCCTACGACGAAACCATCAACGTCCCGCTCATCATCTCCAACCCCGTGCTGTTCCCCTCGGGCGTGGTGACCAGGGAGCTGGTCAGCCACATCGACCTGCTGCCCACGCTGGCCTCGGTGGCCGGCGTGCTGGGGGACTTCCAGGGCCAGTTCAAGGGCATCGACCTGTCGCCGCTGTTCACCGCGCCCACGACATCCCTCCAGGACTCCATCCACTTCACCTTCGATGACACGGCGCTGGCCCAGGGCATGCCCGCGACGACGCCCGGCCACATTCGCGCGCTGCGCACGAAGCAGTGGTTGTACGCCGCGTACTTCACGCAGGACGGCTCCGCCTTCGAGTACGAGCTGTATGACCTGGACGCGGACCCCGATGAGCTGACGAACCTCGCCAACCCTCGGAACATCACCCCGGACAGCAAGCGCGAGCTCCTGAAGCTGAATGCGCACCTCATCCGGGTGATGAAGACGAACGGCACCACGCCTGCCGGCTTCACCTGGCCCAAGCAGCCCGTCGTCTGACACGGAAGTGATGCGACTCCGGGCTTCGGATAAGCCCGTCGAGTCGACTCCGGACCGAGCGCTCTTCCTCCGCGGAGAGCGCCCTCCGCCACGCCATCCGCTGTGAGGCCGACGCCGCGACGTGCGCCCGGCCCCCGGACGCACCGCACCGTCCCCATGGGCGCACCCGACCTCGTGGAGGCGCGAGGACCGACCAGCAAATGCAACTTGATTACTTTTAGATATCAGTTGCATATTTGCAGGGCTCGACGACGAACCGGGGTCGGGCGCGACATCGAGTTACCCGTCAGCCACCGAGCAGGAGCGGCATTCATGAACAGATTCATCTGGAGCGTGGGCGTGACGGGACTCGCGCTCGCGGGCCTCACGTCCGTGCTCCTTCGCCGCCCCGTGGAGCCCTCCTTCACGGAGGCAGCCACCGCGCCGGCACCGCTCCGTTCCGAAGCAGGCCCGCCTCTGAGCCCCATGCATGCGGCGGAGCCCACGGAAATCCCCGACGCCGACCCGCCTTCCACACTCGCGGCATCCGGGATGGCGGAGCCCCGCGTCCCCTCGCCTCCTGTCCGAGCGCGTCGGCCAACTTCGGAGTCACGCCTTCGCCTCGTCCAGGCACTGCGCGGTGCGCCCTCCGAACCGGGCGCGCGCCGCGAGGCCGTGCTCGCCTCGCTGGTCGCCTCGGGAGAGAGCCAGGCGCCCTGGACGCATCAGGCTCGCGAGGCCCTGGACCTCTGGCGCCAGCAGGTGACGACGAGCGTGCTGCCCGTCCAGGCCCAGGCGGCGCGCTGCTTCGTCGCGGGCTGCGTGACGCGCGTCACCTTCCCAGACGCCGCCTCCTTCGACGTGGCCTTTAGCCTCACACCCGAGCTGCGGCTCCCTGGTGGAAGCGCGCACCTCCAACTCCCCGCCGAACACCTCGCCTCGGGCGAGGTCTCCGCCGCCTGGGTCGTCCTCCCTCCAGACGCCCCCTGAACCCCTTCGCCACGGATTCACCCCAGCAGTCCCACAAGGAGAAGTCCCTCGATGAAGCCCCAGTCCCTGTTCCAGAAGTCCCTGCTCGCCACCAGTGTCGCGCTCCTTCTCACCGGCTGCGGAACCACCGCCGCCGAGGAGGAGGTCATCCAGTCCGAGCTGTCCACCGACGAGTCCGCGCTGCTCGGCCTGCTGCCCTCCTGCGAGGAGCCCGAGGAGCTGGCCGAGGTCGTCGAGCACGCCTGCATCCACGCGGAGCTGGGCCCCTTCGAGCCCGTCACCGCCGCCGCCCTGGGCGCGCCCGTGCTGGTGGACGTCAGCACGCCCCACACCGCGTACAACATCACCCTCCCGTCGAGCGCCACCTCGTGGGGCTGGGCGGGCCGCGTGTCCTTCCTCCCCGACGAGTCCGGTGAGTTCGCCTTCCTGCTGTCACGCCATCGCGGCCTGCGCATCTACGACGCGGCGACGGGCCTCGAGGTCGCACGCGAGTGCCGCTACCAGGTTCCCACCGAAGTATGCGGCGCGCTGAAGACGGCCATCGTCGCGGACCTCGAAGCCGACACCGAGTACCACCTGGAGTTCCGCTCCATCCTGAGCCGCAACGCCGCCTTCTCGCTCGTCATCGAGGAGGCCGCGCACCACCCCGAGGAATAGCGCTCCTCGTCTCTCCACCCACGCGGGTGCCCGGAAACGCTCCGGGCATTCCGCCCCACGCCGCGTCGTCCACGCCACTCCTGGCACACCCATGTCTCTCAATGACGTCCTCCCCTCGCCTCCCCATGGAGCGCTCCCGCATGCGATTGAACCTCCGTGCCCTTCTGGCCTCGTGCGCCGTGGCGGCTTCCGCCTGCGGTGGTGGCGAGACGCCCCCGAGCGTCGAGCCCGAACCTCACGCCGAAGACCCGTGCGCTCCCAATGGCCACATCCACCGTGAGGCCGAAGGCGACTGGTGCCACTGCAACAAGGGCCACGTCGCCGCGCCCCAGGGCCTCGCCTGTGAAGTGGACCCCGACTACGTCCCCAGCGAGGGCTTCGACTTCGGCGACGACGGGGAACATGCGTGCTGGCACGTCGCGCACGGCCCCTATGTCACCGTGACGGCCACCACCAGCCGCAACCCTCGCGTGGACGACTTCCACACGCACTACACCGTGAAGCTCCGCGAGGAGAACGGCCAGTACACGGGCACCTTCAGCTACAAGGCCTTCGCCAGCGGCGACTTCGTCGTCTACCTCAGCACCCCCGACGTGCCCGTCACCCTGGTGGAGACCGCCATCCAGACGCAGCTCACGCCGGCGGGAACGAAGCCCACGGGCGACTTCTGCTCGGGCCTTCGACACATGGTCGGCTACGAGCTGACAGACCGCGTCCAGTACACCCTCACGCTCGGCCCCACCTCGCTCCCCGAGGTCGGCATGGTCATCGAACACCTCCAATAGCCATGCACGCCATGCCACACCCGTCCGTGGAAAACGTCCGCCCCGTTATTGCAACTCAATTACATTTACGTCATGAGTAACCGCGCCGTGGAGTGGCGGTGGAAGCCCGCTTCGGTGCCCGCGCGTCGCGCCCGGCGTTTGAAAGGAACCCCACAATGAAGATGCTGAAGCAGACCCTTTGCGGTGCGTTGCTCGGGCTGTCCCTGGCGGCCTGCGGCCCCATGGACGAGGCGGAGCTGGAGTCGGTGGGCCAGTTGGAGGCGCCGCTGGAGGCTGGGTGCGTGTCGGTGGACGACACGCTGATGACGACCCATGCCTGCACCCACGCGAGCAACAGCGCGGACAACGTGACAGTGACGACGAGCGCCACGCGCATCGCCACCGCGCCGGACATCAGCGCGCGGCACAAGCACTACACGCTGAATCTGCCGCCCGGAGCCGAGGGCTCGGTGACGTTCACCCCCGTCGCCGTGACGTCGGGCACCTCCACGGTGGAGTCCATCTCGTTCTACCTGTCGCAGAACGTGGCCTTCACGGTGGTGGACACCACCACCAGCGCCACCGTGTCGGCGCTCATCAGCGAGGCCGTGTCGGAAGTCGCCTGCTCGCTGACGCAGGCCCGTGTGTATGACCTCGTCGTGGGCCGCGAGTACATCCTCGCCACGGGCCCCGCGACGGGGAACCAGGTCGGCCTCGTCCCCGAGTATCTCTATGACAACCGGGACCGCTTCTACCGGGACCAGGATGGCGACGGGTACGGCACCAACACGCCCGTGTACCGCTACGCCTGCGAGGCGCCCGCCGGCTACGTGAAGCAGCGGTTCGACTGCGACGACACGAACCCCGCCATCTTCAACTGCTGAGCCTCACCCCACCGTAGCCCCAGGCCCACCGTGGCCCCTTGGGCGGGGCGTCCTCTGTGTTCGAGGGCGCCCCGCGCTTCACCCGTTCGCCCCGCTCACTTCGCAAGGAAACACCCGAACATGCGTCTGACCCACGTCGCCGCCCTGCTCACCACCTGCGCTGTCCTGACCCTGACGGGCTGTGACAACGATGACCCCATCACCCCGAGCTCCGATGCGGGCACTCCGACGGATGCGGGCCCGGACGCGGGGCCTCCACCAGACGCGGGGCCTTCACCGGATGCCGGCCCCGACGCGGGAGGTGACACCACGAAGCCCCACGTCACCGCGTCCAGCCCCGAGGAAGGCGCGACGAACGTGCTGCCCGTGCAGACCTACAAGGTGGACACGACGAACACGAGCCTGCGGCGGCTTGTCACCGTCTCCTTCAGCGAGCCCATGGACTCCACCGCCGCGCAGGTGACGTTGTTGGACGTGAGCACGCCCGCCAACGCCCCGCGAGTCCTCACCGGCACCTGGTCCGAGGACGCGCTGACCCTGTCGCTCTCCATTCCGCGTCCAGAGTCGGACCTTCCCCCGCTGGAAGAGGACAACCGATACTCGCTGGACCTCACTTCGCTGCGGGATGTCGCGGGCAACGCGCTGGACACGGCGCACGCGGGACTCGGCGATGGTCGGCTGGACTTCACCACGGGCGAGCGGGACCGCGTCACGGAGCACGCTTGCGGGCACGCGCTGCTGGAGGCCCCCGTGGCCGTAAGGGCGGGTGCGTCTCCGACGACGATGTATCCCGCGACGGACTCGCCCCACGAGTTCTACGAGCTGACGCTGCCGACGAACGGGACGTCATTCCTCGGCTACTCGGAGGTCGTCTCCGCGGAGCGCGACGAGCCGGTCATCATGTACCTGAGCCACGAGGTCCCCGTGGTGGTGCACGACGTGACGGAAGGCGAGACGGTGATTGCCTCCACGGTGACGCCGGCACCCGCCGTGTGCCTCCCCGCGATTTCCCACACGCTGAAGTTCACCGCGCCCGCCGGAGACCGCTTCCTTCGCCTCACCTACGGCCCGACGCCCCTGGAGAAGTTCACCTTCGTCTTCGAGCGATACTGAGCAGGTTCATCTCCGCGGCGAACGCCCTATGCTGCGGAGATGTTGCGCCGTTTCCGCCAGAGGCCCGACCCGGACGACGCTCCCGACTTCGAGCCTCATCAGCCGCTCGGCGCGCCGATGCCCTGGCCCGACGGTCGTCACGTCGCCGCCAACGCCGGCAAGCACATCTTCCTCTGGGACCTCGCGACTGGAGAGTGCTCGCGGGTGCTCGAAACCAGCGCCATCCACCAGCCACCGATGTTCCGTCTGGCGTGCGAGCCGGTGCTCGGGCGCGTGCTCGGAAGCCACAAGCTTCGAGAGTTCGCGCTGTGGGACTCGACAGACTGGCGCCGCCTCCAGGTTTTCACGGGGCACGGTGAGCCGGTACGGGCCGCCGAGGTCATCGCTGAAGACCGGGTGCTCTCCATCAGTGGCGATGGCTTCGCGCTGCTGTGGGATGCGTGGACGGGTGAACTCCTGCGCAGGTTCGAGACTTCGCCGCTCTACGCGCTCGCCCAGAGCCCTGCGCACGGCCTCGTCGCCGTCGGTGGTGGCAAAGGTGCCATCACCTTGCTCGACGGCCCCACGCTCGAGGTCCGCGCCAGCTTCCAGTTGCCCATGGCAACCGCGCGACACGCGCCGCTCAGCGAAGAGCGCCAGCGTCAGCTTGGAATCGTGTGGAACCGCCCGTCCAACACCATCGAGGCATTGACCTGGCATCCCGATGGCGAGCACCTGATTTGTGGAAGCTGGGACTTCATCGCCAGGATGGTGCACAGCCACACCGGACACGTCGTGCGCGAGTGGCACGGCCATGCGCACTGGGTCGACTCCGTCGCCGTCGACCCGCGACGCGGACTCTTGTGCACGGGCAGCTCCGACGGCACCGTGCGTGTCTGGTCGCTCGACTCGACCGAGTGCCTCGCGGTCCATGACGTCGGGCACGCCGACCTCGGTGGCCTGTGCCTGATTGGGGACTCCCTCTACGTGACGGTGCGCAGCGAGCTCGTGGTGATTCCCCTGCCGTGACCGCCCGCTGAAGCTCACTCCGTGCGCTTGCGCCTGCGCGACATGATGCGACTCAAGGCCACCTCGGTGATGCCGAGGTAGGCCGCCACGTCGCGCTGCGGTACCCGCCCTCGCAGATGCGGGTGCTCCGCCCAGAAGGTGTCCAGCCGCTCCTCGGCGGACAGCTCCAGGAACTCCTGCTCCCTTCGCTCCTTGAGCAGGAAGTGCCGCTCGGCGACGCGGCGCGCCACGCGCACCCAGCACCCATGGCCCTCTTCCAACGTCTGGAAGTCCTGCGTCCGGAACACCAACACCCGTGCGGGCTCCAGCGCTTCGATGGCCGTCATTGACGGCATGCGTTGGAGCATCTCCGCGTACGCGCCCAGCAGTTCACCCTCGGCGCGAAACGCCTTCACTGACTCGCCGCCTCGCGCCGACACGCGCACCAGCCGGAACACCCCTTGAAGCACGACCGCGAAGCGGTCCGCCGCGTCTCCGGGGCGCAGGAAGTGGGCCTTGCGCTCGACCGACTGCTCCCTCGCGAGCGACTCGGCCCTCTCCCACTCACTCTCGGGAATGGGACCGAGCGGGGACAGCTGCTCGTAGAGCTTCGGGAATCTCACGGGGACGAGGACGGAGGTTAACCCAGGTTAAGGCGGCAATCGAGCCGGGCGCCGTACACCGGGGACATGTCCATCAACGTCTACGCGATTGCCACACCCTTCGTCATCGCCCTGGCGCTGGGCGAGTTCGTCTACTGCGTGGCGAAGCGCAACGGGTACTACAGCTTCCAGGACTCCATCGCGAGCGTGGGCACCGCCGTCCTCAACCAGTGCGTCAACGTGGCGGTGGCGCTGCTGATGCTGCCCCTCTTCACGCTGTTGGGTCAGCTCGCGCCCTGGAAGATTGACGTCGCGTCACCCTGGGCGCTGCTCGGCCTCTTCCTGGGGGTCGACTTCCTCTTCTACTGGTTCCACCGCTTCGGGCATCGCACCAACATCGGCTGGGCGGCGCACTCGCCACACCACTCCACCGAGGAGCTGAACTACGCGGTGGCCCTGCGGGCCAGCGTCACGCAGCGCATCTTCTCGTTCCTCTTCTACTGGCCGCTCGTCGTCGTCGGCTTCTCGCCCGAGGCCGTGCTGGCCATGGTGGCCTTCCACCTGGTGCTCCAGTTCATCCCCCACACGCGCGTCATCCCCAAGCTGCCCCGGTGGATTGAGTCGTGGCTCAACACGCCCTCACACCACCGCGTGCACCACGCGCGCAATGACCTCTACATCGACAAGAACTACGCGGGCTTCCTCATCATCTGGGACAAGATGTTCGGCACCTACGCCGACGAGACGGAGGAGTGCTCCTACGGCGTCACCTCTCCGCCGAACACCTGGGACCCCACCGTCATCAACTTCCAGTTCTGGGGGAAGCTCTTCAGTGACGCGGTGAAGACTCGCAGTGGGTGGGACCGGCTGCGCCTGTGGGTCATGCCCACCGGCTGGCGCCCCTCGGACCTGCCGGCACGCGAGTCGACCCCGTGGAAGCGAGATGGCGTGGAGGTGAAGTTCCAGTCCACCGAGCTGCCCAACATCCGCGGCTACCTCGTCTTCCAGATGATTGCGTCGATGCCCTTCATGCTCCTGGTCAGCCACCACGCCTCGCCGCTCGTGGGCTGGCAGAAGCTGATGCTCAGCGTCCTCTTCTGGGGCATGGCGACCGCGTGGGGCGGGATGATGGAGTCCAAGCGCTGGGGCCTCCCGCTGGAGATGGCTCGCGTGTTCGCCATGGGCGGCGCCGTGACGCTGTGGCTCGTCCAGGCGGGCGCTCCGCTGTCGTGGCGGGCGCTCACCGTGGGCTGGCTCGCCGTCACCCTCGTGTGGATCAGCGTCGCGCGCGCGAGCAGCCGGAGTCCCTCGCCCGTGGCACGCGGCATGAGCTGAGCCGCGCTGCTCACCCGGCCTTCTCGGGTTCCCATGCACCCGAGAAGGCCGTGAAGCGCCGCACGTTGACGGACAGCGCTCGGTGCACCTGCGTCTCCGGTGTGATGTCCACCGGACTTCCGTCGGCGGGCAGCGTCAGCCGGTCGAAGTGCGCGCCCTCGAACCATTGATGCGGCCGGGCCTCCACGACGAAGAGTCCGTCGTCGTCCAGGTCCGCATCTATCGGCACGAAGTCCACGCGCTGGAGCTCCACGGGCGGCGGGAAGTCGAGCGCCACCCGGAAGGGCACCCACGCTTCTCCCCGGAAGGCCGTACCCGCCAGGAGCATCGAGTGTCCCTGGAGGGACGCCGCTTCCTCTCCGAGTGCCCGTGAAGGGGGCTGGAGCAGCAGCGAGAAGGACCTGGCCCGACCCGCGATGCCCGGTGAGCGCCCCAGGACCTGGGCCTCACCGCCGGCGAGCAGGTCGAACACCACCTCGCGGTCCCACTCCCCGAGCACCGTCCCTCCCGAGAAGAAATCCCCATCATGCGCCTGCGCCGTGGGCACGAGCGCGTTCAGCAGCGACTTGAAGACGCCGCGCGTCCGCGCCTGGAGCGGCGAGGGATTCTCGAAGAGGTAGATGGGCCCGAGCACCATCCGCGCGGAGGTGAGCCTCACGCTCCAACCGGTATCGGTGGTGAGCTCGCCCACCTGAGCCGCTCCGGGCGCGAGCGCGGTGCGCAGACCCATGCGGAACACGATGCCTCGCCCGCCGGTGCCGGACAGTCCACACGCCGAGCCACCACCGACGAGCGCGGTGCCCATGAACAACATGAAGGCGCGACGGGAGCGATGAAGGGCACGTGTCATAGGGCCTTCTCCCGCAGGCACCGACACAACGAGGTGTCGTGTCGTGGACGGGAGAGCGCGGTGTGCTGGGGTCCCTCCGCGAGCCCTCGGCTCAGTACGGCGGTGTGTCGCGCCAGGACTGCCCGCGACGAAGCGGGCCTCTCGGGCGACTGGGACAGGTGCCTCATGGAGCGTCCTCCTCGAAGTCCAGGTACAGCGTGAAGGTGCCTCGGAAGGTGCGCGGTGCTCCCGCGGAGAAGTGGCGCGTGGCCAGCAGTGATGCGGGGGCATCGGGTCCCCGGAAATTGGAGACGTAGTTCAGCTCCGTCTCGCGCCAGCGCGCGTCCAGCACGTTCTCCACGGACACGCCCAATTCCATCCAGTCCCAGCGCGCGCGCGTGCCCACGTCGAAGAGGAACACGGGGTCGCTGTAGCGATTCAGCGGCAGCGGCCTGGGTCCCACCGCGCTGTGCCCCAGGGCCACGTTCCATCCGAGCCGCTCGCCCGCCACGGTGACATGTCCTCTCACCGAGGCATCCACCCGCCCCAGCAGCGCCGGGATGTAGGGCATCACCGCGCCATCCCACAGCTTCCACGCGGACGCACCGGGCGTCGGCAGCGTCGCGCGAGCCCAGGCGACGGAGGCCTGCGTGTCGAGCCAGTCTTCCCATTGCAGTCGACCCGTGGCGAAGGCCCCCAGTCGCTGCGAGGCGCCGATGGGCTGGTTGCGTCCCAGTCGCTCGTCGAAGACGAAGTCCTGGGACACACGCGTGGCGAAGACGGCGCCGCGTGCTTCCAGCGAATACGGCCGTGACGCGCCCTCCAGCCTACAACCCAATCCCGTCTCACCCGAGGCGACGCGGGCATACGGCGCCAGCTCCGCGTCTGACAGCGCGGCGGCGTCGCTGGAGCGCGCGCCCAGTCCCGCGCTGGTCAGCCACGTGAGTCGAGGTGACAGCTTCACCTCGGCGCTGGCCCGGGGGCTGGCGAAGAAGCCATAGGCATCCAGGGACTCCTCCGGGATGCGCGGCCCATCGCGGTCCACGGCGGGACGGTTCAGGTCCTCCACGCCGAACAGGAACGTATCCAGCCGCACACCGACACGCAGGGCCAGCCAGTCGAGCGGCTGCACTCGCAGGGACGCGTATCCGCCCAGGTTGGTGGTGCGCACCTGATTGTCGAACAGGGTGGAGTATGGCGCGCCACCGCTGTCCCTCAGCCGACGTGAGCGCGTGCGGACGTCGTCGTAGCGGGCCACATAGCCCAGCTCCAGCGGGCGCGACTGCCCCAGCAGGGTGAGTCCTGGCGTGTAGCGCCCGCGCAGGCCCAGGGTGCTTCCCCGGTAGTAGCCCTCCGTTCCGTCACCGCGCTGCGCGTCCTCGCCGGGAGGCGTGTCCTGGATGAAGCCGGTGAAGTTGTCGCGGATGCGCGTCTGGCGCAGCACCACGTAACCCTGCTGCACCAGCCGTCCGCCGCGCTTGAGCCGAGACTGGAGCTCCGCGGAGACGAGATGGCGTTGGCTCGCGCCTCCCTGGTTCTCGTCATAGAAACAGAAGAACTGCGAGTCCGCGTCCGCCGCGCACGGCAACCGGGCGTCCACCACGTCCGTCTCCCGTACCACGCCCGCCGAGGCGAACCGCGCGCCGTAGCTGGCACCGAGCAGTCGCAGTCGCGTGTCATCTCCCAGTCGCAGCTCCACCTGCGCCATGGCGGTCGCATTGGCGAAGGAGCGATTCGGTCCGAAGCCCTCGCCCTGTCGCAACAACAGCCCCACGAAGGTGGCCTCGCTGGACTCGGGTGGGCCCCACACCAGCGCGAGCCGACGTGAGGCGAAGCTGCCGTAGCTGGCCGAAGCGGTGAGCCCTCGACGCGCGAGGCCGAGCTGGTATTCCACCGTCCCCGCCACGCCGAAGTCACCTTGCGAGGCGTCATAGGGCCCCTCGGTGACTCGCAGTGAGTCCACCAACTCCGGGATGATGAAGTACGTGTCCGCGTAACCGTGGCCGTGGGCATGGGAGACTTCGTTGAGGGGCACGCCGTTGAGGCGCATTTCCACGTCCTTGCCCTCGCCCGCGTCGAAGCCTCGGATGAACACCGTCTCCGCGTGGCCCTCGCCTCCGTGGTTGGCGAGCATCACTCCGGGCGCGAGCAACATCAGGTCGGAGGCCGAGTTGCGCGGGACGTCCGCGAGCTGTCCCACCTCGATGTGAAAGTCTCCGACGGCCACGGGCGGTGGTGCCTCGGCCACACCTCGGACCGTGGTGGAGAAGCCCGGCGACGAAGACCTGGAGGCCGCCTTCGCCTCCTCGGATGAGGCGCCCGACAACGACGACGAATCGTCCACGGCGAGTTCCGTCATCACGGGTGGCGCCGGTGTTGTCCCCGTAGCCCCGTGCGGCGTCTCCGCGACGGCCTCGCGCGCCCGCATAGGAGCGAAGTGGACCGGGACGTCCACCTGCACCTCGAGCGGCACTCCGCTCCGACGCGCCGGCTCGAACTTCCAGCGCACCGCCGCGCCCATCGCGGCCCTGTCAAACACGGCTCCCGCCGACTCGCGCACCTCCACCCGCGACACCGCGCCCACCTCATCAATCGTGAGGCGCACCACCACCGTCGCCGTGTCCTCCAACACCGGCGCGTCACCGGGCGTCACCGGCGCCGCCACCTCCACCGGAACCGGCGGCGAAATGGGCGCCTCCTCCAGCGCCCCCACCGCACACAACACCAGCATCGCAATCCACACGGCGAGGACCTCACTCCTGGCTTCGGCGGCACCCGGGACACCTCGCCACCGGAACGTCGACCGCCCGGAGATACAACACGGACCTCTTGAATTGCAACTTGGTTACATATACATCCGCGAAACATGAATTCGAAATCGAGCGGACCTGGCCTCCTCGCGGTGCTCGCGCTGATACTGGTGCTCCCGGCCTGCGACTCCGTGCCGCCCGGAGACGTGCGCGTGACGATGAGCGGCGGTGACGGCACCCAGCGGGGTCTTCCGGACACGCTCTTCCAGGACGGTTGGTCCGTGCAGTTCACCAAGTACCTCGTCTCGCTCGGAGACTTCACCCTGACCTCCGCGTCGGGCCAGGCGCGTGAGAGCCGCCGCCACGTGCTGGTGGACGTGCAGAAAGGAGACATCCCGCTGACAGAGCTGACGGGCCTGCCGGCGGGCCGCTGGGACGTGGGCTTCCGAGTCAGCCCCCCCCGCGACGACACGGAGCTGGCGGACGGCCAGGTCTCCGCCGAGGACCTCGCGATGATGCGCGAGCGCGGCTTCAGCTACTGGGTGGAGGGCCGCGCGGTGAAGGCGGGCGTGGGCATCTTCGACTTCCGGATGGGCTTCCCCGTCGACGCACGCATGGTGGACTGCATCAACGGGGTGGATGGCACCCAGGGCATCATCGTCCCGGAGGGCTCCCGGGCGGACGTGGAGGTCACCATCCACGCCGAACACATGTTCTACGACAGGCTCGGCACCCACAGAGGCGTGCAGTTGCGCTTCGACGCCATCGCCGCGACGGCCACCTCGGACCACCTCATCACCCCGGAGGGGCTTGCCTCACAGCAACTCACCGACTTGAAGGATGCCCAAGGTCGGGAGCTTCGCGACGCAGCGGGTCAGCCCGTGGTGTACCTGCCCGGAGCGCATGATGTGCGCACGCTCCAGCAATTCGTCACCCAGAGCATTGTCGATCAGGCCCACCTCAACGGTGGAGGTGTTTGCACGGTCGCCAAATGACAGGTGGACCCGCGGGCACCCCACCCCCGCTGGACTTGGCCCGCCCCGCGCCGCTAGGAAAGTCACATGGACTCTCCTCTGCACCTGCAAGCCCGCATGGCCCTCTGCCGTCCCGAGCACATGGTGCTCGATTTGTTCGTGCAGAGCCTCCGCGAGAGCATCGCCCAGCGGATGGGTCGGAACCTGGCCCGGGCCGCCGGAGCGCCCATCGCCAGCGTCCCCGTACGAGGCGCCCCCTCACACCGCTCCGCCCGCGAGTACCTGGAGTTGCTCCACGAGGGCGCGAGCACCGTGGAGCAAACCCTGGGAGAGGACTACTCCCACGCCGTGGAGCAGCTGTCCTTCACCGCCGCGAGCCACGTCTTCTCCGCGCCCGTGGGCGCCATGGTGATGGCCATCACCGGCGAGGACCCGCACCGCGGCCTGTCCGTGGGCTCGGGGCTCGCGGGCGCCACCAGCACCTTCGGCGAGCGGGAGTACGAGCGCGTCTCCGACACCACCGCGCGCGTGCGCTTCAAGGACGAGTTCTTCGGCCCCGCGTGGTGCAGCGGCCTGGTCCGCAGCGGCCTGCTCCAGACGAACCCGGAGCGGCGCTTCCGCGTGGAACTGGAGACCGGCGAGCCGCCCTTCAAGGACTTCTCGCTGCTCATCCACTGGTAGCCCCCCGCTCCGCGAGGGGACCGCCAACCGGCCGGAAGCACCGTGAGACGCTTCCGGCCAGCGGCGCGGACAGGCACGAAGCCCGCCCGACAGGCGCACCGACTCAGGCCTTGGGGGCTTCCTTGCTCCGGCGCTCCTCGACTTCCTTCTTCACCTGCTCCATGTCGAGCGCGCGCACCTGGCGGACCAAATCCTCCAGCGCGGCGGCGGGAAGCGCACCAGCCTGCTCGAAGAGCAGGATGCCGTCACGAAACACCATCAGCGTGGGGATGGAGCGAATCTCGAACGCTCCGGACAGCTCCGACTGCGCCTCGGTATCAATCTTTCCGAAGACGATGTCCGCGTGCTTGCCGGACGCCGCCTCGAAAGTGGGCGCGAAGATGCGGCACGGACCGCACCACGACGCCCACCAGTCCAGGATGACGATGCCGTTCTTGCCGACCGTATCCTTGAAGTTGTCCTTGGTGATTTCCACCGTCGCCATGACGGCCCTCGTTTCTCCCCGCCTGCGCGGAGCGTGACTTCAGCGGACTTCCAACAGCTCCACCTCGAACAGCAGGGTGGCGTTGGGGGGGATGACACCACCGGCGCCGCGCGCGCCGTAGCCCAGGTCGGGAGGAATGGTGAGCTTGCGCACGCCGCCAATCTTCATCCCGGCGACGCCGTCGTCCCAACCCTTGATGACCTGACCCGCACCCAGACGGAAGGTGAAGCCCTCGCCCCGGTCCCGGCTGCTGTCGAACTTCTTGCCGCTCGTCAGCGTCCCCACGTAGTGCACGGTGACCGTCTTGCCGGCGGTGGCCTCCGTGCCAGTGCCGACCTTCACGTCTTCGATACCCAGGCTCATTCCCTCTCCTGTTGCAGTGGAAGGTTCCACCTTAACTCGCCAACCCCGCTGGCGCCGCACTGGAAAGCACAGTGGCGCGGGCCCGTTGGCTACCGGGCACCGCGCCACCGACTCACGCCGTGCGTGAAGACTTCAAGACGCCCGCGTCAGAACGTACCACCCACGCTGACGACGCCCTGGTAGCTACCCCCGTTGTCGAAGTCGCCGCCGCCGGACTCGATGCCGGGGGCGAACTCCTTGTCGAAGAGGAAGTTGTAGTTGGCGCGCGCGTCCACCGTGAAGTGACCCACGTGGCCCCGCAGGCCCACGCCCGCCGGGACACTGCCCACGGTGTCATCCCGGTAGCCCAGCGACTGGCCGCCCCGGAAGTTGTAATCGTTGATACCAATGCCGCCCAGCACGTACGGCTGCCACGCGGAGGGGAACAGACCCAGCGTCGCCACGGCCGTGCCACCGTTGCGCACGAGGTCAGGACCGTCCACGGTCACCTCGCCACGCTTGGAATCGATGTCGTTGATGGCGCCGGTATAGCCCAGCTCGATGCCGAACACCTTGGACGGCCGGATGGCCGCCGTCACGCCCGCGGTGGGGCCCGGGTTGAGCTGCGGTGCCAACGCGCCGGTGTAACCCTCCACACCGCCGCCCAGCATCACGCTCAGACCCTTCATGTCGTTCTTGTCCTTCTTCTTCACCTCGAGCGGCTCGACAGGCTCCGCGGCTTCAGCCGAGGGACGAAAGTCCGAGGGCGGAGGCGCGGTGATGCCGCTGCCACCCGTGGCGTCGTCCTGGGGCAGCGCCGGGTATGACTCGGAGCGGGGCTCCGCCGCGGGCGCGGCCTCGGGACGAGGCTGGGGCGAGGACTGCGGCGGCGGGGCCTGCAGGCCCTGGATGTCGTCCTGCTGTCCGCTGGAGCCACTGCCACCGGTCCCCTGCTGCTGCTGGGAGTCCTGGTTCGACGGCTCGCAGCGCAGCGGCATGTTCAGGTACACCTCACCCTGCGCGGGTGGAGCGGCCTGGCTGCCTCCGATGGCGGACGAGCTCGAGGACGAGGAGTCATCCTGCCCGCTCTGTCCACTGCCGCCGACTCCCGAGTCGTCCTCCGTCCCCATGGAATCGGGCACGGGCTCCGTCTCGATGATGATGTCTTCCTCCTGAAGCGAGTCACCAGAAGAGGTGTCCTGCGATTGAGCCAGCAGCACTCCCTGTCCCGGGTTCCCCGCGCTCGCCCGTGGTGGTGGGCAATCGCCGTCCGAGGCCAGTGCCGAGGTGCCGTAAAGGAGCGCCCCGATGGCGCCTGCCAGAATTTTCGCTTTCATCCAACCCTCCGTCGTCGAGTGGCTGACATGAAGGTTGTTTGCGAAGACACATCCGGCAAGGCGCACCTGGGTAGCGTTTCCCGCGTGGCTGGCCGCTGAGCAGCCAGCCAGGCGTGGAGCCCGGGCAACACGGTTGCACGAGCAGGCTACGTTTCGCGCATCCACTCCGAGCCGGTGACGACGGGCAGTTGCAGGGCGCGCTCGCGGTCCAGGTCCAGGTTGCCGACGTGCAGCGACAGGGGCGACTGCACCCACTTGTAGATGGACTGCGTGAAGAGGCGGACGAACTTGTCCACGTAACCGCCGAGCCGTGCCGCCTCCACCTCCGGGAACATGGGCGTCAGCGCCTGGAGCATCTCCGAGGGCGTGAGCTTCTCGCTCGCGAACAGGTAGAAGCACGCATCGAGGATGGGGAAGGGCATCAGCTCCTCCTCACCCACCTGGTTGTGCGCCAGCTCCGGGCCCGCGGGCTTGGCGAGCACCTTGCGGATGCCCTCGTAGCCCGTCACCTCCTGGAGGTAGTCCAAGAGGTACATCACCACCGTCTTGGGCAGGTTGGAGATGACGGCGAGCGCGCCCATCAGGTCTCCACCGATGGTGGTGTAGCCCACGGACTTCTCGCTCATGTTGCCCGTCTGGAGGAACAGGCCGCCGCAGGAGTTGCTCCAGTTCCACATGCGCTGGGCGCGCAGGCGGGCCTGGATGTTCTGCTCGGTAATCGGCGTGACGGGGACACCGCCCAGCATCCGCGCGGCCACGTCGCGCTCGCGCTCGAAGGCCTCGTCGATGGAGACCACCTGGAAGGCCACGCCCAGCTCGCGGGCAATCGTCTCCGCCGCGTCGCGGGTGGAGTCGCTGGAGAAGCGACTGGGCATGTAGAACGCCTGGATGAGCGAGCCGGGGTTCTCCGGCCGCGCGCGCTTCGCGTAGCGGTGGGCGATGAGCAGCGTCAACAGCGAGTCACGGCCGCCGGACAGGGCGATGCCCAGCACCTTGAAGGCGCGCGTCTTCTCGAAGTAGTCGCCCACGCCCAGCGACAGCGCGTCGAGGATGTCCTCGCACAGCGCCTCGCGCGCGGGCCGGCGCTTGTCCGGGGTCGGCAGGAAGAAGCTGCGGTGCGCGGGCACGGGGTACGTCAGGGACTCGCGCCGGGTGCGCACCGCGTCGGTGCAGTCCAGCACCGCGGTGCCCTGGCCGCCGGTGGTCAGCCACGCCTCGCGGTCCACGCGCCACGTGGTGGCCTCGCCGCGCAGGCGCAGGGTGCGGTCCAGGTCCACGACGGCGGAGGCGAAGCCCTCCTGGAAGCGCGGCGTCTCCATGACGTGGCGGCCGTTCTGGTTGAGGAAGCCGCCGCCGTCGAAGATGAGGCCGTCGTTGCTGCCCACCGCGTTGCAGTAGGCGATGGTGCACTGGTGGTCGGCGGCGCGGGTGGCGATGAGCTCGCGGCGCGTCTCCACGAAGCCCAGCCGGAAGGGCGAGGCGGAGATGTTCACCACCAGCTCCGCGCCGGAGTACGTGCGCCGGCGCATGGGGCCGTCCGCGCTCCAGATGTCCTCGCAGACCTCCGGCGCGACGAGGCCGAAGTCGAACTGGAAGAGGTAGTCGCCCAGCGGCACGCCCCGGTAGCGCTCCTTCATGCCGGGCTGGCCGCGGCCGAACGTCCGCGCCTCATAGAAGACGCTGTAGGTCGGCAGCTTCTCCTTGGGGACGAGGCCCAGCACGCGGCCTCCGGCGACCACCGCCGCGCAGTTGAGGCGCTGTCCCTGGAGGGCCACGCCCACGCCGACGACGAAGACGGTGGAAAGCGCGGCCGTCTCGCGCGCGAAGCGCTCCAGCTCCGGCCACTGTCGGTCGATGAAGCCCTGCCACTGGACCATGTCCTCGGCGGGGTAGCCGGCGAGGAGCTGCTCCTGGAAGACGCCCACGGTGACGCCGTCCTCGGACATCCGCTTCGCCAGGACGAGGGCCCGGTCCGTGTTGCGAACGAAGGCTCCGACGGTGGTGTTGACGCTGGCGATGCCGACTTTCACGAGCCGCATGATTCTCCCGCTCCCCTTTCGCTTCCGACGCGGGGCTCAGCAATGCTCGGAGCGACGCACAAGGCAAGCCCCAAGCCCCGGGGCGCACGGGGGGGTCAGTTCAGCGGGCCCAGGGGCCGCACGGGCTGGAGCCGGGCGATGAGCTCGCCCACGTCCTCCAGCACCGCCTCCAGCCTGCGCTTCACGTCCAGCTCCGCGAGGAGCTGTTGGCGCCGCTCGGCCTCCGGGCTGATGGCGGAGGCCACCACGTCCGCGAGCTTTCCGCCCGCCGCACGGGCCGTCACGGGCAGCAGGTTCTCCGCGAACGTCGGCGGCACGCGCCCGGCCAGTTCGAAGACGGCCTGACGCAGCCGCTCCTCCTCCGGCCCCTGATACGGGAGGTCCGGCAGCGACAGCGCCTGCACCTCTCGGTACGCCTTGTCCGTGGTCAGCTCGGTGACCATGCGGATGCGGCTGACGCCTTGGAGGAGGATGTTGTAGCGCCCCTCCTCCACCTCTTCGTCCCAGACGATGACGCCGGCGCACATGATGGACTGCATCGGCGGCCGGCCCTCGTACTTGCCCTCCCAGCCGTCCTCCAACTGGGCCAGCGCCACCACGCGGTCCGTCGCGAGCGCGTCCTTCACCATGGCCCGGTAGCGCGGCTCGAAGATGTGAAGGGGGATGACGGTATGGGGGAAGAGCACCGCCGACGGCAGCGGGAAGACCTTCAGCGCACTGGCGGCGGCGCGCTCGACGCGTTCTTGGGCGGTCATGTCGGGCATCCTTACCCGTGTTGATAAGCCTCTCGGGCGCCCGTCGCACCGCAAACCCGCGTCCCACCGCGGCCCGCACCGGAGGGGCCGGGCACAACCCACTGGATTCGCAGGGACTTTCCGTCGGGACGCCCCTTCGACGACTACCGTGCGCGCGGGCGGCCAGCCCCTCCATTCCAGGCCCGCATCGCCACCTCCACCAGGCCGAGCAGCTCCGCCTCGCTCGCGCCGTCCTGCGCCTGGATGGACATGCCCTGGACGACGGCGCCGAAATACCGCGCGAGGGCCCCCGCGTCCGTCTCCGGGGGCAGCTCCCCGGCGGCGATTCCCCGGGCAATGCGCTCGCGAACCAGCTTCACCGCGTTCGAGCGGAGGCCCGCGACGAGGTCGGCGACGGGCTGGTGGGCCTCCGCGCACCGGAGGACACCCGTCGAAATCATGCACCCGGGCGGCTGCTTGCGGCGGGTGAAGGCCCGGGCCGACTCCCGGAGCACCCGCTCGATGGCGCCCCGCGCGGTCGGCTCCTCGGTGAGCGCCAGCCACGTGTGGGCCCCGGGGCCCTGCTGGTAGCGCTCCAGCACGCGCCGGTAGAGGCCCTCCTTGGAGCCGAAGGCCGCGTAGAGGCTGGGCGCGGTGATGCCCATGGCGCCGGTGAGGTCCGCCACCGACGCGCCCTCGTAACCCAGCCGCCAGAACACCTCCACGGCCAGGTCCAGGGCCTTCGTCTCATCGAACTCGCGGGGCCTTCCGCGCGGCCGGGGCCGAGGGGCGATGTCGCTTTTCATAACGCTCACTATTGAAATCAGGGAATGGGCTTCCTATTTATAAAACACTCGCTACATAAATAGGAGTTCCGCCCAATGCATTCCGCCATCGCCACCTTCCTGGTGGCCGCAGGTCTTGGTGTCTCTCCCGCAACGTCCGTGAAGCCGGAGCCGCGCGCCGCCGAGGCGACCGCCCGACCGGGCGCTGTCGTCGTGAGTCCTGAATCGAGCGCCCTCGCGGCGAGCCTGGACCCGGTCATCGACAAGGCGCTCGCGGACCAGCGCATCGTCGGGGCCGTCGTCATCGTCGCGAAGGACGGAGAGGTCATCTACCGGCGCGCCGCGGGCTTCGAGGACCGCGAGGCGAAGAAGGCCCTGCGAGAGGACGCGGTGTTCCGACTGGCGTCCATGACGAAGCCGCTCGTCTCCGTCGCGGCGCTCGCCCTCATCGACCAGGGCAAGCTGTCCCTGGAGGACCCCGTCACGAAGTGGCTGCCCACGTTCCGTCCCAGGCTTCCGGATGGACGTGAGCCCGTCATCACCGTGCGGCACCTACTCACGCACACGGCGGGACTGACCTATGGCTTCAACCAGCCAGCGCAGGGGGCCTATCAAAAGGCCCAGGTCTCCGACGGGCTCGACAACCCTCCCGGGCTCACGCTGGAGGAGAACCTGCGTCGCCTCGCCACCGCCCCACTGGCCTCGGAGCCTGGGGAGAAGTGGGCCTACTCGTTGGCCACGGACGTCCTGGGCGCCGTCGTCGCGAGCGCGGGAGGCGCGCCGCTGCCCCAGGTCGTCTCACGGCTCGTCACGCAGCCGCTCGGATTGAAGGACACGGGCTTCCGCGTCAGTGACGTCTCGCGGCTCGCGACGCCGTACGCGGACGGAAAGCCTGTCCCCGTGCGCATGGGCAAGACCTTCGACATCCCCTTTGGCGCGGGCGTGGTCCACTACACCCCGAGCCGGGCCCTGGACACGCGTGCCTTCCCTTCCGGGGGCGCGGGCATGGTGGGGACGGCGAGCGACTACGTGAAGTTCCTGGAGGCCCTGCGCAAGGGCGGGGCGCCGGTGTTGAAGCAGACCACCGTCGAGCAACTGGGCTCCATCCACGTGGGCCCGGAGTCGCAACCGCAGGGACCGGGCTGGGGCTGGGGACTCGCCTCGGCGGTGCTCATCGACCCGGCCCCGACCCACAGCCCCCAGTCGGCGGGGACGTGGCAGTGGGGTGGCGCGTACGGACACAACTGGTTCGTGGACCCGCAGCGGGGACTCACCGTGGTGGCGCTGACCAACACCGCGCTGGAGGGCATGTCGGGCGGGTTCCCCGGCGCCGTTCGTGATGCGGTGTACGCAGCCGACAAGGCTCCCGCGAAGAAGCCCTGAATTGGGGACGGACGCTCCTTCAGGCCTGTCGGCGAAACGCGCCCGGTGTCATGCCCACCCAGCGTCGGAACGCCTTGCCGAAGGAGCTCTCCGTCTCGTAGCCCACGGCACGAGCCACCTCCGCCATCGCGACGTCCCGGCCGCGCATCAGCACCATGGCCCGGTGCATGCGCCACCGGCCGATGTACGCCAGCGGCGCTTCACCCACGAGCGACTTGAAGCGCTCCGCGAACACCGAGCGCGACATGCCAGCGAGCCGGGCGAGCCCCTCCAGCGTCCACGGGGCCTCGGGATTCTCGTGGACGCGCTGGAGCACCGCGCCGATGCGCGGGTCGACGAGCGCTCGCAGCCAGCCGCCCTCCCCAGAGGACGACTCCAGGTGCGCGCGCAAGGCCTGCACGAAGAGGACATCCGCGAGGCGGCTCACCACCGTCTCATGTCCAGGCTGCCTGGCCTCGATTTCGGAGGCCACGAAGCGCAGCGTCGACTCCAGCCACCTCGGGGACTTGGGGTCATCCGCCCGGACGTGGAGCAGCGTCGGCAGGTGCCTTACCAACGGGCTGAGTGTCTCGCCCTCGAAGGTGAAGGAGCCCACCACCAGCGTCACCGCCTCGCCACCTCCGCCGTAGTGCAACAGGCCTCCGCAGCGAATGGGCGTTCGCGTCGCATAGACCTCCGCGATGGGCAGCACGCGCGTGCCACGGCGGTCCTTCAAGGTGAACTTCACGTTGGCGGGGACGAAGACGAAGTCTCCGCCCGCGAGTGACAGCTCCCGCTCGTCCGTGGACAGCAGGCAACTGCCGCGCATCACCGCGTAGAAGAGCGGGAGCGGAGAGCCGTCGATGCGCATGCCCCACGGAGCCGTCAGCTCGTAGCGCGCGTGCACACGGCTGCGCAGGTGCACGCCCTGGAGCACGTCCGCGAGGACATCGAGCCCGGGCTTTTCGCCGGACGGTTGGACGAGAGAAACGGACTTCTGGCGCATGTTCGTCCTTTCACCCAGGACTATAGGTCCACTCACGCGGCGGGCGGGGAAGCGCGAGCCTCCCTACCCCACGGCCCGCCGTCCAGGAGACAGACCTCATGAGAGCCATTCGCCTGCACAAGTTCGGCGGACCCGAGGAGTTGCGCCTCGACGACGTGCCCACCCCCACCCCCGGAGAGGGCGAGGTGCGCATCCGCGTGCACGCCGCGGGACTCAACTTCACCGACATGGGCCAGCGGGAGGGCCGCATGCCCGGCACGCCGCCGCTGCCCTTCGTCCCGGGCCTGGAGGCCGCTGGAGTCGTGGATGCCGTGGGACCTGGCGTCCAGGGCCTCACGAAAGGAACGCGCGTCGTCGCGGTCCTCCCCAATCAAGGCGCCTTCGCGGGATACGCCATCGCGCCGACGGCGACCGTGCTCGCCCTTCCCGACGCGGTCTCCTTCGAACAGGCGGTCTGCCTGCCCGCGCAGGCCCCCACCGCGCTGCTCGGACTGAGGGAGGGTGCGCGACTGCGTGAGGGCGAATCCGTCTACATCCCGTCCGCCGCGGGAGGAGTGGGGACGTTCCTCGTGCAGTTCGCGAAGCGGATGGGAGCGGCGCGCGTCATCGGTGGCGTGAGCCAGGACGCCAAGCGGGACGTCGTCCTGCGCCTGGGCGCCGATGCCGTCGTGGACACGTCCCAGCCGGACTGGCCCGCCCGGGTCCGCGAGGCCACGGGTGGACTCGGCGCGGACATCGTCTTCGTGGCGGGCGGCGGAGAGCTTCCCGGCAGGAGCCTTCAGGCCCTCGCCTTCCGGGGACGGCTGGTGCTGTTCGGCGCGGAGAGCATGTTCGACACGCAGTGGAGCCGGGAGCAGATGACCGGAATGCTGGCCCAGAACCAGGCCATCATCGGCTTCGCCACCTTCACCCTGCCCTTCGAACTTCGGCAGGCGGCGCTCCGTGAAGCGCTCTCGCTCGTCGAGCGAGGTCAGCTCCAGGCGGTCATCGGACAGACCTTCCCGCTCGAAGCAGTCGCCCAGGCACATCGGGCGATGGCGGAGCGGAGCACCACCGGCAAGGTCGTCATCCGCATCGACTGAGCGTCCAGGCCCGCACCAGGGCCCAACTCAATACGGTATCACAGAAACTAGAACATCGCGGCTGCCAGTGTACCCCGCACTCACTCCTGGATTAAACAGGATTTGTATTCCTGTCTGGGAGGTCTCACCTTGAACAAGAAGTTCATCATGTGGGGGAGCTGTGTCGGCGCCCTGGTGCTGTCGGCTTGCGGCGAAGCACCGGGTGGGGCCGAGGTGTCCTCGAGGGCCTCGGCGCTGGACGATGGGCTCGTCAATGTCACCTTGAACAAGCCCGCGACGGCGTCCCATACCCAGTTGGACCCTCAGCATTTCCTTCCACAGTACGCGGTGGATGGAAACATCACGTCGGACGACTCGCGGTGGTGCACGGGTGAGTACATCTACGCGCCGCGATATCTCGACATCGACCTGCAGGGGACGTTCGACCTGCACCGCGCGGAGGTCTACACGGGCTACCAGAGCACGAAGCCCATCGCGAACTTCGACCTGCTCTACCATGACGGGACGTCCTGGCAGCCCATCCCTGGCGCGGCCAGGACGGGCAACACCAGCGTGGCGGTCTCCACGACGTTCACCCAGGTGGTGCGCGGTCAGAAGGTCCGCTTCCTCTGCAACGAGCCCGGCACCTCGAACTGCCGCGTGAAGGAGGTCTGGGTCTTCGGTGCGCCCGCCACCCCTGGCGCCAATCAAGCGCCCGTGGCCAACGCGGGCGCGGACCGGAGCCTGGTGCTTCCCACCTCCAGCCTCACCCTCACGGGCTCGGGCACGGACTCGGATGGGACCATCACCACGTACGCCTGGACGCAGGTCAGTGGCGCCACCGCGACCGTGAGCGGCGCGAACACCTCCACGCTGGCCGTCAACGGCCTCGCTGCTGGAACCTTCGTCTTCCGCCACACCGTCACCGATGACGACGGCGCCACCCACTCGGACGACATGACGGTGACAGTGACCACGGCGCCCGTGGCCAACGCGGGCGCGGACCGGAGCCTGGTGCTTCCCACGTCCAGCCTCACGCTCACCGGAACCGGTACGGATGCGGATGGCACCATCGCTTCCTACGCGTGGACCCAGGTCAGCGGCACCACCGCGACCCTGAGCGGCGCGAGCACCGCCACGCTGGCCATCAGTGGGCTTTCGGCGGGGGCCTTCGTCTTCCGCCTCACCGTCACCGACGACGACGGAGCAACCCACTCCGACGACGTGACGGTGACCGTCACCAATGCCCCACCGAATCAGGCGCCCGTGGCCAACGCGGGTACGGACCGCACCGTGGTGCTGCCCAACGCGGGCATCACCCTCACGGGCTCGGGCACGGACTCGGATGGCAACATCGCGTCCTATTCGTGGACCCAGGTGAGCGGCCCCACGGCCTCATTGAGTGGCGCGAACACCCCGTCACTCTCCGTCAGCGGGCTCGCCGTCGGCACGCTGGTCTTCCGCCTCACCGTCACCGATGACGATGGCGCGACTCACGCGGACACCGCGACGGTGACCGTCACGAACGCCAGCACCCTCACCAACGTGGCGCGACTCAAGCCGGCTGTCGCCATGCACACCAGCGGCTCGAACGTCGCGGCGCGCGCCACCGATGACAACCTCTCCACCCGCTGGGAGTCCGTCTACGCCAACAAGCCAGGCACCTATCTCGACGTCGACCTCCAGGGTGCCTACGAAATCCACAGCGCGGAGGTGCATCTGTCCTTCTCCACGGACTCCTCCGCCGCGATGACGAACTTCGACCTCCAGGCATGGGACGGTGGCTGCTGGAAGACCATTCCCGGCTCCTCCGTGCGGAACAATCCGGGGGCCACCACCCTCAAGAACGTGACCTTCACCGCACCCGTCATCGCCAGCAAGGTTCGCCTGCTCTGCCTGGACAGCGATGGGGACGAAAACGAGCCCTGCCTCGTGCGGGAACTGAAGGTCATGGGCAAGCCCGCCACCACGTCTACGGGCCCCCTCGCCTGCACCGCCGGAGAGCAGATCGCCGTGCGCGACTCGCGCTACTCGTACGCGCTGTTCCTCCCCTCTGGCTACAACGCGGACCGGAACGCTCGCTGGCCCCTCATCATTTCGCTCCCTGGGACCGGCGGCGTGATGCTCACGAATGACCACCTGTCGGTGTCCAGCAACGCGGAGGGTCTCGCCTGGAATCTGAACTCCAGCACCTATCGCGCGAGCTTCGGCGCCATCGCCGTGTCCCTCCACTACTGGAAGGCCGGCCGCAGTGGGGATGCCTACTTCACCGTGAGCACCGTCATGGCGATGCTCGAGGACCTGAAGCGGGACTACCTGGTGGACACGGACCGCGTGTACTTCACCGGCTTCAGCGGCGGCGCCAACGTCCTCTACGACTCCGCCGGCCTTCCCGTCTACATGTCGAAGGTCGCCGCCTTCGTCCCCATCGCCGTCACGAGCACGCCCACGAACGTCGCCAACATCTGCAACCTGCGCACCCTGCCCACCTGGCCCTTCCATGGGGGCTCGGACTCCCAGGGTGGAGCGGACAAGTCGACGGGCCTGAAGACGATGCTGGAGACGCAGTGCGGAGGCACCACCAGCGCGATGCTCAGCCCCACCGTCTATCCCGGCGTGGGCCACTCGAACACGCTGTGGCAGAACGCCTACGCGACGCCCGCCCTCTGGACCTGGCTCTTCCAGCAGCGCATCAGCAACCGGCAGTAACCGCTTCCGCCGGGTGGCGCCGCCCTCAGTGGCGTGCGCCGCCCGCGCGGGCGACCACGGGCCCGTCGTCCTCGTCTTGAGCGGCGAGCGTGTCCAGCGCCGCATCCACCGAGGCCATCAGCACCTCCGGCCGCACGGGCTTCTCCAGCACGAGGTTCGGCACCGTCTCGATGAAGTCTCGCGTCTCCGCCGTGTACGCCCCGCCGGAGATGAACACCATCCGCCGAGTCAGCTCCGGCGCCACCACGCCCAGCCGTCGGTAGAGCGTGGCGCCATCGACCTCCGGCATCTGCAAGTCACACAGGATGACGTCGTAGCGATGCCCCGCCGACACCAGCGCCAGGGCCTCGCTGCCTCGCGTCGTCATCACGACGTCGTGGTACGGCTCGAGCAACAGCCGCATCGACTGCGCCAGCCGGGGCTCGTCATCCACCACCAGCACGCGCCCACGTCGACCCGTGGAGGGCACCGCGGGCTTTCCACGCGCCACCGGCCGGGGTGGCACCTCCATCTGCACCGGCGCCGCGGGCAGCAGCACGGTGAAGACGGAGCCCTTGCCCTCCTCGCTGCGCACCTCCAGCTCGCCGCCGTGCGTGCGGACAATCTGCTGACAGATGGCCAGGCCCAACCCGGTGCCTTCCCCGGTGGGCTTGGTGGTGAAGAAGGGCTCGAAGATGCGCGCCATCACCTGCGCGGAGATGCCCATGCCCGTGTCCACCACGTCCACGCGGGCCCGGCCCGATGCGTCCGTGCTGGTGCGCACGCGCACCTCGTGCAGCGTCGGATTGCCCTCGGGCACCGCCTGCATCGCGTTGACGAGCAGGTTGAGCAGCACCTGCCCCAGCCGCGCCTCGCTGCCCAGCACCTTCGGCACCGGGCCGAACTCCTCCACCAGCCGCGCGCGGTGGCGCAGCGCATGGCTGATGATGCGCACCGCCGGGGGCACCAGCGCGTTGAGGTCCACCAGCGTCCGGTCCTGGTCTCCCTGACGGCTGAACACCTGCAGGTCGCGGACGATGAGGCGGATGCGCTCGGCGCCCTCCAGCGCGCCGCGCACGCTCGACTGCGCGTCCCGCTGCCCCAGCATCCCGCCTTCCGACAGTGCGCGCGTGGCGGCTTCCAGGTTCAACACCAGGTAGGCCAGCGGGTTGTTGATTTCGTGCCCCACTCCGGCCGCCAGCGTCCCCACCGCGGCGACACGCTCGGCCGCCACCAGTCGCGCCTGGAGTTCCTTGGTGGCGGTGATGTCCCGGTGGGTCGCCACGAAGTGCGACACGTCTCCGCCCGTGGCGCGCACCGGCGACAGCAGCACCTCCGTCGAGACGAGGCGGCCATCCTTGCGCGGCACCGTCACCTCCACGCAGAGCGACTCGCCCGCCAGCAACGCCGCGTTCAGGCGCTGGCACAGCCGGGGGTCCTGCTCCCCATACATCTTGCACGGGTCCTGCTCCACCAGCTCTTCCGGAGGCCGGCCCAGCAGCAGGCTCAGCGCCTCGTTGGCGAACACGGTCCGCAGCCTGCCGGGGCCCTCCACCTCCGCGATGAAGACGCCCTCGTGCACACCCCTCACGGTGGTGGCGAGCAGTTGGAGCTTCTCCACCGCGCGCCGTCGCTCCTCGCTCGCCGCCGCCAGCAACTGCCCCGTCACCGCGTTGACGACGACGAAGAGCTGGAGCACGAGCAGGTCCTGCGCCACGTTGCCCGAGGAGAATGGCCCCTGCCCTCGCACCGTGCCGAAGATGGCGACCGTGGAGATGGCCAGCGTCGCCGCCGCCGCGCCCCGAGGCCCGAAGCGCAGCGCCGCCATCGCCGACATCGGGAAGAGCAGGAAGCTGGCCGCGTGCGCGAAGCCGGGCTGCGCGTTCCGGAAGAGGAAGACGCTCGCGCCCAGCACGGTGGTCAGCCCCGCCAGCGCCACCGCCTCGCCCAGCCGGTGCGGCCAGGTGGGGCGGCTCAGCAGCAAGAGCGGCGGCGCCACGACGAGCACGCCCATCAAGTCCCCCACCCACCACACCCAGACCGCGCGGCCCAACAGCTCCCACGGCAGCGCGCCGCCCAACAGCAGGCACAGCGGCCCCACCAGCGAGCTCACACCAGTACAGACCGCACCCGCGCCCACGCAGAGCACGACGACGTCACGGATGCGTGACAGGTCCGAGCCCATGCGCAGCCGCCGCGTCAGCGCCGCCCCCAGCACGGTGGCCAGCGTGTTCCCCGCCGCCACCCCCAGGGCCACCGACAGCGGCACCCCCGTGGACGCGGTCGCCAGGAACGCGCCGATGACGATGCCGGGCCACAGCAGGGGACCGCGCAGAATCAGCGCCGCCAGCGCCACCCCCGTGGGCGGCCAGACAGGGCTGACATTTCCTCCCACGGTGGACAGGGACAGGCCGAGCCGGGCGACGGCGAGATAAACGCCCGCCAGGACAAGCATCTCCAAGAGATGCCGTCCGCGAAGCGCGCGTGCGCTGGCTCGAATCAGCCCGATGATGATGACCGTCCCCCCGGTAGACCCGTCCGCCGACCCGACGGGTTCACAAAGTGGAGTGCATGGTAGCGGGCCAGGCCCGGTATTGCACCTTCCCCCCGTCGCGCAGGGCAGGCAAGCGTCCAGGAGCCGATAGGTCGGAAGCTCCGGCGGATGCAATCGCTTCGGCGGGGGTGCGTAGGGAAGAACAAGGAGGAGGTACCTAGACGATGTCGCGACCCGGAATCGCAGCCCTGCTGTCCTTTCTGATCCCCGGTGTGGGGCAGATCTACAACGGCGACATTCTGCGCGGTGTCTTCTGGCTCATCGTCACCCCGGGCTTCTGGATTGGCACCGGAGGGTGCCTGGGCTGGGTGTGCCACATCATTTCCGCCGCCACCGCGCACAACCGGGCGGAGGACAAAGAGAAATACCGCGTGACCATCGTCTAGCGACGAGGCTCGCGGGGCGCGGGGCGGCTCACAGGGGTGGTCGGCCCGCGCTTTTTTCTTCCGCTCAGCGAGAGAACAGCAGGATGAAAGTCGGTATCGCGGCGACCAGCACCCCCGCGATGAGCGCGAGCACCTGCTGCACGAAGAACACGTCCTCCAGCGTCTCCACCAGCGCGCCCTCCAGCCGGTCCACGGCGAGCGTCTCCAGCCCTCGCACCGCCGTCGCGGTGTCGGGTGCGGTGAGCACCGTGCGCAGGGCGACGGCGCCCAGGACACGGTAGGACTGCTCCATGAGGAAGCGCTCCAGGCGCTCCGTGCGGGAGGGCGGCCCGGTGCGCTCCTCGGGAAGCTCGCGCAGTTGCTCGGCCACGGAGTGCTCGATGGCTTGGATCAGCTCCTTGCGACCGAGCGGCCCCGTGCTTCGCAAACGCCGGGCGACATGGAGCGCCGCGGGCTTGAGCACCGCGTAGGCGTACCCCATCCAGCCGCGCTCCTGTGCCTCCTGGGCGAGCCGCGAGCCGACCCCGTTGAGCATCAGGGCGTACCCGCCCGCCAGGGCCAGCGCGAATGGCGTGAGCCCCAGGCTGAGGGCTTCCAGCCAGCCAGGTGTCGGCGGCATGCCGAGCCAGCGCGGCGCCAGGACGAAGGTCCCCGCCAGGGCGAGCCCGAAGGCGCCGAAGAGGAAGAAGCCCTTCACCGCGCCCCACAGGCCCGAGCCCAGCAACGCGGGCACCACGCCCACGAGCATCCGCAATCCCGCGCGCGCCACGTCCTTCATGACGCGGCGCTGGTTCGTGGGAGGGGCCTCGGTCATTGGGTCCGGCTCGGACGACGTCGACACCGCCATGACGCGGCGCTGGTTCGTGAGAGGGGCCTCGGTCATTGGGTCCGGCTCGGACGACGTCGACACCGCGTCCAGCGGCTCGGCCGTGGTGCTCACCGCCAGCATCGAATCACTGGACGGAAGCGCCGTGTCGAGCTGTCCGAAGGGACTCCGCTCCATCGACACCGCATTCACGGCGGCCTCTTCCGCGCCTGGCACTCCCGACGGTGCGGACTGCATCGTCGGAGCCTGAGAGCCCGTGTTCGTTTTCGCGGACACGCTCACGCCACACGCTCCCGTGGCGACGTGTCCGCGTTCAGCTCCGCCAGGGCCCACCGGTCCACGTCCTCCGGCGACGGAGCCCGTGGCAGTGGCACCTTCACGTCCCGCCGCCTGCGCCACCACAGCAGGAGCGCCGCGCCGCCCAGGAGAACCGCGCCCAGCATGAGCCGGGGCAACAGCCACGCCATCGTCCCGGGCCGTGGGGACTCACGCTCCGCCCACCAGGCATTCCAGCTCCCCGAGGCCGCGAGCACGGCGGGAAACAGGGCTGCTGTCACCAGCTCCTTCTGCCCGGGGCCCGGAACGAGCGCCATCAGCCCGAGCCACACCGCGGCGATCCACAGCAACATCCGGCCGAGGCGGAACTTCGACAAACTCAGCAGGACATTCGCACCGGGCGGAGGGCCCTGGGTGTTCAAGTGATGCACCTCACGGCCCCATCGTAAGGGCCGGGGGCGAGAGGTGAAAGCCACGGCCCGTGCACACGGCTCCGGGCTCGGGACGCACAGATTCCCCGCGAAGGACCCCAAGGCCACCGCTCCGACGCACTCTTCCGTCCAGCCGTCGACGCAGGGCTAGAACCCAGGCGCCTCAGCACGACGTGACGGCGACGCGCTCCCATGCGGGCGGATAGCGCGTCACCAGGCCCAGCTCATCTGTCTCCAGTTCGGCGACGAAGCTGCCGCCCCGGCTCTCGTACCGGAAGCGCGAGGGCGACAGCCGCGTGTAGCGCTGCGGCAGCGGCAACAGCGCCAGGTCCGGCATGCGCACCCACGCGGCCGTCACGTCGCTCGACTGCCCCACTTCCAGCGACAGCCGACGGATGGGCAACGTGTTCGTCGAGGGCGTGAAACCCAGGTCCACGTCCGTGCAGCCCCTGTACTGGGGGACCTCCTCGTCGCCGCACCACCAGCGTCGCTGCTCGTCCGCACGGAGGACGAGCGACTGTGACGTGCCGCCCCGGCGCAGCAGGATGCGCGCCTCCCGGGTCAGCCATCGTGAGTCGCACGCGACGGAGTACTCCGCGAGGAACGGCGCCCCCTCCTCCGCGACCACCACGGAGCCCACCAGCTCCCAGCCACCGTCGAGCTCACGCAGCTCGCAGTACTCGCTCCCGGGCTGGTCCTGGCGCGTCCATTGCCACGCGCGGAGACACCGCCGCTTCGAGTCCGGGTTCGCATCGCCCAGGGGAAAGGTCATGAGGAGTGCTCGCGGAAGAAGAGCGTCGGCGCCTCGCCGAAGTCGAGTGGACCCTAGGCATCGACGGCCGGGTCGTCTTGCTCATTCTTGCGCTCATTGTTCGCGAGCACACCCCGCCCATGCTGGCCGTGTCCCCGCTGCCCGAGACACGCGGGCCCGCTCAGACGCTCGCCGAGCGAAGCGCCGTGAGCAGCTCCTGGGCCGTCGTGGCCACCGCGCGCGCACCGTGCGCATGCAGCTCCTCCGCGTCCCGGAAGCCCCACGTCACGCCCACGCCGTACAT
This sequence comes from Myxococcus sp. CA040A, assembly GCF_013336725.1. NCBI lineage: Bacteria > Pseudomonadati > Myxococcota > Myxococcia > Myxococcales > Myxococcaceae > Myxococcus > Myxococcus sp. CA040A. The sequence continues at coordinate 396,638 of NZ_JABUMR010000003.1, read as the reverse complement.
GCCCGCCGCGCGCGCCGTGTCCATGTCCACGGCCGTGTCGCCCACGAAGCCGCACACGCCAGGGGCCAGCTCCAGCTCCGCCGCCATCCCCAGCACCGCCGTCGGGTCCGGCTTGCGAGGCACGCCCGGCCGCTCGCCGTACACCCGCGCGAAGGCCACACCCGGCAACAGCCGCTCCACCAGCCGCTTCACGAAGCTGTCCGACTTGTTGCTCAGCACGCCCATCACCACGCCCTCTTCCGCGAGCGTCGCCAGCAGCGCGGGGATGCCGGGGTAGGACGCCGTCCTATCGAAGAGGTGCTCGTCGTAGTACGCGCGATACGTCTCCAGCACCGGCGCGGCCAGGTCCTCGCGGCCCGCGGGCACCGCCCTGCGCGCCAGCTCCCTGACTCCCTCACCGACGAAGCGGCGATAGGCGGGCTCTGGATGCGTGGGCAGGCCGTGGTGCGCCAGCGCGTGGTTCATCGCGTCGGCGATGTCCCCCAGCGAATCCACCAAGGTCCCATCGAGGTCGAAGAAGACGGCACGAAGCTGCATGAGATGAGGTCTCCGGAAAAAACAAAAACGCCCCGGCCGAATGGGCCAGGGCGTTCAGGGCTTCGAGGCCCATTCAGCAATCGCTCAGGGCGTGACGGCCGCGGTGGTGGCGTCGTCCGGTCCGGCGACGGTCATCACCGCGAAGTTGATGTTGTTGTAGCCGGCCGTGGCGCAGCTGAACATCACCCGCTTGATGATGGCGTACTCCACATCCTTGTGCGCCTGGATGTTGATGTCGCCCTTGAACGTGTTGGCGTCGTCGTTCGCCATCGCGTGCAGGTCCTCGAACTGCTTCTTCATGTCCCGCAGCTTCTCTTCCAGCGCGGGGATGTTGAGGTACTCGTCCTTGGAGAAGTCCTCCACGCGGCCGACGATGGTGCCGGACACGCTCACCTGCTCGCCGGACACCATGACGACCGGGTGCATCTCCACTTCCTGGACGTGGACCGCCTCTGGAAGCTGGATGTCCTTGGTCATCATCAGCACCTCACCCGTCGCGGAGAAGTTCGCGATGAGGAAGAGCACGATGATGACGAACATGTCGACCAACGGGGTGATGAGCAGGTCGGCGTAGCCGTTGCGCTTCCCGTGGACGCCGTGCCCGAACACCTTGGAGTGCTGGAGGCGCTTGCCAAACCGCTTGCCTGGAACCTTGATGGCCATGACTGAGAGTGGCTCCGTGCTCGGCTAGCCCATCGCCGCGGACACCGACACCTGGGGCAACCCAGAGCCGATGCACTCGTCGATGATGCGGACCAGGTCCTCGTAGCGGACCTTGTCTTCGGGCTGAAGGGTGATGGCTGTCTGGTCCGGAAGCTGCGCCTTCAACTCCTTGAAGCGCGCCACCAGCTTGGACAGGTCCGTCTTGCCCTTGCCGTCCTTGGTGAGGGGGATGGGGTCGAACGTGCTCTGGTCCGCCGACAGCCGAAGCTCCGACGGGGTGATGAGCAGCGTCAGTTGAACCGTCTTGGTCTCCGTCGGCGGCTGCTCCTCCTCCGTGGAGGGACCTCCCGCCTGGGAAACTTGAAGTCGGCCAATCTGAGTCCAGACCGCCGTCATGATGAGGAAGCTGATGGTCACTGCCATCAGGTCGATGAATGCGGTCAGGTTGATGGCGGTATCGAGCGGCTTCTTGCCACCCTTACCACCTTGCCCTGTGTCCATTCCGCCGGCCATGGCGTTCTCCTCCTACGGCCCCGCGCGGTGAAGCGCGGCAAGAGACTGAAAGGGGCGCGCCGTTGTCCCCACGCTATGTGGGGGACAGGACAGCGCGCCCGGGTTCCGGGTTCCCTCCAGGGAGCCCGACTCAGTCGTCGTGGTGGTCCCGAGCGGCGGGGACGTTCAGGTTCTTGAACTTGTCCTTGTTCGCCACGATGAGGTTCAGCACGGAGACGCTGGTCTCGTTGATGTCGTTCACCAGCGACTGGGTGCGGCCCATCAGCACGGAGAAGGCGATGAGGCACGGAATGGCCGTCACCAGCCCGAAGCCCGTGCAGTTCATGGCTTCGGAAATACCGTTGGCGAGAATGGTCGCCTTGTCGGCCGGGTTCACGTTCGCCACGGCCTCGAAGCAGGAGATGAGACCCGACACGGTGCCGAGCAGACCGGCGAGCATGGCCGCGTTGCCGAGCATCGCCAGGTAGCCGCTGCGGGCCTCCAGGCGGGGCGTCTCGCGCAGGGTGGCCTCGTCCAGCGCCGCCTGCACTTCGTCCTGGCCCTTGGGGACGTTCATCAGGCCGGCCTTGATGACGCTCGTCAGCGGCGTCGACTTCTGGCCCGCCACGTAGTTGATGGCCTTGTCCAGGTCACCCGCGTAGATGTGCTTCTTGAGTCCACGGAGGAAGGCTTCCTTGTTGATGGACGCCTTGCCGAAGAGAATGATCGTGCGCTCGACCATGATGGACAGGGCCACCACGAGACAAGCGGCGATGGGATACATACCCCACTGACCGGCCTCCCAGCGCCTGGCGACCTCTTCGAAGAAGCCCCGCTCGGGACCACCAGCGTTCGCGAGCACGGCCAGATTCGTCAAAAACCCCAGGTTCATCGCGTCTTGCCTCCACGGCGGCTTGGCCCGGCGCTCCGGACCTTCCAGAACCTGTCGCCCCCCCGGGCGTGCGCCCCAGAGATATGGGCGGCAGGAATGGATGTTGAAAACGGTGGTGCCGACTTTAGGAATGGCTGTCTGGGGTGTCAAGGCAGGGGCCCTGGCGTTAAGTGCTGAAATCTCACAGGAATTTTGCGCTGGAGTACCCCTTGCCAGCATGGACTCCAGGCAGCAGTACGGGCCTTTTGGGGGGCTTCCCAAGAAGGGGGCGTTGTGTCAGCGCGCGCTTCCGAGCCCAGGGAACGCATGCTAATGCCGGCGCATGGCGAGGAAGCGCATTGGCGAGCTGCTGCTGGAGCAGCGGGCGATCAGCGTCGCCCAGCTCGAGGCGGGGCTCGCGGCCCACCGGAAGTCAGGGCAGCGGTTGGGGGCGACACTCATCGCCCAGGGAGCGATCACCGAGGCGACGCTTTCGAGCGCGCTGAGTCAGGCGCTCGGGATGCCGCAGGTGGACCTGGCGGCGGTGACTCCGGAGTGGGCGGCGGTGCACATGCTGCGCCCCCGCTTCTGCGAGCAGCACGACCTGTTCCCCATCGCACTGGAGAGCGTGGGCGGGCGGCGGCAGCTCGTCGTCGCGATGAGTGATCCACTCAACGTACCGGCGGTGGAGGAGATCGAGTTCACCACCGGACTCAAGGTGAGCGTGCGCGTGGCGGCGCTGTCCGCCGTGCGGGGCGCCATCCTGCGCTACTACCACAAGGTCCCCGTGGCTCCGGCGAGTGGCACGGCCGCGAAGCCCGCGCCGTCCGCACGCGCGCGCCCCATCGCCGCGCCCGCGACGAAGCCCGCTGCGTCGGCCCCGCCGCCTGGCGAGCCTGACGAGGACGAGGATGAGGTCATCGTCGGCGAGGAGCTGCCGCCCGGTGAGACGACCCAGCGCACCTCGCTCGCGGAGTTGATCCGCACGCGGGAGGAGCAGCGCAAGCAGAAGCGCGAGCAGGCCGCGGCGAAGCCCAAGCCCGCGTCGGGTGGCGGGGTGCTCGACGACCTGGACTACCTCTTCGGGCAGGCCCGCGAGGACCCGGACCGCGTGGAGGAGCTGGAGCGCAAGTTCTGGGCGCTGATGCGCATCATGGCGCGCAAGGGGCTGCTGTCGAACGAGGAGTTCAGCCGCGAGCTGGACGACGAGGGCGAGGACAAGGGCGGCTGAACCGCGCTGCTCGTGCCCTGGGTGCTGGCGTGACACGGCGGGCTCGGTCGTCCGCCGGCTCGCCTGGGGTATTCGGGGGCGTGGGTGTCGGAGGCTGAAACCGACTTCGGGGCTGGCGCGTAAGGGAGGGAGAACCCCCGCGCGGCGGGCGTGTCCGGAGAGGCTCCAGCCCATGTCGTCCGTCATCGTCACCTCACGCTCATCCCGTTCCCCTTCCTGGGGCGCGCCAGGGCGCCTGCTGTTATCCATGGCCTTCGCGGTGCTCGCGGCATGCACCCAGGCGAGCGGCGCGGCCACTGGCGGCGCGGGCACGCTCGAAGCAGGGACGCGCTCCACGGCGGGGGATTCCCGCCGCTACGAGAAGCCCGCCGACGCGGAGCTGCGCCGCACCCTCTCCCCGACTGCGTACGAAGTGACGCAGAAGGAGGCGACCGAGCCGCCGTTCCGCAACGCGTACTGGAACCACCACGAGGAGGGGCTCTACGTCGACGTCGTCACCGGCGAGCCGCTGTTCTCCTCCAAGGACAAGTTCGACTCCGGCACGGGCTGGCCCAGCTTCACGCGTCCGATTGACGCGGCCCACGTGGTGGAGAAGCGGGACTCGAGCCTGGGCATGGCGCGCGTCGAGGTCCGCTCGAAGGCGGGAGATTCCCACCTGGGCCACCTGTTCGACGACGGTCCCCAGCCCACGGGGCAGCGCTACTGCATCAACTCCGCGTCCCTGCGCTTCGTGCCGGTGAACGACCTGGAGAAACAAGGGTACGGCGAGTGGTTGACGCTGTTCGGCCGCAAGCCGGTGAGCGCGACGCCCGCGAAGGTCGACCTGAACAAGGCGCTCGCCGCGTCGGGGGTGACGGAGACGGCGCTGCTGGCGGGAGGTTGTTTCTGGGGGATGGAGGACCTGCTCCGCAAGATTCCGGGCGTGCTCCAGACAGACGTCGGCTACACGGGCGGCGGCTTGGAGAAGCCGACGTATCAAGACGTGAGCTCGGGACGGACGGGACACGCGGAGTCGGTGCGCGTCGTGTTCGACCCGAAGGTGTTGAGCTTCGCCACGCTGCTGGAGGACTGGTTCTTCCGCATGCACGACCCGACGACGCTCAACCGCCAGGGCAACGACGTGGGCACGCAGTATCGCTCGGCCATCTTCGTGCTGTCCGACGAGCAGCGCCGCGTCGCCGAGGAAGTGAAGACCCGCGTCAACGCCTCCGGGAAATGGAAGCGCCCTGTCGTCACCCAGGTGGTTCAAGCAGGCGAGTTCACGCCCGCCGAGAGCTACCACCAGGACTACCTCGTGAAGAATCCAGGCGGATACACCTGCCATTACATGAGGGACTGAGAAACAGGGGCACCGGCCGAGTGATACAAGTCTCGTATCCCGGGGAAAGCGCGGGGAGGGACCCGGCTCGCGACACCGAGTCGGGGCGACAGGCGTGTCTCCGAGGCACTCCGCGCACGGGGTGATGCTGACTCAAGGCAGGTGATGTGGGAGTGCGGCTATGCTGCGCGGATGATCTGCCCAGTCTGCGCGCGGTTCCGCGACAAGGCATCGGGGGGCGAGTGTCCGGAGTGTGGAGCCACCCTCCAGCCCGTCACCGAGCCGCACTTCGATGCACTCGTCAAGAAGGCCCTCTGGCGACGCATCCAGGACTGGCGAAGCGACGCACTCCTCGATGAGTCGACGGCGCTCCGACTGGAGCAGTCGCTCGACGCGATGGCGACGCCCTTCGATGCACCCTCTTCCGCGGCCGTTGTCGCCGTGGGCGTGCAGGCCGTCGGACACGACACCGTCGTGGCGGAGGCGCAACCACTGGACTCCGCCGCGCGCGTGGAGGCCTGGGCGGATGGCGTCGCCGCATCGGCGCAACGCGCGGGAGGCTGGAGCTTCTTCGGTTGGGGCACGGCGCTCGCGCGCTCGTTGGATGAGGCCGCGAAGGAGGAGCGAGCGCAGGCCGCGAGGGGGCCGCGAGGAGACAGGGACGCGAGCGAGGACGACCTCGGCTCGGCGCTGGGCTCCGGACAGTCCCTCTTCGCCCGGGACGCCTCGGGTGCGCTCGGGGGCGGGCTGGAAGCCGTCGTCGCGCTCGACGCGCAATCGGAGAACACGCCCCGGCTGAACGATTTCATCTGGTGGTTCCTCGGCGCGGTGCTGGTGCTCGGCGGCTCGCTCATGGGCGTCCGCGAGGCGTGGCGGGCGCTGGGTGGCGTGCCCCGACAGCTCCTGGTGACGGGTGCGCTGTGGGGTTACCACGCGGGCTTCATCGGGCTCGGCGTGTTCCTGTCGCGGCGCTCGATGCCCGTGGGCCGCGTCCTGTCGGGCATCGGCCTGGCACTGCTCCCCGTGGCGTTCATCGCGCTGTCCTCGCTGGTGGCGCTGTCACCCCTTCTGGGCATCCCCGTCGCGCTCGGAATCGCCGCGCTGGGGATGGTGCCGTTGAGGTCCGCGGGGAGGCTGTTGCATGGGACATCCGCGACGTCGCTCGCGGTGGCCCTGTTCCCCTCGCTGCTCGCGGGCCTGCCGCTGATGGGGCTCGACGAGGCACCGTGGCTGCGTGTGCTCTGCGCCTCCGCGGGCGTGGTGGCGCTCGGGGCCACGCTGTGGCGTTCGCGAAAGGAGACGTCCGCGAACACGCTGCTCGTCAGCGCGAGCGCGGCGCTCTATGGCGCGCTCTGGCTCGCGGTCTTCGCCGTGTCGAGCGGCCCCTCGGGGTTCGATGACCTGCAACCGGGCGGCGCGTTGTTCGCGGGGATGACGCTCTGGGCGCAGGCCATCGCCACGGTCATCGCGGTGGCGGCGACCACGCACTTCGCGCGCGAGGCCCTTCCCCGTGCGAGCGCGGTGCTGGAGACCGTGGCGCACGCGGTGCTGGCCGCGGGCGCGCTCGCGGGAGCCATCACCGCGTTCTCCGTGGGGACCGGTGAAGACCTCCAGGTCGATGGCGCGTCGGCGCTCGCGCCGGTGCTCGCCGCAGGGGTCTTCTTCCTGCTGGAGTCGCGGCGTCGAGCCCTGGTGCATCCTGGAGTCATGGCCACGCTCCTCGCGGGAGCGCTGCTCGCGCGGACCCTGGCTCCGGGAGAGCCGGGCTGGTGGGTGTTCGGAGGCGCCGCGGCGGCTTCGGCGCTGATGCTCTCGGCGCGACGAAGCCAGTCCTCGATGCTGAGCATCCGGCTGCTGACATGGAGCATCGTCAGCACGCTGGTGTCGCTGCCGCTCGTGTCCTGGATGGAGGGCGAGGGCGAAAGCTCACCGTGGCCCCGAGTCTTCACGGGCCTGGTCATCGCAGTGGCCGCGCACCTGGCGGGAGGCTGGCGCTGGCGGGGGCTTCACTACCTGGGCGGAGCCGCCGCGCTGTTCGGCGCACTGGCCTTCGTTGATGGAACCTCGTGGCTCTCGGGTGACTGGAGTCGCCTCGCGGTCTTCGCGCTCGTGAGCGCTCTGTACGGTGTCGCGGGGCTCGTGCAGTACGCGTGGGCCCAGCCGTCGGCACCCCAGGATGCGCTGTTGCCACTGGACGACGTGTCGCTGGTGATGGCCTCGGCGGGAGTGTTCCTCGCCATCGGCGTCGCGCCCGTGCCGCCGGACCTGCTGACGTCCGTCGCCGCGTTGCCGGGCGGGGTGCTCATCGCGCTTCCCACGGCGCTGGTCTCGCTGGAGTTGTTGCTGAGAGCGCGCCGTGACGGCACCCGCATCGTGAGCATCATCGCGGCCACGGGCGTGGCGCTCGTCGTGTCCCAGGTGCTGGGCACCGTCTTCGACTTCGCGTCGGCGCGTTCCGCGCTGGGCTCGGCGGCCGTGGCGTTCGGCTTCGCGCTCTTCGCGACGCTGCGCCCGCGTCCTCCCGTCGTCGACCCGGCGGCGGCTCCTGGCGCGCTTCGCGACTTCTGGGGTCGGGGGGTGTTCGCCCTCGTCCGGTTGCCGCTCGGTGCTCGCGGGCTTTCGCTCTACACGGATGGCTTCGCCACGGCCGCGCTGGTGCAGGCCATCATCGCGACCGTCACCCTGGTTCAGTGGCTCCCCTTCCCCGCCGATGACGAGCGCGGCATGTGCCTGCTCGCGGGCGGACTGCTCATCCTGACCGCGCTCCTGGCGTTCGTGTCGCGCGGCTTCAAGGACTGGGAGTTGCGAGGCTCGGTGGTGACACTCGCGGCGATGGGCGGGTTCATCGCGCTGACGGCCATCATCAATCGCGCGGGCCATCCCTTGCCACCGGATGTCGTGGCGCGGCGGCTTCCGCTCATCGGCATCGCGGTCTGGGGCATCGCACTGGCGACGAGGCGCTTCGGCCCGTGGCTGGCGAAGCATCTGGAGCGACCCTCGCACGGCCCGCTGTACCACGCGGTGCCCCACGTGGGCGTGGCGGCGCTGGCGCTCGTGCTCTTGAAGGGCGCTGTCCTGGTCGGCCTGCCGTCCGCGTCACACGCGCTGGGAATCACGCCTCCGCTGCTGGTGCTCGGTGCGACGGTGCTGGTGCTGCTGCTCGCGACCTCGTTCCGCGCGGTGTTGCTCGCGAACCTGGGGTTGTATCTGGGGCTGGCTGGTGCCGCGCTCTGGGCCGCGAGGCAGTCGCTGCTCGGGCCTTCGCTCGTCTCGCTGGCGCCGCCCGATGGCGAGTGGGTGCGCGTGGGCGCCGAGGGCTACCACTGGCTCACGGAAGCGGCGTGGCTCGCGCCCGGCGACAGCGTGTTCCTCCTGTGGCAGCGAGCCTTCGCGGGCATCGCCGCCGCGGGGCTCGTCTATGCCCTGGCGTCGCTCAGGGGTCTGCCCGAGCAGTTCCGACACCTGCTGCACCGTCGCTCCGTCACGGCGGTGTGGCTGGTGGGGCTCGCGGCGCTCTTCCAGCCCGGGCTCACCGCGGCGGGCCTCGTCTGCGCGACGGGGGTGGTGTTGTTCGTCGGTGGAGCCCGAGCGCAGGGGCGCGGCGTGCTGGGCGCGAGCATCCTTCTGCTGGTGCATGCGTTGGCGCACCGGGTGGACATCTTCGAGGTCTGGCCGGGTCCCGTGCTCGCGCTGGTGGGGCTCGCGGTGGTGACGGTGGGCCCGTGGATTGCGCACAAGCGCGGCATGTCCGAGGGCGCGACGCGCGTCCGCATCCAGCAGGCGATGGCCGTCTATCTCATCGCCGCGACGGTGTACGCGCTGGCGGTGAACGGCACCACGTCGTCGACGCTCGCGGCGCTCAACCTGCTCGGGGAGATGTTCATCGGACTGGGTGGCAACTGGATGGTGTCGCCGGCCTTCCCGGTGACGCTGTGGCTCATCGCGGCCTCCCTGCTGGTGGCGGCGTTCCGGTGGAAGGGAGCGTTCGCATCGCTCGTGGCATCAGCCGGCACCTGGGTGGCGGGCAGCGCGGTGCTGGCTTCGTTCATGGCCGGGTTCACGATTCGCGCGAGCCTCAACGGCCCCTGGCTGCGCTATGGGGACCTCTTCATCGTCCACGGCGCGGTGCTGGCCCTGGCGTCCGCGGGGGCCGTGGTGGCCCTGCAGACCGCGCAGCGGTGGACGCGAGCGCGCCGGGCGGACGTCGCGGTGGGGATGACGTGGGGGCGGGACGCGTGGCTCGTGGCGACGGGGGTGATGCTCGCCGCGCTGGCGGTGAGCGGCAATGCGCCGCAGGAGTCGCTGACGACGGCCATCGCGGCCATCGGGCTGGCGGTGCTGGTGGCCCTGCACTGCGCCTGGGTGGAGCACACCGGGCGGCACGTGTACTTCGTGCAGCTCGCGGTGGTGGGCGTCTACGCGCTGGTGCGCAGCCTGTATGCACCGGGCCTGCGGGCCGAGCATGACGCCCTCTTCGCGCTGGCGCTGGGCTTCACGCTCGTCGGAGTGACGGTGATGGCGCGACGGGCGGGGGTGCGCCCGGTGGAGGCGGCGACCCGTCGCTTCGCGGCGCTGTTGCCCATTGGAATGGCGTTCGTGCTGCCGGGCGAGGCGACGCAGGAGGCGGCGTTGCTCGCGGGTGGCTCGGGGCTCCTGTACGCGGCGCTGGGGGCGGTGGAGCGCAGCCGGATGTTCGGCGCCTTCGCGGCGGCGGCGTGCAACCTGGCGCTGCTCATCGCCGCGCTGGCCTTCGGGCTGGAGGGGCTGGAAATCTATCTGGCGCCGCTGGGCTTGTTGCTGCTGATGCTGGGACAGCTCTTCACGGGGAGCCTGCCGCACGCGGCGCGCAACACGGTGCGGATTCTGGGGGGCCTGCTGCTGTACGTGCCCGCAGCGGCGAAGCTGGCGATGCGGGTGGGCGAGTCACCGGACGGCACGTATGCGCTCATCTTCGGCGGCGTCTGCCTGCTGGGCGTCGCGGTGGGGATGGCGTTGCAGATTCGCGCGTACCTCGCACTGGGCACGCTGTTCCTCACGCTGGACGTGGTGGCCAACCTGCTCGACGCGGGCCTGAGGGACCACCGCATCGGCTTCCTGGTGATGACGCTCACCGGCCTCACCGTCATCGGCGGGCGCGTCCTGACGACCCTGAAGCGCCAGGAATGGGACCTGCTCATGCGAAGGGTGCGCGTGCAGCTCCGGGGATGGGACTGACCGGACGCCTCGCCGCTGTCAGTCCACCGACAGCGGCAGTCGCACGGAGAAGGTGGTGCCCGCGCCCACGGCGCTCGTCACCGTGAGTCGGCCGCCGTGGTTCTCCACGATGCCCTGGCAGATGGAGAGCCCCAGGCCCGTGCCCTTGCCCTCCGGCTTCGTGGTGAAGAAAGGCTCGAAGATGCGCTGGAGGTGCTTGGGGTCGATTCCCGTCCCCGAGTCCCTCACCGACACCACCGCCTCCTGACCCTCGCGCCGCGTCGTCAGGAACACCGCGCCACCCGGCTGCATCGCATGGCACGCGTTGGTGATGAGGTTGACGAACACCTGCACCAGGTTGGCGCGCACGGCCGACAGCGGCGGCAGCTCCGTGTACTCCCGGTGCACGCTGACGCGCGCCTGCGCCACCACGTGCTCACAGAAGCCCACCGCCATGTCCACCACGGCGTTGAGCTGTACCCGCTCCGGCCTGTCCTGCGCCGGCCGCGCGTAGCTGACCAAATCCCTGGTGAAGCGAAGGATGCGGTGGCTGCTCTCCAGAATCTTCCGCAGCTTCTCCTGGTCCGCGGGATTCGCCCCCGGCGTCGTCCGCGAGCGCTGGAGCAGCGCGTCCGCGTACGTGGCCACCGCCGTCATCGGGTTGTTGATTTCATGCACCACGCTGGCCGCGAGCTGTCCGATGGACGCGAGCTTCTCCGCGTGGATGATGCGCTTCTCCAGCTCCTTCACCACCGTGATGTCCTGGCCGATGGCGATGACGCCGTCCACCTCGCCATGGTGCGCAAGCCTCGAGGACGTGGCGAACGACACCCGCACCTCGTTGCCGTCGCGCGACAACAGCCGCGTCTCGAAGCTGTTCACCGACTCACCGCGAAGCGCGGCGGCGATGACCTGGGACAGCCGCAGGTGCTCGTTCTCCGGCACCAGCCAGAAGAGGTCCTTGCCCAGCACGTCTTCCTTCCGGAAGCCCGTCAGCGCGCTGAGCGCCTGGTTGAACACCACCACTTCCTGCTGCCGATTGGCGACGAGGATGAGCGCGTTCGCCTTCTCCAGCAGGTCCTCCAGGTACTTGCGCACGAACGTCAGCTCGTCGATGAGCTTCGCGTTCTTCACCGCCACCGCCACCTGGCTGGCGAGCTGGAGCAACACGCGCTCGTCGTGCTGGATGTCCGCGTCCAGCCCCTCCGGATACTCCATGTTGATGGCGCCGAAGAGCTGCCCGCTCGCCACCAGCGGCGCGCTCACGCCGTGCGTGCTGCCCAGGAACAGGAGCGGCACCTCGCTCAGCACCGTCACCCGGCCCGTCGTCGGCAGCGTCGAGCGTCCCAGGTTCAGCTTCTCCACCGCGCGCTGCAACAGCACCAGCGGCTCGTGCGCGCCTTCCTTCATCCGGCCTTCCGCGTAGAGCGACGTCAGCCCGCCGGTGCGCGAGTCGGTGATGCGGATGCAGAACGAGCGCCCGGGGAACAGCTCCTTCACCCCGCGCGCCACCGCCGCCACCAGCTCCTCCTCGCCGCCGACCTCCGCCACGCTGCGGCCCAAATCCAGCAGCACGCCTTCGGTGCGCGCCTGCTCCAGCAGCGCCCGCTCCGCCATCACCAGCCGGCTGCGCGCCAGCTCCGGGTCGTTCCGGGCCCGCACGGCCACCACGTCACCCCGGCGCGACATCGTCAGCACGGCGCCCGGCTTGCCCGCGAGCGGCAGCTCCATGTCGCAGCTGGAGCCATCCACGGGCACGGCCGCCACCGCCAACGCGCGCGCGACATCCTCCACCGTCGCCTGGTGGTCCGCGCAGAAGCGATGGAAGGCCTCGTTGACCGCCACCAGCCGCAGCATCGGGTCACACAGGGCCGCGGGGGCGTCGAGCGCCTCGAAGAAGGCCTGGAACGACTCGGGGCCCGGGCCGCCGGGGATTCGCACGGCGCGGGTGTCAGTCTTCATGGGAGGTCGCCTTGTCCAGGTCGAGAATCTGCTGCTCCCCCATGTACGCCTTCGTCTCGTAGCGGGTGATCTTCCCAATCTTCCGGACGATCTCCGCCATGCGCTCCGCCTCGCGGTAGATGATGTCCACCGGCTTCCAGGCGAAGTCCTCTTCCTTCAGCTTGCGCTTGAGCAGCTCCGCGTAGCCCATCACCGACGTGAGGGGCTGGTTGAGTTCATGCGCCGCGGTGCCGGCGAGCGCGACGATGACGGCGCTCTTCTCGCTCTCCTCCAGCCGGGTCTCCGCGTCCGACAGCTTGCGCTCCAGCTTCATCCGGTCGCGCATGTCCGTGAAGATGCCGACGCTGAAGACCTCGCGCCCGCCCTCGTACACGAGCGACGCCGTCATGTTGACCGGCACCCGCTCTCCGGCGCGGTTCACCAGCTCCTCGCGCGTGAGCGACATGCGACCCTTGCCACCGTGCTCCGGCCCTCGGAGCGTGGACATGATTCGCCGCGCGACGCCCTGGGGATAGAGCTGCTCCACGGTGACGCCCGCCATCGCCTCCTGCGCGGTGTAGCCCACCAGTGCCTCCGCGCCCTTGTTGAAGAGGATGATGCGCCCCTTCAGGTCGGCGGCGATGATGGCGTCCACCGACGAGTCGATGAGCCGCTCCAGGAAGTCCTTCGTCTGGCGCAGCTCGTCCTCCAGCCGCCGCGCGTCGGTGACGTCGCGGAACGACAGGATGGTGGCCGCGTCCTCGTCACGCAGCGGCGCGGCGGACATGGACAGCGTCAGCCGCCGCCCCGTCGCCGTGCGCACCTCCACGTCCACGCCCGAGCGCGCCTCGCCTCGCGACGCCGCCGTCACCAGCTCCATCAGCACGCCGTCATCCACCGGCTGCGTCACCTGATGCAGATGCCGCCCCCGAGCCTCGGGCGCCGGCAGGTCCAGCATCGCCGCGCCGGAAGGATTCAGGGACAGCACGCTCGCCTTGTCGTCGAGGATGGCCACGCCCTCGCTGACGTGCGCGAAGAAGAGCTGGTAGGGCTTGAAGGAGGCCGCCTGCTCCTCGGCGGCCAGGCGCGCCGTCTTCTCCGCCTCCGTCTGCCCCCTCACCGACTGGAGCACCGAGGCGTTGCGCAGCGCCACCGCCGTGGCATGCGCCACCGTGGTGAGGAAGTCGATTTCCCGCGAGGTGAACGTGCGCCGACGCCCCGCCGCGCGAAGCAGCAGCACGCCTCGCACCTGCCCCCGGATGGGCAGGGGCAGCGCGGCGATGGCGTGGATGCCGCGCGCCGCCACGGCCCTGCGCTCCACGTCGCCCAGCAGCGGATGCGTGGGCGCCTCCTCCATCACCACCGGACGACCCGTGCGCATGACTTCGCGGATCTCCGGGTAGCGCGACAGCTCGATGCGCAGGTCCTTGAGCGTCGGGTCATCGCTGGCCGCGACGATGACGCCCTCATCCGCGTTGCGACCGAGCATCACCAGCGTGGCGCGCGCGATGTCCAGCTTCTCCGCCAGCCGGCGGGTGACACCGTGCAGCAGCGCCTCCACGTCGGACGTCTCCGCGTAGTCCGCCGTCAGCTCCAGGAGGAGCGCCAGGTCTTCCTGACCGCGCTCCTGTCCCTCGCGCTCCAGGTGACGCCCGGCGGCGCGGTGGAGCCGGAAGACCAGCTCGTGCGGCGACACCGGGATGGTGAGCACGTCCGCGGGCCTCAGGGGCTCCGCGGCGGAGAAGCCCTGCTCGGTCGGTTCCACCAGCGCCACCAGCGTGATGTGCGAGGCGCGAGGTGAGTCGAGCAGGGTGCGAAGCGCGGGGCCACTGTCTGGCGAGGTGAGGTCCACCAGCGCCAGCGCGGCCCCCTCCACGCCATCCACCACGCGGAGACCCGCACGCGCGGCAGCGGCCGCGAGCAGCTCACGTGCGGGTGAGGCCGGAGGCACCAGGGTGATGCCGAGAGCGAATTCCAGCGAAGACGGCACGTGGAGGGTCGGGGCGGAAGGGGGGAGCGGAGCCCACTCTACACGCCCCGCCGCCTCAGGGGCAGTCCGACTCGAATGCCCCCAGGTCCGGGGCCGCGCCGCAGAAGGTCAGTCCCAACCCCAGGCCCGCGTTGCGACCCGCGGAGCCCGACCCCAGCCGGAAGTCCCCGGTGTCGATGTTGACGAACCCCGGCGACTTCTCCAACGAGCGTTTGTCCAGCCCGCTGCGAGAGCGCCACTCCGTCAGGTTCACGCTCTCCCCATTCAGCAAGAAGGAGATGGAACCGGAGGAGCGGAAGAAGAGGTTGCCATCCATCACCGTGCCGGAGCGCGCAGCCCCCGCGCGCGCGGAGACACCACAGCCGGCGAAGACGTTGTTGCGCACGTCCAGGCCGGCGCTCGGCCCGGTGTCGCCGTGGCCGAAGGTGAGACAGGGCCCGGGCATGTTCCACACCGTATTGTGCTGCACCTTCACGTCGGTGGACGTGTCCACGCGGATGCCACCGCCGTCCTCGCTCCCACCCAGGCCATCCCGGATGAGGTTGCGACGGATGATGATGCGGGTGGGCGGCCCGTTCACCCGGTTGCCACCGATGTTGATGGCCCGGCCGTTTCCATAGAAGACGTTGTCCTCCAGGGTGACGTCCGACGCGGACAGGTGGACGACGACCCCCTCGCCGCGCGACGTGGACGTGGCCTTGTGGCCCCAGATGATGTTGCCGCGCAGGGTGACGTGCGTGCAGGTCTTCACGTCCACGCCGTTCTCCCGGTTCTCGTGCAGCTCGTTGTCCTCCACGAGCAGGTTGTCGAAGGGCGTGCCGGACACGGTGGCTCCGGCCTCCGGGCCGATGCACTGCACCGCGTCGCCGGAGTTGTGATGGATGTCATTGCCGCGCACCACCACGTTCTTCGATGTGGTCTGCACGATGATGCCGTGGCTGTCGCTGCCACCCCGGCTGAAGTTCGAAATCGTGTTGCCCTCGATGAGGATGTCGTGGGCCTTCTCCGACACGTTGAGCCCCGCGCCCGCCGTGCCGTTCTTCGCCACGCAGTCACGCAGCAAACCGTGATGCGCGGCGGTGCCTCGCCACAGCACCGCGAAGGCAGCGGAGCCCGCGGCATCCAGCGTGAGCCCCTCGACGCGCCAGTACGCGCCGCGCACGTCCACCAGCGCGGACTCGCCGCCAGGCTTCACCACGGGCGCGCTGCCCGGCGCGGCCTTCACCGTGAGCGGCTTCGCCTCCGTGCCACCGCGCTCCTCCAGCTTGAGGCGCTCCGCGTAGGTGCCCGTCTTCAGATAGATGGCCTCGCCCGGCGCGATGAGCGTCAGCGCCCGCGTCACCGTGCGCAGCGGCGCGCTCTCCGTGCCGGAGGCGCTGTCACTGCCCGACGGCGCCACCCAGAGGATGCGCGTGTAGGTCGGCTTCGGCGGCTCCGGAACAGGCTCGGGCTCGGGCTCCGGCTCGGGTTCCGGAGTGGGGGTGGGCTCCGGGTCGGGCGTCGGCGTGGGCTCCGAGGGCTGCTCGGATTCATCCGGCTCCGTCGGTGTCGGCGCGGGAGTCGTGGGTGTCGTGGGGGATGGCGCGGGCGGGTTGCCCGTCGAGGGCGCCTCATCGGTGGACGGACGTGAGCCCGTGGTCTGGGTCAGCTCGCTCGTGCCATTGCAGGCAAGCAGGGCAAGCAGGGCAGCGGAGCAGTAGGCCGTCAGCAGCGGTGAGCGTTGGCGCATCCTGTCAGACTCCATGTGTGGGTCGCGGCGTATGGGGCGCTCGCGAGGACGGCCGCCAATCGGGGCGCGCGTCCTGTTCATTCCCCGACCCGATGGCAACCCAGACTCGCCAGGCCGCAGGGCAAGAAGGCAGGAAATGGGATTTCGGGCGGTTACGTTGAGCGCGAAGAAGTCAGGCTGATGCGCGCGGGCCCGAACATTCGTGCTGCTTCCTGTACAGGTGTGCGGATGAAGGCGGTTTCATTCCCGACGCGGGTGGGCGGGACTTCACTCGGAGAGAAGGTCGCTCCGAGCGGGAGCATGCGGACGGGGGCGCGCCGAGAAGGCGTCTCCGACGAGCTGTGGACTGTCGGGTCGGCTCTGGGGGCACCGCGCGGCGAGGGCCTTTCCCCGTGCGCGGGCCGGGGCCTCGTGCCATTTAGCGCGCGAGGCATCGCATCCAAAGGGAACGCCATGAACGTGCTGGTTACGGGAGCCACTGCCGGGTTCGGCCTGGCCATCGCGCGCCGCTTCATCCAGGAGGGTGCGCGGGTCATCGCCACCGGGCGGAGGACGGAGCTGCTGGAGAAGCTGCGCGCGGAGTTGGGTGAGCGGCTGCTGCCGGTGACGCTCGACGTGACGGAGCGCGAGGCGATGGCGCGGGTGCTCGGAGCGCTGCCGGCGGACTTCGCCGAGGTGGACGTGCTGGTCAACAACGCGGGGCTGGCGCTGGGGTTGGAAGCGGCGCAGTCGGCGCACCTCGACGACTGGGAGGTGATGGTCGACACGAACGTGAAGGGGCTCATGTACTGCACGCACGCGGTGCTGCCCGGCATGGTGGCGCGCAACCGGGGCCACATCATCAACATGGGCTCGGTGGCGGCGGACTATCCGTACCCGGGTGGCAACGTGTACGGCGCGACGAAGGCCTTCGTGCAGCAGTTCAGCCTCAACCTGCGCGCGGACCTGCTGGGCACGGCCGTGCGCGTGACGGACATCGAGCCAGGGCTCGTGGGCGGCACGGAGTTCTCCAACATCCGGTTCAAGGGCGACGCCGCTCGGGCCGCGGCCCCCTACGCCAACACGCAGCCGCTGACGCCCGAGGACATCGCGGACGCGGTGCACTGGGTGGTGTCGCGACCGGCGCACGTGAACATCAACGTCATGTCACTGATGCCGGTGACCCAGGCCTTCGGGCCGCTCGCGGTGAAGCGACAGGGCTGAGCGAGCCACACGGTGGGCACCCGACGGGGTGCCCGCCCGCTCCACTGCCTGGTGGCGTCACACCCCGACCCACCGCAACTCCAAGGAGGGAGAAGCCTCGCGCTCCCCGCCGGAGTCCCGGTGGGCCGATGTTCGCGAGGCAGGGGGAAGCGCGATGAAGCGCTACGGCACGACCTGGTCCATCATCCTCGCGGTCTTCGGCGTGTATGGGCTGGTGATGTTCGGGGTGTCCTTCGCGGGCCTGACGGGAGAGACGCCCATGGTGCTCTCCTCGGTGCTGGGCCTGCTCGTCTGGGCCGCCTTCGTCGCCCTGGTCATCCACGCGCTGCGCTTCACGCTGCCGGTGGCCAAGGGGAGCGACGACAAGGTCGACGAGAGCCTGCGCTGGACGTCCCGGACCTTGCTGGCGGCGGCCATCGCGTCGCTCTTCACCGCCGTCGTGCTCGCGCCGGGAGCGTTCGCCGCATGCGGCCCCACGTTCCTGGCGAACCTCTACCACTGGGGCGGGATTGTCGGCAGCATCGCCGCCTTCGCCTTCTGGTTCGCCTTCCCGCACATCGCGCGCGGCATGCTCGAGGGGCGCGCGGCGAAGGTGGAGCTGCACCGGGTGCGCAACATCGTGCTCACGGGCGCCGTCGTCTACGGCCTCATCGGAGTGTTCTGGCTCGGCGCGTGGCTGGTGCTGCGCGGCTCCATCGACTCCGGCGAGTACCCCAGCGCGGCGAGCTCGCCCTACCGGCTGCCCTACCCCGAGGGAGACCGCTCCTGGGTCATCCAGGGCAACAACTCCCACCTGAACCACAACGACGACGAGGAATACGCCTGGGACTTCCGTCGACAGTGCGGCACCCCGGTGCTGGCGGCGCGCGCGGGCACGGTGTCGCGCGTGGTGGACACGAACAGCGGCAACGGCGGCGACAAGCCCAACAACCGCATCGAAGTCGAACACGGCGACGGCACGGTGGGCCGCTACTTCCACATCTCGAAGGGCACCGCGAAGGTGGGCGTGGGCGACACGGTGAGCCAGGGACAGCAGCTCGCGGAGGTGGGCAACGTGGGCAACAGCCTCACCGGCCACATCCACTTCGATGTGGAGAAGGGCGGCGACAGCATCCCCGTCACCTTCAACAACGTGGACGAGGACAAGGGCATCCCCCGGACCTTCGAGGGCTACGCCTCCACGAAGTAGCGGGCACCGCGTGACGCGGTGCTTCCCCGCCTGCCTCAAACATGAACCACCATTCACTTTTTGGGCAGGGTCCCCTGCGTCCCCGGCACGGCTTGGGTTAACGTCGCGGGCATGAGCGACTCGGACCGCCCGCCTCCACCCAGGGGACTCCTCGCCCGGGGATTGAAGCTCCTGGGCCACCTCACCCATCCGGAGACTCGAACGGGCCAGGTGTTCACCCGCGCCGAGCAGCGCCTCACCCGTGTCCTCACCCGCGTCTCCGAGAGCCCCACCTACCTGCGCGCCAGCGGCACCGTGCTGCGCCAGGGCCTCAACGCCCGCATCCGCCGCAACAGCTTCGTGGAGAGCGCGCTGCACACGCTGCGCCTGCCCACGACGTCCGAGGTGGAGAGCCTCCGCGACCAGCTGCGCCGCGTGAATGACCAGGTCGAGGCGCTCGGCTCCCAGCTCGAGGTGGTGGTGGACCTGCTCCATCGCCAGGAGTCCGACAGCCCTCCCACCAAGCCCGGCGCCTGAACATGACCGCGTCCACCCAGCGGCTGCGCTCCTTCGTCACCGGCCAGTTCGAGCTCACGCGCGCTGTCGCTCACGCGCTCAAGGCCCGTCCCTTCAATCCCTACCCGTACCTCAAGCCCTTCATCGAGCGGGCCTCCGGTGTGCGCGAGCCGCCCATCAGCGCCACGCCCCACACCGTCGTGTACACGCGGGGCAGCATGCGGCTGTTGCGCTACGCGGCGCCCCGTCGGCGCCACCGCACGCCCATCCTGTTCGTCTACTCGCTCATCAATCGCTGGTACATCCTCGACTTCCTGCCGGGCCGCAGCCTCATCGAGCACCTCACGCAGGAGGGCTTCGACGTGTACGCCATCGACTGGGGCGTGCCGGGACAGGACGAGGAGCGCCTCACCTGGTCGGACCTGCTCGGAGGGCTCATCCAGGCGGCGGTGCGCTGGACGCTGCGGGTCAGCAAGAGCCGGGACCTCACGCTCTACGGCTACTGCATGGGCGGCACGCTCGCGCTGGCCTACACGTCGCTGCATCCCGAGGGCGTGCGCAACCTCGTCGCGCAGGCCACGCCCGTGGACTTCAGCAAGGGCGGTGTCTACACGCTGTGGACCGCCGCCAATCACTTCGACGTGGACTCGCTCGTGGATGCCTACGGCAACGTGCCCACGCCCGTGCTGGAGAGCGGCTTCCTCATGGTGGCGCCCGTGCAGCGCCTCACGCGCTGGCTGGAGGTGTGCCGCCGCATCGACGACCCGGACTTCGTCAGCACGTTCCTCGCCATGGAGCGCTGGGGCTCGGACCCCGTGCCCTTCCCCGGTGAGGTGTATCGCCAGTACATCAAGGACTGCTACCAGCAGAACCTCTTCCACCAGGGACGCATGAAGGTCGGCGGAGAGGCCGTGGACCTGGGACGCATCCAGGCCTCCGTGCTCAACGTCATCGCCGAGCACGACACCATCGCCTTTCCCGCCATGAGCGAGCCGCTCGTCGACCTGGTGGGCACGAAGGACGCCCAGACGCGGCGCTATCCGGTGGGCCACATCGGGCTGTCCGCCTCCAGCAAGGGCCCCACCCATGTCTGGCCCTCCATCTCCGAGTGGATTGCCACGCGCTCACAAGCAATGGAGCCCTGATGCACTCCGTCTCGGAAACCACCTCGGGCTCGGGCGTGCAGGTCCGTGAGGGCGTGCTTCGGCTGAAGGATGGACGGCGGCTCGCGTACGTGGAGTCGGGAGACCTGGACGGAGTCCCGGTGTTCTTCGTCCACGGCAACCCGGGCTCGCGCTACATGCGGCATCCGGATGACCGGCTCACCCATGGCCTCGGCGTGCGCCTCATCACCCCGGACCGGCCCGGCTATGGGCTGTCCGACTACCAGTCCGACCGCACGCTGCTGGACTTCCCGGACGACCTCGAGCAGCTCGCCAACGCCCTCAAGATAGGCCGCTTCTCCCTCTTCGGTGTATCCGCGGGCGGCCCCTATGTCGCCGCCTCCGTGTGGCGACTGGGCGAACGAATCATCCGCTCCGCCATCGTCTCCGGCGCCTCGCCGCTGAAGCGGCCCGGTGGCATGGAGGGCGTCAACCGCGACTACCGCAACGCCTACGCCATGGCCGCGTGGCCAGAGTGGCTGCTGCATCCGCTGATGGCGATGCATGACAGGCAGGTGCGCTCGAATCCAGAGCGAGCCCTGGCGGCGCTGCTGGCGCATGCGTCGGAGGATGACCGGCTCGTGCTGTCGGACCCGCACATCGCCGCGCAGGTGCAGGGCTGGCGACGCGAAGCCACGCGCCGAGGCGTGGCGGGCATGCGCCGCGAGGCCCACATCCTGGCGTCGCCCTGGGACTTCGCGCTGGAGGAGATTCGAGGAGAGATGGACCTCTGGTACTGGGACGGCGACAGCATCGTCCCGCCGCAGATGGGGCGCTATCTCGCCTCGCGAATCCCGCGCACCGTGCCCCACTTCCTCTCCGGAGGCGGACACTTCTCCCTCTACTCGCACTGGCGCGACATCCTCGCTCCGCTGGCACGGCGGGGCTCGTGAGCCAGGAGGGGCGGTGGCCCTCTCGGGCCTTCATCGAGGAGGAGGCGCACGGGCGGATGGAGCCGGAGATGCGGCTGCTCCTGGAGGGCTTGCGCGCGAAGGGCATCCCCACCGAGTGCTTCACCGCCAAGCGCCTGGAGCGGCGCCAACTCCCGCTGACGTCGGACACGCTGGTCGCGGGCTACGTGCCCACGGTGCTGGGCGCGCTGAAGCAGTTGGGCATCGAGCCACCTCCAACGAACGACTACCCGCCCAGCCTCACGCCCTTCCTCCACCGCCGACTCTGGACGAGCACCGTGCGACAGCTCACCTCGCACCTGCACGACGTCGCGAGTCCGCCCGTGTTCGCCAAGCCCCAGGGACGCAGGAAACGTTTCACGGGCCAGGTCTTCCAGAGCGCCAGCGACCTCCTCTTCCTGGAGCGGGCGTCACAGGGCACGCCGCTCATCTGCTCGGAGGTGGTGCGGTGGCTGAGCGAGTACCGCGTCTTCATCGTGCACGGAAGGCCCGTGGGCACGCGTCACTATGCGGGAGACGCAACGGTGCCCCTCGACGAGGCGCGAGTCCACGAAGCGCTCCGCCTCCTGGAGTCCTCCGGGGAAGCGACCGCGGGCTACTCCGTCGACTTCGGCGTGCTGTCCACCGGTGAAACAGCGCTGGTGGAGTGGAATGACGGCTTCTCGCTGGGCGCGTATGGACTGGAGCCGGAGCACTACACCGCGCTGACCGTCGCCCGCTGGTGTGAGCTGACGGGACTCGCTCAGCCACCGCCGCGAAGCACCTGACAACGTTCAGTGTCCGACGCGGGCCTTGCCTCCGGGAGCACCACACCCCAGCTTCGCCTCCGGCCGGAGGGTGAGCGGACTCGCGGAGAATGAACATGGGACGGTGGCGGGCAGGCACTGCGGGGCTGGTGCTGAGCGTGTGGACAGCACTCGGCTGTGGTGGGAGCGGCGCGTCCACGGAGGCCCCTCTCCCCGAGGAAGAAGACCCAGGCTCCACGCCACAACCCCCCAAGCCTCCGACGCTGGAGCCGGGGGATGCGCGGTGGACCGTTCACTCGCGAACCCTGGGGCGACAGGACGCGGTGGCCGTGGCCTCGGACGGCCTGGGCGGCAGCGTGCTGCTGGGCACCACCCACGGCGCGACGGGCACACCGGACGCGTCCTCGACGGATGGCGGCGGCACGGCCCTCACCCTCGCCCACCATGATGGCGCGGGACAGGTGCTCTGGATGCGGAGCTTCATGCCCGAGCCGTCCGAGAGCGGAGCGGCCCAGGCCCACGCGCAGTTCCTCGCCGTCTCCTCCGGGGGAGAGCTCTTCGTCGCTGGCAAGCTGGAGGGCCGGCTGCGCCTCGGTGAGACGCTCATCACCGACAGCCACTTCGTGGCGAAGCTGGCCTCGGACGGCACGCCGCTGTGGGCTCGCGCGACGGGCACCGTGAAGGCGCTGACAGCGGACATCGAAGGGGAAGTCGTGGTGGCGCACGGCCGGCTGGTGACGCGCTACGACACCCGAGGCACGGCGCGCTGGTCCCAGGAGATGCCCGCGCTGGCCTCCGCGTCCGTCGTGGCGCTGGACTCGGATGGCGGCGCGGTGCTCGCGGGGCAGCGCCCGCTGGCCCCTTTCGAGAGCATCGGGTTCATCGCGCGGCTGTCGCCCGTCGGTGAGGTGTACTGGGAGCTGGAGGTGGGACCGGACGCACCCTCCTTCACGCAGGTGATTTTCGCGGCCGATGGCGGGCTGCGACTCACGGGCGACTTCCAGGGCACGCTCCACTGGGGAGGCGCCGTGCTCATGCCGTCCTGTGTCGCGGAGGGCTGCGCTCGCGCCGCCTTCGTGCTCGCGGCCGATGCGGCGGGACGTCCGCTGTGGGGACATGCGCTGACCAGCCCGTCGCCAGGGGAAGCCCGTGGCGCGCGACTGGCGGCGGATGAGGAGGGAGGCGCGGCGGTGCTCTGGAAGCATGGCTGCGGCTCGGAGCTGGCGCGGCTGTCACCCCTGGGTGAGCTGTCGTGGCAGGCGCCCTATGTCACCCAGCCATGTGACGAGAGCCTCCACCTGCGAGACCTCACCTTCCTGTCGGGCGGAGACATCCTGGGTACGGGCACGTTCTCCGGCACTCGCGCGCTGGGCGGCGAGGAGTCCTTCACCTCCGACGACACGGACGTCTTCCTTCAACGCCTGGTGCCGTGAGGCCCGCGTCGCCCCTCAGGCGGCGCGCGTCTCAGCGGGGACGGCCACCTCCGCCACGGGCTCGGGGAGCGGCTCACCGTCCGCGCCCAGCACCACGGGCTTGATGCCCAGCTTGCGCTCCACCAGGGCATGCCCCAGGTAGATGAAGGGCGTCAGGCTCACCGCGACGAGCAGCTTCACGACGTACGACGTGGCGATGATGTTGAAGATGACCGCGGTGGGCAGCACGCCCGTCCACGCGACGAACTGGACCACCGTCGTGTCGATGAGCTGGGAGACCAGCGTGGAGCCCGTCGCGCGCAGCCACAGCATCTTGTTGTTCGTGACGCGCTTGAGCAGGTTGAAGATGGAGATGTCGCAGAACTGGCCCACCAGATAGGCGATCATCGACGCCAGCAGGATGCGCTGCGAGCCACTGAAGACGTTGTTGAACGAGCCCTCCACCGTCCCCGTGAAATCCGGTGCGCGCGTCAGCGGAGCGAAGGGCACCTCCACCGCGATGGCAATCACCGTGAAGGCGAAGATGGCCATGCTGAAGCCCACCCACGTGACGAAGCGGGCGGCCTTCTTGCCGTAGAACTCGTTGAGGATGTCGGTGAGCAGGAACGTCACCGGGAACGGCAGCATGCCAATGGACATGACTGCCACCACGAAGCCCAGGTTGACCTCGAACAGCTTCACGCCGATGAGGTCTCCCACCACCAGCGACGTGACGAACACCGCCGCCAGCACCACGAAGAGCTGCATCCGCCTGTCGAGGTTCATGCCGTTGTTTCCTCTGGGCTCCGAAGTCGCGTCATACCGTGTCTCGCGTCCTCGGAAACAGTCCCCTCACCGAGAGTGCGTCCCCGTCCTCAAGGCTGCTTGTCCGCGGACACACCGGGCGCCGCGGGCTCGTCATGGGGGTAATAGGACGTGCCGGTGATGGACAGGAGCGCCGACGCGGGAGCACGCGGCTCCACCGCCTGTGGCTCCGGCTCCAGGAAGCGGGGCCGATACACACTCAGCACCGTCTGCTCCTGCGCGGAGGGGTTGTCGTAGCGACGCGGAAAGCCCCGGGGCCAGTGGAAGGCCATGCCCCGCTCGACGGGGTGCCCCTGCGACATCAGGCCCTGCCCCAGCACCAGCTCGCTCTCCTCCATGCCTGGATTCGAGCTGGCGGGGACGGTGCCACCGGGCTTCACACGCAGGCGATACACGCCGTATCCCGCGCCCTCGTGGATGACGTCCAGGCGACCGAAGGACCGCTCCTCCGACGCATAGCTCATCTCCTCCGCCGTGCGATGCACCTGGAGCGAGGGCACCGCGAGGCCGCCCAGGGCCAGGGGCTTGATGACACGTACGGTGGCGGCGTGGACCTGCGCGCGCGGCACGTCCGCGGTGGGGGTGGCGAGCAGGTAGCGACTCACCGCCTCTACGGCGGACTCCAGCAACTCGAAGCGACATGCCTCCAGCAGGAAGCGCAGCTCTCCGGCCAGCCGCCCATAGTTCACCGTGTGCGCCAGCCGGCCGCCCGTCGCCGCGTTGCGCGTGTCCAGGAAGAGCGCCACGTCCAGCCGGAGCGGCTGCGCCGAGACGCGCTCGCGGTTGTACACGCCCACGATGCAGTCCACCGTGAGTCCGCGCAGCTCGATGACGTCCAGCGGACGGCCCTTGCTGTCATTGACCACGGGAGGATGGAAAGCCAGCTCCGCGCTCATAGTCTCGCGCTCCTGCCGCCGTCGACGGCGATGACCTGTCCGGTGACATAGGGCGCTTCGCGCGCGAGGAAGACGATGGTGCGAGCCACGTCCTCCACGCTGCCCTCGCGTCCCATGGGAATGTGTCGCAACACCTCTTCGCGCGCGGCGGCGTCGAAGCTCTCCGGGAACGCGGCCACGCCGGGTGATACGGCATTGACGCGCACGTGCGGCGCCAGCTCTACCGCCAGCGCGCGCGTCAGCATCAACAGGCCCGCCTTGCTCACCGAGTAGTGCGCGAAGTGGCTCTCCGGACGCTCACCGGCGATGTCTCCGACGTGCACCACCAGCGGGTCCCTCCCCGCGCGCAGCGCGGGCAAGAGCGCCTGGGTGAGGAAGAAGGGCGCGTCCAGGTTGACGGCGAGCATGGTGCGGTACTGCTCACGCGAGATGTCCGCGAAGTCGATCCGCTCGTAGAGGCCGGCGTTGTGGACCACCACGTCCAACGCGGGCCAGGCCTCGCGGACGCTCGCGGCCAGGGCGTCGACCGCGTCGGGCTGACTCAGGTCGGCGGCATGAAGGGTGACGCGGCGTCCCTGTGCCCGGAGCTCGTCCGCCAGCGAGGCCAGCGAGTCCATGGAGCGGTTCGCATGCAGCGCCAGGTCATAACCCGCGCGAGCCAGCGCCCTCGCCACGGCGCTCCCGACGCGGATGCCTGCTCCCGTGATGAAGGCGGTGCCCATGCGGCGCACTGACTAACAGGCCGCACGGGGAAAGGCACCGGGGACCTGAAAACACGAAGGGCGATGCTGGATACCCCCGTATCCGGCACCGCCCCTCGACCCCCTGTTTTTTCTCAGCGAGAACTACGGGTAGTAGCTGGCCGGGTGCGTGCGGTTCGAGCTCCAGCCATTGCCGCGCTCGTAGGACACCCAGACCCACTCGGCGGTCTGCACGTAACGGCCTTCCACCCACCGGTTCTCATAGAAGCCACCCGAGCAGCGGGAGACGCGGTGCCGACGGCCACGACGCTCCTCGCACACCTCGGGCACCCACACCTTCTCGTAGCGGCCCTCGACCCAGCGATTCACCGTCTGCATCTCGTAGCGGCCGCGAGCCTGGGAAGGAGGACGGGGCGCCGGAGCGTGGTGGCAGCCGCCCGTGTGGATATGGGCCTCATAGCGGTCCGGGTGGTGGCCCCGGCGGTTGTCCCGGTCCTGGTGGCCCCGGTTGTCGTCGCGGTCGTTGTCCCGGTCATGGTTTCGGTCATCGCCGCGGCGGGCCTGCTGAGTCGCCCAGTCGCGCACACTGCCGTCCTCCGCCAGCGCCGTCGAGGAACCAAGGAACAGGGTGCCGAGAGCCAGGGTGGTGAGAGCAGTCTTGAAAGCCATGGTGTCCGTCCTCCGTCGTGTTGCTACTTCTGACGGGGCACCCTCCGGAACATTCACCATCAGGCACCGCCCTTCCTCGCGGACATCGAGCGCAGATGTAGGCAAGACACTCAAACCCCTGTGGAACCAGGGACTTACCGGGCGAAGCGAGGTGCGACCTCCGCGCAGGTGAGGCCCTCCTCGGGAGCGCAGTTGCGCCCCACGAAACAGCCTCCCGCGCCTTCATGGTCCACGCAGCGGATGGGCCGGCAGTCCGCGTCACCCACGCACGAGCGACGACTCACCGTGCACGTGCCCTGGCTGCAAGCATCCTGCACGCAGTCGGTGTCCTGCTGGCATGAGCAGAAGCCCTCCACGTCCCCCTCCGCAATCGAGCAACGTCCCGCGCACGCGCCCTCGGGCTGTCCGTCCGACTTCACGCAACGCCCGCCGCGTCCACAGTGCGAGTCCTCGCGGCACGGCAACGAGGGCGACGGCGCGCACTGCGCATCCGAGCGACAGCGCGCACGACTGGCGACCACCACCACGTCCGAGCACTGGTAGCCATGAGGGCAGCCCTGCCCCTCCGAGCAGTCCGCGCCGCAGAAGGCAGTCCCCGGGCTCGCTGTCTCGCGCAGACAGAAGTTCGCGCCGCGACCACAGACCTGGAGGCCACCGCCGTAGGTGCAGTTGGCGCAGTAGGGACGTCTCACCGGGTCGAAGTCGCTGAAACATGTCCCCGCTTCCGCGCCCGACGGCGTGCCGCAGGACTCACCGAAGGCACAGTCTCGCGCGTCCGCGCAGAAGCTCGCGTCGCAGACACCCAGGGCACAGGCGGCGCGCCCTTCTGGCGTGGTGGCGTCGCAGAGACACGGCGCGTCGTCGCAGCGGCAGGCCGTGCCCGCGCAATCTCCGGATGTCCGACAGCCCGCCACGCACGTGGTCCGCGCGAGGTCACAGACTTCGCCCAGCGCGCAGTGCAGGTCCGTGGCGCAACGGCCGCGCGTCAGGCAGGTGCCGGTGCTGGTGTCGCAGAAGAGGGAGTCCTCTCCGCAGTCCGCGTTCGACTCGCAGCCCGCACGGTCCTGGCAGAAGCCCGCTTCGTTGCACAGCTCTCCCGGCGCACAGGCGCCGTCCGTGCGACACCGACAGGCCGACGTCTCCGTGTCACACCGATACGCCTCCGACGGCGTGCCGCAGTCCGAGTCCACGCGACAGCCCTCATCGCCCACGGGAGCGTCACCGCGACAGGCGGCGAGGAGGAGCAGCAGCGGCACGGCGAGGGGAAGCCAGCGGCGCATCACGGGTCGAAGACCTCCGAGCGCCCCAGGACGTAGGCCGTCCAGGTCGCGGTGGACAGCGTGTCGTAGGTCCACTGCGAATACTCGAAGCGAGGGACTCGCGCGAGGGAGAGGTCCGCGCGAAGTCGCGCGCCTTCGGGCAGCTCCGCGCGCAACGCCTGCAACGCGGTCTCCGGGAGCGTCACCCGCGTCTCGCCGCCCGGAAGCACGGCGGTCCAGCGGATGCCACCTGTCGTACCAGGCGCCATCAGGGTGAGGACCTGCACGTCCGGGGTGGCACCGGAGGACGATGGAGTCCAGGCCACCGCTCCCGTGAAGCGGGCATCCCGCGCGGGCTCGGTGAAGACAGGGAGCGGGAGTATCGGCGGGAGCGTCACGCCCGCCTCCAGGGCTCCTGGCTGACGGTGATACAGCACGCTCTGGGGATAGGCCGTGGTGCCTCGAAGCAGGTCGAGGAAGAGAAGGCTCGCCCCGTCCACTCGAGGAAGCTGGGGGAACGTGAGCAGCGGACCGGGCCCTTCGACAGAGGAGAAGAAGCGCGAGCCCGTGCCCCAGTTGTGCGGATGCGGAACCAGCCCCTCCGCACCCAGGTCCAGCCACGCGTAGACCTGATGCAGGGCTTCCTCGCCCGCGATGATGACGGGCCCCGCCAGGGAGAGGGGCGCGGCGACGTCCAGATGCACGTCGAACACGACGTCCTGTCCTTCGGACACCCGCGTGCCCGAGGCCGCGATGCCGCGACGCACGCCGAGCAGGTAGGGCACGAAGTCGACCTCGTCCTTCAGCACGCCGAGCACCGCGTACACCGCGCGCAAACCGGGCTGCGCCTGCACGACGTAGGCGCCACCCTCTTCGCGAATCCGCCACGTCTCCGCGCGACGGTCTCCGGGCCCCGCGAAAGGAGGGCCCGACGCAGGGCTCAACTGCGCCACGAAGACGCGAGCCTCCAACACCTCTCCAGGCTGGAGCGGCCTGGGCGGCTTGAAGCCTCGCACCCGGCCCGTGATTCGAGCACTCGCGGGCACAGGTGGATTGCCCGGGTTGCCTTCGCTGTCGAGACGGCGCAGGTACACCGTCAGGTTCTCCGAGCGGATACCCGCCACCGTCACCACGTCGTGGCCCGCCTTGAAGACGGTGACGCTCTGCGCGCCCACCATCCGCGAGTCGGACAGCGTCAACTGTCCGCGTGCATCCGTCTCACCCTGGAGGAGTGCCGTCGAGCCCGTGCCGAGCAGGACCTTCGCGCCCACGACGGGCTGCCCGTAGGTCCCCGAGGAAGTGTCGAGCACCGTGACATTCAACGTTCCCGTGAGCAGCGCACCCGAGAGACCTCCAGGGCCTCGCGGGTCGAAGTAGGTGAAGGCCTCGGAGAGCGCCGAGCGCACGGCTCCCTGGATGACGGCCACCTCCACGGGCCCCTGGCTCCGCGACACGGGAGTTCGACAGGTGAGGATGTGGGCGTCCACCACGTGCACGTCGCTCGCGGGCTCTCCACCAAAGGTGATGCGGATGCCTTCGACAAAGCCGGTCCCTCGCACCGTCACTCGCGAGCCTCCCGCGATGGCACCGCGCGCGGGCTCCACCTGGGAGAGCACGAGCGCGGGCTCGTAGGTGAAGGCGTTCTGGAGCAGGGCTTCGTTCTCCGGGTCGCTCGCGGAGGAGACATGGAGCGCGTGCGCTCCCGCGCCACCTGGCGGCGTGATGAGGCGGAGTTCAGTCGTTCCCAGCACCGTCACATCTGGAGAGAGGAGCGCGCCGACTCGCACCATGGCATCCGGAGGCAGTGCGTCTCCTTCGAGGAGGACCTGACTTCCTCCTCCCGAGGGGCCCGTTCCAGGCGTCACCCGCGTGAGCGCGAGCCGATAGGTGTAGCCCCCTGGGAGGTGACTGCGCAGCGAGGCCGCGCTGACCGTCACGGGGACCGTGCGCGAAAGCGTGCCTCGCGGGGGAACGCGGACCGTGAGCGTGAACCGGGTCGCCGCGACAATCTGGACGGGCGTTTCATCGAAAGTGACGGAGATGTCCGGAAAGTCGAACGCCAGTCCTGTCAGCGTCACCGTGCCGTCCTCTCGCGTCCCCACGCGTGGAAAGATTCCCAACACGCCGAACACGGTGCCCTGCGGACTGTCCGCGTACGTGAATCCCTGACGCACCGTCCAGGCACCTCGCGGGGTGACGATGCGCACGGGGACTGCTTCCATGTCCATGTGCGGTGGCGAGGTCACCACGAGGCGCGTGGGTGACTCCACGCGGAAGGAGGGAGCGGGCGTGTTTCCGAAGAAGACCTCCGTCGTGCCCTCGAAGCCCTGCCCCGTGAAGACGACGGATGTGCCCCCGAACGTCGTCCCCGTGAGCGGAGCGATGTCGGTGACGCGGGTGTCCTCGACGTAGCGGTATGCACGCCTCAGCACGTCACCCACGCCGGCCCCCTGCACCCGCACGTCGACGGGGCCGACAGTGTTGCTCCGGGGAACGACGGCTCGAAGCGCCGAGGAGGACACGCGCTTGACGGAGGGACTCGCCGTGCCTCCGAAGAGGACCTGGAGCCCAGTGCTCGAAGGGAAGCCCGCACCCACCAGCGTCACGGTGTTACCGCCCCCTTGCGCTCCCGTATCGGGAGAGACAGCGCGGAAGTCGAAGACATCGAAGTACGTGAAGCACGCCGCGCAGACCGTCGTCCCGTTCGGGTTCGTCACCGAGACGTCTGCCGTACCTTCGATGCCAGGAGGCGTGCGCAGGTCGAGCGTGGTGTCATCGATGAGCTGGAAGTCCCGAACCGCGCGCGAGCCGACCCGCACCTCCGTGCGCAGCGCGGCTTCCGAGGGCGTCGCGGCCACCCCTTCCACGAAGCCACGGCCCTTCAACGTCACCCAGGTTCCACCCCCACTCTCTCCCCGCGTGGGCAGCGCCGAGTGGATGACGGGCGCGGCCGATGCCCCCGCATCGACCTGAGTCCCCGCGTCCGTGGGGCCTGCGTCCTCCGCACCCGCATCACGTGAACCCGCGTCCGGCAGGTCACCCGGTGGTCGGGACGAGCCTCCGCAGGCCGCGAGGACAAGGACCAACAGACCCAGTACGAACCCGCGCAGAGGTCGCTCGACATCGACACGATTCGTGCAACCGGGCCAGAAGTGGCCGCTCCTGGCAGCGAGCCACAAGCCCATACGCACCAGGGTGTCATGCACGATGAAGGAGCAGTTGCCCGCTCGGGCCGGAGCCCTCATCGCGAAGCCATCCGGGATTGGCGTGCGTGATTCCCGCGAGCCCGAAGGCAGGTGGTTGTTCGCCGTCGGCACCGCCATGCGGCGACCAGGCCAGGAGGAACTCCTCATGGGAGCCACTCCACCTGGAGCGTGTAGCCATTCGTCGTTCGCGCGTCATCGCCCACCACTCTCGCGGTGAGCCGCTGGCCCGCCACGGTCGGAGCCGGCAGCGACACAATGGCGCCCTCCGCGTCTTGCGAGCAGCCCAGTTCCACGCCTCCGCTCTCTCCCAAGAGACACAGGCGCAGCAAGCCACGGTCCGCCGCGTAGCCCGACAGCGACACCTTCACACCTTGGGCCGCGGGCACGGTGAATCGAACATGGTCCTGCTCTCCCGGGCAGACCATCCCCTCCAGCGACAGGCGCTCCGGCAGGTCCGTGGCCGTATCGACGGTGTCGTTGGGCTCGTGGACATCGTCATCACAGGGCGTGCCTCGCGAGAGGAAGAAGCCGATGTCATACGCTCGCGGCAGTGTGTCACGAGAGGCGATGCGCACCGTATACGTGCCTCGCTCCGCCACGACGTGCGACATGCGGAATCGTCCCGTCGCCAGCACCCGACCCCTCGCGTCTTCAAGGGTCGTGGAGAACACCGACTCCGCGAACACCTCCGCGTCCACATTTACGCCGAGCTGGTCCCCTCGCTCCAAGGTGAGCGAGTAGTGGTCCACGTCATCCGGGCACAGCGTCAACTTCACGTAGCGACTCGCGCTCACGCGGAACGCCGTGGACACCGTGTCGTTGGGCTCCAGCGCATCCGGCTGACAGGCCCGGGGCTCACAGGTTCCCGTGCCGAGGTCGCAACGCTGGTCCATCGCGCAGTCATCATCCGAGCCACACGGCGGAGGACGCGGCAGGCACGCCCCGCTCGCCAGATGACACACCCGAGGCACGTCGCAGTCCCGGTCCGAATAGCAACGCGGTGTAGATGAACACCGTCCCGCCGCGTCACACACGAAGCCCACCGCGCAGTCCGTGTCCACGTCACACTGGACGCAAAGCCCCTCCGTGCAGTGCTCCCCTTCCCCGCACGAGGTGGCCTCGGTGCAACGGGCCACACAGGCATGCAGCCCCGCGTTGCAGCGCTCCTCGGCACCACAGTCCGCGTCCTCGACACATCCCAGGTCCTCCTCGCAGACGAGCGTGGACCCAT
The DNA here is from genome assembly GCF_013336725.1 of Myxococcus sp. CA040A. Classification (NCBI taxonomy): domain Bacteria; kingdom Pseudomonadati; phylum Myxococcota; class Myxococcia; order Myxococcales; family Myxococcaceae; genus Myxococcus; species Myxococcus sp. CA040A. Next base: position 364,767 of record NZ_JABUMR010000003.1, on the reverse strand, counting down.
TGCAGCGTTGCCCGGTAGGACACTCGCCCCTCGCTCCCGAGGGACAAAGCACCACCTGCGTCCTCGCGAGACAGAGTCCCTGTCGGCACCACAGCCCGAATGCACACGCCTCGTTCGTCTCGCAGTCCGTGCCCCAGCCCTCACGAAGCACACAGGCCCGCGCCTCATCGTCACAGCGTTCCTTGAGCCGACACTGGCCGCTCGACTCACATGCACCACAGACACCCGCGAGCGTGCAGACCTGTCCTCCCTCGCAGTCCTCGCGTCGCGCACACGACGTCGGGCTCGGCCCCGCATCCGGCACGGGTGGCACTGTCTCCTTGGAGGAACAGGCGAACACGCAGCACGCCACCACGAGGAGCCACCACCGCATCGTCACGGCACCTCCGTGACCACGCCCGAGGGCCACCGCACGTCCGCCACCGTCCACACCTCACCCTGACTCGCCAGGATGCGACGGAACTCGCCCTTCAACACGCCCCGGTCATACACACGCACTGTCGCCCCGCTGCGCGGGTCCACCGCTCCATTCGCGCGCGCCAGCACCACCGCCACACGGTAGGTCCCCGCCACTGGGTTCTCGTAACCGAACACCTCCGGGCCGTAGCCCGTCAGCCGGTCTCTCAACAACTCCGGGTCCTCCGCGAGGCCGGGCGCACCCCAGTCCGGACGCGGATTCGCGTAGTGACAGTCGTCCACGGAGCCCGGCACCCCGTCCACGCCCCGCGACACATGCAGGTCCAGGTCCGTCTCCGCGTGGTCCCACGACACGTCCACCAACAGTCGCTGCGCGGGCACCGCCAGGACCCGCGCGCTCGCGGGCCGCGGACTTCGAGCGCCGGCGGCATCCGTCACCGCGAGTTCCACCACGTACGCCCCCGGCACCACCGGGTCCAACCGCAACACCGTGCGGGCCGCCCCCGCCTCCATCACCTGAGCCCGCGCACCCACCGGTCGCTCCCGCAGCACCCATTCGTACGTGAGCGGCCCATCCCCATCCGCGTCCGTCGAGGCCGTTGCGTCCAGCACCACTTCGCCTCCCGGTACGCTGTCCCCCAGCGCCCCCATGACAGGCACCGGCGCCAGATTCACCCCGCCGTGCAGCGCCACTCGCGCCTCGCGGTGGTCCGGGTCCGTGGTCCGCAGCAGGAGTCCTCCGCTCACCTCCTCGGAGGCCGCTCCCAGGGGCACCGCATAGCGGACCGACAGCTCCACCTCGCTCGACACATCCAGGACCGCCGGGGTCTTCGTGGAGCCCACGAGCTGAAAGGCCGACGGTATCGAGTCACCGACAAGGGTCAGTGATTCGAGCACCAGCGGCGCGTTGCCCCGCGAGCGCACCTTGAAGGAACGCACCACGGCGGCACCTTCCGAGACGCGTCCAAACTCGAGCCGCTCCGCGTCCAACTCCAGACTCGCCGAGGTACGCCCCTCTCCTCTCAAGGACACGTCGAGCGACGGACGGTTCGGGTCATCCGTGTGCAGCTCCAATGTCGCCGTGTACGGAGATTCGCGCGGAGGGATGAAGGCCAGCAGCACGGGGGCCTCCGCCTGCGCGGCGACTTCCACTGGCGCGGAGATGACTCGGAACGGACTGTCCGCATCCCGCACCGAGACACCCACCACTCGCAGCGGCGCACGCCCCGCGTTCACCAGCGGAAGGGACACCGTGCGCTCGTTCAACGCGGGCACCTCTCCGAAGTCGAGCGTGGATTCGGGCGCCACCCAGCGAGGCACCACCGGCAGCGAAGGCGCATCCTTCCCGCAGCCTCCCGTCAGCAAGCAGCCCACGACGAGCCACCGCCCTCCGCGAGCCGCCCACGTCCTCACGACGCGTCCTCTTCCACGTACTCCAGCTCCACCCTTGACCCGAGCCCGGGCACCGAGTCCCCCGCGAAGAACACCGTCCTTCGCTCGGGCTGGTACACCCAGCCATCCACGGCTCCGGCCCTGGGCGTGCAGACGGCATCCAGCGCTTCGCCTGGTTGACCCGCGCACGCCTCTCGGTCCACGGCGTCACAAGCGCTCAGCGCGTCCTGCGTCGCGCCACAGGGATACCGCACGCGGACCCGCAACGAGTCCACACGAGGGACACGCTCCAGCGCGAACGTGCGCCGCAAGCCCACCGCGCTCGTCGCCAGCGTGCGGAGCGCTCGCGCGAAGTCCTGGTCACAGATGCTCCCCAGCTCCCCACCCATCAGCGTCACCAGCTCCGCGTACCGAGTCCCCGGCTCCGCGCCACAGCCATTCGCGGGCACGTCCCCGATGATGGCGGAGGCCACCACCGTCCCGTCATTTCCCAGCCCCTTCGCCTGCTCGAACGCGCGCCAATACATGCGCACGTCATGCGGCGAGCGGTCGTCCTCGTCCGTCACGAAGGCCAGATAGAGCCACGCTCCCGGACGCAGGAAGTCCACGGCGTGCTCCAGCGCGCAACCGTCGCGGCAGGGTTGTGTGGAGCAGCGCGCCACACAGGCCGCGCGGGCCTCCAGCACCGGTGCGTTCTCCCGAGCCACCTGCTCCAACACGAGGTTCGCGGCCTCCAGGCCCGCCTCGTATGCACTTCCCTGCGTCCCCACGCGCACGCTGTTCGCGAAGGCCTGCTCCAGCTCAGGTGTGTCCGGCCTCAGGATTCGCGGCGTGCCCACCAGGGCCCCCGGCCGTGTGAAGGTGTCCGTCGTCGCCACGCCCATCCGGTAGTCGACGCGCCCCTCGCGGAACAGCGAGACGAAGGCCTGGAAGTTGCGCGCGAGCGACTCCTGACGCGGTGCCATGGAGGCCGAATCGTCCACCACCCACAGGACATCCACCGCGGGGGCAGGGCGCTGCGCGTACGTGTCGACGTGATAGCCGGCGGGAAGCGAGGGCACGAGCCGCTCGTCCCGACAGTCGACGACCAGGAGCGCCAGGAAGGCGACGGCGGCTGCACGGCGCATGAGCGAGCAGCCTATTACCACCGCTCCTCGGGAATCGAGCAGGCCGTCCCGCCGAGCGTTCATGGCGCACATGGACAGCCAGAAGCAGTCCTGGCGCGGCCCCGGGTGCGGTACACCCAACCTCACCATGTTCCACCGCCAAGGGCCCACCCTCCTCGAGCTGGCCGAGCAGGCCATGACCTCCGTCGAACACGGCTACGACCTGCTCGCCCCCAAGTTCGACTACACACCCTTCCGCACGCCAGACCCCGTGATCCAGGCCGCCATCGACGCCCTGGGCCCTGCCGGCTCCGTCGACACCGCCCTGGACGTGTGCTGTGGCACCGGCGCCGCCATGCGCCACCTGCGGCCGCTCGCCCGGGAGCGCGTCGTCGGCATCGACCTGAGCCAGGGCATGCTCGAGGAAGCCGACCGCCGCCTCTCCGGCGCTCCAGGCACCGCCGCCTTCCAGTTCGTCCGGGGTGACGCGCTGGAGATGACCTTCGACGCCGAGTTCGACGTCGTCACCTGCTTCGGCGCCTTCGGTCACATCCTCGAGTCGGACGAGCCGCGCCTGCTGCAAGGCCTCCATCGCGCCCTGCGTCCCGGTGGCCGGTTCCTCTTCGTCACCGGGCATCCACCGTCGATGCTGCGTCCAGGCTACTGGGTGGCCCGAGGCTTCAACGCCGCCATGCGCGTGCGCAACGCCCTCTGGAAGCCACCCTTCGTCATGTACTACCTGACGTTCCTGGTGCCTCGCGCCAGGGCACTGCTGGAGGCCCAGGGGTTCACCGTCGAGGTGCGCGACAGCATCCTCCCCGAGCCCTTCACGCCCCTGGCCACCGTCATCGCGACGAAGCGCTGACTACTTGCTGTCCGTCGCCTTCGCCGCGCCCTTCTCCAGGCCGCGGTACACCGTCTCCAGCCACACGTCCGTCTTGATGTAGCCCTCGCCGAAGGACTTGAGGTGCTCCGGCACGCCCTCCGCCTTCACCTGCTCCAGCGTCTTGCCGGCCTCGCGCCGGGTGCGCACCAGGGTCACCGACTCGCGCAGCGCCGCCACGAAACGCTCCAGGCCCGCGCGGTCCGTCAGCGGCCCGTGGCCCGGAATGATTTTCACGTCCGCCGGGAGCGTCTGGAGCAGCTTCTCCACGTTGCGCACGTACCCTTCCACCGAGCCGCCGCTGTTCACGTCGATGAACGGGAAGGCGTCCACGAAGAACTGGTCACCCGTGTGCATCACGTTGGAGCCCACGAAGTGCACCAGCGTGTCGCCGTCCGTGTGGCCCGCCGGCAGGTGCGTCAGGCGAATCTCCTCGCCGTTGAAGTACAGCGACATGCCCGTGTCGTAGGTGATGACCGGCAGCGCCTCCTTCTTCGCCGGAGGGACGACTCCGCGGTCCCCCCTGTCCTGCCCGACCACCAGCCGCGTGCGCACCTCGCGATGCGCCACGATGCGGCCCTCGCGGCCGAAGACGGCGTTGCCGCCCGTGTGGTCGCCGTGCCAGTGCGTGTTCAGCACATAGGCGATCTTCGCCTTGCTCAGCTTGTCCAGGGCCTTGTGAATCTTGGGCGCCAGGGGCTCGAACTGGTCATCGACGATGAGCAGGCCATCCGGTCCCACCGAGACGCCGATGTTGCCGCCCGCGCCCACCAACATGTGCACGTTGCCCGCGACGGGACTGCTCGTCACGGAGACCTTCTCCACATCCTTCAACTGCGCCAGGGCCAGCGAAGGAATCGCGACCAGGACCGCCAGGAGGCTTCGCATGTCGGGGACTCACAAGGACAGGGGTGCGGGAAACGGAGAGGCACCATAGTCCACCGCGACCACCGTGTACTCCACCGCGCCTCGGGGTCGCTCCACCTGCACGGACTCCCCCACTTCCTTGCCCAGCAGCGCCCTGGCCAGCGGCGACTCCACGCTGAGCCTCCCGGCCTTCACGTCCGCTTCATCCAGGCCGACGATGCGGTAACGCACCCGCTCGCCCTCTTCGTCCTCCAGCTCCACCCAGGCGCCGAAGAAGACACGTCCCGCCTGCGCCGCGTCCGGCTCCACCACCCGCACTTCCTCCAACGTCGCCGCGAGGTGACGCGCTCTTCTCTCTCGCTCCTGACGCCGCACTCCGGCCTCCAGCGGCGTCAGCCCTTGCGCACCCGTGTCCGGGCCCTGCATGGACGCCAGTTCGTCCTGCAGCGCGCGGTAGCCCTCGGGTGTGATGTAGCGCTTGTCTCCCGAAGCGGACCTCGGGCGCGGCGGCACCAGCGCCTCATCCCCACCCGAGTCTTCCTTCGTGAACGCCTTCGACATTCCCGCCTCCACGAGCCGAGGCACTTCAAGGCCCCGAGATCAAGCTACGCCGCTTCCTCCATCACTCAAGGGGTGCGCGCATGGAAGGGCAGGCAAGGCTGACTGGCAAGCAGGGCCAGGAACTGGCTGGCTCTCGTGGTGGGGCCTGAACGCGCACATCCAAGGCATCGCCGACCGACTCGCGAAGGAGGGCTTCACCGTGTTCGCGGTGGACCTGTACCACGGCCGCACGACAAAGGACGCGGCGGAGGCGGACAGGCTGTTGGCGCAACTGGACTGGGGCAAGGCCGGCGAGGAGCTGCGCGCCGCCACGGATGCGCTTCGCGAGCGCGGCGGGCCGGGCACCAAGGTCGCCGTCCTGGGCTTCTGCATGGGAGGCGCGCTGACGCTGCTGGCGGGAGTCAATGACCCGGGGCTCGACGCCGTGGCCCCCTTCTACGGGATTCCTCCGGAGACCGTGGACGTCACGCGCATCCGCGCGCCAGTGCAGAACAGAACGCGCGCCAGGCGTGGAAGCGCACCGTGGACTTCCTCCACGCGAAGCTCGGCTGAGTCTCGCGCGGAGGACGGACGACGCTCGGCTCAGGTGCCGGGCGTGGGCGCGGGCGTCCCGGACGGCTGCTGCACGGGGCTGGGCGCCGCCTCCGGGGTGGTGGCCGGCGTGCCGGACGCGGGGGTCTCCGTGGCCGGGGTCTCCGTTGAGGGGGTCTCCGTCGCGGGAGCCTGCTCCGGCGCGGCGGGAGCCTGGGGCGCGGTCTCCACGGGAGCGGCGGGCGCCTCACCCGAGGGCGCGAGCTGCAGGCGGTACTCCTTCACGCCCTTGGGCAGCACCACCTCCACCAGCGGGTTCTCCTTCAGCAGCGCCTCGTTCGCCTCCAGCTTCACCAGACCATCCGCGTCGCTGAGGACGTTCAGGCGCGTGCGGCCCTCGCCCGCGCGTACCCGGGCCCCCTCCACGGGCTTGCCGGAGCCATCCACCACGCGCAGCGCCACAATCTGCCCGGGGGCGACGCCAGCGGCGCTCGGAGGAGCAATCAGCTCCTTGTAGGTCGGCCGCAGGGCACAGGCGGTCAGCAGCGAGGTGGAGGTCAGGACGACGGTCAGCAGGGCTCGGCGGAGGCTCATGGGAATTCCGTACGGACGTGAGGGGACTAACGGGCGCGGCAGCATAGCCGCAGACGGCGAGCCGCCAAGCCCCACGCCCGCCCCCTTGGGTTTGCCTGGCCCGTTTTCCCCGGCTTGCCCCTGGGATGAACCAGGGGGCCGCAGGGCGGCCCGCTCACCGATGGGGGCAGCAGCCCTTCCACATGTCCGTCGCCGACCCCACACCTGAGGGACGGCGGGAGCGCCACACCTGCCCCTTGGGAGGCTCGAAAGCCATGGTCGAGATGATTCGCTCCGATAGAACCACCAACCCTCCCCCCTATGCGCGGGATGTGCACCGCGAGCTCAGGTACTCGGAGCTTCCAGCGGGCATCGGGATGAAGTCCGAGGAGATCCGCTTCAAGCACAACCGGTTCGTCGTCAGCGTGGCGACGATGCTCATCACCAGCTTCGTCGTCTTCTTCGTGCCGCTCTTCAACGGCCTGATTGGTGGCGCGTTCGGCGGGTTCCACGCGCGGACCATGAAGCGCGCGCTCGGCGCGGCGCTCGTCAGCTCCATCGCGCTGCCAGTGTTCATCGCGCTCTTCTCCTTCCTCGCCGGCCCCACCCAGCTGCGCATCTTCGGCGGGCTGGGGTTCTGGGGATGGACGGCACTCTACGTCATCGGCACGTTCATCGGCGCCGCCACGGGCCCCTACTGTCGCCCGCTGTTGACCGAGGACTTCAACGCAGCTCCAACCCCAGTGCCAGCCGACGGTCCATCGTACCGGACCACCACGACGACGGAGACCGTGACTCGCGAAGTGATTGTGGAGCGAGTGAACCCTCCCAACGAACCTGTGCGCGAGGAGTGAGCAGCACCCCGAAGGGCCCCGCGCGCCCCAGCCACCACTCCACCTGGAGCCAGGCCCCCGCCTCGTGCGTGAGGCGGGCGTCGCCCATGCGCCAGGTGGGGGCATAGGCCGCTTCCAGGCGCACCGCGTTGGCCCCCGAGCCCGGCAGGCCCGTGCGGTGTGTCAGCGACAGGCGAGGCCCCGCCGCGGGCGTCAGGGCGTGCTCGCTCCAGTGCATCCGCGCGAGTCCTCCCACGCCCACCGCCGTGAAGCGCGAGAAGCGCGCGCCCGCGTCCACCACCACCAGCGCCTCCGCCTGCACGGTGGCCCGGTAGGGCAGCGCTCGCGCCGCGTCCGAGGCCACGCGCGCCTCCGCGCCCCACCCGAGCGAGTCCCATGCGGACTCGCGGAACTGGGGCAGCTCGCGCTGCAACGTGCGGTAGCCCACCAGCGTCATGTCCGTGGACACCACGCGCGGAGGGCCCCAGCGCGGCTCCAGCGACAGCTCACCATCCAGGACCCGCAGCTCGCTGCTCGACTGGAAGCCATGCAGGCGCGAGTCCCCCAACGCCTCCGCCATCCCCGCGGTGCGCACGCTCACCACGGGACGCGCCGCGCCCACGTCGGGGAAGTCCATGCCCACGCTCACCACCGTGCGCGCCGCGCCGGACTCCCGCAGCGCCGAGGCCGCCCAGCGTTTCTCGGCCTCCACCTTGCGACGACGGTCCGCCCCCAGGAAGGCCACCGCGTCGACCTCCGCCAGCACGCCGTCATTCAGCTCGCCCTGTGCCTCGGTGGCCCGGACGAAGGCGGCCTCGGTGCGCTCCGCGCGGACGAGGACCTTCAGCTCCTTGGGCGTCGGCGGGCGGCGCGGCGCCCTGGCCAGGGCTTCCTGGAACAGCGCCGTCCGGTCCAGCACCGCCAGCTTCCGCTGCAGCGCGTCCTCTCGCTCGAAGACCCGCTGACGCTCGCGGATTCCCGCCTCCGCGGAGCCCTTCAGGGGTGTCTTCACCGCGAGCAACCGCTGGCGCTCGATTCGCAGCCGCTCTCCTTCCAGCCGGTCCAACGCCGCGCGCTCCACCCGCACCGCGTGGGCCACATAGGCATGCAGCGTCTCTCGCACGGAGGCTCGGGCCTTTGGCGATGCGGAGGCGAGCACCCCGCTCACCGTCTCCGGCAGCTCTCCATAGGCCTCGCGTCTCGTGTCGGGCTCGGGAGATTGAAGACGGGCGTGAAGGCGCAGCAGCCGCGTCAGCGCGGAGGTGTCCACCAGGCCCGTGAGGGACTCCAGGGTCTCTCTTCGTATCGCGTCCGCGCGCACGGCGCGGTCTCCGGTGGACTCGAAGGCGTCCGGAATCAGCTCCAGCAGCGGGCCCGCGGGGCCTTGCTTGCCCAGCACCTCCAGCTTCGCCAGCGCGTCCAACGTGGCCGTGGGCAGCACCCACAGCGCTCCGGGGGGACTCACCTGTCGCCCGTGCTCCAGGACTCCGTTGAGGAGGAAGAGGAGCGCGCTCGCGCAGTTGTCGGTGAAGAAGTAGTAGCCCATGTACCCGCGCCGCTCGAGCTCCCAGATGCGCTCCAGCATCCGCGCCTCCTCGCCGCGAGTGAGGCGCAGTCGGAAGCGGCGGATGGTGCGTTGCTCCAGCTCCAGCGACTCGTGGGTGAGGTCGCCCATCGTCCCGGTGAGGAAGACGGTGTCGTAGCTGCCCGTCATCCCCTTCACCACGTAGCCCAGACCTCGGGGCTCCAGTCCCGTGAGCGCCACGAGCTGCACGACGCGCTCGAAGGAGGGGCCTCGCACCTGGGCGCCCTCGTTCCAGACGGGGCGCAGCAGCAGGTGGCCGAAGAGGGACTCGGGCTGCCGTCCCGTGGCCGCCACCAGGAGGACCTCGACGTGGGACAGGAGGTCGAGCTCCGCCCAGGCGTCGAAGGCCGGACAGTCCCCGCGTGAGCGCGGCGCTCCGAGCCCCGTGGCCTCCACCAGCTCCGTCAGCGCGCGCGACTTGGAGAACTCCTGACAGCGCACCTGCTCGTCCACGGACAGCGCGTCCTCGCGCAGGGACTCCACTGGGACGAAGTATTCTTCCGCGAACGTCACCAGGTCCTGCGATGCGCTCTTCTGTCCGAGTGCGCGACTGAAGGCTCCGGCGTAGTGCAGGCGCGCTTCCTCCTTCCAGACCAACGGGCGCTCGAAGGGCTTCATCCAGCCCGACAGGCGGCGCCAGTTCACGGTCCGGCTCCACTGGTAGGCGTCGTCCCAGCGCTGCACCACCGCATGCACCACGGCGCGGCGGCGCCACAGCCGCGCCGACTCCTCATCCGTCAGTCGTGACAGTCGCAACGTCGCACGACGCTCTGAGGACAGTGCGTACTGGTAGAGGTGGAAGCGGGCGCGCTCCTCGGACCAGTCCGGGCGTGCCGCCGTGCCATCACCCAGCCCCAGTGGAGCGGGTTCGGGATGAAGGACGAACTCCAGCGGGCCTCCTGGAAAGCGGCGCATCGCGGGCGGCAAGGCGCTCAGGCCTGCTTCCACCTCGCGCACCAGGGTCTCGTCGCTCGCTGCGGCACCTCGCAACAGGACGCCTGCTCGCTCCAGCGCGGACACGCGTTCCTTCAGGGGACGTGTGTCCTCCGTCGTCCCGCCTCGCGATGGAAGCCCGGCCTGCTCCGTCACTCGCGCGCCATCTCGTGGCGACGCTTCGTCCTCCATCGCCGCACTTCGCGATGGAGGCTCGGCCTGCTCCGTCACTTGGGCGCCATCTCGCGGCGGCATTTCGTCCTCCAGCGCCACACTTCGCGATAGAGGCTCGGCCGGCTCCGTCACTCGGGTGCCATCTCGCGGCGACACTTCGTCCTCCATCGCCGCACTTCGCGATGGAGACTCGGCCTGCTCCGTCACTCGCGCGCTATCTCGCGGCGACACTTCGTCCTCCATCGCCGCACTTCGCGATGGAGGCTCGGCCGGCTCCGTCACTTGCGCGCCGCCGGGCTCCGCCCACGCGGGCAGCGTGAGCGCGAAACTCAGCAGCCACGCCGCCCGGCGCCTCACTCCACCACCTCCGCCGTCGCCTCCTCCCCACCATGGGCCGCGAGGAAGGCGCGCCGGTCCTCGTCGAGCCTCGGGTCCGTGCGCGCCAGCTCACCCACCCGCGCCAACCAGGCCAGCGCCCGCTCGGGCGTCAGGGTGCGCGTGTCCGCCATCGCCAGCAGCTCGCGCCGGTTCGCCCGCAGCAGCCGCCCGAAGGTCCCCAGGTTCTCCCGACGGATGCTCGCCGCCGACGCCAGGTCCTCCACCGTGGGCCCCGCCCCCAGCGCCAGGTCCTCCCGAAGCTGGTGCGTCCGGGAGCGCAGATACACCTGCGCGGCCCGCCCCACCTCCTCCGGCGGAGGAGGCGCCTGACGACGCCGCTCGGCCGCCGCTATCACCCGCCAGATGACCACCCCCAGGCCAATCACCGTGGCCGCCACCGTCGTCGCCGACACCACCCGCCCATCGTTGTTCTCGCTGTTGCTCGTCTCCGAGCGCGAGTCCTTCCCCTCCCCTGCACCCTCCGACTCGCTGGTCCCCGTGTCGCTCTTGCTGGAGCGCGACTCGCTGGACCCTCCCTCCTCGGAACTGTGGTTCGAGTTCTCGCTGGAGCCCGACTCCGACTTGCTCGAATCGCCGGACCCCTTCGACGAGTCCCCGGACCCCTTCGATGAATCCCCGGATCCGTCCGACGAGCCACCCGACCCCGACCCCGAACCCGAACCGTCGGACGACCCCTCCGACGCGCTCATCCCTCCACTCCCCGTGGCCCCCGGCGTCCGACACCCCGTCACGCCCAGCAACACGGCCATTCCCAACGCAAGTTTCCCGGTGCGCATCATCGTCATCTCAGACTCCCCCTGAATGAGCATTCGTTCGCCGCGAGCAATGGACAGACATCCGTCCAGCCTCACGGAAGGAATTCATTGTCATGAATATGTTAGCCAGTGGCGTGCCGGCTGCGAAACAGTGATGTTTCGCGGCCTTGCGGATGACGCCACGCATCAAAGCGCGAAGCGGACGTCCCAGGGGTGCGTCACGGGCTTCGCGCCAGATGTAGGGAAAGTGCGGGGTACAAGGGCGACGCGCCGGGCATCGACTGTCGATCCCCGGCGCGCGCTCACATGAAACCTACCGCGAAAGGCCCTCCCCCCCGGTGGGCCTGCACTTCATTGTCGCGCGGTACGCACTGCGATTTCCATGCGGGGAAGCCCTGATGTCTGCTTCCACCCGGAAGCCTCAGACTCCAGGGCATGTCGCCGATAAATGCTCAACAACTCACAACTTCGACGTGTTGGTGGGATAGTGGGAGTCACTCATTGCCAGCGTATACTCAGGATATCGTGATTCGTTTGAATTCCGAGGAACAGCGTATCCTGGCGGACCTGGAAGCCCTGCTCGTCGAAGCGGAGCCGAGTTCGGAGTCCCTTCCCACACTTCTGGGGGCATTGCGCGACACGCTCAAGGCGGAGCGCGCGGTGGCCTACGGCGTGGATGTAGGGCCGGACCGCTACCACGTCAGCTATTCCTTCAACTCGGGCTTCCCCCAGGAGGGGGAGTCGGTCTTCGACGCCCTGGAGACCTTCCTGTCGGACCGGGAGAGTCTTTGGGGTTGGTATGATCCAGCCCGTCCCGCGCCGGCCCAACGCAACCGGGCGCTGCACTTCCGCTCGCTGCAGGAGTCGGAAGCGCGGCAGATGCCCTTGCATGACCTGCCCGCCTATGAGGTGGGGCGGCGTCTGGGATTGACCGAGGCGGAGCTGGACGCCCAGAGAGACCGCGTCAACACCCGCTCCGGCGCGGTGTACCGGCAACTGGGCATGGAGCGCATGGCCTTCCTTCGCACCCTGGTCTGCGAGGGGCCGTCGCTCCTGGGCTGGCTGGGGTTGATGCGCGAGGAGCCCTTCACCGAGCGCGAGCAGCGGGTGCTCCAGGCGTTGACGCCCACGCTGCAGCGGCGGCTGACGATGGAGACGCGCCTGCGCGAGTCGGGCCTGATGTCCACCGCGCTGGAGGTCGCGATGGAGGCGCTCGGTCGCGCCGCCTGGGTCGTCAGCGGCAGCGGCCGGGTGGTGCACGCCAACAGCGCGGGCCGGGTGTGGCTGGAGCGCGGCGAGCCGGAGCTGATGGAGCAACTGCGCCGAGGCGCCCAGGGCATCCCCTGCTCGGGGCCGCTGACGCTCACGCCGCTGCGCACCACGGGCCTTCCCGCGCACTACCTGGCCATCGACACGGGCACCGCCTCCAGCGCCGCCGCGCGCGTGCAGGCCCTGGCCGCGCGCTGGTCGCTCACCGCGCGCGAGTCCGAGGTCCTCACGCACATCGTCCAGGGCGAGACGAACAAGTCCATCGCCGGCAGGTTGGGCTGCGCGGAGCGCACCGTGGAGGTCCACGTCACGCACCTGCTGGCCAAGGCGCACGTGGAGAGCCGCTCGGCGCTCATCGCCCGCTTCTTCCAGACGTCCTGACTCTACAATGAGCGGGTGAACGACTCCCAAGCCACCCGCATCCAGGCCGCCCACGCTCGCGCCCGACAGGCGGTGGAGACAGGTCCCCGCTCCGCGCCCCCTGACGGAGTCCCCCGCCGACGACGGCTCGCCCTGGGCGACCCGCAGGCGGACTTCGACAAGGTCCTGGGCATCCTCGACCACCACGGACTGCTGGGCGCGGACGGCTGGCTCCTGCCCGACGTGCAGCTCGTCTCGGTGGGAGACCACTTCGACTGGGGTCGTCCCGAGGAGCGCCTGCACGCGGCGAACAGCGCGCTCGCGATGGTGGCCTGGCTGGCCGCGCATCCCGCGGACCAGGTCCTCCTGATTCTGGGCAACCACGACCTGGGCCGCGTGGGAGAGCTGGCCGACTTCGACGACGCCCGCTTCACCGTCGCCCAGGCGGAGGCGGACCGCGTCTACCAGAAGGGCCTCACCGACGAGGCCGGGGAGAAGGCCTTCCTGGCGCGCTGGCCCCAGGTGCCCACGGCCGAGCTGGTGGCCCGCGACTTCGGCAACTTCCTGGAAGCCCAACGCGCCTGGGTGGAGCACCTCTTGCGCGTCCGGCGCTTTCGCACCGCGCACGCCGCGGGCCCCGGGCTGCTGGTGCTGCATGCGGGCGTCACCCACGAGGACCTGGACGTGACGGGCCTTGCCCCCGAGCGCCGCGCGGACGCGGACGCGGTGGCCCACGCGCTGAACGCGACGATGGACGCGGCGGTGGAGGCCTGGACGCAGGGACGGCTGGAGGTTCCGGGCCTGCACCAGCCGGGCGACGCCGCGCGCGGCGAGGGCACGGGCATCTTCTACCAGCGCCCCAGCACGAAGCCGGAGGACTCCGAGCGCACGCGACAGACGCCGCGTCGGCGCTTCGACCCCAGGCGGCTTCCCTCGGGACTCACCCAGGTGGTGGGGCACACCCGCGACAAGCGCATCCGGGAGCTGATGGGCGTCACGTCGGGCACGGCGCTCGACGGGGTGGTTCGCCACCTGGTGACGGACGGCACGCGGGTGGACTGCGCGCACGGTGCCCCGCCAGCCACGGGCCCGGCGGAGGCGGTGCTCATCTTCGTCGACGGCGGGATGAGCCACTGTTCCGTCGACGCGTACGAGCTGTTCGACCTGGGTCTGCGCGCCGCCGTACGAGCGACGGCGCGCTGACCTGAAGGACTACTTCGGCGCGGGCTGGGCCTCCGCCTGGAGGCCGGCGAGCTTCTTCTCCAGGCCCTTCATCATGCGCGGCGACACCTGAGAGGCGGGCAGCGTCTTGGCGTAGGCGACGGCGTCCTCCACCGTCTTCGTGGCACCCGCGATGTCCTTGCGCGCGACGTGGATGTCGACCCGGTTGGACAGCACGTTGATGCGGCGGGAGCCCTTCACCCGCGCGAGCGCCCGGTCATTCGCCGCGAGTGCATCATCCAGGCGCCCCAGCAGCCGGTACAGCGTGGCCAGCCGCGCGGGCGGGTTGTAGTCCTGGGGCAGGTCCTTCTCGCTCTGCTCCAGCGCGGGCACGGCGCGCTCGGGCGTGCCCAGCTTCATCGCCGCCAGCATGCGGTGCGAATCGAAGACGGAGCGTGCGTCGGGGTTGGGCGCCTTGGCGGCCTCCGCCTCCAGGAACGCCAGCCACTCGCCCGCGAGCGCCTTCACGCCCGCCTCGTCCTTCTCCAGCTCCCGCGCGCCCACCCGCATCTCGTAGAGGCCGGAGCGGTCATCCCCCGACATCTCGATGATGGGAGCGCCCATGGCCTCGACCACCCTGGCCTCCAGGGCCACGCGCAGCTCCTTGCTCGCGGCCTGGTCCGGAATCGACAGCGCGCACATCAGGCCCATCATCGAGGCGTTGGCCCACGACAGCGAGCGCGGCGTGCCCGGCAACAGCTCCAGCGCCTTCTTCGCGCACGGCTCCACCTGCATCGCGCCGTACATCGCCGTCATCAGGGACTCCACCGCGCGGCCCCGACGGGACCAGTCCGCGGGCGCCTCGGCCAGGGCCTCCGTCAGCGTCTCGACGGCCTCCGCCGAGCGTCCCTCGCCGTAGAGCGCGTCACCGCGCGCCAGGAGCGCCTCCGCGCCGGTGATGCCGCCCTTGTAGGCGCGCTCACCGTCCTCGAAGAGCTTCACGAGCTGCTCCACCGTGGCGCTGCCGGCGAAGCGCAACAGCGGCTTCTCCTCGCGCGGGTCGATGACGTACAGCGTGGGCCAGAACTCGATGGGGAACTTCTCCTGGAACGCCGCGTTCTGGGTCAGGTCGGTGTTCACCTCCAACCAGACGTAGCGTCCGGCATGGCGCGCCAGCGACTTGTCCGACAGGACATACGCCTTCATGGAGCGACAGGTGTGACACCACGGTGCCCAGACGTCGACGAAGAGGGGGATGCCCTTCGCCTTCGCCTCGGCGAGCGCGCGGGCGTAGTCATCCTCGATGAACGGCAGGGGGGCTCCGGCATGCGTCGCATCCGTGGACACGGGGGTGTTCGTGTTCGCGGCGGTGCAGGCGACGAGCCCCAGCAGCAACAGGCAGGCGGCGTGGATGCGCATGGCGGCGGACCCTACCGCGCCCTCGCCGCTCTGTCCCTCAACGACATCCGCCACGCAAGCAACTGGGCACCCGCTCCCGCACATGCTCTGGTGTGCGCGGACCTCCGATGACGAGAGACCCCTACACCCTGCGTGATTCCCTCGCGTCCGCCCTGGACGCCCTGCCCGCTCCCGAGCGCTTCCCCGAGGCGTCGGACGCGGACCTGGCCCGGCGTCTGGCCGAGCGGCTGCGCAGGGACCTGCTTCCCCGCCTGGGCTCCGCGGACGCGCCCCTGTTGCTGGTGGCCATCGCCGGCCCCAACAACGTGGGCAAGTCCACGCTCTTCAACGCGCTGGTGGGCGCGCCGCTGTCGCCCGCGAGGCCCGAGGGAGGCCTGACGAAGCAGTGCCTCGCGGCGGCCCACCCGGAGACGTGGACGGGCGCGCTGAAGGACTTCCTCACCCGTCGCTACGACACGGTGCCGGTGGCGCCCGGAGCGCTCGCGCCCGTGGACCAGCCGGGGCCCGCGGGGCGGCTGTACCTGGTGCTGGCGGACGCGGTGCCACGCGGGCTGCTCGTCATGGACACGCCGGACTTCGACAGCGTGTACCGGGAGAATCGCGAGCGCGCGGAGGCGTTGCTCGTCACGGTGGACGTGCTCGTGTTCGTGGTGAGCCGGCAGACGTACCAGAACGCGGCGCTGGTGGACTTCCTGCGCGCCGCCGTGGGCCATGGGCGGCCGTACCTGCTCGTCTACAACGAGGCCTCGCGCGAGGAGGTGGCGCGTGGGCACCTGGACAAGCTGGCCTCCGACGTGGGCCATCCTCCGCTCGCGCGTTACCTGGCGCCACACCAGCCCGACGTCGAGGCGGGCCTGCGGGCCCTCGCGACGCAGCCGCTGGACGGGAGTCCTCCGCTCGATGCCCTCCTGGGGGAGGCCGAGCACGCACGGGAGCTGAAGGCGCGGGCGCTGGAGGCGTCGCTCGCGGATGCTCGCGCGGAGCTGGAGGCGGTGGCGCTCGCGTCGACTCGCGCGGCGAGCGAGCCGGAGCGGCTGCGGCAACGCCTGCGTCACGAGCTGGAAGGCGTGGGCCGCGCGGCGGCGCTCAAGGCGGTGCCCGCGGACGTGCTCATCGATGCCTTCCGCGACGAACTGGACGCGCGCAGCCAGTTCCACAAATGGGTGCGGCTGCCCTTCCGGGGACTGGCCACGGCGCTCACGTACGTGAGTCGCAAGGTGCGCCAGTCCTTCACCGGGCCGGAGCCGGAGGGCTCGCAGACGCCCTCGCGCACGGTGGACGCGACGATGACGGATGGGGTGCGGCGGCTGGTGGATGCCTTCGCGCCGGAAGTCGCCGCGTGGCGCGGAGACCCCGAGACACGAGAGAAGCTGACCGAGGCCTTCGGGCCCGTGACGCTCGCGAAGCTGGAGGAGCCGCTGGGCTTCGAGTCCCTGCACGCCCACGCGGCGGACCGCGCCACGCTGTATGCCTACTGTCGCGAACTGGTGGCGGGCGAGCTGCAGGGAGGCATGCGCGAGGAGCTGCTCCAGACGCTGACGACGCTGGTGTACTCGGTGCCGTCGGGCGCGGCGGCGGTGGTGACGGTGGCCACGGGCGGCTTCGGCCATGACGCGGTGGTGTGGGCGGGGACGCTGTTGTCCACGCCGCTGATGGAGCGCTTCGTGGACCTGCTGGGCGCCCAGGTGCGTGCCCGCGTCACCCGCAAGTGGGCGGACGCGCATGGCGCCACGCTGGCCCGCGCGCTGGAGACGCGGTTCTTCTCGGACGTGCTCGGCCACCTGGATGGGCTGGCGGACGACTGGAACCACACCGCCGCGCGGCTGGAGGCGACTCGGGCCGAGCTGTCGTGACGGCTGGCGGGTGGACGAGCCGTCGTCCTCCTGGTTCAGCGGGCTGGGAGGCGTGCGCACTGAGACACCGAGGCGACACCGCGCGGACGGACAGGACGGATGACATTCGGTCCGTGCGTGTGCGGCGACAATGCGCCATGCTGCGAGCGTCATGAATGGCTCGGACCCCGGAGCACCGGGCTCCCCACCTCCCGTCCTTTCCTTCCGCCACCTGCTGACCGACGCTGTCGGTACGTTCCTGGATGAGGCGGGGATGTCGTGCGCGCAGACGGCCGACTCCATCGGCGAGCTCATCGTCACGCTGTCGCGCTACCGCGAGGAAGGCGCCCCGCTGTTCCCCATGGCCTTCATGGGGGACGACCTGGGGCAGATGCTCGCGCTGCTGGGCGGCAAGGACCCCATCGCCATCGGCATCGGGCCCCGCTCACGCGCCACCGTCCAGCGAGCACTCAAGCAGTGCGCGCCGTTGGGGCAGGGGCGGTGGTGGGCGCTGTACCTGCTGCGGGTGCCGGAGGGCTTCGCCTACGGCGTGTTCCGCACGGACCCGTTTCCGCTCGCGGAGTCACCGTTGGAGCGGCTGCGGCGGACGGAGGAGGCGCAGGCGGGTGTCGTGGGTGTGCTCCAGCTCGCGGACAACATGCTGGAGCTGCGCGCGGGTGGCGGGCTGTGCCGGCACGTGTACCTGTCGGGTGCGCGCGTGGAGGGGGCGTCACCTCCCGCGGTGCTCAACGAGCTGGCGGAGGCCATCACGGATGGCGTGGCGAGCGCCAGTCTGGAGCGAGCCCGAGGCTTCTTCCGGCGCGTGCTCTTCGAGGTGATGCAGTCGTCCCATGGGGCGCTGGTGGCGGTGCTGCCCCGGGAGCGCGCGGGCTCCACGCTCTTCGTGGACGGCATCATCCTGCCGCGCCCGTTGGACATCGTGGCGCTGTTGGACCGCTATCACGTGGACCCGACCGACTCGGCGGCCACTGCGGTGCGAGCCACCGGGCAGCTTCTGCGCGGGATGATGGCGACGGATGGAATCACCGTGCTTCGCGCGGATGGGTGCATCGTCGGGTACAACATCTTCGTGCGGCACCCGGAGTCGCTCGCGCATCAGCCGTCCGTCGTGGGCGGAGCGCGTCGGCGCACGTACGAGGTCCTGGGCGCCGCCGTCGGCACCGAACTGACCGCCGCGTTCATCCGCTCCCAGGACGGTGACGCGGCCTGTCGTCGCGCGTGACGTGAGGTCGCGCCCGTGAGGGGCACCCTCCAAGTCGGGAGGAGGTGTCCGGTTCACGAATCCGGAGGATGGGTGGACGGGAGCGAATGGGTCGGCCCCGAGGGTGAGCCTTGCGTCCCGTAGGAGTCCCGCGCACACGACACGGGGCCGGGATTTTCGGGCTGTTCTGGATAACAGCTACAACCTGTGTCGGTAGAGGCACAGGTTTGGTGTCCGGAGACTGACCTCTCACGTCACATGGCACCGTGGACGCACAGATGGCCGGAGAATTGAGTTTGTCAGAGGCTTCCAGCATGCTGGCGCGGCCTTGAAATCCCCCTTGTTCCGCATCGCGCGATTCGCGCTCGCTGCCCTCGCGGTGTGCCTCGTGGCCCCCTCTGCGTGGGCCCAGAAGCTACCGGACGTCACCGTCGCCGGTCCGCCTATTGCCCCCGCGCTGAGCGAGAGCGGCCAGGGCCTGTGCGTCGCGTCCAACGTGTGGACGCGGACCCCAGGCGAGTTTCCGCAGACGCGCGGCACATTCCTCGACGGCATCAACGGGTTCTTCGAGGAGCCCATCAGCAAGCAGAACCGCATCACAACCGTACTGCGCACACCGTTCGATCTGTCGAACAACCTCAACGATGGTCGCACGCTCAGCTTTGGCGACTTCGTGGGTCAGGTCAGCATGCCTGGCTGTTCCACCGGTGGATGCAGTTTCAACGTCATCAACGACAATGATGCGTTGACTCCATTCGTCTCCCGCTTTCGCGGCTACTTGAACATCCCCGCCAACCTCGTAGGCCAGACACTTCATCTTGGGTACTACTCGGACGATGCCGTCAGCCTGGTCATCTATGACCGTGTCCAGGCCTATACGGTCATCAACCGACCGCCACAACTCGGCGCAGCCACATGGCGAACTACCAACAGCGTGACCTTCGCCCAGTCGGGGCTCTACGCCGTTGAGGTTCTGTACGTCCAGGTGACGGAGCACGCCGCGCTGGAGATGTCGATGCTCGTAGGAGCCTTCACGGACTTCGAGCGAGCAGCCAACATTCCGCCGATCATCAACCTGTACAGCTCCAACTTCCAACTGCTCCAGCCCGCGCAGTTCTTCCAGACAGAGAACGGCATCCCGTCCTATTCGACGAACCCCAATCGCTGCGAGCAGTGCAGCCGCTCCAACGTCAACGCCCCCAACAATGGCGGCTGTGATCCCTACTATCACTGCAACGCCGCGGCCCTGTGCGCCCCTTGCGACTCCTCGCTCCGCTGCGGCGCGGCCTGCTCTCCCTGCGGTCAATCCACGCCTCTCTGCGCCAACATCAACGGCAACACGCAATGCGTGCAGTGCACGGATGATAGCCAATGCCCCAACGGCCGCTGCGACCTGATCGACAACACCTGCCGAGGCTGCAACGGCGACGACGACTGCCCGACCAACGGCCGCTGCGACCTGAGCGACAACACGTGCCGGGGCTGCAACGACGACAACGACTGCCCGAACACCGGCCGCTGTGACCTCGGGACCAACCAGTGCTCGGGCTGCAACGACGACGCGGACTGCCCGGGCGCCGTCTGCGACGAGCCCACCGCCACCTGCGTCCCCTGCACCGACGATGAGCACTGCCCCGATGGCCAGGTCTGCGCGACTGACATCAACCAGTGCCGCGAGTGCAATGACGATTCGCAGTGTGTCCGCGGTGAAGTCTGCACCAATCACGAGTGCGCCCCCTGCGCCACCGATGACCAGTGCGCCGGCAACTCCTGCAACTGCTGCCCCAATGGCACCCAGTGCTCCGCACTGACCGCCGGCGGGTCTCCCTCCTGCGTCGAGTGCACCACCGATGACCAGTGCGCTAACGGTCAGAAGTGCGATCCGCTCAACGGCACCTGCGTCACCACGCTGCCCGAGTGCAACACCGCCGATGCCTGCGGCCCCGCCTGCGCCAAGTGCCCTGGCGAGCGCCCCTTCTGCCTCGACGGCGAGGTCTGCGTTCAGTGCCGCACCGACCTGGAATGTGGCGACGGCCAGTTCTGTCTCAGCGGCGAGTGCAGCACCTGCACCACCGACCGCCACTGCGGCTCGCGCTGCGAAGCGTGCGAGACCGACGCCCCCTTCTGTCTGTCGGACGGCTCGGTCCAGAACAGCACCTGCGTCGGCTGCAGGAGCAATGACGACTGCGGCAGCGGCCAGTGCAACCCCACGACGCGCACCTGTGAGAACGCCGGCGCCTGCGCGGTGACCTGTGACGCGGGCCTCGTCTGCGATGGCGAAGCCTGCGTCCAATGTTTCGCCGACGCGCACTGCCCCTGCGGCGGCACCTGCGACCTCACCAACAACACCTGCTCCTCTTCGTGCGAGGACAGCGGCGACTGCCTCGGCGTCCAGCACTGCTCGGCCAAGACGCAGGAGTGCGAGCGAGGCCGACGCAAGCCCGGCACCGACCCGCAGGGCGGCGCCTTCTGCTGCGGCACCGCCGCCGATGCCACTCCGGCTGGCAGCGCCACCATCCTCGTCCTGCTCGCCGCGGGCCTCCTGCTCCTCCGCTCCCAGCGCCGCGTCCGATGAAACCCTTCCGCCTGCCGCTCCTCCTCCTGGCGCTCGGAGGGGCCACCGTCGCCTCCGCCCAGCCGGACGCCCGCTTCGACGTGCAGCTGTTCCGCCCGTCCGCGGCGCCGCAGGACCTGGTTGTCGTCACCCAGTCCCGTCCGCTGTCACACATGTCCGTGGCCTTCGGGCCGTACTTCAGCTACTCGCTCAACCCCCTCACGCTGGTGCCCGAGGGCGGAGACCTCGAGAAGATCAGCCTGGTGGGCAACCGCCTCCAGCTCGACGTCATGGCCATGGTGGGCCTGTTCGACTGGGGCGAGATTGGCGTGGACCTGCCGCTCATCCTCGCCCAGGGCGGACAGAACCTGGAGGTCATCGGCACCGAGGGAAGCGTGGAGAGCTTCGTGCTCGGTGACTTGCGCCTCTCCGGCAAGGTGGCCATCCCGGGCCTTCGCCGTCCCGCCGAGGGCAAGGGCTGGGGCGCCGCGCTGACGCTCAACGTGTCCTTCCCCACGGGCGCGCAGGACGCGTTCGCCGGTGAGGGCGAGATGACGTGGGCCCCCGGGCTCGTGCTGGACTACCGCTTCGGCAACGGCATCCTGCTCGCGTTCAACGGCGGCTTCTGGAAGCGGCCGGACCGCGTGTTCGACGGTGTGGCGCTGGGTGACATGGCGCCTTTCGGCCTCGGCACCGAGGTGCCCATCCTCCGAGGCAGTGGCATCACCGCGCTCGCCATGGTGAACGGCGCGGTGGGGTTGAAGAAGGCCCCTGGAACGGAGCGGCAGATTCCCGCGGAGCTGCTCGTCGGCCTTCGCTGGTACAGCTCCACGGGCGTGACGTTCACCTTCGGCGGCGGCGCGGGCTGTGGCTGCTCGCTCGCGTCGCCCACGCTGAGCTTCTTCACGTCCATCATCTGGATTCCGGCGAAGACGCGCGAGTGGGAGGCGCTGGAGCGCTTCAAGGAGCCGCCCGAGCCGGCACCGCCGCCTCCTCCGCCGGTGGACCCGGATGGCGACTCGGTGATTGGCGTGGGCGACAAGTGCCCGGATGTGCCCGGCCCCGTGGAGAACGCGGGCTGCCCGGACACGGACCGCGACAGCGACGGCACCGTGGACCGGCTCGACAGGTGCCCGGACCAGCCAGCGGGAAGCCGGGGCCGCGATGGCTGCCCGCTCGCGCGCCGCGACGGGAACAAGATTGTCATCCTGGAGCAGGTGAACTTCGCCACGGACCAGGACGTCATCCTCTCCGAGTCCTTCCCGATTCTGGAGGAGGTCGCCCGGGTGATGAACGAGAACCCGGAGATGGACCGGGTGTTGGTGGAAGGCCACACGGATGCTCGCGCGAGCGATGCGTACAACCTGGACCTGTCGCGTCGGCGTGCGTCCAGCGTGATGCGCTTCCTCATCCAGAGCGGCGTGGCGGCGGAGCGGGTGTGCTCGCAGGGCTTCGGTCGCAGCCGGCCGCTGTCCGACAACGCGACGGAAGAAGGCATGGCGCTCAACCGCCGCGTCGACTTCACCATCCAACCGCCCAGCGATGGCCCGCGTCCGCCCTGCCCCGAGGACCCGTCCGAAAAGAAGGGCAAGCGCCCCCGTACGAAAGCGCCAAGCCCCAAGGCCAGCCCCGCCGCGCCGAAGCCGTAAGCGCGGCGGCGCGGGCTCCGACAGCATCTGCCGCACGCCGCGCCCCTCAGCGAGGCGTCACGAACGACTCGCGCGCACGCGGAAGCCGCCGGCATCCACGGCACAGGCGGTCTCCACCGAAGGGCCCCGCACCACCGTCAGGGAACGACGAACTCCGCGGCGGAGCGGCGGCGACCGGCGACAACGGAGACCACCGCGCGCCCCTGCCCCACCGCCGTCACCCGGCCGTCCTGGGACACCGACACCACGGCTGCGTCCGACGTGAACCACTCCAGCGGCACGCTGTCGAGCACCACGCCGTTGCGATTGAAGGCCCGCGCCAGGAGCAACACCGACTGCCCCGGACGCTGGAACTGATGGTGGGTGAGGTTGAGGCCCAGGCGCGCGAAGTCCGCGGGCACCACCTGGACGGCGATGTGCCGGGCCAGGTGCCCCAGGCTCGCGCTCACCGTGGCCGAGCCGGGCTTCACCGCCACCAACTGTCCCTCCTCCACCCGCGCCACCGACTCGTCCGACGAACGGAACTCCGGCACGGCATCAGGAAGCGATGCGCCCTGCTCATTGCGCGCCACCACGCGCATCTTGATGACGCGGCCCACTTCCATGAAGTCGGCACCCGGCGCGCGCACATCCAACGAGTTCAGGATGATCAGGTCCAACGGCAGGGCCTCACGCACCTTGCCCCCCGTCACGCCGATGACCGTCTTGCCGGACTTGCGCACCGTCACCACGCCGTCCTGCACCAGCGCCACATCCGTCGCGGAGCTGGTCCACCGCAGCTTCGGCTCGGACATGCGCTGACCCTCGGCATCGAGGACCGTGTAGTCCAACTTCACGTTCTGCCCCGGCGTGCGCAGGAACTTCGACTCCAGCGGCTGGAAGGTCAGGGACTCGGGCGACGGCCCACATGCGCCCAAGAGGCCGAGCGCGAGAACAAGCACGGAACGAAATAGGAAACGCGGCGTCTTCACGGCGGCGGAGACAGACAACGAAGCGGGGTGGGAGTAGTGCCCATTTTAACCACGCCCCTCGCCCCACGTGTGAACCGCGAGGCCCTCTTCTCACAGCCTCCGCGCCCGATGCCGTCCGCAAGGCACTCGTCCAGACAGGCGGTATCCACTCGCCCCCTCAGGAGAAGAGGAAGTGGGGGACGTTGAAGTCACTCTCGGTGGAATCGAGGGACGCGACGATGTTGAGCCGCTGCCCGGGCTCCGCGAGGTCGACGACGTAGTCCGCCTTCGTCTTACCCGCCCCCTGGATGACCCGGACGCGGGGTCTGGCCGCCTGCGCCGAATCCGTGGGCACATCCATCACCACGCCCAACTGCCCCCCAGACAGGCGCACCAGCGTCCCCACCGGGTAGAAGCCGGCCACCGCGGTGAACAGGCGGACCACCCTCGCATCGAACCGGGTGCCCGCCCGGTGGGTGATGAGCCGCAGCGCCGTGTCCGGTGCCAGCCCAGGATGAGGCGGCGCCGGAAACGTCAGCAGGTCGAAGGCACAGGGCACCGCGAGCAGCCGCCCCGCCAACCCCACCGGCCGCTGCACCGGTCCACTCCACGCCGGCTGGAGGCAGTCATGCGCGGCCACGACACGCTCCAGTCGACTGGCGTCCAACGGGCGCTGCAACAGCCGGAGCGCCGTCTTCAGCGGGCCCCGCCGCGCCAGCAACTCATGGGAGGCGCGGTCGAACTCCTGCTCCGGCGCGAGCGTGGTGGCCCCCCGCCCCAGGTCATGGAACAGCCCGCTGAGGGCCAGGTCCAACTGCTGCGCGCGCGACAGCCCCATCCGCCGCGCCATCAACAGCGACAGCACCGCCACCGCCGCTCCGTGCTGCCCCCCATCCACGTCTGTCCGGCGAAAGCGCGTGAGGCCCACCAGGAGCGACTCGTGGCCCACGGAGGACTCGGCCAGGCGCAACAGCACGCGGCGGAAGCGCTCGACGCGCACCTGCCCCTGCGAGGTGATGACGTGCTTGAGGAGGACGACGAGCCGCGCGTAGTAGCGGAGCATCACCTCACGCGGGGTCAGCACGTTCGTGGACGACAACACGTCGCGCAGGCGGATGGGCCCCAGCTTCTCCTGGAGGATGGCCTGCGGCTTCTGCGCGCGCCGGTGCTTCTGGAAGGCGACGAAGAAGGCCCGCAGGTGTTCGCGACGCAGGCCCGAGCCGAAGGAGATTTCCTGCACCTGGAGATGCTCCAGGTAGCGCCGCAGCGAGACGGCCGTCTCCAGATGCTCCTCACCCAGCTTCATCCTCGCGCCGTTGAGGAAGGGGATGCCGCCCACGCACTGGAGCTCCACTGACTTCTGTCCCCGCAGCTCCGCGTCCAGCAGCGAACCCAGCTCCTCGAGCGCCTCCTTCACGCCCGCGTTGTCCACGTCATGCAGGGACACCGTGTTCAGACACCGAACGACGACGCCCATGAGCCTCGGGCCCACCTGTGCCGCGTCCTCCCGTGTCGTCGACGTGTCCATGTCTCCGCGTCCCCCGACGTCCGTCCGTCGGCTTCAGCCCACCGGGGCCAGTTGCGCCAGCGCTTCCCGACAGGCCTGTTTCAGATTGCGCGGCGCGAAGAGCTTGTTCGCCACCGCCTCCAACAACGGCCGGGCCCTCGGGTCTCCGAGGATGCCGATGCAGCGCGCGCAGTGGGTCTTCAGCTCGATGTCCTGCGCTCGCTCGAAGGAAGAGCGCAGCGCAGCGCCAGCGATGGGGCCTCCCAGGTCCGCGAGCGCGCGCAGCACCGCCATGCGCTCGCGCAGCTCCATCCGCGCATCGAGCCGGGACACCAACGGCCCCACCGCCGCATCCACGCCGTAGCGCACCAGCAACACGAGCGCCGCGCCACGCACTCCCACCGCGGGGTCCGCCAGGAGCTTCAGGAGCGGCGAGCGCTGGGCCTCCACGTCGCGAGGACTCAGCCGGGACAGCAGCGCCGCGCGCACCTCCGGTCGGGGATGTCCCAGCAGGGCCGCCGTCAACGGCAGCGACTCCGGTCCCGACTCGCGCAGGAACTGCACCCAGTCCAGGTCCGCCTCGCCCAGGGACGAGGCCCGCGCCACCAGGATGTTCAGCGAAATGCCCCGGCGCACGAGCAGCTTCGCCAGGGCCCCACGGGCCTCGGGCGAGGGCAGTTCGAAGAGCAGGTCCGTGGCGCCCTGGAGCGCATCCCGAGGCAGCGCGCTCAACAACTCCAACACGCGCAGCAGCAAGCCCGGCTGGGCGGTGGCCTGGGCCAGCGCGAAGCGCGTCTTCTCCCGGAAGAACAGCCGAGTGACGGCATAGAGGTCCGGCGTGCGCGCGCCCGAGGCCCGGGCATCCCGCGTCATGCCCTGCACCACCTGCGACAGCTCCGCCCAGCGGCCATTCGAGACGAGGCCGGAGAGCAGCTCCTCCATCCACGCCAGGAGCTCCGAGCGCTCCTCCTCGCGACACACCGCGAGCAGGCCCCACACCACCCACAGGCTCCGCTCGTGCACGCCTTCGCCGCCCCGCTCGCGCTCCAGCAGGGCTCGCAGCTCCGCCAGCTCCATGTCGCTCGCGCCCGCGAAGGCCGGCGCTCCAGAGCGCACCAGGTCCTGTGCGCTGACGGGGGCCAGCACTTCCGCCTCCAGTCGCGCCAGCCACTCGTCATGTCCCACGGGCCGACGGCGGCCGGAGCCCGAGGCCTGGCGCCGCGTGAGCTCCGCGAAGAGCTGCTCCTCGCGCTCGGCCAACTGGGCCTCGGCCTGCGCGGACTCGCCCGTCTCCGCCGACGCGGGCACCTCCGCGACGACGAGCTCGATGTCCTCGAAGCCCCGCTCCCAGAACCACGTATAGAAGTCGTACTCCGGAGGCAGCGTGCGCTGTAGCGCGCGGTGCCACATCCCCAGGAAGGCGCTCAGCTCCTCCGAATCCAAACCCGGTTGCAGCAGCACCTCCTGTACACCTTCCAGGAAGAGGGGCCGCGTCACCGAGTCCTTCGCGGACGCCGACTCCACGAGCACCACGTCTCCCAGGAGCAGCGCCGAGGAGCGAACGTGCAGCACCACCGCCTCGCTCGTCACCTCGTGGTAGCGCCGCACCGCTTCGCTCAATCGCTGTTGGACCTCCACCAGCGCGGCATGCCCCTCCGCGTAGAAGCGATAGGCGCCCAGCACCTTGTTCAGCGCGTGGCCCACCTCCGTCGCGGCGTCCCCCGGCGAGAGCGCGGGCAATCCCACGGCGCCTGGGGCTATTGTCTGACCTCTGGAAGCGGGAGTGGGCATGGCTGGCAATTCATTGGAGTCCCTCCACGACACTAAAGCCAGAATCCAAGCACCACCAAATGAAGGTTGTCTTTCAAGAACGAGGCGCGTGGGCGCCCAGCGCCCCCAGGGCCTGGGTTGCCAGGGCTTCTCCCTCGCGCCACCCAGCGAGTCGGGCGCGCTCCCGGGCCCGCTCCAATCGCTCACGCGCCTCGTCTGCCCTGCCCCCCGCACCGAGCAGACGCCCCACGTTGTAGTGGATGCGCGCGGCCTCCTGCGCATCGCCCCCCTGCTCGGCCAGAACGAGCGCTCGCTCCAGTTCGGCGAGCGCCGCCGCGTGCTCACCAGCGAGGACGCGCAGACCCGCGAGGTTCGAGAGGGCGCGTGCCTGGCCCACGACATGGCCCGTGGCGCGAGCCTGCTCGGACGCGTGGGTGAAGCTGGCGCGGGCCTTCTCCGTCTGTTGGAGCCGGAGCTGGAGGCGACCCAGCAGGTTGAGGTGCTCCCAGTAGAAGTCCGACGCACGAGCGGGACGACCGCCCATGCGCTGGAAGGACTGTGTCAGCAAGTCCACAGCTCCAGCGATATCGCCCCGGGCCTCGCGGGCGCGGGCCTGTTCGCCCAGCACCCACGCAAGGACTTCCGGGTCCGATGCGGCGGCGGTGCGAATGCCTAGCAGGCGCGCCTCGGCGGCGGCGACGCGGCCGAGCTTCAGGTCCGCGGAAGCGACACGGCGCACCACCTCCGCGCGAGCCGCGGGCGACTCGGTATCGGGCAGCTTCTCCAGCCAGGGCGCGGCGAGCGGCTCCACGGCCGTGGGGTCCACCTGCGTCAGACAGGTGCACGCTCGCGTCAGCATGCCGAGCTGCCATAGTCGCGCGGCGGGCGTGGCTCCTGGGGCGTCTCCCATCGCGCGGCGGAAGTAGTCGGAGGCCGCGCGCCACTCGCCTCGCGCGGAAAGTCGCTCACCGGCGCGCTCGCAGGCCGCGGCGGCGCCAGGTGCGGCTGCGGCGAGCAGGTGGTCGGCCACGCGAACCTCGCGCGCGGGCTCGGCTGCGAAGGCATCCTGTGCCAGCACTTCCGCCAGCTCCTGATGCGAGCGACGCAGCGCGCTTGCCGGCAACCGCTCCAACAACACCTGACGCGAAAGCTCCTGCATGAAGCGCAGACACCCCGGCCGCTCCGCCACCTCCACGAGCCAGCCATCCGCGACGAGCAGCTCCGCCGCATCCTCGACAGCGTCCTCGGCCGGGAGAGACGCGCGCACCAGCGCCGAAGAGAAGACGGAGCCCTCGACGGCGGCACGCGTGAGGAAGCGCTGGAGCTGCGGCGGCAGCAAGTCCAGACGGGCCCCCAGCGCGAGGCCAAGGCTGTCGGGCAGCGCCGCTTCCCCCAGAGGCGCTGTCGCCTGCCAGGAGCCCCCCAGACGCTGCACGGCGCCACGCTCGACCAGGGCCCGCATCAACTCCAGCGCGAAGGAGGGATTGCCGTGGGCACGCTCGACGACGAGCTTCTCCACCTCCGCGCTCGGAAGCGCCCCAAAGGCCGCGCCCAGCAGGGCCCGCAGCTCCGGCCGGGGCATTCCCTCCAGCACGGAGAGCGGCAGCGGGGCGAGCGCGACGGGCAGCACGTCCGGCACTGTCGTCGCGACCAGACCCACCCGCGAGCCAGGGGTGCTCAGCAGCGACACCAGCAACTCCAGCGAGGCCACGTCCGCGTGGTGCACATCATCCACGAGCAGCAGCACGCCACCGGGACGCGCGGCGCGCAGCAGCGTCTCCGTCACCGTCGCGTCGCCGGCCTGGAGTTGTCCCGACGGCCCGCCATGAGACAACCGCCGCCACAGCGCCGCGACTTCTTGCGAGGAGAGCCCCAGCGCGCCGAGCGGCTGAAGCGGAGCGCCGTCCGGCACCGGGCCCAGCGCGCGCGCCAGTCCCGTGAGCACCGAGCGCATCAAACCCATCGCCCCCGCGCCGCGCAGGTCCTCCGCGCTGGTCCGCACCACGAGCAGTGAGGCCACTTGGGAGGCGCTCTCTGCCACGGCCTCCAGCAGTCGGCTCTTTCCCACGCCCGCGGCGCCCGCGAAGAGCCTGACGCCACCCTGCCCCGCGCGCACCGACTCCACCACGGCCCGCGCCGCGACCAGCGCATCCGCGCGTCCCACGAAGGGCACTCCGCGAACCACGCCGCCCAGCCCCTCCACGCGCCACGCCGCGCCCGACGACACCGCTCGCTCCGCGCCGAAGCGCACTGCTTCCTCCAGCAGCACCTTCGCCGCCGCTCCCGCCAGCACCTCGCCCGGTGACGCGGCCTGAGCCAACGCGGCGGACCGCTCCAGCCCCGCGCCCGTCACCCGCCAGGGCACGCGCCCGCCACCCCCGCTCACCAGGACCGCGTCGAACTCCAGGCCCGCCCTCGACACGGGTGCGGGCGACAGCCCCAGTGTCTCCACCGCGCGCAGCAGCTCCAGCCCACAGCGCACCGCGCGCAGCGGGTCGTCTCGACGCGACACCGGCAGCCCGAAGGCGAGGCTCCAACGAGACTCGGTGAGCTGCACCACTTCGGCTTCGTGTCGCTCGGCGATGGAGGCGACGAGGTCCAGCAGGTGGCCCACCGCCTCCATTCCCTCCTCAGGCCCCAGCGCTCGCCGCAGCGCCTCCGCGCCCTCCACCTCCACCGTGACGATGACGAGCTTGCGCCGGAGCGCGCCCGCCTCTCGCCCCCGCATCCTCACCGTGGCCGCTGGGGAAGCAGCGTCGAGCGCCTGGGCCTGCAGTGTCGCCGTGGTGGCGGCCGGGACGTGCGGCTCCGTCGGGGGAGCCTCCGGGTCGATGAGGTGTCCGGAGGTGACCTCGGACACCTCCGAGGCAGGCGCCATCCCGGAGAGCCCGCTGCGCGTCTGGGGCTCAGAGGCCGGGTTGAGCGCACTGCCGCAGTGAGGACAGAAGCGACTGGTGCCACCGGTGGACTGGCCGCACCGGGGACAGGTCACACTGGAGCCTGTCGCACGCGGCAAGAGGCTGCCCAGGCCCACGGCCGACTCGCGCATCCTCGCGCGGACCACCTCACCCACCAGTCGCTCGGTCGTCGCGGAGACGCCGTCCTCGGGCTTTCGAGGGCTCTCGTCCAGGTACTGCTGGAGCGCGCGTGCGACGTCGGCGCAGCGCTCGAAGCGCTGTTCACGCGGCTTGGCCAGCATGCGCAGGATGATGTTCTCCAGGAGAGGAGAGACACCATCGACGAGCATCGACGGCTTGAGCGCGGGAGTCAGGGCGATGCGCCGCATCGCCTCCGCGGGATTGTCCGTCTCCACCAACGGGCGGTGCGTCACCAACTCCCACAGCACCACGCCCAGCGCGTACTGGTCACTGCGTCCGTCGAGCGGCTGGTTGCGCACCTGCTCGGGTGACATGTACCGCAGCTTGCCCTTGAGGATGCCGGTGCGCGTTCGGGTGGAGCGATTGCTCGCCTTGGCCACGCCGAAGTCCACCACCTTCGTCACGCCATCCAGCCGCACCATGATGTTCTGCGGACTGATGTCGCGGTGGACCAGGTCCAGCGGCACGCCCTGGACGTCCACGGCCTGGTGCGCATGGTCCAATCCGAGCGCGGCATCACGGATGATTTCCGCGCACACCGCGGGGCTCAGCGCGGCACCCGAGCGCGACGCCGCGCGCGCCAGCCGCCCCAGGTTCTCTCCTTCGATGTACTCCATGGCGATGTAGAAGGTGCCCTCCCACTCGCCGACCTCGAACACGGAGACGACGTTGGGATGGTTGAGGCGCCCCGCCACCCGCGCCTCGTCGAGGAACATCTCCAGCGAACCTTCCTGCTCCAGCAAGTCGGGCAACAGGTTCTTGAGGATGACAGCCCGCTCGAAGCCGCTGACGCCCACCTGTCGCGCCAGGAAGATTTCGCCCATGCCTCCCACGGCGAGCCGACTCAGCACCGCATAGCGGCCAAAGACGAGAGGAACCGAGCCGCGGGCGGACATCATCTCCCTCGCACCGTAGTCAGTGGCCCCGGGCTCCCGCCAGTTCCCTACCCGCCCTTGCGGAACATCTGACACAGGGTGTCGTTTACACCCCCGGCGCGAGCCACCTCAGGCGCGGCATGCTGCCCGTGGGACGAGGCCCAGGCGCCAGGGCCAGTGGCTGGACGTAGAGGCCCCGTCGCTCTCGCGTCCACCACGCTCCCGTGCGCCGACGCTCCTCCGCTCCTGTCATCCGGTAGTCATGGAGCACCGCGCGAACCTGCCGGGGCGGCGCGTCCGGGAAGGGATTGCGCTCGAGCAATCCCAGCACCTCGGGAGCGCCTTCCAGTAGTCGAGCCAGGAAGGCGATGAACCAGCTCGGCGGCGAGGAGAGCGCGGCGAACCACATCTGCCAGTCGAGGCGGGGTTGGTGCGGGGCCACCTGCCTCGGCGGCTGGTCGACGTCGCCCACCTTGTAGCGGAAGCGATAGGGCTCCCAGTGCTCGCCGTCGTTGGACCCTTCGACGACGATTTCCGGTCGCTCCACGGTCATCACGCTGAACAGGCCATAGCGATTCACGGAGCGCAGCGGGCGCGCGCAGCCGTGCAGCCACGTCAGGGGACGGAGCACTTGCTCCGGGAGTCGTGCACCTCGCTCGAAGCGCAGGAGGATGTCGGCGGCGCCGAGCAGGAGGAGCGGCGTGAGCAGGACTCCACTCCAGTGCGTCCGCGAGCGCGCCGGAGGTGGGCCCTCGGGAAGGAACGGGAGCATTCGTCGCAGGGCGGCGTCATCGAGCAGCCACACTCCCAACGCCAGGGACTGGAGATTGAAGAAACCGTAGTTGCCCGTGGCGGCGATGGCGGCCTGCAACGCGGAGAAGGCTCCGAAGGCGAGCTGCCTGGGTCGACGGGGTGTGAAGACGAGGAGCGGCACACCGGCTTCGAGCGCGAGCACCATCGCTGTCGAAGCCTTCTGGAATGGCTCGGGCAGGTGGTGTGCGTACCAGCCGCCGCGCGTGGGCAGGGGCGCCGTCTCGTAGTAGTGCCGACAGGCCGTCAGCTCGCGCCACGTCCTGTCCCCCGACTGCCACTTGCTGACACCCGAGCCGAAGTAGAGGCGGAACACGAGCAGTCGGAAGAGGAACACGTCCAATGCACCGGGCGACGCACGGCCCAGACCCGGGCGCAATCCTGGCGGAGCGGTGAGCGCGGAGAGCAGGCCCATCTCCAGCAACAGGACGTCCCACTGGAACGAGAGGAACTCCCGGCCCACCGCCGCATAGGAGAGATACAGGCCCCACAACAGGGCCAGCGCGCTGCGGGGCGCGACGTTGAAGAGGACCGCGAGGGAGAGGAGCTGACCCAGCGTGCAGCCCCGCACCAGCGCCGCGTCGGAAGCGCCGAACCAGAACACCGTGGGCAGTCGTCGCCAGCGCTCGCGCGCGGGCTCGGCCTGTCGCCGTTCTTCGCTGACCAGGGCCTTCACGGGACGGATGCCTCGCGAGCCGAACAAACCCAATACCTGTCCTCGCAAGGACGTGAAGGCGATGAGGAACGTGCCTCCCATCAACCGGAGGAAGAGCCAGCGCACCTGGCGGAGGTCACGCGGTGCCACGGTGCGCCCGAAGAGCCAGCGGTCCACCCGTGATGCCGCGCGGCGATTTCGAGCGATGACGCCGTAAGCGACCTGGGACAGGCCCAGCACCCCGGGCAGCAGCCCCACTCTCGCCATGCCGCGCGTCAGCCAGCGGGGCGACCGGGTAAGCGCGCGGAAGACCGCCTCCGCGCCTTGCGACACGCGGCCCGAAGGCTCCACGAGCTGCGTGGCGCGACGCATGTTCCGTCGCGGAATGCCGAGCAGCAGGAGGAGCCAACTACGGCCTGGGAGGAAACGGACGCGGCCTTCGGTGCGCCATGCCCAGCGCGCCACCCAGCGGCGACAGAAGCCGCAGTCGGCGTCGTAGAGCAGCAGCGGTGGCGGACGCGTGAGCCGCCCCCGGGCGGCGACACGTCCGTGCGTGTGTGAACCCACCATGGCTGAAGCATGGAGTCGGCGGGTGGAGTTGGCCGCCCCTTGGCACGGAGGCGGTGGCCGCTCCGGGGCCGGGGTGCCGAGCGAGCAAGCGCGGCATCTCGTGGGAGGCCCTGGACATCGGAGCGGGGTGCCTAGCTTTCACGGCATGAGCGAGCCGAAGGGGAAGGCAAAGCGACTGGTCGAGGTGGCGCCTGGCATCCACCACTGGACCTTGAATGACAACCGCATCGGCGGCACGCGCAGCGATGCCTACGCGGTGGTGGATGACGATGGGGCGGTCATCCTCATCGACCCGCTGCCCATCGACGAAGCGGTGCTGCGGGGACTGGGTGACATCTCCGCCATCCTGTTGACGGCGGGGAATCACCAGCGTTCGGCGTGGCGCTTCCGCAAGGCGTTCGGCGCTCCGGTGTGGGCTCCGGAGAATGCATACGGGTTGGAGGACAAGCCCGACTTCATCTACGTGGCGGGCGACACGCTTCCGGGGGGACTGCTCCCGTTCCACACGCCCGGTCCCGCGGTGGCCATGTACACGCTGTGGATGCAGAAGCATCCGCGAGGCATCGCCTTCATCTCCGACCTGTTGACCCACGAGGGCAACGGCACGCCGGAGTTCATCCCCAGCGAGTACCAGGACGAGCCCCTTCGCACCCGGCAGAGCGTCCAGCGCATCCTGGACCACCTGGCCGTCATAGACATCGTCTGCTTCGCGCACGGAGAGCCCATCCTTTCGGATGGCGCGAATGCGCTGCGGCGTGCGCTGCAGGAAGACATGGACGCTCCCGCCGCGCCGTCGCCCTAGACATCATCATCCCACTCGAAGAACATGCTGCGCCGAGGGCCGTGCACTTGGCGCAGCCCACGCCCAGGGCGAGCACACCGCCACCGGGCTGAACCCAAGTCTGGAGTTGGGAGATGAAGGGCATCGGCCGCCCCTTTCACGCGACATCTACCTTGACGCTCACCGCAGGCCTCGCATCGGCGCGCCGTCCAGCCCAACAATTCCTGTCGCCGTGAAAAGCAACAGCAACAGAACGCATCTCAGACAGCATCCCATTGAAAGCCGGTCTGCTTTATGGGAGTGACGTCTGGCGCGAGCAGCCTTAGCTCCCGCTCCGACCCTCCTGGAGGTTCCATGCCCCGAAGCTCTCGGCTGTCATTCCTTGCGTTTTTCGCCATGGCGGTATGCCTGTATGCAGGCGAAGGCCTGGCACAAAACGCGCAAGGCGGGATTGTCAACCACGAAGCTTACATCACTGTCCCCAGCGGCACGGTCAACGACTGGGTCTTGCATGTCTCTCCCAACGACATGGGATTCGAGGAGCCCGGCTTCGAATCTGACAATGCCCTTCTCAAGGTGGAGTGCAGCGCCTTTCAGATCAACCAATACACCTGGCGGGTCATAGCTCGGTTCAAGTACCGCGGAGTGAGCACTGGCGATGGCATCTGGCAACCCGGGAAGGCGAACTACATACTCGTCCACAAGTAAAAGCCCCAAACGAAGGACAGGACCGGGGCGCTCGAAGTACAACACCACGGGCTGACATGAGCAGACATTGCCTCTCTCGTGGCAGACATACCTGCGACTGGAGTCCCTCGAATCGCAGGCCGATGTCCGCGGGCGTCAGTCCGTACGTGCATCCATCGGATGCCAGACACATTCGTCGGTCACGAATTAGCCCTCTCGCACCAACACGTGGCCGTCCTGGACTCCCGGCGGGACGAGGTACAGCGCCTCTCCCGCTTCCGCGCGGTCCAGCAGTGCGCTCAGTGCCGGCAGGTCCGTGACGGCGATGCGCCGCGTGGGCTCCAACGACAGTCGACGCTCCATCGCCTCCGCCACGCGCGCGCCGTCGGACACGTCCGTCTCGTACACGAACGTCCGCTCGCCGTACTCGTGTCCTCCGGGAACACGGCCCACCAACCGCAAGGGACCCAGACGCGCGTGGACGCGCACACTCGGATTGTCCCACTGAGCCACGCCACGCAGCCGAGTCGCACGCAGCATGCGCAACGTCAGCGTCTTCACCCAGGCCCCCGCCCCCGTCCCCGGCAGGAAGCTCAACAACGACACGCCGATGAACAGCCCCGGCGTCATCGACGGCGCCGCGTAGTACGCCGCGCCGATGGCCGGCTCCTCATCCGCGAGCCCCAGGTGCGCGCGCAGCTCCGGCTTCAACATCCGCGCGGGACAGCGCAGCAATCCAATCGCTCCCGGCATCAGATACAGATCCGACAACACCCAACGCGGCACCCCAATCCCGCCAAAGGCGAACTGGTTCAACGCCAGATACTGCGTCGCCAGCTCTAGATTGCGCTCAGCGGGCAGATACGTCGCCGGCAACCCCAAGGGGGACAGGTCCATCGACTCCGCGTGTTCACCCGCGCCCAGTGCCATGAGCGACACACCCGGATGCTCGGAGAAGAATGCCTCGGCCTGCCTCGCCAGTGCTTCGGTGTCACGCATCGGCTTCGATGTCCTTCGCCACGGCTGACAGTCTCGCCTCGTCCGGAATCCTCACCGCGCCGTCGTCCACCCACGCCCGCGACACGAGACAACGCGAGGAACCTCCGCCCTTCTCACACAGCTCGCTCATGTCGAGCGACACCACACCCATCCCCAACGCCTCCACCCGCGCCTTCACCGCCTCCGGCACCACGGACGGCGCAAGCAAGTCCCTCCCCACCGGCAACCCATTGGTGGCATAGCGACGAATCTCGTCCTCCGTCACCGTGAGCAACCGCTGCTCACCGAAGCGCTCGCGCAGCAGCGCATACGACTCGGCGGCGATGACGTCCGGACACACCAGCATCCGGTCCACGGCGGGCAACGGCAGCAAGGCCATGTTGCCGTGAAACGCGGGCTCACGAACCCGAACCCGCACCACCTCGCCCGGAATCCAGCGCGACGCGGCCTCCAACCCCTCCAGCGTCGTGCGCCCACCCCAGAACAACAACGTGGCCCCGTCGAAGTGCGCCACGTCGCCATGGGCCTCCCAGATGCCCTCGCCCGGCTCCACCACCTCGAACCCCATGCGCCGCGCCAATGAAGCCCAGTGTTCCTTCTCCGCCTGACGGTGCGCGCTCATCATCCGAGGCAACACGAACCCCGGCGCCGCGCCCTCGCGCGCGACCACCTGGCCGCACTCCGCCGCGTACGGCATGCCCGTCAGCAGCTCCGACGGCGACGACAGCGCCACCACCGTGCCGCCCCGCGCCTCGATGGCCCGCGCCAGCTCCAGCCACTCACGCCGGGCCTTGCGCGCATCCACCTGCCCCGCCTCGCGACTGCGGAAGTTGTTCCGCCCTCGCAACGCCCAGCCTCGCCCCGGGGGCGACATGAGGAAGAGTTCCATGACCCCTCCGCTTCTACCCCTCCCCCACGCATCACCGCCACACCACGTCCCACCATTGAACGCTGGCGCACGCCTCGTCACATTCGCGCTGGCCCTCCGCACGACGCCAGGACAGGCTGCCCCTCACGTGGACGAGACGAGCCTGCCCGAACCCGAAGCCTTGCGGTCCCTCTTGAAGACCGCCCTGGAACTGCCACCGCTCCAGCCGCATGCGGCGCGGTTGGAGCGCCTCGTGGACGACTACGCGCGCGGCGTCGCGAGCAGGGACGCTCCGCTCGCCGTCGCGCTCGTGGGCGCCACTGGCGCGGGAAAGTCCACCCTCCTCAACGCCCTGGCCGGACAACCCCTCTCCCGCGAGGGCGTGGACCGCCCCACCAGCACCGCCGCCACCGTCTTCGCCCCGGAAGGCGCCGCGGCGGACACCCTGGCCCAGACGGGCGCTCGCGTGGCGCGGTACGTGCCCGGCCCCCAGGCCCTCTGGGGCGGACAGGTGTTCATCGACACCCCTGACCTCAACAGCGTGGCCACCACGCATCGCGACGTGGCTCGCGCCGCGCTGGAGCGCGCGGACGTGGCGCTCGTCGTCATGCACCGGGGCAGCGTCGCGGAGGCCACGCAGGTGGAGTTCCTCGCGGAGTTCGCTCGCCGCCGCGCGCTCGTCTTCATCCTCAACTTCGCGGACGAGCTGTCACCCGAGTCTCGCGACACGCTCAAGGCACAGGTGCGCCGCGTCGCCGCCGAGCAGTTCGGCCTTCCCCCTCAAGACGTCCCTGTCTTCGCCATCAGCGCGCTGGCCGCCAAGGAAGGCCGCGACGTGTCCGGCGAGTTCGGCCCGCTGCTCTTCCACCTGCGCGGACTCGCCACCCAGGCCATCGCCGCGCGCGTGCGACGTG
Source organism: Myxococcus sp. CA040A (assembly GCF_013336725.1). Taxonomy (NCBI): domain Bacteria; kingdom Pseudomonadati; phylum Myxococcota; class Myxococcia; order Myxococcales; family Myxococcaceae; genus Myxococcus; species Myxococcus sp. CA040A. The sequence continues at coordinate 327,808 of NZ_JABUMR010000003.1, read as the reverse complement.
GCAACGCGATGGGCGCCTTGGAGGAAGTGTCCACCCGCGTGAAGGCCGCGCTCGACGAGACAGATGCACTGCTCGCTCGGACTCGCGCCGCGCTGGACTCTGGACTGGCTAAAGCCTCCGACGGACTGCGCGAGGACTTCGACGCGCGACTGCGCCTGGCCCACGGACACCTGGCGGCGGAAGTGCGACGACAGGCGGGAGGCCGCTTCTGGGGCCCGGCGGCGTGGGGCCTGCGCCTGTCCCTGTGGGGCGCGAGCGGCCTGGGCGCGGCGGCGCTGGTGAGCCGACGCAGCCTTCCCGCGGGACTCGCGGTGGCGGCGGCCTCCACGGTGGTGGACGCGGTGCGCGGACACACACGCGCGCGGGCCGCGGAAAGCGCGGTGATTGAGCCCTTCGACGACGACTTCGGCGTGGAGTCCGCGGCGCGCACCGCGCTGGCCGAGGCGCGCAGCGTGGCGCGAGCCGGAGGCCTGGAGCCGTCGGTGCTCGGCGTGCCGGATGTGGACGCGATGCTGGAGGAGGTGCGCGCGGCTCGGGCCGCCGCGTGGCGCTACACGGCGACGACGGGCGTGGCGGAAGCGGTGGCGGGCTGGTGGCGCACCGCGCGCTGGCTGGTGCTGCCGCTCATCAACCTGCCGCTGCTCGTGCTGCTGGGACACGTGGGCTACCGCGTGGTGCGTGCCTACGTGGAGGGCCCCCTGTTGCCGCTCGACTACTTCGTCAACGCGGGAGCCCTCTTCGCGCTGCTCGCCGGAGCAGGCGCGATGCTGGCCTCAGCGAGTCTCGCTGGGGCCGCTCGCCGTGCGGGCGCCGGCGGGCGCACGCGCTTCGTCGAGGCCCTGGCCACCCTGGGCGGGCGGCTGGGAGAGGCCGTCGATGATGGCCTTCGCCCCGGGCGGGAGGCCGCGCGGCGCATCCTGGCGCTCCGGTGACATGGACACCACCGGCTGACCCGGCGTGTGCGAGCCCTCCGTCGCGGCCATGAGCGTGTCGCGACCGGACTCTCGGCAGATGGGCGCGGCCACGCGCGTCTCGCGCACCGGGTCTCCATAGCCAGCGATGCGCGCGGGCACGGACGGATTGTTCCAACCCTTGCCCACCTCACGCGCCACCTTGAAGTGCAGGTGCGCGCCACACGCCCAGCCGGTGGAGCCGGAGAAGCCGATGAGCTGCCCCTCCTTCACACTCTCGCCGGGCTTCACCACCACGGCACTGAAGTGCAGGTACTGCGTCTCCAGCCCGTCCCCATGTGAGAGGACGACGTAGTTGGCGTAGGGCGCGAACTTCTCGTCGCACCCGCCCTTCGTGCTGTCGCCGCGAGCCAGCCGCACCACACCTTCACGCGCGGCGACGATGGGCGTGCCTTCCGGCATCCGGAAGTCCCACGCAAACGTGTCGTTGTGTTGGTGACTGCCTGTGTCGTGTCCCTGGCTCACCGTGTGGATGCGCCCACACGCGAACGGAACGCCGACCTCGGGCATGTCGCCCACAGGGGAGGCAATCGAGTTGGTAACCGCTGGCGCCGTGGCCAGGAGGGAGCCGACAAGGAGAGCGGAGGAAAGGTTCATATCGGGCCGGCGGACAACGGAGACAAGTGGCAGGGGTATTTCCTGGACCAATTATCTCGCGCCCGCGCGGCCTATCACCAGGGACCCCATGGCCCGCTCGCTCGTCCGTGGGGCCTGACGCCCTCGACGTCGAGTGACGAGTCCGCCTCCAGCGGGCGGGCACCTGTCTCCTCGCCTGCTCGACGAGGCGCCGCGAAAATGCCCAGGCGAGCCTCGCGCGGACGACGGCGCCCTCGTGTCTCACCTGCGCCACCATGGGTGGCACCGTGGATCACCCTCCCTCACCAGCAGCCGCGACATAGTGACTGGTCACTCATTAACATCGGAGTTATGCTTTCGGCAGATGGCCGTGAAGAGCGCATCCCCTACTGAAGGGCCACCCCGCCCTCCCCGCCGCACGCAGCAGGAGCGCCGCGAGACGACGCGCCGCAAGCTGCTGGACGCCACCATCGACACGTTGGTGGACGCGGGGCACGCGCGCCTGACGACGGTGGAGGTCGCGAAGCGAGCGGGCGTGTCCCAGGGCGCGCTCTTCACGCACTTCGATACGAAGGAGGAGCTGCTCGCCGCGGCGGTGGAGCACCTCTTCCCGCGAATCATCCAGGACTACCTGGCCGGTGTCGGCGCGCGGCCGTCGAGCAAGGACCGCATCGCCTCCGCCGTGGACATGTTGTGGGCCGCGTACCAACGGCCGGAGCTTCAAGCGGCCATCGAGTTGTATGTGGCCGCGCGCACGGACACGGCGCTCCAGGTGGCGCTGGCCGCGGTGGATGGGCCACACCGGGAGAACCTGCACCGGGTGGCGCGCGAGCTGTTCCCCGAGGCGGCGACCGCCTACCCGGAGTTCGACTCCGTGGTGGAGCTGGCGCTGGACGCCGTGCAGGGCGCGGCCGTCGGGGGAAGCGCGCGTCCGGATGACCCGGCCCACCGCCGCATGCTCGATGCCCTCACCCGCTTCATGCGCAGTGCTTTCTCTCCACCTTCGACACGTCGACCGCGCCAACGCCACCGCTCCTGAGCATCACGATGGAGGTGTCCCATGGACGCCGTACACATTCCCGACCTCATCACTCCCGCCATCCCCGTCTTCATCCTGACGGTGGTGGCCGAGGCGCTGTGGGTAAAGAAGCTCCGTGACGAAGGCCGCGAGGTGGCGGGACACACCCTGAAGGACTCGGCCGCCAGCCTCTCCATGGGCCTGGGCAACGTGTTCATCAATGTGGTCTGGAAGGGCATCGCCTTCGCCGGCTACCTGGCGCTCTACAACCTGACGCCGCTGCGCGTGGGCACCGGCATCCTGGCCTGGGTGCTGCTCTTCTTCGCGGAGGACCTCTGCTACTACTGGTTCCATCGCGTCCACCACGAGAGCCGCTTCTTCTGGGCATCGCACGTGGTGCATCACTCCAGTCAGCACTACAACCTGACCACGGCGCTGCGGCAGACGTGGACCAACCCCACGGGCTGGGTGTTCTGGGCGCCGCTGGCGCTGCTCGGCTTCTCCCCGGTGATGATTGTCGTCCAGCAGTCGGTGAGCCTGCTGTACCAGTACTGGATTCACACCGAGGCCATCCACCGGCTGCCGCGTCCGCTGGAGTGGGTGCTCAACACGCCGTCGCACCACCGCGTGCACCACGCGTCCAACCCGCGCTACCTCGACAAGAACTACGCGGGCATCCTCATCATCTGGGACCGGATGTTCGGCACCTTCGAACCCGAGGGTGAGAAGCCCGTCTACGGCCTGACGAAGAACCTGCAGACGTACAACCCGCTGCGCATCGCGTTCCACGAGTTCTTCGCCATCGCCAGGGATGCGATGAAGCCGGGCTCATTGAAGCAGCGACTGAGCTACGTCTTCCGCAATCCCGCGTGGAAGCCGGATGAGCGAAGCGCGCCGCCCGGCAGTCCTCCGGCGACGGAGCCGGTGCGCCCCTCCGCCTGAGGTGAAGCCCCTCCAGGGGTGACCCTGACTCCCTGGGGAGTGGGGGGTGTTGAGCACTGCGCCCTCCCTGGGTGTCGAGTCCTCGCGTCGCGCGCGTGTTCGGCTTCCCTCACGCGAGCGGAGGCGCTAAGCCAGCCGGCACTTTTTTCGCGCGAGCACCCCCAGGAGGAGGACGAGTCATGACCGAGCGTGAGCTGTGGGAGCGGTACCAGCGGTATCTGAGCGTCGTCCCGTCGCTGGGGTTCTCCCTCGACGTCTCGCGCATGGGCTTCGCCGCGGACTTCCTGGAGCGGATGCGTCCGCGCCTGGAGGAAGCGTTCACCCAGATGGAGGCGCTGGAGAAGGGCGCCATCGCGAACCCGGATGAGAACCGCCGCGTGGGCCACTACTGGCTGCGCGCCCCCGAGCTGGCCCCGGAGCCCGCGCTCTCCAAGGACGTCACCGACACGATGGCCGCCGTCCACGCCTTCGCGCGCGACGTGCATGACGGGAAGCTGAAGCCACAGAAGGCGCAGCGCTTCACGCATCTGCTGTTGGTGGGTATCGGCGGCTCGGCGCTCGGGCCGCAGTTGGTGGCGGACGCGCTGACGTCGCGGGACGACAAGCTGCGGGTGTCCTTCTTCGACAACACGGACCCGGATGGGATGGACCGGGTGCTGGGACAGCTCGGCGCCCAGTTGGCCGAGACGCTGACGGTGGTCATCAGCAAGTCCGGCGGCACGAAGGAGACGCGCAACGGCATGCTGGAGGCCGAGCGCGCCTATGTGGAGCAGGGGCTCACCTTCAGCAAGCACGCAGTGGCTGTCACGGGCGCGGGCAGCGAGCTGGACGTGCACGCGAAGAAGCAGGGTTGGCTGCGCACCTTCCCGATGTGGGACTGGGTTGGCGGACGCACGTCGGTGATGTCGGCGGTGGGCCTGCTGCCCGCGCGGCTCCAGGGCCTGGACATCGACACGATGCTGGCGGGCGCCCGGGAGATGGACGTGGCGACGCGGCAGCGTGACGCGGTGAAGAACCCGGCGGCGCTGCTGGCGCTGATGTGGTTCCACGCGGGCGACGGCAAGGGCCTGAAGGACATGGTCATCCTGCCGTACAAGGACCGCCTGCTCCTGATGTCGCGATACCTCCAGCAGCTCGTCATGGAGTCGCTGGGCAAGGAGAAGGACCTGGACGGCAAGGTGGTGAACCAGGGCATCGCCGTCTACGGGAACAAGGGCTCCACGGACCAGCACGCGTATGTGCAGCAGTTGCGCGAGGGTGTGCCGAACTTCTTCGCCACCTTCATCGAGGTGCTGAAGGACCGCGACGGCGAGTCGATGGAAGTGGAGCGCGGCATCACCAGCGGGGACTACCTGCTGGGCTTCATGCTGGGCACGCGCCGCGCGCTGTTCGAGAAGGGCCGCGAGTCCATCACCCTCACGGTTCCGGACGTGAGCGCGCGCACGGTGGGCGCGCTGATTGCCCTCTACGAGCGCGCGGTGGGTCTGTACGCGAGCCTGGTGCACATCAACGCGTACCACCAGCCGGGCGTGGAGGCGGGCAAGAAGGCGGCGACGAGCGTGCTGGAGCTGCAGAAGAAGCTCACGGCGCGCCTGCTGGATGCGCGTGCATCGGCGCGTTCGGCCGAGCAGCTCGCCAACGACATCGGCCAGCCCGACGAGGTGGAGACGGTGTTCAAGGTGCTGGAGCACCTGGCGGCCAACCCGGGGCGCGGCGTGCAGCGCTCGGGTGGCGCGAGCCCCTCCGAGGCTCGCTTCCAGGTGAAGTGAAGCGCACCGCGGCAGCCCGGCGTTCATCCGCGCCGGGCTCTCGCGTGTCGCGTCAGCCCACGCCCCAGAGGCGACGCGCCTCCTCGGCGATGAGGTCCGGGTACTCCTCGGGGAAGAAGAGCTTCGCGCCGGGCACGCGCCGCACACCTCGCGAGGCGCCGAACGTCTGGTCCAGGTAGTCGGCGCTCGACTGTGAGAAGATGGTGTCGCCCGTTCCCCAGAGGATGCGCGTGGGCACGGTGCACTTCTGGAGCGCCGGCCCGATGCCCGCCAGTGCATTAGCCTCCAACCCGAGTGTGTACGCATGCGCCTGCGCCTTGCCGCGTGGCGAACGCACGAGGGGCGCGAAGTAGTACTCGATGGCCTCGTCCGTGGGCTGGGAGGAATTCGAGTAGCACATGCCCCCGAAGCCCTTCTCCGAGCGCGCGAGCGCCTTGTCCGCGAGCCACGGCGCAAGCCACGCATCCACGTACTCGCCCTTGCGTGCCATCTCGATGACGGGCAGCACCGCGGCGGGCGGGCACTCACTCTCCACATCGCAGTTCGTCAGCAGCAGCGTCCGCACGCGCTCCGGATGCCGGGTGACGAGGAGCTGCGCGATGGCGCCTCCACTGTCGTTGGCGATGACGTCGACCGACTTGATGGCGAGCCTGTCGAGCAACTCGACGAGCATGTCCACCTGGGCCTCGGGCACGTAGCTCTGACCCTCCGCGACCTCGGTGTACCCAAGCCCCATGAAATCAGGGGCGACACAGCGCCGGTACGGCGACAGCCGCTCGATGGCGCCGCGCCACTGGAAGCTGTTCAGCGGGAAGCCATGAAGGAACAGCGCGGCCTCACCCGTGCCGCGCTCGACGTAGGCGATTCGCCCGAAGCGACTGTCGAGGTAGCGCCGGGAGGCGTGGTAGGCCGCCGCGTCCAAGGTGCCGCCCTGTTGCGCGGAGGTCCCGCCGGTCGCGCGAGGCATGCAGCCGGAGAGCGTGCTGGCCGCCAGGGCTCCCGTGGTGAAGGCGAGGAACTCCCTGCGACGCAGTCCGTGCGTCACTACGGGGTTGAGGGGCAATGCGAAGTCCTTGGAGCTCATTCCCGAAGTCATTTCCTGAAGGGGTGTGGGGCGCGGCGGGTGTGATGCCGTGCAACGGCGGGACTTGTAACCAGATGACCCCAAGGCCACTTGGTGAAAATTGCGCACGGGACGCACGCGCCCATGCGTCCCGGAAATGGGAACGCTGGGGTTGCCCCTGGACCGCCGGCTGGGACTTTGACCTAGGCTCGCGACATGAGTCGTTCGACGGGACTCCCCACGCCACCCTCTCCCCCACGTCGGGAAGTGGCGCACGCCGGACTAAGTGCCTCGCCCGCCGCCGGTGCTCGCGAGTTCGTCCACCGTGCCAAAGGGCACCTGCGCCTCCTGCTGGGAGAGGACGCTCCAGAGCCGTCCTCGACGGACGCCGCGACAACTCCCCGCGCAACGCACGCGTCCAGGAGTCAGCCCGGCGCTGCAACCAGCGAGGCGACTATCGCGATGCCGCCTGTGTCCCCGCGAGCCCCGCCTTCTCTCGCCGACACACCTCCGCCACCCAATCCGAAACCGCGCGCACACGTGGGCTGCGTTGCAAGTCCTTGTGGAACGTCAGCCACAAGGGCCGCTTCGCCAGGACTCCCGCGCCCACGCGCGTCAACCGAGCGTCCCGCTCGCCCGAGAGACACGGCAGCAGCGCGACGCCCAGCCCCGCCGCCGCGGCCTCGCGCAACACCGCGGTGCTGTTGCTCTGGAGCAATCGCCGCCCTCCCGCCGTCACGCGCTTCAACTCCTCGGACTCCTCTCCAGACGTGAGGGCCATCCGGTAGACGAGCACGGTGTGCTCGCGAAAGTCCCCGGGCCGAGGTGCGCCACGACGGCGCAGGTAGCCGCGCGATGCGTACATGGCGAAGGCAATCTCGCCGACCTTGCGCACCACCAGGGCGTCACCTCGGGGCGGTATCAACCGCAGCGCCAGGTCCGCGTCGCCTCGCTGGAGGTCCACCACGTCAGTGCCCACCACCAGCTCCAGGTTCAGGCCGGGGTGGCGCGCATGAAGCTCGCCCAGGTGCGCGGCGAGCAGGGCCTGGGCCAGGTACTCGGTGGCCGCGAGTCGGACGGTGCCCTCGGCCTTCGCTTCATCGGAGACGGAGTCGTGAAGCAGGCGGAGTGAGTCCTCCATCTCCCGCGCCCGCGCCACCACCGCCTCGGCGTCTTCCGTGAGCCCCAGCGTGCGCGAGCCTCGTAGCACCAGCCTCGTGCCGAGCGCCTTCTCCAGCGCCGCCAGCCGCCGTCCCACCGTGGTGGCGTCCACCCTCAGCTCCCGGGCTGCTCCGGCAAGCGAGCCCTGGCGTGCCACGGAGAGGAGGTAGCGCAGGTCGTCCCATCGCATATCCATGCCTGCAATGGTGCAGCAAAGCCCTGCATTCCCGCAGCACTTCCGGCGCTATCTCGGACCCTGGAAGCGGCGGCTCTCTTGGCGGCCCCGCGCGAACGACAGGAGAACGCGATGTCCATGTCACATGCGACGGCGCTGGAGCAAGACACGGTCCCCTCGGTGCGGAGCATCCCCCAGGAGGACAGACTGACGGCGGTCACCCAGGGCACGAGCCCGGGCGTCCCCTTTCGACTCAAGGCCCAGGACGGCTACCCGCTGGCCGCAACCCTCTTCCCCCACGAAGGCGCGGAGGTCGGCGCGGTGGTGCTGCTGGCCGGGGCCACGGGAGCGCGTCAGCGGTACTACTCGCGCTTCGCGTCCTTCCTCGCGCGCCGGGGCTTTCCCACCGTCACCTTCGACTACCGGGGCATTGGCGGCTCACGCCCAGACACCCTCACGGGCTTCGGCGCGCGCATGGAGGACTGGGGAAGCCAGGACCTCGCGGGCGCCATCGCCGCGATGCGCGAGCGCTTCCCGGGGCGACGCCTGCTGATGGTGGGCCACAGCGTGGGTGGCCAGTTGCTCGGGCTGGCGGAGAACGCTCGCGAGGTGTCCGCGCTGCTGAACGTGGCGACGGGCTCCGGCTACTACAAGCTCTTCCCCCAGCGACTGCGCATGGCGCTCAACTGGCGCGTGCTCACGCCCGTGCTGACGCGGGCCTTCGGCAAGCTGCCGGGCTGGGCGGGGACGGCGGAGGACCTGCCCGCGGGCGTGGCCGCGCAGTGGGCGCGCTGGTGCCTGTCCCCGGACTACCTGCTCAGCGAGGGGGGTGAGGCACGCCGCGAGGCCTTCGCGTCGCTGTACCTGCCGCTGCGGGCCTACAGCTTCTCGGACGACCCCATCGCCTCGAAGGCCTCCGTGGAGCACCTGCTGTCGTTCTACGCGGACGCGCTGGTGGAGCACCGCCGGCTGACCCCGAAGGACGTGGGCCAGGCCATCGGCCACTTCGGCTTCTTCCGGGAGAACTTCCGCGACACCCTGTGGGAAGACGCCGTCGAGTGGCTTGCCATCCAGGCGCTCACCCCGCGCCCCGTCAACCCACGGTAGCCCCCACAACCGGCGCGGGAGCCGCCGTGTGAAACAGGCGTCAGGTGTCGCGCGGACGGCGTTGGCTCCCGGGTGACCTGAAGTAGAACCCGGCTCCATGGAACTGGAGCTCAAAGGCAAGGCGGCCCTCGTCACCGGCAGCAGCCGAGGCATTGGACGGGCCACGGTGGCGGCGCTGGCTCGCGAGGGCGCACGGGTGTGTCTCAGCGCACGGGGCGCGGAGGCACTGGACGCCGCCGCGAAGGAGCTGCGCGCGGCGGGCGCGGACGTCGCCACCGTCGTCGCGGACGTGGCCACCCTGGCGGGCGCCGTGGCGGCGGTGGACGCGGCGGTGCGCGCGTTCGGCACGCTGGACATCCTCGTCAACAACGTGGGCGGCAGCGGCGGCGCGGGCGCCTTCGACTCGGCCACGGCGGAGCAGTGGACCGCCGTGCTCGACCGCAACCTCATGTCCGCCGTGTGGTGCAGCCAGCGCGCCGTGGAGGTCATGCGCGCGAAGGGCGGCGGCACCATCATCCACATCAACTCCATCTACGGCCGCGAGTACGCCACCAGCGCGCCCTACACCACCGCCAAGGCGGGCCTCACCGCGCTCACCAAGGAGATGGCCGTGGACCTCGCGCGCCACCACATCCGCGTCAACGGCGTGGCGCCCGGCTCCATCCTCTTCCCCGGGGGAAGCTGGGACAAACGCCAGAAGGCCGACCCGGAGAAGGTCGCGAAGATGGTGAAGGACGAGCTGCCCTGGGGTCGCTTCGGCTCGCCCGAGGAGGTGGCGGACGTGGTGACCTTCCTCTGCTCGGAGCGCGCTCGCTGGGTGACGGGGGCCACGCTCCCCGTGGACGGCGGACAGGGCCGCGCCTTCTGAACGGGCCCCGGACACGGCGGGCCAGAGCCCTGGATGGCGCCAGCCGGACGCCATGCTATGGAGGGCCCTCCCCTGGGGTATTCCGTGCTGAAGCTTTACAAAAAGGAAGGCGACAGCCTCCGTTTCTGGGAGGTCTGGGTGCATGAGGGCGTGCTCACCACGCACTGGGGCACCGTGGGCGAAGTGGGCGAACAGAAGGACACGCCCCTCCCCCCGGAAGAGGACCCCGACTTCGCCATCGCCGACGCCGCCGGCCCGCTCATCGAGCAGGACTATGACGAGCCCGAGCTCGACGCCATGGCCACGCTCATCGTCCAGTACCCCATCGAGGGCAAGGGCACGGGGCACGACGTGGAGAAGCGCGTCGCCGTCGAGGAGCTCCTCACGGATGCCCTCGGCTGGACGGGCAACGGCGAGGTGGAAGGCGGCGAGCTGCGCGACGGCTTCCTGCGCGTCCACTGCCAGGTGATGCACGCCGACGCGGCGGTCCGCACCGTGCTGCAAGCCCTCGACTCGGAAGACATGGTGGATGACGTCAGCGTGCTCGTGGCCAAAGGCGACGAGGAGCCTCGCGTCATCTGGCCCACCACGCCCTGAGTGCTACCAGCGCGGCGGCGACGCCACCGCCGCGCTCGCATCTTCCAAGGGACGTCACGCCCCCGCGGGATGCACCGCCGGAGCCGCCTCGACTCCGGCGGAGATGCGGTGCCAGAGCTGGTGCGAGGTGAGCAGCAACGCCAGGGTGACGAGGGGCGAGATGGTGTTGCCCAGCGGGTCCCCCATCGCCGTGTGGGACACCGCCGCCGCCACGAAGTCGATGGCGAAGCCCGCATAGGCCCACTCGCGCAACGTGCGAGACCCGGGGGCCCACAGCGCCACCACGCCCAGCAGCTTCGCGATGCCCAGCATGGTCCGGAAGTAGTCCGGGTAGCCCAGGTGCTCGAACGCCGCGACCATGTTCGGCGCAGCGGTCAGATACAGGAAGGCAGAGACCGTGGCCGACAGGGAGACCAGTCCGGTGACAACCCAATACGCGACTTTCAGCTTCATGCTCACGCCTCCAAGGACCGTATGGGCTGACGAGCAGCCCCCCGCGCGAGACGATATGGGTTACAAATCCGCCGTCGCAAGCGGGCCACTCTGACCCGCCCCCTCGCCTTCGACGACCCGTCGGCCATCATTCGCCCGGTCCGGCCTGCGACCCCGGTCCAGTTCGTCCCGGTCCAGCATGCCGTCCTCGTCCCGGTCCACGCCGATGCGCCGCTCGGAGCCCGCGGGCACCACGGTGTACGTCAGCTCCGCGCCGGGCCGCGCACCCGCCAGCAGCAGATACGCCCCCACCTTCTCCGAGGCCCGGTCCGACTGGAACACACCGCCGCCGAGATAGGCGAAGCCGCGCTCCTCTCCATGTCGGCGCCCCTTCACCACCAGCCCCACCTTGCCCTGCTCCGCCAGGGACATGAACTGCAGCACCCGGGCGAACTCGGAGGGCGTGGCCGTCGTCAGGGTCACCTGCTGCCCCACCGCCGCGTGCGAGTCCTTGCTGTCCGGCCCCGGCGGCAGGAACATGTCCGTGGCCGAGCCGCGCGGCAGCTCCGAGCCCGCGAAGGACAGCAGCAGCGCGACGAGGTCCGCCACCTCCTGGTCGCTCTCCGGATTGAAGGTCGGCTCGGTGATGAAGCGCGCCAGCGAGTCCACGCTGCCGTCATGGATGAAGGCGAAGCCGGACAGGCTCTCCTTCTGCGTCAGCTCCATGCCCACCTTCTCGTAGACGTTGCGCAGCTGCGGCACCTTGAGCGTGACGTTGGTGCTGCCATCCGTGGACACGAGCGCGTGGTGCGACTCGCCCATGGCGCCCTTCTGCATGGGCATCCACATGGCGCCGGTCCACTGCATGTCGACGGCGAGGCCCGACGGGAAGGTGTGGCAGGTGTTGCACGCGAAGAGGCCCTGCGCGAGCAGGCGCGGCGGACGGAACAGCGCCATGCCCCGCGTCGCGTCGCCATTGGGCAGCGGCTGACCGGCCGGCGCGAAGCGGCCCGTCGTGTAGTGGCCCGTCAGCGGCAGGTTCCGGGGCAGCGAGTTGTCCAGGTTGCGGAACGGGTTGGGCGGGAAGGTGAGCGTCGCGAGGAACGAGCGCAGCTCCTTCATCTCCCGAGGCGTGAGCTGGGCATCGTCACCCTGGAGGCCCTCGAAGGCGGGGTTGAACTCCTCCAGGCTCGCCCGGTCTCCGCGCCAGTGCAGCGGCTCCTTGCCGATGATGTCCTGGAGCGTCTGCGTCGTCATGGGGCCCTTCATCGGGTGCCACGCCTCGAAGGGCGGCAGCGGCAGGCCCATGCCCAGGTTCTGCCCGGCCAGCGACTTCACCGCGCCCGTCGGGTCTCCCAAGTCCCATCCCAGCCGGTCCATGCGCCCGTCGATGTGGCACGACGCGCAGGACACGTGGCCCAGGCCCGACGTCTTGTGCGTGTCGTACAGGTGCTTGCGGCCCACCTTGAGAGCCTGGGGCGTCGGGTCGAAGAACTCCACCCGTGACAGCTCCTTCAGCCGGTCCGTGCTCAGCACGGAGATGCTCGCGCCGAAGCGGTTGAGCACGTAGAGCTTGTCGCGCGAGTCGTCGAACACGATGCCCGTGGGACCCTCGCCCACCTCCACCTGTCCCAGCCGCGCGCCACCCAGGCCCACGGCCACCACGTTGTTGGAGCCCATGCCCGTCACGAAGGCCCGCGTGCCGCGCGAGTTCCAGGCGATGCCGCGCGGGTCTCCCACCGACAGGTTCCGCACGGACTGGGGCACCGTGGGCGTGGCGTAGTCGAGGTGCGGGTTGAGGTCATGCACCGAGGGCGACGTCGGCCGGCGCGGGTCCACCACCGCCATCAGCACGCGCAGGAAGCGCCCGTTGACGTTCGGCTCGAAGCGCACCTCGTTGCGCGCGTCTGTGCCCACCACCGTGACGGAGCCGGAGGGGTGCACGGCCAGCGCCATGTTCGCGTTCATCAGCCGCGTGGCGTAGCTGACGTCGAGTGACGCCGCGTCGATGATGGCCAGGTCGCGGTCCGGCATGTCCCAGCCCGTGAGGCGACCGGAGGCGGCGGCATTCGCCCCGCTCACCAGGTCCGTCCAGTCCGCGCGGTTGTCGTCCAGCCACTGGCCTCGCGTGTTCTTGCGCACGATGAGGCCCACGGGCGGAGGCGGCGGGTTGGCGGGGTTGAGCGCGGGGAAGAAGGTAGAGCCCGCGTTGGGCGGCGGGTTGATGCCGCCATAGGGCCCGCGCGCGTCGCTCACGGCGTTGGGCGGGTAGGCGTTCGGAATCAGCGAGCCACCGCCGAGGATGGTGCTGCCATTGCCGGACTCGAAGATGGCCGCATAGACGAAGCGGCCGTCGGGGCTCACCGCGAGCGCACGCGGGTCCTCGCCCTTCAGGGTGATGCGCCGGGGCGTCGCGTCCGGACGACGCGGGTCCACCACCAGCACGCGGTTGACCTGGGAGCAGGTGATGAAGGCCCGCTCCGGACGTCCCGCGAAGACGACGTCCGCGGGCTCGTCATCCGTATAGACGGTGGCCGTCACGGTGCCGCGTCGCAGGTCGACGATGCTCACACTGTCGGAGATGTGGTTCACCACCCACGCCTCGGTGTTGCTCCGGGCCCGCACCGACACGGGGTCCAGTCCCACGGGGATGGAGGCCACCAGCTCCAGCCCCCGCCTCGACGTCACATCGAACACCATCAGCCGGTTGTCGGCGGTGTTCACCGCCAGCAGCAAATTGCCATCAGGGGTCAGCTCCAGCGGGTGAACGTGGGGGTCCTCCCAGTTCACGAACGACTCATCGGCGTGAGACATCCCCGGGAGCAGGAGCGCAATGAAGCACAGCAGCAAGACCGCGCGTCGGATGACAGCCATATCGGCGACCTCCACGTCAGGAAGAAGCGGTGCTTCTCACTGTCTTGCATTTATCAACGCGACGGATGCAACTCCTTGCGTGAGAAAAAACGCATTCCTACATCTACCCCTGCGGGGTGCGTCCTCTCGGGAATCAAAGATTCGAGCTGCCTGGAAAACGACTCAGGGCGTCACACACGCCAAGCAAAGGCAGACACACAAATCCCTTTACCCACGCCAAAGCGGACAGAGCCGCGACACCCAAAAATGCGAGTGCCACGCAAGAAACCGCCCCCATGGCGTTACAAGCCCGTGCTCCATTGAGACAGGATTTTTCTGTCTCACGGCGTCGCATCCGGCGGAGTGTCTCCGCCCTGGACACATCAGCCGTGAGTGTCCGTCGTGGCCGAGCCCTCGGGCCTGGGGCGGAACACGCGGAACAGGAGCGCGATGGACGGAATCACCGTGAGCGCTCCCACCCCGAGCGCGATGAGCAGCAGGCGCTGCGTCGCGGGGCTCGCCGCCGCGCCCTGCAGCGTCACGTCCGGCACCACCAGATAGGGATACTGGGACGCCGCCCAGCCCAGGACGATGAGCCCGGCCTGGAACGCCGCCGCCAGCCGCGCCCACTGGAAGCGACGCGTCCACAACAAGGCGAAGGCCGTCACCGCCGCCACCCCCGTCGCCGCATGCAACGCCAGCGCGAAGGGTGAGCGCGACAACCCCTCCCACACCCGGGGCGCGCCCTCGCGCGCGAGCAGCAACACGGCCACCGCCGCGACGAACACGGCCACCCCCGCCCCGAGCGCGCGCTTCCTGAAGTCCTCACGCAGCTCCGCTCCAGACGCCTCGTGGGTGAGGAACACCGCGGCCAGGAAGGCGAAGAGCGCCAGCGCCAGCACCCCCACCGCCCACGCGAAGGGCGACAGCCACGACGCGAAGAAGCCGCTCACCACCACCCTGCCCTCCACGCGGATGGAGCCGCTCACCACCGCGCCCACGCACATGCCCAGCAGCAACGGCGCGACAATGCTCGCCGCGCTGAACACCAGGCCCCACTGCCGCTGCGCGGCGTCACCCCGCATGTCGTACGTGCGGAAGGTGAAGGCCGCGCCCCGGAAGACGATGCCCAGCAGCAGCAACGTCAACGGCACATGCAGCGCCACGCTCAGCGCCGCGAAGGCGCGAGGAAACCCCGCGAACAACAACACCACACCGACAATGAGCCAGATGTGATTCACCTCCCACACCGGTCCCATGGCGTGAGCGATGAGCGCCCGCTGCTCCGCCTTGCGCGGCCCGAAGGACAAGAGGTCCCACACCCCGCCGCCAAAGTCCGCGCCACCAAACAGCGCGTAGAGCACGAACGTCCCCGCCAGCACGAAGCCCAGCACCGCGTCAGTGGACATGGGCCTCGCCTCCCTTCGCGTCAGGACCCTTCGGCTCGCGGTCCGGCAGCGTGTCCGCCACCTGCCGCTTCAACAGCGCCACCACCACCACGCCCAGGAACACGTACACGACGGTGAACGTCCAGAACGGCGCGGCCAGATGCGGCACCGGTGTCACCGCGTCCGCCGTGCGCATGACGCCTCGGACAATCCACGGCTGCCGCCCCCACTCGGTGACGAGCCACCCCGCCTCCAACGCCACCAGCCCGAGCGGCCCCGACACCAGCCACGCCCACATCATCTTCCGACCCGAAGGCCACGCCTTCCTCCGCCACCGATACGCAAGCGTCACCAGCGCCAGCAACGCCATGGCGCTGCCCGTACCCACCATCACCTGGAAGGCGACGTGTACCTTCGCCACCGGCGGCCACGTGTCGCGTGGGAATTCGTTGAGCCCCTTCACCTCCGCGTTGGGATCGCCAAACGCGAGGATGGACAGGCCGTTGGGGATGTCCAACGCATGGGAGACAGTGCCCGTCTCCACGTCGGGCAGCCCGCCCAGGCGCAACGGCGCGCCGCGCTCCGTCTCGAACTGCCCCTCCATCGCCGCGAGCTTCACCGGCTGCGCCTTCGCCACGTGCTTGGCGGACAAGTCGCCCACGACGGGCTGGAGCAGCGCGGTGACACACGCGAGCGGCAGCGCCACCGACAGCGCCTTGCGATGGAAGGCCGAGCCTGGGTGACGCAGGAGCACGAAGGCGTGGATGCCCGCCATCGCGAACGCGCTCGCCTGATAGCAGGAGAGCAGCACGTGCGATGTCTGCGTGAGCCAGCCCGGGCTGAACATCGCCTTCAGCGGTTCGATATCCGTGGGCCCATGCGGCGTGGCCACGAAGCCCGACGGGTCATTCATGAACACGTTGACCAGCGTGACGAAGAACGCGCTGGCCGCGCCGCTCACCGCCACCATGACGCCGGAGAACAGGTGCAGCCCCGGCGACACCCGCTCGCGGCCGTACAGATAGATGCCCAGGAAGATGGCCTCGGTGAAGAACGCCACACCCTCCAGGCTGAAGGGCAACCCAATCACCTCGCCGTACTGGCCCATGAACTCCGGCCACAGCAGGCCCAGCTCGAACGACAACACCGTGCCACTCACCGCGCCCACCGCGAAGAGGATGGCCGTCCCCTTCGCCAGCTTCTGGCTCAGCTTCCGGTAGTCGGAGTCTCCGGTGCGCCGCGCCTTCCAGTCACTCAGCACCATGAGGACTGGCAACGCCACGCCCGCCGCCGCGAACACGATGTGGAACGCGAGCGACAGGCCCATCTGCGCCCGCGCATAGAGCAGGTCCGTCATGAACATCAGAATACGTTATGCACAATTGCTGCGCATTTAGAGATTCTACTCCTCCAGCGAAGCGGGGCTCGGAGCCTGTCGGGCAGGCACGAGCGTCTTCACGGAGTTCTTCGCCACGGCGGTGGCCAGGGTGGTGGCGAAGATGAGGATGAGCTTGCGGCCCAGCTCGGCGCCCACGGGGCGTTGGTCCGCGCTGGAGGCCAGCTGGTCCGGGTGCGCCCACGCACGCTGGAGCGCCTTACGGCGCTTCTTGCGCAGCACTTCCCCCCGGTGGCGGGAGCGGTAGATGGCCAGGCCCACGCCCGCGCCCACCAGCACCATGGCCACGGCGCCCGCGGCCACCAGCGCGCCGGTGTGCTGCTTCACCTGATAGCGGACGTCGAGGGCCCGCCCGCGCCGCCGGTCCAGCTCCTCCAACGTCAGCAGGAGCTCATCCCGGATGCGGTCCGCCGTCTGCTCCACCTGCTCGCGGTCATCCATGCCACGGGTGATGCGGTGGTCGACGTGGCGCTGACGCTCCACCAGCTCGTTGCCCCCTCGGCCGTTGCCATTCATTGCAGCGTCTCCCGCGTGAGCTGGTAGTCGAGCTTCAAGCGCTCCTGGGTGTGGGTCAGCGGCTTCTTGGGCACGCGCTTGCTGCCCAGGAAGAGCATGCCTCCGGCGATGGCGAGCAACACCACGCCCACCAGCAACACGCCCAATGCGGCGCGCAGGGGCAGGGCCAGGCCCAGCGCCACGAAGAGCACGGCCAGGGACGTGAGGGCGAGCACGGCTCCCGCGCCAATGAGGATGCCCGCGGTGCGCGCGGCCTTCAGCTCGTCGCGAAGCTCCTTCTTGGCGTGCAGCACCTCGGCGCGCACCAACAGGCGTGTCTCCGCCAGGGCATGCCGGATGAGCTCCGCCGTGGAGAGCGACTCCAGTTGGCTGCGCTCCAGGCGTTCCGATTCGAGGTCCACGGCTCACGTCTCCCGCGCTCTGAGGAAGGGGACTCCCGGGTGCGCGCCCGTCCGCTCGGCCGGCACCTGGCCCCACTCCTCCGGACAAGGTGGGCAGGGCGGACGAGCGCGCAAAGCCCGCCTGGAAGTACAGGGCCGGCCCGCCTGGTCGCCTGCCTGGAGCGTGTCGAGGGGCTAACGGCGACGCTGGTGGGCCAGGGCCGTGGCCAGCGTCTCGCGGACCTGGTGGGCCCGGAACAGTCGGTCCGCGGTGTCCACCAGGTTGTCCACGTACAGCACCTGCTTGCGCAGCCGCGCGGGGAGCGCGCGCGTGCCCAGGTGCGCGCCCAGCAACGCGCCCGTCAGCGCCGCCGCGACGTCCGCTTCTCCACCGCAGCGCAGCACCAGCGCCACCGCCTCGCGGAAGTCGTGGGGCACCTTCAGCGCGGCGTACAGCGACGTCAGCAGCACGGGCACCACGTGCGAGGGCAGCCCGTCCACGCCCTTCAGCTCGCTGGGAGGCACGCCCACCTTGCGCAGCTGCGTCAACGCGCGCGTGGTGTCCCACGTCAGGAGCCGGGGCAGGTGCCGCACTTCCTCGGCCAGCCCCTTGTCATGCACGGCCGCCGTCAGCGACAGCTGCTCACAGAAGGCCGCGGGCGTCAGCGGCTCCTCCTCCATGCCCAGCGCGGCCGCCTGCGCGAAGGCGGCGGCGGCGGCGGCGCAGACAGGGTCCTTGTGGGTGATGACGGTGAGCACACCCGCGTCGTGCGGCAGCCGCGCGCGCTGACCGCTCTCCAAGAGGCCCACCACCAATGAGCGGCTGAGCACCGACGGGCAACGCGTGCCCAGGGGCGCGCCCGCGCTCATCCACGGCGTGCCGCTGGAGAGCCGCTGGAGCGACTCCGCGAGGCTGCGAGGCGGCTGGAGGATGATGCCCTCCTGCCACAGCCACGCCAGGTGCGCCGCCGCGCTGCGCCCGTCCACGCGGCCCTCGCGGATGACGCTCTCCGCCGCCGCCAGCAGCAGCTGCGTGTCGTCGCTGAACTGGCCCTTGGCGAACTTGCCGCGCGGCCTGGGCGCGAAGTCCTCGGCGAGCCCCGGCAGCCGCGCGAGGCTCGCGGGGGGGATTCCGCGCAGCGGAAAGCCGAGCGCATCCCCAATGGCGAGCCCCACGAACGCCGCATGGAACCTGTCCTGGCGCTCAGAGGGAGTCAGCGGCATGGAGTCGAGGAGATTAACCGAGGCTCAGGGCTGGACGGACAGGGAGAAGCGCGCGAATCGCGTGAAACGCGCACGGCTTCCGGTGAAATGACACGCGTGGGGACTTGACTCGCGAAGGAGGAGGCCACTCGCGTGTTTCACGCGAGCGAATTCCACCCCATACACCAGGACGCCCGCCGTCATCACCGTCCACCCTCCTTGCCTCGTGCCCCCCGCCGTCGCACGCGGGGGTGGGCTGACTACCGCAACCAGCACGCGCGCGGCAAGCCCGAGCACCCGCATGCATTCGCGCACCTGCACACGTGTCCAACTCCGGAAGCTTTCGTGCCGCCACTCACACGGAGCGCATGGCGCACGAGGAACGCGCAGGTGGCAGCATCACGCGGGAGTCGGCACACGCGCCGTCACGCGTCAGGCGTCGTCGCGGCCCAGGTTGACGACGGCCTGCAAGCGCGCCAGCACCGCCTCCGCGCCCTGGTGCAGGTGTGTCCCGTCCCAGAGTGCGGGTGTGGAGTGGCCGCCATGCAGCGTCCAGTCCAGTTCGGCTTCCGCGTACACGAGGTTGCGGAACACGACGCGGTCCTCCAGCGCGTGGTCGACGATGTAACGGCGCGCCGCGGCGGAGGGCTTGTCGGCGATGCGGTGGAACAGCTCGAGCGAGGCAGAGGTCATGGCGCCGTCACGGGGAGGAAGAGGTCGGCCAGGTCCTTGCGGGAGCGGCCGACCAGGTCCGCCAGTGTGTACCGGTCCAGCACCGCGAGGAAGGCCTCCCGCGCCTCCGCCAGCACGCCCTTGAGCCCACAGGCCGGGGCGATGGGGCACGTGTTGGTTTCACGGTTGAAGCACTCCACCAGTTCGAAGTCGGGCTCGGCCGCGCGCAGCACCTTGCCCACGGAGATGTCCTTGGTGGCGCGCGCCAGCGTCACGCCTCCGGAGCGCCCGGCTTTGACCTCCACGAAGCCCTCGCCCGACAGCGTCTGCACCACCCGCACCAGGTGGTGCTTGGAGATGCCATACGCGTCCGCCAGCTCCTGCGTGGACGCGAGCCTTCCGGGGCGGGCGGCGAGGTAGAGCAGGACGCGCAGCGAGTAGTCGGCGTGGAGGGTGAGGTGCACGGTCAGCGGGCTCCGACGGCCTCCACCCTGGGGGCGCTCGGCAGGAAGGCATCCGCGTGGAGGTCCTTCAGCGAGAGCCCCGAGAGGAAGAGCTTCTTGCGCAGGGATAACACCAAATCGGAATCGCCGCAGAGCCACGCCCGGTAGCCCACGGGCTTCGGACACTCCGCGCGGATGAGCACGTCGAGCGCTCCCTCGGCCACGTCCCGGCTTCCTCCCGTCAGCACGCCAGGTCTGTAGTGGAAACCCACGTTGCGCGCGGCCAGCTCGCGCAGTTCGTCCGCGAGGTAGAGCCCCTCGGGCGTGCGCGCGCCGTGGAAGAGCCAGATGGGGCCGGTATGCCCCGCCTCCAGCGCGTCGCGCGCGATGCCGTAGAGGGGCGCCAATCCCGTGCCGGTGCCCGCCAGCAGCAGCGGCTGTTCGGGGCGACCGGGCACGTAGAAACAACTACCCGCTGGCCCCTGCACCGCCATGGCGTCACCGACGCGCGCTTCCCGGACCAGCCAGCCACTCATCGCGCCGCCCGGCACCAGACGCACGTGCAGCTCCAGCAGGCCCTCGCGCGGCAGGCTCGCCAGGGAGTAGCTGCGGGCCAGCCCATCCGCCCGCAGCAGCGACACGTACTGCCCCGCCCGGTAGTCGAAGGACGCGTCCGTAGTGAGGCGCACGCGCAGCACGCTGGGGGACAAGAGGGACATGGACTCGATGCGCGCGGGCACGCGCAGCGCATCCGCGCCCGCCACCTCCAGCTCCGCGCCGGTGACGGGCCGGCAGACACAGGCGAGGAAGTAGCCTTGCGTGCGCAGCGTGTCCTTCAACCCCGCGCGCGCGGCCTCCGGCACGTTACCGGACAGCGCGCGCATGAGGCAGGACTGGCACGCTCCCGCGCGGCACGCGTTCGGCACGGCCACCCCCTGCCGCAGGAGCCCGTCCAGCACGCTCTCCTCGGCCTCCAGCGGATACCACCGTGACTCGTGCTTCACCCTGGCCATGGCGCGCCTTTCGTCCCTTCAGCGATTCAACACGTCCGCGCGAGCGCCCCCGGCGATGGCGAGCACCCGCTCCACCAGCGGCGCAGGAACGTTGAGCTCCTCCAGCGTCGCGCGCAGGTGCTCCACCACCGCGTCGAAGTGCACGTCGTTCAGCCCGCGCTTCACCAGGGGCGCATGGCCGGCGCGCATGTCCTTGCCCGTGTAGTTCGAGGGCCCGCCCGTCACCATCGTCAGGAACGCCTTCTGCTTCGCGGACTGGCGCT
The DNA here is from genome assembly GCF_013336725.1 of Myxococcus sp. CA040A. Classification (NCBI taxonomy): domain Bacteria; kingdom Pseudomonadati; phylum Myxococcota; class Myxococcia; order Myxococcales; family Myxococcaceae; genus Myxococcus; species Myxococcus sp. CA040A. The sequence goes on along the minus strand of NZ_JABUMR010000003.1, from coordinate 307,002 downwards.
CCATGTCCACGTCCTCGAAGAAGTGGCTGATGCGGTCGTCCGACAGCACCTTCCGGTAGAACACGTCCACCGCCGCCGCCATCGCCGGCTCTCCGCCAATCTGCTCGTAAACGCTCTTCTCCTGCGCCGCAGTGCTCATCGCGTCCGCTCCTTCCGCCCCATCCGGGCTTAAAGATGCATTTCAAATGCATCGATTCGGGCGTAAGGTCAACTACAGCAGGACAAGGAGCGCGAATCGCGGGAATCAGTCGGGGCCTCCGGGCCACCGTCGTGCGGTGGTCATGTCTCCGCGCGGAAGTTGCGGCCCATTCCCGCGCCCGTGCCGACGTAGTGGCGGAACACGTAGAGCAGGGGCTGCCAGCGCTCCACGTCGATGTGCTGCGTGCCCGGCACGGTGACGGACTCGTGCGCGTGCACGCGGGTGACGCGCAGCTCGGCGATGACGAAGGAGGGCTCGGGGGCCTCGAGCGTGGGGCTGGAGCGGCGCGCGGACAGCAGCACGGCCTCGAGCTGCAAGGGACACTCGGCGACGCGGGGTGGCGCGACGGTATCGGAGGGCAACGGCGTGAGGCCCGCGCGCTCGAACTTGCGAGGCTCGTGCTGATAGCCCTGCGCGCGCTTCGAGTCCGGAACGGGGAAGCGGCCCGTGGTGGGCGCCAGGCGCTCGACTTGAGGCCACAGGGACGCGGAGGGCAGGTTCACCACGGCCTCGCGCGTGCGCTCCAGGTTCGCCAGGCCCTGGCCCAGCCCGCCCAGTCCAAGCACCAGCCTGTCATCGAGTGCCCACGCGGAGGACAGCGGCGTCAGGTTGGGTGAGCCGTCTTCTTGAAGGGTGCTCAGGAGCGCCACCGGCGTTCCGAAGTAGAGGATGCGGGGCGCAATCACACGATGTCTCGTCGGCTCGGTCATGCCCGCATCCCTAGGGCACGGGTGGCTCGAAACGCTTCGGTGCTTGCCGAGACGTCCGCGTGCCGCCCGGCCACCCACGCAAGCCCCCGCCCGAGATAGTTCGGCGCGCGCCGAAACGTCCTCGTAGGCTTGGCCCTCAAGCTCTCGCCATGCCCCACCCCATCGACCTCGCCCTCACGGCTTCACTCATCGGCGACGCCACGCGCGCGGGCATGCTCTCGCGCCTCCTCGAAGGACCCGCGAGGACCGCGGGCGAGCTCGCACGGGAAGCAGGCATCTCCCCGCAGACGGCGAGCGGACACCTCGCGAAACTCCTGGAGGGAAACCTGGTCCGCGTGGAGGTGCAGGGCCGCCACCGCTACTACCGGCTCGCCAGCGCCGACGTCGCACGCGCCCTCGAAGCGCTCAGCCTGCTCGTCCCCACGCGCGTCGCCACCGTGCGCGTACCAGAGCCGCTGCGCTTCGCGCGCACCTGTTACGACCACCTGGCGGGCACGCTGGGCGTGGCGCTGGCCGAGGGCCTGGAGAAGCGCGGCCTCTTGGAGTCCGGCGAGGACAGCTACGCCCTCACCCCGGAGGGCACACGCTTCGTGGCGAAGTGGGGCGTGGATACACAGACACTGTCACAGGGCCGCCGCGCCTTCGCGCGCCGCTGCCTGGACTGGAGCGAGCGCCGCGCCCACGTGGGTGGGGCGCTGGGCGCCGCGCTGGCGGAGCGCCTGTTCGCGCTGCGCTGGATTGCACGCCGGCCCGAGGGCCGCGGAGTGCGGCTCACCGTCGAGGGCCGGCGGGGCTTCGAGAAGTCGCTGGGGCTGTCCTGGCCGTGAGGCCCGGAGACTGACTCAGGCCCGAGCGTTCGCGGCGCCGATGCGAGCCGCCTCGCGACGCACGGTGGCCTGCTCCAGCTCGTAGCGCGCGTCCTCGGAGGACAGGCCCTTCAGGCGCTCCTGCGCCTCGGACAGGCGCTTGCGCGCGCCCTCCACGTCGATGCCGGACACGTGCTCCGCGGCGTCCGCCAGCACGAGCACCTTGTCGTTGGCCACTTCCACGAAGCCGCCCGCGACGAAGTACGCGTCACGCTTGCCCGCGTCGATGAGCGTCAGCGAGCCCGGCTCCATCAGCGACAGGAAGGGGGTGTGCCCCGGCCGCACGCCAAACAGGCCCTTGCCGCCGGGCACGATGGCCTCGTCGGCCTGCACCGACAGGATGCGCTTCTCGGGGGTGACAATCTCCACAGTCAGCTTGGCCATGAGGCTCCTCGCACTACCCAAATCAGAAATGGAGCTGCTGGGTGCTGCCACCCACCGGCTCGAACTCCACCACCCCGGCGTCCGTCAACCGAGGCCCCTTGCCGGGGATGCCGAGCGTGCCCTCCAGCCACTTCAAGTGGTGGGTCATCTGGCGCACCTCGGTGAGCTGCCGCGCGGGGACCAGGTCCGTCAGCCGCCGCTCCAGGACTCGCTGACCGTCGCGGCCATACTGCCCCGCCACCAGCACGTTCGTGGCCCAGCCCGGAGGTCCCTTGGGCTTCCTCGCCTTGCCCCGCTTCGGCGCCGGCTCCGGCTTCGTCTTCCCCTTCTCCACCAGGGGCCACACCACCCAGACGCGCTCGCCGTCGTTGGAGACGAAGTAGTAGTCGTCCACCGTCCCCAGGCACTGCTCCAGCTGCCAGACGGGTCCGCTCTCCTTCGTCACCTCGAGCCGGCACTTGCCCGGGCCCGCGTCCACCATGCGCACGCTGTACAAGCCGTTGGCGCTCACCCGGGCCCGTCCCTTTCGCTCCTCCGCCAGGGCGGGGAGCGACAGAACACAGAGGAACAGGGCGAGCGCCGCGTGACGCATGGTCACCTCGGAAAGCGGGTTTGAACCGAGTCTACGCCGCCTGCTTGATCGCGTTCTCGACGACTTCGCTGATGGTGCCCGCCATGTAGAAGGCGCCCTCGGGGATTTCGTCGTGCTTGCCCTCGGCGATCTCCTTGAAGCCCTGGATGGTGTCCTGGAGCTTCACGTACCGGCCTTCCTTGCCGGTGAAGACCTGGGCGACGAAGAACGGCTGGGACAGGAACTTCTGAATCTTGCGGGCGCGGGCCACCACCAGCTTGTCGTCCTCGGAGAGCTCGTCCATGCCGAGGATGGCGATGATGTCCTGCAGCTCCTTGTACCGCTGGAGGATGCCCTGGACCTTGCGGGCCACCGCGTAGTGCTCCTGGCCGATGATGCCCGGGTCCAGGATGCGGCTGGTGGAGTCGAGCGGGTCCACGGCGGGGAAGATGGCGAGCTCCGCGATGGAGCGGTTGAGCACCGTCGTCGCGTCCAGGTGGGCGAACGCGGTGGCGGGCGCCGGGTCCGTCAGGTCGTCGGCGGGCACGTAGATGGCCTGCACGGACGTGATGGAGCCCTTGGTGGTGGAGGTGATGCGCTCCTGCAGGCTGCCCATCTCCGTGGCGAGCGTGGGCTGGTAACCCACGGCGCTGGGGATGCGGCCCAGGAGGGCGGACACTTCCGAGCCGGCCTGGGTGAAGCGGAAGATGTTGTCCACGAAGAGGAGCACGTCACGGCCCTCCACGTCGCGGAAGTACTCCGCCATGGTCAGCGCGGAGAGGGCCACGCGGGCGCGGGCACCAGGCGGCTCGTTCATCTGGCCGTACACGAGGACGGCCTGGCTGGCCTCCAGGTTGTCGGTCTTGATGACGCCCGTGTCCTGCATCTCGTGGTACAGGTCGTTGCCCTCGCGGGTGCGCTCGCCCACGCCGGCGAACACGGAGAAGCCGCCGCGCTCGATGGCGACGTTGCGGATGAGCTCCTGCAGGAGCACCGTCTTGCCCACGCCGGCGCCGCCGAACAGGCCAATCTTGCCGCCACGGGTGTAGGGGGCGAGCAGGTCGATGACCTTGATGCCGGTCTCGAACATCTGCACGCGCACGTCCTGCTCCGTGAACGCGGGGGGCGCGCGGTGGATGGGCCAGTACTCCTGCGCCTTCACCGGGCCCATCTCATCCACCGGCTCACCGGTGACGTTCAGGATGCGGCCCAGGGTGGCCTTGCCGACCGGCACCTGGATGGGGGCGCCCGTGTTCCGAACGGGGGTGCCGCGCGAAAGACCCTCGGTGGAGTCCATGGCGATGGTGCGCACCGTGTTCTCGCCCAGGTGCTGCGCCACTTCCAGGGTGAGGTTCTCCTGCTCCGGCCCCAGGTTCGCGTTCGTCACCTTGAGGGCGACGTAGACCTCGGGAAGACCGCCCGGCGGGAACTCGACGTCGACCACGGGGCCGAGAACCTGGATGATTTTGCCTGCCGTAGGAACTTGAGCGCTCATGGGATGTCGTCTGCCTCGTGCGGGGGAGCGGCCGGCGCCGTGCCCGTCATCAAATTTCGGCCCGGATATGAGGGCGGTGCCCCTTTACCGGGGGCCTCCCCCAGAATCAAGCCTCCCGGGGACCTGACCGGTAAGTCCCGCTTAGCGGATCCACGCCCCCGGCGCCAACCCCCCGGCTACTTCCCGTCCACCTGGTAGACGAGCGGCAGGTTGCCCTTCGAGCCGCCGCCCACCACCACCACCTTGGCGTTGGGGCTGGAGGCGAGCTTCTCCGTGGCCTCGATGCCCTTGAAGCGCAGGTACTCCTCGGTGAGGCCCTGGCGGACGATGTCCTGGTACTTGGCGATGCCCTCGGCTTCGATCTGCCGGCGCTCGGCCTCCTGGCGCTCCTTGTCCAGGGTGAAGCGCATCTTCTGGCTGCGCTGCTCCTCGGCGAGCTTGTCCGCGATGGCCTCCCGGATGGCGGCCGGCAGCGTGACGTCCCGGACGAGGATGGCCTCCACGACGACGTGCTTGCCCTGCAGGGCCCGCGTCACCTCGTCCTGGATCTCCTTTTCAATCTGCTCGCGCCTGGTGGAGTAGATCTCCTCCGGCGCGTAGCGGCCGAACACCTTGCGCGCCTCCGAGCGGGCGATGGGGGCGATGAGGATGTCCGCGTAGCGGGGGCCCGTCTGCGTGTGCAGCTCGAAGAGCTTCGCCGGGTCCACCCGGTAGCGCACGCTGGAGTCCACCTTCAGGTCCAGGCCGTTGTTGGACAGCACGCTCAGCTCGTCCTTCATCTCCTGGACGCGCAAATCGTAGGTGATGAGCGACTTGCCCGGCCTGAGCACATGCAGCCCTTCACCATAGGGCTCACGCTGGGTGCCGCTGCCAAACGAGTCGAAGCCGATGCCCCCGTGGCCGCTGGACACCGTCTCGCACGCACACCCACTGATGCACAGCAGTCCCAGCACCACCCACAGTCGCTGCTTCACGCGGCCCTCCTCGCGCGAGCCCTCACGCGCTCGGGGAGACCCTTAAACGCGAAGGGCCCGCACCCAAAAATGGGGCGGGCCCGAGGCTTGCGCGACAGGAGGCGGGAGCTACTTGAGCGCCTCGGCGCCGGAGACGATTTCCATCAGCTCCTTGGTGATGACCGCCTGACGGGTGCGGTTGTAGGTGAGCGTCAGGCTGGAAATCATGTCCGAGGCGTTGGAGGTGGCGTTCTCCATGGCGCTCATGCGGGCGCCGTGCTCGCTGGCCACGCTCTCCAACAGGGCGCGGTAGACCTTGATGTTGACGGCCTGGGGGACCAACCGGTCCAGCACCGCCTGGCGGTCCGGCTCGTACTTGAAGTCCACCATCGCGGTGGCGCCCTCGGAGGGAGGCGCTTCGACGCCGAGCGTCTGCAGCGGCAGCAGCTGGGCGACGACGACCTTCTGGTTAATCGCGCTGATGAACTCGTTGTAGACGATGTGGACCGCGTCCACCTCGCCGTTGAGGAAGCTGGCGACGAGCTCCTCGGCCACTTCCGCGGCGGCGCGGTAGTTCAGCCGCTGGTACAGCCCACCGAAGTCCTTGCGGATGGTCTGGTTGCGGTTGCGGAAGAAGTCGTTGCCCTTGCGGCCCACCGTGGAGACCTGGATGCGCTCCAGCGCGGTGTTCTCGTAGATGAAGCGGTTGGCGCGGCGGGTGATGTTGGAGTTGAAGCCGCCCGCGAGGCCGCGGTCCGACGTCAGCGTCACCAGCTCCACGCGCTTGACCGGGCGGGCCACCAGCAGCGGATGGGTGAGGTTGTCGTCACCGGAGCGCGCCGTCAGGTCCGAGATGATCTGGTCCAGCATCGACGCGTACGGACGGGCGGCGAGGATGGCGTCCTGCGCCTTTCGCAGCTTCGCGGCGGAGACCATCTTCATGGCCTTGGTGATCTGCCGCGTGTTCTTCACCGAGCGGATGCGCTTGCGAATGTCGCGAAGGGACGCCATGGGACGGAGGACTCCTGTGGGACGTTCTGCCCAGGTGCGCCCGGGTGGGAGCAAGGCAGTCTGACGGCGGGGCCCCCTATATAAGCGGGCCGCAAGCCGGTCAACGGCAGTCCTGCCGGGGCTTTCCGGACACGTGGCCCGGGGGCTGCCGGGCGGGCGACCCTGGGGCTGTCGGAGGTGAGCAGACCCCTTACCTTCCAGGGCATGGCCTCAGCCGTCGCCGCCGGTGGACCCCTGCTCATCGTCGAGGACGACGTGGATATCCGCGAGGCGCTCCAGACGTACCTGGAGCTCCAGGGCTACGAGGTCCGCGTCGCGGGCGACGGCCGGGAGGCGCTGGCGCACCTGGGGGCCCTGCCCCCTCCCTCGCTCATCCTGCTGGACATGGGGCTGCCGGTCCTGGACGGCCATCGGGTGCTGACGGCGCGCGGGACGGACCCGGCGCTCGCGCGGGTGCCGGTGGTCATCCTGTCGGCGGAGACGGCGGACATGAGCCCCCGTGACAGGGCGGTGTACGCGGCGAGCCAGGGCGTGGCGGCCTTCCTGCCCAAGCCGGTGGACCCCAAGCGTCTCCTGGAGACGCTGCGGCGGCTGTTGCCAGGGCTGGCCGCCCCCCAGGCGGACGCACCGGTTTGACGCCGGGGGTCCACACGGGGCTTTGCGAGGGCGGTCGGCCGTAACACAATGGCGCCTGGTGCGGTGGTTCCTGGGTCCATGAAGCCAACCCGAGCGAGCGGTATCTGGGCGCGCAGGGCCCTCTTCCTCCTGCTCGCGGGCACGGTGGGCCTGCTCGTCACCTCGTACCTCGTGCGGGTGAGCTACGAGGAGCGCATCGTGTCCCTGGCGCAGGCGCCCACGGCGCAGGTGGCGCTCGTCTTCGGCGCGGGGCTGGCGCCGGGCGCGGTGCCCTCTCCGGTGCTCGCCCAGCGGTTGGACATGGCGATGGCGCTGTGGCGCGAGGGCAAGGTGCGCGCGGTGCTGGTGAGCGGGGACGAGGTGCAGCCCTTCCACCACGAGACGCGGGCCATGCGGCGCTACCTCCTGGAGCGCGGCGTACCGGAGTCCGCGGTGCTGGGCGATGAGGCGGGGCTGTCCACCTATGACAGCTGCCTGCGGGCGCGCGGCGTGTTCGGGGCGAGTCAGGCGTTGCTCGTCACCCAGCGCTTCCATCTGCCTCGGGCGCTGTTCATCGCCAACTCGGTGGGCATCGACGCGTGGGGCGTGGCGGCGGACGAGGGGCGGTCGACACCCTGGCGCTACACCGTGCGCGAGACGCTGTCGCGCGTGCTGGCCCTGGGCATGGTGCTGCTGAAGGTGGAGCCCGTCTACCCGACGGGCCGCGCGGCGTTCCCGAAGGGCGGCTGAGCCGCCGAACCCGGCAGGCGGGCGGGCGGCGCGAATTGCGGCGGCCCGCGTGGGTTCTCATTGTTGAGGTACGGCGGTTAAGCCCACCCCGCTTGAGCGAGGAGACACCATGCGATTCAAGAAGCTCGGTTCGGAGGACGTGGGCGAGTCCACTTCGTTGCGTCACGTGAATCAGGACACCGGCGAGGAGGAGATCAACATCTCCGACCAGGACCTGGCGGCGACTCCCCCGTTGGAGGAGGAGCCGGACTTCCGAGACATCCTGCCGGATCAGATTCACGAGTTCCGCCGGGGTGACGAGGAGGCGGAGGAAGTGGAGCTGACGGCCCAGCCCGAGGAGCGCTTGCGCCCCGCGCGCAGGGACCAGCTCCCGGAGAGCTAGCGCTTCGGCGCCCATCGGTTGGAAGGTCGAGGCCGGACTGAAGAGGTCCGGCCCGCCTGCGCCCCCGGGATTTCGCGCGGACTCACGGCTCGTGCAGAGCGCTTCCGCCCGCGAACTTCTCCTGCCACGTCTGGAAGATGCCCAGAATCTCTCTCAGGTTCGAGGCTCCACCAAACCCCTCGAAGACGTCAGCGCGCACTCGGCAGCGGACCCAATCCTCGTCCGTTCGATCAATCGTCACTTCCTCGAAGGCGACCCCCGACAACTCCGTCTGGATCAGATCGACATGGATTGACCACCCTGGATTGTCGAGGCTCTCAATCCGAACACCGTACTGGTGCTCCCACTCTCCATCGGAGTGATTGGCAAGCCAGGCTTCCAGCGTGCGTAGCGCATCCATCGTCATGTTCTCCTCCCAGGAGTTCGTTTGACGATGAGGAACGGCGAGACCTCGTCAGGCTGACATTGACGGTCTTCTTGCATCGCGCCGCGAGGCGGCCCCTCGTCGAACAAAGGGGCCGCGCATGGACGCGTCGAGGGCCTACTTCCTCGACTTGGCCTTCTTGACGGCGCCCTTCTTGGCTGCCGCCTTCTTCGCTGGAGCTTTCCCCGCGACGACCTTCTTGGCCCCCGCCTTCTTGGTGGCGACTTTCTTCGCGGGGGCCTTCTTCGCGGCTGACTTCACAGGCGCCTTCGTCGCAGCCGACTTCTTCGCGGTGGGCTTCGCAGGAGACTTCTTCGCAGTGCCCTTCTTCGCGGTGCCCTTCTTCGCGGCTGACGTCGCAGGGGCCTTCTTCGCGGTGCCCTTCTTCGCGGCAGGCTTCGCAGGCGCCTTCTTCGCGGAGGGCGTCGCAGCGGCCTTTTTCGCAGCGGCCTTCTTCGCAGCGGGCGTCGCAGCAGCCTTCGTCGCGGAGGGCGTCGCAGCGGCCTTCTTCGCAGCAGCCTTCGTCGCGGAGGGCGTCGAGGCGCCCTTCGTCGCGGCGGCCTTGTTTGCGGTGCTGGGCGCGCCAACCACTGGCGTATCGGCCTTCTTCACGACGGCCTCACGGGGCTTCGACGCCGTATCCACCTTCGCCGCCGGAGCCACAGTCGACTTCTTCTTCGCCGCCGCCTCCGCGAGCAGCGCCGGCACATCGCTCGTCGCGGGTGCCAACGCCAGTGGCGTAGCCACCTTCTTCGCCTTGGCCTTCTTCGCTCTCGGTTCCGCCTGGGGCGCGCTCACCAGCTTCACCTCGGCGGGCGTCACGGCCACCTGGGGCTTCGCCTTCGTCGCGGCGGGCTCGGCGGGAGCCTTCGGTGCCGGTGCCTCGGCCGCCTTCTTCTTGGGCGCCGCCTTCTTCTCGGGGCCCAACTCCTTGCGCAGCGCCTCCTGCATCGTGGGACGCACGAAGAGCTCCACCTGCTTCACCGCCACCTTCGACGGAGCCTTCCTCCCACCGCCGTCCTTCGTGCCAGCCTTTCCGAATCCGGCGGTCTCGGCGCCCTTCCGGCCTCGTGACGCGTCGTCGTCGTACTCGTAGGCCAGCTCGCGCTGAGCGCCCTCGTCCTCCTCTTCGGCCTCGACGAGCACCTCCTGCGTGACGGACTCCTCCTCCGTCTCCTCTTCGTCGTCCACCCCGACGCCAGAGAGCGCGCCCTGGAGCACCGCGTTCAGCGCGCGCGCGAAGGTGCGCTCACCGAAGCTCTCGACCTCCGCAGGAGGCACGAGCACGTCGAGCATCTCCTTCAGCGTGCGGTACAGCCGCATCTCGCGCTTCTCGCCCTCCCAGGTGCCGAAAATCCATTCCTCGTCACCCAGCGCCTGGACCCAACCCGGCAGGGGTCCACCACCATCGCCCTGCTCCACCATGGCCGACTTGCGCGCGGAGAACAGGTGCCGGTGGGCCCCCTTCATTCCAATGCGCCACACACCCGCCGCCGGAAGGCCCTCCAGCTTCAACCGCGTCTTCTCCAACACGCTCGCGGAGCCCTCGGGCCCGTGCAGCGGGAAGAGATTCACGTCCCCGTGAAACTCGCCCCCGTTGAAGGACAGGTACAGGTGGCCGAGGTCCTCGGGGAATGGAACGCCACACTCCGTCTCCGCCCACCGGACCTCATCCGCGGACACACCCGATGACGCTGCCTTCGCCGACTTCCGCAGTGCCTGCAACCACTCGTGCATGACCCCTCCACGACACAACCATTGCCACAACCTTACGGCGGCTGTGCGTCCCGCGCAGTGCGCCTGTTGGGCTTTTGATGGCCCCCCACACGGAATGATCCAGCCCCCGAGGTAGGGCCACCCAAGCCCTCCCCGGGACCTATCACGACAACGCCGGGCCAGGGCTCCATCCATCCCCTTGCTCGGGAGGAGGACCCGCCACCGACCCAGAAGGCCCCGGGCCTCGCGCCCCCTCCGCTCCAGGCCAGACAGGCCTCTTTCCGCTGATCCACGACCGCGCGGAACGGGTTCCCCGGGGACCCGCCACCCGGGCCGAGCCCGGCTTGAAGCCGGCAGAGCGACCCGTTAGGCAAGGGGCATGGCACATCCCGTGAGCTATGAGGGGACGGCGGAGAACTTCGACCAGCTGGTCATGGAGCCGAAGGGCGAGCTGGTGGTGGTGGACTTCTGGGGTGACGGCTGCCCGAACTGCGAAATCTACGCGGCGGCCGAGCCCATGCTCCTCTCGGAGCTGGACGGCGCACCGATGCGCGTCGTGAAAGTGAACGCATACCAGCACGAGACGCTGGCCCACCGCTTCGGCCTCTACGGCATCCCCACGTTCCTGCTGTTCCGCGAGGGGAAGCTCATCGGGAAGATGAGCCAGTACTACGGCAAGGAATACTGGCTCGGCGTCGTCCGCGACCACCTGCCGACGGCGTAGCACTCCAGGACGCCGTGCTCAGCCCACCTGGGTGAGCCGACCGCCCTCCGGCGGACTCGCGGCGGACACCACGGCATCGGCGGCGCGGCGCGTGTTGGCCTCGATGGCGACCTGACACAGCGCCGTCTGCGCCTGGAGCTGGAGGACGAAGGCCCGCGACCTCGCCGAGCGGACCCCCAGCGCCATCCCGATGAAGCCGAGGACCACGGCCCCTATCGGCCCGCTCTTCATCGCCGCGTCGAGCACCGCGCCAGCGACTCCTCCTCCAACAAAACCAGCCAGGCCCCACGCGAAGACCATGCCTCGTGCCTGGTCATAGAGCGCCTGCGCATGGGCGCGAATGATTTCCGGGTCGTATCTGACAGTCATTGCTTCCCCACGGGTCGAGACCTGCGAATGCAAGCCCATGGAAAGCTTCCACAAGACTCCCGGGAGGGACCTACCTCCCCAGGGGTATGGACAGCAGCGCGTCCATCCTTCGGGGCAACGAGGTTGATGTGGAGCAGGGCCGTTACAACCATGGACCTTCGCGGTGGCAGGGCACGAGGGGGACGGACATGGCGAAGCATCGATGGGGGCAAATACTTACGCGTCTGGCTTGCATGACATGGCTATGCGGCGGCGCGCCAGGTTGCGGCACGGACCAGCCCGAGGCACACGAGGACGGCGCATCGTCGGACAGGGTGGGGACTCAAACCGCGAGGCAGGCGCCCATCTTCACGGAAGACCTCTTCTACGACCACTGTCCGAGGGGGACGCAGGCGCAAGGTCCCACCATCCATGTCGCGAAGACCGGCCCACGAGACCCCACGAAGCCTCTGGGGTCCAACGAGAATCCCTACTCCACCATCATGGCTGCGGTGAAGGTCGCCCGGCCGGGAAACGTCATCGTGGTGCGAGCAGGCGACTACAACGAGCAGGTCGCCATCACCGCTCCGAAGGGGGCTCGACCGGGCACCGCCGACGCTCCCATCGTCCTGAGGGGTGAGCAGGCCGCGCGTCCTCGCATCCTGCCAGCGGCCACCAACGTCGGCAGCCTGGTCATGGTGAGCCAGCCGTACTGGATCGTCCAGTTCTTCGAGGTGGACGTCCAAGGCAGACCGTCGTTCGCCACGCTCTTCGAGACCAACACGACCTGCTCCCAACTCCGCGACTCGAAGTTGCACGGAGGCAGGGCCGGCGGCGCCGTCATCGCCAGCTATGCGGAGTTCGTCCTCATCGACAACAACGAAATCTACGACTTCTCCAAGACGAACACGGACTCTCACGGCGTGGCGATCCGAGGCGTGTCCCGCGACATCTTCATCGTGGAGAACGACATCCACGACGTTTCGGGCGACGGGGTGCAGTGCCAACCGAATGGAGGCCGGCCCGCCATCATCCTCGTCGAGAGGAATCGACTGCATGCCACGGGGGAGAACGGCGTCGACGTCAAGGCCTGCGACGACCTCCTGCTTCACAGAAACATCATCTACGACTTCCCGAACATCACCCGCTTCCCCTGGCAGGCGAACACGTCCGCCGCCGAAGGCGTGCTGATTCATGAGGACGCGACGAACATCCAGATTCTGGACAATGAAATCTACCAAGCGGGCCGGGGCATCTCCATTGGCGGGAACAACGTCATCGACCGTCCCACCAACGTGCAAATTGAAAGAAACTACATCCACGACATCTACAACTATGCGTCGCGCACCAATGGACAGGGCATCCGCATCGTGAAGGGTGAAGGGGTACACATCATCAGCAACACCATCGAGCGAACCGCCGACGCCGGGCTCCGGCTCGCAGCGGACGAACCCAACGTCGTGTTTGGCCTCATTGTCTACGACAACGTCCTGCGGGATATGCGGCTGTTCGTGCGCCTGGGGCGGCCGGAGCACCGGCCCGGCATGGGGATGGACCGCAACCGCTATTTGGGCCCCATTGGAGTCTTCACCATCTCGGGTGCCCTGTGGGAGGGGACCCATGCCCAGTGGCTCAGCGCACTGGCCCCCTCCTACCTGGACCAGTTCTCGGTGAGAGTCCTCGTGCCCTCACGGGCAATCACCGAGCCAGTGCTCACGGAAGCCCTCTCCCCGACGTCGACGCCCGCGCCGTAGCGGGTTACCGCATCACACGCGCCCCGCCAGAAGGAGCCACAGGACTTCCGGCGGAGCCGTGCGTTCCCCTTGGGCGCGGCGCGGCATGCGGGAATCCCTATCCATGGCCCCATCATCTTGGACAGACCCCATGCAACTCATTGACTCCGGCAACCATTCGCATGCACAGCATATTGCCTTTGCGGGCATTCCGTGGCTTACTGGCTTTGCGTCTGATGGGCTTCTCTGAACCCAGGCGCCAAAGAAAGCGAAGACAACCATGTTCATGACGGGACTGCGTCGTTGTGCGCTGTTGGCTGGAATCGTTGCATTGACCGCGTGCGGAGGTCCGCTCCCGGAGGAGCAGGCCCCCATCGAGGCCACGCCTGGAGAGGAAATCAGTGAGGAGGCTGTTTCCGAGGGCGGAGAGGTCGATGCCCAGGCCTGCTCGCTGACCGTGGTGGAGGCCTGTTCACCCAATCTGCGGACCTGTGGCATCCGCTGCTGCGATGGAAAACTCATCCAGGCTCCGGACACGGCATGCGGCGCTTGTGAGCCCCTCGCATGGGAAGTCTGCGCCTGGCGCGGCGGCCCGTGGCACATTCGCTGGACGAACTGACGCACTGGCGAATCGCACGAACATCCGTCCATTCGTGCGGCGGACATCACACCGCGAAGTCATTGACGGCGTCAATCAATCGCGTCTTCCCACTCATCGCGCGCCCATCGGCGGGTCGCGAACCGTCTACCCTTACGCTGAGTGGAACGACTCCGACCTGACTGAAATCCATATTGTTTTGAACCCCGGGCGAGAATGCCCCCGCCGCTGCTTTGTCCTGGCGGTGGGGGCCGTCTCTCGCCTGGAGCGTCGCACCCACTTTCCCTATCCTCGGGGCTCATTCAACGAGGAGCACGCTGTTGGCCCGTATCGCATTCGTCGTGGTGGAGCCGTTCGCCGACTGGGAGCCCGCGCTGCTGGCGGCGGGGGCTCGCGAGGACTTCGGTGACAAGGTGTCGTGGTTGTCGCCAGGGGGGCGTCCGGTTTCATCGATTGGCGGAATGACCATCCAGGTCCACGGCGCACTCGAGGACTTCTCTCCCGACCAGGCCGATGCGCTCGTGCTGATTGGGTCCTCGCTCTGGATGACGCCCGAGAGCCCCGACCTCACGCCCGTGCTCCGGCGCGCGGCGGACGCGGGCCTCGTCGTCGCCGGAATCTGCGGTGCGACGCTCGCGCTGGCCCGGGCCGGCCTGCTCGATGACCGCGCGCACACCAGCAACGCCCTCGACTTCATCCAGCAACACGTCCCGACCTACAACGGCGCCGCGCACTATCGACCCGGGCCGCGCGCGGTGCGCGACGGACGCGTCATCACCGCGTCCGGCTCGGCGCCCGCGAGCTTCGCCTTGGAAGTGCTCGGCGCCCTGCATCCCGAAGCCACCAAGCCCCTGGCCGAGTTCCTCACGGAGTTCGGGCGCGAGCACCAGCCCACCTGAGCCTTCGCGCCCCCGGTGCGAACCCAGGGCGCTCCTCGCGTGTGCTTCAATGGCGGGAGCGCCAGTCCTCCCGCCGACTCACGAGGCAAACGATGAACCTCATCGAGCCCGTCATCTTCACCGCTGCGACCCTCTTCGGAGTGGCGGGTGCCGTGTGGGGCATCACCTCGGCCCCCATCTGGGGACTCGAGGGCTTCGTCGGCACCGCCATGCGTGGGCTCGGTGGCTTCGTCGGCGGCTTCATCGGCGGGGGCATCTCGTTCGCCGCGGTGCTCTTCGCCCTGGGCGCCCTGCTCGTCCTCAGGGACAAGGCACGCCAGAAGCGCTCGGGCGGGCCGAACCCGCCTCCCGTTCCCTGAAGTCGGGACATCGGTGTAGACGTCGCCCACGTCGACTCCTGCTTTTCCGGGCAACGCCCGTGCCGACAGGCACCGAGCAGACGAAAGGCCCTTGCGGCCCTTGGCCCTTCATTCCCGGCGACCTACTCTCGGAAGCAGTCCCATGGCTTCCGACCCCTACCGCGTCAATCCGGACGACCCGCGCGCGCCTCCCCAGGAGCTGTGGGAGCAACTGACACCCGAGGAGCGGGCCCAAATCGTCGACAGCCTTCCCTCCGAGTTCCCCGTCTCGCAGACGCACCCTCCCGAGGGGGACCCCCACTACGAGGCCAAGTCGCGAACGAGGGAGGTGCTCGGGAGCTTCTTCTCTCGCATCGGCCGCAAGGTGTACCTGGCTTGCGAGCTGCCCGTGTACTACCCGGGCGAGTCGATGTTCGCCCCGGACGTCATCGCCGTGGTGGACGTCGAGTCCCGTTCCCGCATGCGATGGATGGTGAGCGCGGAGGGAAAGGGCCTGGACCTGGCCCTGGAAGTCATCGTCGCGGGGGAGCGACGCAAGGACCTGGAGCGCAATGTGGAGCGCTTCGCCCGCCTCGGAATCCGCGAGTACTTCGTCTTCGACCGGGGCCGGCTGAGACTCAGTGGATGGAGGCTCGAGGAGGGACGCCGTGCCTACCGCCCCATCCTGCCTCAGCATGGATTCTACCGCTCGGAAGTGCTTGGCCTGGAGCTCCAGGTGGACGACGAGCGCCTTCGCTTCTACGTCGGCGGCGCGGCGCTTCCTGAAGCCCAGGAGATGATTTCCCGCCTTGAGCACATGATGGAGCGCGTCGAGGCAAGCCACACGGACCTGGAGCACCAACTCACCGAGGAGGTGCGCCTGCGCGCGGAGGAAACCCAGCGCCGCGAGGACGCCGAGCGTCGACTGGCAGAGGCCCTCGCCGAGTTGGAGCAACTGCGCGGCAAGCGGGACTGAGCCCCTCGCCTCGGGGTCGGACCCGGCTCCCCCGCCCTGAAACCGCGTAGGGTGCTCCCATGAAGCCCTCCACGAAACGCACCGCCCGACGCCCTCGCGCTCCGGACTTCCAGGCTCCTCCACCGGAGCTGGCGCTGCTGCTCGGCCCGCTCGAGACAGGAGACGAAGCCGCCCGACATCAGGCCGCCATGGTGCTGTTGCAGCGCAAGGACCCCGTCACGGCAAGCCACGTGGCCAGACTCCTGCGCACCGCCGCCGACCCCAAGGCCCGCGAGGTCTGCGCCTGGCTGCTCTGCAGCATCGACAAGGGCTCGCCCCCCGTCATCGAGGCCCTGCTCGAAGCCGCCGAGGACCCCTACGAGCACATGAGCGTCCGCGGTCAGTCCCTCGAGGCCCTCAGGCCATCAACGTCGTCGGGCCTGAACCGGCGCATCTTCCAGACCCTCATCGGACTCCTCGAACACCCCGCCGTCGAGCTGCGCTTCTGGTCCTGCTTCGCCCTCGGCGCCCTCAAGCACCGCCCCGCCATCCCCGCGCTCCGCAAGGTCGCCGAGGAGGACGAGCGGGTGAACCCGGGCTGGTGGTACGTCGCCGAGGAAGCCCTCGACGCCATCGACCACATCGAGTCGAGGGAGTCTCCCGACCGCATCCCCGTCATGCGTCGAGGCAAGCAGGACTGAGTCCCTCGCCTCAGGTCTGATAGCCGCGCGCCTGCAAGCGGAACAGGTGCGCGTAGCGCCCGTCCTTCGCCATCAGCGCGTCATGGCTGCCCAACTCGTCCACGCCGCCGTTGTGCAACACGGCGATCTGGTCCGCCATCCGCACCGTGGAGAAGCGGTGCGAAATCACTATCGCCATCCGGTCCGCCGCCAGCGCCTGGAAGCGCTCGAACAACGCGTGCTCCGCCTCCGCGTCGATGCTCGCCGTGGGCTCATCCAGAATCAGTACCTCCGCGTCGTCCCGCATGAACGCTCGCGCCACCGCCAGCTTCTGCCACTGCCCCGCCGACAGCTCCTGCCCCTTCTCGAACCACCCGCCCAGCATCGTGTCGTACTGGCTCGGCAGCGTCTCAATCACCCCGCTCGCCCCACCCTGCTCCGCCGCCTTCACGATGCGACCCCGGTCCTCCAGCGCCGGCACGTGCCCCAACCCGATGTTCTCCGCCACATTGAACTGGTAGCGCACGAAGTCCTGGAACACCGCCCCGAAGCGGCTGCGCAAATCCCCCACGTCCATGTCCCGGATGTCCACGCCCCCGTAGAGGATGACCCCCTCCGTCGGCTCGTACAGCCGCAACAACAGCTTCAACAACGTGCTCTTCCCCGCCCCGTTCTCCCCCACCAGCGCCAGCTTCTGTCCCGGCCGCAGCGTCAACGACACGTGCCTGAGCGCCCACGCCTCCTTCCCCGGATAGCGGAAGGACACGTCGCGCAACTCGATGTCGTTGGTCGGCCCGCGCGGCGGTGACTTCGCCGGCAACACCCGGGGCGACTCGCTGCCCGTCGGAATCTCCAGGTACGTGAAGAGATTGCTCATGAAGAGCGCGTCCTCGTACATGGAGCCCACGCTCGTCAGGATGCCCTGGAACGCCGCCTGCCCCTGCCGGAACACCCCCAGGTACAACACCATGTCGCCCACGGTGATGGCCCCATCCGCCGCCCGCCCCGCCACGAACAGATAGCAGCCGTAGAAAGCCGCCAGCGACAACACTCCCAAACCCAGACCCCACCCCATCCGCTTGAAGGCCAGCGCGCGGTCCTCCGCGAAGAACTTCCGGAACAGCTCCCGGTAGCGCCCCAACACCAGCTCCCCCAACCCGAAGAGCTTCACCTCCTTCACGTGACTGTCGCGCGTGAGGATCCACTCCAGGTAGTTCAGCTTGCGCCCCTCCGGCGCACGCCACGAGTAGAGCCGGAAGCCCGCCATCGCCAGCCGCGCCTCCGCGATGAACGCCGGAATCGACGCCACCACCAGCACGACGACGCTCCACGGCGACAACGCAATCAACAGCGCCGCGAAGGTGGACAACGTAATCGCGTTGCGGACGATGGAGAACGCCTGCATCACCAGCGACAGCGGACGACTGCTCGCCTCGCGCCGCGCGTTCTGCATCTTGTCGTAGGTGTCCGAGTCCTCGAAGTGCTGAAGCTCCAGCTCCAGCGCCTTCTGCAGAATCCGCTCGTTGAGCAGGTTGCCCAGGTTCGCGCGCAACAGCTCCCGCGTCAGCGTCAGCCCCCGCTCCACCACCGCCGAGCCGAGCATCAGCCCGAACTCCAGCCCCACCAGGCCATAGACGCGCGAGTGCGCCTCCGCCGAGCCCTGCGCGGACGCCACCACCGCGTCCACAATCAGCTTGCCCACCCAGGCGATGCCCGCCGGCAACACCGCCGCCACCAGCGTCAGCGCCCCCAGCAGAACCGCCCCCTGGGGGCTCGCCCGCCAGAAGAGCTGGAACGTGCCGGGGAGCTGCCGGAACAGGCTCCCGGCGCCCTTCAGGCGGTCTTTGAGGGAGGTCTTCGCGGGGGGCGTGGCATCAAGAGGACGAGGAGACACAGGGCGCGTTCATAACGCGCCCGGCGTCCGCGCGCTTGGCCCCTCACGACACCGCACGTCCTTCGTGCCGGGACACCAGCACGTCGCACGAGGACCTCGCCAGCACCCGCTCCGCCAGCGAGACGCCGCCCCCCTCGGCCTGCCCCGAGCCCGCTAGCGCCAGCAGGTCCGTGCCCAACTCCGCCGCGTGCGCCAGGATGCTCTCGCCCGGCTCGCCTCCACGCAGCCGGGCCTCCAATTCGCGCCCCGTCTCCCGGTACGGAGCCAGGAAGCGGGCGAGCGCCACCCTCGCGGCGTCCTCCCGCTCCCGCTGCAACACCAGGAAGCGCTCCGGTGACGCCCCCCGCGCGCGCAGCGCCGCCTCGTCCGCGCGGGTGTCCACCACGTGCAACACCTCCACCAGCGTCAGGGGACACAACCTCAGCGTCAGCTCCAGCGCCCTCCGGGACTCGCGCGAGAAGTCCACCGCGACCAGCGGGCTCGCATACGGCCGCGCCGGATGCGGCAACACCGTCAGCACCGACGTGTCCAGCCGCCGCACCATCCGTCGCACCGTCGAGCGCTCACCCAGCTCCCGTCCCGGCGCCGTCACGTGCGTGCCGCCCAGCACCACCAGCTCCGCGCCCTGCTCGCGCGCCACCGCCACCGCGGCGTCCACCGCGTCTCCCCGGCGCAGCTCCTCGTGCACCGTCACGTCCTGCCGCTGCCTCAACCGCCGCGCCACCGCGCTCACCGCCTTGCGCAGACACCGCTCTCCCGCCACGATTCCCGCGGGCGAGCCCTCCAGCGGAGGCCCCGCGTGCATCACCGTGAAGGTGGCTCCCATGCCCAGCGGAAGCCGCAGCGCCCGGGCCAGCGCCAGCTCGGAGCGCAGCGAGAAGTCCGTCGCCACCACCAGGCGTGTCATGCCCCTCGGGCCCCGGGAGGGCCCGGGTGACAACAATGGAATGTCCAGCCGGGTCAGCTCGTGCTGCCTCATCGCGAGACCCTCCTTTCGTCTGTCCCTACTTCTTTAGTGTCGGCGCCGTGGGGCGGTGACACGCCATCCCATGCACCTGACGCGACCTGGGCGAGCCGTTGCTCGTCGGTCCGCCGCCGTGACGCGGCGATGTCCAAGTCCTCGCTCCGAAGATTCAGGCCCTCGCGCCCAGATGCCACCCGTGCCGCGGGGACGGCGCGTGCCCGAGCAGACGACAGAGCCCCAAGGTCCTCGCGTGCACCGCTCCCCCTGCCGCCTGGATGACGCGCGCTCGCCGCGTGGCCCGGCGCTTCAGTCGGGTGACAGCGACGTCGTCCCGACTCAGACCTGGGTGAGGGTGGAGCACGACACCTCGTCGCGGGAGGCGAGACGTCACGAAGGGAGGCAGGGGCTCAAGCCCCCGCTGCGCGCGGGAAGGAGAAGTGCGTCGCACGGTGGACGGCCTCCCTGAAAAAACTCCAGGCGTCTGGCGTCCGTATCTCACGTGAGTCGTAAGGGACATGCACCCGGGCACGAAGATTGGCCCGCTTGGCACGTCCGAGGAGCGACAGAGCGACTCCTGCGGGCCGCGAGCAGCACGGCCGAGGCTTTGCAGATGGGGTGCTACGGCAGCGCGGTGGGTGGCGGGTCGGACGGGATGCTGAAGAAGGGGGAGGGCCAATGCGCGGGGTCATCACCGGCAGAGAGGTGGTCACCAATCTGGGTCTCATCTACCGAGAGTTCGGCGCGGGCTGTGTGCTGCGCTGCTTGTGGGTGATGCTCAGTGGGAAGACCACGACGTTTCTTGAAGTGGCGTGTCCACCCGCGGCGAAGCGCTAGGGCGGATACAACGGCGACGGGTCACGAGGGCATGCCCCGCGACCCCGCCGTAGCAATCATCGTCTTCGCGGTACCGGACTAGGGCTCATCGCGGCGAGGCTTGTCGTCGTCCACCGCGTCCCGGACCGCACGCTTGGCGTCCTCGACCTTCTCCTTGGCGTGGCCCTTCGCCGTGTCGACCTTGCCCTCGGCCTCCAGCGAGCGGTCGCCCGTCGCGGCGCCCACGGTCTCCTTGATCTTGCCCTTGGCCTTGTCGATCAACTCACCCATGACGCATCTCCTTTGGCTTTGAGCTCCTGAGAGCCGTTGTGGTGAGAGTGTGAACACGCGCCGGGTGGCATGCAGGCGGCGCGACGACGCTCGCCTGCCCTGGGAGCATCAACGGCGGAGGCGCATCGGCCCGCCCGGGAGCCCACTTCGCCCAGCAACGGGAGGCCCGCTCGTTGATGTAGGTGCCGGTGTCAGCCTCCTGCCTCGCACACGCCAGGAGCTCCGCGTGGAGCGGCCCACGCGCCACCCGCGCCTCGGAGCAGGGGGGTGGTAATCCCATAATTTTCCTTGAATTGCCTGACATGCAGACAGACAGGAGGTAGGGTCCCGCGCCGGTGCTGACGACCATGCAGACACGCTGCCTGGTTGGAATCCTTCTCTCAGGCTGAAACGGGACATTGACGCAAGGCGCGCCGGCCCGCACGCTGAGGTCACTGCCACCCCGGAGTCACTGCTTCCCGATGTCTACTCCTCCGCTTCCGACCCCTGGCGCGCTGTTCCGGCGGATGTACCTGCTGCGGTCCCTCATCACGACGGTGGCCTTCTGTCCGGCCCTCTACGTGGACATGCAATTGCTCTCACTGGAAGGGCCGCGCGCGACGCGCATCCTCCTGGGAGTCATCACGCCGCTGGTGTTGGGGTTGTGCGCGGTGGCGCAGCCGGTGCTTGTGATTCCGTGGCTCCTGAAGCGCGCCATGGCCTCGCAGGGGAAGCTGCGCGTGGAGCGGCTGATCCGCATCCCTTCGACGCTGGCGTTCGGCGAGTCGATGGTGTCGTGGTTCATTGGAGGGGTGCTCTTCAACGGCGGCGTGGCGTTGCTGTTGGACAGGCCCATGTCGGTGGTGCCGGTGGGCGTGGCGGTGGCGGTGAGCGCGGGGCTGTTCAGCAGCCCGCTCCTGTACATGCTCTATGAGCAGATGCTGATGCCCACCGTGCTGGAGGCGTACCAGCGCGCGCCGAGTGCCCGGCCCGCGGGCGAGGGCTTCGCGCCGAGGCAGCTGTGGCTGCTTCCGGCCACCGTCGTGTCCGCGCTGCTCGTCACCTGTCTGACGAGCATCGTCACCCTGCACCTGAGGCTGGAGCGGGAGATGGGCGCGCTGGCGGCCGACATCGAGTCACGAGGACAGGCCGCGTCGGCCGACCGCGTGCGCGCCACCGTGGCGCCGCTGCAGCGCGACCTGGTGCTGCCGGTCATCATGTTCGGCGGTTATGCCGCGCTGGGTTCCATCCTCACGGCGGCGTGGGCCGCGCGCAGGCTCGCCAAGGGCTCGCGGGCGGTTGGTGCGTCGCTGGAGGCGTTGGTGGAAGGCCGCGCCGCGCCGCCGCGCTGGGTGTCCACGGACGAGCTGGGTGACCTGGCGGCGACGACGTGGCAGCTCTATCAGCGGCTCCAGGAACTGCCTCGTTCGCTGCGCTCGTCGGCCGGGGACCTGGCCCAGGCGGGCAACCGGTTGTCGGAGGCCAGCAGCCAGCAGAACCAGACGTTGTCGCGACAGGCCGCGGCGCTGCATCAGGCGCGCGCCACCGCGCAGGAAATCCAGCAGGCGTCGCATGTGGCGGCCTCGCGCGCCACCAGCATCCTCCAGGTCGCCGAGCGCGCCGCCGCCGTGGGCCGGCTGGGCGAAGAGTCGCTGCTCGGCACCGAGAAGGGCCTCGCCTCCATCCGCGAAATCGCCGACGGGCTGCATGAGCAGATGCAGGACCTGGGGCAGCGCGCCCGCGAGGTGGGTCGCGTGTCGGAAGTGGTGAAGGCGCTGGCGGACCAGTCGCACATGCTGGCCATCAACGCGGCCATTGAAGCCACGCGCGCGGGTGAGCACGGCAAGGGCTTTGGTGTGGTGGCGCGGCAGATGCGCGAGCTGGCGGACCAGTCCGTCCAGGCCACCAATCAGGTGCGCGGCTTGTTGGAGACGATGGCCTCGGCCGCAACCCAGGCGACGGAGATGACGGACCGGGGTGCGGCGGGTGTGGAGACGGCGCTGACGCCGCTGCGCACCAGTGGTGAGCGGCTGCGCGAGCTGGCCACGCTGTCCCGCGAGTCCGCGTCCGCCGTGCGGCAGATCGCCGAGGCGGTGGCCCAGCAGCACCAGGGCGTGGACCAGCTCTTCGCCGCCGTGCGCGAGCTGGACGAACTCACGACGGACACGCTGCGCCACCTGGACACCACGCAGCAGGCCGCCGTCGCCGTCACGCATGCGACGGGACAGGTGTCCCAGCTCGCGCAGCGCTACGTCTGAAGCAGCGTCGCTTCCTCCGCTGACACCGGAGGCTCGGGCGCGAGCCTCCGTCCAGTGCGCGGCGCTACGTCTGAGTCCGCGCCTGCTCCTCCGCTGACACCGGAGCCTCCGACGCGGGCCTCCGACGCGGGCCTCCGCCCAGCACATAGTGACGTCTGAGCCGGTGGCGCTTCCTCCGCTGACACTGGAGGCTCGGGCGCGGGCCTCCGCCCAGCGCATCGTGACGTCTGCGCCAGCGTCGCTTCCTCCGCTGACACTGGAGGCTCGGGCGCGGGCCTCCGCCCAGCGCATCGTGACGTCTGCGCCAGCGTCGCTTCCTCCGCTGACACCGAAGGCCCGGCGAAGGCCTCCGCCCAGTGCGCGGCGCTACGTCGGAGCCAGCGTCGCTTCCTCCGCTGACACCGGAGGCTCCGGCGCGAGGTGCCCATCCAACGTCAGCACTGGCGCGCGCAGCAGCACCATCACCTGTCCCGCGAGGACACCCAGGCGAGAGAGCCGCTCACGAGGCTCCTCGCCGCCCTCCTCGAAGCTGGCCGCATCCAGGTACGTCAGCTGAACCTCCGCGCGCCCCTGGAGCGCTCCCACCCGCGCGTCGAGCGCGGCCAGTCGCGCGAGCAGCGCCTCCAGGAAGTCCGTGGCCCGCGTCAGCGTCGCCACGCAGTCCTCCAGACACCGCACACGCGCCTCCACCGTGTCCGGCGCGGGCGATGCGGCCCAGGGCGCCGCGGCGTGGAATAGCGACACCCCATCCACCACCACCGGCACCGCGTCCTCCTTCAACCAGCCCCGCTCCAACCACTCGAGCACGGGCACCAGCTCCAGCGGCGCCGTCGCCCCTGAACCGAACAGCGGCCACGCACGCCGCGCCGCTCGCGACACGGGCTCGGCGGGCAGCGCCTCCAACGCGGCCAGGGCCTCGGCCGGAAGGACATCCTCCCGCCTCGCATGCTCCCACCGCTCCAGGCGCGCCAGCAGCCCACGCAGCGGCTCCACCACCTCCGCCTTCGCCTTCACCTGCCGCTCGCCCAGCGAGGTCATCCCCACGCGCACGCGCAGCCGGGTCGACTTGAGCGAGCCCAACGCCACCGCGTGCCGCTCACGAGCCGCCCGGACCTCCGGCGGCTCCGGCGCCCCCACGAGGCCCTCATCCAGGACCCGCTTCACGCCGAGCCCCAGCGCCGTCAGCACCAGGCCACCCACCGCCAACGGGATGAAGAAGGGCATACGCTCGCGACCTCCACGGACAGGGTGACAGCTTCGCATCCGTCACGCCCCCACGCGAGGGACCCCCTCCGTTCGCATGGAGGGGAAGGAAGCTCAGCCAGCGCGCGCCCGGGGCGCCTGCATCGACGACGGGCCCGCGGCCTCCCGCGTCGCGTCGTCCAACGGCGGCACGTACGGCCAGCCCGGCAGCGGACCCTGGCCCGCCTCGCGGTTGAGGTAGTCCGCGGCGATGTTGGCGCTCTCCATGATGGTGAGCAGCCCACTGCCCGGATGCGTGCCCCCACCCACCCAGAACAAGCCCTCCACGTCCGGACTCTTCACCCGGGGCCGCAGCGGCCCCAATTGCATCCATGTATGAGAGAGATTGAAAACCGCGCCCCGGAACACGTTGAAGTCATCCCGCCAGGTCTCCGCCGTGAAGTAGCGCTCCTCGCGAATGTGCTCACGCACGCCCTTCAGCCCCACCTTCGCGAGCATGTCTGGAATGCGCTCGCGCAACGTGGCCTCCGTCTTCGCCCAGTCCACGGGCCGCGCCGTGTTGGGCGTGGGCACGAGCACGTAGAGCGTGGAGTGCCCCTTCGGCGCGCCGGACGGGTCCGTCACACACGGGTTGCACACGTAGAAAGGCGGGTCGTCCACGTCGACGCTCCGGTCCTCCAGCGCGTCCCGGTCCGTGCGCCGCGCCGCCTCCGAGAGATAGATGAGGTGGTGCGGCAGGTCCTCGTAGCGCGTGTCCAGCCCGTAATACGCCATGAACGTGCTGCACGAGTACTTCGCCTTCTCCAGCGCCGCGTCCGTCAGCCGCGAGCCCTCGCGCGCCTCGGCGGGCACCAGCTTCGTCGCCGCGTACGGCAGGTCCGCGTTCATCACCACCGCGTCCGCGTCCAGCACCTCGCCCCCCACCAGCGTCACGCCCACCACGCGCCCCGCCTCCACGCGCACGCGCTCCACCGGCGCGCCCATGCGGAACGTCGCGCCCAAATCTTGCGCGCACCGCATCATCCCTCGCGCCAGCTCTCGGAAGCCGCCGTCGACGTGCCACACCCCGAAGGCCAGCTCCAGGAAGGGAATCACGCTGAACACCGACGAACACGTCGTCGGGTGCAGGCCCAGGTACTTCGACGGATACGCCAGCGCGTACGTCAGCCGGTCGTCATGGAAGAACGAGTCCAGGTGCCGGTACAGCGTCTGCCAGGGCTTGAAGCGCAGCGTGGGCGCCAGACGCCAGGGGGCGTAGTAACCCAGGCTTCCCGCGTGCGTGCAGATGAACTTCTCGTACGCGACGCCGTACTTCTCCTTCCCTTCCGCCAACCACCGGCGCATCGCCGCGGCCTGCTCCGGACCGAAGCGGGCGACCTCCGCCTCCATGCGCTCCGGGTGTCGGCTGGTGTCCAGGTGGGTGCCATCCCAGAAGTGCACCCGCGTGTTGACGTCCAGGGGGACCAGCTTCACGTAGTCCGCCAACCGCCGGCCCGCCCGCTCGAAGATGCGCTCCAACACACCGGGGAGCTGGAGGATGGAAGGACCAGTATCGAGCGAATACTCGCCCTGCGGTCCGAGCGTCAGGCCCTTCATCCGCCCGCCGGGCACCGGGTCCTTCTCCACCACCGTGACTCGAAAGCCCTGGCCGGCCAGGTTGATGGCGGCGGACAGCCCACCCGGTCCCGCTCCCACGACGATGACGTGACGCACCATGGCTCCTAGAATGCCCTGAGCGAGCAGCCGTTGCAGTGTCCGTGGTGCGAACGGGCGGGCGGGGATTGTGTTTCGGCCCCGGACGTTTCTCCTGGAGGACACGCGCGGGTGGGGACGGCTTGAAGGGGGCCGCCGCGCACTCGAAGCTCGCGTCGTCGTTCTCCCGGCCCCTTCCCCGGCAACCTCCCTCCGGTCCTGCTTCCGCGAAGCCGTGTCGCCCCCCCTCCTCTCCCACCTGCGCCGCAACGCGGCCGCGTATGGCGCCCTGCTGACGGGGCTGCTCATCACCGCGGGGGCCACGGCCTACGTCCAGCGCGGCGTGGACCTGCGCCGGGAGCAGCTCTTCGAGAACGCCGTCACCGACGGAAGCGTGGCGCTCCTGCAACGCATGGACATGTACCAGGCCATGTTGCTGGGCACGCGCGGGGTGTTCAGCGGCAGCCAGGAGGTGGAGCGGCGGGAGTTCCGCGCGTACACCGCGAGCCTGGAGGCCCGGCGGCGTTTTCCTGGCATCCAGAGCATCGGCTTCGCCCAGTGGCTTCGCGAGGAGGACCTTCCACGGCACGAGGCCGAGATGCGCGCCGAGGGCTTTCCCGACTATCGCGTCCGTCCCCGCATCGTGCGGCAGGACCACGCCGTCATCACCATGGTGGAGCCCTTCGACGGGAACAACGCTCGCGCGTTCGGCTTCGACATCGCGTCCGAGCCCGTGCGTCACGCGGCCCTCCAGCGCGCGCTGGAGACGGGGCTGCCCGCGGCCTCTGGCAAGGTGAGGCTGGTGTCGGAGCCGAAGAGCACACCAGACCGACAGGTGGGCTTCCTGCTCTACGTGCCGCTCTACGAGGAGCCCGAGCCCTCGACACCCGAAGCACGCCGCGCCCAGATTCAGGGCTTCGTGTTCGGCGCCTTCCGCATGAGGGACCTGGTGGAGGGCCTGCGCTTCCCCGGCTTCCAGTCCACCATCGACCTGACCATCTACGATGGGGGCGGCACCCGCGCGACGGACCTGCTCTACACCTCGCGCTCCGAGCAGACCCCGAAGGGGCGCGGCCTGCTCCGTGAGCAGCTCACCGTGCTGGTGGCGGGAACACCCTGGACGCTGGTCTTCACCACACGGCCCGCCTTCTTCGAGGGGACGCGCTCCAGCCACCCAGCCACGGTGGCGGGCGGGGGGCTGCTGATGTCGCTGCTGGTGTTCCTCGTCACGCGCGCCCAGGTGAACGCGAGGGCCAGCGCGGAGCGCGCCAGCGCCGAGCAGCGACGACTGGCGAGCGAGGCCCGAGCGGCGGTGCGGGTGCGCGACGAGTTCCTCAGCGTCGCCGCGCACGAGCTGCGCACGCCGCTGACGTCCCTGAAGCTCCAGCTCCAGCTCCTCTTCCGACAGCTCCACCAGGGCGAGCCGGTGGACACGGTGCGCCTGGAGCGCGGCGTGGAGACCTGCGAGCGGCAGACGACCCGACTCACCAAGCTGGTGGACAGCCTGTTGGACGTGTCGCGGCTGTCGAGCGGCAAGCTGGAGCTCCAGTTGGAGTCACTGGAGCTGGGAGAGCTGGTGCGTGAGCTGGTGCACCGCTTCGAGGCGGAGGCGCAGACGATGAACGTGCGCCTGGACGTGGACACGCCCGAGCCGGTGACGGGCCGGTGGGACCGGCTGCGGCTGGAGCAGGTCATCACCAATCTATTGTCCAACGCGCTCAAATACGGACACGGCGCACCGGTGGAGGTGCGCGTGCTCGGGGACGAGGCGGAGGCCCGACTGGAGGTGAGGGACCGGGGCATCGGCATCGCGCCCGAGGACGCGGCGCGCGTGTTCGACCGCTTCGAGCGCGCGGTGTCCAGCCGCCATTACGGCGGTCTGGGCCTGGGGCTGTTCATCACCCGCCAGCTCGTCGAGGCACATGGCGGACGCATCTTCCTGGAGAGCCACCCCGGTCAGGGCACCACCTTCATCGTGGTGTTGCCTCGCGCCGGACCGGTCCCCGGCACGCCGCTGCCACCCCCGCCCCCGACGGAGCCCACCGGGCCGCTCGCGCCCTGAGTGGGAGCCGAGCCCGACGGGAGGACACGCCCCTCGCCGGGCTCGCGCCACCTGTCAGCGGTAGTACGGGGACACGGCCGCGGAGATGCGGTTC
The DNA here is from genome assembly GCF_013336725.1 of Myxococcus sp. CA040A. Taxonomy (NCBI): domain Bacteria; kingdom Pseudomonadati; phylum Myxococcota; class Myxococcia; order Myxococcales; family Myxococcaceae; genus Myxococcus; species Myxococcus sp. CA040A. Next base: position 279,401 of record NZ_JABUMR010000003.1, on the reverse strand, counting down.
ACCAAGTCCTCCGTCTGGACCCGGTCGGCCTCGGGCAGCGACGGGAGCCCGATGGTGAGCGTGTCACGCAGCTCGCGCAGCAGCAGGTACGCGGGCAGCGACTGCTGGGCCTTGAGCACATCCACCAGGGTGCGGCGCGCGGCGTACCCGCGCACCCCATCCGTGTTGAGGATGATGGCCTCGATGTCGGCGAGCATGGGCGTCAACAGCGCGGGCGTCAGCGCGGGGTTCGAGGTGAAGTAGCCCCGGTCCGTCGCCGGGTCCAGATACAGGCGCTGGAAGATGCGCCGCGTGAGTTCATCCGCGCGGGCCGGATAGTCGGGCCGGGCCCCCGGGGGAATCACGAGCGGCGGACGCAGCTTCGCCATGAGGAGGTCGTAGGCCAGCACCTGCGTCGGCGGGTCCGCGACGCGCACGAACCCCAGGTAGGGAGACGAGGAGCGGTTGAAGTACCCCTGCAGTCGCTCCCAGGAGAGCGGGCTGTTCAGCAGGTAGTCCTCATGTCGCTGGAACACCGGGCCGTGCCACTGCGCGAGGGAGTCCGCGAAGCGGTCATACGTCATGCAGTACGGGTCCGTGCGCCGGTCGTCATCCGAGCAGAACGGCTCCGTGGGCAGCGTCGACGACAGGCCGTAGAGGTAGCGCACCGCGCTCGTGTCATAGCTGCCCGGGGCGCCCATCAGCGCCATGTCCACGGGGTCCAGGTAGTCCATCACCGATGAGGAGGCGAGGGACGTGGGACTTCCGTCGTTGACGCGGGAGCCGGAGAAGTTGTGGCGCAGGCCCAGCGTGTGCCCCACCTCATGCAGGATGATACCGGTGATGTAGCGCTCCACCTTCTGCTTCTTCGTCAGCCCCGCCAGCCGCCCGTGGGCCTCCGCCTGGACGCGTGCGCGCGCCTCGCGTGGGTCCGGTGCGCGCATTCCACAGGAGTCACCGCCCGACAGGCCGCCCCAGGTCAGTCGCAGGGAGTCCTCCGGCCGCGTGTCTGGCACGGGAGGCACCAGGGCCGTGTCCTCGTCGTAATAGAACAGCCCGTTGAGCATCCAGCTCAGCGAGTAGTAGACGCTCGCGCCCCGAATCTCGCCGGTGTCGGGGTTGCTGCGCCAGTTCGCGAAGGCCAGGGGCATCAGCTCGTCCGTGTCGACGATGACGACGTTGCGGTCATCGTCGGCGAAATCCCGCATGCCGCCCCCGACGACGGCCTCGAACACCTTGAAGCCGAACACGGCATTCCAGCCCTCGATGCCGCGCTTCATCGCGCCCACGACGTCATATCCCTGGAGGCGCGGGTCCTGCTGCGCCGCGAGCACGGTGTCCATGATGTGCCAGCGGATGGGTGTCATGCCCGGGTAGACGTTCCACTTCACGGCCACCTGGCGAATCTCCTCCACCGTCGTGTTCGGAACGATGCTCCGGGCGCTGCGGAAGTAGTGCTCCCGAGGCGGCAGCGGCGTGGGCGTGTAGCCCGGCCCCTCCGCGTATCGGCGCAGGGAGATGCCCAGGGTGCCCGCGGCCCGGAAGGCGTTGTCCTCGTTGTAGTAGGACGCCCACTCGTAGGGCAGGTCCGAGTAGCCCGTGAAGACCTGCTCGAAGGCGACCCCATCGGCGAGCCGCCGGAAGCGCTGCGCGAAGCTCAGCTCCACCTGGAAGTGGATGGTGTTCACCCCCAGCCTGTCACCCACCACGCCGTAGCGGTTGAGCCCCTCCGAGGGGTCGATGAGCACATACTGGCTCGCGCCCGGCAGACGGTTGAAGGCGCGATGGTCCGTGACGATGGGGTACGCATCCACCAGCACCTGCGGGTCGAACACGTCGCTCATGACCTTGCGTCGGTCGACGTCGAAGACGAAGAGCTTGCCGTTCTGCTCCTCGAAGCTCACCACCTGGCTGCCCAGCACCTCGCCCGCGAACTCGCCGACGCCGCCCGGGTGCCACTGCTTGGTGAACGCGGTGAGGAACCACTTCTGCTTCAGCTCACCGCGCCGGATGGCCAGGTAGAAGCTGGCCCCCGCGTTGTCCACCACGCCGTCGAGCCGCTGGGAAATCGTCGCCCGCTGCTCCGCGCTCATCTCCCGGGGGATGGAGATGAAGGCTCCTTCCAGCTCCACCCCGAGGTCCACCTCCGGGGCGTCTTCCGGCACGGAGGCGGGCGGAGGGTCGCCGCAGCCCGTGCTTAGAAACATCGCCAGCGAAAGGGCGCTCCACCACGCTCGGCGTCTGTGATTGCTCCATTGAGGCATGCCGTGCTCCACACAACCGGATGGAGGGATTTCCATCCGGTGTCGGAGCAACGGGACGCCTTCACGGCGCCCCTCACGCGCGACAGGCCATGACCACCGCGGCGCAACGACTCCGCCGCGGGAACGATATGGATTTCACCGGGAAGCGTTCCTGCCCGCCCCGAGGTGCGCGAACCGGGTGTTACTCGTACGTCGGCAGACAGCGGCTGCCGACCGCCGTGTACGGCTGCCAGACACAGCGCTGCGAGCCCGTCCTACAAGCCTCCTGCGTCTTGAACTGCGCGCAGAAACACTCCCAGGCATTGGCGCTGGAGCAGAGCTCCTGCTCCGTCCCGGAGACAGCCTCCGGCTCGGTTCCAGCGGACTCGACACCACCACCACACGCGGACAGACCCAGGAGCGAAAACAGCACGACCAAGCGACGCATGATGTGAACTCCAGCGCGATGAGGGCGCAGCCACCCTCGGTGAGCTGGACCTTGCCTCAGGCATCAGAGGGGTGTCCAGGATTACAAGGAAATAAGAATTTCCCAGCAACGACAGTGCCTCGTGAGAGGCACCGATTCCTAGACACCGACGGACGACAGGTGGCGCAAGGTGGAGGGTGGCGCGGCGCTACCAGGCGTAGTCCTCGGGCGCGGGACGGTGCCCCGGGAAGATTTCATCCAGCCGGGCCAGGGCCTTGTCATCGAGCTTCACCTCGAGCGCTCGGAGCGCCGCGTCGAGCTGCCCCGCGGTGCGGGGTCCGATGATGGGCGCGGTGACGGCAGGTTGGTGCAGCAGCCACGCCAGCGAGACGTCACCCGGCTCGTGTCCCAGCTCGGCGGCGAGACTCTCGTAGCGTTCGATTCGCTCGCGATTCTTCTGGAGGGCTTCCTGCGCGCGGCCCTCCAGCCGGCGCTTGCCCTCGCGCTCCTTCTTCAGCACGCCGCCGAGCAGACCGCCCTGGAGCGGAGACCACGGCAGGATGCCGACGCCGTAGTGCTGAGCGGCGGGCAGCACCTCCAGCTCCACGGTGCGCGCCATCAGGTTGTAGAGAGACTGCTCGCTCACCAGCCCCATGAAGTCGCGTCGCGCAGCGGCGGCCTGGGCCTGGGCGATGTGCCAGCCCGCGAAGTTGCTGCTGCCGACATAGAGCACCTTGCCCTGGGCGACGGCGACCTCCATCGCCTGCCAGATTTCCTCCCACGGCGTGGCGCGGTCCACGTGGTGGAACTGGTACAGGTCGACGTAGTCGGTGCGCAGCCGCTTGAGGCTGGCGTCCAGCGCGCGGCGGATGTTGAGCGCGGACAGCTTGCCCTCGTTGGGCCACTCCCCCATGGGGCCGTAGAGCTTGGTGGCGAGCACGGTGCGCTCGCGCCGACGGCCGCCCTGCGCGAACCAGTTGCCGATGATCTGCTCGGTGCGGCCCTTGTTCTCGCCCCAACCGTAGACATTGGCCGTGTCGAAGAAGTTGATTCCCCGCTCCAGCGCGGAGTCCATGATGGCGTGCGCGTCAGGCTCCTCGGTGGTCCAGCCGAAGTTCATCGTGCCCAGGCACAGCCGACTGACAGAGAGCCCCGAGCGCCCCAGGTTCGTGTACTTCATGTCGACTCCCTCGCGGCCGGATGGAAGGACGCAGCACATTGGGGAACGGTCCGGCCGGATGCCGTTCGAGCGCGCCACAGTGACGACTTGCATCCAGTGCGTCGAGCCCGAACAGGACCACCGTTCAATCCCTGCCCTTCGACCCGGACCCTCGCGGGGGGCGTCACGAGCGTCGGGGTGCCACGGGATCAGCGCAGCGCCACCGACGTCATTCGCGACACGATTCGCAGACAGGCCTTGAGGGCGGGGCCTGGGGGCGTGGGAGCGCGGGCAATCACCAGGTCCACATGGCGGGGAGCTCCCGCGACGGCGCGGTAGACAGCGCCCTCTCGCGAGAAGGTGCGGACCGACTCCGGGAGGATGGCGCACCCGAGCCCGGCCGCCACCAGGCTCACCATGGTGAACCACTCCACCGCCTCGGTGACGAACGTGGGCGTAAACCCCGCCTCCAGGCACATGCCCATCATCGCGTCATGCAGCGACGGCGCCGTGTCCCGCGCGAAGCCGATGAAGGGCTCATCCGCGAGCTGCTCCAGCGGCACCCGCGCGCGGCGCGCCAGCCGATGACGCGACGGCAGCACCAGCACGAGCGGCTCCCGGCGCAGCGTGTCGACGCGAACCCCTGGCGCGATGACGGGCCCGCGCACGAAGGCCACGTCGAGCTGTCCCAGCCGGACCTCTTCCAGGAGCGTCACGCTGTCCGCCTCACGCAGCATGAGGTGCACGTCCGGGTGCTCGGCCCGCAGACCGCGCAGGACATCCGGCACGAGGGCGAACGCGGCCGGATTGACGAACCCGACGCGCAGCAAGGACTGCTGCTCCCTGGCGGTGCGCTGGGCAGCCTCCGCCGCATGGGACAGGTGGACGAGCGCTCGCCTTCCCGCTTCGAGCAGCGTCCTGCCCGCCGGGGTCAGCTCGACGCGCCGCCGGTCCCGCTTCAGGAGCTGGCAGCCCAGCTCCTCCTCCAGCCGGCGAATCTGCTGACTCAGCGCGGGCTGCGCCAGACGCAGCCGCTCCGCGGCCTTGCGGAAGTGCAGCGTCTCCGCGACCGCGATGAAACACGTGAGGCGACGGGCATCGAGTGTGGGTGAGATCACTTCGCTATCACAGGCCTGGATTTCGGTATTGGACGCGAGCCGGGGAGCTGACTTCTAACGGAGCCCATGTCCTCGAGCATCATGGCCTTCCTGGCATCGCTGTCACTCGCCATTTCGGGCGTGCCCCGGTTCGAGCCCGCACCCTGCCCCGCCACCGTGGAAGCCGGGGAGCGCATCGACTGTGGGTTCCTGGTGGTTCCGGAGAATCGGAACAAGGCGGAAAGCCGCTCCATCCGGCTGCCGGTGATGCGCCTGCGAAGCCGCGCCGAGCGCCCGGCGAAGGACCCGCTGCTCTTCATGCCGGGCGGTCCCGGGGTCAGCGCCGTGGCCCGGCTGCGCTCCGGGAAGAAAAACCTCCTGCTCGACGAGCGCGACCTCATCGTCCTCGAGCAGCGCGGCGTGAAGATGTCCCAGCCAGCGTTGGAGTGCCCCGAAATCAACACGCTCAAGGGTGAGATGGCGGCGGGCCGGCTGCGCGGCGCCAGTGCCCAGAACGCGCTGACGAAGGCGGCGGGCCGTTGCCGTGCGACGTTGACGGCGTCCGGGGTCGACCTGGACGGGTACACGACGACGGCGACGGCGGATGACATCGAGGATTTGCGCAAGGTCCTCGGCTACGAGACGTGGAACCTCCAGGGCCTCTCCTACAGCACGCGGTTGATGCTCACCGTGCTGCGCAGACATCCGGCGGGAGTGCGCTCGGTCATCCTGGATTCGGTGCTGCCGCCCGAGGTGAACTTCGACGAGGTCGCCGCGGTGAACCTGCTGCGCTCGCTCGACCTCGTGTTCGACGGGTGCGCCATCGACCGCGAGTGTTCGGCCGCGCATCCCGACTTGCGCAAGCGCTTCGCCCAGCTCGTCGCCACCGCCGAGCGCAAGCCCTTGCCGCTCGGCTTGAAGGAGGCCGCGACGGAAGGGCGCCCGGTGGAGGTGCGCGGGGCGCAGGTCGTCGAGGCCCTCTATTCGGCGCTGCATGACCCCGAGCGGATTCCCCTCCTCCCGCGCATCATCAGCCGGGCGGCGGCGGGCGATTACTCGGAGCTGACGCCGCTGGTGGAGGACAGCCTGGGTCCGTCGACGATGAGCTGGGGGCTGCGGCTGTCCGTCTGGTGCTCGGAGGAGACTCCGTTCGAGGACCCGAAGCGCATCGCTGCGCAGCGCTCACCGGCCCTGGGGCTGGGCGGGGTGGACGAAGGGACGGCGTCCGTGGAGACGTGCCGGGTGTGGAACGTGGCACCGGTGCCCGCGGAGGAGAACACGCCGGTGAAGAGCGACGTGCCGACGCTCATCTTCGCGGGGGAGTTCGACCCGGACACGCCTCCTGACTGGGGACGGCAGTTGCTCGAGTCCATGCCACAGGCCCGCTACGTCGAGCTGCGGGGCTACAGCCATGGCGCGTCGTTCAATCGCTGCGGCGGACAAGTCACCATGGCCTTCCTCCGCGACCCCAAGGGGCCACTGCCCCTGGACTGCGTCCTCCAACTTCGCGGCGCGGACTTCGGCAAGAGCGCAGCGGCCCCTTGAGGCGCCGTTGCGTCCGAGGCGCTAACCTCTGGAGGCATGACGACCAGGACACTCCCGTTCCGAGGGAGCATGAGCCACAAGCCTTCCGAGAGCCTCCGTCACGATATCGAGCGGTGGCTGAGAGAGTTCCTGCTCAATCCCACGGAGCCCGCTGACCAGCGCGAGCGGGCCCGCGAGCTCGGCGGGCTGCCCCTGTATGCCGACATGGGTGGCCTGGTCGTCCTTCGCCCAGACGGCACGGCGTTGACGTACGACTGGGAGGACTCCAAGTCCGAAGCGACCGATGACGTGTGGAAGGTGATCGCACTCACCACGAGTCGCGAGAAGTATCCCGGACTGCGGGAGCTGTTGCCCGAGCGTACCGTGAGCGCGCTCGACTGCGCGGCCTGCACGGGGACGGGGTCCATCCTCCGCGCCACGTGCGGGAAATGCCTGGGCCTCGGCTGGCACGAGCCAGAGGCCGTTGGCGTCGCGGGTTGAAGGAGCCTCGCCGGAAGCCGGCGTCACTCCATCAAGCCACGTGAGACGCGCGACGAACGCGCCGCTGCACGAAGTGGTTGAGCAGCAACACCACGCCCCACCACACCAGCCCCCAGACAAGGACGACCGCGACCCAGCCGAGCACCGAAGGTCCGGCCCAGCCGCCCGACGGTTCCTGTGACAAGACTGGGAGCCCCAGGGCACGCAGGGGCATCAGCGGCAGGTAGACGGAGCCGGCCAGCGCGGGCGCAATCGACGCCGGGACGAACACAATCGCGAGGAAGTGCAGCGCCATCATCGCGCCCCAAGCCACCCATCGAATCAGCATTGCGTCACAGCCTCTGGTGACCGGGCCCATGAGTCAAGGGCAGCCTCAGGGCACGGCGAAGGCACGCAGGTGCGTCCACTCGTCCTTCACCGTCGCTGCCAACATCGCCTCCTGCAGCGAAGGGAGAGGCCACGCGTCAAGCTCGAGACTCCTCGAGACGCGCGCGACCTCTCGTCCCTCTTCGAGAGCCAGCACCGCTTGGGTGAGTCGCTCGGAGTCGATGAGCAGCATGGCCCCCTCCCTCATCGTGTTCAGCCCCACCAGGCGCTCGACGAGCGTCGACTCGGCCGCCATGCGCTCACCCAGGGACCACAGCACCCGCCCCAGCCGCATGCGGTGGTCAGCGGAGAGCCCCTCGCCGGAGGCCTTGACGACCTTGGAGATCAAATAGGGCCCGTCAATCACCAGCTCACTCACCGTCACCATGAAGGCGCCATTCTCGGGGTGAGCCACCCCCGCTGACCTCAAGAGCCGCTCCGCTTGCGCGTACATCGACACGGTGGACGTGGGCCGGAAGTCGGGCAGGGCCGCGATGCGCTCCAGTTCGCGGAGCTCTTCGTCGGTGAACGGCGCATCGGCCACGCGAGGCTCCAGCAAGAGCAGGAGGGAGCGCTGCATGTCCGTCGGCGCATCCTCCGCGAAGCGACGGAGTCGTGACCGCAACAGGTCGCGCTGCTCCCCAACCAGGACATCGCGCTGGAAGAACGCCAGGGCGGCCAGCAGCAATCCAGGGTCCTTGACCTCCTCCAGATGCGCGAACAGCCAGCGCCGCGACTCCGCATCAAGCTCGTCGCCGGCGAGCGCGAGCACCAGCCGGACCTCCGCGCTGTTCGTCCGCCCCCAGGCTCCAGCCAGCAGTGCCTTCGCCTTCTCCAGGAGATCACCCATCCCGTCGAACAGGTCGCGGTCCTGGAACCCCGGACGACCCGCCTTCCTCCACGCCCACAAGAATGAGTCGCGCCAGTCCTCTGTCGGGTAGGTACCGCGCCTCTCGATGAGCGCTTCGAGGACCGGTGCTTCGAGACTCGCGGGCGCCGATGCGCGCAGGCGCTTCACCATCCCCGTGGCCTCCTTCAGCGAGCCCCGCTCCAAAAAGACACAGGTCTGGACGAAGAGGGCCTTCGCGTCCGTGGGCGCGTCAGCGAGGGCTTCATCGAGTTGCCGCTGCGCGGTGTCGAAGTCCTTCCGCTCCGTGGCCTCGACAGCGCGCGCCACTCGCACGGAAGTCTGCTCCCGCTGGGACAGCAGCAAGGGAGTGGCCTGAGGATGCATACCGCCCGGGGTGGTGGAACACGCGGCGACGAACAGGAGCAGGAAGGAACGCGCGAAAGACATGGGCGCTCCGAGCCTACCCGAAGTCACCGTGGAGACCCGCCCCTGCCCTGGCGGCACGCGGGTGGTGCATTTCTTCCAAGCGCTCGCGGCCCGTTCGGGGTGGAATCCGCGTCCAACATCCTGGAGGCCACACCCCATGTCGTCGACCGCTTCACCGCTCGCAGCCCCCGAACCGTGGGACCTCGTCGCGCCCGAGTACGTGCGCGAGCTGCTCCCCGTGTTCGAGAACTTCGCCCGGGACGCCCTCTCTCGCATGGCCGTCGGCCCGGGCTCGCGCGTGGTGGATGTGGCGGCGGGTCCCGGCACCCTCTCCCTGCTCGCGGCGCGACAGGGCGCCCGCGTGACGGCGGTGGACTTCGCCCCCCAGATGCTCTCCGCGCTGCGTGAGCGCGCCACCGCGGAAGGGCTCGACATCGAAGCGCTCGCGGGCGACGGCATGGCCCTGCCCCTGCCCGACCAGACGTTCGACACCGCCTTCTCCCTCTTCGGCCTGATGTTCTTCCCGGACCGCCCGCGCGGCTTCCGCGAGCTGCACCGCGTGCTCGTCCCAGGCGGCCGCGCCATCGTGTCGAGCTGGCTGCCCTTGGAGCACTCCCCCGCGATGAACACCGTCTATCAAAGCTTCGCGGAGCTGATGACAGGCGGCGGCGGTGGCGGTGGCGCGCCTCGGGACGGCATGATGCCCCTGTCGGACCGGGAGACGTGTCTGCGCGAAATGGCCTCGGCTGGCTTTGACGAGGTCGCCGTGTACGAGACGACGGCCCGCGCCGAATACCCATCCACCGCCGCCATGGTGGACTCCATGATTCGCGCGAGCGCCCCCGTCGTCCTGGCGCGCAAGGCCTTGGGTGAAAAGTGGCCCTCCATCCAGCAGGCCCTGCTGGAGAAGGTCTCCACCGTCCTGGGCCCGGGACCCCAGGTCGGCCTCTTCAATGCCTACCTCACCACTGGCATCCGCCATCCGTCCGCGGCGTCCAAGAACAGACACCCCACCCCCGACAAGCGTTGACCGAAAGACAGTCCCGCCACTTTCCCGGCCCCTGGAGCCCGGAACGCTCGATTGTGACCTTTCCTCTCTCCGGAACGTCTGCGATGGCATTGCGGCTCCGGAGACAGCGTGGGGACCTACCGCATCGTGAAGAAGCTGGCCGCGGGCGGTATGGCCGAGGTCTTCCTGGGCAAGGTGGTGGGCGCCGAGGGCTTCGAGAAGCCTGTCGCCGTCAAGCGAATCCTCCCCTCCTTCGTGCAGGACGCGGCCTTCGTCGACCTGTTCCTGCGCGAAGCCAAGCTCTCCGTCTCGCTTCAGCACGGCAATGTCTTGCAGGTGCTGGACCTGGGCTCCAGCGCCGGCCAGTACTACATGGTGATGGAGTTCGTGGACGGGGAGAACCTGGGCGCGCTGCTCAAGGCGGCGCGCAGGCGACAAGTCCCGTTGGGGATTCGCGAAATCTGCTTCATCGCCCAGCAGGTGGCGGACGGCCTCGCGTATGCCCATGGCTGCACGGACTCCAGCGGCGCCCCGCTCAACATCATCCACCGCGACGTCAATCCCTCCAACGTCATGGTCTCCAGCAACGGGGGCGTGAAGCTGGCCGACTTCGGCATCGCCAAGGTCGCCGACGAGGGACACCAGGAGACGCAGGTCGGCGTGCTCAAGGGCAAAATCAACTACCTGTCCCCCGAGCAGGTCCACGGCCGTCCCGTGGACCAGCGCAGCGACATCTTCCTGCTGGGCCTGCTGCTCTACGAGATGCTCGCCGGACGCCGCCTCTTCGAGGGGACCACGCCTCACATCATCCACGCGCTGGGCAACTTCGACGAGCGCGCCCTGGAGCCCCTGCCCGGCGTCCCTGCGCCACTGTGGGCCCTGCTCCTGCGCGCGCTGGCCGCCCAACCCGCCGCGCGCTTTCCCGTGGCCCGTGAGTTCTCCGAGTCCATCCAGAACTTCCTCTTCGACCACCGCCTGCGCGTGAGCGCTTCCGACATCGCCAGCCTCTTCGGCCGCGCCTTTCCCGACTGGCGCTCGCCCCTGGCGGACCTGGCCAGTGTCCCCGGAGAGGAGATTCGCCTGGAGGGTGCGGACTTTCCGCGCACGCGCACCCCTCCCGGAAGGGAGACCCGACGTCCCCCTCCGGGCCCGCCGCCCATGCTGCGTCCCGTGACGCCGCCTCCCAACGGGATGGGAGTCACAGCGGTGGCTCGCCCTCCCACCGCGAGTCCTCCGGCGCTGGGAATCGAGCCCCCCACACGACTGGCCCCCGCGCCATTCCCGCCCGGCCCCCGCGCGGCCCGGACGCGCCAGCAATTGGGCGCCATCCTGCTGACGCGCGGCATGCTCACGCCCCACGTCCTGGACGAAGCCCTGGCGCTCCAGAAACGCAAGGGCGGCAGGCTGGGCCAGTTGCTCGTCCACGAGCGCTGGCTGGAGCCCGAGAACCTCGTGCGCGCGCTGTCCGAGCAGTCCGGCCTGCCACACATCACCGACGAGAAGCTCCAAGCCCTGCCAGTGCCCAGGGAGCTCATCCAACAGATTCCCCGCGAGCTGTGCGAGCGGTTGTGCGCCGTCCCCGTGGGACTGCGCGGACGCGAGCTGTTCTGCGCGGTGCAGGACCCTCGGGACGTGCAGGTCACCGACGCGCTCAAGTTCTCCACGCGCGCCGTCGCCGTCCAGGGGCTGTTCGCCACGGAGCAGGCCATCCGCAAGGCCATCCAACGCTTCTACACCGAGGAGGAGCCCCGTCCCCGGGAGCGCGTCCCCATTGAGCTGGAGGATGAGCCCGACGTCGGCGGGCACGCGCGCGTGCTCCAGTTCGCGGAGCAGTTCACCGGCCGCGCGGTGCTCGACGAGCACACCTTCACGCCGACCGAGTCACCGGACACCAGGACTCCCGCCTCCATGGAGACCGCGAGCCGGGTGACGCCGCCCCGGAGCGACGTGCGCGCGCGCATGGTGTTGCTGGTGGCGGAGCCCTCCGAGCCTCGCGAGGCCGTGGTGCGACTGCTGTTGATGCAGGGCCTGGCGGCGGCGACCAGTCCCTCGGCCGATGCCGGACGCGCGCTCGCGCTCGGGGGCTATGACCTGGTGCTCGTGCTCGAGGACTCGGTGACGGACGCCGCCGGTCTCGCGCAGAAGCTGCGCGCCGCGCATCCCCAGGTGGAGGTGCGTCTGCTGCCTTCCTACAGCGCGGCGTTGATGGGCGAGGGCGGACCGCTGGCGCGGCTCGCCGAGACGCAGGCGCGACTGCTGGATGGAATGCTGTCGATGCTCGGCGGCAGCGCGACGCTGGCGCCCTTCCTGACGAAGCTGGCGCGACGCATCGCGGTGAGGCTGGGCGCCGGGCGCGTGGACGAGGCCGTGCTCGGCACCGCGGCCTGCGCCCTGGCCCTGGCCGCGCGACTGGAGGAGCCGCGCCGCTTCACGCTGCCCTCGCGCGCTCGCGCCCTGGTGCTCGCGAGCAGCGGCATGCCCGAGGTGACCGAGCTGCTGGTCGCCGTGCTGCCGGAAGGCGAGGAGCGCGCTCCGCCCGTGGGACGCGCGGCGGGGGCCCTGCTGGGCGCGGCGCGCTTCGTCCAGGAGGTCCAGAGCGCGCAGCCGACACCGGCCAGGGCGGCCCAGGCACTCCAGGCGCTTCGCCAGGACGCGCGCCTGCCCATCCCAGTCCTGGAGGCGCTCACCACGGAGCTGGAGGCCAGCGCGCTGGCTGACCAGACGGCGCCCCGGGTGGTGGTGGCCGAGACGGACGGCGCCAATGCGATGACGCTGCAGATCCGCCTCATGGCGGAGGGCTTCAGCACCGTGCGCGCCCGGACGCGCGCGGACGTGGAGAAGGCCGTGGGCGCCGGCGCGCAGGCGGCCATCCTGGCCAACCCGTTGCCGGATGGAGACCTGCACTCGCTCCTGCAAGCGCTCCGGAAGAACCCGGCCACCGAGGACCTTCCCGTCTACCTCATCGTCGACAAGGAAGACGCCGGCGTGTTCACCGCCAGCCTGGAGGCCGGGGCCGATGACGTCCTGGTCCGCTCCGCAAGTCCCGAGGTGCTCATCGCCAAGCTGCGCCGGGGCATCCAACAACGACAAGGTGCCCGCCGAGGCGCGAGGACCGCGCAGTGAGGGCTCCCCGGACCCTGGCGCACCCGCGAGCCGCGCTGTTCAGAGCTGCACAGCGCGGCCCATGACGCATGCGAGCAAGTCAGGCCTCGGATGCATCATCGCGGTGTTCCCCTCACCAGGAGCTCTGAATGACGCTGAAGCCTGCCTTTGGATTCGTGCTGGCGCTGACCGTCGCGGTGGGAATGATTGCCGCCACCTTCCCTCAGGATGAACCTGTCGCGGACGACTCCACCACCCCAGCCGCCAGCGCCTGCGACGCGGACAAGCAGAAGCTGCTCATGTCGAGGGCGCGCAGCGGGCTCCCGCTGGACGCCACGCCTGCCCTCTTCTCTGACGAGCCGGTGGGTCTGCTGGGCTACTGCTCCTACGACTGTTCGAGCTGTTCCTCCACCGCGGAGTGCCGGGCTCGCGGCGCGGGCTCCTGCTACAACATCTGTCCCTAGTTCAGGGGCTCGGCCCGATGCCCCTCACAGGGAGCATCGGGCAGGGCCCGCGAGCAGCCAGGGTCATCAGCCGCAGGTGGACGAGAAGTCCGTCACCGCGAAGCTGGTCCGGCGGCCGGAAACCCACGCGGTCTGATAACACTCACATGAGATGTATCCGACCCACTTCGTGTACGTCGCGTCGGAGTAGTAATCAATCCAGTAGGACTGGTTGCCGCAGAAGGGCAGCGCGTCCTCGCGCGTGTCGAGCGCGGCCTGCTCCTCCTCCAGCGCCGGCTCCATGCCACCACAGCCCATCGTCAGCAGTGCCGCCGTCAACAACCCACCCAGGATGTTCCTGCTGCGCACGTGTGCACCCTCCACCGGGCCATGATTGGGCTTCCGGTGGAGCAAACCTAGCATCAGTCGCGCAAAGCAGGACAAGACGGCAAAAATGACTCAACCTGTCTCAAGGATTGCCGGTGGCGTAGGCCCACAGCTCGATGGGCGTCGCGTAGTAGATCCACCCGAAGAAGCCTCCCACCGCGGAGCGCGCGGGCGGCCGGAGGTAGGCCTTGTCTCGCATGCCGAGCAGCTTCAGGAGCCCGCCGAGGGTACACGTCCAGAGCAGTTGCAGCAGGGACGTGATGACATACGAGGCCGCGACGAAGGGCAGGTAGAAGGGGCCGAAGATGCGCGCCTGGAGCAGGTGCATCTTCTCGTGTTGTCCCGCGCCGCCCAGGTTCACCGTGCCCAGCGTCTGGAGCACGTTGTTTCCGAACGAGCCTCCCGGGTTGGCTCGATAGACAATCCAGCCCTGTCCCTCCGAGTCGGGGCGGGACAGCTTGCCGAAGAAGACATAGACGATGTTTCCGAAGATGAAGCCGAACAGCGTGTTGGGCAGGCTCCAGGTGAGGTCGATGATGAGCTCCACCCAGCCCTGCGCGGAGGGCAGCGGATAGATGCGCAAGAGCCCGGCCTCCAGGCCGTACCCCAGCCCCAGCGGTAGCCCCAGCAGCAGCGCGACGCCCGCCGGGAAGGCGCCTCCCGTCACCGCGCTGACGAGGAGCAGGACTCCCGGCACCAGCACGAGTGACAGCAGCACCGTCAGGAAGGACTGCGTTTCCTTGGACATGGTCCCCACCTCTCGAAGCTCGAAGGGAAGCCACCGTGGCTCCCTCTGACGTGGAGTGGTGGAGCCCCCGCTGTGACACCCGGGCAGGCACACCGGGGGGCAGGCGGCACGACAGGTCGTGCTAAGCGTCCTCCATGTCGAGCATCTTGATGGCGGCCCATCCGACGGCGGGCCACACCAACGCCTTGCGAGTCCTGGGCGGACGGTTGCGCGAGCTGGGCCACGACGTCGCGATGGCCCTGGCCGCGCCGCCCCTCCCTTTCTCCGACCTCTGGCCCGAGCCCCTGCGCGTCGCGACGACGCTGCCCCACGCCATCCAGCGCGACGGCCTGCGCCTCATCCGGCTCCAGCCCTCGCCCGCCATGCTCTGGTATGGGGCCCGCATCCCGCGCGCCCGCGGCGTCGACGAGCTGGCCCTGGCGCTCCGGCTGTTCACCGCAGGGATGAAGTCCCAGGCCCGCCACCTCGCCCGGGAAATCGAGGCGGCCCACATCGATGTGGTGCTCGGTGACTACCTCATGCCGGCCGCACTGCTCGCCGCCCGACTGACACAGCGGCCCTATGCGGCGCTCTATCACTCGGCGCTGCCCTTCCCCGTGGAGGGGGCGTCACCCTTTGGCAGTGGACTTCCGGATGATGCGCCCCGTGATGCGACCTGGGCGCGCGCGGAGGCAGCGACGCAGTCGCTCGGCCGCTGGTTCGATGAGCGCGTCGCACGGGACGCGAGCGCGCTGGGTGTGCAGCTCCGCGGGGGAGGGCTGCTCTCCGCGCCCATCTCCGACGACCTCAATCTTCTGATGACGATTCCCGAGCTGGAGCCGGGCCTGAAGCTCCTCCCGGGCCCCGTGGAGATGGTGGGGCCCTGCCTCCCGCGCGCCCGCGACGCGGACCAGGACGACCCCGCGCTGCGCGCCCTTCAGCCGGGGCGCCGCCATGTGTACGTGTCGCTGGGGACCGTGTTCAACGGACAGCCTCGCGTGTTCAACGCCATCCTCGACGGACTGGCGCGGCATGACGTCCACACCGTCGTCAGCGCAGGCGCCAGCTTCGGCCGACTGGAGCCGCGCGCCGGCCCTCGCACGCTCGTGTTCCGTCAGGTGCCCCAGGTGCCCTTGCTCCAGCGCGTGGACTTCGTCGTGACACATGGCGGGAACAACACCGTGCAGGAAGCGCTCGCCGCGGGCCGACCCATGGTGGTGATTCCCTTCGGCGGGGACCAGCTCGCGAACGCGCGTCGCGTGGAGCGGCTCGGCGTGGGCGTCGCGGTGCTTCCCTCGGCGCTCGATGCGACCTCCGTCGCCAGCGCCCTCTCCCGACTCCTGGAGCCCGCCGTCACGGCCCGGGCCCGCGCGCTCGCCGCCGCGCTGGAAGGCGTGGACGGAACGGAGCGCGCGGTGCGAGCGGTGCTGCGATTGGTGAAGTGAGCGCTCACCCAGGGCGCTGAAGAGTTTCGCGGGGCTCGGAGAGAGCTTGCGCGATTGCAGTCTCCAGCCAGCAATCCCGCGGCGACTTGTAGTCCGCGGCCTACAACCGGCTCCGCGCCGGCTCGTCCTTTCGCGCCCTTAGGTCGTGGCCCCGGCCTTGCTTTGCTGTCGTCCAGAGCCCCTCGGACAGGAGCAGGACCATGAGCATTGGAAGCGCGACCTCCATCAAGCAGTTCATCAACCAGCCCAAAGTCGACAACACGCTGCCCAAGCCCATCTGCGACACTCCGGGCACCCAGCCATCCGCGGCCATGCCGTCTCCGACGGGCGCGACGAGCTGCTTCGAGCCCCAGAAGCCGAAGAGCCCCGTGAACCTCATGCCCGACTTCCCGGGCGCCATCTGCACGCCGACGGGCGCTCCGACGCCAGAGGCGCGGACGGAGGACCCCTTCAAGGCGCTCCTCGCGCTCACCCACGGTGAGCAGGAGCCGCGGTAGGCCCTCATCACTCACGGCCACCTGCTTCCCCCTCGAAATCCATCCAAGACTTTCAACCTGACGTCAAACACACGGGAGCGCTCGCTCCCGACAACATGGAGTCACGAACATGAAGAATCCCCTGGCGTGGTTGGTAGGCATGGCGGCCCTCGTGTTGACCGTGGGCTGTGGTCCCATGGAGCCCGACGAGACGCTGGACACCCCCTCCGAGGACAGCGCCCAGACCGGGGAGGTCTCCGCGGCCGCGACGAAGACCTGCAGGGAGAAGTGTTCCGACAATCTGTCGAGTTGCAACGGCAGATGTGGCGGCAACCTGGGATGCCTGGCGGGCTGCTCCGCCGTCTATTCCATCTGCATCTCTGGCTGTTGAAGCCCCCCTCGAAGTCCCCACACCCCTCCTGGGGCGAGACTCCTCTTCTTCCCGGAGTCTCGCCCCGGGCATCTTCCGCGCCCTGAATCAGTCGACGTGCACGAACACGTCGCTGAAGCTCTGGCTGGAGGATGCGACGTCCTTGCACTCCGTCCCCCCCATCAAGCGCGAGCCCATGTCGAAGAGCACCTGCACATCCAGCGAGCCGGGATAGGGGATGACGGCCTCCGGCGCGGAGTTCTCCGGCGCGGTCAGGTCCACCACCTTCACTGGCGCGCTGCTCGCGTCGCCCGACCACTTCCAGAGGGCGAAGGGGCCACTGCTCTCGTCATGTGGACCGCTGAGGAGCAACATCGCCTGGTGGGCCTCCGACCACGCCATGCCTCGCAGCCCCTGGCCTCCCAGATTCAGGGGGATGGCTCGACCAAACCGCGCCGTGGCTCCCGTGAGGACGGCGTCCGGATTGGTCAGCGTCACCACCAGGGCACTGGAGCCCACGCGTGGGTTGCGGAAGCCGATGGCCAGTTCGCCCGAGGGCAGCGCCGCGAGCCCCTCCACGTTGGTGCCGTTCAGCTTTGGCGCGAGCGAGGCCACCGTGGGCTCCGCCAACCGTGAGCGCGCATTCAGCAGCGTGATGACGGCCGAGTCCGGAGCATCCCAGTTGGCGGCGTCGAGCAAGTCACGCAGCAGCGTCGAGGACGTCCCCGCCACCTGCAGGGTGACCGAGGGCACGGTGCCCGCGACATCCAGCGCGAAGAACTTGTAGCGCGACGACTCCAGCTCACCGTCCTTATTGCGCGCGTGCGAGCCCGTCACGTAGAGGCGATTGCCCACGCGGGCCACGTCCTCCAGGTCCGCCTCGTCCGACGACGAGAGGCCGATGGCGGCGCTCACGTCCTGGGTCTTCACCGCGGTGGCGCTCTGGCTCCGCGTGTAGATGCGCACGGACTGGGACTCGTCATTCACGTTCAGGAAGTGCGTCCCATCCACCCAGGCGCCACCGGAGCCGTCACAGGTGCCCTTGAACGTCCCCGAGGCGGGCACCTCGCCTCCAGGCGTCCCCGATGCCTCCCACGTCACGGTGAGCCTGGGACGCGACGCCTTCGTCGAGTACTCGCTCGAGCGCAGCTCCAGGCGGTTGTCATTGTCCTTGTTGGCGAGGATGAGGCCCTGATTGCTCGCGGGTGTACTCACCCACCGCTGCACCGCCGCCACCCCCTGGGCATTCAGCGCCACGGTGTACGTGCCCGTCGCGGGCGCTCGAAGCGTGCCCAGCACCGTGGAGTCCCTGTCTCCCGTCCCATCCGCGCCGTTCGAGGCCCAGTCCTGGTTGTTGTCCGCCTGCTCCCAGGTGACCTGGCTCTCCGTCCAACCGCGCGTCAGCGCATACAGCTGATAGTCCTGGTCGGCCTTGTCGGACACGGTGACGGTGAGCGAGGCGGAGCGGACGACGGCGTTGGCTGGAATGGCGGACACGTCCCACGCCAGCAGGGCGAAGTTCTCGTTGCCACTGCCGGCGGGCGTGTCTCCGCTCGCGGAGAGCTTCGTGTCGCTCCCGTGGTTGGCGTCGGAGTCCTCTTCTTCAATCATCGCGTCCCGGGTGCCCGCGTAGTCCGTCGTCGGGGCCACGCCATCCTGGAATGACGTGCTCTGGGTGGCCGCCAGCGGCTGGGTGAAGGGGAGCGAAGCCTCCAGCTCCGTGTCACGCAGCGCGGGTTCCACTTCTCCGCATCCTCCCAGGAGCCAGGAGGACGCGACGAGCACAGCGATGAACGGACGCTTCAATCCACGCATGTCATTTCCCTCGCGCATCGTGCGAAGCCGCACCGTCTCCTGGCTCGCGAATGGATGCCGTGACGATTCTGTCGAAACCCCGCGACAACGAGGAGGGAGGGACGGGAATCCCGCAGGTCCGTTTCGCCCCTCCGTGTCCTCGCGGCTCGCGGGCGCGTCGACAGCTATCCGGCCGCCCTGCGCAGGGCGTCGAGGTCGAGCTTCTTCATCTTCAACATCGCCTCCGTCACGCGGCGGGACTTCTCCGAGTCCGGGCCCGCGAGCAGTCGAACGAGCTCGGTGGGCACCACCTGCCACGACACGCCGAAGCGGTCCTTGAGCCAGCCACATTGCTGGGCGCGCTCGTCACCGCCTTCGGACAGGCGTGACCAGTAGTGGTCCACCTCCGCCTGCGACTCGCAGTTCACTACCAACGACAGGGCCTCCGTGAACTTGAAGTGGGGACCTCCGTTGATGGCCACGAAGTCCTGGCCGTCGAGCTGGAACTCGAGGGTCATCACCGCGCCAAGGGGCTGACCGCTCACCTTCGCGCTCGGCTCGTTGTAGCGCGTCGTCGTGACGACTCGCGAGTTCGGGAAGACCGACGTGTAGAGCGCGACGGCGGCCTCCGTCTGCTTCTGGTCGGGGAACCACAGGAACGGGGTGATGCGCTGGAACTTGGACATGAGCGGCTCCTTCGGGCTGTGCCTCAGGAGCAAACTGAACAGGGTCCGTGCACCCGGCTCGCCGCCGTGGCTTGAGAGCCCTTGAGCAGCCAATGGGTCGCCTGGCCGAGAGGAGCCGGGTGCTCGACGCGAGCGCGGGCCGGCTCCCCTCCCCTTCAGCTACTCAGCCACATGAACCGTGGCGGTGGTGCTCGCCGCGATGCCGACTTCGTCCTGGAAGAGCTCCAGGCCCACCGTGTGGGTGCCCTGGGCATTCGCGGGAATGGACTTCGTCATCGTGAAGGTGAAGTCGCCACCCGGCGGCAGGTTCACGCCCCAGTCAGACCAGGTCGTGTCCCAGCCCGTCGTGTCGTTGTTCCAGAAGTCGTACCAGACCCAATTGCACGAAGCGGAGTCGTGGTTCTGCACGTACACCGTCCAGGTGACGTCCGTGCCCGGCGCCGCCGTCACCGTCGTGGGCGAGAGCGTGAGCGTGGGAGTCGCGGAGATACAGCGCTCGACGACCTCCTGCGCGGCCGTGCCCCTCACGGTGTGGCCATTGCGCGTGACGTCCACGCCCGTGGCGTACGTCCCCGGCGTCGCGGCGTACGGCGTGTAGAGCTGGAGCGTCAGCGACGTCGAACCCGACGCGGCGATGGTGCGCTGCGCGGGCAGCGGGTCGGAGCTCCAGCCCGGCGGGACGATGGCCGCGAGCTGGAAGACGCTCGGGGTACAGCCCACCGAGTCACGATTGATGATGAGCAACTCCACCTCGGGGCGGCTTCCAGGCCAGACGGTGGGCTCGAAGGGCGTCACCTCGACCTCGGGCGCCGCTCGGATGCAGGCGGCCTGACGGTACTGGAGGGTCACCGTGAGCGCGGTGCTGGTGGCGGAGACGACCGTCACGGAGAGGTTGCTGTACGGGTCTTCCCACGTCGTGCCCGGAAGCAGGGCCGGGTCGCTCCAGGACGCGGTCCCCGGCGTGAAGTCGAGCAGGTGCGTGCCATCCCGCGTGTCCGCGTCCTCGTAGTGGATGAGCGCGCCACCGAACACCTGGGACGGCAGCGTCGACTCGTAGCTGCCCACCTGCTGGCGGTACTCCAGCCACAGCCACGCGTCATTGCCCTGCCCCCTTCGCACCTTGAGGGCCTTCACGCCGCCTGACGCCACCACCGGCGCGAGCATGAAGGTGCCTCCCACGCCATCCACCTGGACCACCGAGGACGGAGCCAGCCAGCCGATGCGCGCCTTGTGAGGCACCGCGTAGTGGCCCAGGTTCCAACGGCCCATGGAGGAGAAGACGTCGCCGTACTCGTCCAGCGTGCCCGCCAGATTCAGCAGCGACAGCGGCTCCGCGCCGAAGTCGCGCGTCTGCGAGTGGTTCAGCGACAGGTTGTGCCCCGCCTCGTGCGTGATGAGCTGCACGGCGCTGTCGTGGGTGTTCATCGACTGCGCGACGAGCCACGCGGTGGACGCCGTCACGGTGCCGTCCGGCGTCGCGACCTGACCGCAGGACAACGTGGCCAGGCCCCCGTAGTAGCAGCCCGCCTGCGGACGCGGGTGGACGATGAAGATGCGGTCATATTGCGTGAAGTCGACGTCCGCGTCGGCCGCCTGGAGCGCGGCCGTGCGCATCGCGTCCGACTCCTCGCAGGCATAGGCGCGGTCCAGCATGTACCAGCCCACCACGTCACCTGTCGTCGTGGTGCGCCCCTCGGAGACCTCGCTCCAGTACCCCGCCAGCGAGCGGCGCGTGGTGGAGAAGAAAGCCTCCTCCATCCCTTGCGGCGTGTTCGAGGGAGTGGCCATGCCGGGGAACGCCGCCATGATGACCAGGCTGCGCTGCACACCGGTGACACCACACGTCCCCAGCGTGGAGCTGGCGGACCGGGTCCGCGTGTCCACCTCCACCGATTGAGCGACGAGCTGGCGCGCCGTCTTCTGTCCGCGCAGCTTCACGTGCAGGCCGCTGCGCAGGCCCTTCGGCGCGTCGCCCTTGAACACCACCGGGTGACGCTCGCGCCCGGTGACGAGGACGTACTCCTCATGAGAGGCGTCGAGCGAGGGCGCATCCACCACCCGGACCTCCAGCTCGCCCTCCCACGCCTCCTCGCGCGACACCTGCTCCGGTGTTTGAGCCTCTTCGGATGAAACACAACCCTGAATGCCACAGGCCGCGAACCACACGGCCGCCACCATGTTCCACGTGCGGGACATCTCGCCTCCGGCGAACGGCGTCCCCGAGCGGATGTCGCCCGAGGAGCGCCGCGCGCCTTGTGCCCCCGCCCGCACGCGGTGGCAACAGCGCAGGTGGAAGGCACGAGGAATTCACCCGGGGGCACGTGACGAGCCGTCGCACGTACCCACGAGGAGGACGACGTCCCTGCTCGCCGGACTCAGGCGGACTTCTTCTTCACCATCCCATGTGGGTCGATGACGAACTTGCGAGCCACGCCCGTGTCGAACTCGTGGTAGCCGCGCGGCGCGTCGTCGAGCGAGATGACGGTCGCGTTGACGGCCTTCGCGATGGGCAGCCGGCCGTGGAGGATGGCCTGCATGAGCTGGCGGTTGTAGCGCAGCACGGGCGTCTGCCCCGTGAAGAACCGATGGGACTTGGCCCAGCCCAACCCGAAGCGCATGCGCAGGTTGCCCTGCTTCGCGGCCTCGTCCTTGGAGCCCGGATCCTCGGTGACGTAGAGCCCCGGAATGCCGATGCCACCCGCGGCGCGGGTAATCGCCATCAGGGAGTTGAGCACCGTGGCGGGAGCTTCCGTGGTGGCCTGGGCGCCATGGCCGCGCGCCTCGAAGCCCACGGCGTCCACGGAGGCATCCACCTCCGGCACACCGACGACCGCTTCAATCAGCTCCTCGAGCTTGTCGCTCTTGGTCAGGTCGATGGGCTCGAAGCCGGAGGCCTTCGCGTGCTTCAGCCGCTCCGGGTTCATGTCACCCACCATCACCACCGCCGCGCCCAGCACGTGCGCGGAGGCCGCCGCCGCGAGCCCCACCGGACCGGCACCCGCGACGTACACCGTGGAGCCGACACCGACGCCCGCCATGACGGCACCATGGAAGCCCGTGGGGAGGATGTCCGACAGCATGGTCAGGTCGAGAATCTTCTCCAGCGCCTGCGCCTTGTCCGGGAAGCGGATGAGGTTGAAGTCCGCGTAGGGGACCATGACGTACTCGGCCTGTCCGCCCACCCAGCCGCCCATGTCCACGTAGCCGTAGGCACCGCCCGCTCGACCCTTGTTGACGTTGAGGCACACGCCCGTCTGCTGCTCACGACACGTGCGACAGCGACCGCAGGCGACGTTGAAGGGCACGGTGACGAGGTCGCCGATGGCGAGGTACTCGACGTCCTTGCCCTTCTCGATGATTTCTCCGGTGATTTCGTGGCCGAGGACCAGGCCCTTCGGCGCCGTGGTGCGTCCGCGCACCATGTGCTGGTCCGAGCCACAGATGTTGGTGGAGACCACCTTGAGGATGACCCCGTGCTCGATGGATTTCCCTTCCGGGTTCACCATCTTCGGGTAGTCGATGGAGCGCACCTCCACCTTGCCGGGACCCAGATAGACGACGCCGCGATTGCTGGCCATGAGCGGACTCCTCCGATGCGGCCCGGCCGTGCCGCGCCGCGTGCAAAGTCCGGTTAAGGCTGGTGACCCTCCGACTCACTGGCACGCAGGGGCGTGGGGGCCATGAAGGGTGTGCCCTCTCGTCTGCCCTCCTGCCCTTCGACTCAGTCCGGATTATCGCGGCTCGAGGGAGCCCTTCCGTGCGCTCGGCGCTGGTCGTCAGAACCGCGCGGGCGAGGAGAAGTCCAGACGCTCCCCTGAAGCAGGGTGGGTGAAGCCGAGCCCCTCGGCGTGAAGCATCAGTCGCGCGTCTTCGACGCCAAAGCGCGCGTCCCCGACGAGGGGCAAGCCCAGCCCCAACGGATGCGCGGCATGGATGCGCAATTGCATCGCATGACGCGTCCGGGGCCAGAGCAGCACGCGTGTGCGCGACTCGCTTCGCTCCGTGACACGCCACTCGGTCACGGCCTGCTTGCCGTGATTCGGGTTCGCGAGCGTTTCAAGGGCACCTGACGTCGTGCCTCGCAAGGGCACGTCGATACGGCCCTGCTCGACGGCGACGAGTCCTTCGACCCAGGCGACGTGCCGGTGCTCGGCTTCGCCACGCGCGAGCTGGCGCTGGAGCGCGGACTGGGTCGCGGTGTCCCGGGCAATCACCTGGAGGCCCGACACCTCTGACTCCAGCTCGTGGACGAAGCGCGCGGCGCTCAGGTCCGGGAAGCGTGGCAGGAGTCTGACAAGCACCGAGTCGCGCGTGGGTGAATGACGGCCCGGCACCGATGGCAAGCCGTGGGGCTTGTCGACCACGAGCAACGCCGCGTCCTCGTGCAGCACGCGGAGCACGTCCTCGTCGCGGGAGGTGACTGGCGAAGCGGGCGCGGGGTCCACGGCCAGGCCCTCCAGCATGAACGGCAGCACTGTTCCGCACTTGTTGTCACACGCCGGGTAATACGCACCCGACCGACGGCCTCCTCCGAGCGGCTCCGCGCCCCACCAGAACTCCGCGAGCGCCAGGGGCTTGAATCCGTGACGGTACGCGCAGGCCAGCAGCTTGGGCGCGGCGCAATCTCCCGCGCCTCCCGGCGGCGGACGCGGCGCGAACAGCGCGGCCATGGACCGCTGCTCGCCTCTCGCGTTGGGGACCGCGAAGCCTTGCGACAGTTGACGCCAGAGGGCTCGGGAACGCTCGGCCCGCTCGTGCGCGACCTCGCTCCGGCGCGCTTCGAGTTCTCGCAGCTCGGCCTTTCGTCCTCGGGGCTCCTGGGCGAGGCGTGCGCATTGCTCCGTCAGCTCCGCGTGCCTCCGTCCCAGTTCGGCCAGCTCCGCCTCACCCTCGGGCCAGAACGCGGCGCGCGCCACGGGGTCGAACACGGGCGGGACGAAGCCCTCCACGTCCCAGGAGCCGCCCAACATCCCGGAGAACGCGCACAGGTACCCCAGCCGTCCTTCCGGCGCCGCGACGACCAGCACTCCGAACATCTTGCCGCCACCGGGCCGCCACAACTCCTCCCACCGCGCGTGCTCGCGCCGCAGTCGCTGTTGCAACGCCTCCGCGGCCAGACGGGCCAGTCGCACCGGGGGGCCTGACTCGAACGGACTGGGGAGGCGCGCCGGCACGTCGCCAGGCAGCGGCGGCGCGTCGAAGGACAGCAGGGTCTGGGAGAAACGCGCCTCGCTCACGGTGATACCCGCGTCGGCATCTATCAGGTCCAGGCACCCGCGTGCGGAAAGCGGGAAAACGTGTGTCGCGGCAGGAGGCCACGGGCGCCAGTGGGAACTGGTGGACACACGACGTGCGGGGCGCACGCCGTGTTCGACAGCCCGCAGGACAGCGTCTATGTCCCTCCCACATGGTGCCCGCTCCGCGAGAGGTGCTGCTGTTCACCCTGGAAGGTCAGCGCTACGGCCTCCCCATGGGGGACGTGCGAGAGCTGATTCGCGCCGTGCGCCTGACGCCGCTGCCCCGCGCACCCGATGTCGTCGAAGGCCTGCTCAACCTGCATGGCCAGTTGCTCCCCGTGCTGGACCTGCGCCGGCGCTTCCGTCACCCGGCACGTCCCCTCTCGGCGCTCGACCACCTCATCATCGCCCAGGCGGGCCCGCGTCAGGTCGCGCTGCGCGTGGACCGCGCCGAGGGCCTGCGCGTGCTCGCTCCAGGCGAATGGGATGAGACGCCCCGCGAGCTGCCCGGCGTGGGCTACGTGGCCGGCGCCGCCAAGCTGGAAGACGGACTGGTCCTGGTCCATGACCTGCGCGGCTTTCTCTCCGAGGCCGAGGCGCTGGAGCTGGACACGGCGCTCGCCACCTCGACGGAGCGTCCGTGAGGCAAGGGCCGTGGAGCCACGAGGGCTACCCCGCCGTGCTCGCGCTCGTCGAGGAGCGCGCCGGCCTGGCCCCACCGAGCTGCCCCGCCTCCGCCGAGGAAGGCATCTCTCGCGCCATGGCTCGCGCCGGCGTGAGTGACTTCGACGAGTATCGCGCGCGCATCACCTCCGACTCCGCCGCGATGGATGACCTCCTCACCGAGCTCACCATCGGCGAGACGTACTTCTTCCGCACCCCCGAGCACTTCGAGTTCCTGCGCCGCATGGTCCTGCCCGCGCTCCGGGAACGCCATGGCCCGGACTACACCGTGAAGATGTGGAGCGCGGCCTGCTCGTCCGGCGAGGAGCCCTATTCGATGGCGGCCCTGCTGATGAGCGAAGGCTGGGGCGAACACATGGCGGTGTATGCCACCGATGTGTCTCGCGCCTCGCTCGCTCGGGCTCGACGCGGGCACTACGGCGAGTGGTCCATGCGGGGCCCCTGGGCCGAACGGATGCGGGTCCACCTTCGCCCCGAGGGCCGGCAGTACGTCCTGTCGCCCGAGGTGAAGCAACGCGTGCGGTTCAGCTACCTGAACCTCGCGCTCGATACGTGGCCGTCGCCGGATTCGGGCATCTGGAAGCTGGACGTCGTCTTCTGTCGCAACGTCCTCATCTACTTCAACGGCTCCACCATCGAGGCCGTGGCCCGCCGACTCCACGCTTCGCTGGGTGAAGGCGGTGTCCTCTTCACCGGACCTTCGGACCCACCGCTCGGAGGGCTCGCTCCGCTGGAGCCCGTCCTCACCGAGTGGGGCGTGTTCTACCGACGGCTCCCCCCCGGCACCACCGTGGCCGTCCCCGATGCGTCGCCGTTCGGTGACCGGGGGCGGATGACGGTGCCGCCTTCCGGCGGAGGCCACCCCGCGCATTCGGGTGAGGGCGGCGTGGGTACCGCACCCGGAGGAAGTGCGCGCACCGAGACAGGGGCTTCCGGCAGCACCACACGCTTCCCGGGCGGTGGAGCCGCGAGCCCCTCCGGAGGCCGCGCGGGCGCTCCGGGCTCGGGCCCTTCGGGTGCGGCGACAGGCATCGGCACCTCTGGATTCGCTCCGGGCTCGGGCGCGGCGACAGGCAGCGGCGCCCCTGGCTTCGCTCCCGGTTCGGGCACGACGACAGGCACCCCCGGATTCCCTCCAGGCCCGGGTACATCGGGCACGACTCCCGGACGAGGCTCGGGCTCCACGAGCGCGGGCACGGCGGGAACGACTCACGGACGAGGCACGGGCTCCACGAGCGCGGGCACGGCGGGCGCGGCTCACGGAAGCAACGTCGGCGTGTCTGGCTTTGCACCAGGCGCGGGCACACCGGGTGCGATTCAGGGAACTGGGAGTCCCTCGCCTCGCGCTCCGAGCCCCTCCGAACTCTCCGCTGCCCGCCGCGCGCTGGAGCGCGGGGACTGGCGCGAGGCCGCGCTTCGCATGGGCGCGCTCGATTCAGACCCGGACACGGCCACCGCCGCCGTGCGCGCCATCGCGAACCTCGACGCCCAGGCCGCCGTCTACGCCAGCGCCGAGGCCGCCTCCCGCCATCCCCTCGTCCCCGACCTGCGCTACCTCGAAGCCCTGCTCCTCCTCGGCCAGGGACGTCTGCCCGACGCCGAGCGCTCCGTCCGTCAGGCCCTGTACCTGGAGCCCACCCTCGCCGTGGCGTGGCTCGTCCTGGGACGCGTGCTGCGCCGACTCGGTGACACCCCTGGCGCGCTCAAGGCCCTGCGCGAAGCAGAGGCCCTCTGTGAAGCCCTTCCTCCCGATGCCCCCCTGCCACTCGCGGAGGGAGAACACGCCCGGGACCTCGCACGCGCCGCGCGCGATGAACGCATCCGCTTGGAGAACCCCCTGACTGAAGGCAAGGCACCCTGATGGCTGGCCCTCACGGCATCGACTGGGATTCCGTCCGCGCCCGGCTCGCGAACCTCGTGGCCTCTCGCGAAGCGGAAGGCGCCCTCAGCCCCGAGGCGGAGGCCGCGCTCCTCGACGAGCGCGCTCGCGTCTTGAGCCGCCCTCCTACGCCCGAGGTCGCTCCCGGCACCCTGCGCGAGATGGTGCGCTTTCGCGCCGCCAGCCAGACCTACGCCCTGGAGTCACGCTTCGTGCTGGAGGTCGTCCGCGCCGCGGAGGTGGTGCCCCTGCCCGGCTCGCCTCCCACGCTGCGCGGGCTCACCCTGCTCCATGGCGAGGTCCTCCCCGTGGTGGAGCTCGCCCCGCTCTTCGGCCGCGCTCCGGCGGAGAGCTCGGGCCCCCTGCTGGTGCTGGGGACGAACCGGGCCGAGCTGGGCGTGCGCACCGAGGAAGTCCACGAAGTCACCCAGGTGTCGAGCCAGGACCTGTTGCCCGCCCCCGTCACCCTCGCGGATTCCGCCGGGGGACTGGTGTTCGCGGCCGACAGGGACGGAACACTCTTGCTGGAGGGCGAGGCACTGCTGGGTGACAGTCGCCTCGTGTTCGACTTGTCCGACGAAGGAGTCGTATGAACATCGGGAACCGCATCGCGCTCGGCTTCGGACTGTCCTTGATGGTGTTGCTCATCCTGGCGGTCGTCGCCTTCCAGGGCGCACGCCAGCTCACGGACACCACCGAGGGGCTGCTCAAGGCCCATGAAAACTTCCGCCTCGTCCGCGAGGTGCGCGCCCTGCTCATCGACGCGGAGACCGGCCAGCGCGGCTTCCTGCTCACGGGCGAGGACCCGTATCTGGAGCCCTATCAGGCGGCCCTCTCCTCGCTCCAGCAGGACATGAACATGCTGCGCGACGCGATGGCCCCCTTCCCCGACCAGCGCAACCGCATGGTGCGACTGGAGCCGCTCGTGACGGGCCGACTGGCGCTGCTCGAGGAGGGCATCCGCCAGCGCCGTGAGAAGGGTCTGGAAGCCTCGCTGCCCATCGTCCGGGGCAACCGGGGCAGGCAGCTCATGGACCAGATTCGCGACGTCATCAACGAGATGCTCGCGGAGGAGCAGGAGCGCTGGACCGAGCACTCCGAGGCCGCCCGGGACACCGCGCGGCAAATCATGTGGGTGCTCGCCATCTGCACCGTGCTGGGACTCATCCTCGTTTCGGCGGGCAGCTATCTGGTCACGCGCAGCATCACCGTCCCGCTGCGCAGGCTCATGATTGGCACGGAGCAGCTCGGCCGCGGCGAGCTCACCCACCGCATCGACCTGAAGGGCCGCGACGAGATGGCGGAGCTGGCGCGCGCCTTCAACGAGATGGCCGAGCGGCGCCAACAGTCGGAGGCACAAATCGCCAAGCAGTCCGAGCAGCGAGAGCACACGCTGCGGACCGTGGCGGAGTTCGTCAACCAGCTCGCGGGCGCCAGCTCCGAAATCCTCGCCAGCACCACGGAGCAGGTGGCCAGCGCGCAGGAGCAGGGCAGCGCGGTGACGGAGACGGTGAGCACCATCGAGGAAATCACCAAGACGTCCGAGGAGGCCGCTGGCCGCGCTCGCAACGTCAGCGACTCCGCGCGCCACGCCGAGGAAGTGGGACGCACCGGACGGCGCACCGTGGAAGAGGCCGTCGCCTCCATGGGCACCGTGCGCGAGCAGGTGGAGTCCATCGCCTCGCGCATCCTCGCCCTCGCCGAGCAGGCCCAGGCCATTGGCGACATCATCACCACCGTCAATGACATCTCAGAGCAGACGCACATGCTCGCGCTCAACGCCTCCATCGAGGCCAGCCGCGCCGGAGAGAATGGCCGGGGCTTCGCCGTGGTCGCCGCCGAGGTGAAGGCGCTGGCGGACCAGTCCAAGAAGGCCACCGGTCAGGTGCGCCAGATTCTGGGACAGATTCAGAAGGCCACCCACGGCGCGGTGATGACCACCGAGGAAGGCACCAAGAGCGTGGCGGCGACCACGCGCATCGTCGCCGAGGCGGGCTCCACCATCCAGTCGCTGTCGGACCTGCTGGCCCAGGCGTCGCTCACCGCCGCGCAAATCGCCGCGTCCGCCAACCAGCAGGCCACCGGAATCGCCCAGATTCGCCAGGCGATGCATGACGTCAACCAGGCCACGCAGCAGGGCCTGATGTCCTCCCGCCAGACGGAGCGGGCCATGCAGGACATCAACGGCATGGGCCAGAAGCTCAAGAACCTGCTCGAAGAGTACGGGCGCTGATGGACCGCGACAGGCTCGCCCAGGCACTGCTGGCCACGTTCCTCGAGGAGCTCGAGGGGCATGTGGCCTCGCTCAACCGGGACCTGCTCGCGTTGGAGCGGGAGCAGGGGACGCCGCGCGCCGCGGAGCGGGTTGCCGCGCTCCTGCGCACGCTGCACAGCGTGAAGGGCGCCGCGCGCGCGGCCAGTGCCCTGCTCGTGGAGACGGCGTGTCACCGGCTGGAGGAAGTGCTGGAGCCGCTGCGCGACGGGCGCACCGCGTCGCCCGAGCTGTATGAGCTGTGCTTCGCCGCCGTGGATGCGCTGGACGACGCGGGGAGGCGGCTCGCCTCGAAGCAGGAGCTGGCCGGCTCGCCGCTCGACACGTTGTTGCCGGACCTGGAGCGCGCGGCCAACGGCGACGTGTCGGCGCCCCACGCGACGGGCACGACGCCCCATGCACCGGGGGCGGCACGACCTACCGGCGCCACCGACGAGTCTTCCCGTGCACCGGGCGCATCCGCCGCGCGTTCCCGTGCGCCGGGCTCCGCCGCCGAGCCTTCGCGCGCGGCGGGCGCCGCCTCCGAGTCTTCCCGGATGCCCGGCTCCTCCGCCGAGTCTTCCCGGATGCCCGGCTCCTCCGCCGAGTCTTCTCGGATGCCCGGCGCCTCCGCCGAGTCTCCTCGGATGCCCGGCGCCTCCGCCGAATCCTCCGCGCCCGAATCCCCGCCCTCAAGCCCCGTGCTGGAAGCGACGTTGCCGGTGCGCGTATCGGCGCAGAAGCTGGACGCGCTGCTCTCTCGTAGCGGCGAGCTGCGGGTGGCCTCGCTGCGGCTGGAAGGGCGAACGGAGACGCTGGAGGGCGTGCGCGAGGAGCTGGCGCGCATGCGCGAGGCGGTGCAGGGCACGGAGGCCGAGTCCTCGCTGCGCCGGGCCGAGAAGGAGCTGGCGCGCGTGACTCGCGAGCTGGCGGCGGACCAGCGGACCCTGAGCGGCGTGGCCACGGGCATGGACGACGAGGTCCGCCGCGCGCGCACCCTGCCCTTCCTGGAAGGCTGCGAGGGATTGGAGCGCGCCGCGCGCGACGTGGCCCGCTCCGAAGGCAAGAAGGCGCGACTGGAGGTCCACGGCGGCGCGCTCGAACTCGACCGCTCCCTGCTCCAATCCCTGCGCGAGCCCATGCTCCACCTGGTGCGCAACGCCGTGGCCCACGGCCTGGAGTCACCCGAGGAGCGCCGCCGCGCGCACAAGCCCGAGGAAGGCCGCGTCACCCTGTCCGCGCGCCTGCGCGGCAGCCGCGTGGAAGTGACGGTGGAGGACGATGGACGCGGACTGAATCTGGATGCGCTGCGAGCACGCGCCGTAGCCCACGGCATCGATGCCCCCGAGGACGATGAGGACGCCGCGCGCCTCGCGTTCCACTCCGGACTGTCCACCTCCACGCGCGTGACGGAGGTCGCGGGCCGAGGCGTGGGACTGGACGTGGTGCGCACGCAGGTGGAGGCGATGCGCGGCACGGTGGAGGTGAGCACACAGCCGGGCCAGGGCGCGCGCTTCGCGCTCGACGTGCCCCTCACGCTGAGCACCTTGCGCGTCCTGCTGGTGTCCGCGGGAGGACAGATTCTCGCGCTGGCCAGCGAGGGCGTCGCGAGGCTGGTGCGGCTGTCCCCCGACGAAGTGCGCGACGTGGAGGGCCGTCCGACATGGGTGGCGGAAGACGCGCTGGTGCCCCTGGCCTCGCTGGCGGACGTGCTGGGGCTGCCCCCGGGGCCGCCGCGTCAGCGCCGGGGAGCGGTGGTGCTGGCGGCCGGCACCGCGCGCGCCGCGCTGGTGGTGGATGAGGTCCTGGCCGAACAGGAGGCCCTCGTCCGGGCGCTCGGGCCGCGCGTGCGGCGCGCTCGCCACGTGTCCGCGGCGGCGGTGCTGCCAGACGGACGGCTGTCGCTCCTGCTCAACCCCGTGTCCCTCGTGCGGGCCGCGGGGGGCCGTCCCTCCACGGCGCTGTTCCCCGCCCCGGTGACCCAGCGGACGCGGCGGCGCATCGTCCTGGCGGACGACTCGCCCACCACCCGCGCGCTGGAGCAGAGCATCCTGGAGGGCGCTGGCTACGACGTGGTGCCCTGTGTCGACGGCGCCGAGGCCTGGGAGCGGCTCCAGGCGGGCGGCGCGGACGCCCTGGTGCTGGACGTGGAGATGCCTCGGATGGACGGCATCGCCCTCACCGAGGCCGTGCGTGCCTCCCCGCGCTTCGCGAGGCTGCCGGTCATCCTCGTCACCGCCAGGGGACGGCCCGAGGACAAGGCTCGCGGGCTGCAAGCCGGGGCCAGTGCCTATCTTGTGAAAAGCGCCTTCGACCCGACGAGCCTGCTGGAGACCTTGAGACGACTTCTATGAGGACAGAACCGTTGCGCATCGTGGTGGCCGAGGACTCTCCCACCGCCCGTCGACTGCTCGTGGAAATCCTCCGCGCCGACCCGGGGCTGAGCGTGGTGGGCGAAGCCAAGGACGGCGTGGAGGCGATGGAACTCACCCAGCGTCTGCGGCCCAACCTGGTGACGATGGACATCCAGATGCCGCGCATGGATGGCCTGGAGGCCACCCGTCGCATCATGACGGAGGTGCCTACGCCCGTCGTCGTCGTCTCCACGCTGGTGGAGCGCGACATCCAGACGTCCATGGCCGCGTTGCGGGCCGGAGCGCTCGCGGTGCTCCAGAAGCCCCTGGGCCCCGAGTCCCCCGACTTCGACGCGGACAGCCGCCGCCTGCGCGACACCCTCAAGGCCATGGCCGAGGTGAAGGTCGTCCGCCGCTGGCCGGACCGGGGCACCGCGCAGACCGCGCCCGTCCCCAGGCCCGCGCCTCGCGCGAAGTCGCTCCGGGCGTCAGTGGTCGCCCTGGCCGCGTCCACCGGTGGACCGGCCGCCTTGTTCCGGCTCCTGTCGGAATTGCCCGCGGACTTCCCCGCGCCCCTGCTGGTGGTGCAGCACATCGCCATCGGCTTCGGCCAGGGTCTGGCGTCCTGGCTGGCCACGGCGGGCCCGCTGCCGGTGCGGGTGGCGGAAGAGGGGGAGCTGCTTCTGCCCGGGCACGTCTACCTGGCGCCGGACGACCGGCACCTGGGCGTCCAGGACGGCCGGGCCCAGGTGTCCAAGGCCGCCCCCGTCAACGGCTTCCGTCCCTCCGCGACGTGGCTGTTCCGCTCCGTCGCGCGCGCGCACGGCCCCGAGGCCCTGGCGGTCATCCTCACCGGCATGGGCCAGGATGGCCTGGAGGGGACCCGAGAGCTGCGCGAAGCCGGAGGCCGCGTGCTGGCCCAGGACGAGGAGTCCTCGGTCGTCTTCGGCATGCCCGGCGTCGTGGTGAGCGCGGGGCTGGCGGACGAGGTCGTCTCCCTGGCCGCCCTGCCTTCCCGCTTGTTGCTCGCTGTCCGGGCGGACACGCAGCCGGGGTGAGCCACAATATCCGCTACTGAATCCTTGCTGGGCGCCTGCCTGGCCCGGAATGGCCTCCGGGTCCTGGGGTGTCAATATCCCGTCAGCCCTTCCGCGTTCCGATGAGCCCTGCCCTGCCTTCCTTCGTCTCCGCCTTCACCGCGCTCCC
The DNA here is from genome assembly GCF_013336725.1 of Myxococcus sp. CA040A. NCBI lineage: Bacteria > Pseudomonadati > Myxococcota > Myxococcia > Myxococcales > Myxococcaceae > Myxococcus > Myxococcus sp. CA040A. Next base: position 246,779 of record NZ_JABUMR010000003.1, on the reverse strand, counting down.
CGACCCGGCCTACGTCCTCGATGCCACGGGTCGCATCCTCGCGTGCAGCGCCTCGGGAGCGCGGGCGTTCGGCCGGGGGACCGATGGGCTGGAAGGCCGTCAGTGGACCGAGCTCGGCGTACCCGTGGAGGACGCCGCGCGACTGGAGGTGGCGCGAGTCCAGGCGTCGACTCGCGGCGACGCCGTCACGGTGGAGCTGCCCTGGCCGGTGGACACGGGCCTGCGCCGCCACGCGCTGGTGCTCACGCCCCTTGCGACCGAGGAGGGCACAAGCACCGTGCTGGTGACGGCGAGGCCGCTCACGGAAGCCGAGGCCGTGTACTCCCGCGCCCTGGAGCTGGAGCAGGCGGCGCGCGCGGAGGTCGAGCAGGCCGAGCGACGCCGCTCGTTCCTCTACCAGGCGATGACGACGCTGTTCACCCATCCGCCCGACCCTCACGGCATGTACACGCTGCTGGCGCACCTGGCGGTGCCGGACCTGGCGGACTGGTGTCTGGTGGATGCGCTGGAGCAGGGCCCGTGGGTGTCCCGCGTGGCGGCGGCCTGCCTGGACCCGACGCAGCAGGAGCGCGCGAGCACGCTGCCCCAGCGCATCGAGAAGCGCGACGACGCACCGGTGGGTCTCTTGCGCGTGCTGTACACCGGGGAGCCGGAGCTGGTGCCCGCGGTGACGGATTCGCTCCTGCGCGCGGCGGCGGCGGAGCCGGCGCACCCGGCCCTGTTGCGCACGCTCCAAGCGCGCTCGTACATGATCATCCCGCTGCGCGCGCGCGGGAACACGCTGGGCGCGGTGACCTTCGTCTCCTCGGGCTCGGGGCGGCGGTACGGCCCGGATGACCTGGCGCTGGCGGAGGACCTGTGCCTGCGCGCCAGCCTCGCCATCGACAACGCGCGGCTGGTGGGTGAATCGCGCAGGGCCGCCCGGGCGCGCGAGGACCTGCTCGCCGTGGTGTCGCACGACCTGAAGAACCCGCTGGGCGTGGTGCAGTTGGGCGCGGCGCTGCTCCTGCGCGGGCCGGGCGCGCGGCCGGGCGGAGAGAGCGTGACGAAGCAGGCCACGCGCATCCAGGACGCGACGGACCGGATGTCGCGCCTCATCTCCGACCTGCTGGACTGGGGCCGGCTGGAGGCGGGCGGGCTGCCGCTGGAGCTGGGAGAGCACTCGGTGGCGGGGCTCGTCGCGGAGGCGATGGAGTCCATCCGGCCCCTGGCGGAGGCCAAGGGACTGCACCTGCACCCCCAGCCTCCCGCCGAGGACGTGCGCACCCGGTGCGACAGGACGCGGGTGCTCCAGGTGATGGGCAACCTCCTGGGCAACGCGGTGAAGTTCACCCCGGCGGGCGGCGACCTGGAGGTGGGGGCGTCCGTGCGCAACGGCGAGGTGTGCTTCCACGTCCGGGACACGGGCGCGGGCATCGACGCGGAGGCGCTGCCCCACATCTTCGACCGGTACTGGCAGGCGCGCGACGCGGCCAGCCGGGGCACGGGGCTGGGGCTCGCCATCGCCAAGGGACTGGTCGAGGCCCACGGCGGGAGCATCCACGCGCGGAGCGCTCCGGGCGAGGGCAGCACGTTCTCCTTCACGCTGCCATTGGCCCACGTGTCCACCGCGCCCCACTCCGGCCGCCCACGCCCTCGCGCGGACGCCTGAGTTTCGCCGGGGACGGGTAGAGTCCTCCCCGGATGATCACCACGGAGCCGCTTCCCACCGCCCTGCTGCTCGCCGTCTGCGGCGCCCTGCTCGCGCTCAGCGTGCTGTTCAGCCGCGCGTCCGGCCGCTTTGGCATCCCCGTGGCGCTGTTGTTCCTGGGCGTGGGCATGGCGGCCGGCTCCGACGGGCCCGGCGGCATCGACTTCGACAACTACGGCTTCGCCTTCCGCCTGGGGACGGTGGCGCTGGTCCTCATCCTCTTCGACGGTGGCCTCAACACGCCCTTGGCGGCCATCCACTCCGCGTTGCGCCCGGCGGCGGTGCTGGCGACGGTGGGCGTGGTGGCCACGGCCGCGTTGATGGGCGCGGCGGCGCACTTCCTCTTCGACTTCCCGTGGACGCAGGCGCTGCTGCTGGGCGCCATCGTCTCCTCCACGGACGCGGCGGCCGTCTTCTCCGTGCTGCGAGGCAGCGGGCTGCACCTGAAGCGGCGGGTGGGCACCACGCTGGAGCTGGAGTCGGGCCTCAACGACCCGATGGCCGTCATCCTCACCACCGGCCTGACGCACACCCTGGCGAGCGGGAAGCCTCCCGGGTGGGAGCTGGCGGTGGAGGCGGTGGTGCAGATGGTGGTGGGCGCCGGCCTGGGCCTGGCCATGGGCTGGGGCGCGCGGCTCCTGCTCAAGCGGTTGCGCCTGCGCGTGGCGGGGCTCTATCCGGTGATGACGCTGGCCCTGGCGCTGTTGTCCTTCGGCCTGCCCACGCTCCTGCACGGCAGCGGCTTCCTGGCCGTGTACATCGTGGGCATCGCGCTGGGCAACGAGACCATCCGCTACCGCACCGGCCTGTTGCGCGTGCATGACGCGCTGGCGTGGCTGTCCCAGGTGTTGATGTTCCTGGTGCTCGGGTTGCTGGTGTATCCGCGCAACCTCATCAGCGTGGCCGGAGTGGGCCTGGGCCTGGGCCTCATCCTCGCCTTCGTGGCGAGGCCGCTGGCGGCGCTGCTGTGCCTGTTGCCCTTCCGGTTTCCCCTGGGGGAAATCGTCTACACGGGCTGGGTGGGACTGCGCGGCGCGGTGCCCATCATCCTGGCCACCTTCCCGGTGCTGTCCGGCACGGAGGGCTCGCGAGACATCTTCAACATCGTGTTCTTCATCGTGGTGGTGAACGGGCTGGTACCCGGCGCCACGGTGCCGTGGGTGACACGCAAGCTGGGGCTCGCGGCCAACGTGCCCGAGCCGCCCCAGGCCGTGCTCGAAATCGCTTCCACGCAGTTGCTCAAGGGCGAGGTCAGCTCGTTCTACATCCACCAGGCCTCCGCCGTGGCCGGCGAGCGACTGGCGGACCTGCCCTTTCCTCCGGGCTCCTCCGCGATGCTGCTGGTGCGAGGCCAGGAGCTCGTCGCCCCCAAGGGCGACACCGTGTTCCAGCAAGGGGACCACGTGTATGTCATCAGCCACACCGAGGACCTGGCCCTGCTGCGGCTGCTCTTCGGCCAGCAGGAGGACGAGTAGCCACGGCCGTCGTTTCCATTGCCCGGGTCTGGACCGGCCGCTAGCTTGGGCGGGCGATGCGGGTCTCGACAGTCCTTGAGCGTGAGTCGATTCAAGTCATGGACTTCCGGTGCGACGCCGGCCCCGATGACGCGCCCTTCGCCGAGGTGCACCGCGCCTTCTCCGTGGCCTACGTGCGCAAGGGCACCTTCTGCTACCGCACGCGCGGTGAGTCCTTCGAGCTGGTCGCGGGCTCGCTGCTGATAGGTCACCCCGGGGATGAGTACATGTGCTCGCACGAGCACCTCCGCGGCGATGAGTGCCTGTCCTTCAAGCTGGCTCCGGCGCTGCTGGAGTCGATGGGGCTTTCGCCCGATGGCTGGCGCAGCGGCGGGGTTCCGCCCCTGCCGGAGCTGATGGTGCTGGGGGAGCTGGCCCAGGCCACCGCCGAAGGGACGAGCGACGTGGGGATGGACGAGGTGGGCCTGGTGTTCGCGGCCCGCTTCGCCGAGGTCGTCACGGGGCGGACCGACAAGGCGCCCTCGGCGCGGCCCGTGGACCGGCGGCGCGTGGTGGAGTCGGCGCTGTGGCTGGATGCGCACTCGGGCGAGGATATCGACCTGGAGGGCGCGGCGAAGGAGGCCGGGCTCAGCCCGTTCCACTACCTGCGACTCTTCTCGAAAGTCGTCGGCGTGACGCCGCACCAGTACCTGCTGCGCTCCCGCCTGCGTCACGCGGCGCGGCTGCTCGCGGACGACTCGCGCTCCATCACCGACGTGGCCTTCGACGTCGGCTTCGGCGACCTCTCCAACTTCGTGCGCACCTTCCACCGCGCCGCCGGAGTGTCCCCCGGACGCTTCCGTCAGGCGGCCCGGGGCGAGCGCAATTTCCTCCAAGAGCGACTCGCCCCTCGCCCCATACGGTGACGGCCTCTCTCACACAGAGGTCATCGTGTTCGACCACATCGGCTTGAAGGTGAAGGACCTGGACGCCAGCGTGCGCTTCTACACCGCCGCGCTCGCGCCCCTGGGATTTGGACTGTGCTCACGGGACGACTCGGGCGCGGGCTTTGGCCCACCGGGTGAGCCCGCGCTGTGGCTCTACCCCACCCAGGGCGCGACGGGGCCTGGCACCCACCTGGCGTTCCGCGCCTCGCAGCACGCCGCCGTGGACCGCTTCCACGCGAGCGGGCTGGAGGCCGGCGGTCAAGACAACGGGAAGCCCGGCGTGCGCGCCGACTACAGCCCCACGTACTACGCCGCGTTCCTGAAGGACCCCGACGGCAACAACGTCGAGGCCGTCTGTCTGAAGTGACTTCGGGCGAGGCGCTCCCGGCGTGTGGCCCACCGGGAGCGTTTCGGCGCGGTGCTACTGCCGCATCATCTCGTGCTGGAAGCGGGCCTCGGCCTTCTTCGTCGGGTCCGCGTGGTCCGGGTGGAAGTCCGGCTTCAGGTCGAAGTCCACGCGCAGGACGCGGCCGGTGAAGCGGGAGTTGGACGGGTACTCGGGGCTCACCGCCGTGCCCTTGTCCCAGCCCACGTCGAACGTCTCATCCATGGAGTAGCCCACCGGCACCGTCCTGGGAATCTGGGCTTCCGCCACCTTCTTCCCGTCGACGAAGAGCCGCCCCGTGCCACCCGCGCCGAAGGGCTCCGGTCCGGTCTTCTCGAACTCGTAGCGGAGCACGTGCTTGCCGGGCTTCAGCGCTTCCTTGCCACGCAGATACGTCAGCTCGGGCCCGGGGAAGTTGTAGCAGAACACCGGCACGCCCTCCTTGAGGTACAGCGAGAAGCCCGCGGAGCTTCCGCCGAGCGCGACGACGGGGCCTCGGGCGTCACCCGCGGGCACCTCCACCTGGGCCGTCATCTCCCAGGAGCGGTTCTTCGTGTCCGGCCCGGCGAACTCCTGGATGCGCACGGCGCCCTCGTAATACGTCAGGCGCTCGCGCTCCGCGTAGAGCCCCGCGCGTCCCAGCGCGCGCATCTGGAAGCGGTCATCCAGCGGCAACACCTGGTAGCGCCCCGCCTCCGCCCACCACAGGCCCACCAGCTCGATGAGCTTCTTCACCATCGGGTCGCTCAGGTTCGCGCGGTCCCTGCCCTTCATCAGGTCGTTCGACTCGGTGGGGTCCTCCACGACGTTGTAGAGCTCCCAGTGGTCCTCGTCGAAGCTCCACCGCGCCTTGTTCTCCCACGGCTTGCGCCCGTGGTACGTCACGACCTTCCAGCCGTCGTGGTACAGGCCCCGGTTGCCGAGCATCTCGAAGTACTGGGTGACGTGGTTGGTTGGCGCCTTCGCGTCGCTGAACGAGTAGTTCATCGGGTAGCCCTCGACGGGCTCCTGCTGCACGGAGTTGATGAAGCGCGGGGCCTCCACGCCAATCGCTTCCAGAATCGTCGGGACGATATCGATGCAGTGGTGGTACTGCGTGCGCAGCTCGCCCCTGGCTTCGATTCCGCGCGGCCAGTGGACGATGAGCGGGTTTCGCACCCCGCCGAAGTGTGTGTACTGCTTGCAGAGCTGGAACGGTGTGTTGCCCGCCATGGCCCAGCCCACCGGGTAGTGGTTGTACGAGCCGGGCTGGCCGAACTGGTCGATGCGCGCCAGGTTCTGCGCCACGGTCTCCTCGGCGTTGTTCGCCACGGACTGCTCGTTGAACAGGCCCGTCAGCGTGCCCTCACCCGAGGAGCCGTTGTCCCCGATGAAGACGAACACCAGCGTGTTGTCGAGCTGCCCCGTGCGCTCCAGGAACTCCATCAGCCGGCCGAGCTGCGCGTCGGCGTGTTCTATGAAACCCGCGTACAGCTCCGCCATGCGCGCGAAGAGGCGCTTCTCGTCGGCGGAGAGCGAGTCCCACTTCTGCACGCCCTCCAGCATGGGCGCGAGCTTCGCGTGCTCGGGGATGATGCCCAGCTTCTTCTGCTGGGCCAGCGCCTTCTCGCGGTAGGCGTCCCAGCCCAGGTCGAACTGGCCCTTGTACTTGTCCGCCCACTCGGGCGCGACGTGGTGGGGCGCGTGCGCGCACCCCAGCGCGAGCCACGTCAGCCAGGGCTTCGCCGGGTCCGCCGAGTGGTGCTGCGAAATCCAGCTCATGGCCCGGTCCACCAGGTCCGCGGACAGGTGGTAGCCCTCTTCGGGCGTGGCCGGCGGGTCGACGGCCTCGCGGTCCAGGAAGAGCTTGGGCTCCCATTGGTCGCAGTCGCCTCCGAGGAAGCCATAGAAGCGGTCGAAGCCAAAGACGGAGCCCGTGGGCCAGCGGTCATAGGGCCCGGCGATGGTCGTCTCTTCGGAAGGCGTGTTGTGCCACTTGCCAATGCAGTAGCTGGTGTAGCCGTGTTGATGGAGCATGGCGGGTACTCCCGCCTTGTCCTGCGGCTGACGGCCGTTGTAGCCGGGGAAGCCCGTGGCCAGTTCGGTGATGTTGGCCATGCCCACGGAGTGGTGGTTGCGGCCCGTCACGAGGCAGGAGCGCGTGGGCGAGCACAGCGCGGTGGTGGTGAAGTGCGTGTAGCGCAGGCCCTGCTGTGCCAGCTTCATCAGCGTGGGCGTGCGAATCATGCCGCCGAAGGGCTCACACCAGCCGAAGCCGACGTCGTCCAGGATGACGTAGAGGATGTTGGGCGCGTCCTTCGGCGCCTTGGGTGGCATCGGGAAGGCCGGCTCTGATTCCTCGTACGTGCGACCAATCCGGCCAGGGAAGCGCTCTCCCTCCCGGTAGGTCTTCATCGTGTCCGCTTTCACACCCCCGCCACCGTTGCCACCCTGATTCTTGCGCTTGTCCTTGCTCATACGGGCCTCCCGGGCACCGCCTGAAGGTGAAGGGCCGCGTGAACGACGGCATCGGCCTGGCGGCTCGGGCGGACGAGGGACCGGGCGGAGGGTGTGTCAGGTCCCCGAAGGGTGACGCGGTGCTCCTGGAGCTAGCGGCTTGGAGTCCTCTTCCTTCGCGCGCCCGTCGTCGGGGCGGACGCGGCGGCGCGCAGGATGCGGCGGAAGGTGGGGCATTCCAGGTGGCTCGGCGCGGGGCAGACAGCGGCGTGCCGAAGGCCGTCGCGCATGATGCCGAGCTCGCGAATCGTCCTGTCGAGTTCCTCCGCCTTGGCCACGAGCAGGGGTCGGTCGATGCGCAGCCGCCCGTCCGGCGCGAACATGTGCGCGATGTCATCGAGCGAGAAGCCGGCGGCGCGCCCCAGTGAAATCAGCGCCAGGCGCTCCAGGACATCGGGAGCGAACAGCCGGCGCAGGCCCCGCCTGCCGGTGGAGGCAAGCAGCCCCTTCCCTTCATAGAACCGCAGCGTCGAGGCGGGAACGCCGGACCGCCGCGCCACCTCCGTGATGTCCAGGTCTCTCACCTGCTTGACCTCAAGTCGACTTGAAGTGGCACAGTCGAGCTTACGCTGCCTGAAGGCAAGTCGGAGGAGACATCCATGACCGCGACGAACCCACTTGGAGACGAGCAGACGAAACTCTGGAACGGCACCGCCGGGCACGCCTGGGTCGACATGCAGGAGTTGATCGACTCCATGTACAAGCCGCTCGAGGACATGCTCGTCGCGGCGGTGTCCCCGGACTCTGGAGGCCGGGTGCTCGACATCGGCTGTGGCACGGGTGGCACCACGCTCGCCGTCGCTCGACGGTTGGGGGCGCAAGGTCGCTGTCTCGGCATCGACATCTCGGACCCGATGCTCGCCACCGCGAGGGCGCGGGCGGAGCGGGAAGGCACGCCTGCGCGGTTCGTCCACGCCAACGCGCAGAGCCATGTGTTCGAGCCCGCGAGCTTCGACCAGCTCATCTCTCGCTTCGGCGTCATGTTCTTCGACGACCCGGTCCGGGCCTTCACGAACCTGAGAAGTGCCGCGAGGGACGGCGCGGAGCTCCGGTTCATCGCCTGGCGGAGTGCGGCGGAGAATCCGTTCATGACCACCTCCGAGCGCACGGCGGCACCGCTCCTGCCGAACCTCCCTGCCCGTCGGCCGGGTGGCCCGGGACAGTTCGCCTTCGCGGACCCGCACCGGGTCCAATCCATCCTGGAAGAGAGCGGCTGGGCCGGGGTCGAACTCCGGCCCATCGACGTCGAGTGCGCCTTTCCCGAGAAGGAGCTGGTCCGTTACCTGTCCCGGCTCGGGCCCGTCGGAATGTTCCTCCAGGAGACGGACGAGCGGACTCGCACCAAGGTTGTCGACGCGGTCCGCGTCGCCTTCGAGCCCTTCGTGCATGGCACGGAGGTCCGCTTCACCGCGGCCTGCTGGTGGATATGCGCACGGGCGCCTTCCGCGTCAGTCGGCTAGCAGCATCAACAATGCCGCCTGGGCTTTCGGTGGCAGGTCGACAGCGGCCCGCCCCTGGCAACACCTGGGCGAGCCGCTTCAATCAAACGCACATCATCATCCAGACACATCGAATCCCATTCCGGGCTGGAAGGACAGCCAGCATCACACGCATTCCCTGACAAACAAAAGGGCTCCCACCCCATGTCATTCCTGACTCGACTATTCCCAGACACAGAGGTCAGGCAGAATCCCCTCCATCCCCTGGAGGCCCACAATGTCATACCCTGCAATGCCCCGCCGGAGCCTTGTCGCTGTCCTCGCAGCAAGCCTGTCGCTGACGGCCTGTGGCGGTATGCCCGAGGGCGAGCCGAGCGCGGGTGAGCCCATCCCCGAGGATGTGGGCACTGCAAGCAAGGCACTGGTCGTCCCTGTGGCGACATTGATCTGTACCCGTCCCGTGGGTGGGAGCCTGGGTTGTGTCGCTTCGGCATCGGGCGGCGTCGCGCCCTACACCTTCTACTGGGGGCAACAGACGTACCGCTACGACACCAACAAGGTCTACACCTCGCTCTTCAACCCCGGAACCACGCTGCGCGGCTATGGCTGCTACGCTCCCACCGAGACATTCCCCGGGGACACCTCCATCAAACCCAAGGTGTATGTGGTCGACTCCACGGGAGCCCAGTCGAGCACCGTCGTTCACCCAGACTGGGTCCCCTGCAGTTGAGCTGCTCGCTGACCGCACCCGGTAGCAGCTCATCCAGGACCTGGATGGCTGCGTGTATTTCGTGGATTCCTCGCATGGACTCCTCATACGCAACGAGCGACAAGCAGACCGTGAGCATCGGCGCAGGGGATTGTCCTAGAGTCATGTCGCCTTGAGCCCCCGAAGTGTGCGGGGGCTCTTCCTTGGGGAGGCATCGATGACTGGGATGAAGCAAGGTCTCCGCACCGCGGGACTGATGGGCCTCCTGGCCCTGGCCGGCTGTGACTCGGACCCGAAGGCGGAGCCGTGGGACGGGCTGTACACGCCGCTGAAGGAGCAGGGAGACATCATCGCGGACACCGGTCCGTTCGCGACCTGCACGGTGCGAAAGGACATCTCCGCCCCCTGCGGCTCACCCGAGGTCTTTGACCTCTCCTCGTGCAATCGAGCGTCCCTGGACACACTCGAGCGAGAGGGCGCCGTCTACCGTGGCGTGGTCCGCGTCGAATACATGCAGCCACAAAGGGAGATGGCCACCGCGGCCGTGGGCCTCCGACTGAGCCCCGATGGGCGACAGGTGGAGTTCCTCAACGGGATAGCCTCCAGTTCATCCCAGCTCGGCGACGGGCAGTTCTCCGCGTCGATGGGCTACACCAACACGGCCTCTGGTGTGTACTTCGAACAGTTCGCCTTGGGCTGCGAGGCGGTGTCTCCCCGGGAGTTCGTGGGCTGCTACAGCTATTGCGCGGATGGCTCCACCTATGTGCATGGAACCTTCCGCGCCGAGCGGATGAGCTGGGCTCGCGGCGAGGCGGAGTCCTCGGGCGGATTGAAGCTGCGCTCCGAGTCCTACGTGGAGCTGGGACAGTCCGTGGACGTCTTTGTCGCGAAGGACCATGCCTACGTGGTGTCCATCCAGCGCCGTGGAGAGCCGGGCGGGCTGACGGTCTTCGACGTGAAGGACCGGCGACGGCCCGTCTTCAAGACGTCCATCAGCCTGCCGGGCGACAACTACTGGAACGGCGTGTGGTCAAAGGGCGACGCGCTCTATGTCGCCAGCGCCAGCTCCGGCCTCATCGTCTTCGACATCTCGAATCCAGCCAGTCCCGTCTTTCTCCAGAGCTACCCGGGCGGAGGGCCCCTCGACATCCACACGGTGCTGGTCGATGGAGACCGGCTCTATGCGATGTCCACCGGACGGAACGCCGAGGTGCTGCTCTTTGATGTGACCACCCCCACCGAGCCACGACTCCTGCACCGCGAGAGCCTGGGCGGCATCGGGACCGGCATCTATGGCGTGCCACACGACGCCTTCGCGTACGGAGACCGCCTCTATGTGAGTCACATGAGCGGCGGCTACCAGATTCTCGACGTGCGCAACCCGGAGAACTTCGAGCACCTGGGCGAGTACACCTACTACGGCGCGGTGAGCCATCACAGCGCGGTGGGCACCCTGGGCGGACACACGGTGGCGTTCGAGGGCGGCGAGCGACAGGGCGCCCACCTGCGTGTGCTGAAGGTGGATGACCCGACGAACATCGAGCTCATCGGAGAGTTCAAGCTGCGCGACGTCGCCTCCATCCACAACATGCTGCTGGTGGGCACGCGCCTGTACATCGCCTGGTACCATGAGGGCCTGCGCGTGCTGGATGTCTCCAATCCCACGAAGCCCCGACAGGTGGCTCACTTCAACACCTACAGGGAGTCAGACCCCAAGCGCGAGGACGGCCAGTACGAGGGCGCGCTCGGCATTCGCGTGCCAGGAGATGGGCACGTGTACGTGGTGGATGACGCACGAGGGTTGCTCATCTTCGACGAGCCCTGAGCGACGCACCCGCCCGGGGCCGCCGTTGAGGGCCCCGGTTCGAGGCGCGGAGGCCCGGTCGGTTCGACGGCGTATTGGCGTACCAGCGCCAGGTGGATAAGGACCGACCTGAACAGGATTCGCCCGACACGGCTCACAGTGGCACGGTAGCGCCGAGCAGTTCGAGCACCGCCGCGCCTTCGGGCGTATCGGCGACGAGCGGCGCCGTCAACTGGCCAAGGTCGCGCGCCGCACGAGCGAGCTCGACGACATGCTCGTTCGTCTCGCCGGCGATCCACCATTCCGACGAATCCTCATCGGCGACAATCCAGATCCAACCACCCTCCGCCAGGCTGAAGTCGTGGAGCGTGGCTTTCGTCGCGTACGCGCGTGAATAGGAAGAGAATCGCTCCTTGAGCGCCGCATGCGCTTCAGCGCTGAATGGCCCCTGCGACGCTCGCAACCAGCGACCATTCCTGAAGGGCTGCACCGGGCACGCCGCTTCGGAGCGCGCGAGGTCGGCGTTCTTTCCCCAGAACGAATACGGCACCATGTCCTGGTGGAGGTACCCGTCCAAGAACGCTTCGAAGAGCCACGACGAGAAGGAACGCGGGGGTGACCAACCACGGTCGCGGTGGTGTTCATGGACAGGCGGGTCGCGCGAACCGTCCAGTTCGAAGAACACGCGCCACTGGCGCATGACATCGGTTTGGAAATAGACCAGCGGCCCGTGGAGAGCGCTCGGAGGCGTGATGCCATCGAGCTCGTCGTCAGTCGCGCGCTCGACGGAGGGCAGCACGGACGTCAGCGTCTCGAGCGTGCCATCGCGGTATTCGGCCCACAGGTCCGGAAGCGACACCTCCCATTCATCGTCGGTCACGCGTCCGACGATGACGGCTCCTGGCTCGGGGGCATTCCACACCCTGCGTTGGTATTCATTGGGCGCCATCGGAATGGTCGCAAGGCCGGTGAAGAACTCGCGCACGACGGCGGGAAGCGAGCGGCCGGACCGCGCCTCCCAAGCCTCGACTTCACGGAGTCGCTCGGGACAGGTCGACGGCTCCACCACGAGAAGCAGATAGAGAGGCTGGAGCGGTGAAAGCATGAGCCCGGCACTCTAACGAGAGGGCGCCGGGTCAGCGAGGGAGCAGGCGATGCTCGCCTGGCCCGAAGAGGGTCGGTCGCCCGGGGCCGCCGTGGACGGCCCCGGTTGGAGGCATGGAGACCCCGGTCAGTTCGACGGCGCGTTGGCGTACCAGCGCACGTAGTCCACCTCGAGCACCTGGGGGAACACGGTGTTCGTCGGGTCTCCGCCCAAATCCCCCAGCGCCAGGTTGAGCAGCAGGTGGTTGGGCTGGTCGAACACCCACGTCCCCGTGGTGCCACGCGGGAAGGTGAAACGCTTGATTCGGTCCGCGTACCACTCCACGCGGTTGGCATTCCAGAAGATGCCGAAGGTGCGCCACGCGTCACCCACGCGCGCGGGCGCGTAGTCCACCTGTCCCGGAGGTCCCCAACCGTAGGCGATGCCGGGCGCGTGAATGGTGCCGTGAGCCAGCGTGGGCAGCGGCCCCTCGCCCTCGAAGATGTCGAACTCTCCGTTGGCGGGCCACTCCCCCGTGGAGCCCATCATCCACGCCGCGGGCCAGGTGCCCAGCCCCGTGGGCGCCTTGAGCCGCACCTCGACGTAGCCATACTGGCGCTCCATGCGGCCCTTCGAGTGGATTCGCGCGGACGTGTAGTCGCGCGTCACGCCGTCCGCGCCGGTATACGTCTCTCGCCGCGCGATGATTTTCAGGTGGCCACTCCCGTCGTGCTGCACGTTCTGGGGACGCGCCGTGTACTGCTGAATCGTCCGACCGTTGTCCCACATGCCGCCCGTGACGGGCTCCCACACCTGCGGGTTCGGCAGGGTGCCCGCGAGTCCGTCGAACTCGTCACTCCAGAGCAGTTGGCTCGGCTCGCCCGGCGTCGGCGGAGGGACGACCGCCAGCGTCAGCGCGTCCACGAGGAAGGCATTGCCCGCCGTGGCATTGGACTGAAGGACATACACATCCAGCGTGTTGCCCGTCTGCTGCACCGTCGTCTCCACCGTTAGTTGCTGGAAGGCCGTCGTCAGGCCGACCTCCGGAGACTCCGCGTACCCCACCGAGGTCCCCGCGCCATTGCGCTCCCGGACGGCCAGCACCACGGGCTTGCCCACCGTCCCGGCGTTGCTCGCCGCGATGAAGACCTGTGCCCGGTAGACGGTGCCCACCGTCGTGGAGGCCACCGCGTCCGGAGCGTCATCCAGCGAATAGGCATCCCCCGCCGACCGCGTGACGCGCACCACGTACGCACCATCCGGTGCCGACGCGTGACTCACCCGGGCCAGCGTCCCCTGCCACGTCGACCAGCCGGTGAGGTTCGTTTCAAACGAAGGGTTGGACAGGATGTTGCCCGCGGGCAGGACAAGGTCCTCCGCGGCGGCCACACCTGCCGCCGTGAAGAGGGCGGCGGTGCAGAACAAACTCATCCAGGTTCGACCCGTTGTCGTGACGCGCTGACGCATGAATACCTCGGGGTGGAGGGAAACAGGAGCCCCGTCGCATATCCCCGAAAGACAAACCTCGCAGATGTTCCTATGTCATTGCGGGTTTTCCACTCGCGATTCGAATTCCATGCGCCACTGAGTTCCGGCGCGTGTCTGGATTCAAATAGGCAAGGCACCCACTGGCCACGTCGGGCTCCGCCCGGCCCTTGTTCCGGCCGGGCGGAGGACTTCGGTCAGATTTTCTGGTCCGCGAGCGCGTGGGAGCGCTCGCGCTCAATCGCACTGCCAATGCCGATGGTGACGAGCCCCACCGACAGGGCGACCGCGACTCCCGCGGGCCCGCCGAAGGCGCCCACCGCCGCCGCCGTGCCGAAGTAGCCCGCCACGGCGCCACCGGCCTGCACCGCGCCGAGCGCCACCTGGTACTTGTCGTCGTTGGCGATTCCCTCGGCCACCTGGATTCCGCCGCTCACGACACCCACCGCCGCGCTGAGCCGGCCCGACCACTCCGCCAGCTTGATGGGATTGACGCGCCCGCCCAGCTCTCCCGAGGGGGAGATGGTGGTGCCGGTGCCCTTGGCCGCGAAGCGCAGCAGCTCCGCGCCCTCCACCACTCCGCTCGCCCCGTCGATGATGCCCAGGCCACTCTTGACGAGGTCGAGCTTGTTCTGCTCGTCCAGGGCCTTCTTGAAGTCCCCCACCCCGGACACGACGTCCTTCGCGCCGGAAATCACCTGGAAGCCACCCACGGCACCCACCCCGAGGCGCTGGTCCTTGTCGAGGTCCAGGGTGAGCTCCTGGTTGAACTCCTCCACGGGATTCAAGCTGAAGAACTTCGGGTTGTTCGCCGGGTCGGGCTTGCCCTGCTTCGTCGCCGCGGTGGTGTTGGCCTCCTGCGCCAGCCGCGCCAGCCCGTAGTCCACCGTGTCTCCCGCGACATCCCAGCCCGCGCTCTCCGGGGCCTCCGGCGCGCCCTCCAGCGTCTGGGCATGGAGCGCCGAGAGCTTGGAGAAGCTATTGAGCTGCTCCTGCAACCCGTTCACCGCATAGGCTCCCAGCGCGGCCTGCGCGGGCGGCAGGCTGGCCTTGAGCTGCTGGGGGTCGGCGATGGGCTTGCCATTGACGGTCAGCTTCTCGGGCGGGATGGACGCCTCCGCGGAGCCCTCCGGGCCCGTGAGCTTCGACTCCGCTCGCACCACCTGCGGGCCCTTGGGCGTCTGCGCCGTCGTCAGCGCCTGCTCGTAGGTGCGCTTGGGCTTGTCGCCGCCCTCCTCCAAGCCGCTGGTGCGCTCGGTGACTTCCACCTCGCCCTTCGCGTTGCGCGACTCGGTGCGCTGGAAGTCCTTCACCCGGCGGACACCCGTGGGGTCCGTCTGGTCCGAGTGGCTGGCGGTGATGAGGCCCTTGTCGTTGTACGTGGTGGTGCTGGTGCCCTTGATGTCCACCAGCTCCTTTTCATCCTTGTCCGAGGGCTTGGGCACACGTCCCTCGGTCGTCTCGGTGACGGTGTTTCCCTCCAGCTTCTTGCGCGTGACGAGCGTGACGTTGGGCTGTCCCTCGAAGAAGGTCTGCGTGTTCAGCTCGCCGTCGCCGCTCTTCTCCAGCACGTAGCTGGTGGGCGCGGCGTCGTCGGCGCCTCGGGCATCCTTCTCCACCTTGGCCAATTCCTCCGCGCCGGCCGGGCGGTCGCCCTTCACCGGCGAGTCGACGGCCTTCGTCTCCGTCTTCGTCAGCCGCAGCTCGTTTCCCTGCGAGTACGACGTCCCCTCCACGACCATCGCCTTCACGGGCTTGCCCTTCTCGTCCTTGGCTCCCGGAGGAGGAATGACGGTGGTGGTGGTGTGGACCGTGTCGGTGGAGGAGTGGTTCTTGAACTCGTCGAACTTGCCGTTGACGTGGTCCGTCTTGTCCGAGCCCCCGTACTCCTTCTTCGTCTCCGTCAGCGTCCCGTCCGGGGTGCGCTGGGTGGTGGTCTGCTTCGCGTTGCTGCCGCCCTCGAACTTCGTGGCGGAGTAGGACGCGCCCTTCACCTTGCCCGCGGCCAGGTCCTCGAGCGACGGCGCGGGCGTGGAGGCGTCCTGCTTCCAGCGCGTATCGGTGGACGTGCTCGGCCCCTCCGGGCCCCCGCTTTCGAAGACGGTGCGGCGCGCGTCGCCCTTCTTGTCCACCTGGGTCGAGTCCACCTTGACGTTGTCGCCCTGGAACGACACCTCCAGGCGCTCGGTCACCTTGCCCGCCTTGTCCTTGCGCACGAGGACGGCGTGGTCCTTCGTCGCGCCGGGCTCGACGGTGAAGGGCTCCTTGGACTTGGGGTTCTTCGCGACGTCGTTCAGCGTCTGCCGAGCGGTGGTCCGCGTCTCCTGGTCCAGCGTCTTCTGGCGCGCGTTGAGGCCGTCGCGCTCCTCGGAGACGGAGTTGAGGTCCACCTCCGCCTGGAGCTTCTGGTCCAGCTTGCTCGGCATGGACTGGGCCTTGATGGCGGGGTCGACGTTGGAGAGGGAGTCGGCGTCCTTGTAGCGCTTCGCAGCGCGCAGCTGGCTCACCATCTCTCCGCCCAGCTTCGCCACCGCCGGGTCCTTGGCGTTCTCCTTCAAGGAGCGGCCGGGCTCCCCCACGCCGTCCAGCGACGTGGACTTCGAGGCCGAGAGGAGCTGACCCGCCAGCTCCTTGCGCGCCTCCGGTCCCACCATGTCGGCGCCCTGGGCCAGCGACTTCATGAGCTCCGGCGTCTTCGAGTGGTGCACCGAGCGGTCATTCACCTGCGCGTCGACGAACGCGTCACGCTGCGGCTTGGACTCCTTCCAGAGCGCGGCGCGGTAGGCGGGGTCGGGGTTGAGCGCCAGTTGCTTGCGCAGCTCCTCCGCGCCCGCGACGGCGCTTTCGTTCTTGTGCGGGGAGTTCTTCACCGCGTCGTTCACGCGCGTGACATCGGCGCGCGCCGCCTCTTCCGGCGTCACCGGCGCGGAGGTGCCGAACAGCTTCGTCTGGTCCTTCTTGCTGAGACTTCCAGCGTCGAAGGTGTCGGTGACCTCGTTCGCCTTGGGGAAGGGCTCGGGCTGCCCGGCCTGCTTCGCGCTGACGTTGGCGGTCTTCTGCGCCTGGAGGGCCTTGTCCGAGGCGGTGACTGCGTCCTGCTTGGAGTCGCGCGCGGTGGTGTCGGCCTGGGTCAGCTTCTGCTGCGTGCCGTTGAAGGTCTGGGTGGCCTTGTCCACGCGGCCCTGGTCGGTGTCGACCTGCTTCTTCGCCTTCTTCACCGACTCGGCGTGGGCAGGCGTGCGGCCGGCGGGTGAGTCTCCTCGGTCCAGGAGGCGCTGGTAGTTCGTATTGGAGGTGTCGAGCGCCTTCTGAGCGACTCCCTTCTCCTTGGTGGACTTCTCATGGGCGGTCTTCGCCTGCTTCGCCTTCGCGGCGTCGGCCTGGGCCTTGACGGACTTGTTCTTCGCGTCGGTGCGCAGCGTCGTCGCGGTCTTCTTGTCGTTGGTGGCCTTCTCGACCTTGGGGTCCGGAGGCGGCTTGGGCGGCGGCGGCGGCGGCGGAAGAGGGGGTGCTTCTCTGCGAGATATACGCGGCGGGGGCATCGGCGGCTCCGGGGGTGTGGGGGACTGCGTGGCTGCCTGCTGCCACTGGATTACGCATCCGGCACACAGTCGGTTACATGCGACCCACCTTCCCGGTGTCGGGGGTCCCCGCTGACTGGCGAGCCCGGGGGCTGTGATTGCCCGGCATGGGCGTCCGTGCGAGGAAGCGGGGCATGTCCTTCCTGCATCAGGCGCTGGTGTTCCTCGGCGCCGCGGTGGTGTCCGTTCCGCTGTTCAAGCGGCTCGGTCTGGGCTCGGTGCTCGGCTACCTGGTGGCCGGCGCCGTCATCGGCCCCTCCGGCGCGCAGCTCATCGGCGACGTGAAGAACGTGCTCCACTTCTCCGAGCTGGGCGTCGTGCTCCTCCTGTTCGTCATCGGCCTGGAGCTGCAGCCCTCACGCCTGTGGAACCTGCGCCACTCCGTCTTCGGCATGGGCGGCGCCCAGGTGCTCATCACCGGCTCCCTGCTCGCCGCCGCGTGCTTCCTCTTCGGACTGCCCCCCGCCGCCGCCATCATCGCCGGCTTCGGCCTCTCCCTCTCCTCCACCGCCTTCGCGCTCCAACTGCTCGCCGAACGCAACCAGCTCACCACCGGCTACGGACGGCTCGCCTTCGGCATCCTCCTGTTCCAGGACCTGGCCGTCATTCCCCTCCTGGCCCTGCTGCCCCTGCTCGGCCACACCGACGCCACCTCCGTCGAGCCCGGCTGGCATACCGGCCTCAAGGTCGTCGCCGTCCTCGTCGGCGTCGTGCTCTCCGGCCGCTTCCTGCTGCGCCCCCTCTTCCGCGCCGTCGCGTCGTTCCACAGCCAGGAGCTCTTCACCGCCACCGCCCTGCTCGTCGTCGTCGGCACCGCCGCGCTCCTCAACGCCGTGGGCCTCTCCATGGCGCTGGGCGCCTTCCTCGCCGGCGTGCTCCTGTCCGAGTCCGAGTACCGCCACGAGCTCGAGGCCGACATCGAGCCCTTCAAGGGCCTGTTGCTCGGCCTGTTCTTCATCGCCGTGGGCATGAGCGTGAACCTGGGCCTCATCACCGAGCGCCCCGGCCTCATCACCGGTCTCGTCGTAGGCCTCGTCGCCATCAAGGGCGCCGTGCTCTACGGACTGGGACGCTTCAACCTCAAGGAGAACGAGCCGGCCCTCAGCCTGGGCGTGGTCATCTCCCAGGGCGGTGAGTTCGCCTTCGTCCTCTTCGCCCTCGCCGTGTCCTTCCACGTCATGTCCACGGAGCTGGCGGACCTGCTCGTCGTCGTCGTGGGCCTGTCCATGGCCACCACGCCGCTGCTCTATGCCGCCTATGAGCGCTGGGGTCGTCCCCGCTTCCAGAAGAAGACCCAGGCCCGCGAGTACGACGTGGCGCCCGAGGAGGACCACCCCGTCATCATCGCCGGCTTCGGCCGCGTGGGTCAGGTCGTCGGCCGCCTGCTGCGCGCCAAGCGCATCACCTTCACCGCCATTGACGCCAGCCCCGAGCACATCGACTTCATGAAGCGCTTCGGCAGCCAGGTCTTCTACGGCGATGCCTCCCGGCTGGACCTGCTGCGCGCCGCCCGCGCCGACAAGGCCCGCGTCTTCGTGCTCGCCATCGACGACATCGAGGCCTCCATGCGCACCGCCAAGACAGTGAAGGAGCACTTCCCCCACCTCACCATCTTCGCCCGCGCACGCAACCGCGTGCATGCGTACCGGCTGCTCGATTTGGGCATCGAGCACGTGATGCGCGAGACGTTCGCCGGCAGCGTGGAGATGGGCGGCGACATCCTCCAGACGATGGGCCTCACCTTCTCCGAGAGCCACCGCGTCATGGAGCGCCTGAGAGACCACGACGAGAAGCTCCTGCGCGAGACGGCCCTCTTCCACCGCGACGAGCAGAAGCTCGTGGAGGCCGCCGCGCGCGCTCGCAAGGAACTGGAGAGCCTGTTCGAGCAGGACGACGCCGAGGCGAAGAAGTCCGCATGAGCGCCGAGCCCCGGGCAGGCCGACCTCCCGGGTCTTCAAGACTCAAGCTAAAAACAGCACATCCCAGGTCGGCTCGATTTTCCAGGCTATCTGAACCCGCATTCACCCGGGGCGCATTCATCCGTTCGAGTTGCAGCGAAGCCGCACGAGACGCCCGTTCCGAGCCCCCTCCATGCCCTGGAAGGCGCCGAGCGAGGGGGGGACCCCCACCGGCTGCTCGCGGGAGACGGCGAGCGGAGTATGGTTCTCCCCGGATGCGCCCCCGCCTCACCGCAACCCTCATCCTCGCCCCCTTCCGTGCATCGGCCCACGCGGAAGCTCGAGGCGCCTTCGCGCCAGTGGCGCCCTTCGTCCCCATCCGGGCGAGAGGCGACGCGCCGCGACGGCTTCGTGTACCGGGCGTTCCCCCCTGGGCACCGGAGAACGCGCCGGACAGGCCTCCCACCGGCTGACGGCCCACCCCGCTCCGCTCATCCCCTGGACCCTGGCCCCCCCGCGAAACCCGACGACGCATGCCCCCCACCCCCGCCAAGAAGCGCCAGCGTCCCCCGGCCCCGCCCGCGAAATCCGAGGCGTCCGGCGTACCGCTCCATGCGCTCCTGGAGGGCCTGCCGGACGCCTTCTTCACGCTCGACGCGGCCTGGCGCTTCACCTACGTCAGCCCGCGCATGGCGGAGCTGCTGGACGGCGTCGCCGGGCCCGGAGACGACGTGCGCCGCGCGTGCCCCGGCCTCTTGAAGCTGCGCGACCACCTGCGCTTCGAGCAGCCCGCCACCCAGCAGGCCGCCACGCGCTTCGAGCACGAGTGGCCGGACCGGGAGCTGTGCTTCGACGTGCGCGCGCGCGCGGTGCCCGGGGGCCTGCTGGTGCACTGCCGCGACATCACCGGAGAGCACCGGGTGCGCGAGGAGCTGCGGCGCGCCAGCGAGGTGTTCCGCGCCATCCACGAGGGCACGACGGACGCCGTCTACACGAAGGATTTGGAGGGCCGCTACCAGCTCATCAACAACGCGGGCGCGCGCGCGGTGGGCTACGAAATCTCGCAGATGGTGGGCCGCACGGACCACGAGCTGTTCGCGCCCGAAGTGGCGCGCGTCAACGCCGCCAACGACAGGGAGGTGCTCGCCTTCGGCCGCACCGTCACCTACGAGGACGGGCAGCCGGGCGTCGAGGGCCCTCGCGTGTGGCTGTCCACCAAGGGCGTGCTGCGCGACGCGGACGGCAAGGTGGTGGGGCTGTTCGGCATCAGCCGCGACATCACCCAGCGCAAGTGGGCGGAAGAGGAGGCGCGCCGGCACTCCGAGTTCCAGGAGCAGCTGATGGGCATCGTCAGCCACGACATCCGCAGCCCGCTGGGCGCCATCATGAACTGGTCTCGCGTCATGGCGGAGTCCGGCACGGCCGAGGACGCCCGGCGCACCAGCCAGCGCATCGCCACCGCGGCGGTGCGCATTGAACGGCTCACCCGCCTGCTGTTGGACTTCACGCGCACGCGGCTGATGGGTGGCGTGGCGATTGAGCCCCGGCCGGTGGACCTCAAGGACCTGGTGGAGCGCGTGGCCCACGAGTTCCGCGTGGCCTATCCCGAGCGCGTCATCGAGGTGGAGCACAAGGGCAACACGCAGGGCATGTGGGACCCGGACCGGCTGGGCCAGGTGGCCTCGAATCTCCTGGAGAACGCGCTCAAGTTCGGCCCCGCGGACACCCCCGTGAAGCTGGTGGCGCGCGTGGCTCGGGCCAACAAGCTGGTGCTGGAGGTCCACAACGGCGGGCGCCCCATCCCCGCGCACCTGTTGCCCCACCTCTTCGAGCCCTTCCGCAGCGGCCCGCAGACGACGCGCACGCTGAAGATGAGCTACGGCCTGGGCCTCTACATCGTCCGGGAAATCGTCCAGGCGCACGGCGGCGGCATCGAGGTCAGCTCCACCGAGGAGGAGGGCACGACGTTCATGGTGACGCTGCCCCGCCGCTCGCTGCCGGCGCGGCCTCCCGGTCAGTCCCCCCCGCGCGTGCCCCGCTCCGAGCCCAAGTAGCGATTCAAAAGCGCCGCCAGCTCCGAGCCCGCGAAGGGCTTGGTGAGGTAGTCGGTGCAACCGCTCTCGAAGCCCGCCTGCACGCAGTCCGGCTCCATTCGCGTGCTGCACAGGATGATGGGCGTGTGGCGGGTGGGCTCGCGCCCGCGCAGCGCCCGGCACGTCTCCAGGCCGTCCAGGTTCGGCATCAGGATGTCGAGCACGACCAGGTCCGGCGCCTCGTCCCGCACGCGCTCCAGCGCCTCCAGCCCGTCGCGGGCGATGAGCGTCTCGAAGCCACGCTCCACCATCATCATCTGGTGCAGCATCAGCACCGTGTGCGAGTCATCGACGAGGAGGACCTTCTTGCGTCGCATGGCGAAGCGCCTCCCGGGCCCGCGCCTTCAGGGCGAGGCCGTGGCCTGACAGAGCTGGCGCAGGTGCATCAAGCGCGGCGGGCCCATGCCCATGAACCGCACACCCATGCCATGGGGACAACACAGCCCGTCGCGCGGCGCGAAGGGGTTGGCCCACGCCACCACGCCGTGGGATTCCAGCCGCTCGCCCGTGGTGGGCAGGTGGATGCGCAACGTCACCGCCGCCCCGGGCCGCGCCGGCACCAGCGTGCGCACGAAGAGGCCCCCCGGGCTCAGCGCGAAGGACACGCCCGACGTCCAGGCCAGCCCCTGGGGCCCTCCCTCGCCGAACTCCACCGGGCAGCAGAAGGGCACCCGCTCCTCCACCCGCAGCGACGCGCCCTCGCGCCCCAGCATCGCGTGGATGCGCGGCAGCAGCGTCGCCGCGCGCCCGCTCTCCGCGGGCGTCACCGTCAGCGAGGGCACGCCCTCCAGCAACGCGCGAGCGGCCGTGCCCGAGCGCGCCCACACCCCGCCCCGGGCCCCATCACCGACGGCGATGAGCAGGTGGGGGGCGGAGCCGTGCTCCTCCACCCGCGCTGCGGCGCCCTCCACCGTGGCGCTGTACAGCAGGTGGTGGCCACTGACTTCCAGGAGCGAGCCCAGCCCAGCCCACGTGCGCGCGCCTCCCGCGCCTCCGGCGAGCAGCACCACGCGCGGGCTGTAGCGTTCGCTCGTGACAGGCGGGGGACGGGCGCCCAGAAGCGTGGCCAGCCGCGCGCGCACCGCCGCCTCGCCCACCGGCGCCAGCAGGCAGTCCTCCACGCCCTCCGCGTCCGCCGCCTCCAGCACCTCGGCGGGCGTCTCCGGCTCCGCCACCAGCACCACCGGCGCACCGGACGCACCCACGCGGGACTTGAGGCCGCCCAGTCCTCCGGGGCCGCGCTCGCTCACCTGGCGCCAGTGCACCAGCACCAACCGGGGCCGCGCTCGCGACAGCTCCAGGCTCACCGCGCCGGGCGCCGAGGCCTGCACCGGCTCACAGCCCAGTGCCCGGGCCGCGCGCGACAGTGCCAGCCACGCCTCCCCGGCCACGCCGACCCACAGCACCCTGGGCGAGGGCGGCGCCTCGAGGGTCGTTGGACGGACTGGGCCTGGGGCCATCCTCATGTGGTGCCTCCATGTCCGCATCCCCCCCAGCCCGCCCGTACCTCTGACCGCGAGATACGAGAATCAGCCACATGGCGAATACTCCCCCTGGTCAGATTCCAGGGAGAGATGGGAAATACAGGACAGAGACACCCACACGAGGCCCGCGTGTGCGGGTGCGTCAGACGCGAGCGACGTTGACGCCCGAGTCGACGGCCTGCAGCTCGTCGCCGAAGGACACGTCGACGGTGCCGCCCGCGGGCGGGTCATACGGGGCGCGGCCCACCTGCCTGGTGCCGAAGCGGGGGAAGATGGGCGCCAGCACGTAGGAGCGGAAGCACCAGCCGAAGAAGCTGACGGGCTTGAGCTCCGGGTCGATGTCCGCCGCGATTTTGGCGTGCGCCTCCGGCAGGAGGCTCCAGTGCAGGCCCGGCGTCTCGTGGTGGACGGCGTGCAGGCCGTTGTTGAAGAGGAAGAAGTTGATGAGGCGGCCGGTGAAGCTGCGGCTGTGGTCGTGCTCGCTCCAGGGGTCCGAGTGGACGTGCTGGATGTAGTTGAAGAACATGATGGTCCACAGCGAGAAGAAGGCCGGAATCAGGAACGCGAAGGCCCAGATGCGCAGGCCGCCCGCCACGCCGTGCATATAAATGGCCAGCGCGACGAGCGCCGCGTGCGTGCCGCCCCAGACGATGTACTGGAGGACGATTTGCCGGAACAGGGCGCGGTTGCGCGTGCGCGCCTTCTCGATGAAGGCCTTCGTCGGCTCCTGCTGCCAGTACGTGGAGACGAAGGGGAACAGGAAGGCGACGAGGAAGTTGTGCTTCTTCGAGTAGCGCCAGGTGATGGTGGCGTCGCCCGCCTTGTTCACGAACTTGTGGTGGTTGAGGTTGTGCGTCGGAATCCACACGAAGGTGGGGTAGCCGTAGAACAACGACAGCCACATGCCCATCGCCTCATTCATCTTCCGGTTGCGGAAGGTGGGGCTGTGGTTGTGGTTGTGGGCGATGACGCCCGCGGACAGCGCCAGGTAGCACGCGAGCGGGCACAGGTAGGGGATGAGCGAGGGGGCCGCGTACATCGAGAGGGCCACCACGGGCATCGCCAGGCACCAGAGGAGGGTGCGGATGTCGGCGCTGTAACGGAGCATGGCCGGCAGTCTGCCTTACGCGTCCGTGCAGAACCAAAACTATCGCTCCCCCTCCAGGGCAAGGCTGCCTGCTTCCTCACCATGTAGGGGTGCGGGCGACGGACACCCCACCCGTTTTTTCCCGAAGTCAGCGGAGCTGAGTGAGCAGCAACGCCACCATTCCCTCCAGGGGCGCACTGGCGGTGGCGAGGCCCGCTTCGTCCACGGCGCGAGGCATGCCGTAGACGACACAGGAGGACTCGGACTCGGTGAGGATGGAGCCGCCCGCCGCGCGGATGGCGCGCGCGCCCTCCCGTCCGTCGTCGCCCATGCCGGTGAGCACCAGCCCCACCGTGTCACGGCCCCACGTGCGGGCCGCGCTCTCGAAGAGGACGTCCACGGAGGGGTGATGCGGCATCTGCACCGGGTGCCGGTCCACGCGGCCCACGGTGAGCGCGCCGTGCCGCTCGATTTTGAGGTGCTGGCCCGCACGCGCGAGCACGACGCGGCCGGGGCGCATCTCCATCCCGTCCTCCGCCTCGCGCACCTCCAGCGCGCACAGCGAGTCCAGCCGGCGGGCGACCGCCTCCGTGTAGCCCGGGGGGATGTGCAGCGCGAGCGCCATGGGCGCGGGGAAGTCCGCCGGCAGCGCCGACAAGAGCCGCGTGAGGGCCTGGGGACCGCCGGTGGACGTGCCCACCACCACCAGGTTGCGCGCCGGCCCGAACACCTCCGCCGGAGAAGTCGAAGTGGCCGCGGCTGGAGCCACCCCGCGCGGCGGGTGCGGCACCGCGCGAGCGGCGATGCGCACCTTCTCCACCAGCTCCGCTCCCAGCTCGTAGAGCCGGTCCGTGGCGAGCGCGGAGGGCTTGTGCACCAGCTCCACCGCGCCGGCCTGGAGGGCGGACACCGCCAGCTCGCTCTCCTCGCCCGCGCTGCTGACCACGACGACGCGGGGAGCGGCCGGCATGGAGTCCAGGGCGCGCAGCACGCCGAGCCCGTCCAGCCCCGGCATGACCAGGTCCAGCGTGAGGACGTCGGGCTTGAGCTCCGCCACCTTCTCCAGGGCGTCCAGGCCGTCGCGCGCGGTGTCCACCACTTCGATGCCCTGCGCGTTGGAGAGCACCTGGCGCAGCACCTTGCGCGCGAAGGCCGAGTCGTCCACCACCAGGACGCGAACAGGAGTCACGGCCGTCATGCGCCCGCCTTGCCATAGAAGAATACGCCGCGCCGCTCCTCACAGGAGAGCGCGGTGCCGAAGCGCAGCAGCGATTCGGAGGTGCCCACCACCAGCTGGCCTCCGGGCTTCAGCGCCTGGGTGAGCGACGCCACCACGCGGCGCGCCGTCTCATCCTGGAAGTAGATGAGGACATTGCGGCAGAGGATGGCGTCGAACTGGCCCAGCTTCGCCACCGCCCCCTCGTCCACCAGGTTGATGCGGCGCCACTCCACCGCGTCCACCAGCTCCTGCTTCGGCCGGGCCCGTCCGTCCACCTGCTCCAGCCAGCGCCCCTCCACTCCGGGCGGCAGCGCGCGCATGGAGCGCAGGTTGTGCTCGCCGGTGCGAGCGCGCTCCAGCGCCCGGGTGCTCAAGTCACTGGCCAGCAACTCCACGCCGGAGAGCACACCCCGGTCCGCCAGCATCATCGCCAGCGTCAAGGGCTCCTCGCCGGTGGAGCAGGCCGCGCACCACACGCGGGGCTTCTGGCCGGCGCGCACCCTGGGCAGGAGCACGTCCTCCACCAGCACCGACAACGGCTGCGCCTCCCGGAAGAAATACGTCTCGTGCACGAGCAGCGCGTCCACGAGGGAATCCAGCGCGGCCGAGCCCGCCGGGTCGTACCGGAGGAAGTAGTAGTAGTCGAGCAGCGAGTCGAAGCCCGCTTCCTGCGCCCGGTCCGACACCTTGTCGGACAACAGCTCGCGGTCCTCCGCCGCATAGTGCAACCCCGCGCGCTGCTCGATGAGCGCGGTGAGGATGGCGAAGACCTGGGGGGACATCGGCAGGGAAGGCATGACGTCCTTGTCACTTCCCCAGGGCCACGAGGCAGGCCCGCCGGACTTCAGGGTCCTCGTCACGCAGGGAGGCGCGCTCCAGCGCGTCGCGTGCCTCCAGGGTTCCCAGCGCGCCCACGGCGGGCACGACGGCGCGGCGGGCCGCGGCGCTGGAGGTCTCCAACGCCTGCACCAGCGCGGCGCGTGCGTCCGCCCGGCGCATGCGCGCCAGGGCCGCGACCAGCAGGGGCGCGGTCACCTCGTCCGCCACGTCCAGCGCCGCGAGCAGGCCGGGCAGGCGCCCCTCCATGGGCAGCGCCAGCGCGCTCACCACCCGCTCGCGCACCGTCAGGTCCCCCAGGAGCGACACCAGGGCCTGGGTGGCGGGGACACCCGGGCGCGTGGCGAGGAAGCCCACCGCCGCGCTGCGCACGCTGTCATCCCTGTCACTGGCCGCATGCAACAGCGCGGGCAGCGTCTCCGGCGCCTCGTATTCGGCCACGGCGGACAGCGCGACCAGGCGCGTGGCGGCATCCTCCGACGAGGAGGCCTCCAGCAACACCGGCAGCGCGTCCTGACGCCGGGCCACGCCCAGCCCCAGCAGCGCCGCGCGCCGCACGTCCGCGTCGGTGCTGGCCGCCGCGCGGCGCAGCGCCGTCATCGCGCTCTCCGTGTGCATGTGCGCCAGCGCGTCCACCACCGCCACGCGCACCTGCCCCGCGTCGTCGTCCGCCAGCGCGACAATCGCATCCGCGGCGGCTTCCTCGTTCAGCTTCCCCAGGGACTGGCACGCGTAGTAGCGCACCCACGCGTCCCTGTCGTTGAGGCCGCCGAGCAGCGTGGAGGTGATGCGGGCCTCCTTCTCCGTCTGCCCCAGCGCGCGCATGGCCGCGGCGCGCGTGCGCTCCGATTCGTGGGTGGCCGCCGCCAGCAGCGCGTCCACCGCGCGCGGGTCCTCGATGAAGGGCAGGCCGAAGATGGCCGCGTCACGCAGCCGCTCGTCCGAGTCGCGCATCGCGGACAGCAGCACCTCCAGCCCTCGGGGATAACCGAAGTAGGAGATGATTCGCAGCGCCGCGCGGCGCAGGCGGGGGTCCGCGGAGCGCGCCGCGTGGAGCGCCAGCGTCTCCGTCTGCTCGCTGCCCAGCGACTGGATGGCGCCCGTGGCGGCCTGCACCACGCGCGCGTCGTCATCCATCAGGCGCTGGAAGAGCACGGGCACCGCGGACGTGTCACCGATGCGCGACAGGGTGTCCGCCGCCAGCGCGCGCACGGACGCCTCCCGGTCCTCCAGACACGCCATCACCTCCGGCACCGCCGACGCGCGGCGCCCCACCAGGGGCAGCAGCACCCTGCGCCGGGCGCTGTCTCCATCCTGGAGCGCCTGCAGAATCTGCTCGTCCGCGTCCGCCCCCAGCTCCGCCAGGGCGCTCGCCGCCGAGCGCGCCACCGACGGGTCCGGTCCGTCCAACAGCCGCAGCAGTCCCGCCGCGGCGTCCTGCCCTCCCACCCAACCCAGCAGTCGCGCCAGCGCGGCCCGCTCCGCGGAGTCCGCGCTGGTGATGGCCTGCGCCAGCCTGCGGCCCAGCATGGACAGGTCCGGACCGGGACCGGAGCGCAGCGCGGCCTGCACCGCGCGCGCGCCGCCAAAGCGCTGCACCTGCGCCTCGTGGATGTCCACCAGCGCCACCGCCGCCACGCGCACCAGCGCGTCGTTGCCCCGGCGCAGCAGGCTCACCAGCGCGGGCACCGCCGCGTCCTGGCCGGTGCGGCCCAGCGCGCGCGCCGACTCCAGCGCGTAGAAGGGGTCCGCCAGGAGCCCCAGGAGCGCGGGCACCACCGACGGGTCTCCACACCGGCCCAGCACGTCGATGGCGGGGAAGATGCGGAAGAAGTTGCCGCTGCCCAGCGCCGCCAGCAACGCGTCCACCGCCGCGCCGCCGCCAATGCGGCCCAGCGCCTCGATGGCCGCCACCGCGACGTTGTCGTCCGGATGCACGGTGAGCCGCGCCAGGAGCGGCACCGAGCGCCGACTGCGCCGCCGCCCCAGCACCTGCGCGGCATCACAGACGATGGGCGCGGACGGGCTGTCCGCCAGACCCTCCAGGGACTCCTCCACCGCGCCCGTGGACGCCACCAGCGCCTCCACCGCGGCCGCCAGGCGCGCCTCGTTGTCGCGGCGGTGGCGCAGCACGTCGCACAGCGGAGGCACCGCCGGGGTGCCCAGCCGCGCGAGCGCCGCCACGACGGCGCGGCGCACCGCCCAGCTCGACGTGTCCAGTCCGGCCACCAGCCTCTCCAGGCTGCCGGCGCCCCCTCGGGCCAGCTGCTCCACCTCCTCCACCCGCGCCCTGTCCTCCGCGGACAGGAAGAGGGGGGAGCCCGTCACGGAAGTCGATTCCGTCATGTCTGTCGCTCCCTGGAGCGCGAGCCCCCCGCCTCGGAAGCCTGCGGGGTGTTACCACTCCCCAGCACGCTGCCCAGGCGCTCCAGGCTCTCCACCTGCTCGGCTTGGAGTCGCGACAGGTGCGTCAGTCGTCCCGCCACCTCGCGCACTTCTCCCGCGGTGGCCGACGACGCGCGGACCTGCTGCGCGGTGGTGGTGGTGATTTCCCGCGCCCTCACCCGCATCTCTTCCACGCCCTTCACCAGGCCCTCCATCACCTGCGTGGCATCGCCGCTGGCGCGCGCCACCGCGGCGGTGCCCGTGGCCTGCCGCTGCGCGGAAGCAGCGAGCCCCGTCAGCACCTCCGACTGCTCGTCCAGCGCGCGCGCCGTGCCCTTCGCCACGCGCCGCACCTCGTCCGCGCCCTTCACCAGCGCGACGAGCGCCTGGGCCTGCTCGTCGGTGGCGCGCGTCACGGACGACGCCAGCTTCGCCACCTGGCGGCTGGCCGTCTCGCCCTGCTTGAGCGCGCGCGCCTGCTCCGCCATGCCCCGCGCGGACTGGGCCACTTCCTTGCGCGTATCCTCCATGGCGCGCGTCACCTCCGCCGCCGCCTTGGCCTGCTCGGCCAGCCCCGCCAGGGTGCGCTGGGTGGTGCTCGCCAGGTCCTGGGCCACCTGCGCCATCCCCGTCACCTCCTTGCTCTGCGTGCCCACGACGGCGCTGACGCCCTGCACCAGCTGGCGCATCTGCGCGGCGCCCTTGGACAGGTCCGCCGCCGCGGCCGCCTGCTCCTGCACCGCGCGGGACACCTTCTGGGCGACTTCCGCCAGCTGCCCGTTGGAGCGCACCACGTCGCGCAGCGCGCGGGCCTGGTCCGCGGTGGCCTGCGTCGTCTGCCGGGCCATGCGCCGCATCTCCGTGCCGCCCTGCGCCAGCGCCTGGGCCGCCTGGGCCTGCTCCGACGCGGACGCGGCGATGACGCGGCCCTGCTCGCTCATCTTCGTGGTGCCCTGCGCCAGCGACTGCACCGCCTGCACCTGCTCGGTCGTGGCGCGGCTCACCTCGCGCACGTTCTGCCCCACGTCATCCACGCCCTTCAGGATGGTGGACAGGGCCCGCTCCGCGTCCGACGCCAGCGCCGCGCCCTCGTCCGCGGCGCGCATGCCCTCCGCGCTCGCGCTCGCCGCCTCGCGCGCCGTCGTCTGGAGGCCGCGGACAATCTTCGCCACGTCCGAGCTGGCCGCCGCCGCGCGGTCCGCCAGGGCGCGAATCTCCTCCGCCACCACCGCGAAGCCGCGCCCGTGTTCCCCGGCGCGCGCCGCCTCGATGCTGGCGTTGAGGGACAGGAGATTCGTCCGGTCGGCGATGAGGTTGATGGTCTGGACGATGTCGCCAATCTCCTCGGCGCGCTTGCCCATCTCCTTCATGACGCCCGAGGACTCGACGATGGACTGACGGATGCGGCTGAAGCCGGCGATGGAGCGCACCACGGTGGCGCCGCCCTCGCGGGCGATGGTGCCCACCCGGTCCGAGGTGGCGCGCGCCTCCTCGCTCATCTGCGCCACCCGCCGCGTGGACACCTCCAGCTGCGCGGACGCGCTGGCGCTCGAGGACGCCAGGCCGTTGATGGACTCGGAGGCCTTGGCCACGGACTGGGCGGAGCGCGCCAGCTGCTCAATCGTCGCCGCGTTGGCATCCACCACGGCGGAGTTCTTCTCCGCGGTGGCGGCCACCTCCTCCACGCTGGCGGCCACCTCCTCCACGGTGGAGGCGGTGGAGGCCGCGTGCGTCTCCAGCACGCGCGCGCTCTCCGCCACGCCGCGCACGCTGCGCGCCAGCTCCTCCGCGGTGGACGCCGTCTCCTCCACGCCGGAGGACATGGTGGTGGCGTCCCGGGACAGGTCGCTCAGGGACTTGCCCAGCCCCACCACCGCGCCCGTCACCAGCGTCACCCGCTCGCCCACGCCCTGGGCGTCGGTGGCCAGCCGGGCGATGCCCTTGGCCATCTCCTCAATCGTCGCGCCCACCTCCTCCGTGGAGGCCGCGCCCGACTGGTTGCGCGTCACCAGGTCCGCGACGGTGGAGTTCATCTCCGTCATGGACGCCAGCAGCTCCTCGCTGGAGGCGGCCAGGTCCTCCGCGTTGGAGTTGACCGTCTTCACCGAGCGCGTCACCTGCTCCAGCGTGGCGGCGGTGGTGTCCGCCTCCGCGGCCAGGTGGGCTGCGTCCTTGCGCACCCCCGCCACCGACGCGCTGACCTCCTGCACGGAGCCCGCGGTGGCCTCCGCTTCCTGCTGCAGCGCGCGGGCGGAGTCGCTCACCGTGCGCTGGGAGCGCGCCAGCGTCTGCGTCGCGACGCTCGTCGCCTCGACATGGGCGGCCACCGACTCGATGGAGGCGCGCACCTGCTCGGAGGCCGCGGCCTGCTCGTTGCCACTGGCGGCCAGCCTCGATGCGAGCGCCTCCACGTCCTGCAGGAGGGCCACGCCCTCCCGGACTCCGCGCGACAAGCGCTCGGTGAGCCCGCGCGCGTCATCCTGCCCCTGGGGGCCGTTACCGTTTTCCGTCGCCATCTGGCGCCTCCTCCCCGATGACCCGGGGGAAATCGATGAGCATCACCAGCCTCGGCCCCACCTGGGCCACGGCCTTCACGAACCCTCGCGAGCCTTCCACCACCAGCGGCGGCGGCGGCTGGAACTTCGCGGGGTCCAGCTTCAGCACCTCGCGCGCGCTGTCCACCAGCAGCCCCACCGTCCGCGTCCCCAACTGCCCCACCACCACCCGCGTGTCGAGCGAGCGCTCCAGGGCCGGAAGCCCGAAGCGCCTGCGCGCGTCCACCACGGGGATGACGCGCCCGCGCACCTGCACCAGCCCCGCGACATGCGCCGGCGCGCCGGGCACGGGCGTGGCCCCGGAGAAGGACTCCATCTGGAGGACGTCCGAAGCCGGCAGCACGTACTCGGCGCCATCCACCTTGAACACCACATGCAGCACGCTCATGTCGCGCGCTCCTCTCGTCCCCCGGACCCCGGGCGGCGCGCCGCTCCCAGCGCATTCAGGTCCAGCACCAGCGTGGGCTGGCCATCTCCCAGGTCCGTGGCTCCCGCCACCCCGGGCACCCGCACCAGCGGGTCCTCCAGCGGGCGCAGCACGATTTCCTGCTGACCGAGCAGCCGGTCCACTCCGAACGCCACCAGCTCTCCGCGCTGTCGCACCACCAACCCCCGAGGAGGCGTGGCGTCCACGGCCTGGGCGGACGCGGAACCCAACAGCCGCGCCAGGGACACCAGCGTCACCGACTGGCCCCGCCGCTCCACCAATGCCACGCCGTGGGCGCCCGCGGGCCGCACCACCCGCGCGGCCTCCACCTCGATGAGCTCCTCCACGGAGCCCACCGCCACCGCGTAGCGCAGCCCCGCGCACTCGAAGATGATGGCGTCCAGCAGCGTAATCGTCAGGGGCACGCGCAGGTGGAAGGTGGTGCCCTCCCCCACGCGCGTCTCCAGACGCAGCTCGCCTCCGAGCTGGTCCACGACGATGCGGCGGACGATGTCCATGCCCATGCCACGCCCGCTGGTGGAGGTGACCTCCTCGCGGGTGGAGAAGCCGGGCCGGCACAAGAGTTCCAGCAGGTCATCCGGGCCGCGGGGAACCGGGACGCCCGCGCGCCGGGCCACCGCCCCCGCGTCCACGCCCCGCCCGTCGTCGGCCACGGTGATGTCCACCCAGCCGCTGGAGTTCGCATGGCAGCCCAGGCGCACGCGGCCCTCCGGGGGCTTGCCCGCGGCGCGGCGCTCCTCGGGAGACTCCAGCGCGTGGTCCACCGCGTTGCGCACCAGGTGCACGAGCGCGGGCAGCATGCGGTCCGCCACCGCCTTGTCCAGCTCCGCGTCGCCCACCTCCAGCTCCAGCCGCACCGCCTTGCCCGTGGTGCGACGCAGGCCGCGCACCAGGAGCGGCAGCCGCTCCAGCACGTCCCCCACGCGCACCATGCGCAGGCGGAGGATGGCCGCGCGCATGTCTCGCAGCTGCCGTCCGTTCTCCTGGAGGATGGCGCGCAGCTCCCGCGTCGGAGCCCCGACGGCCGTCAGGTCCACCACCGCGCGCTGCAGCCGCGAGCGGTTGACGACGAGCGCCGCCAGTCGCTCCAGCGCCTCGTCCAGCCGCGACACCTCCACCCTCAAGGTGCCGCTGGACCGGCGCCCCTCCTCGGGTTCCTCCTCCAGCTCCGGCTCCCGCTCCGGCACGGACGGCCCGTCCACGGCCGAGGGCACGGGCGCGGTGGACAGCGCGCGCACCTGGGCTGGCTCTCCTCCCGCCGCCTCCTTCAGCACGGCGTCCGAGGCATCGGTGCTGAGCAGCAACACGAACGTGAGCGAGCCGCCGCCCGGCGCCGGCCCCGCCACGGGGACGACCTTGACGAGTTCCCCCAGCGCCGCCAGTCGCTCGCGCACGCTGTTGATGGTGATGCCCCGCGCGGCGCGCTCGGCACCGGGGATGAAGTCCACGCGGACCGGGCGGCGATGGCCCGCGCCCGAGGTGAGCTGCTCGCGCTCGGTGGGCGTCAGCCGGGGGGCGAGCGCCAGGGTCTCATCGAGCAGCAATGCCGAGGGCCGGGCGGTACTGGCCACCACGGGGGAGGAGACTCCCAGCGCCTCCAGTCGCTCCAGCAGTCCCGGAGGAACGGGCGAGGCGTCCTTGCCCGCGGCGAGCTGGCGCATGCGCTGCTCCACCGCGCGCAGGCCCTCCATGAGCGGCTCCACGCTGGACTCGGGGAGCCGCCCGCCCGCCTGGTCCGCCTGACGCAGGGAGGTCTCCATCCAGTGGGAGATGGAGACGATGGGCTCCACGTCCACCATGGCGGACAGGCCCTTGATGGTGTGCAGCGCGCGGAACAGCTCCCGCACGGACTTCGGATGGGCGGCGCCACGCCGCGCGCTGGCCTCCACCGCCATCAGCTGGCGGTGGGCCGAGTCGAGCAGCTCCTCCACCTCCGCCAGATAGGCCGGCAGGAAGTCCGCGAGGTCCACGGAGGCCGTCAAGCCGGCTTCTCTTCCAACAGCCCCCGCGCCTCCGCGAGGATGGCATCGGGAGTGAAGGGCTTGGTCATGAAGCGGTTGGCGCCCGCGGACAGGGCCCGGGCGCGCGACGCCTCGTCCCCACGCGTCGTCACGATGATGATGGGCAGCGTGCGCAGCCGATCCTGCCCCCGCACGAACTCCACCACCTCGATGCCGCCGATATCCGGCATGTTCAAATCCAACACCAGCAGGTCATACGGGCTCAGCGACAGGCGCTCGATGGCCTCCAGCCCGCTGGACGCGTGGGTGAAGTTCAGGCCCGGGTAGGGCCTGAGACAGGCCACCACCATGTCCCGCATCACCTTGCTGTCATCGACGACGAGCACCTCTGACATGAATTCCCCTGGCGACGAGCGCCGAACCTAGAGCGATTCCCCGGCCTGCGAAGAGAACGTCGAGCCCCCCTCCCCGCCACCTTCCACTGGAGGACAATCGTACGTTGGGACAGGGACCAGCAGTGGGAGGGCCTGGACGCTCCCCCGTGCTGACCGTGCGAGTGTCCCACGCCTGCTCGCCCGCCCGGCCTCCGAATCCCAAGGCCCGGTCATCCCGCCAACCGTGTCCGCCAGGCTCCCTGGAGCGCTTCCCGGGCTTTCCCGCGCACGCTTCTCCCTCGGGGAATCCTGGGCGGCAACCGCCAAATTGAGCCCTCTGTCGCTTGCGCGCCTTGAGCCGCGAGCGGTATGAGGCCGGGCACTTTTCTGACTCTGCAAATCAATCTCAACAACTCAGGAGTCCCCATGAAGTCCCGTGCCTGTGTCCTGGCGCTCGTGACCCTCTGGCTCGCCGCGTGCGGGTCCGACGTGGAGTCCACGCCCGGCGTCCCCGTCTCTCCGTTCATGCAGGTGATGTCCCACGTGTCGGGCGACACCCTGAGTGAGCCCGTGGTGCGGCTGACCGGCACGGTGAATGTGCCGGGCAAGCTGGCCGGCCTGACGGCTCGGGTGAACGACGGCGAGGCACGCGCCGTGGAATACACGGAGAAGACGTCCACGGCGGGCATCTTCGCGGTGGAGCTCACGCTGCCCGAGGGCGACAACGAGGTGCGGCTGGAGGCGGTGGACCAGAGCGGCGGCACCAGCGCGCGGGTGCTGAGCCTGCGCTACGCCCAGGCGCCCCAGGTGCAGGTGTTGTCCCCCGAGGAGGGGCTGGCCATCACCGTGCGCCGCGTGCGCGTGGACGCGGTCGCCACGGACAACGTGGCCGTGACGGCGCTCTCGTACACGCTCAACGACGGCGAGGAGCAGACGCTGGCGCTGCCCACCACGGCCGAGGGCGCGGTCTCCTTCGAGGTGACGCCCCGTCCCGGTGCCAACCAGGTGGTGGTGCGCGCGCGCGACGCGAAGGGCAACACGGGTGAGAAGACGGTGACCTTCCGCTTCGGCGGGTTGTCCACCGCGGGCGGCCTGCACAGCGGCACGCTGCGCAACGGGCGCGTCTACGTCTGGGGCCGCAACAACCGCGGCCAGCTGGGCCTGGGCGTGGACGTGACGGCGAACCAGACGCAGCCCCAGGCGGTGCCGGGCATCGAGAACGCGGCCTCCGTGGCCTTCAACCAGAACTTCTCCATGGCGCTCGACTCGGCCGGCGCGGTGTGGACCTGGGGTGAGAACGCGGACGGCCAGCTGGGCCTGGGCCAGCCGGGCACGCCCGACGTCGCGCCTCGCTACGCGGCGACGAAGGTGCCCGGCCTGACGGGCGCGGTGGCGGTGGCCCCTGGCTTCCGTCACGCGCTGGTGCTGATGGAGGACGGCACGGTGCGCGCCTTCGGCAACAACGCGGACGGCCAGTTGGGCGACGGCACGACGACGGCGCGGGACTACCCGGTGACGGTGCTGGGCCTGACGGACGTGGTGAAGCTGGTGGCCGGCTCCATGCACTCGGTGGCGCTCAAGCGCGACGGCACCGTGTGGACCTGGGGTCGCAACACCTACGGCAACCTGGGCACGGGCACGGCCGGCACGCAGGGCCGTCCCACGGCGGAAGTCGTGCCGGGCCTGGCGGACGTGGTGGACCTGGCCAACGGGCGCGACCACATCCTCGCGGTGCACGCGGATGGCACCGTGTCCTCGTGGGGCCTGGGCGTCAGCGGGCAGCTGGGCAACGGGACGTCCGGAGCGAACACGCAGAGCGCCACGCCGGGCAAGGTGCCGGGCGCGACGGACGTGAGCGCCGTCTTCGCCAACGGCAACTACAGCTTCGCGCGGCGCGCGGACGGCTCGCTGCTCGCGTGGGGCCAGAATGGCAACGGCCAGCTCGGGGTGGGCGACGATGAGGACCGCGCCGTGCCCACCGAGTCGTCTCCCGAGGTGAAGCCCCTGTCCGCCATGGGCATGGGCGCCACCCACGTCATCGCCGTGCGCGGCGACGGCTCCGTCTACGCGTGGGGCTGGAACTTCAACGGCTCGCTCGGCCCCGACGCCGTCATCGACCGCTGGTCCTACACCGACCCCGTTCCGGTGACGCTGCCGTGAAACACGCCGCGGGCCTGGTCCTCCTGTTGACGCTCCTCGGCCTCGTCGCCTGCGACGGGTCCGGGGAGGCGCGCCCCGTCACTCCGAATCCCGAGGAGCCGAATCCCGAGGAGCCGAATCCCGGGGAACCGAATCCCGAGGAGCCCCTTCCGCGCTTCGACGTGGTGGAGGTGGGCGAGGACCGGCCCGGCGGCGAGACGAGCGTGGCGGTGGCGGGCGCCGCCGCCTTCACGAAGCCCGCGGCGAACCTGGTGCTGGCGCGCCGCTCCGAGTTCTTCGTGGGCGAGTCCGTCTTCGAGGCGAACTGGGTGGGCGCGCCCGGCTCGCAGCCCGAGCGCGACGGCCTGGGCCCGCTCTTCCACTCCGTCTCCTGCATCGCCTGCCACCTGGGCAACGGGCGCGGCCGTCCTCCCGAGGGGAACGAAGTCGCCGACACGCTGCTGGTGCGCCTGTCGGTGCCCGGCGTCGGCGCGCACGGAGGCCCGCTGCCCGAGCCCACCTATGGCGACCAGCTCCAACCCCGGAGCGTCGGCGCGGTGCCCGCCGAGGGGCAGGTGCGCGTGAAGTGGACGGACGTCCCCGGCACCTTCGCGGACGCGGAGCCCTACACGCTCCAGGCACCGGAGCTGGATTTGACGGAGCTGGCGTACGGGCCGCTGGCGCCCGACACGCGCACGTCCGCGCGGGTGGCGCAGCCCATGGTGGGCCTGGGCCTGCTCGCGGCGGTGAGCGACGAGACGCTGCTTGCGTGGGCGGACCCGGACGACGCGAATGGCGACGGCATCTCCGGGCGGCCCAACCGCGTGTGGAGCGAGCGCCAGGGCCGCGAGGTGGTGGGCCGCTTCGGATGGAAGGCGAACCAGCCGGACATCGAGCACCAGAACGCGGCGGCGCTGCTGGGCGACCTGGGCCTCACCACCACCCTCTTCACCGAGGAGAGCTGCACGGCGGCGCAGGCCGTATGTCGGGCGGCGCCCCACGGCGGCGTGCCCGAGGTGAGCGAGCGGCAGTTGGAAGCGCTCGACTTCTATTCGCACACCGTGGCGGTGCCGACGCGCACGGGCGTGGACTTAGCCGACGTGCTGCGCGGCAAGGCCGTCTTCCACCGCGTGGGCTGCGCGAAGTGCCACCGGCCGTCCGTCACCACCGGCACGCTCGCGGGCTACCCGGAGCTGTCCGGCCAGCTCATCTGGCCCTACTCGGACCTGCTGCTGCATGACCTGGGTGACGCGCTGGCCGACGGGCGCGAGGACTTCCTCGCCTCGGGCCGCGAGTGGCGCACCGCGCCCCTGTGGGGCCTGGGCCGCGCGCGGGAGGTGAGCGGACACTCGCGGCTGCTGCATGACGGACGCGCGCGCACGCCCCTGGAGGCCATCCTCTGGCACGGCGGCGAGGCCGCGTCCGCGCGCGAGGCCGTGCGCGCGCTGTCGAAGGGGGAGCGCGACGCGCTCGTGGCCTTCCTCGACTCGCTCTGAGTCAGGCGCGGGCGGTGGGGGGACCGTCCAGGGGCAGGCGGACGCGGAACGTGGAGCCCTCACCGGGCGTGCTGTCCACGGACACCTCGCCGCCATGCGCCTCGACGATGCGGCGCAGCCGGTACAGCCCCAGCCCCAGGCCGCCGTAGTGGCGCACCGGCACCGCGCGCTCGAAGCGGCGGAACAGGCCCTCCACCCGCTCCGGGGCGATGCCGATGCCGTGGTCCTTCACCCACAGCGTCGCGGTGGAGTCCTCGTGCGCCAGCTCCACCTCCACCGGCTTGCCAGGGCCGAACTTCATCGCGTTGGACAACAGGTGCGCCACCACCTGCCTCAGCCGCGTGCCGTCCCAGCGGCCCCGCGTGGGTGACATGGGCCCGAGCACCAGCTCACAGCCCGCGCGCGCCGCGGCCGACTCCGAGCGCGCCACCACGTCACGCACCAGCGAGGACAGGTCCACGACGTCCAGGTGGAGGTGGGGCGGGCCGCCCTGGAACTGGGACACGTCCAGGAGCGACTCCACCAGGTCCGACATCCGCTGCACCTGCCGGTCCGCGGCCTCCAGCGCCCGCTCCAGCCGGGGCACGGCCTGGGCCACGCCCAGCACCCGCAGCGCCCCTTGCGCGCCCTGCACCCGCAGGCGCAGCGCGGCCAGCGGGGTGCGCAGCTCATGCGCCGCCACGCTGAGGAAGTCGTCGCGCGCGCGCACCGCCTCGCGCGCCTCGCGGTACAGCCGCAGCTGCTCCGTCACGTCGCCGATGATGCCCGACATCCGCACCGGCTGCCCCTGGCCGTCGAGCGACGCGCGCCCCCGACTCACGCAGGAGCGATAGCCCCCTGTCGCATGCCGCAGCCGGAAGGCCACGTCATAGGGCACGCCCCGCTCCAGGTGCTCGGTCAGCGCGGCCAGCACGCCCGCCCGGTCCTCCGGGTGCAGGAGCTCCACGAAGGCTTCGTACGTGCCGGCGAACGACTCCGGCGTCAGCCCCAGCATCTCCAACAGGCGCGGGCTCCAGTAGAGCGAGCCACGGCGCAGGTCCCAGTCCCAGATGCCGTCATAGGAGCCGTTCACCACGCGCCGGAAGCGCTCCTCGCTCTCGCGCGCGCCCCGCTCCGCATGCTCCAGCAGCCCCACCCGCCGCTCCAATTGCCGCACCACCCGGTACAGGTGGTCCTCGGTGGACAGCTCCCCGGTGGGCACCAGCGGCGCGGGGCCTCCCGCCTCCAGCGCGCGCAGCAGCGTCCCCACCAGCTCGTCCCCATCCTGCGCGCGCCGCACGAAGCCGTTGGCCCCCACGTTTTGCGCCATGCGCAAATCCAGCTCGTCCGGCGCCAGCGCGTGCGTGAGGATGACCGGCACGCGCCCAAGCCTCGGGTCCTGCCGCAAGGCCAGGCACAGCTTGTAGCCATCCATGCGCGGCATCAGCGCGTCCGCGAGCACCACGTCCGGCCGCCGCCGCCGCGCCACGTCCAGCGCCTGCAGGCCGTCCGACGCGGACACCACCTGGAAGCGCAGGGGCACCAGGAACAGCTGGAGCAGCTTGCGCGACACCGGGTCGTCATCCGCCACCAGCACCAGCGGCCGGGGCGCCTGCGCCTCCAGCCCCGGCAAGGCCTGCCGCACGCCCTCCACCAGCCCCGACAGGCTCAGCGGGCGCCACAAGAAGCCCGTCAGCGGCAGCGAGTGACGGCGCACCACCTCCTCTTCCGCGGGGAAGGCCAGCACGTACAGCCCCACCGCCGTCGTCTCCAGCGCCCGGCGCAACGCCGCCAGTCCCTCCTGTCCGGCCGCCAACAGCCCCGCGGCGGCCACCACCAGCAACACCGGCTGGGCCTGGAGCAGCGAGGCGGCGGCCCCCACGTCCGCCAGGGCAACGACCTGCCACCCCTGGCTCTCCAGCGCGAGCACCTGGAGCTCCCGGGCGACGCTGGCTTCTTCGATGAGCAGCAGGCTGGGCTTCGTCACGGCGAGGGGGACCCGGAGACACGAGCTACAGGGCCGTCCAGAGCACCCTGCGGAGCGAAAGGCGCAAGTGTGGGCACTCATCGCAGTGAGTCAAGGTACCCGTGCCGGAGTGTTGGACAGGA
This sequence comes from Myxococcus sp. CA040A, assembly GCF_013336725.1. Classification (NCBI taxonomy): domain Bacteria; kingdom Pseudomonadati; phylum Myxococcota; class Myxococcia; order Myxococcales; family Myxococcaceae; genus Myxococcus; species Myxococcus sp. CA040A. The sequence goes on along the minus strand of NZ_JABUMR010000003.1, from coordinate 207,641 downwards.
CAACACCCGCCTCTGCCCTCCAGGCAACCCGAGGCGCCCTCCCTTCCCCGGCACCGCGCGGGAACTCCGCGACAAAAACATCGCAAGTGCTTTTACAACTCAGATACGAAAACCAGCCTGGAGCCCGTCCACCCGTATGCCCGCCCCACACGCCGGGCGAGCCCCCCACCGTGAGCCCGGGCAGGGCCACACGCGGCGCGAACCGGCTTCTTTCCGGCACCGCGTCACCGGTGACTCATGAGTTGCACCTGCACCCAGGACTCACTCGACTTCCTGTTTCTGATACCACCCCCTGGAGCCCTCCATGACGCGACGGGGCGACTGTCATGTCCACGACATCCGGAGCCCGCTCCCTCCGAGCGCGGTGGCCAGTTTGAACCTCACGGGGTCCACGAGCGTCCGAATCAGGAACTCAGGAAGCCGGAAGGCGCGAACTCTCGTTCCGCACAAGGATTGCACCAGTATCCTGGACTCCTGGTGTTTGTTCTCATATCAGAGAGTCTGGGGGGACCCGGCGGGCGAGCCACTCCAGTCCTCGACATCGGACGTTGCGGTACGGGCGAGGTGAAAGTGTCCCGCAGATCGGTTATGCGAAAAGATATCATGGGAGCCAAACGAATCGCCGTGCAGCCGAAGCTCGCTGATTTCCAGGAGAGGATCCGCGCGTCGGGTCTTCGCAGCACCGCGCCCCGCGTGGCGGTGCTTCGCGAACTGGAGACCGCCACCGCGCCAATGAGCCACGCCGACCTGGTGGATGCACTGGGTGACGAGGGCTATGACCGGGTGACCATCTACCGCAACCTGACGGACCTCACCGAGGCCGGCTTGGTGGTGCGCGCGGACCTGGGAGACCACGTGTGGCGCTTCGAGCTGCGACGCTCGGGCGACGAGCACAGCGGCAACCACCCGCACTTCACCTGCACCGACTGCGGCACGGTGGCGTGTCTGCCGGAGGAGTCCATCCGCATCGCGTCCTCCAAGGGCGTGCCTCGCGCGGTGGCCCAGAAGAGCGTGGACGTGCAGCTGCGCGGCGTCTGCGACCGCTGCGCCTGAAGTCCGGCGCTTCCCAAGCGCCCGCTGACCCCAGGTGACGACCGCCCGGGCCCCTTTCGACGGGGCCCAGGCGGCTTGTGCGTGGCCGGACGCGGGCGTTCATGCGCCCGGCGCACGCGGGGCGCGACTACTGGATGACGTAGGCCACGGTGCCGCTGCAGCTGTTGCTGGAGTAGCAGCCGGCGCGCATCGTGTACGTGCCCGCCGTCGGGGCCGTATACGAGACGAAGGACAGCAGGCTGCACGAGTCGTCGTTGTTCGCCACGGACGTGCCCGCCGAGTTGACCAGGCGCAGGTAGGTGTCACCCGTGCCGGAGGCGCCGGTCAGCGTGCAGGTGCCGAACTGCAGCGTCTGGCCCGCGGCCAGCGTCACCGTCTTGTCCGTGGTGTTCTGCGTCGCGTTGTTGGTGTTGGTGGCGGTGAACGCGAACGTCGTGGTGGGCGGGGGGTTGGTGGTGCCACACAGCCGCAGGCTGCCGGCCACCAGACAGTACGCGCTCACCGCGGGGCGCACGTAGGTGATGTCCTCGCCACGGCAGCCCGTCTCCGTGCAGGTGTTGACGATGTCGCAGCTGCCGTTGGCGACGTAGTCCGTCTCGCCGCGCACGAGGATGCCCGCCACCGTGTAGTCGGTGTTCTCGTACACGCCGGAGCCGGAGTTGCCGCCGAACGTGTCCGTGGAGGCGACGAAGAAGTCCAGCGTGCTGGCGCGCGCGTTGCGCACGGAGCCGCCGTCGTCAATCTTGAAGGGGATGCCGCTGCCAGAGCCGATGACCGTCACCTTCGAGCCCACCGCCAGCGGGGCGTTGCCGGCGCGGATGGGCGCGGGGACGAAGCGCGGCGTGGCGGCGCGGTCCAGCTTGATGATGGCGTAGTCCAGGTTGAGCGGGCTCGACTCCTGCTTGCGCACCACGATGGACTGGCAGGAGAAGATGTCCGCCGACGTCACGGCCTTCATCCCCGTGGCCGACGTCCGGTAGAAGTTGAAGACGACGCGCGTGCTGCTGCACGCGGACGCGCTGGTGATGCAGTGGCCCGCCGTCAGCACCAGGTCATCGTCGATGAGCGTGCCCGAGCAGAACGCCGGCGTCAGGTCGTTCAGGAAGCGCTGGTTGGAGCACAGGCCATACGCCGACCCCAGCGTGGGCGCGTTGAACGTCACGTTGCCCGCGCTGTTCACGGTGAAGTCGGACGGGCTCATCAGCGCCACGGTGGACTGCTCGGCGCGCGCGCGCAGCGTCGCGTTCGTGTGCGCGTAGACATCCGTGCGGTTGTCGGTGCCGTAGACCACCGGCTGCCCGGTGGTCCCCGTCGCGGGAGGAGCCTCCTCCGGCTTGGTCGGCTCGGGCGCGGGCCCACACGCCGCGACGGACAGCGTACACAGCAGCGAGGCCATCAGCTTCCTACCTGCTCCACTTCGACACATGGTTCGCATGCGGTCTGCTCCCTGGAATGGGCGCCCGCCGAGGGGACGGGCAGCCGGGCGCATCTTCAGCCCAACCCGCAAGACGAGCAAACCAACACAGTATCAACTTCCGTGTAATCCGAATTAACGCAACTCCATTGCAATGTTGAACCCGGCGCGTGGTCCCAGGGCGAGCGGGCGTCGGGTGGTGAGCACTCCCTGACCCGGTTCGCCGGCGAAGCGCTTCCGCCTGGACGGCGGCAACCCCATCGTTACGGTGGTGTGGGAGCGAGTCCGCCCCGGACCAGGGTCGGAGGACCGGTGCAACCGCTTCAGACACTGCTCGTCGTGGACGACGATTTGGATATCCGCGACGCGCTCCAGGACGCGTTCGAGCTGGAGGGCTACTCCGTGTTGCTCGCGGCGGACGGCCTGGAGGCGCTGGCGCAACTGCGCCAGGAGGGCTCGCGTCCGCACCTCATCTTGTTGGACCTGATGATGCCCCGGATGGACGGCTTCGCCTTCCGCGAGGCGCTGCGCCATGACACGGCGCTGTCGGACATCCCCGTCGTCGTGGCGAGCGCGGACCTCCACCTGGAGGCCGCCGCGAAACAGCTCGACGTGGCGGGCTGCCTGCGCAAGCCGCTGGACCTGCACGAGCTGCTGTCCACGGTGAAGCGACTGAGCCAGGCCGTCTGAGCGACGCCTTGCTTCGCCTGCTCGCTCCACGGGCGAAACGACGTGGGGGTTTCCCGGACAGGTTGGCGAAGGGAGGCAGCCTCCCCACCCTTGCTCCCAGAAGTCATTCAACCGACCAAGGGAGAGGGAACCCCATGAAGAAGCTCATCACCACGTTCGCGCTGTGCCTGGGCTCCGCCGCGTTCGCGCAGAGCGAGCCCGCCGAGCAACCGTCGCAGAACCAGATTCCGAGCTCCGGCGCGCGCGTCCAGACGGGCGTGGACGCCTCCGACGTGGGGCGCGGCATCAACGGCGCCACGAAGGAGGCCTCGAAGGTGCCCGGCGTGGACAACACCTTCAAGAAGGCGCACTCGCTGAACATCAAGGGCACGGTGAAGGAGTCAGACGACGACAGCGTGAAGCTGTCGCGCAAGGACCTGCCGGACGCCGAGCTGGATGTGAAGCCCCAGACGGTGGTGAAGCTGGACGGCAAGACGGTGCGGGCCGACCAGCTCCCCGAGGGCGCGGACGTCCACGCCCGCTTCCAGCTCTCCGGTGACAACGCCGTCGCCGTGGAGCTGCGCGCCACCAGCCCCAAGGGCGCCAAGGGCACGGGCGGCTCCGGCACCACCGACGCCGCGAAGAAGAACGCGGAGAAGGCCGGCGACCAGGTGGAGCAGACGGGCGATGAGCTGAAGCAGGACGTGGACGACACCGTCCACTGAAGCCCTGCTTGAGTCACCCGGCCGACAGGCCTCCCAAGCCCGCTTCCCTCACGGGGGGCGGGCCTGGTCATTTCTGGCGACACGTCACGCCCGCGCCTTGCCCACGGTGGGCAGCGCACTTCCCTCTTTCCCATGTGGGCACGCGCGCAACACCCCGGTACGCCGCTTGCTCCACACCGGGGACGGGAGGAATCGGTGATTCGACGACTGTTGGGCGCGTGTGTCGGTGTGGCGATGGTGTTGGCGGCGGGAGCCTGCGACAGCTCGAAGGGGACGGGGTCGAAGGACGGCGGTGATGACATCCAGTCGCCCTCGGATGACGGGGGTGACGTCGGGACGGAGGACGCGGGCGACGGCGACGCGGGCACGGACGCCGGTGGCGACGACGCGGGCCCCGGTGACGCCGGCCCTGGCCCTGGCGACGGAGGCACGGATCCGGTTCCAGACGGCGGCACTCAGCCCACGACGCCCGAGGGCCCCTGGCCCACGGACGCGCTGACGAACTTCTCCGCGAAGTACGACATCCCCAAGGTCCGCTCGGTGGGCGTGGATGGTGCGCACAACGTCTGGCTGCTCAACGGCAACCAGATTGGCGTGCTGCGCGCGGGCACGGACCGGCCGCTGTGGACCAGCCAGCCCATTGGACAGGCGAGCCTCGGCCTGGGGTGGGAGGCGGACAAGCTCGCCATCGACTCCACCGTCATCTGCGGCGGCAAGGCCGGTGAGGCCTACGTCGGCTACCGGACGCACGACGAAATCGTGGGCGGCCAGAGAATCATCGGACGGGGTGAGGAGGGCTTCTCGGAGGAGCGCTACGTCGAGTTCCAGAAGGGCGATGTGGACGTCGTGCAGCTCAACAGCGAGGGCTCGGACATCGTGCTGCGCGAGCACCTCTATCGCTCCGCGGGCACCAGCCGCCCCAGCCGCAACGAGCCCCTCGGCATCCGCAACAGCAACGACTTCCACTACGACGAGGACCGCTCCATCTACTCGTGCGTCCGGGTGATGAGCGGCACGTACGAAGGCGAAGTCTATCTCGGCACCAACCACGGCGTGACGCGCGTCCGCGGCTACGACTACAGCAGCCACCGGCACCCCGCGTGGTGGCAGACCATCCCGAATGAGGACCCCAGCAAACCTCCCAAGCAGTCCCAGCGCGCCGGCTACACCTACGGGCTTGGACTCTCGTCGGAGGGCCACCTGCTCATCGCCAACGACTGGAAGATTGGCATCCTCCCGCCCAACGCGGACCTCAAGTGGTGGGACCGGGAGAACCGTGACGGCGTGCCCGCCGACGCGGAGATCTCCGAGTACCTGCTCAACACCTTCGTGGACCCCGTCAATCCGGGCAACGACCAGTACCGCGACCAGGCGGCGCCCCAGAACAAGTGGCGCGCCATCCAGAAGACGAAGGACGGCCTGTACTACGTGGCGGGCCTGGGCAGCGGCCTGTGGCAGTTCCAGGCGAATCCCCAGCGACACGACCCGAAGAAGTACGCCGACACGGACTACGTCCGCATCGAGGGCGCGAACACCAACGACTACACGGCGCTGGCGGCCACCGCCGACGGCTCGCTCTTCGTCGGCACGGCGCACAACGGATTGTGGCGCCTGACGCCTGGCAAGCAGCTGGAGAAGGTGGCGGGCGTCAGCGGAGGCGAGGTGCGGCAGCTCATCTATGACCCTCGCGTGACGCCGGCCGCGCTGTACGCCCTCGTGGACGGGCGGCTGTACGTGCTGCGCGGGTACTGACACGCAAGAGCCTCGCGGGCTCGAGCCGACACACGGCGGGCGCCTCCTTCCTGAGCATCGGAGGGGGCGCCCGTCCTCGTTACTTCGCCCTGCCGCCCACCACCACGGCCTGGATGCCGACGGACGGCGCGCGCGGCTGCGTGGGCAGGCGGAGGATGAAGGTGGAGCCCTGGCCCTGGGCGGAGCGCACGGTGATGCTGCCGCCCATGGCCTCCACAATCTGGCGGGTGATGTAGAGGCCCAGGCCCAGGCCGCCGTAGTGGCGCTCGGAGACGGCGCGCTCGAACTTGCCGAACAGGCGGGCCATGCCGTCCTCGGAGATGCCGATGCCGTGGTCCTTCACGGCCAGCACCGCCACGGTGCCCTCTCCCACCAGCGAGATTTCCACCGGCCGCCCCGCGCCGTACTTGGCCGCGTTGGACAGGAGGTTCACCAGCACCTGCTCCACGCGCAGCGGGTCCCACTGGCCCGGCAGCGTCCCGGACACGTGCACCGCCAGCTCGCAGCCCGCGCGCGCGAACTCCTCGGAGAACGCGTCCACCATCTGCCGGACGACCTGGACCAGGTCCAGCTCGCGCGGCTCCAGGCTCAGCTTGCCCGCCGCCAGCCGCGACACGTCCAAGAGCGTGTTCACCAGGCTGCCCAGCCGCGACAGCTGTCGCTCCAGCACCTGACCGCGCGGCGCCAGCTCCTGCCCCAGCGCGGGCTGCGCGCCCGTCACCTGTCGCAAGAGCAACTGCAGGTGCAGCCGCATGCTGGTGAGCGGCGTGCGCAGTTCGTGCGCGGCCACGCTGAGGAACTCGTCGCGGGCGCGCACGGCCTCCTGCGTCTCGCGCAGGGCCTGCTCGCGCACCGCGCGTTCCCGGGCCGCGCCCGCGTCACGCTGGGCCTCCACGCGGCGGCGCTCCGTCAGGTCCTCCACGTAGATGCACGCGGCGATGACCTCGCCGTCGCGGCGCACCGGGTGGTAGCTGGCGCGGAAGACGCGGGTGCGCTCCACGCCCATGCCGGGCTCGCGGTGGATGATTTCCACGCCGTCCAGGGGCTCGCCCGTCTCCAGCACGCGGCGCACCCGGCGGGCGGTGTCCCCCAGGGACGAGTGGGGGTTCATCACCTCGTCCATGAGGCGACCGAGGTGGGCCTCGCGCGGCAGGCCGTTGAGGGAGGCGAGCGCCTCGCTCACCTCCACGAAGCGCAGCTCCCGGTCCACCACCGCCATGCCCAGGGGCATGGTGCTCATCAGCTCGGAGAGGGCGACGGGGCGTAAGCCTTCGGAAGAAGCCTCCCGCCGTTCAGGGGCGGATTCACCGGCTGGCATCATCACTTCCGGGCCCATGTCGGGGGCCGTCCCAAGCCGGGGGCTCATCGTCTCAGCGTGTGTACCAACCTCGTAGGACGCCGTCACCGCATGCCCCCCGACAGTGTGTCCAATGGTGGAAGAAAGGCCCGAGGCCCTCCCGGAATCTTCCCAGAATCATGAGGGTTTTCCCCTCACCCCGCTCGCTGGCCGCAAGGAGGGCAGGCGTGCGCGGGACACCTGCTTCAACCCACCTCCCCCGGCTTCATAGAATCGGGCGCTCGCCGCCCACGGCCCGGAAAAGGAACCGCACCGCATGCGCTTGAGACGTCTGGCCCGTCGCCGCCCCTCGTCGTCCTCGTCCAGTGGATCTCACCTGGAGCCCCTGCAGGGGGGCCGCAACGAGGTGGTGGCCTGGAGCGGAGCGGATCCGCTGCGCCCGGAGCGCCGCCTTCGGTGGAGGGACCACTTCACCCTCACGGAGAACCTGCTCCACCTGCCGCACCTGCCGGCGTGTCATGACGGCCTGCGCGTGGCGCAGCTCTCCGACGTCCACGTGGGACAGGCCACGTCCGAGGTGCGCATCCGCCGCGCGGTGGAGGCCGTCAACGCGGAGTCACCCGACCTTGTTTTCCTCACCGGCGACTACGTCACCCACAGCCCCAAGCCGCTGCCGCGCGTGCGCGACGTGCTCTCCGGGCTGAAGGGCCGCGTCTTCGTGGTGCTGGGCAACCATGACCACTGGGTGGACGCGCCCTACCTGCGCCAGTGCTTCGAGCACCTGGGCTACACGGTGCTCCAGAACGAGCACCGCGTCGTCCACCTGCGCGGCGCCCCGGTGACGGTGCTGGGCGTGGATGACGGGCGCACCGGACGCGACGACGTGGAGGCGACGTTCCGCGGCGCGCCGGAGTCCGGCACGCGGCTGGTGCTGGCGCACACTCCGCCCACGGTGGACAAGCTGCCCGCCCAGGGCAACCTGGTGCAGTTCTCCGGGCATACGCACGGCGGCCAGTTCATCGTCCAGGGCCTCACCGAACGCTTGTTCCGTCGCGCGGGCCAGCCCTACATCCGCGGGCACTACCAGGTGAACGGCAACCAGCTCTACGTGAATCGGGGGTTGGGCTTCGGCTTCGGCGGCCCGTACCTGCGCCGGGGCAGCGAGCCGGAAGTGGCCTTCTTCACCCTGCGCGCCGCCGCGACGGCCATCGCCGCGGCGGGCTGAGCACCTTCGTGCCTCAGGGCCTCAGCGGCGTGCCAATCCGCCCGCCGCCGAGGAGCCCTTCCTTGCGGCCCCCGCGACGAAGGCTGAAGGGGCCGGAGCCGAAGTACACGATGAAGAGCGCGCCTCCGGCCATGGAGAGGTTCTTCATGAAGTGGATGAGCTGGTCCTGCGCCTGCACCGGGTCCGCGATGAGCCAGAAGCGGTGGACCATGAAGGCCGCGCACACCAGGAAGATGGCGATGGCCGCGGCCCCCAGGCGAGCGAACACGCCCAGCAGCACCGACAGCCCTCCGAGCACCAGCGCGACGCCCGACAGCAACACGGCCTGGCGCGGCTCGGGGATGCCGGAGCTCTGCGCGTGCGCCGTGAGCGCATCGAGCTGGATGAAGTGATTCAAGCCGCTGGTGATGAAGATGGCGGAAAAGAGCAGCCGACCAAGCGGCGCGAGCACTCCCATGTAAGGCCTCCTGTTTCCCACCAACGCCGGGGCGTGGAAGTCATTCTCAACCTGCCCATGACTTCCCGCGAGGCAGCCATCGCCCGCTCTCCCGTTCGCTCCACGGGTGGCGCCGCGTGCCACCGATCGCCCCGATGGACTGCGACAACACGCCACACGCGGCGGTGGCGGCCCCGGGCGTATCGTCCTCTCCGTCGTGAAAGCCTCCCTCGCCCTCCTCCTTTTCTGCGGCGCCGTGCTGGTGCCCGTGTCCTCCGCCTGGGCCTGCGCCACGTGTGCGTGTGGCGACCCGACGCTCACGTCGATGGGCACCGAGCAGCCGTTCTCCGGACGGCTCCGACTGTCCACCACCCTGCGGGCCTGGGGCCATACGGTGGGACAGGAGCGCGTGGACGCGCTGCGCCTGCGCGAGGCGCGCATGGACGTGGCGGTGGCCTACGCGCCGCTGCCCTGGTTGTTCCTGTCGGCCACCCTGCCCCTGCAGGCGCGCGAGGTGCGCTCGGTGAGCCTGGCGCGCGAGCGCGGCTGGGGCGTGGGCGACGTGGAGGTGAGCGCGAAGGCGTTCCTGTACCAGGACCGAGAGTTCTCCGCGGACCATCTCTTCAGCGTGCTCGCCGGGGTGAAGCTGCCCACCGCGCCCCGGCTGCGCGCGGCGGACGGAACGCTGCTGGATTTGGACACGCAGTTGGGGAGCGGCTCGGTGGACCCGCTGGCGGGCGTGGCCTACCAGCACTTCCGGGGCGACTGGTCCTTCCTCGTCAGCGCCACGGGCTTCCTGCCCACGCGAGGCATGTTGGGCTTCCGCGCGGGGCCTTCCCTTCGCACGACGCTGGCCGCGCAGTACCAGCCCGCGCCCCGGTGGGCGGTGCGGCTGGGGCTCGACAGCCGGGTGGAAGCGGCGGCGGAAATCGACGGCGAGAAGGAGGAGAACGGCGGTGGCGTCATCAGCTACGCGTCGCCCGATGTCCTCTTCAGTCCCAGCACGGATATCGTCGTGGCCGCGGGCGTGCGGGTTCCCTTCTTCAACCGGCTCCACGGACGCGTGGCGCCCACTCCCATCGCGATGATGTCCGTCGCGTATGACCTCTGAGCCATGCCTGTCGCCGTGAAGCGCTTCGCCCTGCCCTCCCTGTTGCTGTGTCTCGCCGGCTGTGGTGGCGGTGAGCGAATCGAGGGGATGGAGCTGACCCTGGGGCTCACCACCGCTCGGGCGCGAGGCGTCCCGGAGGCGGCGGGGGCTCGCACGCTCGTCACGGATGAGGGCGCGCGGGCCACGCTCTCCGGGGCGCTGGTGACGCTGGGCAGCGTGGAGTTGATTCCTTGCGAGACGACGGGCTGGCGTCGGCTGTTGAACGAGCTGTCACCTGTGGGGACGGCCTGGGCGCACTCGGTGTCGAACGCGCTGCGGCTGGGCACGCCGCACGTGGTGGCGCTGGGGGCGACGGATGGAGAGGTGGTGTCGCTCGGAGTGATGCGTCCGCCGCCGGGGCGCTACTGCCGGGCGAGGCTCACCTTCGAGCCGGCGGACTCGGACGCGGAGGGGTTGTCGTCCGCGTCACAGGGCGCGGTGCCGGTGGACATGCTGGGGTTGAGCCTGCACGTCCGGGGCACGCTGGCGGATGGGGAGCGTGACTTCGAGGTGGAGACGCGGGGCCGCTCGTCGGTGGACGTGGTGCTGGACGGGCTGGAGTTGACGGAAGACGCGCCGAAGGCGGCGCGGGTCTTCACACTGGCGTGGGATTCGTGGCTGGATGGCGTGGGTCCGGGCGAGTCGCCTCGTAACGTGGACCTGCTGGGCAATGTGGCCCGCTCCGCCTCGCTCCAGTCCGCAGTCGTGCCATGACGCCTCCTGTCTCCACCGAGCTCGCTTCTCGCGCCCGCATCAACCTGGAGTGGCTGCTGCGGCTGCGCTGGGGGCTCTTGCTGGGACAGGCGCTGGTCATCGCGCTGGCGGCGTATGGGCTGGAGCTGGCGCTGCCGGTGCCGGTGCTGGCGGGGCTCCTGGGGTTGGAGGCCGCCACGAACCTCGCGGTGCGAGCGTGGCTGGGCCGGGCCCGGGTGACGGAGGGCACCATCGGCAAGTTGATGCTGTGGGACACGCTGGTGCTCACGGGGCTGCTGGCGCTGAGTGGTGGCACGCACAATCCCTTCACCACGCTGTACCTGGTGAACGTGGCGCTGGGGACGGTGCTGTTGCCCGCGCGGTGGATGTGGAGCCTGTTGGGCTTCACGCTGATGGCGTTCGGTTCGCTGTTCCTGCTGCAGGACGTGGTGTTGGTGCCGGGGCTGTCGCGGCCGGACCACGCGGCGCTGATGCGGCTGCACATCAATGGGATGTGGGTGGCGTTCGCGGTGGCCGCGGGCTTCATCGTGTACTTCGTGCAGCGGGTGACGCGGGCGCTGGAGGAGCGCGAGCAGGAGCTGGCACAGGCGCGCGCGCAGCATGCGAGGCGGGAGAAGGTGGCCTCGCTGGCGACGCTGGCGGCGGGCGCGGCGCATGAGTTGTCCACGCCGCTGTCGACCATCGCGGTGGTGTCGAAGGAAGTGGAGCGGGCGCTGACGGTGGCGGGCACGTCCGAGGCGGTGCGCGAGGATTTGCGGCTCATCCGGCAGCAGGTGGACCGCTGCCGCGACGTGCTGGTGCAGATGTCGGCGGACGCGGGGCAGACGACGGGAGAAGCCTTCCATCCGATGCCGCTGGGGCGGCTGGTGGAGGACTCGCTGTCGGAGCTATCGGGCGTGGAGCGGGTGCGGGTGGAGCTGCCCGAGGAATTGAGCGCATGGCGGGTGCAGGGGCCTCCGCGAGCGCTGGCGCGGGTGGTGCGCGGGTTGGTGAAGAACGCGCTCCAGGCGTCGCCGCCTTCGAGGTCGGTGGAGCTGCGGGTGTTGGCGGGGCGAGGAGGCGCGCGGCTGGAGGTGCGCGATGGCGGGGCGGGGATGCCAGCGGAAGTCCTGGCGCGGGCGGGCGAGCCTTTCTTCACGACGAAGGCGCCGGGTGAGGGCATGGGGTTGGGACTGTTTCTCGCGCGCACGCTGGCGGAGCAGCTCGGTGGTTCGCTGGAGCTGCGGTCCACGCCGGGACAGGGGACGGTGGCGAGCCTGGCGCTGCCTGTCGGCGCACCGCCCGCAACGGAGGTCGCGTCGTGAGCACGGTGGGCGGTGATGGGCATCATCCGAGCCTGTTGCTCGTGGATGACGACGCGACGCTGCGGGAGCGGCTGGCGCGGGCGTTTCGTGAGCGCGGGTGGGAAGTCACCACGGCGGGCGACTACGACCAGGCGCTGGCGGCGGCGCGGCGGGAGTCACCGGAGTACGCGGTGGTGGACCTGCGCATGCCGGGGCGCAGTGGCTTGGAAGTGGTGAAGGACCTGCTGGCGGTGGATGCGTCCACGAAGGCCATCGTCCTCACGGGTTATGGGAGCATCTCGACGACGGTGGATGCGATTCGATTGGGGGCGGTGAACTACCTGCCCAAGCCGGCGGACGTGGACGACATCCTCGCGGCCTTCGCGCGAGCCTCGGGTGAGCCATCGCTGGCGGCGCCGGAGACATTTGAAGCGCCCTCGCTGGCGCGCGCGGAGTGGGAGCACATCCATCGCGTGCTCGCGGACTGCGCGGGAAATATTTCCGAGGCCTCGCGCAAGCTCGGCATCCACCGCCGCTCGCTCCAGCGAAAGCTCCAGAAGTACCCGCCAGCGCGGTAGCAGCGCCTCTGCACACCGGCGCGGGCGATTCCTCTTTCATCCCCGCTCGGCGGCAGAAGGCCGTTCGCTTGGCTTCCTGCATCTCACCTGGCCCCTGGTCGCCTTCCTCGCCTCTCAACGGACACCGTGATGAGGGGAGGCCCGAGTGGCCCGGGGATGCCTCATTCCACCTCGGCCCCTAGCTTGGGTTGGCTGCCCATCTCATGGCCTTCCCTCGGGGAGAAGCAGCTCAAACCCTTCGCCCAAGGCCTTGGAAAGGATTTGGTATGTCGACCAGGCTTGTCTGGGGAATGCTCGGCGGAGTGGTGTTGGGGGTTGCGTTCGGCAACTCGGGAATCGGCATTGCCATCTGCATCGCAGCCGGAGCCCTGGCCGCCGGAATCTGGCAGTACCTGGAGACACGCGGCAAGCGGGCCTGACCCGTGGATGACGCTGGTCGTGCCTCTACGAGAACTTGCCGACGACCTCTGGCGCCCAGAAAAGCACCGTCATTTGTTTTCCGGGTGAGGTTGCATAGGAGCCGGCGGAATCACCTCCGGGACGGCGGGTGATGATGGCATCGAAGGAGCAGTCGATGCCTCAGGGTGAGGAGAAGGAAGCGAGGCAGGTGGAGCAACCTCTTTGTCCGGAGTGGGCTCGGGAGGAGGCACAGACTTCTCAGGTGGCAACGAATCAGCGGGGGCATCGCCAGTCGGAGTGGGGGCCTTCTCGACCACAACGCCCTGTGACGTCACCGCATAGACCTCCCACCAATCGAGGACGCGTCCACTCGGACCGCCGCAACGGTGAAACCGTTGGTCCACGACCACGAAGTACAGGCCTGGGGTCGGGCCCGCGAAGACGGAAACGTCCAGACCTTGCTCCGGGCTCGAACATCCCGCGAACAGGTTGGGGAACGGGTTGGTTCTCACCACCTCGCGGATGGCGCCCGCCGCGGCGAGCGCGGCACCTGCCTCCATTGGCTCGACCACGGTTCTGGACGAGCTTTCGTCCGGCCACAGCACCTCGCCCTTCCAGGGCGCAGGCCGTGTGGCACATCCCTGCAGTACCGCGACACACCCCGCCAGCATCAAGGCCTTGGTCATTTCCCACACCTAGTCACGGAGTAACTGCAAGCTCCCAGCACTGCATTGAGGCGCCATGCTCCGGAAAGGCGGGCGCGCGCTGCGCGGAGCGCAGATGCCCAGCGTGACCCATCGAGCCTTGATGTCGCTCCACTGCTGGACCTCACCCGTTGGAAAATAGCGCAGGAAGAAGCGCGACCCATCCTGACGCTCCGCCACCAGCGCCGACGCCATCTCGATGGCGGTATTCCTGAAGACCGCTGGAACGGGGTTGCCGGGTATCAGGCGCACGTCCGCCATGGCCACAAAGGGCCTGAGCGCATCTGTCGGTCAGACGCTGAGGTCCTGCGACGAGGGCGCCGCGGCGCATGCATGGTTGTGGACGTAACCGACAACCCACACCTGCGGAGATGGGAGGTCGTCATCCTTCACCGCGAAGAATGGATTGCAGGCGTCGTGACTTCCTTGGACGGGCTCAGTCACCCGCCACGACAGGGAGTCGCGACCGCCCGCTACATAGAGCGTCGCGCAGTACTCCGTGGACAAGCCCACGATGGGGCGCCGCGTTCCCGGGTCGCACGCTTTCGCGCCAGGGAGCTTCAACATCGCCTCCGCCACATCCTGCAAGAGGCTTATTGGGATGGAAGCGTCTCCTGTGGGCATCTCCACGGCGGGCACTTCCGACCATGGCCCTCGCGCAAGCTCCGCGTCCGGAGCGATGATGGCGGAGGGAGTGGAAGCAGCGCATCCGCTGAGAAGCAAGGAGAGCAGCCCAAGAGGCATGAAGGCATCAAAGGAGGCCATCGGCGCGCACTATAGCGGCGCTCCCACGGACGCACCGAGAATGCGCCAACACCTGTGCGATGGCGCTCATCCGCGCCGTCGCGCGCGAATGGGCCCTACGTACTCACTGCGCCCTCCCCGCCCGGACGACATGCCGGACGGGGAGCTGTCACCCGACCTCAGCGACCGTCGAAGTAGCAGAAGCCGTAGCCCCGGTCTCCACCGCCACCCGACAGCGGGTAGTAGATGTAGCCCAGCTCCTCGCCCGCTCCGCACTCGGAGCGCGCTCGCGCGTAGCGGTGGCACGTCGCCACCGCCGGGCCCGCCGCGCCATCCGCGTCGAAGCAGGTGCCACGCGCACCCTCCACACCACAGAACTCCGTGAAGGAAGTGGACGTGCACGCCTCGCCAATCAGCGCCGTATCGAACGCGAAGCCAATCGGCTCCAGCACCGACTGCTCGATGCACAGGCCATACACGCCACACACCGTGCCCGTGGGGCACCCCGGGGTCGGCGCCATGAAGTCACACGTCTTCAGGCACTGCGCGTTGTCGCTGAGCAGGTCCGTACACGCGAAGCCCTGCTCGCAGTCCGTCGTCGTCAACGCGTACTCGCTCTCCGCGGACGTCGCCGTGCAGGCCTCGCCCTGCGTCTTCGTCCCCAGCGCGCGCTGCAGCGTGCCGTCCGTCGCGGCGTAGTCGTCCGCGACACACGCCGTGTCCGGCACGTTCGACGTCAGCGAACCCTCGCGCGGATCACACCCGCCCGGACGCACCGTGTTCCACGTCGCGAAGCGAATCCACCGGCACTCGCCACCCGACACCACGGACGAACCCGTGTAAGGGCCCGAGGTGGGCGTCGCGAGCACCGACTCGCGCAGCACCACGTTCGACAGCGCCCCCACCGTCTGCTGCGGCGACACCTGCAGCGCGAGCAGCAGCGCCCCCGAATCGGCGACGAACAGCTTCTGCGCCGTCGAACCCATGTCCTGGTAACCGAAGACGCACTGCTCACACGTAAAGGTGTTCGCCCCGCCCTGCGACAAGTCGTACAGCCCCGGCTGCGTGTTCATGTCCAGGCGGATGCGCACCTCGTCCCGCTGCACGCCTCCGATGCTCGACAGGTCGCCACGGAACGTCGGCTGCCGCTCGTACTGCACCGGCGTCAGCTCGATGCCGTTGAACAGCTCACCCACGGTGACTTCCGTACAGCCCGCAGGCGGCGTGAGGAAGCGCGCCTCCTGCTCGGCGGCACGAATCTCCGCCTGCTCCGGCGCGGGCTCGTGCGCCTCCTGCCCACAGCCGATGAGCCCCGAGACAAGCACCGCACCCCACCATCCATTGATGGACTTCATTCCGTCGTTCTCCCGTTGCAGACGACCGCGCCAGGGCGGTCGACCAGGCGTGTCCCTGGTTCACGCTGAGTAGATGCAGCCGATTGACAGGTGAAATCCGATGTCACTCAAGCCGCACACCCGATGAACGAGAATCCCGGGGGAAAGTCGCGAGCGCACCCCTGTCATTTTCGCGTGTCAGGGGTGCGTGGAATGGTGGGCGGGAGCCGCTCACGCCGGAAGCGTGCCCTCGCCCGTGGAGAGGGTGTTCATGAAGTCCTTCACCTTCGTCACGTAGGTCGCGTCGCCCGTGCCGGCGGGAATCGCGTTCGCGTTGTTGCGGTCCACGCCGTTCGGCCCGGAGTTGTAGGCGCGCAACGCCAGGTCCCAACCTCCGAACTGCTCCTTCATGTCCTTCATGTAGCAGGCGCCCGCGAGGATGTTGGTCTCCGGGTCGGAGAGGTTCTTCCCCTGCAGCTCGGGGTGCTTCGCCTGCAGCTCCTTGAAGGTGTTGGGGTTCACCTGCATCAGGCCGGTGTCCGTCAGGCCATTGCCGCCGTTGGTGGAAATGGCATCCAGGTTGCCACGCGACTCCTGCCAGATTTGCGCGGCCAGCATCTCCGCGGGCACGCCTGTCTTGGCCGCCGCGGACTCGATGGTGCTCCGCAGCTTCTCCAGGCCCGGAGGCAGGTTGCCACCCAGCTTCTTCCCGCCCTCGACGCTCGGCGCGGCACCAAGGCTCGCCGCCGCGCTGGGGCTCGCCGCCGCGCTGGGAGCCACCGGGCTGGGATTCAGGTCCAGGGGAGGCCGTCCCGAGGACGCCTGCGGAGAGAAGCCACTGTCACCGAAGCACGACCCCTGGGACGTGCCCTTGGAACCTTGGGGCGCCTGCACGCCGCCCTTCTCGGCGATCTGCGACATCACCTGCACGAGCGTGTTCATCACCGACAGGGTGCTCTCCAGCAGCTTGCCCAGATGCGCCTTTCCCCCACTGCCCAGGTCGAAGCCGTCCTGCTGGAGCGCGGCTAGGCCGGGAGCCAGCTTCACGCCCGAGCCCACCGACGGACTGAAGGAGGAGGACTCCACGCCGCCGCTGCGAAGAGGCGAGGCGCTGGGACGAGAGACAGGCGTGGCGGCGTTGTGCAGGGGAGCGATGCTCATGACGAGACCCTCGGGGGATGAGAGGCGGATTGATGCGACCCAGGACCCCATAGCAGCGCGTGTGCCAGCCCTCGCGACGAGGCGAGCGACAGACAACCCATCGATTTTCCAAAGAGGCGCGGGCCCGAGGATGACGCCAGCGCAGCGCACCCTGATGACGGCTGTCATCAGCCGATGGTCCGCGTCATCAGGGACGAGCTCAGCCCATCACTCCGCCGCGACTCGAGCTCCCGTCGAGGGCGGCACGAGGATGTCCATCCACTCGCCATAGGCCTCCGCGGGCGCGCCGCTCCCCTGGAACTCGCGCACGGAGCTCAGGAACTTCC
Source organism: Myxococcus sp. CA040A (assembly GCF_013336725.1). Lineage (NCBI taxonomy): Bacteria > Pseudomonadati > Myxococcota > Myxococcia > Myxococcales > Myxococcaceae > Myxococcus > Myxococcus sp. CA040A. The sequence continues at coordinate 190,677 of NZ_JABUMR010000003.1, read as the reverse complement.
GCCAGTGGTCCCCCACGATGGCGTCCAGCCAGTTCTCCTGGCTGTAGGCCAGCAGGCTCCCCGCGGCCTGGATGGCCGGGGCGTCCGGCCTGACGGCGAGGATGACAGCGAGCGAGTGGCTCTCCGCGCCAGGCACGCGGCTCGGTGCGGACGCGTCCAGCCGCCAGCATGCCGCCGTGTCTCCGAGCGCCTCCGCCTTCACACACGTGCGGACCGCGTCGTGGAGAGAGGGCCGCGGGCCCGGCTTCCCATAGAACTCCACCGCGACCTCCGCCGCCCGCCGCGCCTTGGGCATCGGCAGCACGAGCCGCGCCTGGCGCAACGATTCGAGCTGGAGCGAGCCCCGCTGCTCCGCGCACGCCTTCACCTGTGCGCCGGCCTCCGGCAACACCTCGAGCACGCGAAAGGCATCGGGACACGTCTCGTACAGGCTGAACTCCACGACGCACTCGAAGCGCGCGAAGCCCTGCTCCCGCTTCGGGAACAGCGACAGGCCAAACTCCACCCGCCACGGCGAGTACCCCTCCGGGCACACGACGTCCGTCCCTCCATACGGCGTCACCATCAGCTCGTCGTGGAACGCCACCAGGTCCGCGCAGGCCCGCTGGCGCAGGGCGAGGAACGTCTCCTTCAGCCATGCCTTCTCCGCGGGCGTGTCGAGCCGACCGCTCAACAGGAACGCGTCATGCACGGTCTCATCCCACTGCCCCAGACAGTCCAGCGGCGGGCGCTTCTCCAGGAACCTGTCGAGGGGCCTGCTCTGGAACTCACGGGGGTCGGACATGCGGCTCCTCGCTCGGGCAGCGGGCTGGAGCCATCATGCAATGCATCACCCACCGCGCGCAGCAGGAGGCCTCAGGGGTACGTCACGCTGAAGGTCGCCGGCCCCTTCAGGAACGTCAGGCCTTCATCGGAGCGACAGCCATTGTCGATGTCCGTGCTCAGGAACGTGGTGGTCCGCACCGCCGTGGCGCCCTGGAACTTCCCGGACAGCACCTTCCCCGTCTGCGTGACGAGCGTCGTCGCGTCCTGCACGGAGACGTGCGACTGGCTCATCAGCACCGTGGACGTCTCCGTCGTGTTCCACGTCACCACCTGCCGTCCTGCTCCGGCTCTCGCCAGGTCCGCGCAGGAGATGCCTCGCACCAGGCTCGGTGCCTCCGAGCCCAGCGTCGCCGACGTCACCGCCGAGCCGAGCACCGTCACGCAGTTGCTCACCGTCGCCTGGAACGACACCGCGCTGTCCCGAGGCGACACCTTCACCCCCGTTCCGTACTTCGCCTCGCCGTGTCCGATGGGACAGGTGATGAGCACCTTCTCCGGAGGCCGCTCAATCGTCATGCCTCCGGACTCCTGTCCCTCCAGCGTCCCACGGCCCTGGCGTCCTCCTCCGTCCCCACAGGCCAGCAGCCCACAGAGCCAGACGAGCACGAGCCCCTTCACACCCCATGACGTCGCACGCATGAGCACCCTCCTGATTCGGCCAACGACTCACGTCATCGTGCGGATGAGCTCGAGCGTGGACGGCCCGCTCAGCCAGATGAGCCCGCCCGGCGACGCACAGCCCTTCTCGATGTCCGAGTTGAGATACGTCACCGTCCAGATGGCCGTGGCCTCCGCGAAGGCGCCCGACTCCACGGTGCCCGTCAGCGTGAAGACCGTCAGCGGCCCCTGCGCCAGCTCCCGCGACTGACTGAACACCAGCGTGGACGTCTCACCCGTGTTCCACGTCACCACCTGGCGCACCGTGCGCGGCGTCAGCAGGTCCGCGCACGAGTAGCCCGCGAGCAGGCTCGAGTCGAGCGGCAGGCGCGCGGACACCACCGAGGACGCGGGGATGGTCACACAGTTGCTCAACGTCGTGGCCCCCGCCACCGTCACGTCCTTCGTCACCTCGCTGAGCCCCGGCAGGTACGACGCCTGGGTGATGCCGACAGGACAGGTGACGACGACGGGCCCCGGGCTGTCGGAGCGCGGCGGGGCCACAGCCGCCCCGGGCTCCCGGGGCTCATGCCCCTCCTCGCCACTCTCCGCCGACACATCAAAGGTCGAGGTGAGGGCGAGTGCGGAAAGAAGGACCACCACCGCCGCCGACAGACTTCTGCGCATTGCCGCTCCCGATAACGCTTCCGTTGCCGAGATAGGGAGCCACCGCGCACACGCCCATCCGCGAAATACGACAAGGGACGCTGGGAGACGCTCACACCTCCCCGCGAGCACGGGGCGGTGTGCCGCACCTCGCACGGGAAATGTCGGACACCAACGTCCACGCCCGGCCTGTCGGAACGGACACAGCAGCGCGCGAGTGCGGCGTCGTGAGGCCATGAGCGCGCCACCACGACACCGACTCACGCGCCCAGCGGATTCAGAGCAGCTTCGTCAGGGTGAGCGTCGTGAGGCCGGAGAGCGAGGTGAGCCCTTCGGGGGACGCGCAGCCATCCTCCAAGTCCAAGGTGACATAGGTGATGGTCCGGACCGCAATCGAGTCGACGAACTTTCCAGAGAGCACGGTGCCCGTCAGCGTGAAGACGGACAGCGTGTCCTGCACGCCCACGCGGAGCTGGGTGAAGACCATCGTCGAGGACTCCCCCGTGTTCCACGTCACCGTCTGGGTGACCGTCCTGGGCAGCAGCAGGTCCCCGCACGAAAAGCCCTGCACCACGCCCGACGTCAGGCTGCTGGTGCCCGATGTCACCGGGTCACCCAGCACCGTCACGCAGTTGCTGAAGGTCGCCTGACCCGACACCGTGACATTCTGGGGCGTGTTCTTCAGCCCCGGCGAGTAGGAGGCCTGACTCGTTCCCACCGGACAGGTGACGAGGACGAGGCCCAAATCCAGCGCCGCCTCCGAAGTCTCCGCCGAGGAACCCTCATCTGGTGCCGCGAGCACGCGCTCTTCCACGCCCCCACACCCGAGCATCAGCAGGACACACGCCATCAACAGACACGCCGTTCGTCGCATGAACGCCTCCGTGAATGAGGCGTCCAGCGTATCCAGCGAGTCCATGCGAGCCGGCCCCCTGCCCCACGGGAACATGCGACCTTCCGCTACGCGACAGGCCGAGCGTTGGCCACGCGATGCTCCTCACCCCGCAGCCAACCCCGCAATCACTCCCACGGGTTCGCGAACCGCGCGTCGCGCGTGAACTCCACATCCGTGAGGCTCTTGAGGAACGCCACCAGGTCCGCGCGCTCCGACTCCGTCGTTCGGGTTCGCCACAGGCCACCGTGGTTCCGTCCGGTGGTGAGGCCATGAGCGCGCCACCACGACACCGACTCACGCGCCCAGCGGCTTCAGAGCAGCTTCGTCAGGGTGAGCGTCGTGGGGCCGGAGAGCGAGGTGAGCCCTTCGGGGGACGTGCAGCCATTTTCCAGGTCGAGGGTGACATAGGTGATGGTCCGGACCGCGGTCGCGCCGACGAATTTCCCGGAGGCGACGGTGCCCGTCCGCGTCAAGACGGTCAGCGTGCCTTGCACGTCCAAGAGGAGCTGGGTGAGAACCAGCGTCGAGGACTCCCCCGTGTTCCACGTCACCGTCTGGGTGACCGACGAGGGCTGCAGGAGGGCCACGCACGAAAGGTCCCGCACCACGACCGGCGCCAGGTTGGTCGTGCCGGACGTCACCGGGGCGCCGAGCACCGTCACGCAATTGCTGAAGGTCGCTGGACCCGACACCGTGACATCCTGGGGCGTGGGCTTCAGCCCCGGCGAGTAGAAGGCCTGACTCGTTCCCACCGGACAGGTGACGAGGACGAGGCCCAAATCCAGCGCCGCCTCCGAAGTCTCCGCCGAGGAGCCCTCGTCTGGTGCCGCGAGCACTCGCTCTTCCACGCCACCACACCCGAGCATCAGCAGGACACACGCCTTCAACAGACACGCCGCTCGTCGCATGAACGCCTCCGTGAATGAGGCGTCCAGCGTACCCAGCGAGTCCATGCGAGCCGGCCCCCTGCCCCTCGGGAACAGGCGACCTTCCGCTACGTGACAGGCCGAGCGTTGGCCACGCGATGCTCCTCACCCCGCAATCACTCCCACGGGTTCGCGAATCGCGCGTCGCGCGTGAACTCCACATCCGTGAGGCTCTTGAGGAAGCGTCGCTCCACCCGCTACTCCTCGGCATCCGACGTAACGAGCGTCCGCAGCTCCGTCCCCTTCGTGACGAGTTCCCGAGCAATCCGGGCGAGTTCGCGCGTCAACGCGCCCCGACACCCGGCGATATCTCGGCAACCTCGCGTCGCGTCGTCCAGCAGTTCGAAGACCCGCGCATGGTAGGCCTCCGGGTGGGACCCTCGATGTCCCTTGATTCGAATCAGGTTCGCTGGGTCCTCCGGGCGCATCCCCCCCTTGCCGAAGAGTTCCTGGCAGCGCTGTGCCCACGGGCCGCCATCCGATTCAGCGGCCGTGCCCTTGCCCGCGCAGATGGGGTGCACCGCCCCTTCCGCGTCCCCCTGGATGCCACCCACCGTCCCCATGGGAGCCGCCCCAGGTCCCATCGCGACCGCGGCGACCGCCGTTGGCGCGAGCATCACTTTCAGCTCTCCTCCGGACGTGAGTGCAATCGACCGGACGTCTCCGGACAGGGCTCCCGCGAGCTGAAAGCCCGCTTCCGTCTGGGCGCGTATCGCGGCTTGAGCAAAACCCGGCATCTTCGGTCCCCGCGTCGTCATGGCATTCCTCCCGCCGAGCACTGACAGAGAGACCACCACCAGGACTCGGGCTCCGTTGTCGCCCAGCACATTGCCGAAGCGATGTCCGACGCGCTCCAGCTCCTCGAAGCTCGCCGCGTCCCGGGACTCTTCCACCAGCCGCGAGAAGCCCTGCCCGAGCTTCCAGACGGGTTCCGTCCCGAGATACGCAATCAACGAGGCTGCCCAGGCGAGCGAGATGGGCTTCGTCATGGGCTCGGGAGCCACCAACGTCTTCAGTGCCGTCCCGGACATCGTCGTCACCAGGCCCCGCAGGGCCGCGACATTCACCGTGTCGCGGAGGTCCTCCTCGATGTCATCCCAGGCGCCATCGAACGCGAAGTAGAGCGCGAGCATCCTGCGCTCCATCGGCCCCAGCGTGAGCCCACCGGTCATCATGCCCAGGCAGCCCATCGGGTCCTCCTGCCGATGACAGATGCGCTCATGGGTCGACGAGACGGCCCGCCCGAGCGCTCCGTCGCCGCCGCTCCCGTGGGACACGCTCGAGGAGCGACGATCCTCCTGGTCGACCTCCTTGAACACGGCGTCCAGGCGCAGGTCGGGCACGAGCCGCGCGACGGCACCCTTGAACTCCTCCTCGTCCATCTCGACAGGCTCTGTCTCGATGGGCGTATATGCGATTGATTTGCCCCCTCCCGTATCCAGACGGACGACACGGGTCGACGCGCAGCCGCTCGCCAGCAGCAGCGCAAGAACTCCCAATGCTCTCATGGATGGCCCCTGAAGACAGCCGCCAGCGCATCGACGAGCGATGCGCCTCATCTCCGCGGATGACACCCGAAGGCACCGGGGATGGACATCCCCCTCAGGAGGTATTGCATCGAGGCACGGGCGTCATGGCGCGCCGCCGCGCCTTCACGCCTCGCCGGGGTCCTCCCCCACGACAACCCCCACCATCTCTTCGTCACCAAGAACTTCGTTCTTGAGCGGGAAGCGGAGCATGGCCTCCATCTGCTGGAAGAGCGCTTCGCCCATCAGTTGTTCCTTGCGCCAGCGGGCGGCGGCCAGACGCAGGCTTGGCTTGTACTGACCGGCAAGGATCCACTGACGCATGGCCTCCAGGGTCGCAAGCCGTGCTTCATCACTCCCCTTGCGCAGGGCGTCGACCGAGGAGAGGACCCACTCCTCATTGATATTCAGCGCCGGCTTCTGCCTCTGTGCTCGAACATTCTCCGCCAGACTGGAGAAGAGCCGCCGCCCCTCTTCCGCCAGCAGGCTCGCGCGCTGCCGACACCTGACAACCCGCTCTCCTTCCTGCACATCCGTTTTCTGGGAATGATTGAAGAGCAGGTCCAGTCCAGCGACATCGGCGATGCGCTCCATGCCCCCTTCATCCTGTTCGCGCCAGAAGGCCCAGTACCAACCCAACCGTGTGGCAACGACTCCCGGGAGGCGGGATTGCGTCGCCGCCCGGCGTCCAGGACGCAGGGCGCGGATTCGCGCATAGCGGGCGGGCTCCGTCTGCTGGATGGTCAGGATTCGTTCGGCATGGCGGCCGAGCGCATCCATCTCGTCCTGTGCTTCAGCCTTCTCCAGGGCCATTCCGGCATAGATGTCCAGGACACCGTCCACATCGGGCCGCTCCTCCAGTGGAAGGATGTGGCTGTCTTCACCAAAGACCTTCAAGAACTCCTGGATGCGCCGCCGGAGCACCTGCTCGAGCCCCAGGTTGGATTCGAGGGCCCGCTCCGGCAGGAAGCTGGAGATGTGAATCTCCTCGTTCAGGCTTCCCAGGCGGTCGATACGTCCCGCGCGCTGGATGAGCCGCACGGGATTCCAATGAAGGTCGTAGTTGATGAGAGTGTCGGCATCCTGGAGGTTGATGCCCTCACTGAGCACGTCCGTGGAGATGAGCAGGTCGATCTGCTCCCCCTTCGGCACCGCGGAGCCATCCCGCACGGGATTGGCCCGGGGCGCGAAACGCTGAGCAATCCGCCGGACGTTTCCGCTGCTCCCCGTCACCATCTCGACGACACCATGCCCCTGCTGGAGGTGCGCGTGGAGGAACTCCGCCGTGTCGGTGAACTGAGTGAAGATGAGCGTGCGGTGCTCGCCGGGAGGACGTGCCGCCAGATAGGCCCGAAGGCGCGCGAGCTTCGCATCCGCCGCCGAGGTCTGCTGATGCATGGCCCCCAGGAGTTCGTCCACCCGGTCCAGGTCCGCCGTCAGGGCGTTGCGCAGCCGGTCCACATGGAACATCCCCGAGGGCATCTGGTCGCCTCCCGGGGTCGACTCGCCTTCGTCCTCCACTTCCGCGACGACCAGCACGAAGCCCTCCTGGAGATTCGAGAGGGAACGCCGGAGCCGGGTCCGGAGTCGCTCCAGCGAGGCACGGAACGCGGCTTCACTGGACTCCAACCGCTTGAGCAACAGCACCTTGAACAAGCCTCGAAGGCTCTGTCCCGCCTGCCGGAAGCCGACCATGCGGGAATCGTCGCGGTGCATCTCCAGCACGTAGGCGGCCAGCCCGTAGAGCGGGTATTCCATGCTACCCAGCACCTGGATGATTCGCTCGTACAGACCGGTGCCGTACGTGTCCTCGATGCGGTAGCGCAGACACTGCTCTGGTCCCGAGACTCGCTTCGGAAAACGGATGGGAACCCAGTCATATCCCCCAGCAGGCCGTTTCACCGGGAGCTTCGCGTCGCGGTAGTGGTTCTGGATGAAGCGGCGGGTGCGGCGCACCACGACGTGCTGGAGGACGTTGGTGAGGGACTCCTTTCCGGCCTCCACCGCCTTGAAGTAGTCCTCCAGGGATTCTCCTGGGAAGGGCAGCCGAGTGAAGTTCTCCGGAAAGAGCTTCAACTGCTGCATCACGTCCCGGGGGCTGTTGTTCTGGGGCGTCGCGGAGAGCAGCAACACCTGCCGTCGCGAAGGCACGTTGTTGGGATGCAGCCACTCCCAGATTCGCTCATAGCGGCGCGTCGCGGGGTTGCGGAAGTTGTGGGACTCGTCCACCACGAGCACCTGGCGCTGGCTGTACTTGGGAAGATCCTCCAGCTTTCCATGGGACAGCGTGCGGAGGTTCACTCCGAAATCGTCGGCGAGGGCCTGCCAGGTCGGACACACGGTGGGCGGTGCAATCACCAGCGCGTGGCGGTCCATCGTGTCCTGGAGATACCGCAACAGGGCCATGGCGATGTATGTCTTTCCCAGACCCACGACGTCCGCCAGGAAGACGCCTCCGAAGCGCCTCAGGATGCCCTTGGCCTGCTGATAGGCCGCCCGCTGGAACGTCGTCATCACGTCCAGCAGGGGATTGCTGTCGGTCAGGTCGGCGCCCTGGAGCATCTCCAGGAAGAACTCCGAGAGGACCTTGAGATACAGGTCCTCCGCCCCAATCATCCCTCCAGCCCAGGAGTTCTCCAGCAGCGCCTGGACCTCCTTCGAGATGTCTTCCGACTCCGCCGCGCGCAACCGGAACCATTCCCGGGCCCGCTCATGCATCGCGCCCGTGAGCGTCAGCTCCAGCTCCGCGCCCGGAGGCCGAAGCAAGGTGCCCCGCGTGATGGGCCCCATGGGGACGAGGCTGCTCGTCGGACGGCTGATGAGCCGGCTGAAGAGGGGACCTGGTTGATGGTGGAGAACGCGAGCCTCGGCGGCGGAGAGCTTGCGAACCCACTCCCCGATTCTCGACTCCCATTCCGTCGTCTGGGGAAGTCCATCCAACTGTCCACCGAACGCCTCCAGGAGCGCCTGACGATGCGCATGCGTCGCCTTGGCGGGGAGGGCCGCATGCGGCTCCTTCGCGAGGGCCGCGTGTCCATGCGGAGGCTGTGCCAGCAGACCCGGCGCCGACAACAGGAGCTCCATGCGCGCCTCGGCCTGGAAGATCTCCAGGACGTCCGTGCGCAACTCCCCCGCCGAGACCAACGTCGCTCCGTCCATCGACCCCGTGCTCATGAGACCCGCCCTCGCTTCAGCCAGACATCCATTGATGTGGAGAGGAGCGACACCTCGGGGAGAAGCCCCGTGTTGTCGCCCAGCCAGGCCGCCATGGTGACCTCCAGAAGGGAAACCTCGTCCACGTCACCCACTGGCGGGATGGGAGGCGGCACGAACAACGGGGTCGCCACCAGGATCTCCTCGGGATGCGGCGATACCACTGGAGCAGCCCCTGCCGGAGGCACTGGGACCACCAGGGTCGGCTGCGTCTGGGGAAGCTCCGTCCCCATGGGGACCGCCCCGGCCTCCAGCCCCAGGGCCCTCAGAAGGACCGGACTCCAGACACCCTCCACGGGGAGTCCTGCATGCGCCACGAGGAAGCGGACGGGTGTCGTGGCCGCCTCCATGCCTGGCCATCGAGCCCAGGCGGCGGACGCGAGCGGGGGCACGAAGCGGCGGCCTCCAGCGGCCCCCTTCTGGTCCGGCGGCGCCCAGGACCATCCCGAGGGGGCGCCCTCGCGAGGACGAGACTTCCACCAGCCCGCCAACGCACGCGCCAACAAGCGATGCGCGGTCCGCAGCCATGCACCCTCTCCCGGGAAGGCACGCCGCACCCGCTCCTCGACCCACACGCTGGCCCGCGCCCCATCCTCGACGAGCGGGGTGGGCCGCCTGGCTTCGAGGAGGCGGCAGAGGTCCAGGGGCCGTGACTCCCGCAGGATCAACGCCCCCATGAGTTCCCTCAGCGCCACGGTCCCCACGCTTCCAGGAGGCATCCTCTGCGCATCAGGCGATTCCCGCCCCGCGTCCACCTGTTCGGCGTCCGACGTGGAGAACGCCCCCACGAGGCCCATCAAGCGAGGCAGATGAAGCCGGAGCAGGCGCTCTCGCGCGGCGCGCTCCTCCCAGAACTCCGCCGAGAGAGGCTCGCATGCGGGCGATGGCAACGGTGGAAGGAAGAGGGCCTGCTCCGACGAGAAGATGCCGATGGTGCTCACCCCTGGCGAGGTCGGAGCCATCCGTAGCCTCACCACCTCGATGCCATCACGAGGTGACTCGTCCCACCCCTCGTCGTCGCTGTCGGGGTCTTCCTCAACCCGCGTCTCGGTACGAACCTCGGCGGGTGAAGCTCGTGACAGGAGCTCATGGACGTGGGGAAGCCGCTCGACCCCCCGTTCGATGAAGGCGCCGTCGAAGCCGGCCGCTACCGGGCTGCCCTCCATGCGAAAGAGCCCTGGGACCACGGAGCGCAGCCCCGGCGCTCTCGTCAGGGGCCAGAGGCGCGTGATGAGGCCCGCGAGGCTCGTGGGTTCGTCCCGATGCATTCCCTGGTCCATCGGGCCAAACAGGGCCGCGACGGCCTCGTGGAAGGAAGCCCGCGCCGTTTCAATCACGAGCCGGGCGCCTGAAGCGCGCAGGGCCACGAGCCTGTTCGATGCGAAACGCACCCGGTGGTACGCCTCCGTCAACGGAGACTTCACGAGCCCCGGTGCCCCAGGCGGCAGCCCCGTGGGATGAAAGGTATTGGGCAGGACCGCCAGGCTGGAGAGAAAGAACCGACCCACGAGGTCCGCGCTCCCCGTGGCCACGTCGTGCTCCAGGGTCTCCAGACCTCGCAGCAGGGCTTCGCGCTCGGCGGCGGACAGCCGCCCTTCCAGACGCTTTCGTCCGGCGGCACCTGGAGCCCCGTTTCGCAAGGCCTGACGCATGAGGATTCCCAGCACCACGGCGCCCACCCGGACCTGCTGCGCCTTCAACTCGGGAAGAGTCAGTCCCAGCAGACAGGCCGCGCTCTCCATCCTCCAAGGATGGAGTACCGGCTCACAGAGTCCCAAGGCCGGCAGGGCCCGCCGCTCCTGCGTCGGAGGGCGCAACACGACGGGCGTGCCACAGCCCCAGGAGCCGGGTTCGCACGGCTCGAAGGCGCGCCTGCGCCCGTGCGTCCGGCCACACCAGCAGGACCACCTGACGGGCGCGTCGTCTTCCTTGGCATAGCCCGTGGTCCATTGCCGCACGCGGGACATGGTCAAGGACTCCAGCTTCGCGGCCCGCCCCTTTCCCGGTTGGCGCGTCGACTTCGTCTTCATCCAGTCAGGCGGCGCGATGTCGGCGGCCTCCAGGACTTCCGCGAGGCGGGGAAGAAAAGGAGGGACATCACCCGCCCAGGCCCGTTCGACCTCCGCCAGCTTCGCCGAGTCCTCGGGACGAGCCGCCGTCCACCACAGACGCTCCATGGCGGACAACGCTGGCGCTTCAGCGCTCGCGGGAATGCCCTCTCCATCGCGGGCGCGAAACCGGAGCTGGAGGTCGGGTCCGACGAGCACGTCGCGCGTCGCGGGGAGCACGAAACAGGTGCCCACGTGGGCGGTGGCCCGCTCCAGCAGTTCGCCCGTCACCCCATCGAACCACACGTCCGAGGGAGAAATGGCCGCGAGGGTCGGGTCCTCGATGACCAGCTGCGCGGGCGCACCATCTTCCTGATACGGAGCATCCTCCCGCCTCAAGCCTTCCTGGAAGGGAAGCACCCGCCCATCTGGCAGGACCAGATGGCTCCAGGGAAAGGAAGGAGCCTCGGTGCCCACGACGAGCGTGATTCGCCACGCGAGCCCTTCGCCCGACTTGTCCCGCTCCAACTCCTCATGGATGTCGAGGACTTGTCCGTGGACACCGGGCGGAACGAACCAGCGCTCCACGGCCTTGGGAAGCTTCAGCGAGGGGAGCGGGAGGATGGTTTCCTCCTCCGCCTCATCCTTCGTGGGCTTCTTCGGCGTGAACGTGAAGACATTGGCGGCGAGGCTCCACATGTTCATTTCGTGGAGGCTCGTCGTCCTCGGTCGGGTACCCGCGAGCTGGGCCCAGAGCGACCGCTCCGCCTCCAGCCATGCATCTCCGGCCTTCACGCAGGCCCCCCGCGACAGCAGCACGCGGTGCGCGACGACACCTTCGCTTTGCATCAACCCGGGAATCCTGACGCTGAATTCGCGAGCGCGGACCACCTTGCTCTCGGGTGGCGGCGGAGCCTCCATCGTCCACCGGGCGCACAACCGGGGGCCGTGGACGGAGACCACGCGAAGTCCCTCGGAGAGTGGGCGTGCTTGAAGCGCGACCTGCGCGGCCGACCGCAGCCGGCCCGCTGGCAGAGAGGCGAAGTGGGAAAGTCCCCGCGCAATCCAGCCCCGCGTCCCCAGGCCTCCAGTGCCCCCAGCTCGCGGATTCACCTGAGGCAGCGACTCCATCGAGACTCCCAGCCGAACCACCCCCGTCGCGTTCCGGAGAGGCACCGAGAGGTCTCCCCCCGGAGTGAGACGAGCCACTTCGACCGGGACCCACGCCCCCGGACGCAGGTCCGCTGACACGTCGGGACAGGCCCACGCGGGTGCGGTGCCGGCGTCCGTCGCGACGGCGTGCCGCAGGATGGGGAGCAGTTCCTCCGGTGTCGTCATCCCCGGCGCGGGCTCCAGGACCGCCTTGAGGAAGACCTTGCTGACCAGGAGCAGTCGGTCGTCACGCCCGACGACACCGCGCAGGAGGGCCGGCAGGCTCCGAGGAAGCTCATGGGCGTCATCTTCATAGGATGCCAGCCGCATGCTGATGCCCATCAGCTTCCGGTACGTCGCGCTTTCGAGGAACGCGCAGAGACTTCCGCCCGCCAGCGACCCGATGGCCACGGGGTCCCGGGAGGCCCTGAGTACGGAAGGCGCAAGCCCCTCTTCCTTCAGCAACTCCAGGGGTGACTCCAGTTCAGGTTCGGGCCCCGCCCCTTCCGGGGCCGCGCCCTGCTCCGGGATTGGCGACTCCTCCTCGACCTCTTCCTCGAACCCCTCGTCGAAGGACGGCTCCTGGACTCTCGCATCTCCTGCGCTCAGCAGTCCCTTGCCAAACACCCTGGGGACCCACCGATACCAGAGGCCATCCAGGAGCATCCGTCCCTGGTCATCCACCTCCGGCACTCCGACGGGAAGGGAAAGAGGCAGCGCCCTCCCGTCGTCAAAGACAAGCTCCAGCTTCAGGGTGAGCCGCCGAAACCAGCTCTTCCCACTCCGGCTCGCGACCTCCGGCGAAGTGGGGGCCTCGAGGTCATAGCCTCGGTAGCACAGCCTCGCCTGCTTGTGGGCCAGGGTGAAGGGAAGGGCCATGCGCAGCACCCGCTCCAATCCCCACCAGAGCCGGGGTTGCTGACCGGGCGCACCACGGTCTTCTTGCAGGAACGCGCGCCGCTCATGGTCCAGGAGCCGGTCCCAGGTAACACCCGGAGGCGTCGACAGCGAGGGCGCGAGGGCCACCGGGTTCCATTGGCGTGACACCTCCACGGGGTCCGGCCCCAACGCGGACTCCACGCGCCGCACCAGCTCCACCACCTCTTCCCCGCCTGTCAGCCGGAGCAAGCTCATGCGGCGCAGCCATATCAACAGGGTGTCACGCAGCTCGCCGCCCCTCGCATAGCCCACCATCTGACGCGTTCTGGGAACGAGGGTCCCTCCATCCTTCTCCTCCCGATAGGCGAACTGGCAGGCATTCCATCCGGGCGCGATGGCCACCACGAGTCCATAGGGATGTCTGCGAAAGATGGGCTGGAAGTTGGAGCCATGGGGGTAGGGAAAGACGAGCTCCGCCAGGGACACCATGAAGTCGCCATGGCGAGCGATGGTGCGGAGTCGACGGATGACCGCCGTGGAGTCCAGCCGCTGCGTCTCATCCACCACGTGGGCTTCGTATCGGAGATGCCCCACGAACAAGCGGCTCAACAGGGTGAGCGCCGCATCTGCCTCGTCACACCGGGCGAGTTCATCCAGCAGGGACAGGCACTCCCTCCCTCGTGGAATGGTGTCAATCCATGCCGAGCCGTTCTCCCAGGGGCTCCACCCCACCTCCTCGGGTTGTGCCGGCGCATCCCGAGCAAGCGCAACAGCGGCGGGCAACGGCGCCACAGGAGTGACCACCGCGGCGGGAGGAAACGTTTGCAGCCGCCCCACCAGGGCCGCCACCAGCGCGATGTCCGGAGCACCAAGCCCCGCCCAACCTCGTTGGTCGAACTGTTGCCGTAAGGAGCGTGCTTCCTCGCGGAGAGACGACTGCTCCAGTGTCGAGAGCAGTTGCCGCACGACGGATGACGCGGACATGTCTTGTTCGTTCGACAATGAGCCCCCTTGAAGCGCCCGAGAACCGCTCCCTTCGCCTGGATTCGAGGTAGGCCCTTCAGGGTGCTCGCGTCTGGGCTTCGAACCGTCCCGCCAGCAAATCCGCCAGGCTCGCTCCACAGTGACGTCGCGTCTCCGTGAGGAACCGCTGGATGGAGCGCTTGGAGACGGACCGGGGTCCACGCTCCAACGCGGCGGCGAGCGCCTCCACGGTCAGGTGCACCGGCCCCAGGCTCTGCTCCAGACTCGGCGCCTTGCCCAGCGCGCAGCCCAGATAGGACTCGGTGACCGCGGCCTCCAGGTCCGAGCCCGAGAAGAAGCGCTGGTCCACCAGGTTCCGCGCGAACAGTGGAGACAAGATGGCCTTCAGCTCCACGGCGCTGGGGACACGGTCCGCGGCCGCGGTCTCCGCTCGCGCCAGCCGACTCAGGTAGTGAGTGACAATCTCCACCGCCTCGTCCAGGTCCGGAGGAGGCACGGGGACGAAGCGTCCGAAACGGCCGCTCCGGATGACTGCTTCATCCAGAGCACCCAGGAAGTTCGTCGTGCCTACGATGATGCGTCGCAACCTGCCCGCCCGGTCCAACTGCACCAGCAGTTCGTTGACGTCCGCCTTCTCGTCACTGTGCATATCGCCCGAGCGACGGGAGCGCGCGACCGCGTCCAGCTCATCGAGCACGAGCATCCGCTTCTCCTGCTCCACCACCCAGTCGAACTGCTCGCGAATCATGCGCTGCCCCCAACCGACGTAGGGGCCACGCAGATCTGAAGGCGAGAGCAGCCGCACCTCCTGCTCCAGCTCACCCGCTATCGCACGAGCGAGCAGCGACTTGCCGCAGCCAGGGGGCCCGAAGAAGAGAATCCCCGAGGCCCGGGAGACATTTCGCAGCAGCGCCCCGCGCTGCTCCGGCCATACGATATCGCGGCGGATCCGCTCCTTGACGGAGGCATAGCCAGCCACGTCGTCCAGTAGCGGCAACGCGTCGTCGCGGCGCTCCGACTTCTCGACCGGAGATTCGAGCCGGGCCGCCTCCTCCGGGTCCTTCACCTCCGAGGCATTCTCCACCAGCGCACGCGCCTCGAGCGAGGCGAAGGCGGCTCCCGCGACGGGCACCAGCACCGAGCCTCCCTCGCCCAGATGGTGGGCGATATCCGCCAGGAAGGGGCCAGCCCACAGCAGCGCCTCGCCAGGGACCACCAGGGAGAAGGGCTCGTCCGGCTTGCGACGGGAGAAGATCTTCCGGTGGTAGAAGGACTCCATCGGGCCGCTGCCCACCAGCGTCTCTACCTCGAACGTCCCCTGCCCCTCCACATGCAGGTCCGTGCGAATCACCTCCTGTTCGTCACCTTCATCGTCCAGGACCTCGATCCGGTGCTGCTCGAACTGGAGCGAGGCCTCGGGATTCCTCACCAGGAGCCACTGCGCCAGCCGGGCCTTGAGGGAGAGTGACGTGCTGCTTTCGTTGCTGCCCTTGAACCGGGAGAGCGGTGTCCGCGTGAGGAGGTCTCCCCACGAGTTCATCGCCTGGGCCGCCCCCTGAGCGCTGGCCTCGCGACTCCACAACACCAGCTTCAATGGAGACAGCTCCGACACGACCGCCTCTGTCGCCAGCGCGGGTTTGCCTCCCACCATCAACAACAACTGGGACACGGGCACCCCACCCCCAGCAATCGCCGTGGCATCGAACTCGAAGATGGGTCCCGGCCAGGCGGCCAGCAGGCGCGACAGGTCGACGGGTGCCTCTCTGTCTCGCTGGAGCGCGATGAGGTTGAGGGCATGGGGCGCGTCACGCAGCCGGGGCCCCTCCGAGTCCAGCAGCGAGGGCTTGAGATACCCATGCAGCAAGTGGGACGAACCTCGGACAACCGCGGGGGCCCCGTTCTCCCCACGCCCCGTCCAGACGAAGCGCTGCGCGGAGCGGTAGGCCCAGCCCATCACCCCTTCCCAGGTGGCCTGAAGCCAGTCCGCCGTCTCCCGACGCTCCGGAAGGTAGAGCAGCGCGAGGAGCGGCTCGGCACCGGTGAGCGCTCGCAGGAACGCCACCTCTCGGTCCTGCGACAAACCCAATGCACTGGGCCAGAAGGGCTGCGGCAGCGCGAAGCCCTGGGAGGGCTCCGAATCCTGGGCGTCGTCCTCTTCCGGCGAGGGGTCGATGAGGGCCTTCTTCAATGACAGGACGAAGGGCGCGTGGCGGTCCCAGCTACCCGTGGTGGGATTGACGTCCAGCCCCGCCCGCTCGAGCTGCCGCACCACGCTCCCCAACGAGGTGCGCTGCATCTTGACGTCTGTTGAATAGCCAAACACCCCGACCAGCTCGGACAAAGAGGACTGGCCCACCAGGCTCAGGGTGTTGCTGAACTTCGTCTGCCGCCGTCGAGCATCCGCCAGCCACAGGGCCAGCGGCTCCACGTCCGCGCGGGAGACCCGTTCCAGGGTATTACCCTTGAGGGGCAGCCGCACCGTGAGCATGGTGCCGCTGCGCCGCGTCACGATGCCAATGGGATTCCCCGTTTGCTGCGTGATGACCACGGTATCGCCAACCATGACCTTCATGACGCCCCTCCCAGGGTCGAGAGCATGGCACGAGGTGGACACTCTCGTCGCACACCCGCGCGAATGACACCCGAAGGCACCGGGGCCGGCCATCCCCCTCAGGAGGTATTGCGTCAAGGCACGGGCGCCAGGGGCGCACCGCCGCGCCTTCGCTTCATGTGCTCCTCCGGCCTCGCCGTACAGTGCGGCGTCGGGCTGGTAGGCTTTGGCACCGCACGGACCAGGGGAGCACATACGCCAGTGAGGACTACCAGCACGTTCTGGCGAGACACGGCATCGTCCGCGGCATCAGCCGATGCGGCAACTGCTACGACAACGCCGCCCTGGAGAGCGGGTTCAGCACGCTCAAGCCAGGGGTGGACAATGCGCGTTAGCGCCTTGTTGGCCATGGCGCTGTTGGCCACGGGGTGCGCCTCGGTGACTCATGCTCCCGGGCGCGACAGAACGCTGAACCACGCGCCACATGCAGCCTCGTCCCCCGCGTGGGAAGGGGAGCCGAGCGACGACCGCACGCACGCCATCGCGGGACCCGAAGCAGGACAACGGCTGTGGCGGCATCGGGGACCACGCAGCGACGCAACCCGGGCTGGGCCTGGCACCCTGGCTGGAGCGACTGGAGGCGGAGCGCGGAGCGCCACACTGACTCGACAAGCAATCCTCGAGTCCATCGACGAGATGAAGGGCTCGCTGGGGAGGGTCGAGTCCGCGTTGTCCAGGATTTCGACACGTCGGCCCGGCTTCGATGGCCGGGGCATCAACGGCGAGGTGTTCATGCGCTTTCTCCGCCTTGGCTCCAAGCAGGTGACGTGGATTCACGGCACGCTCGGAAGCGCGACGGTGATGGCTGGGGCCGCGTCGGAACTGGAGAACCCGGAGATGGAGCTGGGCGTCCTGCGCATGACGGGGCCACGGCTCCAGGCCGCGATGTTCGGAACACTGCTGCTCGCCACCTGGGTTGATTTCCTCCAGCTCACCGACGCATTGCTCCGGGAGTGCTTCATCTGCAGCTTCGAGAAGCAGTTCGTGGACCTCAACCGCGTCCGGGGCCTGGTGGAGACCCCGTTGTCGGACCTCGCTTCCCAGGACCCGAACCGTGTCGAAGCCGCGGCACTCGCGATGCCCGAGCTGATGGGGGCATTGACCCGGGAGTTCAACGCGATTCATTCGGACGGACGGGCGGCCATGGAGGAGGGAGGCAAGGTTCTGGTGGCCGTGCGGGTGTTGGAGATGGTCACCCTGATTTCCTCGCTGAAGATGTCGCTGCCTCGACTGCCCCCGGCCGCGCCCGCGACGCTCGGCGTGGGCCTCGCGATGAGTTCAGGGGGCGTCATGGCGGGCTCACGCATCGTTGTCTCCGCCGAGTGGGTGGAGCTGATGCGAAGGCTCGTGCAGGCAGGCGTCATCTCCCTCCCCGCCGTCAGCGCGGCCGTCCGCATCCACGGGGGTCAGGTGATGATGGCTCAGGCCCATCAAGACCTGCCCGAGGGCGTTCGTGACGCGCTGGGAGACAGTCCCGAGGTGAGGGGCATGCGGGTGACGGGCAAGGCAGGAGCGGGCATGTCCGACGCCCCGAAGCACCACGTCCTACCGAAAGAGCACCGGGAGTGGTTCGAGCAGCGCGGCTTCAAGGGCGACATGGACATCGACCAGTTCTGCGTCCGGCTGGAGCAGGCCCACCACGAGGCCATTCACGGCGGAGGCAACTGGACGCTGGGGCGCGTGTGGCCCGGTGAGTGGAATCGGATGATCATGAAGACGCTGCGCGACGCCGAGGCTAGAGCAGGCCGGATGTTGACGCGGAATCAGGTCCTGGACATCGTCGCGGAGCGTATGCAGTTCTACAAAGTCCCGATCGTGTTCACGAAGGGGAGGAGCCGATGACGGACGAACTTTCATGGCGGGGGAATTGGAAGGCCCGCTTGTATGAGCGCGTTCGTGAGCGCGGCTACGATTCACTCACGGCCTTTGCCGAGGCCCGTCCCACCGCATCGTGGGTGGCATTGGCCGAGGAGCTGGGTCCGGACGACGTTGCCGGAGTTCAGGTGTACGACGGATTGGTGGCCGAAGCGGTGCGAAGCAAGCAAGTGACCCGCCTGGTTCGTGGACATCTCGTGCGCGAGCTATGGGGGAGCCTCCCTGATGGTTGGCCGGCAATGCTGGATGACGACAACCGCTTCAGGGTCGCCAAGGCACTCGGGCTCTGGTCCGGCATCGTCCCAGAGACGCATGAAGACCGCGTGCGATTGGCAGGTGATGCACTGCTCGCCAATCCACCTCCCGCTGGGTGGCGTCCACTCGGACCTGACGACGAGCTTCTCCGGAGGCTTCTCCCCGACGACGAAGCCTGACCGCTGGGCCGCTGGGCCGGACCTTCCTATGGCTCCTCCCACGGGTTCGCGAACCGCGCGTCGCGCGTGAACTCCACATCCGTGAGGCTCTTGAGGAACGCCACCAGGTCCGCGCGCTCCGACTCCGTCAGCTCGAACGGCCGCACCAGCGGGTCCTTGTTCGGGTTCGCGCGTCCATCTCCCACGAACGGCCCCTCCGTCACGTTGCGCCCACCGGCCACGTAGTGGTCGATGACCGCCTCCAGCGTGGCGATGCTGCCGTCGTGCATGTACGGCGCCGTCAGCTCCACGTTGCGCAGCTGCGGCACGCGGAAGCGGCCCTGGTCCTCCGCCCGCTGGGTGAACTCGAACAGGCCCGGGTTGTCCAACGGGTACGCGCCCTTCCCGTCCACGTCGTACAACCCGTTGTTGAAGAACTGCATGTTCGGCAGCACCGAGTCCTTCGAGCGGAACGAGTTCGAGAGGTGCCTTCCGCTGTGACAGTGGTAGCACTCCGCGCGCTCGCCAAAGAACAGCTCCATGCCCCGCCGGGCCTCCGGCGTCAGCGCCTCCCGCTCCCCTTGCAGATAGCGGTCATACGGCGAGCCGCCCGACAAGAGCGTGCGCTGGAACGACGCCAGCGCCTTGACGATGGTCTCCCGGTCCACCGGCTCCACCGCGTCGGGGAACGCCGCGCGGAACAGCTCCGGATACTTCACGTCGTCCCGCAGCCGCTGGAAGACCTCCTCCAGCCGGGGCGTCACACCCAGCTCCGTGGGGAACTCGTTGAACAGCGGCACCAGCGCCTGGGTCTCCAGCGTCTCCAGCAGCGGGTTCGCCCAGGTGTACGTGGCCAGATAGGCCACGTTCGCCAGCCCCGGCGAGTTGCGCGCGACGTGGTCCCCCGTGGAGCCCCGGGGCGTCGGCTTCCCATCCGAGAACGCCCGCGCCTGCTCGTGGCAGCTCACGCACGCCATGGTGCCGTTGCCCGACAGCCGCTTGTCGTGGAACAGGTGGCGCCCCAGCTCCACCTTCGCGTCCGACATGGGGTTGTCCGCCGGAACGAAGGGCTCCGGGAAGCCCGCGGGCAGCTTCCACGCATAGGGCATGGGAGGCGGCGCGCCCTCATCGCCCCCGCAGCCGACCAGCAACAACGCGCCCAGCGCGGCGCTCACCTTCCATGCGCGGAACATCTGGCACTCCTCGTTCACTCGCCGCGGGACAGGGCTTCAGCGGACCCGGAAGAACGTCGTCGGCAGCGCCTTGGGGCGGCCATCCGCGGTCAGGCCGAACTGCGCGAGGAACCCCGGGCACTCCGGGTCCGTCGCCCCCGACATGCACCCCGGCATCATGTCCGTCGTTCCATCCGGGACACGATTCACGTCCAGCTCCGAGTACAGCCCCGCCAGGTCCAGGACGACCTGATTGGCCTCCGGGTCGAAGCCCGCCAGGGTGATGGTCGCCTGGTTGTCCGCCGCACAGGTGAAGCCGTCCGGCACCGAGCCCCGACACCCCGAGGCCCCCATGTGGAAGTAGAAGCTCTCGTTCGCGCGGGAGCGGACGTCCAGGGCCACGAACTTGTAGCCGCCCTGCCAGCTCCACCACATGGGCGCCACGTTGAGCGGCGCGCGCTCGGCCTCCGCATCCAGGTGGTTCTTCTCCGGCGGCAGGCCCACCTTGAACTCCAGGCCCGTGTAGTCGTCATGCTCCGGCGCGGTGCCCACCACTTCGCGGCGCACCTCGGGGCTGCCCGTGGCGCACGTCCCGGTGCCATCCTCGAAGTCCAGGAGGGCAATCGCATCGCGCTGCCACGTCCCGTCCTGCGCGAGCTTCAGCGCGTGGCGCTCGCCATTGGCGCGCACCAGCGTGACGTCCCGCAGGTACATCTTGAAGTCGAGCAGCTCGATGACGCCCCGCGACGTGCCGATATCCGGGTAGCTGCCGCCGCACGTCAGAGCCTCCTGTCGCACCTGGGGGCTGAAACGCACGGTGTAGGTCTTGTCGCTCTTCTCGTCATCACCGCAGCCCTGCAGGAGCAGGAGGGCGGGCACGAGGGCCCAGGACGCGAGCTTCCGGACGGCGTTCATCGAATCGACCTCCACGGGGCGGATGCGAGGAGCGCACCGCGACGGACTGCAGGGGTACCAGCCCCGGGGAGCAAACGCCGTGTGGCATGTTGTCGCGGCGGGAATGCACACGCGCCCCAGGGTCCTTCGGGGCGGGAACGCCAACGACTCCCGAACATATCGCCGCCCGTCAACCGGTCGGCCCTGGTGACACCTCGCGGCGCGGGGAGCCGCGGGTCCAGGTCAGCCTGCTCGCACTACGGGCAGGCGCCGCAATCCGACGCGCAGTTGTTCGCGGCGGTCCCCGTGCCGCACTGCTCGGAAATCTGGCACACGCCGTCGCCGCACCGGTAGATGTCCTGGGGACGGATGCGCGTACTGATGGGGCGGTACGGCTTCCCGTTGTACGTGCAGCTCTTGTAGAACCCGCCGCGCAACGGGTCCGCCTGGCAGTGGTCCAGGCAGTTGCCCACGTGCGCAATCGCGGGCGCACACGCGGCGTCACCACTCCAGGACGACAGGCCGCAGGTGCGCACCGTGCTCTCGTCGTAGGACAGGTAGCTGGTGTCGTTCGCCGCGAAGAGGCCCTCATTGGCGAAGAGGTTGCCGAAGAAGCACGCCTCCGGCTTGCTGAACAACTGCAGCTCCTCCGGGGTGGAGGGAATCGCCACGTTCGATGCGCCCTTGCCCAGCACGGAGATGTTCACGTGCACGCCGAACTTGTTCGCATGCGCCGCCAGGCACGCGGACACCACCTGCTGCTCCGTCACCGACGCGGGCTGCGGCTGCGAGCCCGCCACGCTCCCCGTCCACGACGGCGCCAGCCCCAACGAGCCCGGCCACGAGTACGTCGTTCCGCCATGGGTGTACGACAGTGTTTGCGTGGGCGACAATGCACAGCGGGCGACATACTTCATCAGCATTTCCGCCTGGGCTGGATTGGCGCTGAACCATGTATTGAACACGCCATTGGTGCTCAGCCCGTTCGTGCTCAACCCGTTCGTCGACAAGCCATTGGTGCTCAACCCGTTCGTCGACAAGCCATTGGTGCTCAGCCCGTTCGTCGACAAGCCATTCGTCGAGACCAGCCCCTCTTCGTGGGTGCCTGTCGACTCGTTCGGCTCGCCATCACCCATCCCCGCGGGGCCACATCCGATAGTGACGCTCAAGAGCGCGGGCAACCCCCACGCCGTCAGTTCTCGAAGGAAGGAAGGACGGGACTCGAAACGGCTGAGGCACTGGCGCATGGGACTGTCTCCGCGTTGGGGGTGACCGCGCGGTTTCTCGCGGCCAAGACAACGGGTAGTGCTTCTCGCCAGGAGCGACAGGTGTACCCACGTGCAATTCTTCCGCTGGGGTCGTGCGTCAGACAGGGACATCGTGAAACGGCTGACGCTTCAGCCGTGTATCGACTCACGGTTGACGATGATTCACTGGCCGTGACACACCGCGAGACGTTCTTGAAACATCACCGCGCCGCGCGGCGGGCGTCGCGCGGCAGCGTCACGGTGAACGTCGTGCCGTCCAGCTCCGAGGAACGCACGTCCACGCTGCCACCATGCGCGTGGACAATCTCCCGGACGATGAACAGGCCGAGTCCCAGCCCACCCCGTCGTCGGCCCTTCTCGCGCGCGGCGCCGGCCTGACGGAACGGGTCGAACAGCGTGGCCAGCTGCGGCGCGGGGATGGGCGCGCCGGGGTTGTGGACCTCCACCACCTGGCGCGTCTCATAATCCAGACACCGCAGCAGCACGGGGGCGTCCTGGGCGCCGTGCTCCAGCGCATTACCCACCAGGTTGCTGAGCACCTGCGCCAGCCGGTCCGCGTCCCACAGCCCGTCACAGCGGCCGTCCACGTCGAAGGCGATGTAGCGGTCCGGATGGACCGCGGACAGCTCCTCCACCACCTGCTGACACACGGTGGAGAGATTCGCCGGCGCCACTTGCAGGGGGATGCCGCCGGACAGCCTCGCCCGCGTGAGGTCGAGGATGTCCGAAATCATGGTGCCCATCCGCTCCGCGGACGCTTCGATGCGCTGGGCCATCTGCTGCTGGGTGGAGCTGATGGGGGCGCGGCGCCGCAGGGCCCGGGCGGACAGGGTTATGGCGTTGAGGGGGTTGCGCAAATCGTGGCCCAGAATCCCGATGAAGCGCTCGCGGAACTCCGCCTCCTCCGCCAGCCGCTCCAACGCGTGCTTGCGCTCGGTGATGTCCATCATCGAGCCAATCATCCGCACCGGCCGGCCCGCCGCGTCACGCGACAGCACGCCCCGGTCCAACACATGGGCCCAGCTTCCGTCATGGCGCAGGAAGCGGTACTCCGCCTGCCACGCGTCCCGGGTGGACGCCACGAAGTCGCGCAGGCCGTCCGCCACCGCGTCGCGCTCGTCCGGGTGCAGCCGCTGCGTCCACCAACCCAGCTCATGGTCCGCGGCGTCGCGTCCGTAGCCGAACAGCTCCTCCTGTCCGGCATCCCAGCGCACGCGCCCCGTCGCCAGGTCGCAGTCCCACAGCACGTCATGCGTGGCGCGAGCGGCCAGCCGGTAGCGCTCCTCCGCCTCCCGCAGCGCGGACTCCGCCTGCTCGCGCTCGGTGCAGTCCGCCACCACGCCCACCATGCGGTGCGGCCGCTCCGCCTCGTGGAAGCTCTGTCCCACCGCCTCATACCAGTGAGTGGTGCCGTCCGCGTGCCGACAGCGGAACTTCAGCGTGTAGGCCCCATCCACCGCCAGCGCCTGTTCGATTCCCCGCGCGACGCGGTGCCGGTCCTCCACCACCACACAGGACAGGAAGCTCGGCAGCGAGGTGCCCAGCGTTGCTGGCGCCTGGCCAAAAAACGCGTCCGCGTCCTGGGACCACGTCACCACGCGCCGCGCCTCCGTCCACTCCCACGCCACCATGCGCGCCTTGGACAGGGCCAGCCGCAAGAGCTCCTCGCGGGCCTGCACGTCCCGGGTGTTCTCCAGCGCCCCCTCCGCGCGCCGCCGGGCCTCCCGCTCCCGCTCCAGCGCGTCGCGCAGCCCCGCTGCGTCCTCCGGTGACGGCTCCAACAGCCACAGCGCCAGGCCGTCCGCCTCCTTGACGCCCACCACCTGGAAGCACGCGTCCAGCCCGTCGCGGGACAGGCGCAACGTCGAGGACAGGGGCACGCCGGTGGCCCAGACCCGCACGCACGCCTCCAGCTCCACGCCGCGCAGGCCCTGCTGCACCCAGCGCGAGACACAGGAGGGCACGCCCCAGTCATGCACGAAGTGCTCGGCCGCCGCGTTGAGCGACGACCACTGGAAGTCGAGCACCTCGCCCGCCGGTCCCCGCAGCGCTTCCAAGCGCATGCACGGTGCGGGACTTCCGGCATGGAGCGACCGTGCCAGGGCATTCCCTGGCAACGACGACAGGCTCACCATCGACTTCCCCCCGGCGCCCAGCACCCCTCCAGTCCACGTGCGGAGACTGGGGCGCGGAACGCGCGTTGGTAGAGAGTGCCATGTCCGAGGTGTCGCGAACTTGTCCTCGGGTACAGCGATTGTCGCAGTGCTCACCCGTAAGCACTGTGTGGCTCAAGCCACGTCCTCCCCCACCCCCGACGCCCGGACCGACTCGCCCCCCGCCCCTCTCGCTTCCGGGAGCAAAGTGCACCGTGGGCGACACCCGCCACTGCCCCACGGGGCAGGAAGGCATCACACCCACCTCCTCAGTCCTGGAGCCGGGGCAGGCGCACGGTGAAGGTGGTGCCGTCCTCCTGCGAGGACACCACATCCACGCTGCCACCGTGGCCGCGGATGATGTCCCGGACGATGTAGAGGCCCAGGCCGATGCTGCGGCTGGACTGGCCTTCCTTGAGCATGCCTCGCGTCATCGGCTCGAACAGGCGCGACATGAGCTCGGGCGGGATGGGGTCCCCACCGTTGTAGACACTCACCATCGCCTGGCCTGCCTCCGCGAACGTGCGCACCCGCACCGGAGCCTCCGGCGGGCTGTAGGCCAGCGCGTTGGAGAGCAGGTTGGTCAGCACCTGGGCGATGCGGTCCGGGTCCCATTCCCCCCGCACGTCCGGCGCCACGTCCACCTGCACGGGCCGGCCGGGGTGGGCGCCCTGCACCTCGTCCAGCACCTGCGTCACCACCTCCCGGAGGTCCGTGGGCTGCCGGTGCAGGGCGATGCCGCCGCCCAGCCGCGCCTTGGTGAAGTCCAAGAGGTCGCGAATCATCCGCGCCGCGCGCTCGCTGGCCTGACCGATGCGCTGCACCGTGCGCCGCTGCATGTCGGACAGCTCGCCCTTCTTCTCCAGGAGCCCCACCGACATGGAGATGGCCGCCAGGGGGTTGCGCAAGTCGTGCGAGACGATGCCCACCAGCTGCTGCTCGAACTCCGAGCGCCGCCGCAGCTCCTCGTGCACGCGGCGCTCCTCGGTGATGAGGCGCACCTGCTCCAGCGCCTGCGCGCACGCGTGCGCCAGCGCGGAGAAGAAGGCCCGGTCCATCTCCGTGAACAGCCGAGCCCGCGCGAAGGACAGGCCAATGGCCCCCAGCGCCCGCCCTTTCACGAGCAGCGGCAGGGCGATGGCGGACTCGTGGATGCCGTACGCATTCAGGTGCGGATAGCGCCCCTGCCAGTCCTCCAGTGAGCCCAGCCAGATGGGCCGCTGCTCGCGCACCGCCTCCGTGAGCGGCACCGGGTTGGACAGGGGGATGCGGCGCCACTTGGCCAGCACCTGCTCGGGGTAGCCCACCGCGTCCACGATTTCGAGCGCGTCCCCTTCGTCATTCAAGAGGTTCACCGCGCCCGCCTTCGCGCCCGCGGCCACCAGCCCCTGCTCGAAGAGCGCGCGGCACACCTCCGCCACCGTGCTGGCCTCCGACAGCCGCGCGGTGAAGTCGCGCAGCCGGTCGATGTGGCCCGCCGCGCGGTGCGCCAGCTCGCGCGCCTCCGCCTCCTTCTGTCGCAACAGCTCCGCCTGCGCGCGCACCTGGTGCTGCGCGCGGAACAGCTCCACGAAGACGGTGACCTTCGAGCGAAGCACTTCCGGCGGGAAGGGCTTCTGCAGGAAGTCCACCGCGCCGGTGGAGTAGCCGGTGACCAGCTCCGAGTCATCGCGCCCGTACGCGGTGAGGAAGATGATGGGGACGTTGCGCGTGCGCTCCCGCTGCTTGATGAGGGAGGCCGTCTCGAAGCCGTTCATCCCCGCCATCCGCACGTCCAGCAGGATGACGGCGTAGTCCTCGCGCAGGAGGAAGCGCAGCGCCTGCTCTCCGGAGGACGCCTTCGCGAGCCGCACGCCCAGCGGCTCCAGGATGGCCTCCAGCGACACCAGGTTGGCGGGGTTGTCGTCGACCAGCAGCACGCCCGGAGCTTCAACGCCCACGAGGCCGGTGCTGTCGGGGGACGCGTCCGGCGACTGCGAGGCGCTCGAGCCCCCCTGAGCGCCCGCCGCGCCATGTGGGGGCGTTCCCCGCCACCGCAACCATTCCGCCATCGTCGCTATCCCTTCGTGGAACATGGAGTCTTCACCTGGATGTCGGGGCGGTCCACCGTCGAAGCCTGGGAGTGTCCATCCGACCCGAGGGCAGGCCGGCTCCCATCAACACTCCTCGGCCCGGAATCAAACCGTGCCAGCAGTCTGCTTGTCGGGGTCGCTCACGGGGAGAGACGGCAAGCGTGCGTTATCCATCACTCGCCAGGTTCAGTATCGCCCCTTCGCGCCCAGGATGGGCAGGACGATGGGCAGCCCCACGGCCTCCTTGGAGAGCGGTCGGCCGCCTCCTCCGTCGTACTCGAAGCTCACCGTCTCCTGACTGATGGTGACATTGAGCATGTCCAGGTAGGCCTCCAGGCTGAAGGTCTCGTACACCCACGACTTGGACAGGCGCACATCGAAGCGGAAGAAGGGCGGCAGCCGGTCCACGGAGTCCCGGTCCACCTTCACCCACGACGGCCTGCCGGAGCTGTCCTGTCCCGCGCGGTGGGTCTGCGTGCCCAGCGTTCCGTACTCCGGACGGCCGGTGTTGAAGTGCAGCACGCCGCCCAGGGTGACGCTGTTGGAGAACTTGTAGCTGAGCACCAGGTTGAGCACGTGGGACTGGTCGAAGGCGAAGGGCAGGTCCGCGGAAGCCTCGCCCAGCACGTTGCCCTCCACGTCGTACCGGTAGAAGCGCGTGCGCCGGACGCTGCGCTGCAGCGTGTACGAGAGCCAGCCGAACCAGTTGTCGCCCAGCGGATGGCGGACGAGCAGCTCCAGTCCATACGCGAGGCCATGGCTCTTGAAGTCGGGGAAGTTGATGTCGTCGCGGTTCGGGATGCCCGGGTCCTGGTCCGGCGTGGGCAGCGGGTCCGGGTCATCCACCAGGCCCTCGTCGGAGAAGGGCGTCAGCTCGATGGTCCGCACCAGCGGGTTGACGTAGACGTCCATGCCCAGCTCCAACCCCTGGAGCGCCTTCCACTCCGCGCCGAACGAGAACTGCGCGCCCTCCTGGAGCCCCAACAGCAGGCTGCCCACGTCCACCACGGGCAGGCTGATGAGTGAAGTGGGCGGCTGGTGGAACAGGCCCGCGGAGCCCTTGAGCACGAGCGAGTCGGTGAGCTGGTGGCGCAGGGTGAGGCGCGGCTCCAGCGCGGTGCGGTCGATGCCCGGGGACAGGTGGTAGTTGTCCACGCGCAGTCCTGGCACCACGGACCACTTGGGGGTGGGCTGCCACACCAGCTCCGCCCACGCGCCCAGGAAGGTGGCCAGCGCCACCGGGGCGAACTCGGCCGTCTCCTCGTCCGGGTTCAGCTCGTAGAAGTCGACGATGGCGCGCTTGTGGTCCACGTCGCCGCCCAGCCGCAGCGTCACTTTGGGGTCCAGCGGCGCGGTGTAGCCCAGGCGCGCGGACCAGGTGCCCTGGTCGATGAAGACGGACGTCGCGTCGCTCGGCGGGGTGCTGCTGGTGACGGCGAAGCGGTCCAGGCCCCACGTCGCGCCGATTTCGAACTCGCCGCCGGCCAGCGGGTGGCGATGCCGCAGGTCCACGCGGTGGAAGATGATGGACTGCAGCGCGGTGTCTCCGAACTCGTCCTGCGCCTCGGAGCCGAACGTGTCCGACGAGCCGAACGCGAACAGCCGCAGCTTGCCCTGCCCCACGTCCTGCTCCACGCGCAGCTGGTAGTCCCAGAAGTCGAGGATGACCTTCGGGTTGAGGCGGCCCGACTGGGGTGGGTCCTGGAGCTTGTTGGCCGCGAGCGCGATGAGCCACGGCGTATAGGAGTAGCGCCCCGCGAGGCTGACGTTGGTGCCGGTGGAGACGAACGGCGTCTCCAGGAAGAAGCCCGCGTTGATGAGGTCCGCGTAGGCGCTGCCGTGGACGCGGTCATCGCGCGGCCTGCTGAGCCGGCCTTCAATCGCCCCGCCCAGCAGTCGCCCGTAGCGGGGCGGCGGTGAGCCCGGGAAGAAGTCGATGGCGTCGATGAAGTCCGGGTGGATGACCGCGGGGCCGAGGAAGAGGTGGAAGAGGATGGGGACGCGGATGCCATCCAGGAAGTAGCCGGTGGCCGCGGGCTGGCTGCCGCGCACCACGGGGTAGGCCACGCCGGACAACATGCTGCTCACGCCCGGCAGCAACATGATGACGCGGAACGGGTCGCCCATGGTGCCGGGCACTTCGCGCAGCTCCGCGTCGTGCAACGTGACGCGGCTGACCTCGGTGCGCTCGCGGTCTCCGCGCACCACCGTCTCGTAGGGATTGATGACGAGCGGCGCAAGCCCGTACACCACCTCCAGCGCCTCCTGCGTCCCGAGCGCCTCGCGGAAGAGGCCGGGCTTGTGGCCGGGCGCGGACACGCGGACGCGATGTCCTCCCGGGGGCCAGCGCGCCTCGAAGCGTCCCTGCGTGTCCGTCTGCACCGGCGCGTCCGGCATGCTGTCCGACACCAGCGTGGCACCGACGACGGGGCGCCGGTTGCCCTTGGTGCGCACCAGTCCACGCAAGGTGACGGGGCCTTCGGGGCGCGCATCCTCGGCGACGACGGGCGCCTCGAAGCGGTACTCGAAGGCCAGGCGCACCGGCACCGGCTGTCCATCCACGGTGGCGGGCGAGAAGCGCAGGGACGGCGCGGCGTGCAGCGCGGCTTTGTCCAACAGCGGGTGGACGCCCCGCACCAGCGTGGCGGATTCGACCTCCCCCGCGTCGTCGACCAGCAGCTCCAGTTGGACCACGCCCGAGACACGCTCCGACGCGAGCTCGGGCGGATAGGGCGCGGGGGCGTCTCGCGTCAGCGCGGGGGGAATGAAGACGGGCTCGGCCACGCCTCCATCCGGCGTGACGACCTCCACCGCCCAGCCCGCGTCCGTGCGCGCGAGGCCGACTTCCGCCGCGGACACGCCCGCATCCGCGCTGCCTCCATCCGGCGGTGACGGAGCCTGGGCATGCGCGGGGAGCACCGGCACGAGCAGCACCAGCAGCCACACCGCGATGAGCGCGCGCGAGCCGAGTCCTCCGCGTCGCCTTCCCCGAATCGTTTCCGTCACGTCTGTTCCCGAGGGCCCCTGGATGCATGAGGCCAGGGACGGGGCAGGGTGACAAGCACCCCTCCCGCGAAGCCGTCACCCGCAGAGCAGAAGCAACCGCGAAACCTTCGACTCCGTCCCGGGTTGGACGAAGCGCACCCGCCACGTCACGCACCCGACACGAGCCTTGTCTCCGAGGGAGGGAGGACATGGGCACGGGGGCTCACCAAGTTCCCCGCACTCCGGAGCCCCGCGTCATGAGTCTTTGTCTGTCCCTGTCCTGGTGCCGGCTGGCGTCCACCGCCCTGCCGCTGTCCGCGTTTCCGCCTCGCGACGCCCGCCTGCTCTCCCTGGCTCCGCCGAGTCACTCGGTGGGGGACGCGGCGGCGGCGTGGACGTGGGCTGTCGTCGGAGGGCGTGCGGAATGATCGCCCCACCGTCCATCCATGTCGTGCGCGCGCGCCTGCTCCAACTGCTCTTCGGGTTGCTGCTGGTGTTGGTGGCGCTGAGCTTGATTCCCTCGACCCCGGCCACGCTCACCGCCGAGCAGACGGCGGGGCCCCACGAGGACGCGGCCGTGCTCCGGGAGCCCGCCCGGCTCGGGACGATGGGCCCCGAGCGGTGCCCACCCGACACCCTCTGTCTTCCAAGCCGCTGAAGCACGCGCGACGGACCGCCACGCGCTGTCCGCGCCGATGGTTCCATCTCCCCGCCGCCTCCGCGCTCAGCGCTGGGGCAGGATGGCGGCGGCGACCTGATTCACCAGCTTGAGCTGACCACGCGACATGCGGCGCAGCGTGCGCAGGAGGCGGCGCATCTCCGGCAGGTGGTCCTTGTCCCGCGAGTCCTCCTCCCACAGCGCCGCGCCCACCGAGGCCGCCGTGACGAGCCCCAGGCCCACGTCCGCCGACAGGCGCAGCGCCAGACACAGGCGGAACAGCGTCGGCACGCTGGGCATCATCTTCCCGCGCTCCATCCGCCCATAGACCTCCGCGGCGATGCCGATGCGCTCGGCCACATCCGCCTGCGTCAGCCCCGCGCGCATCCGCGCCGACCGCGCCTCCTCGCCAACGCTCACCGCCAGGCGCCGCTCCAGCTGTTGACGCGATTGTCGGGCGCGGTCGCTCGGCCGCCCCTGGCGTGCCCGGGGTGACTTGCGGGTGGAGGCGGAACCTTCAGGGTGGGTCTTCACCGCATCAACCTTATGAGTACGGGCCGAGGCCCCGGCCTGCACAGGCACAGGCCACCCTCGGACGCGTGTCCGACAGGGCTTATAACCCAGCAAGTCATCAGGCGAAATACCGATATGCCGGGTAGTCTCCCGGTCCTCCCTGATATCGCGTCCTACCCCTCGACACACCCCCTTTCCCGTCCACCGCCGCCCCCCGAATCCCGCCGGTCCCCCTATGACAGGGCTCCCGCGTGAAACCCAGGAGGTCCAGGATATGACATGGGACCTTCCACGCGCGGTGGGCCCCTCCTCCCAGGTCGTCCGCGCCCCGACTTCGCGGCTTGACACCTCCCATTCGTAAAGCTGAAAATCAAGACATAGCCTAAAAACTGTTCAGGAGCGGAAGCCTCGCGCGAGGCGGTGCAGGCGAGGCTCGACGTGGCCCGCAAGTTCCTCCAGAACAGCAGTGCTTGCTCGAAGACCGAGGACCCACCATGGCCGGGCACCCCACCGCCGATGAGCTGATGAAGCGTCTGTTGGCCACCCGCGAGGCTGGCGACGCCACCCCCGCGAGCCCCGAGCAGCTGCGCCTGCTGCGCGAGCTGACGCGGGATGCGCCCACCTTCGCGCCCGCGCTGCTGGAGCTGGCGCGACTGCTCCAACTGGCGGAGGAGCCGGGCGTGGACCCCGAGGTCACCTTCACCGAGGTGCAGCGGCTCCTGGAGCAGTCCGTCTCCGTGTCGCGCCGCAACCCGGCCGCGCTGGTGGAGCTGGGCTACTTCCTGGACGTCATCCGGGGCCGCGAGGACGACGCGATGACGCTGTGGGAAGAGGGCTCGTCCCATGCCCTGAAGACGCTGGAGCAGGCGTGGGCCGGCATGCTGCGCGGCCTGGGCGACACGCGCACGAAGGAGTCCCTGGAGAAGGGGCTGCGGCTGGCGGAGCGCGCGGAGAAGGTCTTCCCTGACTCGCCGCGGCTCCTGGACGAGGTGGAGCTGGTGCGCGAGTACGCGCGCCAGGACGGGCTCATGAAGCCGGCCTCGGAGCCATGAAGCGGCGGATGGAAGACACACTACCCAGGAGGTGACTTCCCGCCGGAGGACGACCATACTCTCCGAGTGAGCCCGCGGGCCCATCGGGTCCGTTCGTCCGAGGAGAGTCGCCATGTCGCCCCCGTCGTCCGACGCCTCCGCCCAGCCGCACGTGCTGCTGCGCTCCGGTCGCGCCTCCTATGAACTCGTCAAGTCGCTGGGCGCCGCGCACCACGGGGAGCTGCTCCTCGCGCGCCGCCGCTACGAGTCGGACTTCGGTGGCTACGCGGTCATCAAGCGCCCGCTGCGCGCCGAGGCCGCGCACCGGCTCTGGGAGGAAGGCCGGCTCACCGCGCTGCTTCACCATCCCAACGTCGTCAGCGTGCATGACCTCAAGGGCCCGGACGAGGCGCCCGTGCTCGTCTTCGAGCACACCCCCGGCCACCGGCTGGACTCGCTGATGGAGGCCTCCGGCCGCGCCCACCTGCCCTTCACGGAGGGCTTCTCCCTCTATGTCGCCGCCGAGGTCGCGGAGGCGCTGCACCACGCCCACACCCTCACCGACGAGCACGGCCGGGCGCTGCGCGTCGTCCACCGCGACGTCGGTCCCCACAACATCCTCATCACCGAGCACGGCGCGGTGAAGCTGCTCGACTTCGGCGCCGCGTCGTCCGCGCTCTCCGGCACTCCCGAGGGGCAGGAGCATCCCACCAGCCTCGCCTACGCCGCCCCCGAGCACGTCGCGCGCCAGGCGCTGGATGGGCGCGCGGACCTGTTCAGCCTGGGGCTGGTGCTGCTCCAACTGCTCACCGGACGACACCTCTTCGAGGGCGCGGACCGGTTCGAGGCGGAGCGCCGCCGCCGTCGCGAGCAGGCGCTGTCGTCGGACACGCCCACGCAGGAGCACGCGCTCGACTCGGCCATGCAGGAAGCCGTCAGCCTGGCCGCCGCGCGGGAGCTGCGCCGCCGCATCCGCGCCTACACGCGCGAGGACCTGGAGGACGCACTGCGCGCGGTGCCCGTGGCCTTCCAGCCGCTCTTGCGAGGCACGCTGGCGCCCGAGCGCGAGGAGCGCTTCGGCACCGGCGCGGAGCTGGCGCGCACCCTGCGGTTGTACGCCCGCCGCGCCGGCCAGGTGTTCGGTCGCGCGGACGCGCTCGCGGAGGTGACGGGCCTGCGCTACGCCGCGCTGCGCGTGCAGGCCGGTGAGTCCCCCGAAGAGGTGCTGGAGGACAGGCTGCTGCCGGAGGAGGACCCCGCAAGCTGAACGCCGCCCACGTCCCATTCCGGAAGCGTGTGCTAGCGAACATCCCCGCAGTCGTGACGTGGACGTATCGACGCGGTGCGGCTGGCGACCCTGGCCCTTCGGTACGAGTCTGAGTCTCCATGTGCACGCCAAGCCTCGTCCTCCTGGTGGAAGACCACGCCGATAGCCGGGAGCTGCTGGAGGAGTTCCTGACGATGGAAGGCTTCGCCGTGGAGACGGCGGGCAACGGCCAGACGGCGTGGGAGCGACTGAGGCGACTGCCCCGCCCGGACGCGGTGCTGCTGGACTTGATGATGCCGGTGATGAGCGGGTGGGAGCTGATGCGCCACGTCCGTGAGGACGCCAGGCTGAGCGCCCTGCCCGTCGTCGTCGTGTCCGGCGCGGGCAACAGCCAGCCGCTCCCCGAGGGCGTCCAGGCCGCGGTGCCCAAGCCGGTGGACCTCTGGGAGCTGCGCGCGACGCTCGCCCGCGTGGTGAACGCGGCAGGCTGAGGGCGTCGGCGCGTCAGGCCGGGGGTGGCACGCGCGGGAGCGTCACCTTGAAGACGGTGCCGTCCGCCTCGGTGGAGGTCACCTGGATGCGGCCACCGTGGCCCTTCACCACCTGCTCGACGATGTAGAGGCCCAGGCCCAGGCCCCCGCTGATGCTGCTGCCCGGGTGGCTGCTCGTGGCGCGACGGAACGGGTCGAACAGGTGGGGCAGCGCTTCGGCGGAGATGGGCTCGCCGGGGTTGTGGACCGCCAGCACCACCGTGTCGCCCAGGTCCGACAGCGTGAGGGTGACGGGTGCGTCCGGCGCGCTGTACTGGAGCGCGTTGCCGCCCAGGTTGCTCACCACCTGGAGCAGCCGGTCCGCGTCCCACTGACCGTCATACCGGCCAGTGCCCCCCGCCACCCGCAGGGTGCGCTCCGGCCACGCGGCCTCCAGCTCCTCCACGCCCTGCCGCACCACCGCTCGCAAGTCTCCCGGAGTGCGCTGGATGGGGATGCCGCCGCCCAGCCGCCCGCGCGTGAAGTCGAGCAGCTCTGAAATCATCCGCGTCATCCGCGCGCTGGAGCGGGCGATGCGCGTGACGAAGCGGCGCTCCCGCTCCGCGAGCACCTCGCTGTGGAGCAACTGCGTGGTGGACAGGTGGATGGCATTGAGGGGGTTGCGCAGGTCATGGCTGACGATGGCGATGAGGCGCTCGCCGAAGCGGGCCGCCTGGAGCTCGGCCTCCTGCGCGCGGCGGCGCTCGGTGACATCCGCCAGCGTGGCGACCCCGGCGATGAGCTCTCCGTCCCTGTCGCGGATGGGCGCGCTGGAGACGAGCACGGTGAGCGTGTGGCCATCCTCGTGCTTCAGCATCGCCTCCTCGCCCTGCACCACCTCGCCGGTGCTCAGCGTGCGCGCCAGCGGCCACGCGTCCGGGGCATAGGGTGTCCCGTCCGGATGACAGGCGCCGTAGAGGGTGGCGAACGTGTCCACGTTGGACATGGGCTGGAAGGGGCGCCCGGTGAGCACGGCGACCTGCCGGTTGGCGAGCACCAGCCGGCCGCTGGCGGCGTCCGCGATGAAGACGCCCGCGGGCAATTGCTCCAGCACGGCGGCCAGCCGCGCGCGCTCCGATTCGATGGTGGACAGCAACCGCTGCCGGTCCGTCTCCACCGCGCGGCGCTGGGTGATGTCCAGCACGGTGGCCACGCGCCGCGACACCTTCCCCGTCTCGTCGCGAAAGGCCGTGACGTGGGAGAAGGCGGGGAAGCGGCTGCCATCCTTGCGCACGTGGAGCGACTCGTACTCGTGCGAGGGCTTGGAGTTCGCGGCGGCGGCGTGGCGCGGGAGCATGCCCCGGGCCTCTGGCGCGATTGTCGCCTCCAGCGGCTGGCCGATGAGTTCCTCCGGCGAGGCTCCGTGCATGCGCGCGAAGGCGGGATTCACGTCGAGCAGGGTGTCGTCCTCGGCGGACACCACGACGACGCCGACCCCCAGGCGGAAGAAGACCTCCTCCCAACGCCGCAGGCCGGCCTCGCTCTCGCGCAGGCGCTTCAGGGACGCCTCCGCCTCCGCGCGGGCCTCGCGCTCGCGGTCTCGGGCCTGGCCCTGGGCGAGCAGTCCGGTGGCGCGCGACGCCATGGCGCGAAACAGCAGCAGGTCCTCCTCGGACAGCTCGGTGCTGACGCGGCTGCCCATGAGGGCCACGCCGATGAGCACGTCGTTCAAGACGAGCGGGACGCCGTACAGCGCGCGCACGTCGGAGGTGCGCACCACGGCGGAGTGGGCCCGCTCGTCGCGGCTTGCGTCGTGTACCAGCAAGGGCTCGCGCGTCGCGGCGATGGTGCCGACGAAGCCCTGCCCCATGGGCACGAGCCCCCCGATGTCCACGCCTTCGCCCACGCCGCTCTCCACGCGCAGGAAGTCCTCGCCGTCGCGCAGCAGGACGACGGCCACGTCCACGGCGGCCACCGTCTCGCACAGCACCTGGAGCAGCCGGGGCAGGAAGCCCGCCACGTCGGGGCTGCCCAGCGCCGCCGCGCTGATGCGGTCCAGGGCCTGGATGGTGCGCTCGCGGGCGCGCGTGTAGCGACTGACGGCGGCGGCGACGGCCTCGTCCATCGCCTCGTGGAAGATGCGCTCCTCGTCGGGGCGGAGCGTGGCGTGGCCTCGCGCGGACCACAGGCGCAGCACGCAGCCACGCAGGAGCCGGTACTCGGTGACGACCTGTCGCAGGTCGAAGCCCTCGCCCAGGCGCTCCAGGGCGTGGTGGTCGCTGATGGCGCTCAGCCCCGAGGCCAGCTCCGCCTGGGGCTTTCGCATCATCCTCGCGATGCCCTCCAGCAACCCGGGCAGGCCGTCGCGGAGCGCGGGGCGCGTCAGGGCCTGGGCCGCGGGGATGGAGCGCACCTCCACCTCCCAGGCCTCCAGGATGGTGTCGCGGTTTTGAATCAGGAAGTCAGCCAGGGGAATGGGCAAGGGCGTGTCGAAGAGGGTGTTCCGGGCCGGGCACGACGTGCCGTGGGTCTAGGCCACTCCCCCGCCCGTCGACAACCGCTCGGAAGCGATGCGCCATCCAGGCCACACTTCCGCCCGGGTTCGCGGCGTCCTTCAGTGCGACGTCGGCGCCATCACGTCCGTGAGCCGCAGCAGGCGGTGCTCCTGCTCCAGCAGATAGTGGACGCGGAAGCCGGAGCCCAACACCACCAACCCCACCTCCTCGGGCAACAACGGCCCCTCGAGCGGGAGTCCCGCGGCCAGCTCGGCCAGCTCGCCTTGAAGCTTCTGTCTCACCGGGGCAGGACACCGGTCGAGCGTTCGCAACGCAGGAGGAGAGAGCTGGAGACGCAGAGCCATGGTCCTACTCAGGGTGACCACCCCGGGCGCGCGTATCAAGATGTGCCATGGGTCCATGACACTGGTTCGCTTCCAACTTCAGCGAATCTGGATTTCCGGCGCTGCGTCGCGCGTCACGCCCGGGTTGTCCTCCACCGAACGCGAAGCCTGGGGTCTGGCGGACAGGACAGGAGGGCCGAGGTATCTGAAACAAGTCTCTCCTCCGACATCCTGTTTCAACCCCGACGTCAGGGGCCGATGCGGCTCACGCGGCGCCGACGTTGCGCACCGTGCCGTACTCCAGGTCCAGCCACAGCATCCTGCCCCGTGTGTCGAACATGAGCAGCGCGGTGTTGGTGAGGCGGACCTGGGGAGTCGGTGACTCCTCGAAGGTGAAGTTGAGCCGCGCGCGCATGACTTCACTGACGTCGAGCAGGCGGACCTGCCAGGCCCCGTCGAAGAGCGTCAGCTCCGCGCGCCACGACTCGGAGAGGAAGCACTTCACGCGCTCCAGGGACTCACCGACCACGGACATCGGCGCGGCGAAGCGCGGTCCTTGAGGCTTCACCCACAGCCAGTCCGCCTCTCCAGGGCGAGGGTACTCGCGGTCGCTGAAGTGGACGGAGGCGCGCACCTCGCCATCGGCGGTGATGGCGCAGGAGCGCAGCACGGCGGAGACACCCTTGCCGAGGGCCACGAACGGCTCACGCGAGCGCAGGGTGGGGCCGTCTTGCAGCGCATAGACCCAGCACTCCGCGTCGGTGGTCACGAAGCACAGGTGTGTCTCGTCCGCGGCCAGCATGGCGACGGGGCCAGGCACCTTCGACACCCGCCACAGGGCACGCGGCTCGGCGGCCTGCGCGTCCAGCATCATCACCGTGAGCTCCGAGGCGACGAACCATGTTTCACCGTCATACGTCGGCGCCCACGCGTGCATGGCCACGTCGCACCACGCGGTGGCCCGCCGCCGCACCACGTCCACGCGGGACACATGGTGCAGCTCGCCCCGACGCGCGATGGCCAGCACGCGGTCCCCATGGATGGAGGCGACCAGGGAGAAGGCCGGCACATCGAAGTGCGCCAGCCTGCGGCCCTCCGCGCTCAGCAACACCGCGCCCGCCTCGCCCAGCGCGAGCAGCAGCCGATCCGAGGGGAGCACCACCGCGTCATGGATGGCGAACGGCCCCGCGTCCCCGAGCGAGGCGGTCGCCTGCACCACGAAGCGGGTCCACGGGGACGGGACCTTGGGGGCCAGCGCGGGCAGGTCCGCGCGCAGCGCGCCGTCCGGCAGGTCCCTGAGCAAATAGGTGATGAAGTCGGTGGGCAAGTGGGCCGGAACCAGGGCCCTGTCCCTCATGAGGGCGCGCACGGTGGGCACGAGCAAGGCCGAGCGGACTCCGCAGGGAGGCTCGCTCGCCAGCGTCTGGGCGAAGGCCAGCCGCTCCGCCGCGCCATTCAGGGAGTCGTCGTCCAGCAGCGCGAGCACGCGGGCACGCGCCGCGTCGAGTCCTCCCGGAAGCGAGCCCGCCCACAGCGCCAGGAGTCGCGCGCCGCCCACGCCGCCCACGTCCACGCCACGCTCTATCCACTCGCGCGCCTGCTCCCGAGCCGCCTGCACCGGCCAGATGGCCTCGACGGCCTGGACCCAGCTTCCCGCCTCGGCGCGAGACTGGCCCCACAGCAGACGCAGCTCATGTGCCTCCGCGAAATGCGTGCTCTCCAGGCGCAGCACCGCGTCCTCGAAGCAGCCGCTGCGCCGGGCGATGGCCTTCGCGCGCTGTGGGTCCTTCGCGAGAAACCACTGACGCACCACCAGACCGGGTGCCAGGGCACGCCCCTCGGCCAGCTCCGCCGCGAGCTTGAAGCGACGGTGTCGCTCCAGGAAGGCGACGGCTTCCTCGTGCGCGCCGAGCAACTCGGAGAGGATGAACGCGGCCTCCTCGATGCGACCCTCGCGCTCGAAGCGCTGCAAGGCCGCGCGGTAGCGCTGCCGGAGTGCCTCGTAGAGCGCGTCGCCTCCAGCGAAAGTGGCGGCGGGGCCGCGC
Organism: Myxococcus sp. CA040A; assembly: GCF_013336725.1. Lineage (NCBI taxonomy): Bacteria > Pseudomonadati > Myxococcota > Myxococcia > Myxococcales > Myxococcaceae > Myxococcus > Myxococcus sp. CA040A. Next base: position 152,700 of record NZ_JABUMR010000003.1, on the reverse strand, counting down.
GGGCCGAGCTGGAGCTTGAGGTCCTCTCGCGGTCCCGGGAGCCCGAGCGCCTCGCGCGTGTCGTCGTTCTGCTTCTGATTCAACGGGATGGCATGGCGCAGCGCCTCGTGCAGGTCCCCACCCTCGAACATCTCGAAGAGGCGACGCAGGTACTCCGCCTTGCGCCGGCCGAGCAGCTCGCCCAGCGGAGTGTGTCGCAGCAGCCACTGAGACAGGCGCGCCAGAGCCCCCGGGCCTGGAGGAGGCCCCGCATTCCGAGGTGACGTCTGGCCACCACGAGCGCCACTTCCACCGCCCGCCGCCTTCGCCGTCGAGCGCGGCCGGAGCGCCGCCCACAGTCGGCCCAACAGGGAGGGAGTCCTCGGAGCCGGGACCTCGCGCCGCGAGCCCGACGAGGAGGAGCCCTTGCCTTCACCCGAGGGCAGCGCGCCCGCCGTGGAGGGAGTGTTCCTCAGCCACGCCGCGAGGCGGCCGAACCACCTGCTTCCTCCTCTGCCCTCCGCTGTCTCCCCCGTCGATGCGCTCCCCCACAGGGCGCGCAGCCGAGCCAGCAGTCCAGGCCGCTCCGCCACGACGGCATCGGACGGGGGCTCACGTCCCTCCATGCGCGCGAGCACCACCCGTGCTTCATTCGACGGCTCGGGAATGGAGCCACCGAAGAAGGAGCGTGTGACGGGCGCCACGGGCTCCACCGCGGCTGCCACGGGCGGAGGTGGCGCGCCGAGGCCCCGCGTGGGCAGCACCGTCCACGTGGACACGTCGAACCACGAGGACAGGTCCACGACCCGCGCGCTCGACAGCGGATGGACCTGGGCGACGCCCGCTCGCACGAGCACGAGCGAGTCACGCGGCGCACCCAACCGCGCCCACTCCGAGGCAGCCAGCGGCGCGGAGGTGAGCACACCGCCTTCGAGCGTGAGGGGCAGACCCGGGCTCGACCCCGTCGAGACCCGCTGAGCACAGTGAAGCCGCAGCAGATAACCCTCCGCCACGAACAGCACGGATGTACCTGGAGCCCACAGCGCCATCACCCGCCGCCGAGCCTCCTGCTCTCCCAGTCGCGCCGGGTCGAACCAGAACGCCGAGGCGCTCACGGTGCCCCGGTGCAAGTGCTGGCGCGGCGCGGTCCTCGCATGCATTGAGGAGTTGCTCATGGGCCCTCCTCTGTCGCGCGATAGACCACCCGCCCATCCAGGAGATTCATCAGCACGAACTCCCCGGTCCGCGTGAGCCATCCGAGCAGCGGCGCGTTATGCCGGACCTCCGCATGCACCACCGGCGCCGAGGCCCGGGCGAGCAGGTGGAGGCCCTTCGCTCCGAACCACGACAGCGCGCGCTCATCCGGTCCCAGCACCACCAATCCGGCCTCTCCAGGAGCCATGTGACAGCCGCCCACGCCAACCACCTTGAAGCTAAGAGGCATCGCCATTTCCTGCACGGCGCCATCGAGGAACAGTCGCCACACGGCCGGCCCATGCCTCACCGCGAGCAACCCCGAGTCCCGAGGTACCGCGACGCCGGGCACGTAGCCGAAGAAGGCCTCTGCCTCGCGCGATTCCAGCATCATGCTCGTCGACCCGTCCACGCCCACGACATGGAGTGTCGTCCGCAAGGGCAGGGTCTTATCCTCCGTGGGGGGCATGACGTAGACGGGCTTGCCGCGGTGGCTCGGCGTCAGAGGCCCACTCCGCAGGCGCTCCAGTTGGGAACCCACGGAGACGCTCGAGCCCCCTCGGACGTAGACGAGCTTGTCGTGCACCATCGCCATCGCCGTCACGGGATGGTCCAGCGCCACCAGCTCGACGCGATGCTCGGCTGCGACCTGGTAGACGAGGAAGAGCCCGCCGGTCCGCGTCAGCAGCAGCACCACTTCCCCATGTCGGTCTCTCCACGAGAACAGCCGACCCGGGGCCGGTATCGCGGAGGGAAGCTCCGGCACGTAGCCCGGCTTCCACCAACCCGACTGGACGCGCGGTCCGCCCGCGTCCGCCGGAGGAGGCGTGCGCTTGAGCGCACCGTGGAGGATGTAGCGGTCCTCGCGCTCCATCAGCGTGAGCAGTCCGCCATGCGAGCGCCACCCGGCGGCCAGCATCGTCTGGCCGGGCTGGGGCTTCATGCGCCTCGGTCTGGGAACGGTGAAGGTCGACGAATCGGGAATCGCCATCGCGGAGGCAGTGCCATCCGCGTGGAACCTCACCACCCGGAGACCGTCGGGCGAGAAGTTGAACGTGGTGGCATTCGGGAGACCGGACCGCGACACCGGCTCCGCGACGCGGCTCTGGAACGGGTCTCGCAACAGGCGGATGCTGTCATCCGGGGGCGGCAGGTCCAGCACCACCGAGCGCGCCGCGCGCGAGGCGGGGCGCACGTCCACCATGAGCTTGCGCTCGCCGGGAGCCAGGACTTCGGCCACTTCGATGCGGGACAGCTTCTCGGCGCCCGGCAGCCGCGCCAGGCGAGCACTCCCCACGAGCCACGACTCCGCTGGCGCGTCGCCCAGGGCCAGGGCCTCATGCCAGGCGGCGAGTCGCTCGGCGGTGGGCGGCTCCACGTCGCGCGCGGCGAGCCAGGAGAGCAGCACACTGGGAGTCACGTCGGAGAAGGTGCCCCGCTCGGGCGGAGCCTGGAGCACGCCCCAGGCGAAGGCGGCACCGGCGGCATGGGCGCGGCGGGCCATGACGATGAGCAGCGCGAGGTGCGCGATGCGAGGGTTGCCGAGCTGGTCGGGGCCCGCGTCCAGCAGGACCACCGTGCGACGCGCGTCCTGGGGTTGACGAAAGGCGGGCTTGAGGAAGGACAGCTCACCGTAGGCAGCACGGCGCACCAGCTCGTCCGGAGCCTCCAGGGCCCACAGCCACTCGCTGACGAGCAGTCGGTCGAAGGAGCCTCGGCGCGTGATTCCGTCGTACCCCTGGGGCTCACCGCCCTCGGCCTCGCCGCGCGGACGCATGGCGCCCATGGCCGCCGACAGCCGGGCGACGAACGGTCCCAGGTGCAGGGCCAGCTCCTCGGGGAACAGCGCGAGCGACTCCGCCCACGGGCGCAGCGTAGGGGGCAGCGAACTCAAGACGCCCCTTCCCTTCCCGCGTCGGTCTCTTCGTCGAGCAGCGGCGAGGCGCATGTGCTCGGAAGGCGCAAGCTCATGACGCCCCTTCCCGCGTCGGTCGCTTCATCGAGCTGCAGCGAGCGCGGCGCGGCGCATGTGCTCGGAGGTCGTGGGCTCATGTCGCCCCTTCCCTGAGCCACTTCCTCGCTCGCGAGCCATGCGGTGAGCGTGGCGCGATGAACCGGTCGCGCCGAGGCGACCGAGACGAGCTGAAGCGAGCCCGGCAGCACCGCGAGCGGCGTGGCAGTGTTTCCCACCTGTGTCAGCAACGCACGCTCCAGCAACGAGGCCAGCACATCAGTCACGAGCGCACAGGGAAGCAGCAGTGAAGGCGCGGTGACCTCACGCCCCAGATACATGGCACCGTTCACCCACGGGAGGGACTCCGCTGGGCCCAGCAGCACGAGGACACCCTCACCCGCGACGCCGCGCCACGTGCCCAGTCTCGCGTCGTCCTCCTGAAGGATTCGTCGCGCAAGCCCCCGCGCCACATCCCCCACGCCGATGACGGCGAGCGGCTCCAGCGCTTCCGCGCGAGGCCCCCAGCGAACCGGCAGCGCCACCTGTCCTTCACCGCTCATCACTCCACTCCACCGCCCTCTCGCACGTCGGCCGGAAGCTCCGTTGCTCCGACCTACGGCAGCCTGCCACTCGATTCGTTGTCGGCTCTCACGACCATTGAGCCCCGCCTTCTCAAAACCATTGCCCCCAGGCAAGTTCCCGTCGCGTGACGGATGGAGCGGGTTCTACTTCGCCGTCCTGGCGCTGTCGCTCGTGCGTAATCCTCCGGCGAATAACGTGCCGCGGGCCATCTACCGGCGACCTTCATGACGAGCGCTATGGCTCCCAAATGGACTTCTCGATATCCGTATTGTCCTCAATGACAGCCTGAAAATGCTTGAGCCTGTCAAGACCATACATTCCCACGTGAACCTCGAAGCAGGAACTGTCGGGGGGACGATAGAGCCGAATGGCGGCATCGTCTCGTTCGAAAAGCATGCTGTAGCGAGGATAGGGCAGCCGGACGAAACCCATCTTGCCAAGGTATTGGGCGAACTCCTCGGCTGTTGTCCTCTTTTCGTCGCCCTGCTGGTACAAAGCTCGGTGTGAGAAGCTTGGCAGGTGGACGTTCCCCATCGCCCAGAGGTAGAGCATCTCTCGAAAGCTGACGTAACTCCGCTGCAGCTTGGTCTTCCATGCATCCTGAAACAATGGAAACCGCACCACCTGAAAATCCCCCTCTTCAAACGGGGCCTCCAGGTCAAGCCAGTAATGAAACCGGGTCAAGGGGTTGGGGTCCCCAAAAATGAAGAGGAATCGCTGTGGCGGCGCATCCCTCCGCCGAATTTGATAGATATCTGCGACATCCAGGAAGTCATTGATGCTGACATGTGAAAGGAGCGCTCCCCCATTCTCTCCCATTTTTAGGGCAAAATCTCGGTAGACATCAGGGAGCGGCTGGCCGAAGGCCTCTTCCAGATTGTCGAGCTCCCAAGTTGAGGCCCCTTGAATTTGGCGACTATAGCCTGGGGCGTAGCGCTCAAGCAGTGCAATCAGGTCCCTCATGACTCAGGCACACTCCTTGTGGCTCTCGCAAAGCATCTCAGGGATGAGCTTTTGACAGGTTTCGCAGGACGGAACCGTCTCCCCATGGCCAAACTCCACCGGCTCGCGCCGCGAGGAATTATTGGTGGTCCGCTGGTGCATCACCTCCACGGCAGTCCTTTGCAGCGGCGTGAAAAATCGTTCCGACATGGTGCGAACCTTGTGTCCTCCTGCGCCGCCAGCCTGGAGAAGTTTGGGCGCGGCGCATTCCCATTTTTGGCGCCCCTCGGTCGCAAGCCCTTCCCGCTGACGCTGGCTCATCTGAAATCCCTCAACCAGTTCGAACGGCGTGGCGGCTACGGCCTCAGGGAAGCCAAGCGACATATCACCTGAGCAAGTGGCTAGCATTCTCGGGTTTTGTGGACACTTGCAGATACTGATTCCAACCATGTATCCCTCGACAAATGTTCCAAGCTTATCATCCAGCCTCAATACCGGCTTCATTCCTTCGAGCTTGGCGTTGATTCCATCCATCTCCTGGGTCAGTCTGTCAACGGTGGCCTTGATGTCGGCCTGAAGCGACGCCATCTCTTTTTTGACTTCACTCCTGACTGCCGCGACTCTGTTCTTAGCAGAGGTAAGCGCAGTGTGCAGGTCGCGCTTGTTTAGCGCCGCTCCACGAAGTTGCTCGTGGAGTCGCTCCATCTCCTCCTCCATTTGGGGGATGCCGGCGGAGCGGGTTCTCGCCTGGGTCTCATTTTTCAGTTTGGTGTTCGCCAGCTTCCGCTCCTCTCGAAGCTGGAGGTACCTCTCTATGAGCGGTCGCTGCTCATGAAGCCTCTTCATGAGCTCCATGAAGACCGCCTCGCTCAACGCCACGACTCCATCCGTCTCATGGACACGATGACTTTCGACGGACTTTCCGCAGGCCGTGCACTGGGTGTCGTCCCCGTAGGCAAAGGCGGTACGCCCGTTGGAAATGAATGCGGTGTTGAATGTATTCCCATTGTGGAGGGTGACGTCCAGGTAGCGCGCGACGCCCTTTCCCTCAATCTTCACGTCCACGCTGCCGCTGCCCCAGGCCATCTTCCCCTTGAACTTGGAGGAGATGAGTCCGCCCGCCGTCCCTGGCTCATCGCCCAAGCTGACGCTCAACTCGGAGTCGGTCAGCGCCACCGGATGGCCGTTGATGGTGACGCTCTTGCTCCCCTTGGTCAGCATGGAGTCCTCGGCCGAGTTGACGAAGGGCGTCGGCACTGGCCCGCCTGGCGTCGGCACCTTGCAGACGTCGGGGGCGGCCGACGTGTGCGTGTTGCCACTCCCCTTGTGAATGATGGAACGGCCGTTGGCGAAGACCTTGCTCATGCTTCCTCCTTGGCGTTTCGAATCATCTCCACGACGCAGCCCCCACGCGCCCATTGTCGGCACTGCCGTAGATCAGTGTCTTGCGTGCGCCAGACTGACGCCAGCGCGCGCGGTGTAGTGCCACGCCCAGCATGATGGGGCCCGCACCGGCCCCGCGTCTCCCAGGCCTTCGCCGGCGACGTACATGCGGAGGGGGACGCACCACCGTGTCGAGCGCGGCCTCTTCCTCCAGTGCATCCAGGTGGGCCAGCAAGCGCTCCTCGCGCTTCGCCGTTTCCTCCAACGTGAAGTCCGGGGCCACCAGCGCTCGCTCCCACTGCGTCCACCGGAAGGCTTCCTCGTCGAGGTGCTCCTCCCACACATCCACCAACACCATGGTGCCTTCCCCCTCAAGAGTCTTCGAAGCGTAGCGTCACGGGCTGACACGGATTGACGGCGCGGCCTCCGCGACGGATTTGTGCCTGTGAGTCTTTTCCGCGCCAAACGGCGTGTCTTGTACTGGCTTGTGCTGGCTGCGGCAACAGGCGTGTCCGTCAGCGATTGACGGACTGCGTGGTACCCCTCGCAGGGCTTGTCTTTGTCCACTCCCGCGCAAATGTCTCGGGGCACGTCCTCCCGTGAAGGCCCAACACCCCTCCCGAACGAAGGGCGTAGACCGTGAGTCACGCGGGTGGGGTCGAAGGAATGGTCTTGAGGACCGACAATTCATTGACGCGTCCCTCACCATCACCGCGCGACACCCCGTCAGGAGAGCCCTGCCTGACGAGCCTCCAGGGGCACCGGTGCGGCGAGCGCGAGCGCCTCCGTGAGCCCCGCGCGCAAGGCCTTGAGGTCCTCGGGAAGGAACTCGGGCGCGAAGCTCGCGTCCATCTCCCGCGCCACGCCCTCCAGCTTGAGCCGCCACGCGGAGAAGGCCTCGGCCTCCTCCGGGCGCTCGGCGAGCAGCACCTGCCCCGCCTGGGCGATTCGCTGCGCCCGAGCCCACGGCCCCGCGCTGGCCTCCAACGCCGCCGCTGAGAGCGCCGGGTTCTCCGTCGCCGCGAGCAAATCCCGCAGCACGTCCCGCGCGAGCGCCTGTCCTTCCTTCGTCGGCACCGCGTAAACGAGCGGCCACAAGTCCGCGGTGCTCGGCACGGAGCGCCCCGCGAGCACGGCCGCGGCGGCCACCAGTCGCTGCACCTTCACCGCGCGCCGGTCCGACAGCGACAGCCCCGCCGCGCGCAGGGAGCGCAGCGCGTGGGCCAGATGCGGACGCACGGGGGCCAGGTCCGCCTCGCGCGCCGCCTGTGCGAGCACATCCAGCGCGGCCAGGGAGGCGCGGCGTCCAGTCCCCTCGCCCCACAGCGAGGCCCCGCCCGCGAGCAGGTCCTCCAGGCGCGGGTCCGGCACGGGCTCGACGAAGATGCGCGCCAGGAAGCGGTCCGCGAACGCGGCGAGCGACTCATCCTCGGGCAGCGCGTTGGCGGCGCCCACGCAGACGCGCAGGGGGCAGCGCATGCGCGTGTGGCCCCGGCGGAACGTGCGCTCGTTGAGCAGGCCCAGCAGCGTGTTCAGGATGGCGGTGGAGCCGAGGAAGACCTCGTCGAGGAAGGCGACATCCGCCTCCGGCAGCATGCCCGAGGTCTCCGTCTCCACCAGGCCCTCGCGCAGCTTGCGCAGGTCCACGGGGCCGAACAGCTCGGAGGGCTCGGTGAAGCGGCCCAGCAGGTACTCGAAGTAGGAGCCCCCCAGCGCGCGGGCGGTGCGGCGCACGGCCTCGCTCTTCGCGGTACCGGGGGGACCGATGACCAGCAGGTGCTCACCGGCGACGGCGGACAGCGCGATGAGCTCCACCATGGCCTCGCGCTCGACGAGCCCCTGTCCCGCGTCGGAGAGGGCGTCGCGGACGGCGGTGGCCGCGGCTTCAAAGGTGACGGACATGAACGAAAGCCTAACCGCCGGACTCCGCCGGCGCGAAGAGCACCCACCCCCCTTGAAGGAATACCAGCGGACGTCCACCGGCCTCGCGGTGCCGGGACGCCTGCTCGTCGACGGTGAAGGCCGGGGGCGGGCGCGGGAGCGGGGCGTCCTCCCGTGACGGAGGGCGGTTGGCTTCATGACACGGAGTCCCACTTCATGCTCCGGGCGCGAGTCGGACATAGACTGGCCTCCATGAAAAAGGTGTCGAAGTGGGTGGCGCTGGTGGGCGTGCTGGGCGTGGGCACCCAGGCGGTGGCGGACGGTTGGAATGGTCATGCCTCGCTGGGCGCGGGAATCTCCCTGGACCATTTGAGTGACTTCAGCGCGAAGGGACCGGCGCTGCATGCCTACCTGGGCGTGGAGTCCCCGCCGGGGCTGTCCCTGGGGCTGCTGGCCGAAGTCTCGGAAACGTGGGGCACGGAGCTGCGCGACGCGGCGAGGGACAACCGGCTGGAGCGCACGCAACTGGATTACAAGGCGGTGGGAATCGAGGCGCGGCTGCGCTTCTTCCGGGACAAGCCCATCACCCCCTGGGTGGGCGCGCGGCTGTCGAAGAGTTGGGGCAGCACCTTCACCCCGGACGCGATGGGCAACTTCCTGCGGGAGAACGTGGACACCACGAGCATGGCCTTCCGCCTGGGCGTGGATGGCTGGTTCAGCGAGCACTGGGGCATCTCCGCCGCCACGGCCTTCCAGTTCTGTGACGTGAAGCTCTCGCGGGACTCGGTGGACGAGTGCGCCAAGCTGATTCAGTCGGTGATTGTGGGCCCGGTGCTGCGCTTCTGAGGCACCGCCGGGCGAACTGTCCTGGTGCGCGGCCTGACTCGGCCGGTGTAGAAAACCAGGGGTGAGCGAGAGCTGGGAGCAGAGGGCGAGACGCGAAGCGCGGGAGATGGAAGCCGCCATCCGGAGCGCCCTCGCGCGAAGACAGTCGGACCTGGAGCTTCGCGCGGAGCTGGAGTCGCTGGCCCGGCGGCCCCGCTTCCAGAGCTTCCCCTGGCTGTGGGGACCGGCGCTGCATGTGAGGGACCGCGTCCTCTTCCGTCCGCTCATCCTCTCCTGGCTGGTGCCGGTCAACGTCACGGCGAGCGGGAAGTTGTTCGACCCGTGGAAGAGTGAGTACGCCGCCGCGCTGGAGACGTGGCTGTCGGACGCGGACCGCGCCGACGACGTGGCCGTGTTCCGCAAGCTGTACGGCTGGAAGCTGCAGGGACTGGGCAAGCTGCAGGAGGCGGTGTGGCGCGAGGACGTCACGCGACGCTTCCGGGGCGCGAAGACGCGCGGCGCGCGGCACCTCGAGTTGAGCAAGGTGGAGCAACCTCTCCTCCGGCTGGATGAGGCGACGGCGCTCGAATTGGACGCGGTGGACCCGGAGGCGGCGCGGCCCTTCATCCGTCAACACCTGCCCTTCACGCAGAACACCTGGTCCCCGTCGAAGAAGCCGCTTCCGATGTGGGGCACCTATCGGGAGCGCCTCTTCGCCAGGGGCGACACGGAACAGGCGTGGACGGTGTATCGCCGGCTGGTGTCCGAGGAGACGTGGCGTCGGGACGTCATGGCACTCACGGAGTCGGTGAAGGCGCCGGACGCGCTGGTGCGAGAGCTGGGCGAGCACCATCCGGAGTTCGCGCCCACCATGGCGGCCCACGTCTTCGTGGAGCTGGTGGAGAAGCGCGGGCGCGACGTGGTGCCCTATGTCCTGGAGAACCTGCGCTCGGTGTTCCCGAGGTGGGCCGGCAGGACGAGCATCCATGGAGTGAAGAACGCGAAGGCCTTGCCGGAGTTGCTCGAGCTGTGTCGGGTGCGCGGCTGGGAGGACGTGTGGGCGGCGGCGCTGCGCACCTCCTCGACGGAGGAGACGTTCGACACCGAGGTGCGCAAGCTGGTGAAGGACGCGGACCGGGACGAGCCCGTGGCGCGGCGGCGGCTCCTCCAGGTGGCGGGGGCAGGCGCCGAATGGAACCTGCCCGGCCTGGGCTTCGCGAGGGTGCTGCCGCTGAAGGACGCGACGGCGGTGGCGATGTACGAGCGCTTCCCGGAGCTGATGCGCGGCCCCTTCCGGATGCACGTCGCCTCTGGCTGGCATGCGGCCTACCCGGAGCTGGTGGCGCGCGCGTTGGAGCAGCGCGATGAGGAGCTGCTGGACTTCATCGCGAGCCGCGCCGCCACGCAGTTCGTGCCCGAACATGGCGCGGACAAGCGCCAGAAGGAGTGGACGCGGGTGCTGGACGCGCTGGCCGAGCACTACGAGAAGTTGCCGAAGGAAGGCGGCGTGTTCGCGCGTCGAGCCGCCAACGCCCTGGGCGCCGTGCCCGCGTTCTCCATCTGGGACTTCGACCGGCTGCTGATGCGGAACCGGCTCACGCGGCTGTTCTTCCAGCGCTCGGATGACTTCTACCTGGCGGACCCGCTGGCGGTGAGGGACCTGCTGGAGGCGCCGCAGATTCACGTGCAGGCGCTCGCGTTCCGGCTCCTGGGGCGGGACTCGCCGCGCGCGAGGGCGCTGGCGATGCTCAACCTGGACCTGCTCCAGGCCACGCTGCTGAGGCCCCTGCACCGGCGCACGCGGCACGCGGCCTTCGCCGCGCTGGCCAACGCGGCGTTGCATGATGTGGAGGCCGCGAGGATGTTGCTGCCCCGGATGCGAGACACCTTCGCGCTGCCGGACAAGCGCTATCCGAAGGAGGCCCTGGTGGAGCTGCTGGCGAAGGTGCTCACGCGCTGGCCGGAGCTGCGAGGCCCGTCGGAGACTCCGCGAGTCTTCTCCGCGTCCACGAAGGAGGCCCTGTCATGACGGTGGTCGACCTCCTCTACGCGACGCCGTCGGTCTTCGAGTCCACGCGGGAGCGCGCGCTGTTGGGCTTGTCGGCGGACCAGCATCGGCCGGTGCGCTTCCACGCGAAGGTGGCGAAGGACGTGCTGCCGATACGGCTGGCGCTCCAGGCGCTCGGGCAGCTCATCTGGCAATCGGACGAGTGGAGCTCGGAGTGGATGGGGGGATTGATGGACCCCATCATCACCGTGCACCCGGACCGCGTCTTCTTCGAGGCGTTCAGTCAGGACCAGAGTTCGTACGGAATGGTCATCGTGGACCGGAGCTGCTTCGCGCCCGAGGGCGAGGTGCGCTGCGGCACCACCAACGTGGACTTCACCGCGTGGCTGTGGGCGGCGCTGGCGGAGATGCGCTCCAGCCGGGAGACACACCTGCGCGTGGGTGCGGAGGGCTTCGAGGTCCGCACGCAGGGCGCGGGAGGACGCTTCGAGCAGAAGGTGGAGGTGCCGGACGCGTGGGTGCGAGGCTTCCTCCAGCTCCAGGGCGGCATGGCGATGCCGGGCACGAAGCTGACGGTGAGGCCGGTGGACCTGCTATCGGCGGTGCGCTACCTCACCTTCACCAAGGCGAAGATGTCTCCCCGGGCGCTGCGCTACGTGCTCACTCCGGGTCAGGACGCGAAGCTGGTGCTGGAGCCGTGGGAGCATGAAGTGCCGTTGCGTGGCGCGACGCATGGCTCCACGGAGCCGCGCACGGTGCGCACGTGGGGTCGGCGGCGGCTGCGGCTGCTGGAGCCGTTGCTGCCGTACGCGGACAAGGTGGACATCTACCTGAAGGGCCGGGCACTGCCGCACTTCTACGGGGTGCACCTGGGGTCAGGGGTGCGCTTCGTGCTCGGGCTGTCGGGGTGGACGGAGAACCGGTGGACGGGCACGGCGGGGATGGACCTGCTGCTGGAGCCGGGGCAGGACAGCGAGCTGACGGAGCGGGTGCTCGGGTTGTTGCGTGAGCGCGTGCACGCCTCCACGGACGAGGTCGCGCGGGCGCTGGGCGTGAGCAAGGCGCAAGCGGCGGAGGCGTTGGCGACACAGTGCGCGGCGGGGCGGGCGGTGTTCGACGTGGAGGCGCGGCACTGGCGGCACCGCGAGCTGTTCGCCACGCCCGTGAACCTGGGCCGGCTGTATCCACCGGATGTGCGGCGCGAGGAAGCCGAGCGCCTGGTGGCGGCGGACGCGGTGAAGGTGACGTCGGAGACGACGCGCGAGACACGCAAGGTGCGCAAGCTGCCGACGCCCGAGGGCGCGGTGGTGCGCGAGGTGGTCCACCGCGACTGGGTGGTGCACGGGCACGTGGGGCCGCAGCAGGGCGTGGAGCTGGTGTTGAACGACGAGGACCGGCTCCTCTTCGGCAAGTGCGGCTGTGAGTACTTCCGCGAGCACCTGATGAACCAGGGGCCGTGCGCGCACCTGCTGGCGTTGCTTCGGCTGGCGAAGGCGCGGCGCAAGGAGCTGGCGAGCTCGGTGCCGTCTTCGGCCGAGGCGCTCGCGGTGAGCACGACGGGAGCGGCGGCGCGGCGACCCAGGAACGAGGACGCCGACACGGACGAGGCGGACGACACCGAGGCGCTTGACGAGGACGGCGGCGATGACGATAACCGGTGATGCTCTCGGGAAGGGCCCGGGCTCGCGGATGAGCCGTCGGTGCCGTGGTGTTTCGCCGCGGCGGTGTTCTGTCTCCTTCTCTTCTCCAGGGTCCCAGCGTACGGAACGCAGGGAACCCCGGGTCCAGCGCCTCGCAGGTCGTCCCCTGGCCCCTCCCGGAGCACCATGAGCTGGCTCGATTGGTTCAAGGGGCTTTTCTCCCCCAAGCCGGTGACCCGCGACGTCGCGCGGTTGGATGCATCCGAGCGAGACACGAGAGGCCGTCCGGCGGACGTGGTGCGCGAGACGGTGGCCACGTCGGGGCCGCTGAAGCCCGGGCACCTGCGACAGATTCTGCGGGACGCGCGGCTGTTGCCCAAGGGCAAGCGCGTCTACACGCGGAAGCGCAAGCGGCTCTTCGCGGCGACAGAGGCGCGGCGCTTCTTCTCCACGGCATTCCGGACGCGGAACCGGAACGTGCGCGATTTGCTGCCGGACGAGGCGCAGCTCGCGCGGTACGGGTTGCCGGTGTGGCGCACGGAGGAGGACGTGGCCACGGCGCTGCGTATCTCCGTGGGGCAGTTGCGGCACTACTCGACGCACCGGGCGCGGGAGCGCGTGTCGCACTACGTGACGTTCTCGGTGCCGAAGCGTTCGGGGGGAGTGCGGCTGTTGCATGCGCCGAAGCGGAGGCTCAAGGCGCTGCAGCGAAGGTTGCTGGCGGTGCTGGTGTCGAAGCTGCCGGTGAGTGCTCAGGCGCACGGCTTCGTGACGGGGCGCTCCATCAAGACGGGGGCGGCGCCGCACGTGGGCAAGCGGGTGGTATTGAAGCTGGACCTGAAGGACTTCTTTCCATCGGTGACGGTGAACCGGGTGCGCGGGTTGTTGTTGGCCTTCGGGTATGGCTATCCGGTGGCGGCGACGCTGGCGGTGTTGATGACGGAGGCGGAGCGTCAGCCGGTGGAGGTGGAGGGGACGGTGTTCCACGTGCCGGTGGGGCCGCGAGTCTGCGTGCAGGGTGCGCCGACGAGTCCGGGGCTGTGCAACGCGGTGCTGACGCGGTTGGACCGGAGGCTGGCGGGCCTTTCGCGCAGGTATGGGTACACGTACACGCGTTACGCGGATGACCTGACGTTCTCAGGGGATGACCTGGGGGCGCTGGAGAAGGTGCGGGCGCTGGCCGCGAAGTACGTACGGGAAGAGGGCTTCGAGGTGAACCGCGAGAAGACGCGCGTGATGCGTCGGGGTGGGCGTCAGCGAGTCACGGGCGTCACGGTGAACGAGGAGCTGGGGTTGTCGCGGGAGGAGCGGCGCAAGCTGCGCGCGATGATTCACCAGGAGGACCGGGATGGTGGGGATGCGAAGCGCGGTGCGCGCATCGACGGGATGCTGGCGTATGTGGGGATGTTGAATCCCGAGCAGGCGGCTCGCCTCGCGAGGCGACGCAAGCCTCGGGGTGGGTGAGCCTGGGGACGGATTGAGGTGTGTGGTTTCGCAACCCCGCACATGGAACTGAGAGGTTTTCCACTGCGGGGCGCGCGGGCGGTTTGTGGGTTGAGGAGGTGACCCTTTACATCGGGCGCCCCACCCTCACAGGAGTTGCGCCATGGCGACTGCCACCCGCTTCGCATTCACGCAGCAGAGCTCACCTGGGACCGAGTTCATCATCGAGCTGACGGACGACCAGACCATCAACCATGCACGGAAGATCATCTCCGGTGAGGAGAGCAACGAGATCCATGTGCATGGACGAATCATCAAGAGGACGCAGCCGTACAATCCAAAGTTCTCGTTCCATCTGGACCCAACGACCATCCGGTTCTTCTCGATGGCCATCGAGGTCTGCGATGCGAACATGGTGTACGTGGAGGACCACCTGGATGAGGCAGGGGGAGCGTTCCTGCCGGGCAACCACTGGTGTCCCTGGGATTCCAGGCTCACGCGTGAAGTGAAGTAGCGAGCGGCCTCGACGGGCCTCATGCCTCGGTTGAGCGCGGCTAACGCGGTCCGAGGGTGAGGCCCCGAGGGGATGCGGGCCTGACGGTACAGTGGGTGGTCATGAGTGACCTTCCGTCTGTCCCGGGGCCGGTGGCGCCGCGCTGGCTGTATCTGCATGGGTTCGCGTCGGGGCCCGACTCGGCCAAGGGCGTGGCCGTGGCGAGGCACTTCGAGGCGCGAGGCCACCACGTCGCGAGGCTGAACCTGCGAGTGCCCTCGATGGAGCAGCTCCGGTTGAGCGCGATGTTGGAGACGGTGCGTGCGGCGCTGGGGGAGAAGGAGGACCGGGCGGTGCTGTTCGGCTCCAGCCTGGGAGGCCTGACGGCGGCGAGAATCGCGGCGGAGGATGCGAGGGTGTGTGGGCTGGTGTTGCTGGCGCCGGCGTTCCATGTGGTTCCGCAGTTGCGGAAGCGGATGGGTGAGGCGGCGTGGGGACACTGGAAGACGTCGGGTTGGATTGAGACGGACGACTTCGCGGAGAAGCGCAAGGTGCGCATCCACTCGGGGTTCATCGAGGATGCGGAGGCGGTGGACGCCCGCACGGGAGGTTGGCCGGACGTGCGGGTGCCGACGCTGTTGATTCACGGGAAGGCGGACGACACCTGTGACATCCGCTACTCGCGCCAGTGGGCGGGGGGACGGAGGCATGTGCGGATGGTGGAGGTGGAGGACGGCCACGAGCTCACCGCGTCCCTGCCCCGCATCCTCGCGGAGTCGGAGGAGTTCCTGCGGCCGTGGGGGGCGTGACGCAGTGACTGGCTTTGGGTAGGCCTGGCACAGGATTGAAGCGCGGCTGCCCAGGCCACACATGTGGGACTGAGTACCCTACGATGACTGTCTGACAAATCTGGCCTTTCGAGTGTCAGCGTGCGAGCCCGCGCAGTCTACTGCGCCCTTACCATGCACAGACCTCTATTCGTGGCGATTGCGGCTTCCCTGGCTTCGTGTGGCGGTGAGCAGTCAACGCTGAAGGAGAATGACAGAGGAAGCGAGAGCGACATCTATCGCGACGGGGATGACTGGGCAGACGATGCAGGCGCCCACCCGCAGGTCCTCCGAATCACTGGGGCAGGAGGGCGCTGCACGGCGTGGTTGTCATCCAGCAATACGCTGACGACGAGTGCGCATTGTCTCGCGAACGCCAAAGATTTCATCGGGTGGACCTACGACACATCGCAACGAAACTCCTCAGATCCCCAGTTCAACGCTCTGAAGAACCTTGGCCGCTCCACCGGGGGTTTCATTCATCCAGAGGGCGACGCCTGTCCCACCAATGAAGATGATTGCTGCTGGGGCGCGGACATCGTCGTGCTGGTCTTCGACCCGGCCAACGCGGTTCCTCGCAACGTCATGAGGCCGCTCGCCATCAAGGCCGCGACAGCGGATGAGCCAGAATGTGATGGAGCGGATCGATGTGTGATGATGGTCGGAACTGGCCTCACCGGCGAGGACGAGTGTCATGACGAGGACGCGACCCCTGCGACTCTCGACAGAGGAGCCACACAGCTATTCCTGGAGTCGGGTCTCGGTAATGGTCACTGCCCCGCTAATGGCGGCATGCTCTACGGAGAGTATGACTACGACGACTCGTCGAGCTGCCAAGGAGACTCAGGGTCACCCATTTTCTGGGGTGGAACCAATGAGGTCTTCGCCACGAACCGGGGTTCGGGAGGAGACGGTAGCGACGATGTCGTGGGGCCCGTGCTCTGGGTCGGCGGCGAAAATACCGCACGCGACTTCTTCATGCTCAGAGCAGGTGACCAGGATCAGGATGGCATTCAAGCGGCTCACGACAACTGTGACCGCACGCCGAATCCCGGTCAGGAGGACTGGAATGGCAATCAGGTTGGTGACGCGTGCGAAGACAGTGATGGCGATGGTCTCCTCGACAGCGAAGAGATCCTGAGAGGAACCGCGCCAGGCAACGCGGATACCGACGGTGACGGGCTCGGGGACGCGGCTGAGGTCCAGACCCATCTCACCAATCCCCTACTGCCAGACACGGACGGCGACGGGTTGACCGATGGCCTGGAGGTCCTGACCCACGGGACGAATCCGCTCGACGCCGACTCGGACGATGACGGGTTGACCGACGGCCAGGAGGTTCTGACCTACGGAACGAATCCGCTCGACTCCGACTCGGACGATGACGGGTTGACCGACAGCCAGGAGATCCGGACCCACGGGACGAATCCGCTCGACTCCGACTCGGACAACGACGGCTTGACCGATGGCCAGGAGGTCCTGACCTACGGGACGAATCCGCTCGACTCCGACTCGGACAATGACGGGTTGACCGATGGCCAGGAGGTCCTGACCTACGGGACGGACCCGCTCGACTCCGACACGGATAACGATTTGCTTGGAGACGGTTTTGAGGTCACGCACGCACTCGATCCGCTGAATGCGGACACGGATGGGGACGGGGTGATTGACGGGAGGGACACCGAGTGGATTGAAGCGGCGATCACCGCCCTCCCAGATTCGGCATTCAAGGCACCAGGCCATCGGAACTCGATCGCCGCTCACCTCGCCCAGGTCGAGCGGTTCGCGCAGCGAGGCGAGTTCGACAAGGCACTCCATCATCTCGGCACGCTGAGCACGCACGTCGATGGATGCGGCCCCACGGCGGACAGCAATGACTGGCTTGTCGACTGCACGGCACAGCTCGAGGTCCGCGCGCTGCTCGATATGCTCGCCGCCAATCTCTGACCAGCGGGACGATTCCAGCCGGAGCAGGCCACGGGAGTCCGGCCACCTCTCGAACCCTCAGGAGGATGAGGGCGGAGGCGGACGGACTCCTGAGGCAAGGGCATGGCCCCGGGTGAGCGGCGAGCACCTCGCGCAAACGAGGCAGCGCGAGTGTGACGCTGGAAGAAGAGTTCCCGGAGACCGGGGTCCACATCGAGTTCCACTCCCTCGGCCCGTTCAACGGCACGGCGAGGAACAAGGAGGGCCAGCCCATCCGGGCGCCGTGGACAAGGTCAGCCCGACGGAGCCTGGCGAAGTGAGGGCCCTCGTGGATGAGCAAGGTCGCTTCGTCTTCGAATCCTTGCCCCATGGGACATACACGATGAAGGTGCTGACTGAAGGGTACGCGGACCGACACCACGAGTTGGAGCATCCGGACGACGCGCCGTTCGCCACGGTGTTTCAACCCACGCTCCTTGAGGTCACGAGGAGTGACCCGCGCGTTGAGCGCGGCGATGACCTTCTCGACGTTTCAACCCACGCTCCTCGCGGTCACGAGGAGCAACGAGTTGAGTGTCACCGTCCCGCTCTGGTGGCACCTCGTTGCAACCCACGCTCCCTTCGGTCACCAGGAGCGGCTCGTCCCGTTCGGGGTCATCCCCGTGGGGATGAGGTTTCAACCCACGCTCCTCGCCGTCACGAGGAGCGACCGTCACGCCGTCCTTCCAGCGAGACCAGACCGTTTCAACCCATGCGAGGAGCGACGGTGTGCGAGGGCTTCGGCCGCTACCTCGCGGAGTTTCAACCCACGCTCCTCGCGGTCACGAGGAGCGACAAGGCCCGAAGTCGACGGTCGACTACTACTTCTGGTTTTAACCCACGCTCCTCACCGTCACGAGGAGCGACGGCACCGCATAGGCCCGTGCTCTCGGCGCTGTGTTTCAACCCACGCTCCTCGCGGCCACGAGGAGCGACCAGCAGTCAGCCCAGCACCGCCAAATTTCGGAGTTTCAACCCACGCTCCTCGCGGCCACGAGGAACGACGGACGTGCGTGGCCGGGACGCAATGGCCAAGAGGTTTCAACCCACGCTCCTCGCGGTCACGAGGAGCGACACCCCGGGATGCCGAGTACCTCTTCACACCGGCGTTTCAACCCACGCTCCTCGCGGTCACGAGGAGCGACCGCGCAGGCCATCTTCAAGGGCTGCGACATCCAGTTTCAACCCACGCTCCTCGCGGTCACGAGGAGCGACACCAAACATCAGGGCAGCAATGACAGCCATGAGTTTCAACCCACGCTCCTCGCGGTCACGAGGAGCGACGCCGCTGCGTGGTGGTGCTGGACGCCTGTACCAGTTTCAACCCACGCTCCTCGCGATCACGAGGAGCGACTTCTCGCCTACATCCGCCTCGTCACCGACAGGTTTCAACCCACGCTCCTCGCGGTCACGAGGAGCGACTGCGCGTGGGAGGCATTGCAGGCGATGGCCGAGGTTTCAACCCACGCTCCTCGCGGTCACGAGGAGCGACCTCCGCGGACCCATACACCAACACCTCCCCGCGTGTTTCAACCCACGCTCCTCGCGGTCACGAGGAGCGACGTCTTCCCCGCCAGCGCCGGGTCATCGTCCAACCCATGGTTTCAACCCACGCTCCTCGCGGTCACGAGGAGCGACCACGTTAGCGCTTGGCGGGGCACACCCTTACAAGTTTCAACCCACGCTCCTCGCGGTCACGAGGAGCGACATCGACTGGAAGGAGAACTCCAAGGGCGCGCCGTCCTGGTTTCAACCCACGCTCCTCGCGGTCACGAGGAGCGACGTCTACGCCGCTGCGAAGCGGAACGGATGCCTTGTTTCAACCCACGCTCCTCGCGGTCACGAGGAGCGACCGACCGCCTCTGGCGCACGGGGTCGTACCTCAAGGTTTCAACCCACGCTCCTCGCGGTCACGAGGAGCGACTGGGAGGCCGGCCTTCGCGCGCCACTCATCCACCGTGTTTCAACCCACGCTCCTCGCGGTCACGAGGAGCGACTGCCACCTCACCCCGTCCCATCGCATGTAGGTGTTTCAACCCACGCTCCTCGCGGTCACGAGGAGCGACCCCCAGGTGACGGTTCGCGAGCCATACGTCCCTGTTTCAACCCACGCTCCTCGCGGTCACGAGGAGCGACGCGGCCGAGTTGGCGAAGCTCCAGGCCGACACCGAGTTTCAACCCACGCTCCTCGCGGTCACGAGGAGCGACCAAGCCGCACTCGTCGGGGTTTGAGACGGGCACGGTTTCAACCCACGCTCCTCGCGGTCACGAGGAGCGACGAGTGAGCCTCGACAACGCGCGGTGTGCACTCGTTTCAACCCACGCTCCTCGCGGTCACGAGGAGCGACCCAGTCCGTGCACCAGAGCGTACGGCGTTCATGTTTCAACCCACGCTCCTCGCGGTCACGAGGAGCGACTGCGAGACGGGTCCGGAATACCACCACCGCCGCTGGTTTCAACCCACGCTCCTCGCGGTCACGAGGAGCGACGACTCCAGGCCGGCGCTCTCCGCCGCGCGGAAGTTTCAACCCACGCTCCTCGCGGTCACGAGGAGCGACGGGGCGGCGCCTCAACCGTCACCCGCGACGCGAGGTTTCAACCCACGCTCCTCGCGGTCACGAGGAGCGACCACGGGCTGGACGATGACCCGGCGCTGGCGGGGAAGATGGTGTCGCGTTTCAACCCACGCTCCTCGCGGTCACGAGGAGCGACCGTGGGCGAAGGTCGCCATCAACGCGTTGGTCGGGTTTCAACCCACGCTCCTCGCGGTCACGAGGAGCGACTCTGCCCTCCCAAGCTACCAGAACTCCAAGGGAATCCAGCCGCTTCGCGCGAACCTGGCTCCACTCGAGTCACCCAGCCCGAGTCGGCGGCTCCCCAGCCCGCGCAACCTCTGAAGACTATTGGTGATTTCAAAGAGCGCGAACCTCCGACGGAGCCCACACCAGCACAGGTCCGCGCGGCCCGTGAGTCGCAGCCGCGAGCAGCCCAGCCGAACCGCCCGCGCCACACGGCGGCCCGGCCGGGCGTCATGACCGGGAAGGTCCACCCGCTCATGGAGCAGCCGACCCAGCGCGGTGTTCACATCCTCCCGCCACAACTGCTCGACATGGATGAGCGCGGCCTGCCGTTCGCAGAACAGCAGGTGCTGCAGGGCGGACAGCGCTACCCACGTCTCACGGGTGTCGCTCATCCCGCCAGGTCCATCACCTCGATGCCCTCGGGCAGCTTCGCTGTGTCCACCGTCACCGAGTAGTCCGTGAACGCCCGAGCGGGCTTCTCCGGCTGCACGGGAGCAATCCGGACGCGGTCGAACAGGGCATGCGCGGGTGCATTGCCCAGCTCGGAGCCGTGCTTGAAGACGATGACCTTGCGCATGGACATCAGTCCGCGCGCGGCGCTGCGGTCCAATTCGAACATGTTCGCGAAGGACTTGAACAACAGCTCCAGGTCCGTCGAGTTGAAGCCGGTCTGCCTCGCGAGGTGCGGCGAGATGAAGCCGTGCGCGCGATAGAGCCCGTAGGGCACGGTGTTCTTGCGCCCCATGGTCCGGTTGTCTCCGCCCTGTTTCTCCGCTTCGGCCTCCGTGGCCACGGCCATGCGAGTGATGGAGTGCTCCTGAGAGACAATGGGGCTCACGGACCGCGCGAAGGTGAGCTGCACCGGTCCGCGCACCTGTCCCGCGTTGGCGCCCGTGGACATGACGGCACCGAAGGTGCGGACATCGAAGAACGTCTTGCACATCCAAACCCGCCCCTGCTCGACTTCCGAGCCCTGGGCCTTTCCCTTGTTGTCGCGCTTCTTGCCGTCCTTCTCCACCTTGGGCTTCTCGTTCAGGTCGATGCCCAGTCCCTTGTACGCGTCGTTGATGGACACGTTCAGGATGGCCTTCTCCTTCACGAAGATGTCGAACCCCGGCTTCTTCTCCTGGGTGAGCTGGATGAAGTTGCGCACCTTGCGCTTGAGGCTCACGTCGGTCACCAGCCCGTGGCCCGTCTCCGGGTCGATGCGCGGCAGGTTGCCCGCGTCGGGGTCACCATTGGGATTGCCGTCCTGGACGTCGAACAGCAGGACGAAGTCGTGGCGGTTCTTGAGTTCGGTCATGGCGTTCTCTCTCTGGAATGGGTGGAAGCGGAAGCGAGGTCAGTCGGCGGACTCTTCCTTCGGAGGCTTGGGCTCGGAGGGCGTGCGCTTGGAGAAAAACGCCTCGCGCTGGTGGTAGTAGCCCACCGCGAAGAGGCCCTGCGCGTTGAGGTCGAAGACGCTGGGCAGGAAGTCGGGCTCCACCAGGGCCATCACCTCGGCCTTCGTCCGCTCCAGCCACCTGCCCTCGTCACCCGCCTTGGCGGCATGATGGATGGAGAGCGGCAGCAGTCGGGAGAAGGCCAGCGCGGGCGTGCGCGACGCCGAGGCGAAGTAGCGGTCCCGAATGGTGGAGTTGAGGTCGCTCCCCAGCGCCACGGCCTGCAAGCGCTCCAGCACGGCGAAGAGACGGCCCAGGACGTACGGCTGGAGCCGGTTGTTCTTGTCCAATGACACGGTGACCTCCTGAGAAAAAGCATGACTGCGAATGAGGGTGGCCTTGATGAGCGCGACACGGAGACGGAGTTGCTCGCGCTCCAGCTTCCCGTCAGCAGGGGGAAGCCGGAGCCGGTCCAGGGATGCGGAGAGGAGCTGACGCGGGAACGGATGTCCTCGGAGCGCGGCGCCCATCATCCGGGTGGCGAGGTCCGGTGACAGCCCCTTGCCCGACGGCGCCTCCACGGCCTTGAGCAGTCGCCACACGGGGATGGGCTGGTCCGGCTTCGCCTCGCCCAGGCGCAGGTCATCGAAGTAGCGACGGATGTTCCGCTTCACCTCACCGACGCTCGTCTGGAACCAGTCGCGCACGGCGACTCGGCCTGAGTTTCCCGCGAGCGTCACGGAGTAGAAGTTCCGTTCGTCCAGGTCCCCAGGTTCCAGTCCACGCAAGGGAGCCTCGAGGAAGCGTCGGAGGCCCTCTTCCGTCGGGTCCATCCAGTTGAGCAGCAGGCTCTCCTGCTCCGCGTTGCTGTTCGTCCAGAACGCCAGCACCGAGTCCTCACCGAGCTGGATGCCTTGTCGATAACGGCGCTCCTCCGACCTGCGCAGCAGGTCATTCAGGGCGAGCACGTACCCCAGCGCCGCCTGTTGGGAGATGGGGGCGTTCTCCCCCTGCTCCAGCCCATGGGACTCAAAGGCATCCGCATTGAAGGACACCAGTGAAGCGCCCGCTCCCTGCGTCTGGGGAATGTACTTGAGCTTGGGATGGGTCTCCGCGAGCACCGCGTTCCTGCCACTCACCAGGCACAGTCCCGTGCGCCCCAGCGCCGCCGCCTGCTCGCTTCGCCGCTCCCACCACGCACGGACCTCCGGGAGTTGGTGCACGGGTGTGACGGAATCCCCGACGACGAAGGCGAGCATCTCCGACCCGGTCCATTCGTTTTCGGGCCGCTCCGCGAGCGCCTTCGCGCGCGCCTTCTCATTCGCGAGGAACGCCTCCACCGCGCGCAATTCGGGCACGTCAGTCTGGGCCACGGCCTCCCGCAGCAACTTCAAGAAGGCCGCGAAGCGCACCGCGCCCTTCCCCGCCTTTCCCGCGCGCGCGGAGGGCTCCTCCTCCTTCTCGTGCCCGAGCACGTACTTCGAGTTGTCCACCACGAAGCCCGCCGCGATGTTCACCGAGCGCTGGGGAATGCGCGGAATCAACACGGGCAGCCCCTTCCCGCGCTCATCCTGCGTGGGCACCAACCCCAGGAACTTCCCCTCCGGACTCAGCCGAATCTGGAAGTCCACGGCCTTCGTCTCATAGAGCGGGTCATCGAGGAGCCCACGCTCCCGAGCGAAGTCGTTGAGCGCAGTGAGCATCATGACGGACCTCCATTGCGTTCCAGCACCTGCTCCCACGTCGGCACCTGGAGCACGCCGTGGTCCAGGTACGCGTCGAAGAACAGGGGCCGAGTCGCCGCGCCCGCGTCACCGAAGGCGAAGTCGTAGAACATGAGCCCGAGCGGTCTGCGCCCCAGCCCCGCTTCCGAGGGACTCAAGTCCTCCCCCGCGGGCGCCACCCGGGCGTCGAACTCGCGGCACCCCAGGTACGGTGCGTGGAAGAACTGTCCCTTCTCCAATCGCCGCTCGAACATCTCCTCGAATTTGCGGACGTTGTCCTCGGCGCCCGTTTTGCCGGGCACCAGGGTGAAGGACGCGGTCATGACGTAGTCCACGTCACGCAGCGCCACCGTGTTGCGTTGCGAGCGGTCCTCGTCCGCCGCGTAGTCGAACTTCCCCACCACCGCGCGGTCGTTCACCTCGTTGCGGCGAAAGCTCGTCCACTTCACTGGCTTCAGGACGGCGATTTCGTGGAGGTGCCAACGAATCGCCGGCTTCCAGAGGATGGCCTCCAACACGCCTCTCGCCGCCGAGGGGGTCATGACCTCGTAGCTGACCCGCTCGGCCTTCATCTCCGGCCGCGTGAAGCACGCTATCGGCCCGCTGGCACGCACGCGGAACCGTCTGCTCGCTGCTGTCTTCATCCA
Source organism: Myxococcus sp. CA040A (assembly GCF_013336725.1). Lineage (NCBI taxonomy): Bacteria > Pseudomonadati > Myxococcota > Myxococcia > Myxococcales > Myxococcaceae > Myxococcus > Myxococcus sp. CA040A. The sequence continues at coordinate 129,030 of NZ_JABUMR010000003.1, read as the reverse complement.
CACCTCCAGAAGTCCATCAACCGGGGATGAGCACTCCCGGGTCGAGAATCCCCACCCGGGTCGGCACCAGGCCGAACTTCTCGTCGTACGCGGGGCCATGCTCCGGCCCGAGAAACACCACGGTGTCCGCGACGAACCGCGCCAGCTCGCGCGACACCCACGCCTCGCGCACCTTGCGCGGCACCGTGACCGTGAAGCGCTGCAAGGCCCGCAAGCGGTCTCGCGAGGGTCCCAGTTTCCGAAGCGCGTCGAGCAGCGGCTCGCAGCCCGCGTAGGGCACGACGACGGGAGCGCTCCACGTGTCCTCCACGAGCTTGAAGTGCTCGGAGACCGCCTCGAAGCGCAGTGCCTTGCGCATGTCCTGGATGCCCTTGCCGTCACTGACCGCCGTGGCGTAGAGCCGCTCGAAGTAGCGCTTGAAGCTCTCGGGCGCGAACAGGTCCAGGTCCGGCCGCTGCGTCAGCATCGTCCTGGCGACGCCCAGCGCGGTCTGGAGAACTCCACGAGGAGGCTCCGTCTCCGCCTCGAAGACGCGCAGCTCCCCGAGCCCCTCCAACAGGCCCTCGCGGTTGCACCGCCCCGCCGCCTGCGCGAGCGCCTCCAATCCCGCCATGCTCCGGTAGACGACACGGAAGTCGAGGTCCACTCCCGCCTCCACCAACTGGGTCGCCACCAGTCGCACGGGCTCGCCGCGTTGCTTGAGTGCCTTGATTCGCGCGAGCACCGACGAGCGGTGCTCCGGACACATCAGCGCGGACAGGTGCAACGTCGTCCCAGGGTTCCCCAGCAGGGCCTCCACCTGCTCATAGAGCCCACGCGCATCGTCACGCCTGTGGACCACCGCGAGCACGTCCCGCTCTCGCGCCACGGCTTCGGCCAGCTCGGCGTAGGAGGTCTTCTCCCGTCCCTTGGGCCACTGGACCTTCACGCGGCGCAGGCGCTCGAACGCGCGCACCTCTGGCGGCACCAGCTCCCGAACGGTTGGGAACCCCATCGGAAAATCCGGCCGCCGTCCCAGCGCGGGCTGCGTCGCCGTGCAGATGACCACCGAGCAGCCGTAGTCCTCCACCAGGGTGCCCAGACCATCCAGGATGGTCGTCAAGAGCGCCGGCGGAAGCGTCTGTGCCTCGTCGAGCACGATGACGCTGTGAGCGATGTTGTGCAGCTTGCGGCACGCCGACGGACGGTTCGCGAAGAGGCTCTCCAGGAGCTGCACGGTGGTGGTGACGACGACCGGCGCATCCCAGTTCTCGCTGGCCACCCGGTTGTGTGCCGTCTCACGCAACGGATCCACCGCGGAGTGGTGCTCGATGACCGCGCTTCCGTGCGCACCGAATGCCTCCCGGTACACGGCGGCGCTCTGCTCGATGATGGACGTATAGGGAATGGCGACGATGACGCGCCGGAGCCCGTGGGCACGGGCGTGCTCCAGCGCGAAGGCCATGGACGCGAGCGTCTTCCCACCGCCCGTGGGCACGGTGAGGCTGAAGACGCCCGGAGGACTCGGCGCCGTCGCGAGCACGGCGGAGAGCACCTCACGACGAACGCGGTTCACCTCCGTGTCCGGCGCTCCACTCTGCTTCTTGTCCATGAAGGCGTGCAGCGGGGTGGCGAGCTGCTCCAGCGTCACGCCGACCCGCCGCTCCGTGCCACGGGTGGCATCGAAGAACGCCTCGGTGTCGAGGAAGTCCGCATCACAGAGTGACGAGAAGAGCATCCGCGTCCAGAACTCGAGCCGGTGCGGCGGGAGCTTCAGCAGGGGCGCGACGGACAGCCCCGCCGGAGACACTCGAAGGTCCTCGGGGATGCCCGGGGTCAGGGCCTCCTGGAGGAGTGCCTTCTTCTCCGGACGTCCGACGCGCTCCTTGAACTTCTCCAGGTCCGACAGGCCCCCATGATGTCCCGCGATGGCCATCGCCACGGGAAGCAGACCGCGGTCCACGCCCAGCGCCCACAACGCCCCGGCGGTCGCATGGTCTCGGTCCGTCGACGCATCCACATTCTCCAGGTGCGCCTCGAAGCCATTCTCCTTCCGGATGCGGAACTGGAAGTGACGTCTGTATTTACCCAGGTCATGCCAGCGCCCTGTCGCGAGCGCTGGCACCTTCATGTCCTCGCGAGGCGCGAACTCCTCGGCGAGACTCCCGACAGCCTCCAGGTGCTCACGCAGGAGATGCGGGCGCATCGTCTCCGTGACATGAGCGAGCGGCTCTGCCGTCATGACGCGCGGCGGTTCATTCTCTGCCATCGCCATCCCCCATGACCTGGCCGAACCTCCCAGGTCATCTCAAGCACCGTACAGCACCAATGACTTATCGCCACCGCGCTGCCCACGGAGCGGTCAATTCCTCACATCTGCCCGAGGTATGACATCACCCTGATGGGTCGTCTCTACTCCCCAGGGGGTATGGACGCGCCATCAGATCACTGCGTCCAGTTCGACTGACGGAGAAGCCACGTCCTCGAGCTCCCATGCCTGCCCTGCTCGCCAGTCTCCACCGTCCCGCCGGGCCCTTGCCTGCTTGCCCAGACAGACCGGACGCGCGTGACGATATTCCGCCCACGCCGCGGCTCGTCATGAGTCTCGGCTTCAGTGGATTCAGAGTGAATCCCGACGCGCGAGGAGGTGTACCGTGCTGAATACCGAACTCGTTGGCGAGCCCCTTCTTCACCTCGAAAGCCGCCGCCTGCTGGCTGAAGCCAGACGGGTCGTCCCGGAGGCTTTCGACTCTCAAGGCCGACTGCTCTCTCCCATCGCGGGCGCGTGGGTCCGTCCGCCTGCCTGGTTCGACGCCATCTCACCCATCGACGGAAAGGTCCTCGCCGAGCTGCCTTTGCTCGACGCCGCCCAGGTCGCCACGGGCGTCGAGAAGGCCGCCGGCGAGTTCATCCCGTGGGCCGCCCACTCCCTCGAGGACCGCAGCCGCGCCGTCATCGCCGCGGTGGACCTGCTCAAGGAGCACCGCGACCTGCTCGTGCGAATCCTCGCGTGGGATATCGGCAAGACACTGCCCACGGCCTACAACGACGTGGACCGGTGTCTCGCGGGCATCGAGTGGTACCTGGAGCAGATGGGCCCGATGCTCGAAAGCCGGCAACCGCTCGGCCTCGTGTCGAACATCGCCTCCTGGAACTATCCCTTCTCCGTGCTGCTGCTCAACGTGCTCGTCCAGACGCTCGCGGGCAACTCGGTCATCGCGAAGATTCCGACGCAAGGGGGCGGTGTCTCGCTCACCGTCGCCTTCGCCCTGCTGCGCCGCGCGAAGCTGCCTGTTTCGCTCGCGGGTGGACGCGGAAGAGACCTCTCCGAATCACTCGTCGGCCACCCGCGCATCGCCGGGGTCGCCTTCATCGGCGGCCGAGCCAACGGCGCCGAGGTCCACCGCCGCCTGCGCGCCACCGACAAGCGCTACGCCCTGGAGATGGAAGGCGTGAATGCCTACGCCGTCACCTCCTTCTCGGACTGGGACAAGCTCGGCCAGCAGATTCGCGCGGGCTTCGACTTCGGCAAGCAACGCTGCACCGCCTACACGCGCTGGGTCGTGGAGCAATCGCTCGTCCCCAAATTCGTGCGGACGTACGTGGACGCCGTGTCCGCGCTCCGCGTCGGCAACCCGCTCCTGGGCGCGCCCGTGGACTTCGGGCCCCTCATCTCGCCGAGCAAGGTCGAGGAGCTTCGCGCCCTCATCACTGACGCGAAGGAGCACGGCACCGCGGTGCTGTTCCAGGGCGAGCTCGCGGACGACGCCTTCACCGCACAGCAGGAGCGAGGCGCCTACCTGCCTCCCACCCTGCTCTTCGGCGTCCATCGCGACAGCGAGCTGTACCTGCGCGAGCCCTTCGGGCCCATCGACGTGTTGATCTCCGTCGACTCCGAGGAGGAGCTGGTCCGGGAGGCCAACGTCTCCAACGGCGCGCTCGTGGCCTCCGTGGCGACGGATGACCCCGACCTCGCCGAGCGCATCGCCGGAAGGCTCCACGCCTTCAAGGTCGGCATCAACAAGCTGCGCTCACGCGGAGACCGCGAAGAGTCCTTCGGAGGAAAGGGCGGCTCCTGGGCCGGCGCCTTCGTCGGCGGCACGCACCTGGTGCGAGCCTTCACCGACGGGCCTCATCCCCTCGAAGGCAACTGGCCGGACTGACCTCGCCAGGCCCCAGGAAAGACGAAGGGCGAGCCCCCGGGAGTCACTCACCCCGAGGCGCTCGCCCTCGCGTCAACACACCGCGCCCGCGTCAGTCCAGGTTGCGGACGCCCACGTGGACATGGTCATCGTGGTCGATGTTCGAGCCCCAGAGCACCTGAACCCGGTACTCCTTGTCTTGGAAGGTGAACGGCTGCTTGTGGTACGTGCCGAGCTGGTCGACGGGAAAGCCGTAGGCCTTGGCAATCGCCTCGGCCAGCTTGGTGCCCTTCGTGCCCTCCGCCGGGAAGTCGTAGGCGTACGCGTTCGTCTGCGACGTGTGGTGGTCGGAGGTGGACTTCGAACCAATCGACCCCGTCTTGGTGCGCTTGGTGCTGGAGACCGAGAACCCCATCTCCGTCGAGATGTCCTTGGCCCGCTGCGCCGCCAGCTGCGCGCCGCTCCACGCCTCGCGCATCGCCGGCGTCTCGAGGCGGTTGGCCGCCGCCATCAGCCCCTGGGTGCTCAGGGTTCCCGTGAACGAGGTCGGCTGTCCCAGCGGGTTGGCGGACAACACCGAGGCCGCGGTGAAGCCCGGCGGCTGCCCCGCAACCACCTGCTGCGAGATGGGCGTGGGCGAGAGCATCGACAGCTGGGGGTTGATGTCCACCGGGGCCGCGGGGGGCGCCGCCGTGAAGGCGTCCACCTGCAGGGAGGCCTGGACCGCCTGAGCCGCCGCGGCGGCCTTCGCTGCTTCCGCCTTCGCCGCTTCCGCCTTCGCGGCCTCGGCCTTCGCCGCATCCGCCTTCGCCGCATCCGCGCGAGCGGACTCGGTCGATTCGGACCGGGTGGAGGACTCAGACCTGCTGGCGCTGTCTGCGCCCCTGCTGCCGCCAGAACTACCACTCACGCTGGACATGTGCGGACCTCAGTCAAAACACGGGAAAGCCCCGCGTCGATTATCACCCGACAAACGTGGAAGTTGCGCTCAGCCCTCCAGGTGGGGACGAAAGCCAGCCGCTCCCTCGAGGAAGCGTGCTTGAGACATGTCTGTTTCTCATCCCTCGCGAATCCACCCGCGACACGCCACGGGGGTGGGACGGCGCGGACCCCGGCTCCGAGCCCCGCGAGGCCTCTTCGTTCCGCTCAGCGCGAGGTGTTCAGTCGTACGTAGTGCGGACGCTCTGCCCGCACGCCATTGCCAGTCCTTGACGCGGCGCGGTTAAGTTGCCGGCCATGAACCGCGAATACCACCGCTGGCACAGCGAGCGCCTGCATCGGGACATGGAGTTGCTGCTCTTCGGCCACTCCGGGGAACCGGTGCTGCTGCTCCCCACCAGTCGGGGGCGCTTCTACCAGGCCGAGGACTTCGGCCTCATCGGCGCCATCGCCGACCGCATCCAGTCCGGCCGCTACGTCGTCGTGTGCCCGGACTCGGTGGACGAGGAGTCGTGGTTCAACAAGTCCATCCATCCCCATGACCGCATCGCCCGCCACCAGGAGTGGGAGGCATATCTCTTGAACGAGGTGGTGCCGCTGCTCTTGAGTCGGAGCACGGGAGGCCGGCTCACGCTGGCCGGGTGCAGCTTCGGCGGCTTCCACACGTACAACGTGGGCCTGCGCCATCCGGACGTCTTCCGCCGGCTCATCTCCATGGGCGGCAAGTTCGAGACGGACGAGTTCCTCGACGGCCACCACGACTCGGACGTCTACTACCACTCCGCCACGCAGTGGCTGCCCAACGTCACCGACGGCAACCAGCTCTCCGCGCTCCAGCGCGTGGAGATGGTGCTCGCGGTGGGCGAGCACGACTTCTGCCGAGGCTCCAACGAGCACCTCTCCAGCCTGCTCTGGAAGAAGGACCTGGCCCACCAGCTCGCCATCTGGCAGGGCGGCAATCACGACTGGCCCGTGTGGCGGGAGATGATTCAGCAGTACCTGCCCTGGTAGTCGCCGGGCATCAAGGCGCCGGGCCCGCTCAGGACTCGAGCGGGCGCAGCGTGCCGGCGCTCACGCGGTTGAAGCGCCAGAGCAACGAGAGGGCCACCGCGATGAGGCCCGCGCACAGGCCCCACCAGATACCCACCACGCCCAGCCCCAGCTTGAAGCCCAGGAGCCAGGTGAGCGGCAGGCCGATGGCGTAGTGCCCCACCATGTTGGCCAGGAAGGTGAAGCGCGTGTCCCCGGCCCCGCGCAGCACGCCCGCGCCCACGCCCTGCACGCCGTCGAACACCTGGAAGATGGCGCTCACCATCAACAGGGGCACCACCAGCGGCAGCACGTCGTCCGGCGCGCCCGCCAACTTCGCCAGCGCCGTGGGGAACAGGGCGAACACCAGGGCGCCTACCGCCATGAACCCCGCGCCTCCCGCGAAGGCCATGAAGCCGCTCAGCCGCGCCCTGGGCGTGTCATGCGCGCCCACCGCCCAGCCCACCCGGACGCTGCCGGCGTTGCCGATGCCCATGGCCACCGTGAAGGTGACGCTCGAAAAAGCGATGGCGATTTGATGCGCGCCCACGCTGGCCGGCCCCAGCCCCGCGGCCAGCACGCCGGCCAGGGCGAAGACGCCAATCTCCGCGGCGATGTGCAGGCCAATGGGCACGCCCACCCGGGCCGCCTGCGCCAGGTCTCGCCACACCGGCAGGCGCGTGGGCCTCGGGCCGCTCTCCGCGGGCAACCTCGACACCGCGTACACCACCACGCCCATCTGCAACAACGTGCACAGCGACGTCGCCAGCGCCGAGCCCGCCACACCCATCGCGGGCACCGCGCGCAGCGGCCCGAAGTACTCCGGCAGCCCCGCGCCACCAAACACCAGCAGGATGTCCGCGAACAGGTTCAGGACGTTGGCGAGCACCGTCGCCACCACCAGGGGCCGCGTGAAGGCGGTGGACTGGAGGTAGGAGCGCATCGTCAGGAAGGCCAGCATCAAAGGCATGCTCGGCGCGCGCCACAGCAGGTAGTCCCAGGCGCCGTCGATTTCCGTCGCGCCAATGCCCGCCAGTGGCAACAGCAACGGAGTCAACAACAGCAATCCGCTCAACAGCAGTCCGGCGAACAGGGACATCCATCCGCCTTGCCAGAGCAGCGCCCGCGCCCGCGCCATGGCCCGGCCACCCACCGCCTGGGACAGCAGCGGGTCAAAGCCCATCATCAGGCCCATGCCGAAGCCGCTCATGGCGAAGAACAGGCCATTGCCCAGCCCCACCGAGGCCAGCGCTGAGGTGCCGGCCCGACCCACCACGAGCGTGTCCACCAGGCCCATGAGTGACTGGCCGCCCTGGGCGATGGCGATGGGCACGGCGAGCCGGGTCAGCGCGCGAAACTCCGCGACGATGAGCCCCCGACGGGTTTGCGGCGGCTGAGACGGAGCGGAAGGTGCGACGGCGGTGGACATGACGGCCCGGCCTATAGCGCCTTCCGAAGTGGAATGCGCCAATCGCGAGGGACGCCTCTTTGCCCGCCCACCTGACCTGCCCGGGCGGTGGACCGTCTCCTGAAAAAGACAGGGGCCCCCGGACATCCACTGTCCCGAGGGCCCCGACCCATCACGTCATGTCACGCCCGCGTCGGCGCGGGTGCGACTTCAGCGCACGGGCGGCTGGAACACCGTGGTGGCCACCGGCGTCTGGAGCGAGCCCACCTTCGACGCGCGGATGCCGGCGTCGGTGATGGCGTACACGTAGTCGTCCGCCATGACGCTGCGGCGCACGGAGGGCGACCAGTACCAGCTCCACTGGGGCTCGTTGAAGCGCTGGTACACGTCCTTCATCGACAGCGCGCCCACCGGCGTGAAGCCCGTGGCCGTGTCCACGCGGAACACGCGCAGCTCGCTCGTGAAGCCCGTCCAGTAGTCGTACCCGTTGTTGTAGTTCCAGTCCGTGAAGGGCAGGGCCAGCAGGCCCTTGGCGGGGAAGAAGTTGAACGCCTTGTGGTCGCCCTGCGCGTCGCTGTAGCTGTTCGTCCCGCCCATCCGATGCGTGAAGGCCTCCTTCGGGTGGGCCAAATCCGTCACGTCGAACAGCGACAGCTTCAGCGCGCGGCTGGTCCAGGTCCCGTCCTCGGCTCGGTCCTCGCCGAAGGTGAGCAGGTGCGTGTCACCCAGCGGGTGGATGTACGTGGAGAAGCCCGGAATCTTCAGCTCGCCCACCTTGCGCGGGTGCGCCGGGTCACTCAGGTCGAAGGTGAAGAGCGGGTCCGTCTGGCGGAAGGTGACGACGTAGCCCTTCTTGCCCACGAAGCGCGCGCTGAAGATGCGCTCGCCCGCCGCCAGGTCCTCGCTGCGACCCAGCTCCTGGAGGTGTCCGCCCTCGGCGCCGAACGTGACGACGCGGCTGTGGGTCTCCATCGAGTTGGGGACGGACACGCCGTCATTGCCATTGTTGGTGGGGTCGGCGACGCGCCAGGTGCTCACCGTGGTGGCCACGCGCAGCACGCCCTCGTGCTCGTCCATGGCGAACTGGTTCACCAGGCTGCCCTCCAGCGTGCCGCTGCCCGCGTACGTCGCGCGGTTCGGCTCGCTGAGGTCGAACTTGTGCAGGTACGTGTGGTCGGACTGGTTCGCCTCCGGCCACCACCACCAGTGCGACGCCGCCAGGTAGAGCGCCTCCGTGGACGCGTACACCGTGCCGGGCGCCGACACGATGCTGGTGCGGCCCAGGGGAGCCGCGCCCTCCGCGGCGTCCAGGTCCAGCGACAGCACCGTCACGAAGCCCAGCCCGGTGGGCGCGTTGGAGCGGTAGAAGTCCCCGCACGACACGGGCAGCGGCGTGACGGTTCCATCCTCGGCCACGTGCTTGCCCGGAGCCACCCAGTCCGCCAGCGTCTGCGCCCGGATGAGCTGCTCGTTCTTCACGAGGAGCGCGTCGATGGCCTCGTTCATCTGCTTCTTGCTGCGCTCCAGCGACGACGAGTACTCGGGATAGAAGCGCACGTCCGCCGGCCAGCGGAAGTCGTCCGACAACACCAGCCGCACCGCGCCGTCCATGCGACGGGCGCTGAGGTACGAACCCGGCAGGAACACCTGCTGCTTCACCTGGGGCGAGGACAGGTTGGACACGTCCACCACCGTCACCTTCAGCGTGTCGCCCCCCATGTAGCCGCACCGGAAGCCCGCGCAGTCCATGACGGGCGCGCCCGTGAGCAAGCCGCCCCACACCGTGGGACGTCCCGGACGGTCGTCATCCACCTGCGAGGTGATGACCAGCCGCTTGCGCTCCTTGTCGTAGAGCATCTCCCGGGGCCAGCCCTGGATTTCCATCGACGAGGCCAGGGTGAGCTGCTCCGCGGGCCAGGAGCGGTGCAGGTACAGCCGGGGTCCGGACAGCACGAAGATGTGCGTGCCGTCGTTCTGCACGAAGTCCGCCTCGTGCACGCCCGCCACCTGGTTGTTGGTGCCCGTGTAGTCATCCGGCCCGCGCGGCGAGCCGCCTCCCGAGCTGGCGTCGCCTTCCGTGGGGGCGTCCGCCCTGGGCGGCATCGAGCCGTCACCGAACAGCCAGCCGCCATTGCGAGGCCGCATCTGCTCCAGCGACGCGCGCATCCTCCGGGTCGCCGTGTCCTCGATGTACTGCTCCAGCGGAGCACAGTCCTCGAAGGACTCCAGCCGGGCCTGCTGCTGCACCGGTTCGTTCTCTACCTTCGGGTACTCCGGGTCATCCCCGCAGCCCACCGCCGCCACCGCCGCCAGTCCCACCCACCCGTAGCGCTTCCATTGCCGCATGAGGCTCCTCCCTTTTCGCGTCTTGGCCCCATCCGGCGCGCGAGCTGGTTCGTCCAGCCCCGCCACGTCCAGATGGCTCAACGGTCCGGGCGCGCTCTTGCCACCGTCATGCCAGCACCGGGCAGACAGAGGACTCCGGGATTTCCAGGGGGTTGCGGGAGACAGTGCCTCTCAGAAACCTGAGGAGCGAGGAGTCCCCGAGGGGGAAAAACCGTGGGTCCTGGGCACGAAGCGGACGAACTGCTGCGTCAGCGCCGGGTCCATGCGCTCCAGTCGCAGGCCCATGCCGGCCGGAGCACGGAAGGGGCCCGGGGTGCGCGGCGGGTTGGACCAGACAACAGTGGCCTCGGCCGAGCAGGGCGTGCGCTGCCCGGCGAGCAGCACCTTCAGCGTCAGCCGGGTGCCCTCGCGCGCGGGGGTGAGGGTGCGCACGAAGAGGGCGTCGGGGCTGGCGTCGTGGCTGAAGCCCGTCAACGTCGCGCCACCGCCCACCGGGGCGAACTCCACCACGGTGAAGAAGGGCACGCGCTCCGCGGCGCGCAGCGGCACGCGCTCCGGGACGAGCCGCGACAGCACCCGCCCCAGGAGTTCATCCGCGCCCAGGTGCCGCTTCTCCAACAGCGGCGCCCCGGCGAGCACCTGCGCGCGGGCCAGCACGTCCGCGGACTCCTCCGCGCGCGACAAGAGCACCAGCGGCTTCTTCGGATTCGCCTCGCGCAGCTTCGTGGCCAGGGCCAGCGTCTCGCGCGGCGCTCGCGAGACATCCACGAGGAAGCCGTCGAGCAGGGCCGCGTGCTCGCTCGCGAGCTTCTCCGCGTCCACCGCGTCGCGCGCGTAGAGGACGTGCAGTCCCTCCTGTTCCAGCGCGCCGCCCAGGAAGGTGTGCAGGAAGCGCCCGCCCTCCACGAGCAGCATGCGGCGGCCCTTGGGAGGACCTTCCTTCGCGCGCTCGCGGGCGCCGCGCACGGCCACCAGCTTCGCCTGGAGAGCCTCCAGCGCCACGGGCTTGGGCAGGAAGTCGTCCGCGCCCGCGCGCCAGCAGTGCATGACCTCATGCGGCTCGCCGGCGGAGGTGAACATGATGACGGGCACGTTGCGGCCGGCCGGGTGCGCCTTCACCGCGCGGCACACCTCGTCGCCCTGCATGCGCTCCATGCGCAGGTCCATCAGGATGAGCATGGGCGCGCGGCGCGCGAGCTCCGACAGACACGCCTCGCCGCCATCCAGCGTCACCGGCTCACAGCCGAGCCGGGCCAGGTGCAACCTCACCACCTCGCGAGCCGTGCGCGAGTCATCCACCACGAACACGGCCTCGCGCGTGGTGGAGGTGGGCGCATTCATGGTCAGGCGCGCGGCTCCTGCTTGCCGGACAACAGCTGCGTGAGCTGACGGGCAATGGCGGCGCACTTCGCCGCGTCCTTGCTGTCCAGCGCGGAACGCCCGCCGTCGAGCAGCCGCTGCACCGTGCCCACCGCGGCGTCGGCCTCAGGGCTGGGGTTCTCCTGCGCGCTCTTCTGGAGCATCCGCGCCAGCTTCTCGCCGCGCTCCAGCAGCTTGCGGAACAGCTCCTCCGCGCGCTTCGCGTCCACCACGCCCTGCGACTTCGCGTAGTTCGCCTGCTCCGCGCCCAGCTTCTCCGCCTCGCCGTGCGGCAGACCCGCGCGGGCCTCCAGGCGCACCGTCTCCATGTTGCCGGTGGTCAGGTCGGTGGCCTTCACGGACAGAATCGCCTCGCCGGACAGCTCGAAGACGACCTCCAGCGGCACGTCACCACGCGCGGCCACGTGCAGGTTCTTGAGCACCACCTCGCCCAGCTTGTGGTTCTCGTCCTGGAACTCGCTCTCGCCCTGGTACACGGGGATGCGCGCCTCGGCCTGGCCGGACGTCCCGGGGAAGAAGATGTCGCGCGCGACGACGGGCACGCCCGTGTTCTTCGCGATGAGCCGCTTCACGCGTCCGCCCAGCACGCCCACGCCCAGGCTCTGGCTGGCCACGTCCAACAGCAGCGCCTGCCCCGACTGGCGCAACAGCTCGTCCGCCTGCACCGCCGCGCCCAGCGCCACGGCCTCGTCCGGGTGCACGTCCGTGGACGGCGCGCGGCCGAAGAAGTCCGCCACCAGCCGGCGCACCAGCGGCACGCGCGTCATGCCGCCCACCAGCAGCACCACGTCCACCGAGCGCGGGTTCATCTTCGCTTCATGCATCACGCCCTGACACACCTCCAGGCAGCGGCGCGACAGCGGCTCCGACAGCGTCTCGAAGAAGGAGCGCGTGAGCACCGTCTCCAGCTCCGTGCGCCGGCCTCCCGTGGAATGGTCGCCCAGCCCCGACACGGAGACGGTCGCCTCCTCGTGCTCGGTCAGCTCGCGCTTGGCCGCCTCCGCCGCGACCTTCAGGCGCCGCAGGCTCTGCGCATCCTGGGACACGACATGGCGGAGCTCGTCGTCCACCTGCGCGAGCAGCCATTGGACGATGCGTTGATCAAAGTCCTCGCCACCCAGGCGAGGGTCGCCGCCAGTGGCCCGCACCTCGAAGACGCCGGACTTCACGTCGAGGATGGAGACATCGAACGTGCCGCCGCCCAAATCAAACACCAGCGCGCTGCCCTCGAAGCCGCGTGACAGGCCGTACGCGAGCGCCGCCGCGGTCGGCTCGTTCACCAGCCGCACCACATCCAGCCCGGCGATGGAGGCCGCTTCCCGCGTGGCCTGGCGCTGGTTGTCGTCGAAGTTGGCGGGGACGGTGATGACACACTTGGTGACGGTGCGGCCGAAGTGCGCCTGCGCGTCGAGCGCCAGCTCCCCCAGAATCATCGCGGAGACCTGGGTGACGGGCAGCACGCGCCCGGCCAGCTTCACGCGAACGTCTCCGGAGGGACCGGCGACCAGTGGATATGGAACGAGGGCCTTTGCTTGTTGCACCAATTCCGGCGTGTAGCGCCGGCCAAGGAAGCGCTTCGTGGCCCAGACAACGGAGTCGGGATGCTCCTCCGCGAGCGCTTGGGCTTGCTGCCCCACGACGCGCTCGCCGGCCTTCGTCACACCGAGCACGGAAGGCGTGAGGCGGCCTCCCGCGCGCGAGGGGATCAGGCGCGGTCGGCCGTCCTCCACGGTGGCGACGGCGCTGTTGGTGGTACCCAGGTCGATGCCGATGACGGGGTCGTGCATGGGGGCGGTCGGGACCCCACGGTACGGGTCTTGCCGCCTCCTCGCCAAGCCCCCTCTCGTCAGACCTGCCCTCCGCGCGTCGCTTCCCTGTCCGGCCAGGCACGTTGGCCGCGGAGGTGGACGCCCCTGGAGCACCATGCTAAGGGCGCGACCGCCATGGTGAACGTGTCCATTGCCCGCCGCTACGCCCGTGCCCTCCTCGACGTCTCGTCGGAGGTGGGCCGCATTGATGCCGTCGCCGAGCAGCTCTCCTCCTTCGCGGATATCTTCGCGAAGAACCCGGAGATGACGGACGTGCTCCACAACCCCATCTACTCCCGCGCGCAGCGAGCGCAGGTGGTGGAAGGGGTCATGAAGCTGGTCCCCAACCTGGAGCCGGTGCTGGCCAACACCCTGCGGCTGCTGGTGGACCGCAACCGCCTGCCCTACGTCGCCGACATCGCCCGCGTCTTCCGCGACATGGCCGACAGCCGGGCCGGACGCGTGCGCGGCAACGTCACCACCGCCGCCACCCTTCCCGCCGACACCCTGGCCGCGCTCCGCCAGTCGCTCCAGCAGATCACCCAGCGCGACGTCATCCTGGAGACGCGCGTGGACCCCAGCCTCCTCGGTGGCGTGTCCGCCCAGGTGGGCAGCATCCTCTACGACGGCAGCCTCCGCACCCAGTTGGAGGAGATGCGCCGCGAGTTGAAGCAGCACTAAGAGTACGGCCGCCGTCTGGCGGCCCACTCCGCAGGTCGTCCCTGCACCCCGCAGTCCGGGGCAAACCGGCATTTCCCGTTGCCCCTGGAGAGAGGTATACTCGGGGGAACGCGGGGTAACCCCGGGTTTTCTGGACGACCTCAACATGCCGCAGTCCCTGCTTCACCCCCTCCCCGGTGGCCCGCTCTTCGCGGTCGCCCCCGAAGAGGCCTGGCCCTTCCTTGGCGCGGTACTGAACGCGACGGGTTGTGGCATCGCCCTGTTGGACAGGGAGCTGCGGACCGTGTGGGTGAATGGCGCGCTGGCGTCGCTTTCCGGCATGGAGATGCGGGCCCACCTGGGGCGCCCGCTCGTCGACCTGTGGCCCAAGCTGGCGGTGTCCCTGGCCCCGCTGCTGTCTCGCGCGCTCTCTGGTGAGAGTGTGGTGGAGGCGCCAGTGACGGGGGTGCTGTCGTCGACGAGTGGAGAGCGCAGCCTGCGCGTGGCGCTGTCCCCGGCGCACCAGGCCGGCGTGCTCACGGGCGTGGTGATGTGGATGCGCGACGACACGGCGCGGACGCACGAGGAGGCCCGGCTTCGGGAGCGCGAATCGCACATGCGCAGCCTCGCGGACGTGGCCTGCGACGGGCACTTCCTGCATGAGAACGGCGTCGTCCTGGACGCCAACCGTGCGCTGGCCCACCTCCTGGGCCACGACTCGCCCCGGGATTTGATCGGCCACCACCTCATCGAGTGGGTGTCCCCCGAATACCGCCCCGCCGTCATGTCCGCCGTCGCCCGGGGGGTGGAGACGCCCTACGAGGTGATGTGCGTGCGCCGGGACGGCCAGCGCATTCCCCTGGAGGTGCTGGGCAAGCACGTCCTGTGGGAAGGCCGGCAGGTGCGACTCGCCGCCATCTGGGACATCAGCGGCCGCAAGGCGGCGGAGGAGCGGACGGAGCGCACCGAGCACTTCCGGGAGCAGCTGCTGGGCGTGGTGGGCAATGACTTGCGGACGCCCCTGCAGACCATCCAGATGGGCACCGGCGCCCTGCAGCGGCTGGGAGGAATGGAAGAGCCCCAGCAGCGACTGGTGGGCCACATGGCCCAGGCGGCCCGGCGGATGGAGCGGATGATCCACGAGCTGCTGGACTTCACCCGGGCCCGGCTGGCCGGCGGGCTGCCGGTGCGCCCGGAGTCGCTGATGCTGGACCGGCTGGTGGAGCGGGTGCTGGACGAGCGGCGACAGGCCCACCCCGGCCGCACCCTGCTGATGGAGACGCAGGGGGATTTGCGCGGCCACTGGGACGAGGCGAGGCTGACGCAGTTGGCGGACACGCTGCTGGGCAGCGTCCTGCAACACAGCACGGACACCACGCCGGTGTGGTTGAAGCTGGTGGGCTCGGTGGGAGGCGTGACGCTCTCCATCCGCAATGACTCGCTGACGGTGCCGGTGGAGGAGCACGCCACCCTCTTCGAGCCCTTCCGACGGGGCCGCCCCGCCAGCGCGGAGGGCCTGGGCCTGGGGCTCTACATCGCCCGCCAGGTGGCCGTGGCCCATGGGGGACGCCTCACGGTGGAGTCCTCCCAGGGTGGAACCCGCTTCGTCGTCTGGCTGCCCCGCGAGCCTCCCGGCCGCTGACGGCCACACGTGCCTGGAGGGGCTGTGCTCCCTCGCTCGCCGGGCACCGGGGCACCGTCGCTTACCGGGTTGATAATGCCCCGAGAGCCCCGAATGTCGTGCGCATTGCAGTGGGTAGGGGTGCGTGGTAAGGGGCCCCGACTTCTAGCTTTCGGCGGACCCGAACCGACCCGGCCCGCCCCCTGTTCGAGGACGCAAAACGCCCATGGAAATCCGCGCCGACGAGATCAGCAGAATCATCCGGGAGCAGATCAAGGACTACGGCAAGAAGGTCACCGTCGCGGAGACGGGCACCGTGCTGTCCGTGGGTGACGGTATCGCGCGCATCTACGGGCTCGAGGGCGTGCAGGCCGGTGAGCTGGTGGAGTTCACCAACGGCGTGAAGGGCCTCGTGCTGAACCTCGAGGAGGACAACGTCGGCGTCGCCATCATGGGTGACTTCCAGGCCATCCGCGAGGGTGACGTCGTCAAGCGCACCCAGCAGATCGCCTCCGTGCCGGTGGGCAAGGGCCTGCTGGGCCGCGTGGTGGACCCGCTCGGCCTCCCCCTGGACGGCAAGGGCCCCATCGAGGCCACCGAGACGCGCCGCCTGGAAGTGAAGGCGCCCGGCATCGTGAAGCGCAAGAGCGTGCACGAGCCCCTGCAGACGGGCATCAAGGCGCTGGACGCGCTGGTGCCGGTGGGTCGTGGTCAGCGCGAGCTCATCATCGGTGACCGCCAGACGGGCAAGACGGCCGTCGCCATCGACACCATCATCAACCAGAAGGGCCTGAACGTTTACTGCATCTACGTGGCCATCGGCCAGAAGCAGTCGACGGTCGCCCAGGTCGTGGAGAAGCTCAACCGCTTCGGCGCCATGGAGTTCACCACGGTGGTCGCGGCGAACGCCTCCGACCCGGCCCCGATGCAGTTCTTCGCGCCGTACGCGGGCGTGGCCATCGGCGAGTACTTCCGCGACAACAAGATGCACGCCCTCATCATCTACGACGACCTGTCCAAGCAGGCCGTGGCATACCGCCAGCTGTCGCTGCTGCTGCGCCGCCCCCCGGGTCGTGAGGCGTACCCCGGCGACGTGTTCTACGTGCACAGCCGCCTGCTGGAGCGCGCCGCCAAGCTGTCCGACGAAGAGGGCGCGGGCTCGCTCACGGCGCTGCCCATCATCGAGACGCAGGCCGGCGACGTGTCCGCCTACATCCCGACGAACGTCATCTCCATCACCGACGGTCAGATCTTCCTTGAGACGGACCTGTTCTTCGCCGGCGTCCGCCCGGCCATCAACGTCGGTCTGTCGGTGTCCCGCGTCGGTTCCGCCGCGCAGATCAAGGCCATGAAGCAGGTGGCCGGCACCATGAAGCTGGAGCTCGCGCAGTACCGCGAGCTGGCCGCCTTCTCCCAGTTCGGCTCGGACCTCGACAAGGCCACGCAGGAGACGCTGGCCCGCGGCGCCCGCATGGTGGAGCTGCTCAAGCAGGGCCAGTACGAGCCGCTGCCCGTCGAGCGTCAGGTCATGCAGATCTACGCCGCCACCAACCGCGACGACCCCAAGAAGCGCGGCTGGATTCGCGAGATTCCCGTCGCGGACGTGGTGCGCTGGATGCGTGAGTTCCTGGACTTCACGGACGGCAAGTACCCGACCATCTCGAAGGACATCGCCTCCAAGCGCGAGCTCACCAATGACATCAAGGCCTCGCTGAACAAGGCCATCGTGGAGTTCAACGACGTCTTCCAGCCCACCCCGGGCGCGAAGGTCTAAGACTCTCCGGCCGCCAAGGCCCGTCGCACCGAGCCCCGCGCTCCCTTCCCTGGGACGCGGGGCTTCGTGTTTCTGGCGTGTGCCCGGGCTCCTGCTTCGGCTACCGCTTCGCGCCGTCGGCGGGCTTCACCTCGCGCTCCACGGTGCCAACGGACTCGCCCGTCCACTCCGGGTCCACGGGGATGATGAGGTAGCCCTCCTGGGCCGTGGGTGGGGGGCGTTGGTGGAGGGGTGGCGGCTCGTCGCTCGAGGCCACGCGGGCGGGCACGTCCGTCCAGGCGACGAAGCGGGCCTCGTACTCCCGCACGCGCTGGCCGCCGGCCACCTTGCGCTCCAAGGGGCGCGGCAGCAGCACCGCGTCCGCGCCCATCAAACAGGCGGTCTCCTGGAGCAGCTCCTTGCGGCCCTGCGCGCCCAGGTACTCGTTGCCCGTCACCGCCAGGGTGCCGAGCTCGGCATAGGGGCGCGGGGGCTCGCGCTCCTCGAAGACCTCGAACGCGCAGCCGGGCTCCCTCGCCGGACGCTGGACGCTGACGGAGTGCGCCTCCAGCGCCACCTGTGCCGAGGTCGCGCAGGCGGACATGCAGGCGGCGAGGACGCACGACGACAGCGAGCGGCTGACGGACATGGCGGGCTCCGATGAAAGGGCGCGGCGGACGACAGTCTCGTCAACGCCGCGCCTCTCGGGAGCATATCGGCGGGTGGCCGCGTCAGCGCAGGCGAGGCAGGAGCGCGAGCAGGCTCTTGTCCACGCCACCGCGAGTGCCCAGCGCCTCGATGGCCTTCAGCTCGTATGGCAGCACGTTGTCACGGGCGACGAGCTGCACGTGCGCGCCCAGGGCGGCCGGCAGCGCCAGGTCCAGCTCGTAGATGTCGCCAGCCACCAGCGTGTCCTCGGGCCGCGTGCCCGTGGTGTCCCAGATGCGCTTGAGGGCCTCGAAGTAGCGGCCCCGGCGCAGGTAGACGGGCCGGCGCAGCACGCCGTCCAGCGTCTGCGTCTCCGGCAGCGCGTCGAAGCGCGCGTCGGACACGTCTGGTGGGTCCAACAGGAACTTGCGCGCGTCGCCGGAGACCTTCAGCCGCTCGCGGCCCTTGGGCGCCAGGGTGTCCAGCTTCTTCTCCACCAGCTCCGTGTGCGCGTTCGTGACGACAGTCACGGGCAGGCCCGTGGCGAGCAGCGCCTCCAGCACCTCCTTCGCCTCCGGCTTGAAGGCCGTGGCCGAGTGCACGTAGGACTCGCGATACATCGTCTGCACGGCCTCCGAGCGCGTCACCTCGTCGGTGCCCACGGAGAGCCGCTGGAAGATGCGGTGCGCCGCCGTCGTGGCCGTCAGGTACGGGTCCGCCGTCGCGGGTGCCACCACCTTGCCGCCCAGGTTCCACCCCAGGAGGTCGGCGCCCGCTCG
This sequence comes from Myxococcus sp. CA040A, assembly GCF_013336725.1. Taxonomy (NCBI): domain Bacteria; kingdom Pseudomonadati; phylum Myxococcota; class Myxococcia; order Myxococcales; family Myxococcaceae; genus Myxococcus; species Myxococcus sp. CA040A. The sequence continues at coordinate 110,538 of NZ_JABUMR010000003.1, read as the reverse complement.
CAGCGCCGCGACTTCCTCCTCCCAGGCCTGCTCCACCCCCTGCCCCAGTGCGCGGACCAGTCCGTCACGAAAGTGTTTCAAGAAGGGCGCGCTCTCCGTCGCCACGTCCGTGAAGGTCCCGTCGAAGTCCAGCACCACGCAAGCAATCGCCATCAGCCCACCGACTCCCGAAGTTGGAGGAAAAGGGGCCGGATGACGCCCCGGCCCGGGTTCCGAATCAAGCCTGTGACATCATTTCGGCCCTGTAAACTTGAGGCCGCCCTGTAAATCCCGAGTGGCAGGGCCGTCGCCTTGAGTCCTACAGCGGGTGGCTCGCTAGCCTTGGGCGGGCATGGAAGCGACGCGGCGAAACGAGGCGGCGCTGTGGCGCCGGGCGTGGCTGCCCTGGGGCTTGCTCGCCGGAGTGTGCGTGCTCTGCGGGTCGGCGGCCTGGGCGAGCTCTCGCTCGGTGTCCGCGCTGGCGGAGCGCGGGGCGCAACTGGAGCGCGAGGCGGCCGAGTCCGAGGCCCGCGTGGCCGAGCTGCAGGCGCTGCGCGAGGCCATGGCCCGACGACTGCGCGTGCTGGAGCAGCAACACCAGAGCGCGCGGGCGGAGGTGCTGACCGCGGCGGCGGCCTGCTCCCTGGCGCCACCCGAGGCACCCCAGAGCCAGGGGCGCTCGGAGCCACGCCGCTCGGGCTCGGCGAAAGGCAAGAAGAGCGCGCGCCGCTGACGGGAGCGCGCTCCGACGTGGCCGCCAGGTCCACACCTGCCCTCGCCGCTGTGGACCTGGGGGCAACAGGGCACCGGGGCCGCGCGCGCAACCTCACGGAAATACTGCGAGGCGAGCGTCGGCCCGCCACGTGCTACCTCGCAACTCCGAGTCTCCTTTTCGCGCGAGGTCCCTTCCGCATGTCTTCCGTCATCCTCCGACTCCCCGCCCCCCTCCGCTCCGCGCTGGCCGCCCTCGTGTGCGTGGCCGCGCTGCTCCCGCTCTCCCGCGCGGAGGCCGAGCCGGGTATCCGCATCCTCAACTCGCTCTCCACCGCCGACCTGGCCTTCAACGCGCTCACCACCAACGCGGGCTCCATCGAGGCACTCATCTCGCAGCCGCTGACCTCGCGCGCCTTCGCGGGTGACTGGCGCCTCAGGCACCAGCTCGAGGACCCGGCCGCGCGCAACGTCATGCACTACCTGGTCGAGTGCGCGCTGGGCCCGACCTCCAAGGTGGAGTGGAAGGACCGCCTGGGCAACGTGTACACCTTCAGCGGAGGCGCGGCCCTGTGTCCGGAGTGGGATTTCACGGCGCCCAGCCCCCAGTGCCTGGGCTACGTGAGCGCGTGCCTGCTGTCGCGCAACAACGCCTACGGCCACACCGTGGAAATCTCCCTGCGCGGCGAGGACCCCCGGGACGACCTGCGCTTCAACCCCACCGGTGACACCAAGCAATGGCACCCCATGTTCCTGCCGTGCGACAAGGGCGGCTCCGGCCTGGGTGACGAGTGTGGCTGGGTGGGCGAGGGCGTGGGCGCCTGCACTCCGGGACTGGAGGTGACGGTGGCCGCCGGCGCGCCGAGGCCGGACACGTGCACCGGCCTGCTCGGCGCCATCTCCGGCCACCGCGTGCTGCGCGTGTGTGAGAAGCCCTGGGGCTGCGAGGCCGGCGACGCCCTGGCCGCGGCCGAGAAGAACGACTGCGGCGGCGACGCCCCCAGCGCCACGTTCTTCTGCCCCCGCGGCGGCAGGTACAGCGTCATGTCCGCGCCCTTCAACCGCATGGAAGCGCCGGGCTCGTGGGTGAGGCCCGGCACCACGCAGGGCCGCTACCCCGTCGCATCCTTCGGCGCCTTCACCTTCCGCGAGGGAGCGTTCTTCGGGAACATCTTCGACTCGAAGGCCCTGTCCGTGGAGGTGAGCATCAACATGGACACCTACCTGCCCCAGCTCTCCAAGCCGAACTTCACCGGCTACCCGTACCAGAACGTCCACGCCTGCTTCGCCAAGGACTGGATTGCCGGAGACGTGCACCTGGCCTCGCGCATCTGCGCCAACACCACCATCGGCGACCACAACGCCTTCGGCTGCCTGGCCCGCACCGTGGGGCCCTGCGAGTTCGGCAGCGCCAGCCCCCAGGCGCCCCGCTGCGCCGTGGGCGATGGCTTCAAGGTCCAAGGCGACGGCGACTTCGAGGTCTGCTCCGACGATGACGGCGTCTTCCACCCCGAACCCATCACCACCTACCTGAACAGCCCCTGCGACGCGCTGCCCGTGACGGACCGCAGCACGTGCGGCGGCGGCGAGTGCGACTTCAGTGTTTCGCCCCCCAAGTGCAAGAAGGGCTGCGAGCCGCGCTCCGCCAGCGAATGCCTGGCCGTGGCCTGCGTGAAGAACCCCAAGCTCTGCGTCCGGAAGTAGCACCGCGTCACGACCAGCCCGGGGGGTCGGCTTCCACCTCCCGGGCCCGGCGACACGGTGGGCTCGCGAGGGCTGCCCGGCCAGGGGGCAGGCGGCATCCCATACACCATGGGTGTATGAATAAAGCAGGCGGCCGGCCGTCCTGACTCGCGTTGCCTCGTTCCGGCCACCGCCGAGGAGCCCACCGTGTTCTCTTTCCGTTCCGTCCTGAGCGCCGTGCTTGCCCTGGGATTGCTGCTGGGCTCGACGCCGTCCGAGGCGCGCTTCGGCAAGCGTTCCCGTCCTTCGCAGTTCGACTCGAAGAAGGACGACGACAAGAACGACACGCACGAGGCCACGCCGGTGGGCCACTCGGACTCCGACGACGATGACGATGACGACAGGCCCCGGCGGCGGCGCAACAACTCGCGCCACGTCGCGTCGGACGTCGCGGACAGCATCGGCTTCCTCGCCTTCGTGTTCTCCGGCGGCAACCACCGGCTGATGGTGGTGGACGAGCCCCGGCACCGCGGTGAGCTGCGGCAGGAGCGTCACGCGGCGCCCCTGTCCTTCCGCGTGGGCTTCCAGGCCGGGCCCGTCAACAGCGGCGGCGCGGGCGACCTCTTCATCGGCCTGGAGGGCCGGCGCTTCGGCGTGGACGCGCGCATCACCGGCATCAGCGTGGACGCCGATGACGGCACGGACGCGTCGGACGGCATCACGCTGGTGGAGGCGCACCTCACCTGGGCGCTCGTCTCCCTGGAGCGCGTCCGGCTGCGCGTGGAGGCGGGTGTCAGCACCGCGAACGCGCCGGACATCTCCTTCGTGGGCCCCAGCCTGGGCATGTCCCTGGAGGCGTGCCTCGCGGGACCGCTCGACTTCGAGGCGCGCGCGCAGATGACGCCCTTCCCCTACCGCCAGGTGGACGCGAGCGCCGCGCTGGCGCTGCACCTGGGCGCGCTGGTGCTGCGCGGCGGCTACCGGGGCATGGTGCTGGACGACGCGGGCCACGTGGACGGGGTCGTCCACCGCGACGGCTTCCACGGCCCCTTCTTCGGCCTGGGCCTCACCTACTGATTCGTCGAGGCACCTCCGGCCTCGGTCCCGGGCAGTGCTCCTGGACCGTGGCCATCAGGTCCTTGAGCCGCACGGGTTTGCGCAAAAGCGCCACCACGTTCGCCGGACGGGGCCCCGGCTCCGCCGCCATGGCCACCACCCGCGACTGCTCGAAGCGCGCGTCCCGCTGCAGAGTCTCCAGCAACCCCAGGCCCTGCACTCGCGGCGTCTCCAGGTCCACCAACACCAGACACGGCACCTCCAGCGACACGAGCACGCGCAGGGCCTCCCGGCCATTGATGGCCATGGCCACGTCGTAGCCTTCGTCCTGAAGCGCTTCCGCCATCGCGCCCCGCAGGTCCGGGTCGTCTTCCACCAGGAGCACGGTTGGCTGCATCACCACATGGGTCACGATTGCCACCCTAGTGCCTCCGTAGCTCGCTGACACAGTTCACACCGCGAGGCCTTCGCCCACTGTCGAACCGTGAGCATCCGCCCGGTCCAGACAGGCAGATAGTCCCAGCTCCCCCGCGCGATGAGCCCAGGAGATGGGGTGCGGAGGGCCGGGATGCACGGCGAGCGTCCGCCGGTGAATGGCGATTCCTCCCACGTGTCGGGCCGTGCGCACTCATTGGACGGCGCGCTGCCCAATGCCACACAAGCGCGATTGGCCAACGCCCGCCCACCCCGGGGGACCATGGCCGCGCGGGGCCGGCGGCCCTTGAATGTCGCTCCCCCGTCGTCCCCCGCCAGGAAGAGGAGTGGACCTTGCCCTCATCGAAGGCCGTGCTCGGCTCCGCGCTCACCGCCACCCTCCTGCTCGGCGGAGCCCCCGCCGAGGCCCGCTTCGGCAAGCGCTCCACGCCGTCATCGTCTGGAGGCACCACCCGCCCGGAGCGCGGCGCGGACCGCCCGGACGCGAGCCACGAGCGCCGCTCGCGTGAGCATCCCGCCACACCCGTCGGACAGGGCTCGAGCGACGGGCGCTCCGCGCGCGAGCACCCCGCGACAGCCATTGGCAAGGAGCGTGACGCCCAGGACGACGCGCCCCGCAGGCGGCGGCGACGGGCCCGCGTCCCCGTGAGCGCCGCCGTCGTCGGAGTGGGCGCCGCGGGGGCCTCGGCTTCGCCCCGGCTGAACGCCACCACGCGCACGGAGCGCCGGCGCGACGAGCCCGTGCCGCTCCTGGTGCGCCTGGGCGCGCAGGCGGACTGGCTCACCGGCGGCGGCGCCATGGGACTCTTCATGGCCATGGAGGGCCGGCGCATGGGGTTGGACACCCGCATCACCGGCCTGACGCTCCGGGCGGAGGACGGCTCCGACAAGGTGGACCGCATCACCCTCTTGAGCGCGCGGGTGACAGCGGCCCTGTGGGCCAGCGCCCGCGGGCGCGTGCGGGTCGAAGCGGGCCTGACGAGCGCCCACGCCCCCAGCGTCATCTTCGTGGGCCCCAGCTTCGGCGCGTCCGTGGAGGCCTGCATCGGCGCCTCACCGCTGGACGTGGAAGCGCGCGTGAATGCCACGCCCTTTCCCCACCGCCAGGTGGATGCGCAGGCGGGCATGGCCCTGCACCTGGGAGGCTTCAACCTGCGCGGCGGCTGGCGCGCGCTGTACCTCAACGACGCCGGACACGTGGACGGCGTCGAGCACGAGGAAGGCTTCGGCGGGCCGTACTTCGGCCTCGGGTTGACCTTCTAGTCCCCGGGCACCTCTCCACGGGCCGCGCGCACGCACGAGCGGCCCGTCATGCCCTGCTCACACGACGGGCCGGAGCCGCCCGATTGAGGGAGCCCCGGCCCTCCAGTTCTTACTCGTCCGGCGACGCGGCCATGGGAACCGAACCGCCCCCGCCGCCGATATCCGCCACCGTGGTGAGCCCCGAGGACGGCCGCTTGCCGGTGCCTCGGCGCTTGGGCGGCGGCGCCAGCTTCGGCTCCGAGCCGAACAGCCGCTCGTACGTCTCCGGGCCGTTGATGTTCACAATCACGCCCGGGTCCTTCAACGGCACCCGACGCACCTTCATGTTCTTCAGCACCACCTCCAGCTGGTCACCCTCCGCCGCCCGCAGCCGCTCCGCCGCGGCCCGCGACAACATCACCGGCCAGCCAGGTGCCCCCTCGAACTCCGGACGCAGCGCCTCCTCCGCTTCTCCCATCAACTTGAGCAAGGACTTCACCGTGGTGGCCCGGAGCGCTGGCATGTCCACCGGATGCAGGAGCACGACGTCCGCTCCGGCCTCCATCGCCGCGTCCAACCCCACCTTCACCGAGGCCATCTGGCTGTCCTTCCACTGCTCGGACTCCACCAGGTCCAGCCCCGGATGCTGCTCGCGCACGGCCTCAGCATCCTTCCCCACCACACCCAGCACCTGACAGCTCGCCTTGCCAAAGGTCGACGCCAGCGACTGAAGGAAGCTCTTGTCGCCTTCGTGCAGGATGAGCGCCTTGGGGTGGGCCATCCGCCGGGCCTCGCCCGATGCGAGGATGATCGCCACTGCCTTCATACCAAGCCTCCTCCGTCCCCCGGGGAATCGAGTGCCAGCTGGCCCGGGGCCACCGGGAACAGGCTGTGGCCTCCGCGGTGGTTTTTGAGCCCACCCCCCGGTGCTAGCCGTCAGACGGCCCCCAGTCACTTCGCGAGCCGTGTGAGAGGAGCGCGAGCACGCGCGAGCAGCGCCGGAAGAGGCACGGGCCGCCTGCTCGTTCGTACCACCCCGGAGGCTCGCCTCCCCTGCCCTCCGGCCACCTGCCCGCGAAAGACTCAATGCAGCCACCGGGGCGGCGGCGTGTGCAGCAGCAGCGCCGAGGCGGGCACGGACGCGGCGGTCTTTTCTTCCGTGCTCGCCAGCGCCTTGGCGGTCAGAATTTCAGCCAGCCGCGCGAGCGGCGCAAAGGAAGACAGCCGATGCAGCTCATGCTGGGACACCTCGCCCAACCACGCTCCGTCCCGGCCATCCACCACCGGCAGCGCGTGCGCCCCATGACGGTGCATCACCTGAAGCGCCGAGAGGACGGTGTCCTCGGGGAAGAGCGTCACGGCATGGGCAACGAGCATCTCGAACTCGGGGCTGCGGCACATCGTCACGGAAGGCCTCCATAAAGCAGGCGTCAGGCGCCTCTGATCCACCCCTAAGCAAGGCCCTTGCCGGGCCCGGACGACTTCCGAAAGGCGACACACAACCTGGGACGGCCGGTGAGCGATAATCTCCAGGCAGCCCGCCACCCCCTCGACGCGTCCCGAAGTGGAGCCACCGCGATGAGCATCAAGTCCCTGCCGTCCTCCACACCGTCTGCCGCACCGCGTCGAACCCCGGAGCCCGTGCAGCCGCAGAAGGCGGAGGCCCCCAAGCCCAACCTGCTCGAGCGGATGGGCCAGGGCCTGCAGAACGTGGCGCGCGCGGCGAACCAGGTGGTGGACCGCTTCGAGGCGAAGCTGCCGGACCTGTCCAAGCTGGGCCTGCCCCAGCTCGCCGGCACCGGCGGCAAGCCCTGGGAGGGCATCACCCTCACCGGCAAGCCGCTTCAGATTCCGCTGAACAAGCTGCTGGACGTGGACCTGGGCGACCTTCGCAAGGTCCTCGAGCGCGTCCTGCCCCCCAAGATTGACGACAAGCAGGGCAAGCAGCTCGTCGAACAGACGAAGGGCTTCCGTGACGCGCTGGGTCAAGTGCGCTCGCTGTCGGCGCAGCTGGACATGCTGCCCTCCACGCATCCGCGCTACGCGCAGGTGAAGGCCGCGCTGGAGAAGGCGGAAGGGGCGCTGACGCAGCAGACGGGCTACACGCGGACCACCGCGCCGCGACCCGGCTCGCTCTGGTTGGATCCGCAGTTCCTGGCGAAGGAGCTGCCCAACGGACAGGTCCACGCCAGCCGCTTCCCCACGGGCACGCCGGTGACGAAGCCGCCCGCGGCGCTGGACATCGTCGCGGGGGGCGACGCGAAGAAGGCCGCCGAATACACGGCCTCCGTCGCCCAGAACCGCGCCGAGGCGGGCATGCCGGTGCAGGGCGGCGAGCCCATGGGCGTGCACCTGAGCCTGGAGGGCGGTGGCGGCAAGGGCAAGCGCTACGCGGCGATGCTGACGGAGATGCGCGAGATGGGCGTGGTGCCGGTGAGCCTGACGGGCACGTCCGCGGGCTCCATCGCCGCCGCGTTCGCCGCCACGGGCGCCACGCCGAAGCAGGTGGAGGACGTGGCCAAGGACCCGCGCCTGGGCAAGCTGTATGACGCCGACCTGGACCTGAACGACGGCGGCCTGCTGGATGGCCAGGCCGCGTATGACCTCTTCGACCAGAAGCTGCGCGAGCTGACCGGAATCACGGACCGGCCCGTGACGTTCGCCGACCTCAAGATTCCCCTCCAGCTCGTCGCCGCCAAGGCCTACGACAGCGCCGTTCCCAACGGCGGCTTCAAGAGCGCGCAGGACCGCATCTTCGTCTTCAGCCAGGAGACGACGCCGGACACGCCCGTGGCGCTCGCCATGCGCGCCTCCATGGCCATCCCCGGCGTCTTCGAGCCGGTGCAGGTGGTGGACCCCGTCACCGGCCGGCAGATGCACCTGGTGGACGGTGGCACGCTGGACAACCTGCCCATGGGCTACAACAAGAACGACCTGCCGCAGATTGGCGCGTCGCTCCAGCCGCGCGGTGGCACGCACCCGTCCAACGGCACCGCCCAGCCCAAGCCCTTGCCCACCGGCCAGCTCGACACGGACGACGTGGTGTGGAACGGCTTCAACGGCCTGGCCCTGCTCAAGGACAACGCCACCGAGGCCCAGGACTGGCGCGACAAGGCGAAGCCCGGCGCCAACCAGTTCATGCTCAGCGTCCCCACGTGGAACCTGGACAACCCCAAGCAGGGCAACAGCATCCTGGGCTTCGGCTACGACAACAAGGTGGACCCCATCCTGGATGGGCAGACGCGCGAAGTGACGCGCGACTTCCTGCGCGAGTTCATGGATGACATGAAGGTCCCCGGCTCGCGCGGCACCAACATGGTGACCCAGGTGCCCAAGGACTTGAAGTTCAGCGAGCCCGTCCAGATTTGGGGCGAGAAGTTCCAGGTGACGTACAACGGCGGAGACACCGTCGTCGCCACCGCCGCCAATGGCAAACGTCACGAAGTGCGGCTCGGCCAGAAACAGATTGAATCCATGTGGCTGGATGGCCAGGCGTTCAACGACTTCGGCGCGCAGCTGTCTCACTCGCTCAGCGACGTGCGCAGCGTGCGACCTTCCTGGTTCCCTTTCTGACACACGGTGTGGGGCTTGCGCCCCTGCTGCAAGGTTGAACCTCCAGACACCTTCACGCACCCGGGGCGCCTTGAGGCGCACCTGGGTGCCGTCGTTACGGTGGCTCGCATACATCCCCCTGGGAGGTCTTGATGCAAGCGGAGCGAGGGCGGGCCTGGGTGCCCTGGCTGGTGACGGTGCTGGTGGTGCTGCTGGCGGGCGGAGTGCTGTACCTGGCGCACCGAGGCTCGGCGCAGTCGCAGGCGCAAGCGGAAGAGGCGCGCAAGGCGGCGGACGAGGCCACGGCGCGCGCGCGTGACGCGGAGGCCGCGCGCAAGCAGGCGGAGGAGAAGCTCGCGGCGCTGGAGACGGAGCACGCGAAGCTGTCGTCGGAGAAGGAGCAGCTCAGCACGGAGAAGGAGCAGCTCTCCCAGACGGTGCAGGAGCAGGAGGCGGAGCTGGCCAAGCTCAAGGACACCTATGACGACCTCCAGGACAAGATGAAGTCGGAGATCGCCGAAGGCGCCATCAAGCTGTCCCAAGCCAAGGGCCGCATCCAGGTGGACCTGGTGGACAAGGTGCTCTTCGACTCCGGCGACGCGAGCATCAGCAAGCGCGGCCAGGAGGTCCTCAAGCGGCTGGGCGGCGTGCTCGCCAAGGTGGATGACAAGGCCATCCAGGTGTCGGGCCACACGGATGACTCGCCGCCGTCGCAGAAGCTGCAGGCCACCTTCCCCACCAACTGGGAGCTGTCCGTGGCGCGCGCCGTCAACGTGGTGCGCTTCCTGGAGGAGCATGGCGGGGTGCGCTCGCGCCGGATGATCGCCGCGGGCTACGGAGAGACGCGGCCGGTGTCGGCCAACGCCACCCCTCAGGGCCGCGCGCGCAACCGGCGCATCGAGGTGCTGCTGATTCCAGAGCTGCCCGCGAAGAAGGCCGCCCTGAAGACGGCCCGGGACAGCCGCTAGCTACTTCTTCTTCACCGACTCCAACAGCTTGCGGAAGGACTTCTCCGAGGCCGCCACCGTCTTCTCCGGGCCCGTCAGCTTGAAGAAGAGGGCGCCCTCGGGGCCTTCCACAATCGCGCCCAGCAGACGGAAGCCGGGCTTCGGCGTGGAGGGGCCCATCATCGGCCCGCCGCCCATGTACGTGCCCTTCACGTCCACGGTCGTCACCGGCATCCCGTTGAGCTTCTCCGTCTTCGTCTTCGCGACCTTGTCCACCGGCTTGCCCTCCGCCGTCTGGAACTGGCCCAGCCACCGCTTCACGTTGGCGTCCACCGCGCCGCCCTGCCCCTGCCCGAAGTAGAAGACCGCCAGCTCCCCGCCCTCCGTGTCCCCCTTCGCCGCCGGCAGCTTGTACGTCGCCGCGCGCATCGGCCGCTCGCCCTGCGCCGCCCACTCCGCCGGCGCCGTCCACGCCAGGCCCCCGGCCTCCTCCGCGGACGCCGCCATCGCCATGCACATCACCAGCACACTCAGCAGTCGGTTCATCCGCTCAGCGTACCGGTGATTGGCTCCAGCGCAGTGTGTCAAAGACAGTCTGTGCCACTCCCGCATACGCTGATGCATGAGTGACACAACGCGTCAAGTCCCGTCGCTTCCGGCCAACCCACGGACGTGGTACGCCACGCGACTGTCACCTAGTCCTGAAGTCCAAACCTGGACTCGGAGGGGGTTGTACCCATGAAAAAGGCGTTGTTCCTCGGGGCCCTGGCCCTGGGCACGGTAGCGTGTGATCCAGACATCGCGCAGGACCCACCTCCGAACGCGGCGGATGTCGTCGTGGCGGAGTTCGACCCCTCGGCGTCTCCGGCTGTCGTGCCGTCTCCGAATGACCTGGCCATCGCCAAGTTGCCGGATGGCTCGAACATCGTCGCGGCGCCCATCAACCCGAAGGCGCCGGCAGCCGAGCAGGAGTTCACCCGGGACTACCTCAACACGCTCAATGGCTTCCCGACGTCCGCGATCGCCACCACGCTGGTGAAGGACCTGAACCCGGCGACGGTCAACTCGGACACGGTCAAGGTCATCGACCTCTACGAGGGCACGGAGCTGGCGAAGCCCGTCACGGCGACCATCGGCTACCGCCCGGAGACCAACCAGATCACCGTCATCCCGCCGCAGCCGCAGGGCTGGCCCAAGGGTGGCCGCTACGCGGTGGCCATCATCGGTGGCAAGGATGGCGTGAGGACCAACCAGGACAAGCCCATCATCGCCTCGGCCACCTGGTCCTTCGCCAGCTCGCGCGAGCCGCTCGTCACCTGTCCTGGTCAGGACCTGGCGTCCCCGGACTGCCGCCTCAACACGGAGCTGCTGCCGTCCATCAAGACCGACCCGGCCGAGCGCCTGGCGGACCAGCTCAACAGCGCCAAGCGCCTGGAGCAGCTGCGCCTGGGCTACAAGGACGTCCTCAACGCGGTGTCGGCGAAGTTCTCCGTCAACCGCGACGACATCGTCCTGGCGTGGACCTTCTCCATCCTGAACCAGCCGGAAGCGACGTTCGATCCGAGCACCAGCACCATCCCCTTCCCCAACGACCTGCTGCGCACGCCGAAGACGGCCACGGCGGCGGCGCACCTGAACCTGCCCGTGCCCCCCACGGCCGGCACGGTGCAGGACCTCATCAAGGGCCTGAACACGCTGGACGGCTGGTCCACGACGGCGACCATCATCTCCGAGAACAGCGCCACCCGCGGCGTCATCGACAATGACGCCAAGCTGGACATGAACACCGTCCGGCTGGGCAAGGAGCTGCTGTTCGTCAAGCTGACCCCGGGCGGAACCACGCCCAAGGTCAAGGTGTGCCTCAACTGCGCCTCCAGCCGGAAGCGCGATGGCAGCGCCGCGGACCCCGCGCCCCAGCAGCTGCAGATCATCCCCGAGGTTCCGCTCGACCCCGCCACCCAGTACGCGGTCATCCTCCTGCGTGGCGCCAAGGACGAGAAGGGCAACTTCGTCGCCGCCACCGGTCCCCAGGCCCTGATGCGCCTGTCGTCGCCGCTGTTCGTCGACGGCAAGAGCCAGGTCGCCGCGGTGCCGGACGGCACCGCCGCCGCGCTGGAGCCCATCCGCGCGGGCATGAAGCCGCTGTTCGACAGCCTGGCCGCGAACTTCAAGATTGAACGCAAGGACGTGCTGCTCGCGTGGACGTTCACCACGCAGAGCACCCACACCGTGCTGGCCCAGCTCAACCAGGCGCCCACCCCGGTGCCCACCACGCCGCTGTACATGGTGGACCAGACGGCCCAGCTCACCGGCGCCATGGACGCCAACGGCCTGGAGCACCCGCACGTGGGCAAGGCCCTGGTCGGCGCGTTCCTGTCGCCCATCCTGCTGGACGACGTCAACGGCGCGCTCAACCCCCTGCGTCCCACGCGCCTGGACCACATCCCGTTCTGGCTGTTCCTGCCCGCCTCGGCGCCTCCGGCCACCGGCTACAAGGTCGTCGTCTTCGGTCACGGCCTGGGCAGCAACCGCACCTCCGTGCTCCCCATCGTCAACAAGCTCAACGAGGCTGGCTACGCGGTGGCCGCCATGGACACCGTGCTCCACGGCGAGCGCACCAGCTGCGCGGGCATCACCGCCGCGTCGGGGCTGGGCTCCATCACCACCCCGGACCAGGCCTGCGCCACCGGCTCCACCTGTGACGTGACGGCCAACAGCCCCACGTACGGCCGCTGCATCTCCGCGTCGCCCAACGCCTGCAACCCGCAGGCGGGTGGCGACCTCGCGTGCCAGGCTGCCGGCCAGGGCGTGTGCAGCGTGACGACGGCCAAGTGCGAGGGCGGCGACTTCCGCCGCGCGTCCGCGTCGTCCCCGCCGCTCGTCTCCAGCTGGAACTTCCTCAACCTCACCAACCTGTTCGCCACGCGCGACAACTTCCGCCACCACGTGGTGGACTTCTCGCAGCTCACCCGCGTGCTGGCCAGCGACGGCCTGCGCACGCAGCTGGGCACCGTCGTCCCGGGCGCCACGCTCAACGCCGCCACGGTGGACTACGTGGGTCAGAGCCTGGGCGGCTTCCAGGGCGCCCTGTCCGCGTCCGTCAACACGCGCGTGCGCCGCACCGTCCTCAACGTCCCGGGCGGTGACCTGGTGGACACCCTCCTGACGTCCGTCAACCCGACGTTCGTCGCCCGCCGCGAGGGCTTCCTGGGCTTCCTGGAGTCCGTGGGCCGCGTCTCCGGCACCCCGGCCTTCGACGAGTTCATCGTCCTGGCTCGCACCATCCTGGACCCGGCCGCTCCTCGCAACTACGGCTGGAAGCTGGAGAACCTGGAGGGTGCTCCCGCGGAGCGCGAGGCGTTCATCCAGTACATCGAGGGTGACGAGGTGATTCCGAACCCCGTGACGCAAGGGCTCATCGCCGCGGCCAACCGCGACAGCACCCGCACGGTGCAGAGCTACATGGCGGAAGTCGACCTGCTGCCCACGCAGACGCGCCACGTGTTCCTGCTCATCTCCGACCCGTCTGACCCGGGCAACCCGTTCCTGAAGTCCGTGCGCGACACGGCTCAGGCCCAGGTCGTCAACTTCTTCAACACGGGCGACGCGGCCACTCCGTAACGGACAGGACTCAGGGGAATGACTCACATGAAGAAGACACTGTCCCTCGTAGCGCTGCTGGCCGCGGGTTCCTCCCAGGCCGCCGGCTTCCAGATCAACACCCAGAGCGCCCGCTCCACGGGCATGGGCAACGCGGCGGCCGCGTGGCTGGACGACTCGTCCGCCATCTACTCGAACGCCGCGAACATCCTGGGTGTGAACAAGCTGGACGTGCAGATTGGCGACACCGGCATCCTCCCCGGCATCAAGTTCACCCCGGTGAACGGAACCGAGCAGGGCCAGAAGACGACGCTGTCGCCTCCTCCGCACCTGTTCGCCGTGTACAAGCCCTTCGACCGCTTCGCGGTCGGCGTGGGCGTGTACACGCCGTTCGGCGCGAACAGCCGCTGGGTGGATGACTTCGTGGGCCGCTTCAAGGCCCAGGAGTCGGCCATGGCCGTCTACAACATCAACCCCACCGCGGCGTACCAGCTCCACGAGCGGTTCCGCGTCGGCGCGGGTCTGAACATCTACCGCGGCACGCTGGAGCTCAAGCGCGCGCTGGGCTTCGTCGAAAGCGAAGGCCAGGTGCACCTGGGCGGCGCGTCGTGGGGCGTGGGCTACAACCTGGGCGTGCAGGCGGTGCTGCTGCCCAAGTGGGTCACCATGGGCCTGCACTACCGCAGCTCCGCGGACCTGACCTTCAAGGGCAACGCGGACTTCCAGAACGTGCCCGCGGAGTTCCAGTCGCGTCTGCCGGACGGTCCGGTGGAAGGTGACGTCACGCTGCCCGCGACGGTGGCGTGGGGTCTGGCCGTCACCCCGTTGGAGAACCTGACGATTGCGTTCGACGCCAACTGGGTGGACTGGTCCTCGTTCCAGGAGCTCGCCATCGAGTTCCCGGAGAACCCGGCCATCAACAACCCGCTGCCCAAGCGCTGGCGCGCCAAGTGGAACTACCACCTGGGTGCCGAGTACGGCGTGACGCCCGCTCTCCAGGTCCGCGCCGGCCTCATCCTGGACCCGGCTCCGGGTCCTGGCGGCACGCTGACCCCGGACCTCCCGGACGCGGACCGCTTCGGCGTCTCCGTGGGCGCGGGTTACCGTTGGAACTCGCTGCGCGCGGACTTCGGCTACCAGTTCGTCAGCCTGGCCGACAACGAGAGCTCCGCGCCGGGCATCTCCGGCACGTACAACGGCTCCGCGCACGTGTTCGGTCTGACGCTCGGCTACTCGATGTAGTCGGCTGACACCTCCGGCCCGCCTCACCGCGAGCCGGAAGTCCCAAACGCCCGGGTCTCCCTCATGGGGGCCCGGGCGTTGTCATTTCCAGGGCACGCACCACGGCCCGGCTCAGACGCGCAAATCCCCGTCGTGCAGCACGCGGCCGGAGGCCAGCACGCGCGCGGAGTTCTGCAGCCGCTCCGTGCCCATGCGCATGAGCAGCCCCTTCATGCCGGGCTGGCTGAGCAGGTGCTTCTCGAAGGCGGCGCGCGGCAGCCGCAGCACCACGCCCTTCACATCCGCGCGCACCGTCGCGGACACCGGCTTGTCCAAGAGCAGGGAGATTTCACCAAACACGTCCCCCTCTCGCAGCTCCGTGAGCGGCATGCGCCGCCCACCCGGCTGCTCCAGCCACGGCGTACACCGGCCCCGCAGCAACACGTAGAAGGCATCCCCCGGCTGACCCTGCGCCAGCAGCACCTCGTCGGGCGCCACCGCGCGCAGCATGAAGTCGTGGGAGAGCGCCGCCTTCTGCTCCGCCGTGAGCCGACTGAGCAGCGGATTGCTGCGCAGCAGGTTGTCCACCAGTCGCCGTCGGTAGAAGTCCTCCAGCACCTCGCCCACGCCCGGGTGACGCACGGCCACCGCCGTCAGGCTCGCGCGCGTCAACTCCAGCAGCACGGCGCGCTCGGTGGCCACCACGCTGGCCAGCCTGGGACCTTCGGACACCAATGCCAGCTCTCCGAAGAAGTCCCCGGGCACCACCGTGCCCACCACGCCGCGCGCACCGTCCTCCAGCGCGCGCACCACCTCCGCGCGGCCCTCCACCAGCGCGAACATGGACGCGCCCGCCGCGCCCTCCTCCACCACCGCCTGGCCCGGGAAGAAGGCGCGCACCTCCAGCACGCCCACCAGCGCCACGAAGTCCTCGCGGCTCAACCGGGAGAACAGCGGCACGGGGCGCTCCGCGACAACCCCCGGACAATGGGCGAAGCGCTCGGCCAGCGCCCGCGCGCACCGCAGCTTCGCGGCGTCGGACGCACCCAGCCGGGACAGGGCGACACACGCGGCCACCGCGCGCAGGGGCTCCTCCACCTTCGCCCACGCCAGCGCCGCCGTCTCGTGGGCCGCCGCGGCGTCGGCCGTCCGGCCCAGCCACTCCAGCAACTCCGCCACCCGCTGGCGCACGTCCGCGTCGTCAGGGGAGGACTTCAAGAGGCCCTGGTATTCCCCCAGCGCCTCCTCCAGCTTCCCCTGGCTCGCGAGCTCCACGGCCCGCGCCTTCCCCACGCCACGCATGTCCGCCATCCCGTCATCCTACCGCCACCCCGGGTCCTAGGCGCTCAGCGCGCGCACCCGCTCCGCCAGGTTGTGGGTGAACAGCCGGTAGATGCGCAGCGCCGCGGCCTCGTGCGTGGCCAGGTAGTGCTGGAAGTCCGCGCGAGTCACCCTCAGCGCCCGGACGGCCGAGCGTGAGCGCACGTGCGCGGACGTGGGACCATCCAGGATGAGGCTGATTTCCCCCAGCCACGCGCCCGGCCCCAGCGTGTTGAGCCGGCGAGCGTCCAGGCCCGGACCACTGGACACGTCCACCGTGCCCTCCAGCAGCACCAGGAGTCCCGTGCCCCGCGCGCCCTTCTCCAGCACCGTGGTGTCCTCGGGGATGGCCACCTGCTGCGCCATGCGGAACAAGTCCTTCAGGTCCTCCAGCGCCAGCTCACCGAAGATGGGGATGGCCTTGAGGTACTCGTACCCGTCGGGCGCGGCGCTCGCCCGCTCCGTGACGGGCGCGGACTCGTGGGACGAGGACGTGCCGTCCCCCAGGCCCAGGTGACGCAAGAGGCGCAGGTGCTCCGCCTGGAGCACCTCGTCCGCGCGCGCGTCCGCGGACTCCTGCCGCGCATCCGCCAGCAGCACCAGGGCGCGCCAGGATTCACCCTGCTCGTCGAGCAGCGCGCACATGCGCAGCACCGCCTCGCGCCGCCGAGGATGCTCGGGCGGCACGCCGCGCAGCGCCTCCAGCTCCGCGTGCGCGTAGCCCAGCGCGTGGTACAGCTCCGCGGCCTCCAGCGGACGCTGCAGTCGGGTGAGGCACTGGGCCATGGACTCGCGCGCGTCGAGCGCGCGGTACAGCTCCAGGGCCCGCTCCAGCGCACCCGCGCTCTCGAAGGCCGCCGCCGCGCGCGCCCGCTCTCCAGCGCGCAGCCACGCCTCGGCCGCCAGCATCAACGCGCCCGCCTGCTCGTGCAGCGCCGCGGCTTGCGCGTCCGCGCCCTGGGCTTCCAGGAGACGGGCCGCGCCCGCGAAGTCCCGGGCGCGCCGCAGCACGTCCACCAGGGCCGAGCGCGCCTGGGCAGGCACGTTCCCGGACTCCTCCAGCACCCGCTCACGTTGCACCGGCGACAGGTCCTCGTAGGCCCGCACCGCCACATCCACCGCTGCCTGCATCAGCGCCTCCCACACCGCACGGCCCGGGCCTCCCACGGGCACACTCCATCCCTTGGCGCCCTCGTCCAGAATGAGGTCGGACACCTTCGCGGCCCCCGCCATGTCGTGCTCCCCCCTGCGACTCAGTCTCCCGCGTCCGTAGCAGACCGGCCGCCAGGAGGCGAGCCCCCCGCACCGACGGCGTGGAAGTGGTGGATGCAGGACTCCGCGCATGTGGCGAAGCGCCACACCCGTCCATCCAAAGCCCGCCGCTATATGTCGGCCATCCAGGCGTTATCGTCCGGGATGGGCCGGCCCCCATACCCCCTGGAGCCCGAATCATGACGACTCGCCACATGCGCCGCTGGAGCCTGTTCGTCACCCTGTGGGTCCTGGGTGTCGGAGGGACGGCGCGAGCGCACGCGGGCCTGCCGGAGACCTCCAACGTCACCCTCCGCCGAGGTCACCCGGAGGATTTCTTCCTGGGCGCGACGTTCGGCGCGGTGATTTCGCGCGACAGCGGGAAGACCTTCAGGTGGATATGCCCGACGGCCATGGGCTACGGCGGATGGAGCCCCAACGCCTACCTGTGGCGCGAGGCGGGCGACATCGTGGCGGCTACCGGCAGCGCGCTCTTGCGCTCGCCCGACGGCGGCTGCGTTTGGAACACCCACCCCTACTTCAAGGAGACCTGGGTGGCGGGGCTGGCCGCGCATCCCACCGACGACCGCATCCTCTACGTCGTCACCTCCCGCCACGGCAGGCCCAACGGCGTCTATCGCTCCTACGACGGAGGTGAGACGTGGGCCCCCTCGCCGCTCATGCGCCTGGGCCTGGTACTCAACGCGGTGCGCGTGTCCCCGGCCAACCCCCAGCGCCTCTACGTGAGCGGCAAGAACGCGGAGAACCAGCTGCTGCTCTTTCGCAGCGATGACGCGGGCGAGACCTGGACCGAGGTGGCCCACCCGCTGCCGGAGCTGATGCTGCCGTATGACCTGCTCGTGGAGACGGCGGACCCCACATCGCCGGACGTGCTGTGGGCGCGCGTGTCCGCCCAGGGCGCCACGTACCTGCTGCGCAGCGACGACGCGGGCCAGACGCTGAACATCGTCTCCACCATCAACGACGTCTTCATCAACATGGAGCTGTCCGCCGACGGGAAGACGGCGTGGGTGGGCACCCTCAACCACTTCTTCCGGGGCCCCTCCACCGGCCCGCTGCAGATGTTGTCGCTGCCCACGGGCAACGCGTGCGTGCTGCGCGACGGGCAGACGCTCTACGGCTGCGGCTCCACCTGGCTGCACGACTGGGCGCTGGCGCGCAGCACCGACGAGGGCGACACCTGGCAGCCCCTGTTCGGCCTCTACGAAATCCAGGGCACGCACCACTGCCCGAAGGGCACTCCCGTGCGAGACTTGTGCCCCAGCCAGTGGCCGCAGCTCGCGGAGCAACTCGGCGCGCCGCTCTACCCGGAAGGGCCCCCCGGGGAGCCCGACGAGGACGCGGGCACTCCCGGGGACGCGGGCACTCCCGAGGATGCCGGCACCCCCGAGGACGCGGGCTCCACTCCCAAACCATTGCCTACCCCCAAGGGCTCGGGCGGATGCGGGGCCATGGGTGGGAACATGGTGCCCGTCCTGCTGTTGCTCTCCACCCTCACCCTGCTGCGCCGTGGTCGGCGGCGCCAGAACTGAACAGGTCCCCTCATGAAGCCCCTTTCGCGAAAGCCGCTCTGGACCTCCTCCCTGGTCGCCCTGCTCTCCCTGACGGCCACGGCCTGTGGCGACGACGGGGAGCCTGAGTCGAAGTGCGGCGAGCCCCTCTACGGCGGTGACGCCACCGACGAGGCGTGGCGCTCGCTCGTCGACGCGAAGGACCAGCCCGCGGACAGCACGGAGGCCGCGCAGCTCGCGCTGCCCACGACGGGCACCACGTATTCGGTCAACGACGCGCCGCCGAAGTGGACGTGGGCCTCGTCCCTGGCCAGCGCGCTGCCCCGCCCCGTGTCCCCCGCGAGCCCCTTCGACACGGCCCGCTCCATGCTCGCGCGCGTCGGCGAGTGGGTGCTGCCCACCGCCCATGCGCACCTGCCGCCCTTCACCGGCGACATCCACTGGGTGCAAGTCACCGTGCCCGGGCGCGAGTGCCCGGTGGAGATGCTCACGTCGAACCTGGAGTGGCAGCTCGACGCCGCGACCTGGGACACGCTCAAGGCGAGCGCGGGACAGGACCTCTCCGTCCAGGTGGTGAGCGCGTACCTGCTCCAGAACCGCATCACCGAGGGCCCCTACCGTCTGGCCCAGCCCGTCACCATCCGCATCCAGGAGGCACCATGAGGCACGCGTGGGTCTGCGCGCTGGGGCTCGCCTTCGCGGCCTGCAGCGACGACTCGAGTCCCTTCGACGGCGTGAAGCCACCCGAAGGCCTCGAGTATGCGCATCCGGAGCCGTGGGTGACGGGCACGGGCGTGCCGCCTCCCGGGCCCGGTGGACGCGTCATCATCACCAACAGCCTGGACGACACGCTGAGCCTGCTGGAGCTGGAGGGCGCGACGACCCCGGGCTGGCGCGAGCTGGCGCGCGTGCCGGTGGGGCTCAACCCGGTGGAGCTGGAAGGGCCGCACCACACCGCAGTGTCGCCGGATGGGAGCCACTACTACGTCGGCATCTCCAACTACGTGCCGGGCGGAGGCTCCGGTCCTCACGGCGCGCACGGCAGCGGCGCGGATGATGGCTACTGCCTGAAGCTGGACGCGCGCGACAACCGGCTGGTGGGCTCGGTGCGCGTGGACCCCAACCCCGGCGACGTCATCGTCAGCAAGGACGGGAACACGCTGTACCAGACGCACTTCGACACGCTGAAAATCGCGGAGGTGGCGCGTCGCGGCGGCATCGAAAAGGAGATGTACGCGCGGCTGGCCATCATCGACGCGAAGACGATGACTCGCAAAGCCATGGTGGACGTGTGCCCCGCGCCGCACGCCATCCGACTGTCCGCCGACGAGCGCACGGCCTACATCGCCTGCTGGTCGGACGAGGTGGCCATCGTCGACCTCTCCGCGCCCACCACGGAGGCCCCTCGCGTGAAGGTGGCCAACAACGCGGGCACCGCCACGGCGCCCCGGCACCAGCCCTACGCGCTGACGATGTCGCCCACCACGGGGGATGTCTTCGTCAGCTCCATGAGCAGCCGCGAGGTGCAGGTGCTCGAGGCGCGTACGCACGCCATGAACGCGGCCCGGACGATTCGCCTCGCGGGCTCGCCGATGTTCGGTGACATCAGCGCGGACGGGGCGACGCTGTACATGCCGTATCAAGGCGTGGAGGCCCTGGCCATCATCGACGCGGCCACGGGCTTCATCCGTCGCGAGGTGGACCTGGCGCCCGCGGGCTGTCTCAACGCACACCAGGCGAAGCTGACCCCGGACGAAAGCCACGCGCTGGTCGTCTGCGAGGGAGACCACGTGCGTCCTGGAACGCTGCACTCGGTGAATCTGGCGCAGGGCACTGTCGTGAACACGGTGCGGGTCGGCATCTTTCCCGACTCGGTGAGCATCCTGCGGGGGCAGCCATGAGCCACACGGCCTGGAAGATGCTGCCCTTCGTGGCGCTCGTCACCCTCGCGTCGGCATGCGGTGACGATGCGAAGCCGGTGAACGCGGCGGAGTACGGAGAGTTGCTGTTCCGCGACGCGCGCTTCTCGGAGAGCCAGTTCAACGACTTCTCCTGCGCGACGTGCCACGCGACGACGCCCACGCCGCTGAACGGGCGGATGGACTCCGGCTACACGCTCTACAACGTGGCCTCGCGCCCCCACTGGTGGGGCGGCTACGAGACGAACCTGCTGGACGCGGTGAACTTTTGCTACGTCAGCTTCATGCGCGGCGTGCAGAAGCTGCCCGAGGACTCTCCGCAGAGCCGCGCGCTGTATGAGTATCTGGTGAGCATCAGCCCGGATGCCCAGGCCCCCGCGCTGCCCTACACGGTGGTGAAGGACATCCAGGAGGTCCCTCGCGGCAGCCTGGAGCGCGGACAGGGGGTGTATCAAGCCGCGTGTCAGGAGTGTCACGGCGCGCTTCACACCGGCGAGGGGCGGCTGACGGAGATGGCCTCCATCCTCCCGGAAGTGACACATGACTACGATGAACTCTTTCCAGGGATTCCTCACTCACTCGTCGTCATCGAGAAGGTGAGACACGGCCAGTTCTTCCACATTGGCGGCAACATGCCCGCGTACAGCCTGGAATCCCTCTCAGACGCGGATATGGGAGCACTGCTCACGTACCTGGGGCTGTAGTGCTGTAGTAAGGAAGCCCGCATGGGTTTCTGGAAGAAGCTTTTCGGTCTGGCGAAGGCGGGCTCGGAGTCATCCGCGAGCCCGCCCGAGACGGTGAGCCCGCGCGAGTACCTGTGGCGCGAGATGGAGGCGGCGCTGAAGGCCGTCCCCACGGTGACGGAAGTGACGCGGCTGCCGGATGACTACGGCCTGCGGTTCTTGAAGAACGGGGAAGCCGTCCAGATGTACCTGGACAACCTCTTCGCGGAGACGCGCGAGGTGTCTCCCGACGAGCGCGCCCAGCAAATCGGCCGCTTCCTGTCGGCCTTCGCCGGGGAGAGCAGGGACAAGCTCTCGTGGAAGGAGGCGCGGAAGAGGCTGCTGCCCGTGGTGCGCTCGGCGACGTTCGGCCTGATGGCGCCACCGGGAGAGTCCCGCCCGCGCCCCATGGTGGGGCGCCGCACCATCCCCTTCCTGCGAGAGCTGCTGGTGTTGGACCTGCCCGACGCCACCATGTACGTGCAGCACGACCACCTGAAGGAGTGGGGCGTCTCCGAGGCGAAGGCCTTCAAGGCGGCCTTCGCCAATCTGGACCGCATCCACGCGTCCGGCGTGGAGCTCCAAGAAGAGAATCCGAGCCCGCTGTGGTCCGTGGACTCCAATGACACCTATGAGGCCTCTCGCCTGCTGCACCCGGGCTTCCTCGCGTCCTTCACCGCCCGCGTGAATGGCCGCCCCATCGCCATCATCCCCACGCGCTCCACGCTCGTCATCGCGGGTGACGGGGACCCGGCCCTGCTCAAGCGACTGTGCACGCTCGCCGAGCGCGAGCACGAAGCCAGCACTCGCGGCATCTCCCCCGCGCTCTACACCGTGGACGACGCCGGGCACGTAGTGCCCTACCGGCTCGCCGGCAACGACGAGTTCGCGCAGTTGGTGCGCCGGGGCCACCTGCGCCTCGCGATGGGCGAGTACGCCACCCAGAAGCAGTTGCTGGAGGCCCAGCACGCGGCGGAAGACGTGGACGTGTTCGTCGCCAGCTTCGGCGTCCTGGTCCGCGAGCAGGACAACCGGCCCATCAGCTGGTCCAGTTGGAGCAAGGACGTGGACACGCTGCTGCCGGTAACGGACGTGGTGGCCATCCAGGCGGGCGAGGAGGACTTCTTCATGGTCGCCTACCTCGACGTGGAGCGGATCGCCTCCAGATACCTCTCGTTCATGCCGGAGCTGTGGCCGCCGCGCTACCGCACCATCGCGTGGCCTTCGAACGCGGTGCTCAACGAGCTGCGCGCCGCCCAGGTGGACCTGGCGGCGTACGCGGACGACTGAGGCCCTTTCGCGCGACGTCAGCCGACCGAACGCCTCCGCGTCCGCCGGAGGCCGTGCTCCCGAGGAGATGATGATGCTCGCCTGCGTGGATGTGGACTACCGCGATGACGTCACCGTGGCCGCGTGCGTCGTGTTTCGCGACTGGGCCGATGCCTCGGAGGCCGCGCACCACGTGGACCGGGGCCCTCCCGCGGCGGCCTATGAGCCCGGCCAGTTCTACCGCCGCGAGCTGCCTCACCTGCTGCGCGTGCTCGCCCTGGTGCCGGAGCCGCTGGAGGCCATCGTCGTCGACGGCTACGTCTGGCTGGGACAGGACAAGCCGGGCCTGGGCGCGCACCTGTACGAGGCACTCGGCCGCGCGGTGCCCGTCATCGGCGTGGCCAAGACGTCCTTCCACTCCAGCGACGTCGCCCTGCCCGTGCTGCGCGGCCAGAGCCAGCGGCCCCTCTTCGTCAGCGCCGTGGGCCTGGGCTCCACCACCGCCGCCGAGCTCGTCCAGCGCATGCACGGCCCCTCCCGGCTGCCCACCCTGCTGGGCCGCGTGGACCGGCTGTGCCGCGAGTCGTGAGCCCGCTTCACCCCTGACACGCGCGTCGCGCTTACGCGCCATCCAGACCGCCTCGCGGGGGCTGCTTCCCTCGGAGGAAGGAGCCCACACCCCTGGTATGCGCCTTGCTCTGGGACTGGACCCCATGCGTCCACCCCGCCTTCAACGACATCACCTCGTCACGGGCCTGCTGCTCGTCCTCGTCGTCTCGGCCTGCCCTCCGGAGCGCCGGGACCTCACCCGCGAGGAAGTCGCCTCCATCACCTTCACGCGGCTGGAGCGCTTCGAGTCGGAGCAGACGTTCGACAACCATGTGAAGCAGCTCGAGGCGATTCGAAACAGCCTGTCGACGGGCGGCGGCCCTGTCGTCGGCTGTGGCGGCACAGGCTCCGACATGGAGCCCCCCACGCAGACGCCCGGGTCGGGGGAGCCCTCCATCACCAACAACCAGGAGGCCGGCGTCGACGAGGGAGACATCGTCAAGGCCGTGGGTGACTGGTTCGTGGTGCTGCGCCGGGGCCGACTCTTCACCGTGCGACAGACGGAGGGTGCGCTGGAGGCGGTGAGTCAGGTGGACGCCCATGCGCCGGGATTCACCTTCGGCACCTGGTATGACGAGATGCTCGTGTATGGCCGTCGCGTCATCGTCGTGGGCTACAGCTCCACGCTGAGCGCCACGGAGATTGGCCTGTTTCGCCTGGATGACGCCGGAGTGCTCACCCACGAGGGCACGCACTTCCTGAACGCCGGCGACTACTACTCCAGCCGCAACTACGCGAGCCGGCTGGTGGGCGGCACTCTCGTCTTCTACATGCCGTACCCCCTGGCGTGGTGGGGCAGCGAACGGATGATGATGCCGTCCGTGCAGAGCTGGATGAGAGACAACGACAGGACGCCCTGGCGACCCATGCTCTCGCGGAGCGACGTCTTCAAGCCCGTGCAGACGACGCTGTGGCCCATTCTGCACATGGTGGTGCGCTGTGACCTGGACGCGCGGGACTTCACCTGCACGGGCAACGCGCTGATGGGGCCGCCGGCGCGGACCTTCTACGTGTCGCGCGACGCGGTGTATCTCTGGGTCAACCCGGGCTACGAGTCGTGGACGGTGGAGGGCGAGACGCGCGACGCGAAGACACCTCGGGACTCCGTGGTGTACCGGCTGCCATTGGACGGAGGCGAGCCCGGAGCCCTGCGCGCGCGCGGCGGCCCGGTGGACCAGTTCTCCTTCCGGCAGAACGAGGATGGACACCTGGATGCGCTGCTCGTGGCCACGGGCAAGGGCGATTCGATGTGGGGCCCGGAGCTGACCCCGGGCGACGGCCGCTTCGCGCTGCTGCGCGCGCCGCTGGACGCGTTCTCCCCGGAGCTGACCAGCCTTCGCCCCGAGGACTTCACCACGCTCCCCGGCCCCCAGGAGGGCACGCTCCAGAATCGCTTCGTGGGCAACCACGTGCTGTGGGGCTCGGGCGAGGCTTACGACGACAGCACCACCGCGGGCGAGCGCGCGGTCTGGGTGACGGACGTGCGCGCGCCCTGGGATGTCCATCGCTTGTCCCTGGGCCACACGGTGACACGCCTGGAGCCGCTGGGCGCGGGCAGCGCGCTGGTGGTGGGTGAGAACACGCTGGGCCTGCGACTCACCACCGTGGCGCTCGGGGAAGGCGGGCCCGAGCTGAGAGGCACGCTGCTGCGCCCCGGCGCCGAGCAGGGCGAGTCGCGCAGCCATGGCTTCTTCTTCAAGCCGGACGGCTCGGGAGGCGGGGTGATGGGGCTCCCGCTGCGGTTCCAGGGTGGGGCCTGGAGTTCGCTGCGCTACGGCTCCGCGGAGGTGTCCTTCGTGCGGGTGGACCCGGAGTTGGAGCTGACGACGCTGGGCTCGCTGGGCGCTTCGGTGGAGATGGGCGACGACGCGTGCACGAAGTCGTGCACGGACTGGTACGGCAACGCGCGCCCCATCTTCTACCGGGAGCGCATCTTCGCGTTGATGGGCTACGAGTTCGTGGAGGCCCACCTCACCGAGCGCGCCGTGGAGGAGTCCTTCCGCGTGAGCTACCTGCAACCGGGCCGCTGAGCCCGGCTGCCTGGGGTGGAGAGAGGCACCGCGCGGGACGACTCGGGCGCGGTGCCCACCGGAGCGTGACTCCGAAGCGCTTCCCCTGAGGCGGGACCTGCGAGACAACGCGGGCCATGCACCGCCGTCACTTCCTGCGATTCTCCGCCCTGGGGGGCAGCACGCTGGCCCTGGGGAGCCTCGGCTTCTGGCGCAACGTGTACGCCGCGCCAGCCACACCGAGCGTCGGCGCGGGCCCCTACGGGCCGCTGGCGGACAGCCCGGATGCCCAGGGGCTTCGGCTGCCGCGCGGCTTCACGTCCCGCGTCATTGCCCGGAGTGGGGACGTGGTGCCGGGCACGGATTACGCGTGGCACATGGCCCCGGATGGGGGCGCCTGCTTCGCCCAGCCGGACGGCGGTTGGATTTATGCGTGCAACAGCGAGACGACACCGGATGGCGGTGTGTCCTCGGTGCGCTTCGACGCGAAGGGCAACGTCACGGGCGCCTGGCGCATCCTCTCCGGCACCCACGTCAACTGCGCGGGAGGCCCCACGCCGTGGGGGACCTGGCTGTCCTGCGAGGAACACCCGAGGGGGCTCGTCTGGGAGTGTGATCCTTCACGACCGGGACAGGGCGTCGCGCGGCCCGCGTTGGGAGCGTTCACGCACGAAGCGGTGGCGGTGGACCCGATTGGCCGGCGGCTGTACCTCACGGAGGACACGCCCACGGGGCGGCTCTACCGCTTCACTTCGGCGAAGTGGCCCTCGCTCGAGGAGGGCACGCTGGAGGCGGCTCGCGTGATGGGAGACCCTCGCACGGGAGTGAAGGTGCAGTGGGTGCCCGTGTCGCCCCAGGCTCCGGCAGCGATGCAGGCGGCGGGGAGGGAGACCACCGCGTTCCCGGGTGGTGAGGGCTGCTGGTACGACGGCGGCGTGGTGTACTTCACCACGAAGCACGACAACCGCGTGTGGGCGCTCACGCCGCTGACGGGGCGGCTGGAGGTGCTTTACGACGCGGCCACGTATCCAAACGCGCCCCTGCGCGGCGTGGACAACGTCACCGTGTCGCGGGCGCGCGAGCTGTTCATCTGCGAGGACGGAGATGACTTGCAGATGTGCCTGCTCACGCCGGACCGGAAGGTGACGCCGTTCCTCCAGGTGATGGGGCACGCGGGTTCGGAGCTGGCGGGCGCGGCGTTCAGCCCGGATGGCAAGCGGCTCTACTTCAGCTCCCAGCGCGGCTCGGACAGGCGCGGGGTGACGTACGAAGTGAAGGGCCCCTTCCGCGCCCGTGGCTAGGGGACCGTGGCAGCAAGCCCCCAAGACGGCTCGTCAGACGTGATCGGACAGCCCTCCTTCAGAGCCCGCGTGTCGGATGGTGACCGGGCGGACGAGCGTTCCTCTGGAAACCGCCCCCTCTGGAGGCATACCTTCCGGTAGCGATGGGAGTTCCCCCCTCACAGCTCGGGCTGTTCGACACGGTGCGGACCGAACGGCCCGCGTCGACGCCCCAGCCCGGCCGCGCGCAGGAGCCAGCCTCCACCGCGCGCTCAGGTCGCGAGGAGCAACGGCGCGCGGCGGCACTTCCCGTTCGCGACGAGCCCGCTCCCGCGCCTCGCTTCGCCGAGGATGTCGAGGCGACCACCGCCCCGCTCTTCTCCGAGCACGACGAGCCCGCCCCCGAGCGCCGCCTGCCCGAGCGTGAAGAAGCGCTGCTCCAGGCCGCGAGCCTCGCGCGCCGCCTGGCCGTGGAGCTGGGTGCACCGGTCCACCTTCGACTCACCGACAACCGCGCCACGCTGGTCAGCTTCCGCCGCGTCGCCCAGGGCCTGCGGCTGCGCGTGCACCACCTCTTCCTCGAAGCCCCCGACGACGTCGTGCGTGCCATCGCCCGCTATGCCATCCGGTCCGACGCGAGCGCCGGTGAGCTGCTGGAAGCCTACGCCCGCGAACGCCAGGGACTCGTGCGCCGCGAGCGTCGGCCCGGCAAGGCCCTGCGCACCCGGGGCCGCTGCTACGACCTGCGCGCCGTGCAGTCACGCCTCAACGCGGACTGGTTCGACGGCCGCGTGCGCGTGGACATCGGCTGGGCGCGACGCCCCTCCAAGGGTCGCCGGCGCACCATCCACCTGGGCGGCTACGACGCACGGCTGCGGGAAATCCGCATCCACCCCGCCCTGGACCGCCCCCACGTCCCCGCCTTCGTCGTGGACTACCTCGTCTTCCATTCGATGCTGCACGCCGACCTCCACGAAGAGGGCGGCTCCAGCCTCGACGCCGAGGGACGCTGCACCCCAGGCCACTCGCCCGCATTCCTCCAGCGAGAAGACACCTTCCCGCTGCGAGACACCGCCCAACGCTGGCTGCAGGACAACCACACCTCCCTGCTGCGCGGCTGAGCGTCGACACGTCTCCACACGCCCGCCGACTCCGTGCGGTTGTCCGCGCTCCGGAAAACGAGCGATGGCGGCGGCGAGGCAGACCCCTGCATGCTCCACGGCCATGCGCTACTTCAGCGTCGACGAAGCCAACCGACTGGTGCCCCTGCTGAGCCGCACCTTCGAGCACATCCGCCCGTGGGTGGAGCGCGTGCAACAGCTCGTGGAGACGCTGGGCACCCCCGAGGGCAAGGCCCTGTCCAATCAGGAGGCGCTGCGCGAGGAGCGCGATGCCCTGCTGGAGAGGGTCCGCACCGAGCTGCACCACTTCCACGAGATGGGCCTGGAAATCAAAGGCGCGCAGGGGCTCGTCGACTTCCGAGCCCACCGTGGTGACGAACCGGTGTACCTGTGCTGGCGCATCGGAGAGGCCGCCGTCTCGCACTGGCATGGCATGTACGACGGCTTCTCAGGGCGACGTCCCATCGACAGTCCGGACGAGTTCGCCCCCACGTACCTCAGTTGAGCCACACTCTCGGCTCAGCCGCCGTTGAAGCTCTTCTGGAGCAACGTCATCTTGTTGCGCGCGGCCAGCAACTGCTGACGCAGGGAGTCCGCCTGCCGCGCGATGTCGTTGAACTCGCTCTGCTCCGCGGCCTGGCTCAACGACTGGGCCTCGTCCGCCACCTCGGACATGCGGTCCTGCAGGGACTGGAACGTCACGGCCAGCGCGGCCTGCTCCTCCGGCGTCTTCGCGTTCTGGCGCTGCGTGGCGAACTCCTGCATCCGCACGTTGAGCTCCGCCGCGCTCTGCCCCAGGCCGCCGTAGCGCACCAGCAGGTCCTTGAAGGTCTCGGTGCGCGCCTGGAGTTCCTGCGCGCGCACGTGCACGGCCTCGGCCTGGGCCTGCTGCCTGTCACGCACCTGGGAGATGGCGCCCACCAGGGCGCTGACCCGGGCCCGCAACTGCTCGTCCATGTCGGCCAGGGCCTTCAAGGTGGCGGAGGCTCGCTCCAGGTGTTTCTCCGCCTGGAGGGGCGCGTCCTGGAGTTGTTGGGCCAGGGCCTCGAATCGCTCCAGTCCCTCGTCCAGGGAGCGGGCGGCCTCGACCAGCTCGGAGTCCTGCGGTTTGTCTCGCTTGCTCATGGGCGAGCGGGAACATGGCACGCGCGAGGGGCACACGGGGCGAGGACTTCACGGCGGATACGTCCAGGGCCCGCCTGCCCCCCTGCCCGGCGGGCCCGGCCGTGGGCACGGGCGGCTCCTTTCCCACGCTCGCCAGACCCACCCATCGTCCCCAACTTCCCGACATCCAGCAGACCTGTCTGTCGTGAGGTTCACACATGCCCAGGGCTCACTCCCTTTCCGTGCTCGTCACAGGCGCCACCGGTCGGCAGGGCGGCGCCGTGGCGCGCTACCTCCTTCACCGGGGACACCGCGTCGTGGCCTATGTCCGCCAATCCGACTCCCCTTCCGCGCGCGCACTGGAGTCCCTGGGTGCCGAGCTGTCCGTGGGCGACTTCGACGACGTGGACACGCTCGCCCGGGCCGCCAGCGGCGTGGATGCGTTCTACGCCATGGCCACGCCCTTCGAATCAGGTGTCGAGGCGGAGATACGCCACGGCATGAACCAGGTGGACGCCGCGCGGCTCGCCGAGGTGAAGCACCTGGTCTACGCGTCGGTGGCGGGAGCGGACCGGCTGACGGGCATCCCCCACTTCGACAGCAAGCACCGGGTGGAGCTGCACGTGCGCCGCAGTGGCCTGCCCTTCACCATCCTGGGGCCCACGTTCTTCATGGAGAACTTCACCAGCCCCATGTTCGAGGAGGGACTGAGGGCGGGAGTGCTCGCCTTCGGGCTGCCCCCCTCACGCGGGTTGCAGATGGTGACGACGGACGACCTGGCCGCCTTCGCGACGCGGGTGATGGAGGACGCGGAGCGCCACGCGGACCAGCGCATCGACGTGGCGTCGGACGAGGTGACGGGCCAGCAGGCGGCGGGCCTCCTGTCGATGGTGAGTGGCCATCGCATCCACTTCGAGCAGCTCCCGCTGGACTTCATCCGCGAGCGCAGCGAGGACCTGGCCGCCATGTACGAGTGGTTGGACCGGGTGGGCTACCACGCGGACATCCTCACGCTGCGCCACAGCTATCCGGACCTGCGCTGGCACACCTTCGAGGACTGGGCGCGGCGTCAGGACTGGAGCGCGCTCACCTCGCCCGCCTGGCCGCACGCCGCCGCCGAGGTCACCCCGCCTGCCGAACAGTGAGGCCCCGCGCCCCCTGGCGATGCGCCGGGGTGGCGCCGCTCACGCGTGCTCGGCGTGCCTTGCCGCTGCCTACCTTCGAACAGAAGGAGGCATCTCATGCGCTCGCTCGTGCCCGTCGCCGCGATGTTGCTGGCGGCAGGCTGTGTCACTGAATCGAATCTGAAACCCTCGATGGAGGCCCAGGTCCTCCAGGGAGACAAGGACACCGCCGTCGCGGAGTCCTCGGGGGTGACCTTGGTGGCGGATGGCGCCGCGTGGAAGGGCAGCCCCTCCAACCTGGAGCGCGCCCTCACGCCCGTCTACGTACGACTGGAGAACCAGAGCGGCAGGACGCTGCGCATCCGCTACGAGGACTTCTCGCTCGTCGGCACGGAGTCGCGCTTCAGCTACTCCGCGCTGCCACCCTTCACCCTGCGACAGCCGGTGGCGTCGTCCTCGTCGGTGGAGGGGACGCTGGAGGGCACGGGAGGCTCGGGGAGCGGCGCGGTATACATCGGCGCGGGGCCCGCATGGCGCACCGGCAGCTGGAGCTACGGACCGCGAGGCGCGTGGGGCAGTCCCTTCTACCCATATTATGGCCCGTACTACCCGGGGCCCTACACGACGTATCAATGCGAGGAGCCCCTGCCCACGCGGGACATGCTCCAGAAGGCCCTGCCCGAGGGCACGCTGGCGGACGGCGGCACCGTGCAGGGCTTCATCTACTTCCAGGTCGTCACCGGCCGGGAGAACGGCGTCATGCTCCAGGCGCGGCCCGTGGACGCGAACAGCGGCGAGTCGTTGGGGACGCTCGACATCCCCTTCCGGGTGGGAAAGAGCTGAGCGCCCCCACGCGCCGTCACCGTGACGGCGCGCGGGCCGCTCGTCAGTGGAGCGTCATCGAGACGCAGCGCGAGGACGCGCGCCGGTGGCCGTTGAGCAGCGAGGCCTCTCCCGTGACGCCCAGCTCGCGGCGGATGTCCGAGCCGCGCATGGGAAGCCCGAAGAGGGGCCCCAGCAACACCAGGTCCAGTGATGCGGCGACCAGGGGCCCCAGGCCCAACAGGGCCACCGCGGCGCCCCGGGCCGTCCCGGTACGCAACCCGCCCAGCACCAGACAGGAGCCCGTCACGATTCGCAGCCAACGCCCCGTTCGCGATGCCATGAAGCCGACGACCATGCGCACCTCCCCAGGGCGAAGATGGACACGCTCCGGCGAGCGACCACGGGCCTGACCTCTCCGCTCGGATGCCATGCGGGCGTCCGGACAAGCGCCCTCTTCAGTGGGTGGCCACCGCGTCCGGCTCGAGCAGCCAGGGCAACGCCGCGGCGGCCTCCCGCGCCAGCCTGCCCCGGGACTCCAGCAGGTGCTCCAGGGCCACGGCCGCGAAGTCTCGAGGCTGCTCGGGTGGGTGCCGCTGCTCCAGCGCATGGACCGCGGAGAGCTGCGCGCAGGAAGACACCAGCGCCATGTGCGTGAAGGCCTGGGGGAAGTTTCCCAGCGCCTCGCCGGTGAGCGGGACGGCCTCCTCCGCGTACAGCCCCACATCGTTGGCCAGTCCCAAGAGCCGCGACAGCAGCACCTCCGCGTCCTCCCGCCGTCCCTCGTGGGCCAGCACATCCACCAACCAGAAGGAGCACAGCAGGAAGGCGCCCTCTCCGCCCGACAGTCCGTCCGGCGCGAGGTAGCGGTACAGCAGGCCACCGGACTCCAGCCGCTCGCGCACTCGCCGCACCGTGCCGCGCACCAGCGGATGCGCCAGGGGAAGGAAGCCCAGGGCCGGCACCAGCAGCGTGGAAGCATCCGCCACGTCCGAGCCCCGCGATTGCGGAAACCAGCCGTCCGCCGCGCACTCCATCAGGTAGCGACGCAAGGCCTCGCGCTCCCGAGCCCAGCGCACCAGCGGCACCGGAAGTCCTCGCTCCCGCGCCAGTCGCAACCCCCTGTCCAGCGCCACCCAGCACAAGAGCTTCGAGTGGATGAAGTGTCGAGGCGCGTCCCGCATCTCCCACAGCCCCTGGTCCGGCAGTCGCCAGCGTCGGCACACCTCCTCCACGAGTCCGGAGAGGAAGGCCCAGTTGCTCGGCGTCACCGGCCCGCCCGCGCGCGCATACAGCCACGTCGCCTCCAGCAATTCTCCAGGCACGTCGAGCTGGAGCTGCTTCACCGCGCCATTGCCGATGCGCACCGGGTGCGAGCCCGCGTGTCCGGACAGGTGGCTCAGCTCCACCTCGGGCATCAGGCGATGGCCCTGGATGCCGTACATGATTTGCACGTCCTCCGCGCGCCCCGCGCTGGTGCGCCGCAGCCAGTACCGGAAGGCATCCGCCTCTTCGCGGTAGCCCAGCACCAGGAGCGAGATGAGCGTCAGCGACGCGTCCCGCAACCAGGTGAAGCGATAGTCCCAGTTGCGCGAGCCCCCGAGCTCCTCGGGCAGCGAAGTGGTGGGCGCGGCCACGAGCGCCCCGGTGGGCGCGTACGTCAGGGCCTTCAGCGTGAGCGCCGAGCGCCGCACCGCCCTCGCGTGCTCGCCCGTGTATTCGCAGCGGCCAATCCACGTCCGCCAGAAGGTGAGCGTGTCCTCCAGGCGGCGACGGAAGTCGTCGAGGGACGGCGCGTCCGTGGGAACCCTCTCGACGAAGGACGGCGTCCACGCGGCTTCAATCCACGCCTCGTCTCCCGCGCGCAGCGTCCAGCGGGCGCGCAGGGCGGACTCATGGGCCATGAGCGGATGCGTGGCGGCAATCCACAGCGCGTCCGCGCCGCCGACGACCTCCGCGGTGCGCCATGACGTCAGCCGCACGCGAGGGACGAAGGCGCCATACTCGAAGCGCGGGGCCACCACCGCGCGCACCCGGACCTCGCCGTCGAGACACCGCACGCGCCGCAACAGCGCGTGACGCGTGCTCACGCTCGTTCCGCCCGACGCCCCGGGCGACACCGGCATGCAGTCCACCACCTCCAGCACGCCACGCGACGTGGTGAAGGTGGTGGCCAGGACGTTGGTGTCCTCCACGTAGGCGCGCGTGGCGGTGAAGGGGCCCTCGGGTGACACGCCGAAGCTGCCGCCCCGCCGCGCGTCCAGGATGCGGCAGAAGACAGCGGGCGCGTCGAAGCGCGGGAAGCAGGCCCAGTCGATGGAGCCGTCCCGTCCCACCAGCGCCGCGGAATGACAGTCACCCAGGAGGGCATAGTCGGCGATGCGTCGCATCCACGCTTCCTTCCCTGAAGGCTCGCTTGTTTCAGTCCTGGAGACAGACCTCCTCACACCGATGGGGACGCGCGGGCGCGGGTGCAACCAGGCTTCAGTCCATTCCCGGACTCACCGCATCGGTCGCCTGCCTCCCGTGAAACATCCCTGTCGACTGAAACATCACCCGCACGCCCGGGCGCCGAGTCGCGGGGGTAGCCGTCTCCCGCAAAGCCTCCGAGGGGCCGTCTCACCGTGCGGGCGTTGCACCCGGCGAGGTCCCTCTCCAGCTTGGCCACGAGGGGCTTCTCCCACGCCCCCAGGGAGCTCCCATGTTCAGCCGAGCCGAGATTCAGAAGGGAATGAAGGTCCGCGGCAATGATGGCCACACCATTGGCCGCATCATCGACATCACGGAGAAGGAGCTCATCGTGGAGAAGGGCCTGCTGCGCCGCCATGACTTCGCGGTGTCCTTCGACGATGTGACAGAGGTCCTCCACGGAGAAGTGGTGCTGCGCCATGGACGCGACAGCCTCTTCTCCGCCCCCCGAGAGGTGCCCCCCGTCGAGCACTGAGCGCTAGTCCGCGCGCGCGGCCCCGGGAGCGGCGGTCGTCAGCGGAGCATCATTCCACCCCGCGCGGGCGTCGTCCTCGCGAGCGGCGCGCTTGCCTGCCTCCACGTCCACGCGCCACAGCACCGCCGCGCCCGCGCCGAAGAAGCCGAGCAGCGACAGCACCGCCAGGCGACTGGAGCCCGTCAGCTCCACCGTGGCCGCGAACACCAGCGGGCCCGCCACCGCCGTCACCTTCTCGAAGACGCTGAACAGGCCGAACATCTCCGCGGCGCGGTGACGCGGAATCATCTGCGCGAACAGCGAGCGGCTCAGCGCCTGGCTCCCGCCCTGCACCATGCCCACCAGCAGCGCCAGCGCGAAGAAGTGCACGGGCGAGCTCATGAAGTAGCCCAGGAACGTCACCACCACGTACACCGCCAGCGCGAACATCAGCGCCGGCTTCGAGCCTACCCGCGACGCCGCCTTGCCGAACAACACCGCGCAGGGCACGCCCACCGCCTGCGTCATCAGGAGCGCTCCCATCAACGCGCCCTGGCCAATGCCCAGCTCCGTCCCATACAGCGTGGACAGCCGGATGATGGTGCCAATGCCATCGCTGTAGAGCAGATAGGCCACCAGCAGCAGCAGGGCCTGCCGGTATTGCCGCAGCGCCCGCAGCGTCTCCGCGAGCTGCGAGAAGACGCCGGTGAGCGACAGCCGGGGCAGGGGCGCGCCGCTCGGGGGCCGAGGCTCGGGGACGCGCAGGAACAGCGGCACCGAGAACGCGCCCCACCACAGCGCCACCGTCACGAAGGACACGCGCGAGGCCGCCGCCGCGTCCGGCAGCCCGAACCAGCCGGGCTTCACCAGCAACACGAGCTGCGCGGCCAACAGCAGCCCGCCTCCCAGATAGCCCAGCGCGTAGCCCGCGGTGGACACCCGGTCCAGCTCCTCGTCCCTGGCGATGTGGCGCAGCAACGCGTCGGAGAAGACGATGCTGCCCGTCACCCCCACGTTGCCCAGACCGAAGCACACCAGCGCCCAGGCCCAGTCACCGGGCCCCACGCCGGCCAACCCCACCGTGGCCAGCAACCCCAAGGCGAGGAAGCCACCCAGGAGCGCCTTGAGTCGGCCCGCCCTGTCGCTCAGCGCGCCGAGGACGGGCGACAACACCGCCACCGTGCCCAGCGCCACGGCGGTGACGGCGGCGAAGCGGCCCGTGGCCACCTCACGCTCCAGCCCCTTCGACGCGACGGAGGCGTAGTAGATGGGAAACACCACCGCGATGACGGTGGTGACGTAGGCGGAGTTCGCCCAGTCGTACATCGCCCACGCGCGCAGCTCCGGCCGCGTGAGCCCCAACCGCGACATGAGCGAGTCCCAGACCCTCATGCGCTGAAGTCCAGGCCCTGGATGGCGTCATCACCCCGCGCGGCTTGATACACGTGCCACGCGGCCGCCAGGTCCTGGAAGGGCAGCCCCACCGCGCCGAACACCGTCACCTCCGCTGGAGACGTCCTGCCGGGTTTCAGCCCGGCAATCACCTCGCCCAGCTCCGCGTGGATGG
Organism: Myxococcus sp. CA040A; assembly: GCF_013336725.1. Lineage (NCBI taxonomy): Bacteria > Pseudomonadati > Myxococcota > Myxococcia > Myxococcales > Myxococcaceae > Myxococcus > Myxococcus sp. CA040A. Next base: position 75,540 of record NZ_JABUMR010000003.1, on the reverse strand, counting down.
CGTCCTCGCCCAGCCCCACGTTGCCCACGGCTCCACTGGTGACGGACAGGCCCCGGTGGTCGCAGATGAAGCGCGCCTGTCGCAGCAGCTCCGCGGAGACCTCCGCCTTGCCCGGCTCGTCCGCGCCCAGCGTGGTGACGTGCGTGCCCGGTCGCACCATGCCGGGGTGGAGGAAGGGCTGCCGGCTCCACGTCGCGGCGATGACGATGTCCGCGTCCGCCACCGCGTCCGCCACGGAGTCCTCGGGCCGCACCGGCAGGTTCAGCTCCTTGTACATTCGCGTGGCGAAGGCGAAGGAGCGCGTGGGGTCCGTGTCGTAGACCCGCACGTGGGACAGCGAGCGCACCAGGCGCAGCGACTTGAGTTGCATCACCGCCTGCGCGCCCGCGCCGATGATGGCCACCCGGCTCGCGTCCGGCCGCGCCAGCACGTCCGCCGCCAGCGCGCCCATCACCCCCGTGCGCACCGCCGTCAGGTGGCCGGAGTCCATCACCGCGAGCAGCTCGCCGGTGGCCAGGTCATTCAGGTGCAGCACGCCCTGGATGGCCGGCGTGCTCGAAGGGAACTTCGCGTGCACCTTCACCGTGTACGCGGGGATGCCGGGCAGACAGCCGGGGAGGAGCGCCATCACGGTGCCTTCGGCGTGCAGCGACGCGCGCACGCGCTGGGGAGCCACGGTGCGTGCCAGGGCGTCGGTGCGGAAGGACTCTCGCAAATCCTCCAGCAGGGTGAGCGCCTGGAGATTGCGAGACACATCGGAGCGGGTCAGCAGGAGGGTGCGCATCTGCCACTCACCCTAACCGAGCGCGTGCACTCCGACAGCCCCCGACGTCGTCCTTCGGGGTCAACCGATTGCCGGTGGACGGACGAAGACCTCGTCCAGAGGGGAGCGACGGACGACTCCGGCGGGCGCCACGCGGGCTCCTCGGATGACGAGGGCTCGGGGTGGCCCTCGCACGCGCGACTCCCGCCAAACGGAGGGGCCGGACATACATACAACTGCCCAGGTGCCCAGATTCAAGTCAGGGCGGCGCGAGGGGGCGGGGCCTCAGGAGGTCGGTGATGCTGGAGCCGGAAACACGCTCCACGGAGCACGGCGAGCCCGAGCGGGAAACACCGCTCAGGGCGTCGGACTTCCTGCGCGCGAATCGAGAGGCCCTCTTGTCGGAGTGGGAGCATGCGATGCACGCGCTCCACGCCGGCTTGCGCGAAAAGCCCTCCTGGTTGCTGGACCACATGCCGGGGCTGCTCGTGTCGCTGGCGGACACGCTCGACCAGGGGGAACAGGGCCCCGACACCGCGCTGGCGGACGAGCACGCGGTGGTGAGACTGGACCAGGGCTTCGACTTGGGCGAGGTGGTGGCCGAGTACGCGCTCCTTCGCAAGTGCATCCTCCGAAGGCTAGAGGCCCAGGCCCGGCTCCTCGAACCCGGGGAGTTGGAGCGACTGGAAGGCGCCCTGGACCGGACGGTGGTGAGGACGGTGCAGCGCTTCGCGGAGGAGCGACAGCGCGGCCTCCAGGCACTGGACCGCATGGCGCAGGCCACGCTGGACGGCCCTGCGGTGGACACGCTCCTCGTGCGGCTGCTCAACGTGGTGATGGAGTCGACCCTCACGGTGGACTCGGCGGGGGTGTTGATGTTGGAGGCGGACCGCCTGGTGGTGCGCGCCGCGGTGGGGCTGGGCGGAGACAAGGCCCTGGGCAGCTCGGTGGCGCTGGGCGAGGGCTTCGTCGGCGAGGTCGCCGCGACACGCCAGCCCATGACACTGCGCTCGGCCTCCACGGACTCGCGCGTCGTGCTGCCGGTGCTGCGCGACGTGGGGCTGCGCGCCGTCTACGGCGTGCCCCTGGTGGAAGGAACGCGGCTTTTGGGCGTGGCGTACCTGGGCTCGCGTACGTCTTTTGGCTTCTCCGACGCGGACCTGTTGCTGTTTCGCACCATGTGTCAGCGCGCCGCCGCATACATCCTTCAGGCCCGGCTCCAGGACATGGAGCGGGATGCGCGGGTGGAGGCCCAGCGCTCGCTGGCGCTGCTCGACGCGCTGCTGGCGGCCTCGCCCCTGGGCATGGCCTTCCTGGACCCGGAGCTGCGCTACCTGCGCATCAACCAGACGCTGGCGGACATCAACGGCTTCCCGCCCGAGGCGCACCTGGGCAGGACGCTGCGGGAGATGCAGCCGAAGGCGGTGGCGGACCTGATGGAGCCCTTGCTGCGGCGCGTGCTGGAGACGGGCGAGCCCCTGCAGTCCTTCGAGTTCGCCACGCCGACCTCGCTGATGCCGCCGCGAGGCAAGCGCATGTGGCAGGTGACCTTCTATCCGGTGCGCGAGCCCCAGGCCTCGGGGCTGTTGGGCCTGGGCTGCGTCCTGGTGGACATCACCCATCACAAGCAGACGGAGGCCTCGCTCCAGCGCGCGGTGGACTTCCGGGAACAGCTCCTCGCCGTCCTGGGACATGACCTGCGAAACCCGCTCAACGCCATTGGCGCCTCGGCCTTCCAGTTGGCGCGCGCGGAGGAGCTGGAGGCACCGGAGCGCCGCGCGGTGGAGCGCATCCGCAAGTCCGCCGGGCGCATGGGGCGCATGATTACGGACATCCTCGACTTCGCGCGCAGCAAGCTGGGCGAGGGCATCCCCGTCTCACCCCAGCCCATGGACCTGGCGGACGTGTGTCAGGCGACGCTGGAAGAACTCCAGGTGAGCCACCCGGGGCGTCCGCTCCTGTTCGAGTCGTCGGGAGACACGTCGGGCGACTGGGACCCGGACCGGGTGGCGCAGGTGCTGGGGAACCTGGTGTCCAATGCACTTCAGCACGGCGGCGGCGACACGCCGGTGCACACCCGGGTGCGTGGAGAGGCCCACGACGTGGTGCTGGAGGTGCACAACCGCGGCGAGCCCATTCCCGCGGAGCTGCTGCCGCGAATCTTCGACCCGTTCAAGACGCCGGTGGCGACGTCCGAGTCGGCCTCGACGTATCAGAAGCAGCGCAGCCTGGGATTGGGCCTCTACATCGTCCACCAGATTGCCCGCGCGCACGGCGGCCGCGTGGAGGTGCGCTCCTCGGAGGAGGAGGGCACCACCTTCCGCGTGTACTGGCCCCGCGCGAAGAGCCCGCCCGCGAGGGCGTAGCCTTTACTTCTCCTGCGCGGAGACGGGCGCGGGCGTGAGGGCCAGCGTGTGGATGGCCTCCGCGAGCATGCGCGTGCCCAGGTCCAGGCTCTCCAGCGAGATGGACTCGTCGGGCGCGTGGCCGGTGTACTCCTCGCCCGGGAAGCCAGGGCCGAAGTCCACCGCCTTGGGGAACAGGCGCGCGTAGGTGCCACCGCGCACGGACGTCGCCTTCGCGTCCGGGACGTTCTTGTGACGCTTGTAGATGTCCAGCAGCGTGGTGACGAGCGGCCCGGACGTGTCGGCCACGTGCGCGTCTCCCACGTAGCGTCCGCCACCCTCCTTCACGCGGCCTCCGGAGTCCTGGCCCACGCGCTCCGCGGCGTGGTCCAGCGAGGCATTGAACGCCGCCGCATCCTTCCCCTGGGGACGGCGCATGTTGACGCCCAGGCTCACCTTGCCATCCGCCACGCGCAGCACGGTGGGCGAGACGATGAGCGTCCCCATCAGCCCGCCGTCCGAGTACACGAGACCCAGCTTCTCACCGTGGTGGTCGCGGTCGAAGCGCGTGGCCAGGACGTGCAGCATGGCGGCGATGCCGTTGTCCTCCATGAGCAGCCTCGCCGCGACACCGGACAGGCCCCACAGCGCGTTGTTTCCCTCGTCGGCGATGGAGGCATGCACCGCCTTGCCGTGGACGGTGAGCACCACCGCCCCACCCTCCTCCTTCACGTCCGCCTTCAGCCCGGGGCGCACCCGCTGCTCCTCGGTGACGGCGCTCCTGACGGTCTCCAGGGCGACGGCGAGCGAGCCCTCCTCACCGGGCAAAAGCTTCAGCGTGGCCGTGCCGGGCACCTGCGTGAGGAACTCGCCGGCCTTCACGTCCACCGGCCGCAGCGCGACCTTGGAGGACTTCAGAGCCGGCCCCACGGGCGCGACGAGGTTCCACGCGACGAAGCCGGACTGCGCGGCGACGACGGGGTAGCCCGAGTCCACGGAGATGACGTGCGTGGGCTTGGGCTCGGTGGCCGCGTACTTCGCCATGCCGTTCCAGTCGCTCTCCTCGCCGTTGCCGACGATGACGAGCACCTTGCCCTGGGGCTTGAGCCCGAGCCTTCGCGCGTGGTCGAGCGCCACCAGCGCCGACGCGAGCGGCCCCTTGTCGTCCTCCACGCCCCGGCCGAACAGGCGGCCCTCCTGGACATAGGGTTCGAAGGGCGGGCGCTTCCACTCATGCACGGGGGCGGGGACGACGTCACCGTGGAAGACAAGGCCCAGTGTCGGCGCGCCCTCGCCCCAGGCAATCTCGAACACGTCGTTGTCGCCCACGACGCGGTACGCCATGCCATGGGCCTTGGCCCACTTCTGGAGGAAGCGGCCCATGGCGGCGATGTCGGGGCTCTTCGCGGGAGGCGCCTCGCTGCTGACCGTCTTGAAGCGCACCAGCTGCTTCGTCAGCTCCACCACCTCGTCGAGCGCACATGTTTGCACATACGCGGCATGGCGCTGCTGGGCGGAGGCGCCCTTCATTTCCTGCGCGGAGAAGCGGCTGGCGCGGCAGCGGGAGTCCGCACCGGCGAGCGCGAGGGAGGGGACGAGACACAACAAGGCCGTGGCGGTGGGGAGGCGCATTCGGTGGGAGACCCTATTTCAGCGGGGCAGGTCGGCCTACCTTGGTGGAGGAGGGCCTGTGGCCCCAACACCGCCTGATTGGCCGCCTGCTCCTTCTAGGGGTGAAACCAGACGGGCGGGAGGCTATTCCTAGGGCATGTTCTTCAACTCCACCAAGAAGCTGCGGATGCCGTCCCCGGCGGAGGCGCTGCCGGGCCGTACGGAGGAGATGTCCGTTCCCCCCAAGCACGAGGTGCTGGGCACCCCGCTGAAGGGGCCTGTTCCGGAGGGCCACGAGGTCGCCATCTTCGGCCTGGGCTGCTTCTGGGGCGCCGAGCGCAAGTTCTGGCAGACGCCCGGCGTGTACAGCACGTCCGTGGGCTACGCGGGGGGCCTGACGCCCAACCCCACCTATCGCGAGGTGTGCAGCGGCATGACGGGCCACAACGAGGTGGTCCGCGTGGTGTTCGACCCGAAGAAGCTCAGCTACGAGCAGTTGCTGCGAGTCTTCTGGGAGAGCCACAACCCGACGCAGGGCATGCGGCAGGGCAACGACGAGGGCACGCAGTACCGCTCCGGCATCTACACCACCAGCGAGTCCCAGAAGCGCACCGCCGAGGCCAGTCGGGACGCCTACCAGAAGGCGCTCACCGCGAAGGGCCTGGACACCATCACCACCGAAATCATCCCGGCGCCCGAGTACTACTTCGCCGAGGACTACCATCAGCAGTACCTGGAGAAGAACCCCGGTGGGTACTGCGGCCTGGGCGGCACCGGCGTGAGCTGCCCCATCGGCGTGGGCGTCAGCGCCTGAGCCACGGGGCCGTGACAGGAGTCACCGGGAGGCACCTTGGGTGCCTCCCGTCGGGGGGCAGCCTGGGGGCTCGGTGGCCCCTTCCGTTTGCGAAGACCCGTCGCCGACGTCCACCTCCGACTCGCTCAACTCCCACGCCGCCCTATTCCGGATCGAGCGCCCAGGTGCCGTCCTTCCAACGTCGCAGGGTCATGATCGCTCCGATGGCGGCAATCCCTCCCTCGTTTGCTGCCGCGTCCAATACCGCCTTGGCTTCTGCCGTCCGGTAGCGGAGCAGAAACGCAGCCGCCATGGCTCGAACATCCGTACGCGGATGCTTCAGCAGCACGGCGAGGGCGTCTCGCCCAGTATCCCCCTGCGCGCGTAGCGCCTGAAGCGCGGCGGTGTACTGCTTGGCGTGCTTGTTCCCTGTCCTGGAATCTCCTCGATGAATGGCATCAGTCTGGGCCGCGACATTCCGAGCGAACTGCTCGACCAGTTCTTCCAAAATCATCACCAGACCCTCTGCTTCACGTTCTCAATGGCCAACAGCCCGAACTCGCGTTGGGCCTCATAGGACTGTGTACTCATCCACTGCCGTACGGTCTGCGTGAGCGACTGAGTAATGTCGTAGCGGACCGACGAGTAGAGGGAACTGACCTTGGTGTGCAGGCTCTTGTCCAGCGGGATGACGTTCTCTGTGTTGTGGAGGGCCTGGGGGCCGAAGCGGTTCACGTTGCCCGGGGTCTGCTCGACGATGTGGTGCCACTCCTTGTTCTTGCCCGCCGGGCCCATGGCCCTCTTGAAGCCACTGAACGAGCCCCAGGCCCTGTAGCCCATGGGACGCGCCTTGACGGAGGCGCCGCCGCTCGTGCCTCTGGCCGCCATGGCCACGGCACCGGGGGCGAGGACGATGGTGACGGTCTCGGCGCTCACCGCCACCGTTCCCACGTCCGCGACCGCCGCGAGCCTGAGGCCCACCTGCGCTTCGGCCTGCACCGCCGCCTGCGCGGCGCCGGGGAGCTTGGGCACCTTCGACCCCAACCCCGCCGCCGTGTTTCCAATGGCGGCCACGGCCAACATGGCGAACGCGCGCGCCGCGTTGCGGCCCATGACCTGGCCATAGCGCTCGCCCGCCTCGCGGAGTTCGTCAAACGTGGTGGCCCGCTCCGACTCCTCCACCAGCCGCTTGAAGCCCACGATGAGGGTCCAGAACGTATCGACCCCCACATAGGCGATGAGGGTGGCGGTCATCACGGCGGCCACGCCTTTCGAGAAAGGCTCGGGCACCGCGAGCAAGATGCAGTACGTGGTCCACGTCCAGAGAACCGCCGACATCATGGCCTGGGGGTCGGTCATGTCCTTGAACGCGTCCATCATCTCGTCCAACACGACGCCCTGTGCCAAGGCCATGGCCAGGGCGTAACGGCCATCTCCGGTGACCGTGGGGTTCTCCACCAGGAGGCGCAGGCAATCGCCGGGATTGTTCGTGCGCTCGCACCAGCGCAGGTATGCGCGCGTCAGCTCCACCTCTGTCGCAGGCTGTTCGCCCTCCAGGTGTTCGCCCGGTCCCAGCGGGATGACGCGGTGGCCGCGTGGCTCGTACAGGTACGAGCCACTGCGCGAACCCACCTCGAACAATCGCCGGGCCATTTCCTGGGGACAAGTGGAGGGCCGCACGCTCTGGGCCAGCGCTTCCACGGCTTCAACGAAGTCGTCTTCGTCCAGCTCCACCGGCGCGGCATCGCCGCTGCGTGGGGTGAGGACGATGGGCTCGCCGAGGCCCGTATTCAGGCGCACGGACTTCGTGGTGCCGCTGCATCCGGCCATCATCACGAGCAGCAGCGGAATCGACCATCGCGGCGACATGCGAAGCCCTCCTGGCGATGGCCCCCATTCGTCGGGGGTCCGTCGTCGACTGGAGGTCTTGCAATACCAGAAAGAGCTGACAGGCACTCCGAGGGGTAGCTGCGCCCGTGAGCTGGCGATTCGCGGCGCTGGCGTTTGAGGAAGGGTTCAGGTCTGGGCTTCTCCAACGCAGCCCCGGCCATGTTGGTGCGGGCCCGCCCCTCGCCCCGGATGGACGAGGTGACGACTGGAACGTTGTCTCTCCCCCACGAGCGCACCGAAGCGCCACACGGCCACGCAATCGAGCCGCCGCTGAGCCGTAGGTGCGTTGGATATCAGAGGGGGAGCAACACACCATGCGTGTCGACGGCTCATCACGTCCGACTCAAACCATCTCATCCGAAGGCGCGACTGAAACAGCCCGGAACGAGACATCGTCTCAGAACCACGTCGTCGAGCAGGAAGACACTTCCGGCACGGAGGGCTTCGACTCGACCTCCCGCTTCGAGGACGGTGACGGCGGCGCCGTCCACCGCGAGCGGCTCCAGCCACCACCGCCGCCGCCTCCTCCCGAAGAAGAAGAGGAACCCCCCGTCCCGCTTCCGCTGAAGGACCTGAAGCGCGGCGACTCCGGCCCCGAGGTGAAGGCGCTGCAAGACGCACTGGTGACGCTGGGCTATCTCACGGAGGAGCAGGTCACCACGGGGCCAGGCCAGTTCGGCCCGAAGACGGCGGCGGCACTGGAGCGCTTCCAGACAGAACACGACGTGACGGCCACCGGCCAGTACGCGGCGGGGACACGCGAGGCACTCACCCAGGCCCTCACGACCCAGGGCGGCTCACGACGGCCGGCCATGTCCGCCGAGGCCGCGTTCATCACCCAGTTCACCTCCGAGTACAACCCGACCGGTCCGCGCGGCAGCACCAACTGCGGGCCCGCGAGCCTCGCGATGTCACTGGCATACACGGGCCACATGCCCCCGGGGCTCTCCAAGGAGCAACAGGTGGACTACGCCCGCGCGCTGATGAGCCCACGTCGCGAGAGCGAGTTCACCCACGTGAAGGCGTCCGACGGCACGCGAGTGCCGCAGTTGGACAGGGACCGCGAGCTGACGGGCGGCACCATGGTGGGTGATGGCATCAAGGCCGCGGGCCTCGGCTCTCGCTACGGCCAGGGCTGGGAGGCACTGGACCAGCAGCTCGCGGCGGGAAACCCTGTCATCGCGAATGGCCAGACGAACGCGAAGTGGCGCGACCAGTTCCCCGAGCGCATGGGCTCCGGAGACATCGGCCATCTCAACGCCATCCTCGGCAAGACATCCGACGGCAAGTACCTCGTCGCGGACCCACTGCACACCGGTGGCCCCGTGGCGATGACGCGCGAGCAGCTCGGCGTCTTCTTCTCCCCCACTCGGGGACAGCCGTCCTTCACCGCGCTGGAGGGCGCCTCTCGAGCCACGAGTCCAGCCGCCAACGCGGGCTCCAGCGCGGGCACGAGCGTTGGCAACTCCATCGCGAGCCGGCTCGACGAGGCCGCCCAGGGACTCCCCGTCCCTGAGCCCGAGCTCACCACTCCGAAGTCGGGCGTGGGCATCGTCAGCGTCTCCGCCGACACGGACGTGAAGACGCGCGCGGCGCAAGACGCGAAGGCGCTGGAGGGCACGCTCAAGAACAGCCTGGAGCAGGGCGCGCGTCAGTTCGAGCAGTTCATCGCCAGCAACCCGGACCCCGTCTACCAGGAGGCGTTCGTCCGCGCCGCCGAGCCGTCCCTGGCGAAGATGGGCCAGCTCTTCGCCGGCGTGTCTCCGGAGACGAATCGCCAGCTCCACCCCCGTCCGCCGCTGCGCCAGCCCGACCTGGACAATCCGGAGGTGCTCAAGAAGCTCGCGGACCAGGAGAGCCGCATCGAGCACCAGACGTTCTACTCCCTGACGCGCGCCACGGAGCTCTTGAAGGACCCCGCCGCGGGAATGGTGGGCAAGGCCTTCACGCGCGACGCGCCTCCGGGCCTCGTGAACATGTCGATGACGAGCGCGGTGCGCACCGCCGTCAACTTCGGGCTCGGCACTCGACTCGCGTTCGACATCGAGCGCTCGCTGAATCGGAGGGAAGTGATTGCGCCGGGCAGCACCGCGCCCACGTACGGCAAGGACCAGGCGGCGCTTCACCGCACGCTGTGGAGCGCCATCGACGGCGTGCGCGGCGACTTCGCCATGGCCGCGGAGAAGGCGGAGCTGCACCAGAAGAAGCTCACCGCGCTGCTCGGCGGCCCCTCCGCCATCCTCACGCCCCAGCAGCAGAAGGACTTCATCTCCACCTACGTCGGGCAGGCCGGCATCCAGAAGGACCTCGCGGAGTTCGAGCGGCTGGGCAAGCTGCTCGCCACCGCCGCGCCGGACGGCGTGCCTCAAGGCGCGGATGACCCGCGTGTCGCCGCGCTCGCTCGCGAGCTGCCCCGCATGGCGGAGACACAGGGCGGAGCCAGCTACCTCGCCGGACAGCTCGCGGCCAAGGCGGAGGACGCACCGCTCTTCCTCGACGTCGTGGGCAAGCTGAAGGACGGCAAGGACTTCGACGAGAAGCTCGCCCTCGCGCTCGTGAAGAGCGCGGGCACCGGCGCCCTGCTCGCGGCCGGCGGCAAGTCCCCGGGCACCGCCCAGAAAATCTTCGACGGGCTCGCGCGCTGCTCGGATGTGTTCGGCATGAAGCCGGACGACATGAAGGCCTACGTCCGCCTGCTGCGGACCATCAAGCCAGGCACCTCCGAAGCGGACGTGCGCAAGACGACGCAGTCCCTGAATGCCCTCCTGACGGAACAGGAGACGGGCCTGCCCTACAGCGCGAACTCTCCTCGGGGACAGGCGCTGCGCGGGCTGGGGTTGCTCGTCGTCGGCACGGCGTTCGCTGGCGACGCCAGCAACTGGAGTCAGGCGGACCTCGCCGCGAAGCTCAAGATTGTCGGAGACGGCCTCAGCTTCACCGCGGACGGCGGAGTGTTCCTCGCCGGCGTGCTCGGCAAGACGGCGACGGCGGCTTCTACCGTCGCGGCGCTCGGCAAGGCGTCCGCCATCGGCGCGGTGCTGGGCGCGGCGGGAGACGCGTTGCAGAGCTTCCAGTATCTGCGCGAGGGCGACGGCTGGAAGGCCAGCGCGTCCGGAGCCCAGGCCCTGGGCGGCGCGTTGATGGCGGGAGCGGCGCTCTTCAGCTGGGCACCGGGCTTCCAGGTGCTCGGCGCGGCCCTGTTCCTCGGAGGACTCGGCGCCAGGTACCTGGACCCGGAGAAGGAGCGCACCCGCGAGGAGCAGGTGAAGCTGCTCACCGCCAGCGGCATGGACGCCACGCTCGCGCGCAACCTCATCACGCTGGGGCCGGAGCTGCTCGACCAACGGCTGTGCCAGGACCTGGCCATGTCGCCGGAGCAGGTGCAGAAGCTCATCGCGGACCACCCGTCGCTGGGGCAGAGCGCCACCCACCTGGACAGCCTCGTGCAGGCCGCCGACGCCATGAAGATAGACGGCGCGCGCTTCCAGGAGTTCCTCGAGCGGCTCGCGAAGGCCCACGGCGTCGACGTGGGCACCCTCGCCCGCGAGGTGCACACGCGCTTCTTCGGACACCCGCCCTCCAGTGGCGCGGGCGGCGGCGAGGTGTACCTCTCCCAGGCCCATGAGTTCCGCGCCTGGGTGGAGTCACGCACGCCCGAAGTCGCCGCGTGGGCGAAGCAGAACGAGACGCGCTGAACCCGCATCGGTCGAAGTGGGCGCGCGACAACACTCGCCGCGCGCCCGCACCCGACGCCCTTGTCGACAACGCAACGCGGCACCCGCGTAACCTGATGAAACTTCAACGCGGGGCACCGTCACGCCTTTCGCGACTTGCCGCGTTAGCGGGTCTTCGTTTGACTTTCTTTGCCGTCCGAAGAAATAGAATCATGGGTTGAAAGGAAAGGACCGCTCGGACGCAGAACCGTCTCGGTATGCGCTGGCTCACCCCCTCCCCTACTTTCTCCAGCGGCCCGCTTTTCGTCCCCATGCGATTACCAACCCCTCTTGTGCAGGCCACGCACCGTGTCAGGAGTCTGCTGACGCGGGTGTGTGCGACAGCGGTAGCAGTGGGTGTGATGGCGTTCGGCGCGGACGCGAGCGCCCAGGCCGGAAACCTCGCGCTCAACCGACCGACGGTGACGTCGTCCGCGGAGCCGGGACTCACGGGCAACTACGCGGTGGATGGAGATGGAGGCACGCGGTGGGGCAGCACCTTCACCGCGAACGAGTGGATCTACGTCGACCTGGGAGCGAGCACCACCATCAGCCGCGTGGTGCTGACGTGGGAGACGGCGTACGCCATCGGCTACAAGGTGCAGACGTCCCCGGACGCGGCGAACTGGACGGACATCCGCACCATCACCGACGGCGACGGCGGGACGGATGACCTGACGGTGTCAGGCACGGGCCGCTACGTGCGCATCCTCGGCACGGTGCGCGGCGCGGTGGACTACGGCTATTCGCTGTGGGAGTTCGCCGTCTACAGCGGCACGGCCACCACGGGCGACCTGGCGAAGAACCGTCCCGCCACGGCGTCGACGGTGGAGGGCAACGCGGCCCACCTCACGCCGGGCTATGCGGTGGACGGCAACACGACGACGCGCTGGTCCTCGGACCCGCTGGACGGCCAGTGGATTCGCGTGGACCTGGGCTCGGCGAGGACGCTCGGCAAGGTGGTGCTGAACTGGGAGGGCGCCTATCCGTCGACGTATGCGATTGAAGGCTCGACGAATGACAGCACCTGGTCACCGCTCGCGACGAACATCACCGACGGCGCGCCGGGCCGCCGCGAAGTCACCGTGTCCGGCTCCGCCCGCTACGTGCGCGTGCGCGGCATCACCCGAGGCACCGGCTACGGCATCTCCCTCTGGGACTTCGAGGTCTACGCGCCCGGTGACGGACCGCAGGAGCCGCCGCCGCAGACGACGAACCAGACCATCAAGCTGATGTTCCCGGAGCTGGCGTACGCGAAAATCAATGTCTCGCCCGCGCCCATCAGCGTCACGCCCACGCCGGAGGAAGGCAACACCACGCCGTCGGTGCGCAACCCGCCCGGGCCCTTCACCTACGAGCTGACCTTCGCTCCCAACACGACGATTACGCTCTCCAAGAATCAGTTCTCGCCCACCGCGCCCAACACGGACATCCGGCTGGCGGTGACGACGTCCACCGGCACGGTGCTGCGCGGGCAGAGCGTCACCTCGCTCGCGGTGCAGGGCGCGGAGTGGAAGGTCGAAATCTTCACCACGGGCGGGCCTCCGGACGGAAGAGACCGCACCATCATCCCGGACCCGTACCAGGCACCCGCGCCTCCCGCCATCGCGGGTGCGTTCGCCGTCGTCGCTCCGGCCAACAACGCCATGGTGACGAACACGCGCCGCCCCACGTTCCAGTGGGCCGCCGTCGCGGGCGCGGCCAACTACAAGCTGTATCTGAACATCAGCCGCGTCGACTACGACTGGATGGCCGCCGGCAGCCTGCTGGACCGCTACACGCTGATGACCACGACGACGGGCACGTCGTTCACCCTGACGCAGGACCTGCCGGACCGCTGGACGTACAAGTGGTACGTCGTGGCCACGCAGGCCAGCGGCGCCACCAGTCGCTCGGACTTGCGCCAGTTCAGCGTGTACCTGCCGGTCGTCGAGACGGCGGCGGACGGCGTCGCGCTCATCAACGGCATGCGCGACTTGAACAAGAACGGCGTCATCGACCCGTACGAGGACTGGCACAACCCCATCGCCACCCGCGTCAACGACCTGATGGCGCGGATGACGACGCGCGAGAAGGCGCTGCAGATGTTCTACGAGGCCAAGACCTTCCCCGAGGCGGGCTTCACCATGGGCCCCCTGAGCCCGGAGGACATCATCAGCTTCCAACGCGCCTCGGCGGGCACGCGGCTGGGAATCCCGAACGTCGACGCGGGTGACTCCATCCACGGCTACAAGACGAGCTGGCCCACACAGCCGGCGCTGGCCGCCTCTCGCGATTTGGACACCGTCTACGAGCTGGGTGACATGCAACGCCGCGAGCAGCTCGCGGTGGGCAGCCGAGGCACCCTGTCGCCGCTGGCGGAGGTGGGCACCAAGGTCCTCTATCCGCGCATCCAGGAGGGCAACGGCGAGGACGCGGACCTGTCGGCGGGTCTCACCCGCGCGCTCATCGCGGGCCTGCAGGGCGGTCCCGAGGTGAACCCGCACTCCATCTGGGTCACCACCAAGCACTGGCCCGGCCAGGGCGCGGGCGGCGAGGCCGGAATCACCTATGACGGCACCACCATCCACTACCACATGCGTCCGTGGCACGCGGCGCTGGAGGCGGGCACCAGCGGCATCATGCCCGGCTACGCGGGGAGCTGGCTGTTGGGCCCGGAGGGTTACGGCGCCGGTGACAGCGTGGGCATCCTCAACTACCTGCGTGTGAATCTCGGGTACCAGGGCGTCATCTGCTCGGACTGGCTGCCGTCGGGTGCGTGGACGCGCTCGGCGACGGCGGGCTCGGACGTCATGGGCGGGGCGAATCCCGCGCAGATGGGCGACTTCGAGACGGCGGTGCCCATCGCGCGCATCAACGACTCCGTGCGCCGGATTCTGGACCTGAAGTTCCGCCTGGGCATCTTCGAGGACCCGTACCGCAGGGGCCTCGCGGGCACGTCCGAGTGGCACACGGCGGACCACAAGGCGCTGGTGCGGCGCGCGGCGCAGAACGCGATGACGCTCTTGAAGAACGACGGCGCGCTGCCGCTGCGGCTGGGCGCGGGCTCGAGCATCGTCGTGGCGGGGCCTTGCGCGGATGCGGGCCCCTGCATGGTGACGTGGCGCTCGGACTTCCACGGCACGGAGTTCGGGGACCTGACCATCTACCAGGCCATCAAACAGCGCGCCGAGGCGGCCGGCATCACCGTCTACAAGGACAACGCTCCGGCGGGAGTCACGCCCAACGCGGCCATCGTCGTGGTGGGCGAGAGCTACTTCACCCACGGCACCGAGTGGGACAAGGAGAAGCCCTACCTGCCCGGAGACCCGATTGGCCCGGCGCATGATGCCAAGTGGGGCAACCAGTACGGCCTCATCACCGGCTTCCGCTCGCGCAACATCCCCACGACGACGGTGCTCATCCTGCCGCGTCCGTATGTGCTGACGAACGTCGTCCCGCAGACCAACGCGCTCCTGGTGGCGTACCGGCCTGGAGACTCGGGAGGCCCGGCCGTGGCGGACATCCTCTTCGGCGACGTGTTCCCGCGCGGCAAGTTGCCGTGGCAGTTGCCCAGGGGCATGGACCAGGTGGGCACCGACGTGGAGAACAACCAATTGGAGCAGTGGGACATCCCGTTCGATTTGGGCGCCACCGCCGCCGAGCGAGCTGCCATCAAGTCTCGGATTGCCCAGGGCCTGCCCATCCTGCCCATCTACGGCAACCCGCTGTTCCAGTACGGCGCGGGCATCCAGGGCTTCGGGCTGACGGATGCGACGCCGCCCACGGCGTTCACGTTGCAGACGCCGGCACCGGGCTCCACCATCACCACGCGGCCGAACTTCACGTGGACGGCGAGCAGCGACCCTCAGACGGGCATCCACCGCTATGAGGTGTTCCTGGACGGCAGCCCCTTCCCTGTCGCGACGACGCGCACGAACTCCGCGCCCGTCATCAACGCCGCGCTGGGCAACGGCGCGCACACGTGGTTCGTGAGGGCCTACAACTGGGCGGGCGGTGTCACGCAGTCCGCCACGGCGACCTTCACGTTGAACGACACGGCGCCTCCGGCGGCCTTCGCGGCGCTGGTGCCCGCGGCGGGCGCGGCGGTGCCGGGCGCGTCGACGACGTTCATCTGGGAGCAGACGACGGACGTGGGCGCGGGCGTGTCCAGGTACGTGCTCGTGGTGGACGGCACGGACCGCGCGCCGGACGTGACGCCGAAGACCTACGTGGGCACGTCGACGAACCTGGCGCTGGCGAAGAACGTCTCCGCGACGTCCTCGGAGTTCGGCAGCCCCAACGACGCGGTGGACGGCAACGTCACCGCCACGCGCTGGTCCAGCCGCACCGACGTGGCCAGCCCCGACACGGAGTCCATCACCGTGGACCTGGGCGCCGTGTACTCCATCAAGCGGGTGAACCTGTTCTGGGAGGCGGCGTATGGAAGGCAGTACGCCATCGAGGCCTCCGTGGACGGCGCGACGTGGAGGGCCGTGTACACCGAGGCCAACGGCAACGGCGGTCAGGATGACCTGCTCAACCTGAGCGGCGTGGGTCGCTACGTGCGCATGCGGGGCATCCAGCGCGCCACGGGCTATGGGTACTCGCTGTGGGAGTTCGAGGTGTACGGCGTGGGGACCGAGCAGACGACGCTGACGGGCCTCGCGGCGGGCAGCCACACGTGGCGGGTGCGGGCGGTCGACGGAGCGAACAACACCACGCTCTCCAGCGGCCCCATCACCTTCACCAAGTAGTCGGCCCGCACCGGGACGAGGGGAAGACGGCGGCTGACCTCCCGGCCGTCTTCCCTTCGCGTGTCGGGGCAAGCCCTGGTGCCAATACTCACAACGAAGCAGCACGGGCTCGCTCATGGCGAGCGCCCGGTTCTCCGAGCCGCGCTTCTTCCGGATGCATGTGACACGGCAGCACCCGGTCAACAGTCGTACAACCGACGCCACGCTGTCCCCATCGCGTCGCGTGACAACCTGTCACGACACCCTGTCACCCGTGAATCCGCGACGCGTGACAGGAGGGGTCTTCGCCAGGCCCGCAAGACAACGCGGGCCCGCCCCGGCGCGACGCGGCCCCGAGTGAAGACAGACACGCGCACCTCCCTGGCACCGAGCTTGCTCTTGTCTCCTTCACCCTTCACGGGGGAGGAGGCAGGACACGATGAAGCACAAAGTCTTCTGGCGGTACGCGGGGTTCCTCTCTGGCGCGCTCATCCTCGCGGGAGCACTGGTCGCCGCGCGCACGTTCCATCTCTTCACCAAGCCCCCGCTCGACGATTCCGACTCGAGCGTGGATATCCGAAGCGTGGGCGAGAACGCCTACGAAATCACCAGCAAGGAGCCGCTCGTCGACACGTTGCAGCCCCGGCACTCGGAGATGGCGATGCAGGCCCGCATCGTCCCCGCATTCAAGGATGGCAAGGCGCAGGGCTTCAAGCTCTTCTCCATCCGCGAAGGCTCGCTCTACGACAAGCTGGGCTTCCAGAACGGCGACGTCATCCAGCGCGTCAATGGAATCTCACTCGACACGCCGGAGAAGGCGCTGGAGACCTACGCGCTCTTGAAGACCGCCCGCAGGCTGGAGGTGGACCTGCACCGCGACGGAGCCCCGCTGCGCAAGGTCTACGACGTGAAGTAAGGGAAGAACAACACAGGCCCGGAGACGGGGACGCTCGTGACGAGCGCCCACTCCATCCCGGGCCCACGGCCCACTCAACCCAGGTTGTGGAAGACGCGCTGCACGTCGTCGTCCTGCTCCAGCGAGTCCACCAACTCGAGGACCTCGTTGGCCTTGTCCTCGGGCAGCTCGATGAGGTTCTCCGCGATGTACTCGGAGTCGGCGGAGATGGGCGTCAGGCCCTTGGCTTCAATCGCCGTCTGCAGCTTGCCGAAGTCGGAGAAGTCGCACCGGATGATGAGCTGCTTCTCGCCCTTCTCACCCGTGCCCTCGCCCAACTCCTGGAGGCCGTGGTCGATGAGCTCCAGCTCCAGTTCGTCCTGGTTGAGCCCCTCCGGGTTGAGGCGGAAGACGCCCATCCGCTTGAACATGAACGCGACGCTGCCCGCGTTGCCCATGTTCCCGGAGTACTTGTTGAAGCGCATGCGCACGTTGGCCACGGTGCGCACGACGTTGTCCGTGGCCGTCTCCACCAGCAGCGCGATGCCGTGGGGCGCGTAGCCCTCGTAGAGGACGATTTCGTACTGCGTCGCCGTCTGGCCGCTGGCGCGCTTGATGGCGGCCTCGACCTTGTCCTTCGGCATGTTGGCCGCACGGGCATTCTGGAGGACCCGGCGCAGCGTGGAGTTCGTGTCCGGATTGGGCCCACCGGACTTCACCGAGATGGCGATGTCCTTGCTGATCCGCGTGAACACCTTCGCCATCTTGTTCCAGCGGGCCATCATCGTGGCCTTGCGCGTCTCGAAAATGCGTCCCATGGGTCGATGCGACTCTTTGGTAGGGGGGCGTTGAAGCGGTGCGGCCAATCTAGCGCAACTCGGGTGGGGCGCCCGCGCTTCGTGTGCGGGGCGGCGGCCTACCCGGCGCTCGGTCCACGAAACGGGCGGGCGGCGACCTCCAGGCCACCGCGCCAGTCCCCTCCCAAGGGCCCTGCGAATGACTCAGCGCGCCTGCTGCGCGGGAGCCTGGGGCTGCGCCTGCTGCGCGGGCGTGAGGCTATTGGCCCCCGTCCCCTGCTCGCCGTTGGCGAAGGCCCGCTCCATGTGGGCGTCGAGCTGCCCCACCGCCATCAGCCCCGCCATCCGGAAGTCGGAGATGAAGGACCAGAGCGGGTACTTGAAGCTCGCGGGCTTGTTGCGCTCGATGAAGAAGTGGCTGAACCACGCGAAGCCGTAGGCGGCGACCAGGGCGGCCGGCACCAGGGCCCCGCGTCCGGTGACGATGGCCGCCACGCCCGTGGCCAGTCCCAGACTGGTGCCCACGAAGTGGAACCGTCGAGTCACGGGCAGTGAGTGCTCGCGCAAGTAGAACGGCCAGAACTCGCCATAGGTCTGGAGGGGCTTGGGCATGGAGTGAAGTTGTGTCCAGGCAGGGGCATCCCGTCAACCCGCTCCAGGTCGGAGCGTGAAATCAGGGCCCTCGACGGCCCCCGAGGGCATGGCCAGCGAGCGGGCAAGCGGCCCCCTGGTGCGCATTTCCCGACAGGTGGGCCCCCTCCCCCGCCTGGGACGACCGGACCCCGAGTGCTCCAGACTTCGAGCCCGGGGCTACTTCTTCACCTTCTTCGCGGCGGCGCGGAAGCACGCCTCGAACTTCTGGGTCTTGCTCTGGACCAGGCCCAGGTGCTTCATCATCGCCATCGTGGCGGAGCTGCTCCTGTCGCGGATCTCCGTATCCATGCACGTCATCGCCGCGTCCCAGCGCGAGCACATGCCCGTGTCGCTGAAGAGGTTCTGGCCCTGGATGCACTTGTCGAGGAGCGGCAGGAACCCCTTCACCGTCGACTGGGCACACGGCATCAGGTGCTTGTCGAAGCAGGCCGACGCCTCCTTCAGGAAGCGCTCCGGGAGCGGCTTCTCACCGACGACGGCGCACACCTTCGCCCGGTCCTCTTGAATCGTCTTGAAGAGCGCCAGCGTGGTGGACATGGTGGCCCCCGCCACCTCGGGACATTGCTGGGCCTGTGCCCGCAACGGACAGATGGCGATGACGGCGACGAACAGCACTCCCGCGAATCTCGACATGTCGTGCTCCTGGTGCCCCGCCCACCAGAGGATGCCGCCGTGGACGTCCGGGCGTTTCTCCTGAAGTTCTAGCGCCAGGGACAGCACCAGAAAAAGTAGGAAAACCAGTACTTCTGGTGTGAGGGCTCGCGGCCTCTTGGGACGGCTTTTCGCCCCCTCGTCACCCCCGCCGCATGCCGTCGCTCCACAGTTTTCCGCTCGTCATGCATCGCGAGACGGGCCCTCTCCACCTCGTACACGGGTCGTGGGAGACTCGGAGCTGATGACGGATTGGATTCCCAAGCCGAACCCCCAGGTGGACCTGCGCTCCCTGGTGCTCAGCGCGGAAGAAGGCTTCGTGCTCTCGCGGCTGGATGGAGCGACCGCCGCGCGGAATCTGCCCGCCCTCACCGGCCTGCCTCCCGAGCGACTCCAGGGCATCCTCACGCGCCTGGTGTCGCAAGGCGCGCTGCTCCCCGCCGCGCAGCAACCAGCGCCCGCCGCGAGGAGTTCCTCCGCCACGAGCCCCACGCCGCCCTTCCCCAGCACCGCGAGGCCCCTGGCCACGATGCCCCCAGGTGGAGCAGCCACGGGAGGCCCTGTTGTCACGGCCCCCTCCCCTGTCGGTGGCTCGGCGCCCGCACCGCGCACCGCCTCGCTCTCCACGGTGAGCCCGGGCTACGAGCCGCTCGCCGCACCCGCCACGGAAGCCTCGTCGCCGGACGAGGAGCTGCCGATGCTCGACCTGCTGCCCCAGGAGGCGGAGGAGCCCGACTCCTCGGAGTCCGGAGCCCATGACGGCGAGGCTCCGGAAGAGGACACGGAGGACGTGCCTGAAGTCGCGCTGGGCAACTTCCGCCAGCTCTTCGAGACGCGGTTGCATCCGCAAACGGAGGACCAACGCGTGGCGCTGGCTCGCGCGTGTGAGGACCCGGAGCTGTCCGCGCTGTGCTTCGACCCGCTGCCTTCCGTCGTCAAGGCGGTGCTGGAGAACTCTCGTGTGGGGCTCGCGCATGCGCGGCTCATCGCGCGCAACCACCGCAACCCCGTGGGACTGGAGGCGCTCTGTGGCCGCGCGGCCTTCACGGCGGACACGGGCGTGCGCCGGTGGCTGGTGCGCAATCCGCAGCTGCCCTCGGGACTCTTCCGGCGCCTGTGGAGCTCGCGGCGACTGATGGAGCTGTACAAGGTGACCATCGACCGCGACGTACCAGAGGGCACGCGGCGCTCTTCACGCGAGGTCCTCCGTCAACGCTTCACCACCGGCCCCGCCGAGGAGAAGGTGGAGCTCATCCTCAACACGGAAGGCCGAGCGCTCGCGTCGCTCATCGGCATGTCCGTGGACGGCAAGACGGCGTCGCTCTTGTGCGGGCGCACGTATCGCTCACCGATGCTCATCCAGAACATCGCCCGCTGGAGCGCGGCGCCACCGCCCCTCATCGCGCACCTGTTGAAACAGGAGGCGGTGCGCCGCCAGCCTCAGTTGCGCATGTTGCTCACGCGCCACCCCAATGCTCCGGCGGACGTGAAGCGCGGCGGCGGCTGAGCCTCACGGCCTGCGCGCGGTGAGGATGGGCTGGTGGAAGCCGGTCTCCTCGGGCGAGTACCAGCGTGTATCCATCAGCCCCGCCCGGGTCAGCGCGCGCTCCACCTCCACGCGCTGGAGGGCCCGGTAGACGCCGGTGTGCTCCGTCGCCTGCCAGCCCGCGCCCTCGGGACGAAGGATGAACTGGTGCACCTTGTACGTGCGGCCGTCGGCGGCCCAGTCCCAGACCTGAAACAGAATCCGACGACCCTCGGGTGCATCCAGCACACGCTCCGAGGTGAAGCGCGGCTGCTGCGCCATCAACAAGTCGTAGTCGCGCACGCTCAGCGCCAGCATGCCGCCCGGTTTCAGCTTGGAGGCCATCGCGTGCGCCGCGGCATCCAGGTCCTCGTCGGTGAGCAGGTGCGGCACGGCGTTGTCGAAGGCGAGCACCAGGTGGAAGGTGCCTGACACCTGCGTGTCCAGATGCCGCATGTCCGCGACGCCCGTGGTCAGCGTGATGCCCATGGCGCGCGCTTCGCGCTCGGCGCGAGCCACGGCGGCGGGGCTCAAGTCCGTGGCGTGGACGACGTAGCCTCGGCCCGCGAGCCCCAGGGCCTGGGTGCCGATGCCGCACGCGCAGTCCAGCACGCGCCGAGGGGGAGGCTCGCCACAGCGACGCAGCAGCGCATCCAGCGCGGCGCCCTGCCGCTCCACCGACTGCGCCCAGTTGACGAAGAGCAGGTGGTACTCCTCCGCCAGCCCCTCGTAGAACCCGAGCACGGAGTCACTCATGCGCACGGGCTCCGTGAGCACAAGTCCCGTCTTGGAGTGAGTCGCTCCGGAGGTCTCATGTCCCGAAGGACCGTCCCTCCACGGCCTCGATGGCGGCGCGCAGGTGCGCGGGCACGGGGACGGTGTCGTTGGTGACGTAGTTCAGGGTGACGATGACGGCGGTGCCCTTCGTGTAGAGCACACCGTCCTCCTCGCCGAACACGGCGTGCTCCAGCGTGACGGACGTCGTGCCGATGCGGGAGACGCGCGCGCAGGCCACGAGGCGCGCCGGGAAGACGACGGGGCGCACGTATTCGGCCTGGGTGGCCTTGAGGATGGGGCCCACGCCGCCCGGGGCCCGGGTCTCTCCCGTGCCCGACGGACCCGTCATTCCGATGCGCACCAGGTAGGAGATGCGGGCGGACTCGAACCACGTGAAGGTCCGGGCGTTGTTGGCGTGGCCGAACGCGTCCATCTCACTCCAGTGCAGGGTGAAGGGGACGGCAACGGGGAAGTCCTGGGAGGTGAGGTCCGCCATGTCGGGCAGGGTGCCCCAGTCGAGGCCATGAGGGAACGAAGAACACCGCCTGCCTGCTCTCCAGTCAGGGGCCGTGGCCGTGATAATCCAGCGACACGATGAGTCCACGACTCCAGATCTCCGCGCTGGCCCTCATGGGGCTCGGTATCGCCACTCCAACCTGGGCCGGCGAGCCCGCGCCCCAGACATCGCCCGGTGTGAGCTCGCCCCGTCCGACTGTCGACACATCGCGAGCCACCTCAGCGACAGGGGCGAAGCCCACGCCGCCCGCCGACACGCGAAGCGCTCACGCCTCGAGCCCCACCGCCGCGCCAGGTGTGAAGCCCACGCCATCCGCCGACACGCGAAGCGCTCAGCCCTCGAGCCCCACCTCCGCGCCGGGCACGAAGCCCATGCGACACCGCGTCACCACCGCCGAGGCCCCGCGTCACATCATCGCGGGAGGCAAGGGCCGCGCGACGCTGTTCCTCAACGAGGGCACGGGCGCCACCGCCGCCTCGCTGACGCTGCTGGAGCTCCAGCCCGGAGGCGAGGTCCCCGAACACACGCACGACACGAGCGTCGAGATTCTCTACATCGAGGAAGGCGCCGCGGACATGACGGTGTCGGGGCAGACGATGCGCGTGAGCAAGGGCGACGCGGTCTACATCCCCGCGGGAGCGAAGCACTCGGCACGCGTCGTCTCTCCAGGCGCGCCCTTCAAGGCCGTGCAGGTCTACGCCGGCCCCGGCCCCGAGCAGCGCTTCACCCAGGGCCCGAGGGAGAACATCCCCCATGGCAAGTGAGCGGGACGGGGCGGCGGCGCGCAAGGACGGCGAGGCACCCGCGACACAGTCCGCGAAGGTGACGACGGGTGAGCGTCCTCACCTGGTGGAGTCGAGAAACGAAGCCGCGCTCATCTCCGACAGCGGCACGGCGACGAAGCCTCGGCGGCACGCGGGCATGGTGCGCTGGCTGCACCCGGCCCAGCTGTTGCGCACGGGCCTGGATGCGCTCGTGGCGGCCGTGTTCGGCGCGCGCGCGGACCATCGCCTCATCGAAGCGGTGGTGCGTCCGCAGGAGCCCTACTTCGACTACTCGCAGGAGACACTGCCCGACGGCGACTTTTGGCTCGACTACGTCGCGGACACGGGAGACGGCTGGGACTCCACGTACACGGTGGCGCGACTGCTGGCCCTGCCGGAGCTGAAGCTGACCGTGCGAGGACAACCCAGGGCGGGCGAATACGAAACGAAGCGCGGACGCGTGCTCGTCTCTGGCGGTGACGGCGTCTACCCCGGCGCCAGCCGTGAAACCTACGAGGAGCGGCTGATACAGCCGTACGAAGCGGCCATGCGTCGCTCTGTCGCGCCCAATCCGGACCTGTTCGTCATCCCGGGCAACCACGACTGGTACGACGGCCTGTCTTCCTTCATGCGGCTGTTCTGCGCGAACCGGTGGATTGCCGGACGGCGCACGCGGCAGAGCCGCAGCTACTTCGCGCTGAAGCTGCCGCACCGTTGGTGGCTCATCGGCACGGACGTGCAGCTCAACAGCGACATCGACGTGCCGCAGGTGGAGTACTTCCGGCAGGTGGCGGAGAGCATGGGCCCGGAGGACCGCGTCATCCTCTGCAACGCGGAGCCGGCGTGGATTCTCGCGGCCACGCAGCGACGCAAGGGCAGCTACCTGGAGAACAACCTGGAGTACCTCCAGGAGAAGGTGCTCGGCCGGCGCATCAGCGTCTTCCTCGCGGGAGACCTGCACCACTACCGGCGCCACGAGGATGCCGCGGGCCGGCAGAAAATCACGGCGGGCGGAGGCGGTGCGTTCCTGCACCCCACGCACGCGCCCAAGGCGCACGTGCTGCGCGACGGGTACAAGCTGGAGAAGAGCTTCCCGGACGAGCGCACCTCGCGGAAGCTCGCGCGAAAGAACCTGTTCCTCATCCGCTACAGCCCGCTGTTCGGCTTGAT
The DNA here is from genome assembly GCF_013336725.1 of Myxococcus sp. CA040A. Classification (NCBI taxonomy): domain Bacteria; kingdom Pseudomonadati; phylum Myxococcota; class Myxococcia; order Myxococcales; family Myxococcaceae; genus Myxococcus; species Myxococcus sp. CA040A. The sequence continues at coordinate 51,960 of NZ_JABUMR010000003.1, read as the reverse complement.
GACCGGGGCGCTGTATCTGCTGCTCGCGCTGGCCGCGTACGCGGAGGTGGGCTCGCTGGGCGTCGCTCAGCTCGGCGACGTCGTGATGGCGGTGGCCAACAGCATGGTGAGCCGTCCCTGGACGATGGTGCTGGGGCTGGGCACCATCGGCGGGCTCATCGGCCTCGCGGATTCAGCATTCGGGAAGTGGCGGTGGTTGGCGGGCACGCTGCACGGACTGGGGCACATCCTCGCGGCCTTCTTCGTGGCCTGGGGTGGGACGTACATCGCGGTGAGCGGGCTGGGCATCTGTCCGGAGCTGACGCCGGACGGGCTCAACTGCACGGCGGGCTGGGCACACCTGGCGGGCAAGTTCCTGATGTCCTCGGGGCTGACGTTCCTGGGCGGCTTCCTGGTCGGCCCCTTCGTCATGGGGCTCTACCTGTGGCTGAGCGTCAACGTCTTCGGGGCGCACTCGAACGAGGCGTTCATCTCGCTGGCGCTGCCGGACTGGAAGAACTTCCTGCGCCTGCACATCAACGAAGCGGGGCACCTCCTGGTGTACCCGGTGGGAATCGAGCGGGTGCCTCGCAAGTGGAAGCAGGTCCACGCCGGTCCCCATGCGCCCGCGTACGAGCCGGATGACGCGAAGGCCACGCCGCCCGCGCTCATCGAACCGCCCCTGCGCGTCTAGGTCGTTTTCCCTGGAGGCGGACGTGCCACCTCCGAACGCGGCCGTCCCACAAGCGCACAGTGGACGAGGCTCCCCTGACGACGCACGTCGTCACTTCGCGCCCTTGAGTCGGGGCGTCGGGTTGGCACGCGAATGGCTTTGAGGTGGGGCATGCCCTCTTTCATCCAGGACCTGCGCCACGGCGCCCGCTCACTGCGTCGCAGCCCCGGCTTCACGCTGGCGACGGTGCTGGCGCTGGCGCTCGGCATCGGCGCGAACACCATGCTCTTCAGCGTGGTGAGCGCGCTCCTGCTGCGCCCGCTTCCCCTCCCTGGAGCGGACAAGCTGCTGTCGGTGTGGGGGCAGGACACGCAGCGGACGGACCGGAACACGGGCCTGTCGCGGCTCGACGCGGAGGACCTGCGGCAGAAGGTGAAGTCCTTCGACGGCTTCGTGGCCTTCGACGTCAACGGCGTCACGCTCACCGGTCCGAACCTGGAGCCCGAGCGGGTGGAGGCCGCGGCGGTGTCGGAGGACTTCTTCCGCGTGGCGGGGGTGAAGCCCCTGCTCGGTCGGGTGCTCATCGACGAGGAGTTCCTGCCCAACGGCGCACGCGCGGTGGTGATTTCGCACGGGCTGTGGAAGCGCCGCTTCGGGGCGGACCCGCGCGTCCTGGAGCGCATGGTGGAGATGGAGGGAAACGCCTACCAGGTCGTCGGGGTGATGCCGCAGGGGTTCGACTTTCCGAGGGAGGGCGCCAGCGAGCCGCTGGGGCTCTGGGCCTCGCTGGCCTCGCAGGACTTCATCCGTGACAACTGGGACAGCCGAGGCACGCACCTGCTCGTGGGCATGGCGCGGCTGGCGCCCGGAGCGACGGTGGAGCAGGCGAACGCGGAGGCTCGCTCGGTGATGGCGGCGCTGACGCAGGCGTATCCGGACTCCAACCAGCGCACGAGCGCGACGGTGATGGGCTTGCAGGCGCGGCTGTCCCAGGACACGCGCCGTCCCGCGCTGCTGCTTCTGGGTGCGGTGTCGTTGTTGCTGCTCATCGCCTGCGTCAACGTGGCGCAGTTGCTGCTGGCGCGCGCGCTGGCTCGGCAGCAGGAGTTCGCGGTGCGCACGGCGCTCGGAGCGGGTCGGCTCGCGTTGGCGCGGCAGTTGTTGGCGGAGGGCTCGTTGCTGGCCGTCACGGGCGGAGTGTTGGGATTGCTGTTGGGAACCTGGGGCACGGATGCGCTGAGCGCGCTCCTGCCCGAGTCCGTGCAGCAGGTGCAGACGGTGAGCGTGGACGGACTGGCGCTCGTGTATACGGCGGGGTTGGTGCTCGCGGTGGCGTTGTTGTGCGGGTTGGCGCCGCTGGGCACGGCGGTGAAGGCGAGCCTCGGCGGTCTGCTCCAGAGCACACGTGGCACGAGCGCCAGCAAGTCCGCGTTGCGCTGGCGCGCCGTGCTGGTGTCCACGCAGGTGGCGCTCGCGTTGGTGTTGCTGGTGGGGGCGGGGTTGTTGGTGCGCAGCGCGCAGCGACTGGCGGCGGTGGACCCGGGCTATCGGTCCGAGAACGTGACGCTGATGCGGTACAACCTCCCGGCGGCGCGCTACACGGGCGAGACGATGGCGACCTTCTACGCGCGCTTGCTGGAGCGGGTGCGCGCGCAGGCGGGCGTGGAGGCGGCGGCGCATGTGACGCCGGGCGTGGTGACGGGCGGAGGCATCAGCCTGACGTTGGATATCCCAGGTCGGCCCACGGCACCGGGCGAGCAGCAGGACACGAGCTACCGGGCGATGAGCGACGGGGCCTTCGCGACGCTGGGGATTCAGCTGAAGCGGGGCCGGGACTTCACGACTCAGGACACGTTGACGTCGCCGCCGGTGGTGGTGGTGAACGAGTCCTTCGCGCGGCGCTTCTTCCCTGGGGAGGAGGTGCTTGGCAAGCGGGTCATGATTGGTTACGGCGACAAGGTGGAGCGCGAGGTGGTGGGGGTGGTGGGAGACGTGCGAGGGCGGGCGCTGGACAGTCCGGCGGAGCCGGAGCTCTACGCGCCGCTGGGGCAGACGCCGTGGCCGGGGACGACGCTGATGGTGCGCAGCCGCCTGCCGATGGAGAGCGTGGCGGCGGCGGTGAAGGCGGAGATGGCGCAGCTCGACTCGCAGTTGTCGATGCGCAAGCCCACGACGCTGGAGGCGAACCTGGAGCGCTCGGTGGCGGACCGGAACTTCCAGCGGGTGTTGCTCCTGGCCTTCGCGGTGTCGGCGGTGGCGCTGGCGTCGCTGGGTATCTACGGGTTGATGGCGTACAGCGTGGCGCAGCGCAGGCGGGAGCTGGGCATCCGGCTGGCGCTGGGAGCGATGCCGGCGGACGTGGTGCGGCTGGTGATGCGTCAGGCGCTGCGGATGTGCGCGGTGGGCCTGGGTGTGGGATTGCTGCTGGCGCTGGCGATGTCCCAGGTGCTGGAGGGCATGCTGTACGACGTGAGCGCGACGGACCCGCTGACCTTCCTGGCGGTGCCGGTGCTCCTGCTCACCGTGGTGGCGCTGGCCAGTTGGCTGCCCGCGCGCCGGGCCTCGAAGGTGTCGCCCGGCGTGGCGATGTCCGCGGACTGAGGCGCTGGCCTGGGCCCACTCCCAGGTCGGGAGTGGGCTGGCTCATCCACCCAGCCAGTACACGCGGCCGCCACTGCGCAAGGCGCGGGTGAGGAACTCCTCGAAGGAGGAGGCGATGCGCTTCGTCTGGGGAAACGTCTCATGAAACGCGTCGAAGAGGGGGTAGCGCCCTCCCTGTTGTTGAGCGACGTCGAGAACGACGAAGTTCGTGTCCTGCATGTCCACCAACGTGTACTGCGAGGCCGCGCCGTACGTGTCCTCGTCGCGTCCCATGATGGCGACTCGGGCCCGCTCGATTTCCTCGAGCGACAGGATGCAGTAGTTCGCATCGGGCAACGGCTTGAAGAGCGTCCCGCCGTTGGAGTGCAGATAGAAAGCACGCAGGTCCGAGTCCAGCGTCCAGCCCATGCGTGCCTCGAATGAGGAGAGCTGGGCTGACGTCGCCGGTGGCCGGGGGAAGTGGAGCCGGGAGAACTCGGCCAGCAGGTGTTCCATGTGCATGCCTCAATCCACGTAGGGGTGCGAAGGCCCTGGTGTGCTCCACTGACTTCCCCCGGCATAACAGGCGGGATACTCGGCATTGAACACCTTGTGGACGTCCGTCGGCACGGGAAGCACGTTGTCACGAGCCACGGGAGGTCCGCCGTGTGCCAGGTCGAAGATGTGATGGCCCGGCCAGTTCTTTCCTTGGCTCATGGGCCAGTCCCCCATCTCCGCGCTCCATGCGTCTCGGAACCCCTCTCTCGCGTTGTTCCAGGCATCACGTCGATGCTCCAGGTCAGAGACTTTCGGGTAGCTGCAGCAGCAGTGCGTCATGGCAAGGCGTCCTCCAGCCGCTGAAGGGAAAGCCAGGAAGCGGCCCTCCCAGTCGCCCTTGATGTCGGCCAGCCACATGCAGCCCATGAGCACATGCCCCTCGGCCGCGCACCGACGCTCACAACGCGCCATCCACCCGGCACTGCACTTCCAGGGGCCGTAGTAGATGGTGGTCTGAACTGTTCCTCCGGATGGACTTGGAATCCTCGGGCCCACCCACTTGGCGGCAGCCGGCGTGCCACCGACGGAGCCGACCGTGGCCGAGCCACAATCCACGAGGACTGCCCCCAGCACGCCAAGGGTGAAGATGGTGCGCCAGGGATTGAGTGGGTCGCTCACATTTGCCTGGATAGCATGTCAACCTGACAGCCTGGTGCTTCCCCCGACACCCGAGGTGGACCCCGCGCCGACCTGAGAGGAAACATCGTTCCATCAGGTGCGAGCCCGGGCGACAGCGGCTCACCATCGGGTTGTCATCTTTCAGTCCGGCCACGCTCAGCACTGCGCCGTCTCCTCCTGGATTCCCCACCGTGGGAAGTCATTTTCCCACCCCGTCGGGCATACGCCTTGCTGTGCATCTGGCGGCAGCGAGATGCCCTGGGAGGGTGGATGCGCGGTGGGTGGCGATGGGCGACGGCAGTGGGCATGGCGGTGTTCCTCGGCGCATGCGGTGACTCCGCCGACGCGGACGACATCGATTCGCCTGATGGCCCGGGCCCCTGGCCCACGGACGCGGTGAAGGACTACGCGGCGTCGTTTGGCATTGGCGCCGGTGTCCAGAGCATTGGCGTCGATGAAGGGCACAACATCTGGCTGCTGAAGGGCGCGGAGATTGGCGTGCTGCGTCCCGGCGACACGGCCCCCACGTGGACGCGCGGCGTGGGACAGGCAACGGAGGGCTTCGGGCGGGACAAGAAGGCGCTCGGCTCCACCGTCATCTGCGGCGGCGAGGCGGGGCGCGCCTACGTGGGCTACCACACCTACGAGCTTCAGCCCGAGGTGCCGGAAAAGCCCCACGCATACATTCCCGTGGAGGGAGAGCCTCACTACTCCGCGGAGCGCTTCGCGGAGTACCAGAAGGGGGACCTGGACGCGGTGCGCCTGGGGTCCGACGGCAAGGTGGAGTTGGAGGAGCACCTGTGGCGCAGCGCGGGCGTGTCCGGCGGGAAGCAGCAGCTTGGCCTCCGCAACACCAATGACTTCCACTATGACGAGGACCGCTCGGTCCTCACCTGTCAGCGGGTGATGCGCGGAAGGGACCGGGGAGATGTCTACATCGGCACCAACCACGGCGTGACGCTGATTCGCGGCCTCACGTACAACAGCCACCGTCATGCGGCCTGGTATCGCGAGACACCGCGCGAGGACGGCAGCGTGTCCCAGTCACTCCAGGCGGGCTTCAACTGGGGGCTCGGACTTGGCCCCGACGGTGAAGTGCTGGTGGCCAATGACTGGCTGGTGGGCATCCTCGAGCCCAATGGCGTGCTGGAGGACTTCGACACGGAGCGCACCTGGGAGGGCCCGGTGCCCTGGAGCTACAAGGGGCACAACTCTCAGCTCAACAGCCTGGAGGAGTTCGACAATTGGCGCGCCATTGCCCGCACGAAGGCGGGTGCCACCTGGGTGGGCAGTCGCGACTTCGGCCTGTGGCGCATGGAGCAGACGGACCGCTCCAGCGCGAACTACACGCGCATCACCGCCCTGCCCTCCGACAACGTGACGGCGCTGGCGGCCACCGACAAGGGCATCGTCTACGTGGGCACCGATGACGAGGGCCTGTGGCGCATCGAGGAGGACGCAGAGACGCTCACCCGCCTGGACTCCGTGAATGGAAAGCACGTGCTCCAGCTCGTGTATGACCCCACCGTGGCACCCGCCATGCTCTATGTCCTGACCGACGCGGGTCTCACTGTGTTGCGGGAGTAGCGAGACGACCTCCGACCTTCCCTTGCAAGGCATCGCACCATGGGCAATGGAGCCAGGTCCCCTCCAGGCGAAATCAAGCAAGGCTTCAATCGAAACCGGAGCAAGTCGGCGAGCCACACCGGCCACACCGCCGCGCCGCACGTCTGGCAATGACGTGCGACGCGGCGTGACGACTCACCAGACCTGCACGGGAGCAGCCCGGATGAGTGACAGCCCGGTGCCAAGCTGTCCATTGGCGCTACCGCCCCAGGACCAGAGGCTCCGGTCCGCGAGGATGGCGTGGGAATGGTCTCCTCCGGCGGCGACCGCCACGGCGGTACCAAGCGCGCTCACTCGCGCGGGCAGGAGCTTCGACGTGGACGGGACTCCATCTCCCAGCTGTCCCTGCTCATTGCGTCCCCAGGACCAGACCAGTCCTCCCACCGTGATGGCGAGGTTGTGATTCACACCCGCCGCGATGGACAACACTCCGGTCAGCACCTTCGTCTGGACGGGGATGAGCTTGCCGACCGTGGTGCCCTCCCCCACCTCTCCGTAGGAGTTGGAGCCCCACCCCCACACCGTCCCGTCGGACTTCAAGGCCAGGACATGGCTATTTCCCGCCGACACGGCGGTGATGGCCGTGAGCCCCGGCACCTGGACGGGCAGCGAACGCGGCACCGTGGAGTTGATCCCCAACTGCCCCTGACTGTTGGCGCCCCAGGTCCACACCGTCCCGTTCGCCCTCAAGGCCACCGAAAAAGAGTTCCCCGCCGCGATGGCAGTCACCTGCGTCAGCCCCTGCACCTGGACCGGCTGGGAGCGCAGGGTCTGCGTCCCGTCCCCCAGCTCTCCATATCCATTGCCCCCCCAGGCCCACACCGTCCCATCTTCCGCCAGGGCCATGCTGTGCGCGGACCCCGTGGAGATGGACAGAAACCGGGTCGAGGGCATCACCTGCACGGGATTGAAGCGCTGGGTCCGCGTCCCGTCTCCCAAGGTTCCACTCGAGTTCGACCCCCAGGCCCACGCCGTTCCGTCTGACTTCAACGCCAGCGCATGGGAATACGCCATGGAGACAGCCACCATCCCCGTCAGCCCAGGCACCTCGATGGGCTCCGGCCGGGTGAATCTGCTTCCGTCCCCCAACTGCCCCCACGTGTTCACGCCCCAGGTCTGGACCTTGCCGTCCGGAGTCAATCCCATCGAGACCTGAGTGGCCGCGGCCACCCCACGCGAGCGAAGCACCAACGAGGGAACAGGGCTCGCCTTCCTGTCGGTCACCCCATCACCAATCTGGCCGTAATAGTTGTGCCCCCAGGACCACAGCGTCCCGTCGTCCTTCATCACCAGGGCATGCGTCCCGCCCGCCATCAGGGACCGGACATTGGACACCCCCGGAACCTGCGCGGGCAGCGGCCGCGACGCGGAGACGCCCCCGCCCAGTTGCCCGAGCGAGTTCCCGCCCCACGTCCACACCGTCCCGTCCGCCTTCAGCGCCGAGGAGAACGCCCCATTCGCGGACACGGCGACCACCCCCGACAGCCCCACCACCTGGGCAGGCGCCATCCGCGACACGAAGGTGCCATCCCCCAGCTGCCCGGAATCGTTGTTGCCCCAGGCCCAGACCGTTCCATCCGCCTTCAGCGCCACGGAGTGGCTGTTGCCGCCCCCCACGGCCACCACGTCCGCGAGCCCCTGCACCTGCGTCGGGGCCACCAGACCTGGTCCAATCGGCTCCTCGGGGTCCAGCTCCATCGGGAGCGTGCTGTTGTAGCCCCACGTCCAGACCGTGCCGTCGGACTTCACGGCCAACGAATGCGCCTCACCCGCGGCGATTGAAACGATGCCCAACAGCCCCGGGACATAGGTGGGCAGGGTCCGGTTGAGTGCCGTCCCATCGCCCAGCTGTCCGGCGGAGTTCGCACCCCAGGACCACACCGTGCCGTCCGCCTTCAACGCCAGGGAATGACGGATGCCGGTGGCCACGGCCACGGCCACCAGAGGACCTGGGACCTGGACCGGGAGCTTTCGCCAGGTCGTCGTCCCATCTCCGACGGAGCCGTAGCCGTTGTAACCCCAGGACCACACCGTGCCGTCTTCCCTGAGGACCACCGAATGCACTCCTCCGGCGGCGACCGAGCCCACCAGGGGCAGCCCCGGGAGCGTGACCTTGATGGGACCCCAGCGCGACTCGGTGGACCCATCACCCATCTGTCCATACAGGTTGCTGCCCCAAGACCAGACAGTGCCGTCCGCCTTCAACGCCAGGGAATGGCTCTGCCCCCCCGAGGCCTCGACTCGCTCCAGCCACGCGCGCGTCGCGATGGGCACCGACTTCATCAGATACGTCCCGTCGCCCACCTGCCCGTCGCTGTTCGAACCCCAGGCCCAGACTTCGCCACTCGCCTTCACCGCCACCGAGTGCTGTCCGCCGCCCGCCGACACGCCTCGGACCTGCGTGAGGCCTGGCACCTGCACGGGAGACAGCCGCTGGAGCATCGTCCCATCCCCCAGCTGCGACCTCGCGTTGCTGCCCCACGCCCACACCGTCCCATCCCCCTTCAGCGCCACGGTGTGCTGCCCGCCGCCCACCACCGCCTCGACACCGCTCAGCGCCGGAACCTGCGTGGGCACGAGGCTCACGCCAGTCGACCCCAGGCCGAGCTGCCCCTCGTCGTTCTTGCCCCAGGTCCACACCGTGCCGTCCACCCTCAGCGCCACCGTGTGCGAGCCTCCGCCCGACACGGACGTCAGGCCCGTCAGGCCTGGGAGCGCCGCGGGCAGGGTGCGGCCCGTGAGGTCTCCGGTTCCCAGCTGTCCGTCCGCGTTGCCGCCCCAGGACCAGACGCGCCCATCCGCGGTCAGCGCCAGTGAATGGACATTGCCCGCGGAGATGGCCATCACCCCGGACAGGCCCTGCACCTGCACGGGCGACGTCCTTCGCGTCGTCGTCCCATCCCCCAGCTGTCCTGTCGCGTTGTTGCCCCACGCCCACACCGTTCCATCCGACTTCAGGACCAGGGAGTGGGAGAAGCCCGCGGCGATGGCCACGCCGTTCGTCAGTCCAGGCACGGGCACGGGCACGTGACGCGAAGTCATACTCCCATCCCCGAGCTGTCCACTCATGTTGTTGCCCCACGCCCACACCGTCCCATCCGACTTCAGCGCCAGCGAATGCAGCTCACCCGCGCCGAGCGCCCGGATGTCGAACAAGCGCCACACCCGCACGGGGAACGGACGCGAGCGCGTCGTGCCATTGCCCAGTTGTCCGAAGGTATTGCCACCCCAGGACCACACGGTCCCATCCGAGCGCAGGGCCAGGGAGTGGTTGCGCCCCGCCAGCACCGTTCCCTGACGAGAGAAGCCCTCCGCGGCGCGCGCGGAGGCGGGCTCGGGTGTCGTCTCCTCCGGAGCACTTCCTGTGCATCCCCCCATCCACAGCGCGCACAGCAACCCGCACCACGCAGCGATGCCAGACATCCGTCTCGTGCCACGATTCATGAGTGAGTCCCCCTTTTCAAAACAGCTCGGGAACCAAGCACCCGTGAGGACAAAGAACAAGACCCCGAATGTCTCTCACGGCCTCACGGGCGTGAAAAACGTCTCGGGACTGGCTGACACGTGTGTCTCGGTTGCATCCAACCGCCAGGTCAATGGAGACCTCCAGGTTGGGGGTTCGTGTGGTGACGGGAAACGCGGGCCGTTACGCTGCGCTGCCCCTCCTCCCCCTCACGACACGAACATGCCTACTCTCTTCGACCCCATCACCGCGGGCGACCTGCGGCTCGCCAACCGAATCGTCATGGCGCCGCTGACGCGCAACCGCTCGCCCGGCGCCATCCCTCCGGACCTCGCCGCCACCTACTACGCCCAGCGCGCCTCCGCCGGGCTGCTCATCAGCGAGGCGACCGCCATCAGCCACCAGGCGCAGGGCTACGCCGACGTGCCCGGCCTGTACGCCCCCGAGCAGCTCGCCGCGTGGAAGAAAGTCACCCACGCCGTACATGAGGCAGGGGGCCGCATCGTCACCCAGCTCTGGCATGTGGGGCGCGTATCCCACACGGAGCTTCAGCCGGGCAACGCAGCGCCCGTGGCTCCCTCGGCCGTCGTCGCCAACACCCGGACCGTGTTGTTCAGGAACGGAGTCCCCACGTTCGAGCCGACCTCCGTTCCTCGCGCGCTGGAGGCGGCGGAGCTCCCCGGCATCGTTCGGGATTACGCGCGCGCCGCACGCGACGCCGTGGAGGTCGCGGGCTTCGATGGGGTGGAGATTCATGGCGCCAACGGCTACCTGCTCGACCAGTTCCTCAAGACGGGCTCCAACCAGCGCACGGACGACTACGGCGGAAGCATCGAGAACCGGGCGCGCCTGATGCTGGAGGTCACGCGCGCGGTGATTGACGCCGTGGGGGCCGGACGCACGGGCATCCGCCTGTCCCCCGTCACCACCGCCAACGACGCGTTCGACGCCAACCCGCAGCCGCTCTTCGAGTCCGTCGTGCGTGAGCTGGCGAAGCTCGGCCTCGCCTACGTCCACATCATCGAAGGGGCCACTGGGGGAGCGCGTGAGCTGGCGGACCGTCCGTTCGACTACGCCGCGCTGAAGAAGGCGTATCGCGACGCGGGCGGAAAGGCGGCGTGGATGGTCAACAACAGCTACGACGGGGAGCTCGCGCGCAAGGCCGTCGAGGCGGGCGCGGACCTCGTCTCCTTCGGCCGCTTGTACATCTCCAACCCGGACCTGGTGCGCCGGTTGCGTGAGAACGCGCCCCTGGCCCGGCTCGACAAGACGACGCTCTACGGCGGCGGCGCCAAGGGCTACATCGACTATCCCAGCCTCTGAGCCGGGCGGCTCATCTCGGGGGACCTCGCGAGAAGGCGCTCTTCGCGCGGGGCCTCCACCTCGGAGGCCTTCATCGCTGGAGGCGGAGCCATCAAAGATGCGCAGGTGGCGAATGCCGTCACGCGCCGCCTCCCACGTCGCCAATCCCAGCTCAACAAGCTCCCGCTGGTAGGACTTCCAGGCAGTCCGCCGTTTTCAGCACTGCGAAGCGCGGAGAATTCCATCTTCGCGAGCACTTGCTCGTGAGGTTCGGGCAACCACCCATCGTTCGCGTCCAGTCAATCATCACAGCAGGCAGAGCGTCCTTTTCCTGCGGGCGAGTTGATTCTCCGTCGTCCCCCTTCGCCGACTCCCGCTTTGCATATACTCCGGGACATGGTCACCAGAGGATTGCGATCAGATGCCATCGCGGTGACGGGGCTCGGGATGATGTCATCCCTGGGCGGAGTGGTGCAGTCGTGTGCGGCGGCGCGGGCGGGCATCATGCGTTGCGTCGAACTGCAGGGCCTCCACACCTTCGACGCGGACGAACCGTTTGAGATGGTGCCTCTCCGGGGACATCCCATTCGAGGGCTGACGGACGGATTCCAGGGGATGGCCAGAAGCCTACGACTGGCGACGGCGGCCCTGAGCGACCTGATGGGCTACGCGGGCCAGGAAGCGCACGATGCCAAATCCCTGGGTCTGCTGCTGAACCTGGACCACGGGTATTTTCACCAGTGCCAACAAGCCCGGCAGCGACAACAGGCCGAGCAATTGGGGCTCCCCACAAAGGACCTGCCCGACCTGGAGGAGGAACGCGAACGCTACCGCAGGCGCTTCCTTCCCCGGCTCGAGGAACTCAGCGGTGTGACCTTCCACCCGAGGCACCAGCGCCTGTTCTTCGAAGGGCCAGCGGGCTTCTTTTCCGCGCTGGAGGAGGCGATCCGCAAGCTGCGTGCGCGGGAACTGGATGGGTGCGTCGTGGGTGGAGTGGACTCCTACTTGGACCCCGAGCTGCTCCGGATGCTGCTGGGCCTGCGGATGCTGAAGACTCCCGACCAACCCGTGGGGTTCCTGCCAGGTGAGGGCGCGGCCCTGGTGCTTCTGGAGCGGTACGAGCACGCCGCACGCCGCAGCGCGCGCATCGAGTCGCTGGTGGGGACGCCAGGTGTGGGGCAGGACTCCCATCATCGCTTCTCGGGGAAACCCAACGCGGGTGGGACGCTGGCCCAAACCCTGCGCGGGTGCATCCAACAGCCGGAGCTGCGCGGGCGGCGGGTTGGCCTGACCATTGGCAGCCTGAATGGGAACGAGTGGCGGGCACGCGAGTGGGGAATGTCCCTGTTGACGCTCGGTCCGGAACTGGGGGATGCCCGGCAGTGGCATCCCGCGGAGTCGTTCGGCGAGACTGGGGCGGCCACCGCTGCGTTCGCGACCTGCATGGCGGTGCGCGCGCTGCAACGGACATATGCGAGGACGGAGGACGTGCTGGTGTGGGCGTCGGGAGAAGACGGACGCAAGGGCGCAGTCAGAATCCACTCCCTCCACGGGCCCCAGCCCTGAACGGGACAGGAGAGCCAGATGGATGACAAACATATCGAACGGTTGACGAAGAACTCCGACTACCACAAGAACGGAGCCTGCGTCGTCCGTCACGCCGCCGCGCAGAATGCCGAGTGCAAGTACGCCAGGAATGGCTACAACGTGACCCTGCGGGCCCGGCAGAGCTACTACAACAACCCGCGCTACACCCCGGCGGAGGTGACGGGCGTCCGAACGAAGAGCATTTCGCTCGCACAACCGGATGGGACGACCCGGGCCTTCATCACTCCGAAGCAGCAACAAGCCAACCAGCCGGTGGATCCTCACATCTGGGACATTGGCCACCATGGCAACTTCGTCCCCCTCTACGACAATGGCGAGGGTGGCCATCACCCATACAAGCACAATTGGCATCACCTGATTGCCAACGACATGCTCTTCCAGGAGCTCTTCGACGACAGCCGCTCCGATCCATATCAACTCCTGGAACTGCTCATGGTGGCGGGGTACAACCTCAACGGCGAGCGGAACATCGTCCTGCTGCCGAAGTGGAAGGAAGTCGGTGAACTCATCGACTGGCCCATTCACCCGAACAACCATCCCGGCTTCGATGAGTTCGCGAAAGAGAAGTTGAACTGGTTGAAGGATCAACTGGACAAGGCCCTGGGTGACCAGGAGGTGCACAAGGTCGACCCCAAGAGCGTGCAGAGCCTCAAGGATGACCTCGAAACGATTTCGGACAACCTGTTCCTCGTCCTGGAAAAGATGCCAGGAGGTGTCCACATCAACAAGATCAAGAAGCTGGGAGCCGCACTCGAGGCGGAGCTACGACAGCAGGGGCGCCTCAAGTGAACTACAAGATTCTGCGGGTCCCTCCGCGCGACGAACTGGGTTACCTCGAGCAGGAGACCCGGGGCGTGGCCCAGGCCTGGCGACTGGGAGACGGCGAGCCCATGGGGGACAAGTTCCCCAAGCAGGCTTCCTATCCACTCTCCAAGAAACACAGGGGGATGAAACTCACGGATTTCATCCCCAACAAGTTCTCGCGCCTCATCATCTCGGAGAAGGCGCGCAAGCTCCTGGAAACCGCGCCGGTCGATATCGAGTGGCTTCCCATCTCCATCATCGACAAGAAGGACCGCGTGGTCGACGCGCCCTACTCCATCGCGCACGTGCTGGGAACCGTGGATTGCGTGGACCTCGAGCGCTCGGAGTACGACCGCTCCAGCTTCTCGCCGGAGCAGTTCCTCGTCATCCGCCGCCTGCTCCTGCGCGAGGACAAGATTCCCGAGCAGAGCTCCTTGTTCCGCATCAAGGAATACCCCCGGGCCTTCATCATCCGGGAGGATCTGCTCGACAAGCTCACTGCCGCGGGAGTCACGGGACTGGATGTGCTCGAACTGGGCGCTCCCGTCATGCTCTGAGCCAATATCCACCCTGGGGTGAGCATGTCATCGGACCTGGAAGACGATTACAGGAACATCCGCTTCACCCTGGGCCGGCTGCTGGAGCAGCTGCGGACATCGCAACGCATCGAAGACGAAGCGGTGCTCATCCAGGGACTCTGCACCCAATACCGTCGTCTGGCGATCTGCCTGGTACTGCTCGAAGCGGATGTCGAGTCATCCTTCGCGAGCCTGAGCAAGAGTGCCCATGCCTACCTGTCGCTCCTCCAGCGCGTTGATTGGAACGCGGTGGTTGACCGGTATTACCTCTGCGCGAGCCGGGCGTGGCCCTTCTTCGATGCCCTGGCGGCGAATGAATTCGACTCAGCGCGGAGAATGGCCCCCTTGTGCGCGAGCACCTGGGCCCGTGAAGACGAGTACGAGGACGACTTTCTCTACATGAAGTTCCTCTTCGACGTGCTGTGCGCAGGCACGAAATCCGAGCAGGCCATCGCCACCGTCGCGCGATTCCAGGCGCTGGCCCAGTCTCAAGCTCCCGCCCGACTCAAGCTGTGCGAGGCCCTGCTCACCGGAGACGAGCAAAAGCTCGAGACAGCCTGGGCAGACCTGCTGCACGAGCGCTCGCGGGAACTCGCGCGCGAGCGTGGGAACCCGCGCGCGGATCCAGAGATGCTCCGGACGGAGGCCCACGTCTTCATCGAGGGAGTCGCACTCCTTCGGCTGGCAGGCTCGCTGGGAATGCACGTCCAGCACCTGTCCGCCCCGGACATTCCGGAGTGGCTGCTGGCCAGTCCCCGGCGCCCCCGGCCCTCGGCCCTCGACTGGCGCACGCCCCCGTGAGTCCCCCACTCCGCACGACTCAGGGTGCGCGAAGCTCCACCTGCGAGGACTGTTTCCCCAGCCATTCACCTCGCAGGTGGTTGTTGCCAACCTCCAGCCGCAGCTGCGCCACCGGGGTGCCGTCCGCATCCTGCTCCTGCAGGTCGAGCTTCCCGCCTTCTTCCTGGCCGTTCAGCTCAATCCGCTTGCGATATTTCTCGTAGAAGTACACGCCGGACACCGAGTTGTCGTACTGCTTCTCCAGCACCATGACAATCGGCTGCTTGCCGATACGACCGCGCAGCACCTGACCCAAGACATCGCCTGACAACGCCTGGCCTTCACCCAGCAGCACGCTCTTGCCATAGGCCGTCAGATGCGGCCGCAGGGTGGCGTACGGCAGTGACAGGCTGACGTCGCCTGCGTCGTCGAGCGCGCGCGAGGCGTGGTTGCTGCAGCGCTCCGCCGTCAGAACGGCTGCCTCCGCTTTGAACTCCCAGCGCTCATCGAAGGAGGTCCTGGCGGACGCTTCCTCTGCATCCTGCGCATTGCTGGCCAGACACTCGCGATTGAGGGCGATGCGCGACTCCAGGTCGTCAAGCTTCTCGCTATCAGCTTTCTGCTTGCGTGACGCCTTCAACTCCTTCTCATGCTTCACCATCTGCGCCCGGTAGACGCGCTGTTTTTCCTTCTGCATGCGTTTGATGAGCGCCTGCACTCCGGCACGGGTGAACAACTCCTGCGGATTGAGCAGGCGGCCGGTCCGTGTGTCGAAGCTGAAGGCGACATGGTCCGTCTCGCAGTAGGCGCCGCAGACTTCGGCCTTGAATCCAATCGTGAGCAGCCGCGCATCGTTGCGCTTCACTCCGAATTCCTGACCGGCCAGGCCCGCAAGGTCCATTTCCTGAGCGGGCAGTCGAGGTTCCGCCTTGGCTGGCGCCAGCGCCTTGAACCGGGCGATGAACAGGCGGTCATTGATATTCGCGGCCACCTCCGGCTTGTCGTGGGTGATGAACGGCATCTGGATGACGTCCTGCGGATAGGGGTGCTCCGCATCCGGCTTGGGGATGACCGTGAGCGTCGTCACCTTCAGGTCGGCCGCCTGGGTACCGCCCGCGAGCAGCGTGGCCAGAAGAGGGAGCAGCGCGAGATGTACGGGAAGACGGTTCATCAGGAATCCTTGGACATGACGACGACGTCGGCATCCTGCCGCATGGAGCAGCCGAAGAGCAGCCCATGCACCACGTCGTGGACTCGCGCCTGGCGTTATTGCAGGCTTCACTCGCAGGCCGTGCGGGATATGACACTCCGACGGCCCTGCACGGCTTCACAACCGCCGTACCCACTCGACCCGGAGGACCTCCATGCCCCGTTCCGCTTCCGCGCTGCTTGCCCTGGGACTGCTGCCTTTCGCCCTGACCGCCTGTGGTTCCCCCGAGGAGCCCACCCTCGGTGACGACGCCCTGGGTGAGGCCGAGCAGACCGTCTGCACCCCGAACATGTCCGTCACCTTCGGAACGGCTGACAACTTCGGCGGAGGACCGGACCCGTTGCCCTACGCCCCCACGGCGATGCCCGAGTTCGTCACCTACCTCGCGGCCAACGGCATTCCGGCCAGCCAGCTCAAGACGCTGGATGACGCCACCTCCAACCGTCATACCGTGGCCACGCTGCGGCACGGACTTCGGAGCTGTTTCACCCAGACACCGTTCTGCACGCTGACGCTCTGCGCCTATTCCCGGGCGCTTCCGACAACCCCTCAGAACGACACCATCACCGTGCACGACACGGACTTTGGCACCTACAGCTTCCCCATCATCGCCAACACGGCCGTGACGCCCGCGCTGACCCCGACGTGGAACCCGGGCAACACCGCCTTCCTGTGCATGCCGCTCCCCATCACCTCGGTGGGCGACATGCTGCAGTTCCGCATGCAGAACGAGTCCATGGTGGACTTCATCCGCATCAACCTGAACTGCTGACACTCGCATGAGCCGGGCCATGGTCTGTCTCCCCCTGGCCCGGCTCTGGAGGCACCGCGAACCCGCGCCCCGTCAGGGACTACTCACACTTCAGGGGGCAGCGCTCGGTAATCGTCTGACACCACGCCTGGGCCGCTGGCGTGGTGGCGTTCTGCCAGCACCTGCTGCTCTGAACCGCGCAGGCCTCCAGACAGGCCGCGCGTGCATCCAACGGCTGTGCGACCGCCTGCGTGTCCATCGCCTCTTCTGTCTCCGCTCCACCACAACCCGTCAACAACCCGGCTACGAACGCGACCGCGAGGAAGGTCTTTCGCATGGGACACTCCTGATTCAGCGTGAATGCGGCTGGGGGACTTCGGTCCGCAGAATGACATGAAGCCCGAGGAGGACCAATCCCTCACATGTCTGGCATCACCTCCCAAGGGAGACCCGAGGCAGGAATGACTCCGGAGGCAATACCTCCCGCGCAAGGCGACAGGCAGCCGCTCGTGGCCGGGCGAGTCGCTCCGCGAACTCGTCCTGGCACAGTTGGCGTCCCAACCCCACGCGACCCGCCGTGAGGCGGTGTACACAGAGGCCATGCGTGCCCCTGTCTCCTTCTTCCTGACTCCCCCCGAGGGACTCGCCGGTGTGCTGACTCCCACGCGACTCGCGGCCATGCGCGCCACGGTGGCCGAGGGCCTGGAGGACCCCGAGGAGGACGATGACGACGTCCTGCTCCTGGAGCTGATGGACCACCTGTCCCGGCACGGCGCGGACACCGTGACCCGGCTTCCCGAGCGACTCGAGGACGGAGTCTGGGACCTGCTCGACGTGCTCGCCGACGAACTCGTCCACCTGGACGAGGACACACGAGGGGAGCCCCTGGAGCTGGCCACGCAGCTCCATCCCAGCGAGTACGACCTCCAGGCGGCGGAGGCCGTCGTCGGCACATCCTGTCAGGAGCCCATCCAGCGACTCTGGCGCTTCACCGTCTCGGGCCGTATGCCCGGAAAGGATGGCCCCATGGGCCGTGGCTTCAAGCGCGTGTACCCGGCCCTCGGCTTCTGGACGGGCTCCGAGGTCCGCCAGCTTCGCGAGGGCCTGCGCGAGCACCTCGCCGGCGCCCCCGACTACGAGCCCCTCCTCCGCTCCGCCCGCCTGCGCGCCTGGTTTCAGCGCAAGCTGTCCCTCGCGCGACGCGGCGACCCGGCACGCGCGCTCGACGCGGCCACGCACGCCCTGGACAAGGCCTCCCGCCAGGGCCTGGGCCTGCTCTTCATTCGCTGAAGCCCCGTCACGCGAGGCTGCGCGCCAAGCTCCCCAGCGTGGACACCGCCGCTTCGACTCGTGGCGTCCACGGCTGACCACAGCTCAGTCGGATGAAGTTCCGATACGAGTCCGGCCGCGCGGAGAAGATGGGCCCGGGCGCGATGCTGATGCCCGCCTCGATGGCGCGCTCATGCAGCGCCAGTGAGTCCACCTTGGGCGGCAGCTCCACCCACAACAACGAGCCCCCCGACGGCCGAGCCACCCGCGTCCCCTCCGGGAAATACTCCGCCACGCCCCCAGCCATGCTCTCCACCTGGGACATGAGATGGCGGCGCAGCGAGCGCAGGTGCCGGTCATACCCGCCCTCTTCCAGGAACCGCGCAATCGCGAGCGGAGGCAACGACGCCGTGGCAATCGTGTGCGAGAACTTCAGCAACTCCACCCGCTCGCGGAACCGTCCCGGCGCCACGTACCCGACGCGGAACCCCGGCGCGAGCGTCTTCGAGAACGAGCCACACAGCAGCACGTTCCCCGACGTGTCGAAGGACTTGCACGTGCGCGGGCGCTCCGCATCGAAGTGCAGGTCTCCATACAAGTCATCCTCGATGAGCGGAACGCCCCGCGCCTCCAGCATCGCCACCAACCGACGCCGCCGCGCCTCCGGCATGCAACTGCCCACCGGATTGCTGAAGCTCGGCACCACCAGGACCGCCGCCACGCGCCGCCGCTCCAGCGCCGCCTCCAACGCATCCAGCTCCATCCCATGTCGCGGCGAGCACGGAATCTCCAGCGCCTTCAGCCCCAGCGACTCGATGGCCTGCAGCGTGCCGTAGTACGCGGGAGACTCAATCGCGATGGTGTCCCCCGTGCGCGCCACGGCGAGCAGGCACAGGTGAATCGCCTCCGCCGCGCCACAGGTGATGATGAAGTCCTCGGGCGCCAGCGCCCCACCCCAGTCGAGCGAGCGCCGCGCCAGCTGCTGCCGAAGCTCCGGGCACCCCGGCGGCGCGTCGTACAGCACCCCCACGTCACCCGCCTCGCGCGTGAGCGCGTTCAACTCCCGGTACAGCCTGCGCGTGGGCAACAGCTCCGGCGCGGGCCACGCCCCACCGAGCTGGACGATGCGAGGGTCCCTCATCGCCTGGTACACGCGGGACACCAGCCCGCTGATGGTGACGGGCGTGGCGCTCGTCGCGGGCCGGGACACCTGCGGCTCGGCGAGACGCGGGCGCTCGCGGCGACGCACGTAGTGGCCCGACTGCGGCCTCGTCTCGATGAGCCCCACCGACTCCAGGTGCAGATACGCCTGGAGCACCGTGGAGACACTCACCCGCTCACGCAGGCTGAGCTGTCGCACCGAGGGAAGCCGGTCCCCCGCTCGCAGCGTCCCCGCGGCGATGGCCTCCTCCAGTCGCTCGGCCACCTGCTCGTACAGCTTCGGTTTGTGTGCCAGCGCGCCCATGCCACCTCCGTCGAGATGCCGTCCCGGGACCTGTATCGGTACCGGGCCCGACGCCCGCTGCCCAGATACACCTGACCGCATGTCGGACCGGTACAGTTTCCCACCCCGGGACTGTACTGGTCACAATGACAATCGGCTGCATCTGTTCTGTTCCCGCGACAGGGCGCATGTTGCGACGCGCAAGGAGGTCATGGAGCCATGGAGTCGATGTTCGCTCTGACGCGGCGGAGCTGGTGGAGCACGCTGTGGAGTCACTTGAAGCCGGAAGTACACCCGGAAGCGGAGTCAGGCTGCTTCGGACTGTTCCAGGGCGCACTCTGGAGTCGGCGCGTGCGAGGAACCGAGGGCCTGACGCTCACCTGCACCGAGGGTCGGCTCTGGCTCACGCTCGACGCGGACCCGACAGACTACGTGCTGGAGCCCGGCGCCACGCTGCGCCTGGAGCAGGCAGGCCACATCGTGGTGCAGGCCCTGAGGCCGGCGCGCTTCCGCCTGACGAAGGGCGCGCACCCGCCTCCCTGCCCCTCGTGAGCCTCACCCCTCCAGCTTCACGGGCGCGGGCACACCCACCGCGTCCGGACGCTGGCCCAGCACGCTCAGGAGGAAGGCCGCCCCCACCCCCAGCATCAGCACGGGCGGGAGCACCCCCTGCTCAAGCTGGGCGGCGAAGGACAGGTTCGGCTGGGCCTCGCGGAACAGGAGACCGCCCAGGGACAGTCCTCCTTGCAGCGTGAAGAACAGCCCGCTCAGCAGCCCCACGGGCCGCGAGCGCCAAAGCGCACGCACCGCCAGGAGGACACCGCCCAGGAGCAGTCCCTCCAGCGCGGCCTGATAGAGCAACACGGGGTGCCGCGCGGGGAGGATGCGGTGCAGCTCCGCGAGGAAGGCCGCATCCGCGCGCGTCAGCGCCGCCACCTCATGCCCCGGCGCATAGGCCAGGGTGGACACGTCGAACGACGGCGTCACCACGGGCTGGAAACCCGGCATCCCCACCTCGGCGGGAAAGCGCACGGCCCAGGGCACGGAGCTCACCTGCCCCAGCGGCGCGCCTTCCATGAACACCGCGAGGTGCGCGAGCAAGAACCCCAGCGGCGCGAGCACCGCCAGCGTATCCGTCACCTGGAGCCACGGGCGTCGCTGCTGGCGCGCGAAGTACACCGAAAAGGCGAGAACTCCCAGCACCGCCCCCAGCACCGACGCGCCTCCCTGTCGGAACTGGAAGAAGACCGAGCCGTCCCGCGAGAAGTCATCCCACTGGTGCAGCAGCACGTACCCCAGTCGTCCGCCCAGAATGACTCCGAAGAGGCCGGCGTAGAGCACGAAGCCCGACACCTCCTGCTTCGCGACAGGGCCTTCACCTCGCGCCGCCTGACGCCGGAGCACCGCGAACGCGAGCAGGAAGCCCACGAGGTACGCCGCCCCCGTCCAGCGAAGGGAGAGCGTCTCCGAGAAGCGGAACAGGAAGGGATTGATTCCGTGCAGGAAGGGGGTGTCCACGACGCCTCGCTCGGCAAGTCCCACGGGCGGGCGAGCCGCCCCACCCGTGGGCACACGTCCGCTACTTGAAGAAGTCTTCGGGAGCGATGTTCGTGAGTTCCTTCCCGACGACCTTCCGGAAGTAGAGCGTGGTCGAGCCATTGCTGCTGGTATCGGCCTTCTGGTAGCGGAAGCCATCCAGCTTGCCCTCGGCGAGCAGCCGATTCCAGTCCGTCCCGTTGATGCGAATGGTCGCGCTGGGACCACAGCAGTTGTAGGTGACGTCCGACGTAATCACCCCTCCGGTCCAGGACATCGACATACAGCTCTGCTCATACAATCCGAGCTTCACCGTGGCGGAGCCCTGATTCATCGTCTTGATGCAGTCCTCGGCACCCTGCGCCGTTCCCTGGGACAGACACAGCCAGACAAGACACAATCCCGCCATCATCTTCTTCATGGGGTTTGCCCTCCGTGGGGTTTCGAGTCAGGGCTACAGCAGCGGCTTGCTGGCGGTCTCGGTGGCCTTGGTGTCCACCTTCTTGTTCTTCGGCTCCTGCTTCGCGGCCTTGTCCTCCTCGATGGTGAGCGTCCTGGGCTCGGCGGCCTTGGACTCCGGCGCCGGCTTCGTGGTGGAGGGAGGAGGCGTCTTGGCCGGCGGAGTCTTGTCCGCGGCGAATGCTCCGGAAGCGATGCAGACAAGGCACAACGTCACCCAGTTCTTCATGGGAACGATTCCTTTCAGGACTGAAGGGATTCATGGGCCCTCTGAATGACGCGAAGTCACACCACGATGGGCCCACGCGCACTGTTGCCGCGTGGCATCAAACTCACAATCACCCTGGCAGGCTGATTGCTGTTGCTATTCAAACAGCGGGAGCGCTATCGGAGGCTCCTCTTCAGATAGAGCGCGAACGGCACGTGGGTGACGGCCTCGCCGGAGAGCGGGACCTCCAGCGTGCCGTCATACCGCGCGGGCCTGCGCCCCCGGGAGACGACCTCCGGCTGGATGGTGATGCTCATCCCCACCTTCAAGAAAGGCTCCCGCGAGTCCTCCACCTCGGGGGCCTTCAGTCCGAAGTAGAGGTCCAGCTCGTACCGCTGCGCCAGCTCATTCACCCGGAACGCGGCGCGCTCCACGAGCAACTTCTCCTCCAGCTTCTTCAGGACGCCCGGGATGAAGTCCACCTGGAAGGTCCCCTCCAGCGTCTGGATGACATCCTGGACGCTCTTGAGCGACTGGGGGTCGACAGCGATATCGAGTGCCATGGCGCGCCTCCGGCGACACAACCGCGTGGACAGTCCCTCGTCGGAGCGCTCCGCGTCGCGAAAGCCAGACACGTCGAGCCCCGGCCAGGCGCAGGTGATACCGCACCGTCCGGACGAGGCTGGGAGGCCATTTGACGGGGGCGTCGACTCCGCGACAGGGATGAAGCCCTCGTGTCGGGAAGTCCGCGAGCCGGAGACTGTCTGCCTTCACACGGCCGGCTCGGACCGCGGGGCGACGCGGGAACACCGTAGGTGCCCGAGGAGGCCCCCTGGTGTGCAGGGGGCCTCGTGTCGCGGAGGACGGCTCAGGGCACCGTGAGGATTTCGGCGCCCTGCTCGGTGACGAGCAGCGTGTGCTCGAACTGCGCGCTGCGGGTGCCGTCGGCGGTGACGGCGGTCCACCCGTCGTCCCACGTGCGGTGGCCCCAGCCGCCCTGGTTGATCATCGGCTCGACGGTGAAAATCATGCCCGTCTGGATGACGGTGTCGGCCTCCGGCTCGTAGTAGTGCGGAATCTGGAGGGCCGTGTGGAACGTCTCGCCGATGCCGTGGCCACAGTAGGCGCGCACCACGCTCACGCCGTTCTTCGTGGCGTGCGTCTCAATCGCGCGGCCGATGTCGCTGATGGGGCGGCCGGGCTTCACGGCGGCGATACCCAGCTCCAGGCACTCGCGCGTGACGCGCACCAGCCGCTCGCTCTCCGGCTGCGGAATGCCCACGAAGTACGTGGCCGAGCAGTCCCCGTGCACCCCATCCAGGAAGATGGTGATGTCCAGGTTGACGATGTCCCCATCCTCCAGCGCGCGGCTGTCGGGGATGCCGTGGCAGATGACCTCGTTGACGGAGGTGCACAGCGACTTGGGGAAGCCGTGGTAGTTGAGCGTGCTCGGGTAGCCGCCCCGGCGGATGTATGCCTCGTGGGTGATGGCATCCAGCTCGTCGGTGGTGATGCCCGGGCGGACGTGGCTGGCCACCTCCTGGAGCACCTCCGCGGCGGCCTTGCAGGCGCGGCGCATGCGCGCGATGACGTCCGGCGTCTTGATGTCGGAGTCCCCGCCGCCTCGACGCAGCGGCCGCCCGGACACGGCGTAGTCCGGACGAGGGATGTTCAGGGGCACATCGCGGCGGGGGCTGATGATGCCCGGCCGGATGCCATTGCGCGCCACCTCGGGGCCCTTCTTGCGGGCCTCGACGGCGTCGGCGCCACGGTGACACTTCTTGTACTTGGTGCCGCTGCCGCACCAGCAGACGTCATTGGGACCGGGCAGCACGGCGGGAGGGGTACGGGGACTGGCGGTGGTCATCACTCAACTCCGGTGTGGACCGTGTCGGACTTGCGGGCGCGCAGCCAGCGCATCACCTGGGGACGCAGCCACAACCGGGGACGTCCCGTACCCAGGTCCAGGATGGGCCGGGGCATGTCCGGGTAGCGGCGCAGATAGGTGCTGACGCTGTTGGAGTGGCGCAGTTGCAACAGCCCGGCCACGCCCTGTGCGTCGATGAGGTCTTCGGTCTTCACCATGGGACACATGAAGGGCTTGTCTATACCCTTAGACACGGCTCGGCGCACGGCTTCTTTCCGCCTCCCCGGGTGAGGGGCGGCCGGGCGACCAGTGGAGAACAACGCCCCCTGGGGGCCCTCCGGCCGAGGTCGGGGACGCCAGGGCTGGAGGGGAGCGGGCCCGCGGGTCGGCGAGCGCCTGGTGCCGGGCTCCAGGTGGCTTCCGCCCCATGTCGCGCGGGCGCGTCGAGCCCTGCCCTGGGAGTTGTCCGCCGGTGACCCACCATGGCGGGTCACACGAGGAGGGTTCGACCTGCTAGGTTCAGCGGCTTCCAGGAGACCTCTGACGACCATGAGCACGCGGACCCCATCGATGAATCCGGACGCCCTTCCTCCGGGCCTCGTCATCACGGGCGGATGGCGCGTCATCGAGCGACTGGGCTTGGGGGGCTATGGCGTCGTCTATCGCGTGGAGCCCACCGACGCGCCGGGGCGCTACTTCGCCCTCAAGCTGGCCCGCGACGCGTCCGAGGGCCGTGCGCTGCGCGAGCTCACCCTCTTGCTGGACCGCGCGGTGCATCCGAACGTGGTGGCGGTCCACGCCTGTGGCCGCTGGCCGGACATCGTCACCGGCCACTTCTACTTCGTCATGGACTGGGTGCCCGGACCTCCGCTCCATGTCTGGGCGGACCACCACAACCCCACCTTCCGACAGCTCCTGGAGACGCTCCGTCGCGTGGCCCTGGCCCTGGACACGCTGCACGCGGGGGACGTGCTGCATCGGGACCTCAAGCCAGAGCACATCCTCTTGCGGACCCCCGAGGGAGACCCGGTGCTCATCGACCTGGGCGCGGGCGTGTACACGGGAGCGCCCACGTTGACCACCGGTCCCCTGCCCCCGGGGACGCTCTACCTGCGCAGCCCGGAGGCCATCCGCTTCCACCAGCGCCACTGGCGTCATCCGGATGCCCGCTACACCTCCGTGGCCACCGATGACCTCTATGCGTTGGGGGTCTGTCTGTATCGCGCCGCCACCGGGCACTACCCCTTCCTCCCCGACTGGCCGGCGGACGTGCTGTGCGCCGCCATCACCTCGCAGGAGCCGCCCGCGCCCTCCACGGTGAATCCCCGCGCGCCGCCCGCGCTCGACGCCCTCCTCCAGCGGATGCTGGACAAGGACCCCACGCGCCGCTTCCAGAGTGGCGCGGAGCTGGCATCGACGCTGGTCGCCACCCTGGAAGACACACCCGGCGAGTCCTGGGATGAGCCCCTCTTCGACTGGGCGGAGCCTCCGCTCGTCGCGGTGGACGGCGAGCCGTCGCAAGCGCTGCGCCGCGTGCGCCGTCCGGAGTGGGCTTCACATCTGCGCAAGCCTCCATCGAAGGCACGGGCCCGGTTGCAACAACTGTGGGCCACGGTGCTGGGCACCCTGCGTCCACCACCGAGTCCCGCGCCGTGGACCTCGCCCAGACACGCCACGTTGGAGGGCCAGGCGCGACGGCTGCATCCCCATCCCTATCGACGCCTGCTGTTGACGCTGGTGGGAGTGGTGGCCCTGGGCGTGTCTGGGAGCCGCTTCATGGGCGGGTGGAGACAGACAACTCCACAGGTCACCCATGAAATGACCTCCCCCACTGGTCAGAAACTGGCCAGCGCGCGTGAGTCGCCGCACAGTGGCGGAGTCGCGATTTCGCCCATGGCGGAGCCCACCCCCGCGACCGTCGCCCCCGTGGCGCCGTCACTCCAGGACCCCACTCCCGTGAAGAAGGCCCCCGCCCTGTCCGCGTCGCCCCCCGCCCCTGTGAAGCAGCGCTCCCCTTCCCTGACCCGTCTGTCCAAGGTGGCCCTGGCTTGCACGGGGCTCGCATGCGCCGGCTCCCCTGCCGTGGTGAAACACCAGCCAGTGCCTGCCGCCGCGGACTGCCCTCCTGGAGCGCGGGAGGCCATGGCGCGGCTCAACATCCGGATCGGCGTTCAGGTCTCCGCCTCCATCGGGGAGAGGGACCACACCGGACTTGCTCATGCGGACATCACCCTCCGCGAGTCTCGAATCTCGACCCATCTGGACCGGACGTTCGGAGCGCTCCGCCGAGGAGCGGAACTCATCACGAACATCTACGTCACCCCCACCCGGGTCTATGGCCGAGTCGTCGAGGCACGAATCGAGGGCAAGAGCTACCCTGTCTGCATGTCATATGTCGACCCCAATCAGAGAGGGGTGTATGGCATTCCCGCCAAGGCAGGCAGCGACGATGACCATGGCGTCGTGGCCAACAAGTTCGCCGTGCGCGCCGTGGGTCGCTTCCAGGAGACCGGTGACGAGGAGAATTAGCACGAGCCGTCCACGACGCCTCCTGCCGCTCATGATGTGCCTCGTCGCCATGAGCATGCGGAGCGGGCCGGCACTGGCGCAGTCTCACACGGCATCGTCTTCCTCGGAGGTCCGTCGCATCGACCTGGGGACACGACAGGGCCCAGCACCTGCCGAGATCTTCATTCGTCCCGGGGGCACCACCGCGCTCCTGTTCGACACCTCTCTCGCACGAGACGCCGTCACGCTGGAGGGACGGGAGCGTTTTCACCGGGTGGTGATGAGCGAGGACGCCCTCGTGCTCCTGCCCTCGGACAAACTCCAGGAAGGCACGCGGCTGCGTCTGACCCTGCGCTTCGAGGACGGCTCCACTCCCAGGGAAGCGAACTTTCTCCTCGTCGTGGCCCCGGGGCACTTCGATGCCCAGGTGGAGGTCGTGAGCAATCCACCAAGAGTGCGCAACAACCGGACCGAGACCGCCCAGCTCGAGGGCGAGCTTCTGAGGCTGCGCGAGGAGAACGCGAGGCTTCGAGCTGAGCAGGGTCCAACGGGCCTGACAGGACTTTTCGCCACAGGGCTTCTGAACGAGCAGGGCATTCTCGGAAACACACTCGGTCAGGACCTCTCAACGGCCCAGTCCATTCTGTCTCGTGAAACCGAGGCACAGGTCTTCAGGAGCATCTCCCGCGTCGCGGTGGCACTCGTGATGGCTTCAGCCGGCCATCATCTTCCGTGGACCGCGAGCCGAGCCACGCTCAGGGACTCCCTGGGTCGCCGCGCCCATGAGCTGCGGGCCTGGCAGTCGAAGCCCCTGACCGCTGGCGACATCGAGGTGTTGCTCATCCTGGAGACAGAGGCCAGCCCGGACGAACTGCAAGGCACCTACACACTCGAACTGCGCGACGGGAACGATTCACGGGCCGTCATCATCGGCCCCGTGAACTTCCCTCGGATGTGAATGGCTCACACCCTCTCCGGTCCTTGACAGGCGTCAGACCAACGCGCTCAGGGCGCTCGTCGACGGCAGTGCCGACAGTGGGCGCATTCGCGCCTGCGTCATGGATATGATTCGAAACGCCAAGGAGGAAGCATGAGCAAGGTCTTCGCCAACGGCCGCGCCATCCTGCACAAGGGAAGCGGTAACACGCACACCTCGGCCGCACCCGACGTCTGCAAGGTGCCGACGCCGGGAGGTCCTGTGCCCACCCCCTTCGTCAACTCCGCTCAAGACTCCACGCTCATCCATGGAAGCACGAGCGTCACCATCAATGGCCACCCGGTGGCACTGACCGACTCCGAGTTGAGCATCAGCTCGGGCGATGAGCCGGGCACGGCGGGCGGCATCATCTCCTCCAAGCTCAAGGGGAAGATGGCTTGGGGAAGCGGCAGCGTGGACGTGAAAATCGAGGGAAAGGGCGTCGTGCGCTACCTCGACGTCACCCTTCACAACGGCAACTCCTTCAATACCACGTTCATATCAAATGGACATGGTGGGACGGGATTCGCGTACGGGGACGACTTCGAGGGGCTGTGCATCATCTGCCAGAAGGACGCGGACAGCCATGCGGTGCTTGAGCGTCCAGAAGGAAGCCTCGACGTCGCCAACAAGATTCTCAAGGACCTCAAGGTCCGCGAGACCGAGTGGGCCAAGGTCCACCAGGAAATCACAACGAAGGTCGCCGAACTTGAGCGCCTCGGGCGTCAATCACCCCCACCCAAACAGACGACCTTGGATGAGCGGATGGCGTATATCAAGACCCTTGATCGGACACGTGAGGGGCTTGAGAATCATCGTCGCAGCAGGTCTGGCGGGTACATGTTCGGAGTCATGGTGTGCCTCACCGGCAAGAAATTCGCCGCGGTATCGGGTAACGAGGTGCCTCCCGGCTTCACGGCCATCGCCGAGGCTCACGGTTGCACGGTCATTGAGCGGGCCTCCACACTGGAGGACCTCATGACCATCAACCCAAGGTGTGCCGCGGGAGACACCCAAGCCATCGACAAGGTGGCCAAACAGTGGGACGACACCAGGAACTATGTCATCAGGGGTGAGAGCGGATACAACAACGTCCCTGGAACCTGTGCAGGCGCCAAACTCATCGGAGCGAGCGGTCATGTCGCGCATTCGATGACCGAGATTTACTTCTCCTTCTCCAGTGAGAAGAAGCAGGTGAAATTCAATGTGCCCTATCGCGGCCCCATCGGCTTCGCGCCGTCTGAGGGGCCCTGGACGCCTCCGAGCGCCGCCGACATCATGGAAAACAGGGGCGGCGAGTATGTCGAAGAGCACCGTGACATGAAGCGCAAGAAAGAGGTCACTGTCCTTTCCTGCCAATCGTGTCAGGACACGCTGTTCATGGCCCGGTGCGACGTCAAGAAGCAGAGTTGCGCATGACCTGGTCAAGGATTCTCAGGTCCCCTCCTGCCTTGTCGCTGACGGGCCTACTCGCGTTCATGGAGCGATGGAAGCCCGGGAGCACTCATGGCTTCGAACCAGCAACGACCGACCAGATGACAGCGCTTGCCCAGCCACATGGAGGACTCGACGCGCTGCCCGGCCTGTATCGCGAGTTCCTCGCAACCATGGGTGCATCGACCGGCGAAATGCGGTTGATGTGGGGGACAACCTCAATCTCGGCCCTGCTAGAGGATCTTGAAGATGAGCAACGCGAGCGGCCCGATTCTCGCCGCTACCTCAAGTTCGCCATGGGTGAGGACGACTACAACGGCCGTCACCCGGACGACTTCTTTGATCTCTCCCGCCCAACACCGGACGGGCGTGACACGGCCATCCTCCGCATTCACGAAGAGGATTTAGTGAGCAGCAAGGTCGCGGCCGAGCAGCCCTTCCCGACTTTCTCCGACTTGCTACGAGCGGTCATCGTGGCCAGGGTCAGCTTGGAGGCCGCTCCTCGGAAACAAACGCAGACCTATAACCTTGGGCCAAATCCCGAGGCTCCGGCCAGGACCTACGAGTTCTTCGCACGTTTGGGATTCGCTCCAACGGAACTCGGGGCCTCGTCGTCAATCATTCCTCTTGAACACGCGGAGCGCGGCGCGGTCGCCCTTATCAGGGCGCCTTCGACATTGATCCCAAGAGCGGGCGTAGAAGTGCGCGCACGTGATAAGGCCCAGCAAACGCTCCTTGATGAAATCATCCAGGACCATCAGCAGGAGTTGAGCGGTGGTTGACGAGGGTCGCCATTCGCATGACCCGCGAGATTTCACCAGATTCCCGTCGACGTCAGAGCGGAGGCTCCCTCCGGAGGCGGCTTCACATCCATCCACGAGTAGAGTCTGGACAGGGCCTGAGCGCGTGAGTTCACCCATGATACTGCCCTGCAGTGGAAGAGGCGCTGTTTCGAGAAACACAAACTGCCGTATCTCAAGAGGCCACATCCATGACGTCGGCTAGATGGGACGGGAGCAGATTCCTCTGGGTGGTCCTGAGCGTGTGGATGGCCTGTGTCGGGTGCCGGTCGAGTCACCTGCACACGCCTCCGTCATCCGTCACGGAGAGGGCGACGGAACACAAGGGCTTGATCGTTGGAATGCGGCGTACGGGATGTGATGGGCTGTGTCCCGTTTATGATGTTCATGTCTATGACGATGGATGCGTTGTGTATGGGGGAATGGAGCACGTGGAGGTCGTAGGGAGGAGGGATTCCCAATTGACTGGGGAGCAGGTTGGACGTCTCAGAACGATTCTCGCCGAGCATGTCCGTACCGCGGAGGTCTACGGAGGCGACACTGCGAGTTTCTTTACTTGTCCTCATGGTGTCATCGGGTTTGCGGGAGTCGTATTGACAGCTCCAGAGGTAGGGGTGGTGAATCCTGTTTGTTATGCTGAGTTCATCTCGAAGGGAGAGACGCCACTGCTTGGTGGGGTGGATTACCTGATCGACGAGTTGCTCGGGACTTCTCGCTGGATTGGATGTGCAACCGGTGTGAAGGGATATGGTGGGTGTTGAGGGATGGATGAGACGGCCACGCGCCTCCTCGACGAGGCGGTCCTGGAGCCCACGACCGCCCACCCTCTCCGCTGCCCCGCACATCAGGCCCGTTGAGCGTCGCCGGGGCCAGAGGACGTCAGACCGGGAGCCCCTCGGCCGCGAGCGCCTTGCGCACCGCCGGACGCGCGGTGACGCGCTCCATGAACGCCATGAGATTTGGGAAGCCGGACAGGTCCACCTTCACGTACTTCGCCCAGCGGGTGACGGTGTAGAGGTAGGCATCCGCGATGTTGAAGGTGTCACCGAAGAGATAGGCGCGCGTGGCCAGGCGCTCCTCGATGAGCTTGTAGCGTTTGAACAGGTACACCGTGCGCTCCTCGCGCGTCACGTCCGGCGTCGTCGGCTGGAAGAGCGGCGCGTACGTCTTGTGCAGCTCGGAGTTGATGTAGCCGAGCATCTCCTGCACGCGGTAGCGCTCGCGGCTGCCCTCCGCGGGCACCAACCCCGCCTCGGGCCGCAGGTCCGCCAGGTACAGCACGAGCGCCGGGCCCTCCGTAAGGACCTCGCCCGGCTCCAGCTCCAACGCGGGCACATAGCCCTTCGGGTTGATCTTCCAGAAGTCGCCGCCCGACTGGAGGACCTTCGTCTGCGTGTCGACCTTCTCGAGCTGGAGCTCCAGCCCCGCCTCGTGCGCGACGATGTGGGGAGACAGCGAGCAGGCGCCCGGGGCGAAATAGAGCTTCATTGGCTTCCTCGGAATGAGTGGGAACGACGGCACATCCCTAACGGGCCTGGTTACCTTTGGATAGCAACGCGACTAAGGTAAGCGCACTTTCCACTCACCTCCTGGTAACTCCACTCACCTCGCGGTAACCGCCCATGTCCCTGAAGCTGAGGAAGAGCAAGGCCCCACCCCCGCCCCCGGGCTGTCCCATTCATGCCTGCATGTCGTTGCTGGGCGGAGCGTGGACCACCAGCGTCGTCTGGCAGCTCTCCGGTGGCCCCCGGCGCTTCGGGGAGCTGCTCCACGACATCCCCGGCATCTCGCCCAAGGTGCTCACCACGCGGCTGCGCGAGCTGACGGCGAAGGGCGCGGTGACACGAGAGGTCCTCCCCACCTCGCCGCCCTCCGTGGAGTACGCCCTGTCCTCGCTCGGCCTGGAGCTGGTGCCGGTGATTGACTCCATCGTCCGGGTGGGCACCCGGCTGCGCGAGATGACACTCGCTTCGCATCGCCACGACAAACCTTCCTCTCGGCGATGAGGCGCGGGTGGTGGGAGACCTCGTGGTCCACGATTCCACCGACCAGGGCCACGGAGGCGGTGAGGCTCAACGAAGAGGTCGCGGACAGGGCCCCAAAACCACTGGGGCCCTGTGGGGGACGTTCAGGACACGTCCCACGAGCCCCCGGCTACAGCGGCGGCCGTCCATCCACCAGCGGAGCCACCTCCTCCAGCCCCGTCGACGTCAGGGCGGAGGCGTCCTCCGGCAGCGGCTTCGCATCCATCCACGCGTAGAGCCTGGACAGGGCCTGGGCGCGGTCTGGAGCGGCCAGGAGGCCGATGAAGGCATCTTCATGGTTGGTGTTCGGCGCGGTGAAGCGGAACGAGTCATTGCGCTCGCGCACCTCGAACGCCCCGGCGGACCACGGGTCGGTCTCCCCGTAGATGAACAACATCCGCTCACCCTGCTGATGAACCCAGCGCTCCACGTCGCGCATGAGTCCCTGAGAGAAGGGCACCTGCACGGGGAATGACAGATACGTGGCGGGCACGTCCTGGCGCGGGTAGCTCAACAGGCCGCGCAGGTGCTTCGTGGGGAAGCGGTTCCAGCCCAGCTCCGTCGCGCTCTGGTAGTAATAGGGCGCGTAGTAGAGCACGCCCGAGTCCGCATAGCTGACGTCCATGTGGGTGACGTTGCCGACGAAGTCGAGCATCTCATTCGCCGGAGCCCCGGGCAGCGGGACGGTGTCGCAGCGAGACTCACGCTCGTACATCCAGAAGTAGAACGACGACTCGACGATGGCGAACTCCAGCGCGCGGTCCATGCCCAGCAGCGTGAACTCCATTCCATACGACTCCAGCACCCGCAGCAGCTCCTCGCGGCGCCGCAACGCGTCCTGCTGGAAGTCCCGCAGCCGCGCACGACAGGCCTCACTGCCCACCTGGTCGAGGAAGCGCACGAAGCGCTTGTCCTTCAGCCCATGGAGGCTCGGGGCCACGTACGCCACGGTGGCGTCCACGTCGTCCGGGTAGAAGTAGCGGTGGTACACGGCGGACATGCCGCCCTTGCTCGCGCCTGTCGTCAGCCAGCGCCTGGGATACATCGGCTTGAAGGCCTGGATGATGCGGTGGTAGTCGCCCGCGGTCTGCTCGATGTCGAGCTTCGTCCAGTCGGCCGACTCGGGCCGCGAGGAACTGAAGAAGCGCTGCTCCACCGACAACTGGTTCGCATCCAGCAACATCGTCGGCTCGGACTGACCGGGAGTCGTGCGGATGGCGTAGCCCGTGCCATACACCACCGTGGGCGCATCGAACGAGCGGTGCAGCAACGTGGCGCGCAGCCAGAACCACTCGCCGTCCTGCGCCCGGTGGTCCACGGGCTGGGCGAACCAGAGGGTGAAGAAGCGCGTATTCGGAAAGGGCGAGACCTTCTCGCTCGCCACCACCACGTCGGGCATCGCTCGCAGCCGCTCGAGGATGTCGTCCGACTCCGCCCCTCGCTCCAGCACCCCTACCTCTCGCGCGGGAGGCTCGACGACTCCAGGCTCGACTGGCTCCGCTCCACCACAAGCCTGTGACACCACGGCGGCGAACAGCAGCCAGGCCGCCCTGAAACCACCCGTCTTCTTCATGGGAACATTCCTCGCGATGCGACTCACTCCACGTCTCGCGCGTGGAGCGCCGGCCCTGGTGCCGCATCAACCCGTCACCGCGCGAAACTGCGCACGGCCCCCCGCATTCAGCGCCCCAACGTCGCGCACGTCATGCAGTAGCGCGCCTCGGGAATCGCGCGCAGGCGATGTCTCCCCATGGCACCCCCACACCGCTCGCAGCGGCCGAACTGGCCCCCGGCGATTCGCTGGAGCGCCGCGTCGATGTCGAGCAACTCCTGTCGCTCCGCTTCGGAGAGCAGCGAGCCAGGCTCCGGAACACTCGGCGGGGGTCGGGCCCGTGACCTCAGGCGTTCGCCACGTTGCACCAGGGCGTCCCGCGCCTCACGAGCCAGACTGTCCATGCTTCACTCCCGCCACCCCACGCCGGGCGCATCCGTCGCGTCCACCGCGACCGTCCTTCCCAGCGGAAGAGTGGAGGTCGGGCACTTCAGAAAGCATGCCACTTCACTCCAGAGCCACCCGTCGTCCCCCACCCGCAAGGCTTGCGCGCCCCCCGAGGACGTCCGCAGCCCTTGCGGAAGTCCGGCCCGCCCGCCTGCCCTGCCGCTACTGCTCGAAGGGATAGATGACCTTCCAGTCCTTCTTCATGTCCACCAGGTACCAGCCGCGCCGAGGCGCCTCGTCCAATCCCCGCGAGAGCTTCCCGATGTGCGCGTTCCGGTCATACGCCCACTCCCGCTCCGCGTCGGTGTGGTGGACGAAGAGCCCGAAGCGCGGCCCCGTGCCCGACGTCGTCCACTCGAGCATCTCGAAGTCCCCATCCGAGTTGCCGAAGGCCGCGAGCGGACGCCGACCGACGACCTGCTGGATGCCCACCGGCTTGCCGGCCTTGTCGTTCATCAAGTCGAGCTCCGGCAACAACAGGAGCGCCGGCGTGCCATCCCGGACCTCGTAGCGAAGCTTCGCCCGACTGCCGATGACCTGCTCGGGGGGAATCCCATACACGCGCTCGGCCCAGGCGCGCATGAAGCCCACGTCGCCTCCTGACACGATGAAGGTCTTGAAACCATGGGCCCGCAGCAGCGCGAGCAACTCCAGCATCGGCTGATAGACGAGGTCCGTATAGGGCCGGTTGAACCTCGGGTGTTTCGCCGTGGTAATCCAATCCTTCACGGTGACGTCGAACGCCTCCGTGGTGACACCCGAGTGCGTCGCCGCCAGCAACTGCATCAGCCCGCGCTCACCGCTCGCGGCCACCGCCTTGAGGTCGCCTTCGAGCACGCCCTGGAAGGGCTGTTGGTGCCTCCACTCGGGATGCTGGGGCGCGAGCGCCTTCACGCGGTCGATGACGAAGGCCAACTCCACGGCGAGAGGCTGCTCGGTCCACAGCGTGCCGTCATTGTCGAAGGTCGCGATGCGCGCCTCGGCGGGAACGAAGTCGGGCCCGCCCTCGCGGGTGACACGCTCCACGAAGTCGAGCAGCGCCGCCTTCGTGGGCCCCTCGTTCCACGAAGGCAACGGGTCCCCTTGTCCGGAGAGCCCCGAGCCGCCCCGCGCAAGGGTCGAAGGCTCCGGGGCGACGTGCTGCGCGGACTTGCAGCCCACCGAGACAAAGAGGGCACACAACGTCACCGCCAGCCAGGAGCGGGCCAAAGGCTCCCATCGATACCCGCGGCCCGGCGTTCCCCGCAGCGAAGCTCCGTCCATGGCATTCCCCCAAGAGGCCATGTGCGTCACGAGCGGCCTCACGCCGCAACCTGCGCATCCCCCCATGGGTTTCCATCGTTCCGTCGAGGACCGGAAACACGCGGTGCTTCACGGAGTGGGTCCCCGCCACCCTAGACTGAGCATGAACGGTCGACACCGTGGGGAAATGTTTCCCTGACAGCTGTCCTCCATCCGCGCATCACCTGCACACAGGGATGAGACCTGCCTGGCTGGCTCGTCTTCCCAGCGGGGGCACCCACACCTCGTCAGCCTCCCGGACAAGCGTCGGGTCCGGTTCCACACTGGGCATGTGGATTGAACGGGCCGCGCCCCATGCGAATGAAAAAACAGTGGTTGCTTTTATCACTTCTGGTTCCATCACTCGCGACCGCGCATGACCTCGACTGTGAGGTCAGCGTCAACGAGCAGTCTGACCTCGTCGTCCGCGAGTACCCCGCCACGCTCACCTTCAGACAGGTGGTGAGGAACATCCATCCCACGCTCCCGTCCACCCTCCAACAGGCGACGGACCCATTGCTGGAGCCCCTGGGTTGGTCCTTCACGCCTCCGCCCCCGGTGACGATTCCCGTCAATGACTCCCTGACGTACGAGTTCACCGTCACCGTGGAGAGCCTGGAGGACTGCGCGCGCATCGGACAGGTGCCTCCGTCGGAATCGGTGGAGTTCACGGACACACTCCAGATTGGCTGGGACCAGGGCATGGCGACGTGCTCCGCGCGAGTCCAGTGCGTGCCGGCCGACACCTTCGTCTGTGATGACACCATCTACGTGTCCTCCAGCGCGGGGACGAACACGGAGTTGATGACCCTGGACCCGGTCACCCTCGCGACGACCCCGGTCTCCAGCACCACCGAGTTCGGCTACGACGCCATGGGGCTCAGCCACATCGACGGCTATCTGTATGCCATCAGCAATCGCAACCTGTCCGGCGACCCCATTCCCCATGTGGTCCGCGTCGACCGGGCGGGAAACATCGAGGACCTGGGAGGCCTGCCGGAGCTGGCTGGCCAGGAATGGATTGTCGGCACCATCATGGAGGATGGCAGCTATGTCATTGGTTCATTCCTGGGGAGCCACTGGCTGCGCCTGAATACCAGCACCCTCGAAATCCTGGGCCAGGGGACCCTCCCCACCACGACGCCCACCGCCTGGGCCACCAACCCGCTGGACAACAAAATCTACGGCTACCAGAGCTTCCTGGCCCGGATGAGCGTGTTCGACCCCTATACCGGCGTCCTCACCGTTTTTGGTCCCGTCCTGGGCAACGTGGGGATTCAGCCCTGCTCCTGTGCCTTCCAGCAGGATGGGACGTACCTGCTCTACTGCTACACGTCGGACCCGACGCTCGACGCCTTGTTCGAGGTGGACCTGGTCAACGGCGGCGCGACGCTCCTGGGCAGCACCACGTCGCTGGCCGCTGGAGACATGGCGTCCTGCGCGTTCCCTCCCACGGAGGGCGCGGCGCCCGCCGTCCGCCCCGCGGGCTATTACATGACTCACGAGGCCGCGCTGGAGCGCTGTCTGGCCCCGGGCCCCGTGAAGCTGGGACTCCTTCCGGCCATCGTGACGAAAGAGGACGCGCTGCGGCTGCTCTGGTCGTCACCCGCCTTCACCTTGGGCGGTGAGCAGCGCTCCGAGGAGCAGGCCACCCGGCACGCCCTGGCCAGACAGACGCTCACCGGGGTCTGCAACCAACGGCTGTTCGGTGGCACGCCAGAGCTTCAGCGCCTGCTGCTCGACGCCTCCACCACACTCGGCCGCACCCAGACCCTGTCACGTCTCGAACGACACCTCGGCGCAGCCAATGGCCGGGGACTCGATGTCGCGCTGCCCTTCTCCCTTCGGAGCCGCGCGACGCCATCCCATGCGCTGGAGCAGCTCCAGCCCAGGAGCTCGCCATGAAGAAGACCGTTTCCAGAATCCTCCCGCTCGTCATGTTGCTGTGGGGTGTTGGCCTTTCCGCGTGTGGAGACAGCGCCCCGGAACCTCGGCGCTATGAGCTGCGCCTCCAGGGAACCTCGAATCGCTTCTCCACCACCTACCTGACCGCGAACGCCGTGCAGGTGACCCTGGGAGGAGTGCCGCTGCGCACGGAGCTGCTGACGTCCTCACAGCGGATGGACGTGGCCAAAGCCACCCATGCGCACCTGGTGGCGTACTTCTGGCTCATGCCCGAGCAGGCCCGTGGCGCGCTGGAGGCCACCGTGACGCTGGATGACTTCGGCGCCTTCGAGGGCTCCGACGGCTCCGCGGGCTTCGTCGATGCCCGGAGTGCCCCGCTCCGCCTGAAGCTGGAAGGCGCCGCGCTGGAGCGCAATGGCCGGGCCGTCATCCACCTGGACCTGGACAGGTCGCTCGGCGCCGAGCGACAGGGGAGTCGTCCCCTGCTCCCCCATCTGCGGCTGGTGTACTGAAGCCCTCACCCCGTCAGGGCATGGGCCCGGCCCCCGAAAGAGGGACTGGCCATGGACGGGACGGCAGGGGCGCGGAGCTTGTGCGCGGCAGGCGACGAGGCCGAAGACAGGCATCGACTTTTGGCGCGGGACGGGGCAAGCCAGGACTCCTATGCGCCCGCAACCTTCCGGTCCCCCGCCCGAGCGGGGCCTGTTCTGCAACCGCACCCTCAACCTGCGCGCCATCAAGGCCGTGGGCTACGACATGGACTACACGCTCATCCACTACCGCGTGGAAGCGTGGGAACGCCGCGCGTACGAGCACATCCGAGACAGGCTCGTGGCGCAGGGCTGGCCCGTGGGTGACCTCCAGTTCGACCCGGCGCTCGCCATCCGGGGCCTCATCATCGACACGGAGAAGGGCAACCTGCTCAAGGCCAATCGCTTTGGCTTCGTGAAGAAGGCCCTGCACGGCACGCGCTCCATGGACTTCATCTCCCAGCGCGACGAGTACTCCCACACCGTCATCGACCTGCACGAGCGCCGGTGGGTGTTCCTCAACACGCTCTTCTCGCTGTCTGAGGCGTGTCTCTATTCGCAGTTGGTGGACCGGCTGGACGCGGGGCAGTTGCCGGGGCCCATGGGCTACGCGGACCTCTACGAGCACGTGCGGAAGAATCTGGACGCCACGCACATGCAGGGTCAGCTCAAGGCGGAAATCATCGCCGACCCGGAGCGCTACGTGCTGGATGACCCGGAGACGCCGCTGGCGCTCCTGGACCAGAAGAACGCGGGCAAGAAGCTCCTGCTCATCACCAACAGCGAGTGGGCCTACACCGAGCCCATGATGCACTTCGCCTTCGACAAGCACCTGCCCGCGGGCATGACGTGGCGGCAGCTGTTCGACGTGGTGATTGTGTCCGCGCGCAAGCCGGAGTTCTTCACCACCCGCTCCGCGCTCTTCGAAGTCGTGGAGACCCAGGGCGAGGCGCTCCTGCGTCCGCACTCCGGTCCCTTCAAGCCCGGCACGCCGTACTTCGGTGGCAGCGCGCTGGAGCTGGAGCGCCACCTGGGGGTGAGCGGCGACGAGATTCTCTACGTCGGAGACCACATGTTCGGCGACGTGCACGTGTCCAAGAGCGCGCTGCGCTGGCGCACGGCGCTCATCCTCCGCGAGCTGGAGGACGAGGTGCGCGCCATCGCCGGCTTCCGCGCCACCGAGGTCCGGCTCGCCGAGCGCATGGTGCTCAAGGAGAAGCTGGAGTGGGAGAGCTGCCAGCTGCGGCTGGAGCTCCAGCGGCGCCGAGCGGACTACGGGCCCCGGACGGAGGCCCCCCCGGAGACGGAGCTGGTGAGCCGGCTGGGCGAGCTGCGCGAGTCCCTGGAGGCCCTGGACGCGGAGCTGGGCCCCATGGCCCGCGCCGCCACCGAGCTGTCCAATCCCATCTGGGGCCTGCTCACCCGCGCGGGCAACGACAAGAGCCACCTGGCCCGCCAGGTGGAGCGCTACGCGGACATCTACACGTCACGCGTGTCCAACTTCCTGTTCGCCACGCCCTTCGTGTACCTGCGCAGCCCGCGCGGCAGCCTGCCGCACGACCCGAGCCTCCCCGGCGGCACCCCCGTCTTCCCCGCCACCGACAGCGGCGGCGGCATGGCTGACGCCGAGTAGCCAGGCGCGCCCGGGCCTGCCTGCCTGCCCAGGCAGACAACCCAGGTGCGCGGAATCACTGGATTTTCGTTCAGTGCCCCTGAACGAGGGGCGGGCAGGCATTTCCCCTCTGAAAGGCCGTGTCAGACCCCCCAGCTAAGAGTTGGGGGGTGAGCCACTCGAACCAGAACAGCTCTTCAACGCGCGTGCTCGAGCAGCGGAACCTGCTCGGAGGGATGGACCTCAAGCCCGTGCTCGGCCGTGGAGGGCGCAGGCGCGCCCGCAGCTTCCATGTCGCCACGGAGAAACGGGTGGGCTTCGCCGCGGCGCTGGCGCTGGTGGTGGCGCATGGCCGCGAGAAGGCCAAGGAGATTGGCGTCACGTCGCTCAAGCAGTGCCCGCGCTGCGACCACGTGGGCCCCACGGAGCAGGACTTCGGCTACCGCATCATGCGCGGTGAGCGCCGTCCCCAGTCCTGGTGCCGGGGCTGCCGGGGGCTGCACCTGGAGACCGAGGCCAGCGAGTCCACGCAGACGACCAGCGTCTCGCACGGCGAGGAGGGCTGGCTGTTTCCGCCCGAGACGACGACGAGCACCCGCCCGCCCCGGCGTGGCAAGCGCTCG
Organism: Myxococcus sp. CA040A; assembly: GCF_013336725.1. Taxonomy (NCBI): domain Bacteria; kingdom Pseudomonadati; phylum Myxococcota; class Myxococcia; order Myxococcales; family Myxococcaceae; genus Myxococcus; species Myxococcus sp. CA040A. The sequence continues at coordinate 12,955 of NZ_JABUMR010000003.1, read as the reverse complement.
TCGACGTGAAGCAGGCGGTTTGAAGTCTTCCGCCGAGGGCAGCGGGTTCCAGGCCCCGGGTCGACCCCGTGGCCGGGCCCTCTCCCTCGGGGGGACGACGGAGCGGCTGGGCGGCTTCCAAGCACGGAGCACAGCCCCTGCTTCCGTCCCTGGAGGGGGTTGGAAACGCCGTGGCGCCGTCCTTACCTCACCAGGGAAGGAGGGCATCATGGCGGTTCGGACCAAAATGGCGGGAATGAAGAACAAGCGACGGGTGGCCTCGGCGGACGAAGCACAGCCCAACGTCCAGGCCAGCCACGGGCGGAAGACACTCCCCCGGGATGAGGCGGCCGCGCTGCGCCGCACGAAGAACCTGTCGCGAGTGACGCTCGGCCCCGCGGCGGAGTCACATGAGCCCAAGAGCCAGCAGCGGCGGCGCACGTCGCTGAACGGGCGCAAGAAGGCGCCCAGCGAGATGGCCATCAAGCATCGGGGCGGGCCGCGCAATCGCGCGCGCCTGCACGGCGGCTGACACCCCAGCCAGGGCCCCTTTCCACGGCCACACCGCCCCGTCCGGAAGCACCGGGCGCGGGCGGTGTCGTCGTTTCAGGGGCGGACTTCAGCTCACGGCGCGCTGGCGGCGCAGGCGGGTGACGAAGGCCTCGAAGGCGACGTAGGACAAGGGCAGCAGCAGGGAGAAGGTGACGGTGAGGCCCGTCAGGTACGGGAAGGCCAGGGGCTCGCGCAGGTGGGCGCCGATGGACGCGAAGAGGCTTCCGGGGTCCGTGAGCACGTGCCAGCTGTTCCACCGCTCCACCCGGCCCAGGTAGATGCCATAGCCGCACAGCAGCGAGGTGACGCCGACGAAGGCCCAGGCGCCAAACCGGCCCCAGCGCTCCTCCAGCCACTGCTTCCATATCTCCAGGGACAAGAGGCCCAGCATCCACCCGGTGGCGGCGAACAGGGCGAGCAGGGCCGCGTCGAACCACAGCGGGACGACGGGCCGCTGGTGCAGGTGGATGAAGTCGGTGAGGAGGTAGGGCGCGTTGGGGAACAGCGCGAGCCAGCCGGCGGCGAGCGGCGCCAGCACCCAGCCGCGTCCGTGGCCCCGCACCATGAGCACCCGCGCGACCAGCGCGAGGGTGTAGGGGGCCCAGGCGAGGAACAGGTTCCACGCGAGGAAGGCGAAGCTGGCGCGCTCGCTCCAGTCGAGGCGGATGGCCAGCAGGCACGCCGCGAGGACGGTGCACAGCACCGCGGGCAGCAGGCCATGGCGACGCGACACGGACAGCAAGGACATGGAAGTGGACATGGCGTGCGGTGACGGGGCCGCACTCCGTGGCCCGGGGACCACGGTGGGACGGCGCCAGGAGTGGATGTTGCCAGGGAGCTCCGACAGCGGAGCCCGTTGCCGTCGACCTTGAGCAATGCGTGGGCCAACGCCCTGTTCAGATGACCCCGTTCACGGAGGTTCGGTTCCCTTCTCGGCGGACGGCCACGCGCGGGCCCGGTCTTCGAGGGCTCCGTGGCCCTCAAGGGCCGGGCGGCCAGAGCGCGCTCACTCGAGGGTCCTCGGGAAGATAGACGACCCAGATGCGTTCCCCGGGGCGACGCTGGACATCCAGGGCGTGCGGGGACGGCATGTCACCGTGCAGCAGCTCACCATGCACGGTGAAGACATACGCGAGCCGCGCCACGCTGCCCGCCTTCACGGACGGAACGAAGTCTCGCTCCACGCGGGTGAGCTCCGCCGCCGCGGGCAGTCCCCAGCGCAGCGCGCGCAATCGCTGACGCTGCTCGCGCCGGAGCGCTCGGGGCCAGGCCGTGCGCCGCAGCACCATCCCGAGCCCACCGAGGATGGCGGCCAGCACACCCAGGGGCCGCAGGTAGGCCACCGCCACCGGCACCATCAACACGGCCACCGTGAGCAGGAAGGTGCCCAGCGCGTGCCGCGAGCTGCTCGCCGGACGCCACACGGCCTGACGCTGCGCCCTCGTGAGCGCACGCGGCGGCAAGGGCGGCGGTACTCCTCGGGCCGCGCGCAGGACTTCCGTCAAGGAGCCTCCACACTCCGCGCAGCGCTCCTCGGGGCCCACCAGGACGACATGCGCGCACGTCGGACAGACCAGACGCGCATCCACGGACTCCCGCGTCGGCTGGCCGTGTCGTTGCATAGCGCTGAATGGGAGCACCACCCCGTGCTCTCACGCAACCAGGCCAGGGGATGAACCCTCTGCGGAATTCGCAGCCTGGGATGCGGAATCCGCATCGCCACACGCAACCAGCACCCGAGGTCGTCCATGAAAACCACCCTCCTGCTGTCCTTGCTTCTCCTGTCGGCCTGCAGCGGACTCAAGACGGGCTCCACGGCCCCCGCGTCAAAGAGCGACCCCTTCGCCTTCGCCTCCTCCAATTCCAAGCCCACCTGCACCGCGGAATCGGACATGGTCTTCTGCGCCCACCACATCAAGTCCTGCGGACACGTGACCGGCGCCGACTCCTGCGGCAAGACACGCACCACGTTCTGCGGCACATGCCCTCCTCCCATTTCGTCGTGCGCCCGCACCTGCATCCCGCCCAAGACCTGCGGCGGAGCCGGTGTGCCCGGCGCCTGTGGGTAGCTTGAGCCACGCCCTGCTCCGGAGGTCGCGACCCGCGCCATGAGCACGGGGCGCGCCTTCGGGGCGTCGTGCGCCACCGCCGAGGCGAGGCTTCAAATCGAGGGAAGAACAACCGTCAGGAACAACGACGCCTCGCCGTCGATATGAACTGAGCGCGCCCGTCCGAAAAGGTCCTACACGCTCATCAATGACGGTTCGAGTCCGTCCACCTCCACTTGTTTATGGGGGTGACGCCGCGGGTGCGGCACCTGATTCGTAATCAGACTCAAACGGCTTGTTCACTCGGGCGCGCTCAAGCCTCCCCTTTCGTGTCATTTCATCCCACGGACGACCCACCGCTTCAGTGCGGGCTCGGGCGTCGCCGTGGACCGGGCCTCTGATTCAGCTCCGAGGCACTCCCGACAGCGCCAGCACCCGTGACTCCAGGTCCGGATGACTCGCGAGCGACTGTTCGACCCAGGTCGAGACGAGCTGAGCGACGTCGGCCTTCGCCTCCGGATTCGCCAGCTGCTCCTGCGTGGGCCCGTACCACACGGTGTCAGGCACGACGAGCTCCAGCACTGCCGTGAGATGTCCCAACAGCGCGGCATCCGTGAAGGACAGCGCCTCCTGCTCCGGGCCACGGGCCTTCATCCTGGCACGCAGCGCCTTGCGCAAGCCCAGCAGGAGCCCGTCATGGTGCGTGCCATCGCGTGTGCACTCGCGCACGTTCGCCCACGACCTCACCCCGGAGCCAGGGGCTTCGCCCCACTGAAGCGCGAGCCGCACCCGTGTCGTGCCCGCCTGCCCCTCGAAGCTCCAGGGCGCATGGATGGGACGCGAGGACTCGGAGAACTCGGCGCACAAGTCCGGGAGTCCCCGCTCGCGCCGGTAGCACTCGTCGAGCCCGGACACCGCGTCGCGGAAGCGCCAGGTGAGGCCCGCGTGAAAGGCTGAGAACGACGAAAGCCGATCCCTCAACCACTCCACTGCGAATCGGTGGGGCTGGTCGAAGATGGCGGCATCCGGCATGAAGGTGATGTGGAGGCCCGAGTCCGAGGCGGATGGTGTCGCGCCGGGTGCGATGGCGTGCGGCTCGCCCTGGGGAAGCCCCTCCCTGAAACACTGACGCCAGCGCTGTCCCCCGACCCAGGCGACGACCTCGAGCGACGAGGCGAGCGCGTTGACGAGTCCCAGGTCCACATGGGGCACCGGAAAGATGACGCCTCGGGGCATTCCGGGCGGCCTCACCGCATTCATGTCGAAGTTCACGAACGTGAGCCACCGCCCGACATCCGCGATGGGCGACGTGCCGGAAGCCAGGGGCCATGGCCAGCCATCGAAGGAAATCTCGCAGGAGCCATCCACCCCCAGGGACAGCGAAATCTCCCGCACCCGCCCTTCCCTGCCCGCGATGACTCCCAGCAAGAGGAGGGATTCAGCAAGCCGGGACAGGCCGTATGTCGCCGTGTCGCCGATGTACATCCCCGGCCGCCGACGGATGGCCTGACGCAATTCCTCTCCAACGAAATTCATGCGCGGACAATACCAGACACGGTTCCAGGACTCAGGTGCCCATCGCCCGCGGAGCGCGATTTTCGAGGGCCGAAATCAACGCCGCCGCTTGACTCCCGCCAGCGCCAACACCCCGAAAATCACGAGCCCTGGAGCACTGGAACAGCCTCCCCCGGAGGCCTCGTCCGGTGCCTCGGGCTCGGGGTCGGGAGGCAGGGGTGTGCAGGGTGTGAAACAACGACAGGCGTCGTCTCCCTCCGACTCCAACCGGGCGCAGAGCCCTCCTGCTCCGCACATGGCGTCCTCGGTGCAGGTCGCACCGAAAGAGCCCTCTCGAAGCGCGGGCAGGAGGCATCGACCTGGCGCTCCCTCCGTCGCGACACAGGTGAGTCCAGAGGGGCACTCGGCGTCTCGCTCGCAGGCTTCACGGCACAGCGCCTCGGGCTGAAGCGTGGGCTCCGTCGCCGGTGGAGCGCTCGCGAGAAACGGGCGGATGAAGTCCTCCAGCAACGCATCCACTCGCACGTTGACGGCTTCGGCACGACAGGCCACGTCACCGCTCACGGTGAGCCCGATGAGGACTCCGTCGCTCGCGAGCACGGGGCCTCCGCTGTCACCCACGCAGCTCATGCCCGGTGCGGGACCTGCTCGAAAGGCCGCAGGCTCCACGCTCGTCACCTGGAGCGCGCCCTGGCGCCGACGGCCCGACGGCGCATTCGCGTCCTTCGTGTCGCCATACCCCACGGCTCGCACGTGCGTGCCCACGGACATGGACACACCGACACCAGGAAGAGGCACGGGCGCGACATCGACAGGAGCAGCCAGTCGCAGCAGCGCCGCGTCATAGGCGTGGGTGCTCGGAACATAGCTCGGATGGAGGGTCGCTCGAGAGACACGGATGAAGCGGCCCGAGACCTCCGGCGTCGGCGACAACACCGTCCCGAAGAACACCTCGTGCGCCCCCTCCGCACCGAACAGGTCCAGACAGTGCGCCGCTGTCAGCACCACGTCCGGCGCGATGAGTACTCCAGAGCAGAGCAGCAACGGTGACTCTCCGCCGCACCGTGTCCGGCGAGCAACCAGCGCCACGGTGCCGACATCGTCGGGCGCGTCCGTGCCCTGGACGATGCGACGCGACACCTCGCCTGGAGGAACATCTCGCACCTCGGGCGCTTCCGAAACGGGCGCACACGCGACCAGTCCCACCAGCACCAGCAACACCATGCGAGCAGGAGGACGGCCACGACACGAGGAGAGGTGCGTCATGCTGGAACCAGACGTCATGGCACGCCTCGATGTCGTCGTTCGACAGCGTTGGCTCGGTGGATGTGGCAATCGAGCATCAGGCGGTGCACGGTGCCCTCTCCGGCGAAGCCCGGCCCCGAGGAACCCCGATGCCCTTGTCGATTCGACCCGAGACTCCCGCCGACAGCGCCACCATCGAGCGCCTCACCACCGCCGCGTTCCTGGACGCCCCGCACACGAGCCACACCGAGCAGTTCGTCGTCAACGCGCTCCGACGGGCCGGAATGCTGTCCGTGTCCCTGGTCGCTGAGGACGATGGTGTCATCGTCGGTCATGTCGCCCTTTCACCCGTTCGCCTCTCGTCCGGAGAGGAGGGCTGGTACGGCCTGGGGCCTATCTCCGTGCTGCCCGAGCGCCACGGCCAGGGCATCGGCGCCCGGCTCATGACGTCCGCGCTGGCTGAACTGCGCGCCCTCGGCGCATCGGGCTGCGTGCTGCTCGGCGACCCGGCCTTCTACCAGCGCTTCGGCTTCCTGCCTCGACCGGGCCTGGTGCTGCCCGACGTGCCCGCCGAATACTTCCAGGCGGTCTCCTTCACCGGCCATTGGCCCGTCGCGCAGGTGACCTACCACGACGCGTTCAACGCGACGGAGTGAGCAACGGCCCTCACGGAGCCGGGCGTCCTTCCCGAGCGGCCTCCGCCGCCGCCGCTTCGGTCAGCGTGCGGAGTTCCTCGCGCAGTCCCACCAGTCGACCATGGTGACGATTGAGCAGGGTCTCGAGCTGGTGAACGCGCCCCGAGTCTCCCCGAGCCTCCGCCAGCTCCCGCTCGTGCTCCAGCCGCTCCACATCACGCCCCAGCAGCGCGGTGATGTGCGTCGTCTTCTCCAGCTTCCACTGCGCCGTCTGGGGCAGCTCCGGCTGAAGCTCGTCATTCGTCTGCGGCGGAGGATTCGCCACCTCCGGCTCCGGCGCCACCTCCCCGGGCCGCAGCGCCACCACGGTGGCGTCACGCGGAGCCGCCTGGGACTCCGGAGGGGACTCGGGACGAGGCACTGCCGCCGCCACGGTGGGGCTCGGCGCGGGCGATGACGGAGGCGGCGCGGAGGCAGCCTCCCCCATCACCTCGGGAGCCTCGGAAGGGGACGAGCGCCACAGCAGGCCCAGCGACACGGCCACGCCCAGCGCCACTGCCGCCATCAGCATCAGTCGGTATCGAGTCTTCATCGCTCGCCCTCTTCAGAAACGCACGCGCCAGCCGCCGGCCTGACGCTCCACGCGCAACAACCACGGCTCCTTGCCCACCTCGCCGTCACGCGCGATTCGCGCCCGCACCAGCACCGCGTCCGAATCCCGTCCGTCCAGCTTGGACTCGACGATACCGACAAGCGACAGGCCGTGCTCGTGCATCTCGCGCACGGCCTCCTCACACGGACGCATGCTTCCCCCGGTGGCGAGCAGCGGCCCCAGCACCGCGCAGTCCTCCGAGGGAAGCGCCTCGAAGAAGCGCCGCACCGTCTCCTCCGCGGCCTCCGTCTTCGAGGCCGTGGACGAACACGCGAGCAGGGCCCACACGGCCCCGCTCACCCACACGCCCCTGCTGCCACGACGGATGCGCATGTCTCAGTAGCAGTTGGAGGCGAACAGCTCGTCGTCCGTGGCGGACACGAACTGGTCATCACACCAGGCGCTCGCCAGGACGTGGCCGTTGCGCACGCAGCCGTCGTGGTTCGTCGCATCCAGCGTGTACTGCGTGTCACCACCACAGCCACCGCCGCAGCGACCGAAGCAGTTGCCCATCACCTTCGGGCGGGACCAGTGGTCCGGCTCGCCGCACAGCCAGGAGCTGCCGCTCAGGTAGAACTCATCCCCGCCGCACGACGTGTGGTCACCGAGCTGGGCGATCTGCTGGTTGCCCGCGTAGCTGAAGCCACCCTTGTTGCAGTCGTGCTTCGCATACGAGTACCAGTTGTAGACGCCGCCGCAGCTGCCGGTGTTCTTGCCATTGCAGCGCGCATAGCTGCACAGCATGGTGTAGCCCCGGCCCTGCTCGCCCATCACCGTGCGCTGGAGCTCCACGGTGGACGGATGCTGCGCCCACAGGCCCACCGCGCGCCGCAGATACATCGCCTCCGGAGCCGCCGCGTCACCCGTGGGCAGCTGGGCGCTCAGCGCGTCGTAGAACGCCGACAACAGCTCGCGGTCCGCGTCCGTCAACTGCGTGTCCGCCGCGCCCTCGTCCGCGAAGCCATCCATCGTCGACACACCACTGGCCGGGTCCAGCAGACCCGCGAGCGTCATTCCTCTCAGCCGCACCTCCAGCCGGTAGACACCGGGCTCCACCTCTCGCGCGGAGAAGGCAACCTCGCCTCCGTCCCGAGCGAAGGTGCCACGCGTGTCGCCCGTCTCCGAGGACAGCGTCAGCCCCTCCTGCCGAGACTGAACCGTCTCACCGCCGCCAGAACCACCACAGGCCCACAGCATCAACGTCGCGACCGCACAGAGCGCCTTGCGCATACCGTTGCATTCCCTCCGGCCAGGGGACTTGGCCCCGAAAGACAAGCGGTGGTACCGGGCGCTCCTCGCTCACTCAAGGCCGGGTGCGTCACGGCTCATCCATCCCCGCGTGAAACACCTGGATGTCTCACGGGTGCAGAGGGACCCGGCCCAGACTTCAGCGTGAGACAGGCACACGGAAGACTGGCAGCGCACCCGCGACGCGCTCCAGGTCCACACCCCCTTCCGGGAGGGACTCCCGGGTGCCGATGACGAGCAATCCTCCTGGCGCGAGCCGGGCCACGAGCCCCGCGAGCACCTCGCGCTGGAGCGACGGCGCGAAGTACGTGAAGGCGACGTTGCGACACAACACGAGCTGGAACGGCCCCTCCTGCATGCGGGCTCGCAAGTCTTCATGGAGGAAAATGAGACCGTCACGGTACTCGGAGGTGAGACATGGCTCGGTGTCGGAGCCAGGAAAGGCTTCGGTCCGCCAGTCGGCCGGAAGCTCGCGCAAGGTGCCGCGCGGATAGCAGCCCTTTCGGGCCCGGGCGAGCAGGGCTCCGTCAGCCTCCGTGGCGACCAGCTCCAACCGCGCCCGCGGAAAGCGCGGCAGGAGTCCCAGCCGGAAGAGGATGCTCACGGTGTAGGGCTCCTCGCCGGAGGCACAGCCCGCGCTCCAGACTCGCAACACGGGGGACGACTGGAGGAGCGCGGGGAGCAGCTCGTCCCGCAGCGCATCGAAGACGCGCGCGTCGCGGTAGAAGCGGGAGATGGTGACGCGACAGAGCGCGTCCAGCACGGCCCACTCCTCCGGGTCCGAATCCAGCCGTTCGCGATACGCGGCGAGGTGCGGGAGCCCCAGCGCATGGAGCCTTCGGCCCAGGCGCTTGCAGACCTGCCCGCGCACCCGGTGGAACCCCTCCAGCCGCAATCGCAGCCGGGGCGCGGCCCACCGCAGCAGCTCCGTGCAGTCGTCGTCCTTCACCGCGCGCTCCCGCTCATGTGTCCACTCTCCAACCCCGTCACCGTCACCACCACCGTATGCCTCCTGCCCGCGCTGGCGAGCCCATCCGGAGAATGTCAGGCACGCCGGGGGACGGGCGAGCGAAGCAGGCCGGGATGTGGCATGACGCTCCGGCGTTTGCGTTGGAACCTGGAGGAATCTGCCCTTGAAGAGACTCACTGCGCTCACCCTGTCGGCGGCCCTGGCGGCGGTCGGCTGTACGCATGGCACCGCGGCCACCGAGCCGACCACCCCTCCCGAGCAGGCCGCCGCGCCCGCCGCGCCCGTTCAGGAGGCCGCGCCCGCCCCTCAGCCGCTCCCTCCGCCTCGCACGGCCGACGTGCTCTCCGGCACCGCGGAGGCGTTCAGCGCCGCGTGCACCGCCGACATCGAGCGGGCCCAGGGCCAGGTCGCGGCGCTGAAGAAGCTGGACGCGCGCAAGGACGGCAAGGCGGTGCTCGCGGCGTATGACGAGGCGACGGGTTCGCTCGTCTCCGCGGCCAACCGCTCCAGCCTCGCCCGCGAGGTCCACCCGCTGCCGGCCTTCCGCGACTCCGCCCGCGAGTGCGAGCAGCGCGTGGACACCACCAACGTGGATATTTCGCAGGACCGCGGCGTCTATGACGCCCTGTCCGCCGTGGACCTGTCGCAGGCGGACGGGCCGACGAAGTACTGGATGGAGCGCACGCTGCTGGACTTCCGTCGCGCCGGCGTGGACCGCGACGACGCCACGCGCGCCAGGGTGAAGTCGCTGAACGAGGAGTTGCTCAAGCTGGGCCAGCAGTTCGGCAAGAACATCGCCGAGGGCGTGCGCCAGGTGTCCCTCACGCCGAAGGAGCTCAACGGGCTGCCCGAGGACTACGTGAAGACGCACCCGGTGGGGAAGGACGGCAAGGTGGTCATCACCACCAACTACCCGGACTACTTCCCCTTCATGACGTACGCGAAGGACGGCAAGGCGCGCGAGAAGCTGTGGCGCACCTACCGTCAGCGCGCGTTCCCCGGCAACCAGGAGGTCCTGTCGCAGCTCATCGCCAAGCGCTACGAGCTGGCCACGCTGCTGGGCTATCCGAGCTGGGCCGCGTACACCACCGAGACGAAGATGACGCGCACGCAGCAGGCGGCGTCGGACTTCATCGACCGGCTGGCGGCGGCCACCCAGGCGCGCGCGAAGCAGGAGTTCGCGGACCTCTTGGCCCGCAAGAAGAAGGACGTCCCGAGCGCGAAGACGCTCGAGCCGTGGGACCAGGACTACTACGAGGACCGGCTGCGCGCGGAGCGCTTCGGATTCGACTCGCAAGAGGTGCGGCCCTATCTGGAGTATGGCCGGGTGAAGGCCGGGGTGATGGACATCACCTCGCGCATCTGGGGGATTACGTACCGCCGCGCCGACGACGCGAAGGTGTGGCACCCGGAGGTGGAGGCCTATGACGTGCTCGAGGGGAGCACGCTCCTGGGCCGCATCTACCTGGACATGCATCCGCGCGACGACAAGTACAAGCACGCGGCGCAGTTCGACCTGGCGTCGGGTCAGGCCGGCAAGCGGCTGCCGGAGGGCACCCTGGTGTGCAACTTCGCGCGGCCAGGCGAGCTGATGACGCACGACGAGGTGGAGACGTTCTTCCACGAGTTCGGCCACCTGCTGCACGCGGTGTTCTCCGGCAAGCAGCAGTGGAGTGGCATCACCGGCATCCGCACGGAGTGGGACTTCGTGGAGACGCCGTCGATGCTGCTCCAGCAGTGGGCGGGCAATCCCCAGGTGCTGAAGGAGTTCGCGAAGCACCACCAGACGGGGGCGGCGATTCCCGCGGAGATGGTGGAGAAGCTGAACGCGTCGAAGGAGTTCGGCAAGGGCCTGTGGGCGCGGCGGCAGTTGTTCCTGTCGGCGGTGAGCCTGGATTACTACTCGCGCAAGCCGGGCTTCGACACGACGACGGCGCTGGTGGAGCAGCAGACGAAGCTCAGCCCGTTCAAGCACGAGCACCGTCCGGGGACGCACTTCGAGCTCGCCTTCGGGCATCTGGATGGGTACTCGGCGGCGTACTACACGTACCTGTGGTCCTCGGTCATCGCGAAGGACCTGGAGACGGAGTTCCAGAAGAACGGGTACCTGGACCGTGAGACGGCGATGAAGTACCGCCGCACCGTGCTGGAGCCCGGTGGCTCCAAGCCCGCCGCGGAGCTGGTGAAGGACTTCCTCGGCCGCGACTACGGCTTCGAGGCGTACCGCGCCTACGTGGACGCGGCGAAGTAGCCACACGAGATGTTCTTGGGGAGCCCGTGTGTCACGGGCTCCCCTCGTGGTCTTCCTTCGCGAGCGCGGCTTCGACTTCCGCTCCCAGCGGGTAGATGACCAGGTGCCGCGAGGGCTCGCTGCCGTGGCTCACCGCTTCCAGCGGATAGCGGCTCACCAGGCGATGCTGGAGCTTGCGCACCCGGGACTGGCGCGGCGACAAGGCCACCGAGATGCCTTCGCCCAAGGCCCGCTTCACCGCGTGCTCGGCCTCCGCGATGGCGTCTCGGACTTCTTCCTCGTCCACGCCCTCCAGCACGTTGAAGAAGCCCTTCAGCGCCCGACGCAACTCCGTCGAGCTGGCGCGCTTCACCGCTTCCACCCGCGCGCCCGTCTTCGCCACCACCCGTCGCATCCTCGGGTCGTTCGCGCGTGAGCGCAGCGTCACCACCAGGTCCGCGGACTCCAGTCGGCTTACCAACCGGACCTCCACCGGCAGCTCGCGCAGCACTCGGAGCAGCAGGTCTCGATTCACGCCGTGCGGATAGAGGCGTGTGAGCCCCTTGGGCTCCTCGGCGGGCCATGCGTCGGGGGAGTCGTCGGCACGGCGCGGAGCGAAGCGCGTGGGCCGTGACGCGGAAGGCATCGAGGCGCCCATCGTGCTCCGAGAGTCCGGCGAGCCGATGCCCAGCGCAGTGACGCCAGCTCGCGTGTGACGCTCGGCATCCGCTTCCGTGAGCGGCATGGGGGGCGCGACGGATTGCTCCGTCCCGGCATGAGCGCCCGTCACTTCCTCATCATCCAGCGAGGCTTCGTCGTCCTCACCCACCAGGTGCTCGCTTCGGCGTGTGTCATCCGCGTGCGAACTCTCCTCCGTGCCAGCGGACTGAGTGACGCCCGTCTCCAAGATGCGTCCTGTCCTTGGCTCGCGGCGCGCGCCTCCCTCGCCAGCGGGCTGCGTGACGCCCGTCTCCGAGGGCTGACCGCGCAGCGCGCCTCCCTCGCCAGCGGGCTGCGTGACTCCCATCTCCGAGGGCAACCCCATCCTCGACGCGCGCAGCGCGCCTCCCTCACCAGCAGGCCTCGTGACGCCCATCGGTACAGCACGCGCCGCGGGCCGCTCCGCTCCCGAGCCCGTCCCCACCGGACGTCTCACCATCGGGCCTCGCCCCAACTCCACCGGAGGCAACGCCTTCGCCGGCTCCACCTCCACGCGCCCCGTCACCGCGTCCTGCCTTCGCCGCTCGCCACCCACGTCCTTGCCGGCCAGCAACCGGTCCACCGCATCCGCGGTGTCCGCGTGCACGCGCACCTCGTCGCGGCTCACCATCTCCACCACGATGTCGAACGTGGGCGGCGCCTTGCGCTCGCTCACCGTCTTCTGCGTGCGCCGACGCCGTGCCTCATCGTCGCTCAGCGTCACCGTGTGCACCCCGCCCACGAGGTCCGACAGCGTCGGGTTCAGCACCAGGTTCTCCAGCGTGTTGCCATGCGCCGTCGCCACCAACTGCACGCCCCGCTCCGCGATGGTCCTCGCCGCCGACGCCTCCGCCGAGGTCCCAATCTCATCCACGATGATGGCCTCGGGCATGTGGTTCTCCACCGCCTCGATCATCACGTCGTGCTGCCGGTCCGGCCGCGACACCTGCATCCGCCGCGCTCCACCAATGCCCGGATGCGGCACGTCCCCGTCCCCGCCAATCTCGTTCGACGTGTCCACCACCATCACCCGCTTGCCCAGGTCATCGGCGAGCACGCGCGCCACCTCGCGCAGCTTCGTCGTCTTCCCCACCCCGGGCCGCCCCAGGAGCAACAGGTTGCGCCCCGAGCCGATGAGGTCCTTCAACATGTCGATGGTGCCGTAGACCGCCCGCCCCACCC